>CAWVIZ010000007.1:0-184705 GCA_963929535.1 uncultured Lachnospiraceae bacterium | reverse complement strand
CACTAGATCGCGTGTTCCTCATCGTAATAATCTCTGTTGATGAACAGCCACTGATAAGGATATGCTGCGGACGGAAGGAACCATCTCTCTCCGGGGATGGACACGGCTTCCGCCACCTGAAGCACCCCGTCCCAGGTGCTCATCAGCTCAGATACTTCGTCCGGATCTGTGGGAAGTCCGCACTCCTCAAACACATCCGTCCTGTAGTAGAACAGAGTGGGCCCCAGATCCCAGGGGATTCCAATAAGACGGGAACCATCCGAGGAAGTAGCCTGATCCCACTTGAACTGTACGAAGTCATCCTTCAGCTCATCGGCTCCCAGAGTATTCAGATCTGTCAGAGCCATGCTGTCTCTGTACTGGGCGATGTAAGCGCCCTCAACCATTGCCACATCCGGTGCTCCGCTTCCTGCTGTCAGCGCCGTCTGCAGAGACTGATGATGGGCTGTGGTATCGGTGAATACCAGCTCCACCTCAATATTGGGATACTCCTCATTGAATCCCTCCAGCGCGGCCTCAAAGCCATCATCCCCGGAAGGCCAGCCTCCCACCTGGATATGGCCTGAAATGGCTGAGGGATCGCTGTCCACAGCTTCCGCGATTTCGGCGCCCTCTTCTTCCGTGGTATTTTCAACTTCCGCGCTTCCGCCTACGCCGCCGTCATCCCCGCCGCATCCTGCCAGCATAGGAACCGTCATCGACGCTGCCAGCGAGACAGCCAGTATCCGTTTTGCCAGTTTCTTCTTCATAATGAGCCTCCTTTATTCATGTAGTGGCTTCTGCAGGGCTCCGGATTCCCTGCATCCGCCCGTTTTTATATCAATCACCTGCGCAGATGACCGCTTACATTTATCGTCTGAGATTTTTCACACTTTCGCCTTCCAGTATCCTGGGTCTGATCCTGTATTTCTGCCGGGGCTTTTTCCCGTCAATGATATCCAGCAGCACGTCCACGCACCTGGCTCCCTGCTTCCCAGGAAACATGCCAAGGGCGGTCAGGTACGGAGAGGCATACCTTCTCATAAAAGTTCCGTCATATCCGATCACACTGAGATCCTGGGGAATCCGGTATCCCATCTGCTGATACCGTTTGCAGAAGCCCAGCGCCATCTCATCGTTGAAGCAGATGAGCGCCGTGGCGTCCAGCTTTCTCTCCGCGAAGACTTCCGCCGCCAGCATTCCCTTTCCGAAAAAATCCTCCGGAATATACAGCACATCGGACTCCACTTCTTCCCGGAACCGCAGTACCCTGGGATCTTGCGGAAGTCCGCTTTTGCTGATCCCCAGATAAAAATCCTTCAGCTCCTGCTCATCCAGTTCATACCGCATGGACTCCCGCCAGGCCGCGGCCCGCACCTCTGTGGTCTCGGGGCCATACGGCATGGCCAGAGCTATCCTCTCATGCCCTCTCTGCCGCAGATACTGAAAGATCAGCTCCATCCCTTCCCAGCAGTCGCATTCGATCTGCGGGATCCTTCTGGGATAGATCGCCGCGTTGCCGTAGGAGGCAGTCACCGCCGGAATATGGTAATTTTTCCCTGCTGTTTCCTGGTACAGGCCGGCTGCCGATTCGCTGGGAAAGATAATGCCGTCCACCATGGTGGACCGGATACTTTTAAAATCCAGGCTTCCATGGATCACCACCAGATAATTGCGCTTTCTGGCAGCATTCATCATTCCCTCATACAGCTCGATATTGAACGCGTTCCGTATCTCCCGGCAGTAAAACAGAAGCTGCTTTGTCCTCTGCTTCATCAGGGAAACCGCCACAGGATTGGGATGATAGCCCATTTCCTCCGCGATCCGGACGATCCTTTTTTTCTTTTCTTTGTCCACATAGCCGCTGTTGTTCAGAGCTCTGGACACTACAGATACCGATACTCCTGCCTTTTGGGCAATATCCTTTCGGGTTACGGTAGGATTGCTCACAGCCTTTTCCCCTCATTGTGTGAATTGCATAATTTTGATTTCTCCGTGTGATTTTCCTTTGTGTTTTTCATGGTAATATAATAAAAAATATGGTAATTTCTGGCAATGATGAAATATGTGGACGCGTGTCCACATCGCATGTTGCCCTATGAAAGTCTGGTCTATGGGAAAATTTTCAGAGATGAATTTATTCCCGCGGGCAACGAGCCAAGCGGACATGCGGGCATGTCCATCTGGCAGCTGCCGCAAGGGGCGCTGTGTGCCAGCGGCACACGGTTAGCGCCGACCGCAGCGAAGCGAAGACCAAAGCCCTGCAACTTGCCGGGAAATTTTGACGTGTCTGTCAGATACAGAGCGTGATTACTTTTCCTTTTTTTGATGATTTTCCGCTACAGTGCGGCCGAAAGGATGAACCGTTACGATTTTGCTCTCTTTCCTGCCCTGCTGCCTGCGGTTTTACGGTTGCCTGACGCTCCGCCGCATGATATGATACAGCTAAAGACGTTACTGTGCTTTGCCGGCATCCGCTTCTGTTTCCAGCTCTGTTCCCGTTGCGGCCGGCAATGGTCAGGTCATATTTTTTAGGAGGGATTTCCATGAAATGTCCAAACTGCAGCACTCCGCTTCCGGATGATGCCAGATTCTGTGAAAACTGCGGAGCACCGGTTTCTCCGCCGTCTTCCCCTGTTCCATCCCGATCCGGAAAACGGATCGCCCTGATCCTTTCCGCTGCGTTTCTCATCGTGGCGGCAGCTGCGGGAATCTTTTTTTTCTTTTCCCCCGGTTTCGGGAAAACGGAAGAAACTTCCCTTCAGCAGGAAGCTTCCCTGGATGAGGAAGCCGATACTCCGGATACCTCTGCGGCCCACAGCTCAGGGGAATCCTCTCCGGACGATGCTGCCGGTTCTGCTCCCGAGCCATATCCTGATCTTCAGGATCTTCCTCCAAGCGATCCCTCCGATGCAGCGCCTTCTGAATCGCCGCAGGGCGGCGCAGATGCCTCTTCCTCCGGAAATGCCGCTTCCTCAGAGGATGCAGGCGCCTCCGAATCAGATCCTGATTCCGGCAGCCAACAGACGGAAGAGCAGGAGGCCGCAGAACAGACGGCTGATTCCGGTAAAGCGGCTGAGCAGGAGACACAGCAGTCCGCCTCTCAGGAAATTGACATTGAGCAGGAGATTGGGGATATCCGGGAATTGTATTATGGGATCCAGTATAATCTTTCTTCCTTCACAGTCCAGGAAGGAAGCGGAGGGACCAGCCGCTATCTGGATGAGGAAGGAAATATCTGCAAGATCTCCGCACCCAAAGGGAGCTATTCTTTTCCTCTTTCCCAGGAGTATGCGGCGGAATATTACTATGACACCTCCGGTGATTCCTGCCATCTGAGATTTGTATTTGTTTTTGGGGCCGGGGAAGAATACCGCTTTTATTTTCTGCAGGACGGCCGCTGTATCCGCTATATCGGCCCGGACGGCCAGGAAACAGATTATCCGTCTCCCAAAGAATCGCTGGAAGATGTAACAGATAAATGGGTATTCTGCACGCAGGGAGGGCTGGAGATTTCCCAGACTTTGGGCGGCTGAATTACTCCGGGATATCCCTGCTTTCCTTTAAGAAACGTGCGCCGCAGCCAAACAGGAGGATACGCCGCATACTGTCTGCGGCGCACCCTCCTGCTGTTTTTTACTCCTCACTTTTTATGGTTTCCAGATATTCCGTAGGGCTGATCCCCGCGATGGACCTGAAGATCCTGCTGAAGTAGAACTGGTCTCCATATCCCACCCGGGCCGCGATGTCCTTGATGAACAGTTCATTATTCTCTCTCATGATCTGCTGCGCCCGTTCCACCCTCATAACAGTCAGCCGTTTGCTGAAGCTGGAGGTGCTGTACTTCCGGAAAAGCCTGCTGAGATATGCCTGGGAAATTCCGAACACCCCGCAGACCTTCTGAGGAGAGAGCTGCTCCGAAAGGTGATCTTTCATGTATTCCTCGATCTTATGGAAAAATTCCGGGGTATCGATCTTTCCCGTCCGCCCTTCCTCCAGGATATTTCTGCACAGGATCTGCTGGATATTCTCCGCCAGCTTCTGCATATTTTCCGCGTAATAAAAGGCCTCGTCTATGAAATATTCGCACATAGCCACAGGCTCCTTCAAAAGATCCGCCCTTCTGAACAGGCTGAACATCTCCCTGACCTTCTCCTCCGTGGCAAGCTGAGTATATTCTTCATTCGTCCATCTGGCAAAACACCGGGCGATCTCTCCCGGGATCTCCTGCTGATTCCGCTCCTTTACCAGATATTCCAGTCGACTTAGGGAATCATTGTCTGTCCTCTGGATTCTTTCCTCTTCCTCCGGGTCCTCCTCCAGCCGGATGATCTGATCCTTTCCGATCACCAGACGGTAATTCAGCGTCTGATAAAACTGGCGGATCATTTCCGGAAGCTGCTTTGCCTGTATGGGTTTCCCCCGCAGCACCATGGTATAAAACGCGGAATTTTTTCTTTCCTTCTCCAGCACATGCATCATAAGCTGGTAAAAACTGTTGTACAGCAGCAGTCCGGAGGGACAGATGTACAGAGACTCCATTTCATCCCTTCCGTATACCATCATCTGTTCTTCTTTGCCGGAAAAGATCTCCACGCCTCTGAACTCGGCGAACCGTCTCGGAAGGCAGTTCCTTCTCAGAAGAGCCACATAATACTCTTTTTCCGAAAAGATCCGGCCGAACTGTTCCGGACTGGGGGATGTCCCCGCGCACATTTCCTGGATCATCCGGTTTCTCATCCCATAGTAATATTCATCCAGACGTTTTCCCAGTCCGTACATGCATTCCTGAAGAACAGAGGGCTTCACCGGCTTCAGGATATAATCGCACACCCCATACCTGAGAGCCGACTGGGCATAGTCAAATTCCTGGTATCCGCTGACGATCACCGTAAGGACATCAGGGTATTTTTCCTTCACTCTTCTGATCAGGAAAATACCGTCCATCACCGGCATCCGCACATCGGTGATCAGAACATCCGGGCGGAGATATTCCATCTGCTCCAGCGCGCTTTTTCCATCCTCCGCCGTTCCCGCCACCAAAAAGCCGGGACACTTGTTCTGGATCACATGACACAGATGTTCCATCGCCGCAGGCTCATCCTCTGCGATCAAAACCTGATACATTGCTCATCATCCTCTCTCACTGTAATGCCGCTCCGATAGTCACTTCAGCTCCCCCATCCCCAGGGTTGGTGATACGGAATATCATGTTGTCACCATTGATCAGATACAGACGGGCAAAGGTATTGAGAATTCCCATTCCGCCTATCTTCATTTCCACATTTCTGCAGTCCGCGGACAGATCCTTCCGGATCTGTTCCATTCCCTCCTCCAGGCGCTTCAGCGCCTCAGTAGAAAAGCCTTCTCCATTGTCTCTCACCTGGATATACCAGAATCCCTGTCTCTGTCCCCCTGTCACAGAAATCTTCATGACTCCGCTGGTATTCCGGAATCCGTGGCTGACACTGTTCTCCACGATCTGCTGAACCAGCAGCTTGGGCAGACGCTGGTCCTCCACCGCCGGATCCAGAACGATACTGTACTCCAGCTTATGCCGGTAACGGTATTTCAGCAGGGAAAAATACAGTTCCAGATAGGTAATCTCTTCTCTTAATGTGGCGTATTTCTCCTTGGTATCAGTGGAATAGCGCAGCATTCCTGCCAGATCGTCGCAGATATCGCAGATCACCTCGTCATCATTCATGCTTCCCCTTCCGGAAATCACGTTCAGCACATTGTAGATAAAGTGGGGATTCACCTGCGCCTGCAGCATATCGAACTGGGTCTGGAGCTGCAGCGTGGAAAGCTGCTGCTCTCTCTGGATCGCATGGTACAGGCGGGTTCTCATATCCTCATAAGCCTGTCCCATTCTCTGGAATTCATCATCCCCGTCTTTCAGATCCAGCCCCATGGACTGATTCAGATTCTCCAGACTGGTATTCTTCATGGCATTCTGAAGCTGGACCAGAGGCCTGGTCAGATGTCTGGTGGATACCATGACATATAAAAACGCAAACAGAAGCATGCTTCCGATCACAAAAATTGTCATGTACAGAATGTAGGCCGAATCTTTTCCTATATCCGCGCTGTCCTTATAGACCAGTACCGTGGTGCCCACATCCTCCACATACTCGCCTGCAGCCAGGACCTCCCGTCCGCCGCTGTCTGTAAAAGTATCAGCGGCCACGTCTCTTCCATCCAGCAGCTTCCGGCAAAATGCCAGATCCTGCTCCCGGTTCTGGTATATTACATTCCCCTTGCCGTCCAGAATGCACACATTCAGGTCCGGATCTGCCACCAGAAGCGTATCCTGTATGATATCCAGGCTTTGCTGCACTTCAATATATCCCATATTCTTTCCCTGGATCTCTTTTACCACAGAGAGTACCTGGGGATTCTCTTCCTTTCCCCAGGTATCCTTATGAATTCCAAGGATCGTAAAAGTGTCCTGACTTTCCTGGATCTTCCCGTACCATGGCATTTCCCTGTAATCCACGCCGTTCCTGATCTCTCTGCTGTCCAGATTGTGATTGGCTATGGGATCACAGTTGTTGTTGCAGAATACTACCCGGTAAAAACGCTGGCTGATATAATCGTTATTCTCACTGGAACGGATCACCTCCTCCGCATCCAGGAAATACTGCTCCGTTCTGTCTGATCTTTCCATGGTGGAGATCGTAGTGATCGCCGTCAGGGTATCCGGGTCACTGAGCAGGTAATAGCTCACATCCTTCATGGACTGGATCATCTGTCCATACTGTTGGCCCAATTGTTCCGCGTTGATGGAGAGGGTCTGTTTTTCCTGCTCCTTCATTCTTTCCATACTCACGGAATAGTAGATCGTCCCTGCCACTACAGCGGTCAGAACTCCCAGAACAGCGTACACAGCCCTCAGCTTTGTTTGAAATTTCATGAGTTTTCCTCTCCGGAATATCTTCATAAATTATTACGCAACATCATTATTTTATCATAAAACGGATAAAAATAACTATTTATTTCAGGAATCTTTTTGCTGTTCTGGTCTTTATCCATTACAGTTTACGGATAATCTACGGATTTATCCCTTCACCGAGCCTGCCACCATGCCTGCCATGATCCGCTTATTCAGGAAAATAAACACGATCAGCAGCGGGATCGTCACCACCAGGGCGTCGGCAAACAACAGGTTGTAGGAGCTGGAATATTGTCCCTTAAAGTTGTACAGCGTCATCTGCACCGTACTGTTTTCCTTTCCCGGCAGGAAATACAGAGGCGTCATAAAGTCATTGAAGAAATTCACGGCATTTAAGATCACCACTGTGGCGGTGATGGGCTTTAACAGCGGGAAGATGATCTTCCGGAACATATTGGCCGGATTGCATCCGTCAATATAACCCGCCTCCTCCAGCTCCTGGGGTATGGTGGAGATGAAGCCCCGGTACAGCATGGTGGTATAGGGGATCGAACCCGCGATCTGAACAAAGATCGCTCCCAGAAGCGTCCGGTAAATATGGAGCCCCTGCAGGATCCAGATGGTAGGCAGGATCGCCGGGGAAATGATCAGCCCCACCAGCAGAAGATTGTTGACCGCCTTAATGGTCCTGTCCTTTCGTCTCTGCACCACATATCCGGCCATAGAGCAGACCAGCACCAGTCCCAATACCGAGCAGCAGGTCAGGATAATGCTGTTTTTAAAGGCGGTGATCAGTACATAATCACTTGCCTTAAATACCTCCACATAATTGCTCCACTGGGGCGCCTCCGGCAGGGCAAAGCTGAACTGATTGGCTTCCTTTTGAGTTTTCAGGGAATTGATAAACATATACAGGAACGGGGTCACAAATATCAGGATCGCCATTGCCATCCCCAGGATATCTCCCAGAAGCAGCAGACCTTTTTTTCGTTTCATCTCACTCTACCTCCTTACTCACCAGGAATTTCTGAAGCGGGAACGCCAGAATGGATACCAGGGCCAGCATTACGATATTTCCGGCGGTGGACAATCCGTAGAAACCGGAAGCGTACTGCTTGTAGATTACGGATGACAGCACGTCCGTGGCAAATCCCGGGCCTCCTCCCGTCATGGACCAGATCAGGTCGAAGCTTCTGAGTCCGCCGATGAAGGACAGGATGATAATGCTGTTCATAGCCGGACGGCAGAGAGGAATGGTGATGCTCTTCATTTTCTGCCAGCCGGTTGCGCCGTCTATGGAAGCCGCCTCATAGTAATTTTTATCAATGCTGACAATACCGGAAATAAAGATTACCGTGGCAATGGAAAGCCCCTTCCATACGTCTGTTCCGATCACAGAATAAAGGGCTATGGAAGCATTTCCCAGCCAGTCCACCTTCTCCGCTCCGAAGAACTGCAGGATCTTGTTGAAGATTCCGTCTGAGTAGTTCATAAACGCGGTAAAGGCAATACCCACTACGATGGAACTCACCAGATTTGGAAAAAATACGATGGCCCGTATGGTATTCTTGGTGCGGATGCCGCTGGTCAGAAATACCGCGATAAAAAAGGCGAGGATCGTCTTCAGCGCTGAGGTCAGAACTGCATAGATCAATGTATTTTTTATACTGATGCTTAAGGATCTCTCAGAAAAGAACATGATGTAGTTATCCAGACCACAGAAGGTGGCCCCGTTAAAGTCCCAGACTGTCAGACTGAAGTAAAAGCCGATCACCAGCGGCGCGATAAAGAAGATCAGAAAAATCACCATAGCCGGAGCCAGGAACCAGTTGGAATAGATTTTCTTTTTATTCATATCGTTTCCTTTCATTCAAAGCTTTTTGCGGCGGATGCTGTGTCCTGAAGGCGGCAGTGAAGCCGAAAAGCCAACCTGCTGTCCGCAGATGTACAGCGGACAAAGAAAGGCTGCTGCACGCTCAGGCAACTGCACAAAAATCTCAGAGCCCAAGTTTATGCAACAGCCTTTCTTATCGCTTACTGTTACTGCCACATACCAAGCTGCATGGCCGCCTTCTCACAATCCTGATCGTAGGCTTTGGCTGCCTCCTGAGCAGTAGTCTGTCCGCTGCCGATCTCTCCGCAGATCTGCGGGCAGTTGGCACCCTTGATGGGTGTCAGGTATTCCAGCGCCGGAGCTGTGTTCTCATCGGTATAATATTTCTGTACTTCCTGTACCAGCTCCAGGGAATTGGCTTCCGGCTGATATCCGGTATGGAAACCGCCTGCGGGTGAATAGAAGGATGTCAGAGCATCCATTCCCTCATCAGATGCATACCACTCCAGAAATGCCATGATCGCATCCAGATTCTCGCTGTCCTTATTTCCGTAGATGGCGTTGGAGGGCCAGATGGTAAGTCCCGTCTGCTCTTCGGTGTCGCCCGGCAGCGCGAAGAATCCGATATTGTTCACAGCGTCCTCTCCGTAAGTCTCTGCCCATGCAGATGTCTGATTGGTAAAATACATCAGATGGCCGCACTCTTTATTAAAGAGCCTCTCCGGAATCTGCTCCGCTTCCACGGAAGCGCTGTCCTCGTTAAAGTAGGGAACCAGCTCCTCGTATTTCTCCCACACCCGGAGTCCCGCCTCGGAATCCGCGAATTTCACTTCTCCGGCTGTGAATTTTTCCGCAAAGTCCGGTTCGTCATGAAGCAGCTGATAGTTGTCTCCCAGGAAGGGAAGCTGAGCGTAAACCACGTCCTTCAGGGAAGTGGCCATGGCGTTGATGCCCGCGTTCTTCAGCGTATCCAGATTGCTCAGGAACTCATCCCAGGTTGTGGGAACCTCCAGGTTGTACTCCTCGTACAGTTCTTTATTGTAGAAAATTCCTGCTCCCATACTGTCGCACTGGGGAATTCCGTACAGTTTTCCGTCCACACTGGCTGCCTGGGTAAATGCGTCGTCAAAGGTTGCCGCCATATCCGTATCTGTCAGATCGATAAAGTACTGCGACGGGTTCAGAGAGGAAAGAAGGCTTCCTGTATTGTAGATCAGAAGATCCGGGCAGTCGCCGGTTGCCAGTCTGGTCTTTACCACGTTGTCATCCTCGCACTCTTCGATCTCGATCTTAAACCCGAACTTTTCTTCCGCCACCTGGCAGGCCTGATCCAGAACACCCTCCGGCGTAGCAGAGGAACGGTTCAGGAGAGTAAGCGTCACGCCGTCAAAATTCTGTTCTCCGCTCTCCTGGGCGTCTGCCTCCGATCCGCTGTCCGTCTCCTGGGTATCCGCTGATGTGTCCCCTCCGGAGCTTTCGCCATCCGAACTCCCGCATCCGGCAATTCCGCCGAAAAACATTGCAGATGTCATTACCAAAGCTGCTGCTTTTCTCCATTTCATAGATTTCTCCTCCTACTGTTTTTTGATAGTGAAATCTTATCACAGGTCCGGTTGGTCCCAACATGGAAATTTCAGTAAAGTGCATAGAAAAAATCTGAGAAGAAATTTGAGAGGACCAATTTTTCCATGGTTTTTATCGGATTTTACATTCCACTACACCGAAATATACAACTACTATGTAACAAAGATATCTGCCTCATTTATAAAATATCTCCGTCATTTCATCTAGCAATGACGGAGATAGCTAAATTACTGTTCCTGTAACAGCCACTCTGCAATATCGTGAATTTCAATGCCTTCATAGCTGTATTTTGGATGTCTGGTTCGTGCGATAATCATTTTCGGATACGCATCTCGAATTTGCAGCAATGGAGAATATTCTCTTTCAAAGGTTTCCTGACCGGAGATATTGTCGCTGACCTGAATATAGATTTTCTCGCTGCCTTTCTGAGCTACGAAGTCAATCTCTTTCTGATACAGCTTTCCAACATAAACATCGTAACCACGGCGCAGGAGTTCGATGCAGACCATGTTTTCATAAACTCTGCCGTAATCCATGTTTCTGCTGCCTAAAATCGCATACCGAATACCCGTATCGCACAGATAGAACTTCTCGGAACTTTCCAGATACCTTTTGCCACGAATATCATATCGCTTGATATCATAAAAAATAAAGGCATTGCACAGATATTTAATGTACTTGCCCACTGTCACATGACTGGTAGCTACATGATTTTCATTCAAAAGCCGACTGACCTTGTTCGGAGAAGTCAGATTACTGATATTGTCCATCAGAAATTCGCTCAGTCTTTGCAGAACGGTTGTGTCAGACAAAGCGTATTTCTGCACCAGATCTCTTGTAACAATGGTTTCATAGACTTCCTTGATATAGGTGGTTCTGTCCCTGTCATTTGGATAAACATAGGAACCAGCTAAACCACCTTTGAAAGAGTATTCATCAAAGAGGTTATCCTTGTCGGTGACACTATTGTAGTATTGACAATATTCCTGAAAACTGAACGGAAAAACATGAATTTCAATATATCGTCCGGTAAAGAGAGTTGCCAGATCAGCGCTCAGCAGGAAGGCATTGGAACCAGTCACATAGATGTCATACTTGCCTTTGGAATAAAGGCTGTTAACAGCCAGCTCAAACTTCGGACACATCTGAACCTCGTCAACAAAGAGGTAATTGATTTTACCTTCTGCATAATGTTGCTCCACATAAGAATGGAGAGCGTGATATTCCTTGATTTCTTCAAATGTCAGATCCATAAAGTCAATGAAGATGATATTGATATCTTCGAAATTTGCTTTCAGGTATTCCATGTATGCCTGCATCAGCTTGGACTTACCAGAACGACGAATACCAGTAATGATCTTGATGTCCGGCGTACCATTTAACTCAATGATTCTGTCGAGGTATTTTTTTCTCACAATCGTTTTCACATATCCACCCACTTTCAAAAGTTGATATTTTTTTGAGTTTTGAAACTGATCCGGTATTTTTATTATACAGTTCCAAAATAGTATACGCAAGATACCACTTTCGAAAACACAATTTTTTTAATTTTTTGAAAGCAGGTATATAAAGGGCAATCCGAAGATTGCCCCAGGCTCATTTCATCCGAAAATACCGGGCTTCATCAGGAAATTCCCGATCACCCCTGCATTTTAATGCTATTTTCTGTACCACAAAATTATAATCATCCCAGGATCCGGAAGATACCATAAACAGAATCTTTCCATCTTCCGACATCCATCTCACCGGAAAATTAGGCTGATAATCCCCGTAGGTTCCCCAATTGTCATCCCTGTAAAAAAGCTTCCAGGGTCCCCAGGGTTCCGGGGCCTCATACAGTGTTAATTGGCTTATATGAGATTCCGGGTATGCCATCTGATGTACCGGACGGGGATGCAGCTCCTCATCCACAAAACTGTAATTTCCCATAATGTATCTTCCAAGGCCCGGATTATAAGCCACATGGTTGGCTCCCGTCATCTTTGGATAACAAAATACCGGAATTGCTTTCTGATCATCTTTGCTCCATAACGGATCAGTCTGATCTGTCGAACTGCAGAATTCCCATTGACTCCTGTCCAGAATACGGTCCCTGGGTACTCTCCCCAGCAGAAGAGCGTCATTATTCTCCCAATAGCTCCCTCCATCTTCCAGATCACAGGGAAAATATGCATATACATAATAATCCCGGGATTTTCTGTATCCCCGTCCGAACTGCAGAAAATGACAGGAGGAAAGTCTTCCGCTGAAAAAATCCGTTCTCGTTGCTTCCTGGTCAAATGTCCTGCCGCAGTCTTTTGATGTTACGATCCATCCATGCAGATTTCTCTGCCGGTTAAACAGCTTCTTATCTCCATAATTCTGTGCTTCCACCGCCAGGTATAAAACTCCGTCCACATCCAGTATACCCGCCGGCTTAATAAATGGAGCCTCCGGATCTGTACAGTACTGTTCCACATCCACAGGAGCTTCATTAATCATATCCAGGGTCCAGCTTCCTGAATTAGACATTACATCTGCCTTTACTTTTCCGGTAGGATTCCAAAAATTTTTCAGTGTAGAAACCTTCCACAGGTTCATGGGAACTCCTTTATTGTCTCCGGCTGCCGCATAGATGTTGTCATCTTCTCCCCATGTAAGCGGCCACATATCTCCCTCTCCGCAGTGATATCGGAAGCGATCCAAAAGAACATCCTCTATCAGATCGGAACTTTCAAAGGGCGGCTGCGCTTTCCCATATAAAATATAGTCTCTTCGATCTCCGTCAATACCACGGCACTCCTTTATCTTCATTTCAGTTCTCCCTTCATTCACTGACTGCTCCCAGAAAAGTCCTTACAATCCGTCTCAACTTCTCCGGCATCACCGTTCTGACCGGTATCAAAAGCCGTTTTTCTTCCTTTTTCCCGCTCAACTGGTATGTCAGTCGGACAGAAACAGCATATTCTTTTTCTTCGGCATCCGATTCCACCCAGAGGCTCCCCTCTTCTTTCTCTTTCCCATACCAGAAAGGATGTTTATCAAACCATATCTTATCTGCGTGATACTCTTTATCCATTCCCGTCCAGATACCGAAAACTTTCCTGGTTCCCGGAAGAACACTGCATTCCCGGGTCTCCAGAATACAGGAAGTATCCGGCGATTCCGAATCCCATATCCGATATTCCTTCTCCTTCAAATGCATCCATTGGGGAGCCTGAATACAAAGCTTTACTTTTTCCAGAGCAACTTTTTTGCCGTTTACAAGAACAAATTGCAGAAGCGCTGTATTTTTCTCCACGTCATCCATGGATGGCTGATGAAAACCAAAATGTCCGAAAACAATTCCGTCATCCGAAAGCTCCTGTGCTTCTCTGTCTGGAATTCTGTTTCTCTCCTCCGGAAGTTCTTTTCCCATCTCCAGCCGCGCTTCCACTGTTTTTCCCGGAGCGAGTTCTTCTGTTTTTTCCCGGAAGACATTGCCCGCTCCCTGTCCCTGGCTTCTGCATCCCAGTATCAGCTGAAAGGTTTCATTATTTTTGTTTGTAACAGAATAAACGGCATATCCGTTCTCTTCTCTGTAGTGAATGTCGAACCGGAAATTACCTAAAAGCGCGTTTTCCCAGGAATATCCGTCCAGCATACCCATAGGGTATATCTTCAATGTCTTTTTTTCCGCATTTATCTGTATTCCCAGCCACTGCCGGATATACTGAAACACCCATGCGCCCTGTCCCTGACTGCATCTTGCGATCATTCTTCTCTTGTTCTCTGCCTTGGGCCACCAGTAAAGTGATCCTGTCTCATCCACAGCCGCGCTGATCATATTTGCAAAAGACGTTCGCATCTCTTCTCTCGTTATAGATCCTCCTGCCTGTGATATGTAAGCTGTGCCGTCCAGCGCCCCTCCGTACGGAAACCAGCGGAGAGTATCCATCTCAGGGTCATAATTGGAGCAGAATATGGATCTGGCAAAGCGATGATAATTTTTCCAGGGAGTATAGGTATAATTCCAGATTCCATAAACCGGAGCCAGCACACTGGAGGAATCCTCTCCGTCATAATAACAGAAATCCTCGTTCATATAGAATTCCTCCTGTTCTCCAAGATTGGTACCGCCTGAAATCTGGGGACCAAACGGCCCTTCTGTAACCATATACTGTTCTATGCCCCGCTTAAGTTTCTCCATATAGTCCCAGACCAAATCTGCAGATTCCTCCAACGCTGTGAGAATATCTCCATAGCACCTGGATGCATACCAGAATTTTACATTTGTCCCATGATCATATCTGCGCATCACAATCCCATCACTGGAAAACCGGGAAGGAACCAGACTGCTGGCATTATGACGCATTCTGTAGATTTTTTCCCAGATTTCGTCCAGGCGCTTCTTTACATAGGTATTCTCCCTAAAATATTCCACATCCCCCGTATCATGCAGATATTCTCCGGCCATAATCAAAGGCGCCATCATAATAGGGACCGAATGCTCGGGGAATTCCGAATATCTTGGCTCATTTCTGTCTGCCATATATTCGATAAGCCTTTTCCCCATTTCCGGGAGTATATGAAGGAAGCTCAATGTAGTAGGTTCTACGTCAATTCCCCACATTCTTCCAAAACAGTGGGAAGGGGCGCCCTGCCAATGTACCAAAACCCGACCGTTTTCGTCTGTCTGTACGCAGTTAAAATTATCCAAAATATTCCGGATATGTATGTCCCGGCTTTTACGGGCTAATGACTGTTCACAGCTGTCAAAAACCTTCAGTTCTCCCAGCCGATCCTTCCAGAAAACATCCGTAATCTCCATCCATTCCTCTATGGAATGCATAAACAGTATCCCCAAAGCCTCACTGACCTCATCTGAGGTTTCCGCAACTGAGATGAGCGTCTCCTGGAAAAAGCTTTCTCCCGGCTCCAGAAGCATCGTCCGTTCTGCTTTCCATTCCTGATCATCCTTCTCCCAGATGCCGTCCCGCATATAGATTCCTGTATAGCCTTCCGGTCTCTGCATCAGCAAAAGATTCCTGTCCACCTGACTGTAAACGGCCGGAAATGCCCTGGTTTCCACCGGTTCATTACAATGTTCATACTTAGACATAAACAGATTCTCAAAATGAAAACTTACTGTCAGCTTCACTGCCTTCTTTCCGGTATTTTTGATATTCATCCCGTAAAAAGCTCCGGAAGGCCCCGGAAGAGGAAGTGTTTTCATCCCTCCCCTCATGGGTTTTTCAAGCACAGGCGCCAGACTAATGGTATTCAGCTCCAATCCTTCGTACTGTGTAACCGTCCACGGCAAAAAGTCGTTCAGATATCTGGTTACGCTGTCTTCATTTCCGTTTCTCAGAAAGCTGCCGTCCTCCAGTTTCATTTCATACCAGGCCTTTCCCAAAAACAGCGTCAGATCCGTCTGATAATACATACCGGGACAGGCCGTAATATGCTGATGTGCTCCTGTTTTTCTTGTGGGAAGCGCGTAATCCTTCCGATGGGGAGCAGCAATAAAATGAAATCTCCCCATATTATCCTGCCCCAGCAGCACTCTGGCATTGGACTGTGTAAACAGCTGTCTCTCACTGAGAGCCTTATTCTGCGCATAGCTTTCAGGATCGTATCCTGCATAAAAATCCTCCGAATACCATCCTTCTTTTACAAACTCTTCAAATGTTTTCATAAAAACCTCCTTTTATCCTTTTACCCCGCTCATGGTCATACCTTCAATAAATTTGTTCTGTGCCAGCATAAATACGATCAGAATCGGAAAAGATGCCACAAGAGCCGCCGCCATCAGCGGTCCGTACTCTGCGTCATTGCTGGTCTGGAAGTATGACAGCGCCAACGGGATCGTTCGCATGGATTCACTGGACGTAACCAGGAGCGGCCAGAGAAAATTATTCCAGGCATTCATAAAGACAAAGATTACCATAGCGGACAGCGCCGGTTTAGTTAAAGGCACAATAATTTTAATAAGTATCTGTAAGCGATTGCAGCCGTCAATCATGGCAGCTTCATCCAACTCCATAGGAATAGAATACATGAAATTCCTTAAAAGGAAAATACTGAACGCGGCAACAACCGATGGAAGGATCATAGCCGCATAAGTGTTCATCAGTCCCAGTTTGTCCGTCATAATATATTGAGGTATGATCAGCACATAAGACGGAATCATCATAGTCGCCAGAAAAATCATAAATATTTTATCCCGGCCTGTAAAACGAATTCTGGCAAAGGCATACGCTGCCAGATAACCGGTTATGATCTGTCCCAGGGTGATTCCACCCGCTACAATCAGAGAATTCACAAAGAAACGGATAAACGGCATATCTGTAAATACCCGTACATAATTTTCCAAAATAATCGGATCCGGTATCCACTGAATATCGTATTTCCAAATCTGCCCTTCCGTTTTAAATGATGTGGATATCATAAATAAAAGAGGGGTGATCATCAACACTCCGAAAGCCAGCGCAAAAACCGTCCGGATGATCTTAAATATTTCTTTTTTTGTTGCAAGCCTCATATTCCTTCTCCCCCTTATCGTCTCTAATAAATCTGCTTATTCCTGGACACCTTCATCTGGATTGCCGTCAAGATAAAGATTACCACAAATAACAGCCAGGAAACTGCCGATGCGTAAGGCATATCATAGTTTTTAAATGCCTGCCGGTATATGTAGTAAACGATCACATCGGTTGTCTTCAGCGGTCCTCCTCCTGTCAGCATAAAAATCTGGTCAAACACCTGAAAAGTATTAATAACCGAGATAATCAGCAGAAATTGAGTTGTATTAGACAGTAACGGAACCGTGATCCTGAAGAACTTCTGTATTCCACTGGCCCCGTCTATTTCTGCCGCTTCATAAAGCGTAACCGGGATATCCTGAAGCGCAGCCAGATAAAGCACCATAAAATATCCGATCCACTTCCATACGCCCACAATGATAATCGCAATCATAGCCAGCTTTGGAGATTTCAGCCAGGCGATATCCGGAGACACTCCAAATTTGGAAAGGAACTGATTGAAAAGCCCCACATTAGGACTCAGCATAAATTTCCAAACCATGGACACTACTACCGTGGATAGAATCACCGGGACAAAATACATGGCACGGATCAGCGACCGCAAATGAATGCTTTTATTTACCAGGATCGCCAGGCCCAGTCCAAACACCAGATGCAGCGCAACTGTAGGAAATGTGTAAATCGCCGTCACCAGGAAAGAATTCCACATCTCATCACTTTGAAACGCCAGCTGAAACTGCTTTAATCCTCCAAATGCCAGATCCGTCATGCTGCTTCCTACTTTTTGCTGAAAACTCAGATAGATGCTGTAAAAAAAAGGGTATAAGGTGAAAATTGAAAAAATAACAATGCAAGGTAAAATGAATGCGAATCCCCACAGATTATCCCTTTCCTGAATTGTCAGCCCCTTTCTTCTCCATTTCATACATTTGATCCCTCCTGTCCGAAAGATAGGTTCAGGCCGCAGGGAAATATTTCCCTGCGGCATTCGTACTTCTGAAAATCCGTGTTCTAACTATATTTACTGATAATATCTTTGGTCTGCGCTTCCAGATCCGCGATTGCGTCTTCACAGCTGATCTCACCATACAAACAAGGTTCGCATATAGCGTAAACCAACTGCGACCACTCATCATACCAGGGAGTTCTCGCTCTGTAGGAACAATGATCCAGAGCAGTCTGCGCCACCTGCATCGCTTCGCTCTGAGCCAGGTATTCCTGATATTCTTCCATTTCCGCTATGGATTTCTGGCATGCAAGT
The DNA here is from genome assembly GCA_963929535.1 of uncultured Lachnospiraceae bacterium. Classification (GTDB taxonomy): domain Bacteria; phylum Bacillota; class Clostridia; order Lachnospirales; family Lachnospiraceae; genus Pullilachnospira. The sequence continues at coordinate 166,649 of CAWVIZ010000007.1, read as the reverse complement.
TCCCCCTGATCCTTGCTGTTCGCGATGATCACTTCCGGGGACATCATATATTCCAGGAATTCAAATGCAGCCGCATTTACTTTATCATCTCCGGAATCCACGATCATCATCTGATCCCCTCCTACCATCACCTTGGATTCCACCTTTCCGGGCATGATTCCCGCCCCCAGTTTATCTCCAAGCGCTTCCTGATAGGTGTTGATACTCCATGTTCCGTCCATATACATTCCCAGCTTTCCATTCTCAAATCCTTTGTCCGGATAGTTCAGGCTGGCAATCTGAGAATCTGTCACCGTTCCCACCAAAAATTCCAATGCCTCGATCCCCTCTGGAGAGTTAAACAACGGCTCTGTATAGTCTTCGTTAAAAAGTTCTCCCCCTGCCGACTGTACCATGGCCTGCCATTCCCAGGAAAACTGCTCATAATAATCCCCGGTGATTCCGGTATAGGCAAATGGAATAATATCATCCGGACAATTCTCTTTAATCTGTTCTCCCGCGGCAATCACTTCCTCCCATGTAGCAGGCGGTGTATCCGGATCCAATCCAGCCTGCTCGAAAATTTCTTTGTTGTAAAACAGCACATCATTATTGGCACATACATGAAGACCTGCCAGCTTATCCCCTACATATGCTTCCTCCTGGAATGTTTCGTAAAAGTTTTCCAGTTTCAGACTGTCACTTTTCTCCAGGTAAGGCGCCAGATCCAGCAGCGGCGCTACACTGTCCACAGTTGCCGTCATACAGGTATCCAGCTGGATCACATTAGGCATCTCGGCATTTCCCGCTGATGCCTGCACCTGTATTTTCTGCAGCGTAGAAGCGTGATCCGGGAACGTTTCATAGGTTACATGGATATCCGGATGCTCTTCGTTGAACTTCTCTATAAAGTCCTTATATACGTCTACATTATAAGATTTCCAATAAACCAATTCCGTTACTTCACCGGAGCTGTCATCCGACTGGCCTGTATTGTTGTCTGTTTCCTTTGCTTCTTCCCCGTTTTTCTGACACCCTGCTGTCATCACCAGCATACTTCCCAAAAGCAGCAATACCATTGTTCTTTTCATATAATTTCTTCCTCCTTTTCTGTTGTTTGATGTATATATTGTACAATTTCAGAAGATTCTGATGAAAGATATTGGTTTTTTATCTTTATATAATTTTTTTGTTCTTTCAATTTTTATATAATAATTTTTCCCTGTTTCTATTATTTTTTTGCATTTTCCGGGAAACACCTGTTGTCCGGCGCTTGTCTGCCTATGCCATCACGGCGATTCTTTGCCGGGCGGTTCATGGCAAAAAAAGAAGAGCCGTAAAAGCTCCTCTCTTCTTCCTTATTCCTTTTTCCATTCATCAGATTCTATCACTGGGATTTTCATAATTACTTCTGTCCCGACATTCACCACGCTTTCCACACGAATCCCATATCCTTCCCCAAACAACAGCTGGATTCTTTCTTCAATATTCCTGAGTCCAATACTTCTGGTATGCCCGTGCCGGTAATTCCTGATATTCATCAGCTGCTGTTTGGAGATTCCGCATCCGTTATCCTTCACTTTCACATAAACAGCATCTCTGCCTTCCTGTTCCACCGTAATCTCAATGATTTTTTTGCTGGAAGAGACCGTATGGCTGAATCCATGCAAAAAGCTGTTTTCCACGACAGGCTGAATCAGAAGCTTGGGAATCATCTTACCGCCCAGCGATTCCTCACAATGTATTTTCAGCTGCAATTCCTCCAGATGGATAATATTCTCTATCCGGAAATAGTACTCTACATTTTTTAATTCTTCTTCAATTGTGAGCATCTCATCGGATACATCCAGAGTACCTCTCAAAAGTTTTACCAACGCTGTGATCACTTCATTAATATCCTTATTTCTTCCCAGAATGGAAAGCATCTTGATAGAATTGAATATATTATATAAAAAATGTGTATTGATCTGCGCATGTAAATAGTTGATTTCATTCAGCTTTTTCTCTTTTTCTTCTTGTACCAGCCGTTTAGTATACCGTTTGATCTCATCAATCATATCGTTAAAACTTTGGCCTATCTCATCCAGTTCATCGTAATATTTCAACTGATATTTTCTGTTATAACCGTCTTTTGACGCACTGATCATCAATGCCTTCATGTTTTTAATCCGCTCTGAGAAACGGAATGTAAAAAATATCACCAGCAGACATGCTCCCGCTCCTCCCACCAAAAAGATCCAGAAAAAAAGCAGTTTAAAATACTCTTCATTATTTCCAATGTAAGACAGCGGTATCTTATTCACCAGCACCCAGTTCCGTTCCTCAATACTGACGCAGTTGTACAAATCATTCTCATCCTGATATACAAAATGCTGCTGTGATCCCATATTTTCCTGTATAACAGCCTGTATTGTTTGGGAAATCTGGCTGTTTTCTTCATTCAATCCCACCATAACTCTTTTTTCCGAATCCAAGATATAAATCTGGTTGTTTATCTCAGAATCCAAATAGGAGCCATAACATCTCTCCAGCTCCCCGGCGTCAATGGAAGCGCATATATATCCTCTGATTTCTTTTGTCAGCAAAACCCGGTTACAGTATATACACATCAAAAGATTATCCTCAGCGCTTTTTTCAAAATTGATAGCCTCTCTACCCTCCATCATTTCCCATTTATATGCTGAAATATCTTCATTAAAAAAGCTATCCCAATTTTCTTTGTCTTCCCCCAGTCTCTGAGAATAATCAACAGAATTATCAGACCCCCAAGAGGTATATATCCCGCCATTTCCCGTGACCAGTGTAATTCCGCCATCCATCTGCGTATATAAAAGCGCATTTTCCTGAAGCACCTGTTTTACCCTTCTTAATCTCTGTGCCGTCTGGTAATCGCTGGACTTCCATCCCGGAAGGTCTTTCTGTGAAATTTTCATTCCCTCTGTAAAAAACCACTGTACATCCGGTTCGGAATATACAGATATAATCTTTTCCACCATAATATCCGTCATCAGTACGATACTGTTTGAAATCTGATTCAGCGCTTCTGTATCAGTACGGATCAACTCTTCTTTCGTCTGCTTATTCAGTATGTATACACTTAACCAATAAATGAACTGAAAACTTATAATTACTATAACGCTGTAAGTAATAATCAGTTTTGTACTGACTCTATGAAAAACCCTTACGTTTTCACCGTTTTTCTTTCTGATTTTCTTCATCTTTATATTTCACCCGATATTTCGCCGGCGTCATTCCTGTATAATGACGGAAACTCTTTATAAAATAACTTTTATCCGTATATCCTGTCATTTCCAATATCCTGTCTATCTTAAAATCGCTGAATTTTAAGTATTCACATGCTTTTTCCAGTCTTTTCTCTATCAGATATTTACTGAAATTCTTTCCCATGATTTCAGGAAACAGTCTGGAAAAATAGGAATAACTGACGCCGATAACATTGGCGATCTCCATCAAATTTAAATCTGTTTTCTGAAGATTCTGCTGAATATATGTTTCTATTGTCTGCTGTAACTGCTCGCTGTTCTCTTCCTTTCGTTTTTTTAATTCTTCCAGTTTCCCATTGAGAATATTCTCCGCCTCCATAATAAAATCCTGATAATCGGAACTTCGATAAAGGCAGCTTAAAAGCATTTCCTCCAATTTTTCCGCCGATTCCGCCCTGTATTTTGAAAGGGCCTCCCGAAACAGATACGCAACATGCATCATTTCTCCAAGAAGTTCTCTTTTTCCCGGATGATCCGTCAAAATCATCTCCCACATACGATCCATGCTCTGAGATACCAATTGCAGATTTTCCAGCTTTAAAAACTGCTCAATATCCTCCAAAATTTTGTGAAATACCCTCGCGGAAAATATACTTTCTTCCGGCCGGTACTGCACAAACTCCTGAAGTTCTCTATTGTCTGCTTTTTCCGCACTTTCCTCTTGAACATTCTGCGCAAACAGTCTGTCCATGCATACTACAATATCCTCAAAATTTATTTCAGGTTTCCACAAGTATTCATCCGCATGATACCGCAATGCATCCCTGGCATAATCAAATTCATTATGTGCAGTCAACATAATTACCTTTACCGCAGGATAAATCTGTTTGATTTGCTTAAGCGCTGTGATACCATCCATATCCGGCATATTAATATCCATCAGGATAACATCCGGATGATGTTTTCCACAAAAATCAATCAGATTTTCAGGACTCCTGAACGCGCCGATCAGCTTATAACCATATTCCTGCCAGGAAATTGCTTTGGAAAAACCTTCCAACATCAGCGGCTCGTCATCTATCAGAACCATTTTTCGCATATTGACCCTCCTCCCTGTTTCTGTTTTCTTTCAAAAATCTCAACTTTTGCTAAAATCAGATTATATTTTTTTTATGATTTCGTCAAGTTTTGATCTTAAATAACAGAATTTTCATTTTATTCCAAAAAAGCCACCCAAACACAAAAAGGCGGAAAACCGCCGCAGCTTCTGTCTGCGTTTCGGTTTCCCGCCTCAAAGGCCCAATATTTCTTATTTAATTTTCACCTTATCCAGATGCCAGATCTCATCCACATACTGCTGGATCGTTCTGTCGGAAGAGAACTTTCCTGCGCAGGCGGTATTCAGAAGAGCCATCTTCGCCCATCTTCTGGTATCCCTGTAGGCTTTCTCCACTTCCCTCTGAGCCTCAGCATACGGCTTGAAGTCAGCCAGGATAAAGTAAGTGTCTGCCCGGTCGCTGCTGTGGGTATTCAGCAGAGAGTCATAGATCTCACGGAACATATTGAAATCCCCGCCTGAGTACATTCCATTGATCAGCTGCATCAGCACCTGACGGATGTCCGGATCGTTATTGAAGTACTGCATGGGATCATAACCGCCGTTGTTCTCATAATTGATGACCTCGTCGGAAGACAGACCGAAGATAAAGGCATTCTCCCTTCCAACCTCTTCCACGATCTCCACATTGGCGCCATCCATGGTTCCCAGGGTGGGTGCGCCGTTCAGCATGAACTTCATGTTTCCGGTTCCGGAAGCCTCCTTGCTGGCAGTGGAAATCTGCTCGGATACATCCGCAGCCGCAAAGATCATCTCCGCGTTGGAAACCCGGTAATTCTCAATAAATACCACCTTCAGCTTTCCGTTGATGGATGCGTCGTTGTTGACCACATCCGCCACAGAATTGATCAGCTTGATGGTCTGCTTTGCCCGGCGGTAACCTGCCGCAGCCTTGGCACCAAAGATAAAGGTTCTGGGATAGAAATCCATCTCCGGATGCTCTTTGATCTGGTTGTACAGATACATCACATGCAGGATATTCAGCAGCTGGCGTTTGTACTCATGCAGTCTCTTTACCTGTACGTCGAAGATCGAATGCGGGTTTACCTCGATCCCATTGTGCTCCAGGATATATTTTGCCAGACGTACCTTATTCTGGTACTTGATGTTCATAAACTCCTGCTGCGCTCTTTCATCGTCCGCATATACCTTCAGTTTGGAAAGCTGGGGCAGATCAGTGATCCATTCATCACCGATATGGTCGGTGATCCAGTCTGCCAAAAGCGGATTGGCATGCAGCAGGAACCTTCTCTGGGTAATTCCATTGGTCTTGTTGCTGAATTTCTCCGGATACATCTCGTAGAAATCCTTCAGCTCCTGCTTCTTAAGAATCTCTGTATGCAGTCTCGCCACACCGTTGATGGAATATCCGCCTACGATGGCCAGATGCGCCATCTTCACCTGTCCGTCATAGATAATGGCCATCTTCCGGATCTTCTCCTGGTTGCCCGGATATTTGCTCTGGATATCCTGGATAAACCGGCGGTTGATCTCCTCGATGATCTGGTAAATACGGGGCAGCAGTTTGGAAAACAGCTCGATAGGCCATTTTTCCAGCGCCTCGGACATGATCGTATGGTTGGTGTACGCACAGGTATGGGTGGTTATATCCCAGGCCTCCTCCCATGCCAGGCCTTCCTCATCCACCAGGATCCGCATCAGCTCTGCCACTGCCATGGTGGGATGGGTGTCGTTCATCTGGAAGGTTATCTTTTTGGGGATATCTCTCAGATCGCTGTGCGCCCTCTTAAACTTGGCGATGGCTGCCTGAATACTGGCGGAAATAAAGAAATACTGCTGTTTCAGACGCAGCTCTTTTCCCGCATAATGGTTGTCATTGGGGTACAGTACATCCACAATGTTCTTGGCCAGGTTCTCCTGCTCCACGGCCTTATGATATTCTCCCTTATCAAACAGATCCAGACGGAAGTCATTGATCGCCTCCGCGTCCCAGATCCTCAGGGTATTGACGATCTTGTTGTTGTATCCCACAATGGGCATATCATAGGGAATCGCCCGAACGGACTGATAGCCTTCCTGTACAAAGTTGTTTCTTCCGGTGGCAGGATCATATACCACCTTTACATATCCTCCGAATTTTACCTCTTTGGCGTATTCCGGCCGCCGCAGTTCAAAAGGATATCCGTTTTCCAGCCAGTTGTCCGGAACCTCCACCTGGTATCCGTTCTCAATCTTCTGCTTGAACAGACCATAGTGATAACGGATGCCGCAGCCGTACGCGCAGTATCCCAGGGTTGACAGGGAATCCAGAAAACAGGCGGCAAGGCGTCCCAGACCGCCGTTTCCAAGAGCCGGATCCGGCTCCTGGTCCTCGATCACGTTCAGGTCGAAGCCCAGTTCCTCCAGAGCCTCTTTCACCTCTTTGTAGGCGCACAGGTTGATCAGATTGTTCCCCAGGGCACGGCCCATCAGGAACTCCATGGACATATAATAAACAATCTTCGGATCATCCTTCTCAAACTGCTTCTGGGACAGAAGCCAGTTGTCGATGATCACATCCTTTACCGCCAGGGAAACCGCCTGGAAGATCTGCTCCTGGGTGGCCTCGTCAATGGTCTTCCGGTAAAGCATCTTTACGTTATCTTTGACACTTTTTTTAAATTCTTCTTTTTTGAAATGGCTGTCTAACATCGTTACCTCCTTAGTTCAAACAGTTACTGTTTTTCTACTGCAAGGACTACGTTCTCAGAATTGATCTTCCATTCCTTCTCGTAGCCGGCGATGGCATCCATAACGATATCCACCGCTAAAACTTCTGATTGAATCTCTTCGGCATGTGTTTTCATGATGTTCTGAATCACCTGGTTGTCTTTCACATACACTTTAATCTGATCCATCACTTCAAATCCGGCCTCTTTTCTCATGGTCTGGATCTTGCTGATGATCTCACGGACAAATCCTTCTTCCACCAGCTCAGGAGTCAGATTTGTATCCAATACCACTGCGATCTCATTGTCAGACTCGGTGACATAGCCCTCCATCTGCGCAGTTTCGATCAGCAGGTCACTTTCTGATAATACAACCTGGCTGCCGCTGATGTCAAGTTTTAATTGGCCTTCGGACTTCAGCTCAGCCATAGCCTTATTGCCGTCCAGCTCCGTCAGAGCCTGACGAATACCATTTAAAAGCTTTCCGTATTTGGGTCCCACTGTCTTAAGCTGAGGCTTGAAGCTGTAGGAGATGAAATTCTCAATGTCATCGGCAAACTCCACCTTTTTCACGTTCAGCTCATCCCCGATGATGTCCGTATAGAACTCAGACAGCCTCCAGGGAGCCTTCACAAACATTCTGGCAATGGGCTGGCGGTTTTTGATAGCCGCCGTATTTCTGCAGGCGCGGCCCATCACCACCACATCCAGCAGATGGCTCATGTTTTCTTCCAGCTCCTTGTCTGTCCAGGCCGGATCCGCCTTGGGGAAATCACACAGATGCACGCTCTCCGGAGCGGACTTATCCAGGCTTCTCACCAGGTTCTGGTAAATATCCTCCGTCATGAACGGGATCATGGGCGCAGCCACCTTCGCCACAGTTACAAGAGCAGTATACAGTGTCATATAGGCATTGATCTTATCCTGCTCCATTCCCTTGGCCCAGAAACGCTCTCTGCTTCTTCTCACATACCAGTTGCTCATGTCATCCACAAACTCCTGGAGGGCTCTGGCCGCCTCAGGGATCCTGTAGTTCTCCAGATTGCTGTCCACCGTCTGGATCAGGGTGTTCAGCTTGGAGAGCAGCCATTTATCCATTACAGATAATTTATCATATTCCAGCGTATACTTTGTTGCATCAAATTCATCAATATTGGCATAGAGCACAAAGAATGCATACGTATTCCAGAGGGTGCTCATGAATTTTCTCTGACCCTCCTGCACCGCTTTTCCATGGAACCGGTTAGGCAGCCAGGGAGCGCTGTTGATATAGAAATACCACCGGATAGCATCGGCGCCGTAGGTGGACAGCGCGTCAAAAGGATCCACCGCATTTCCCTTGGACTTGCTCATCTTCTGACCATTTTCATCCTGCACATGCCCCAGAACGATCACGTTCTCATAAGCAGCCTTGTTGAACAGCAGGGTGGACTCTGCCAGAAGGGAGTAGAACCATCCTCTGGTCTGATCCACAGCCTCGGAAATAAACTGAGCCGGGAACTGCTTCTCAAACAGATCCTGATTTTCAAAGGGATAGTGATGCTGAGCAAACGGCATGGCTCCGGAATCAAACCAGCAGTCGATCACCTCCGGTACCCGGTGCATGGGCTTTCCGCATTTGGGACACCTGATAGTAATCTCGTCAATATACGGACGGTGCAGCTCTACAGTCTTTGCCCGCTCATCACCGCTCATCTCATACAGTTCCTGCCGGCTTCCCACGGAATGCATATGGCCGCACTCACACTCCCAGATGTTCAGCGGTGTTCCCCAGTAACGGTTCCTGGAAATTCCCCAGTCCTGTACATTTTCCAGCCAGTCTCCAAAACGGCCCTTTCCAATGCTTTCCGGAATCCAGTTGATGGTATTGTTGTTGCGGATCAGGTCTTCCTTTACCGCGGTCATCTTGATAAACCAGGATTCTCTGGCATAGTAGATCAGCGGCGTATCACATCTCCAGCAGTGGGGATAGCTGTGTTCAAATTTGGGAGCGGCAAACAGAAGCCCTCTCTTATCCAGATCCTCCAGCACCAGGGGATCCGCTTTCTTCACAAACACTCCCGGCCATGCGGTTTCCGGTGTCATCTCACCTTTTTCATCCACCAGCTGAAGGAAAGGCAGATCATACTTTCTTCCCACCTTGCTGTCATCCTCACCGAATGCGGGAGCGATGTGTACCACGCCGGTACCGTCTGTCAGAGTTACATACGTATCGCATACCACATAATGGGCTTTCTTATTTAAAGGCTTGAAGTTATACAGCGGCTCATATTCCTTATACTCCAGATTCTTTCCCACACAGGTCTCAAGCACTTCATAAGCGGGAGTCCCTTCCTCTCTTTCCAGCCCGCCCAGCACAGTATCCAGCAGAGCCTCCGCCATATAATAGGTATAGCCGTCGGCTGCCTTCACCTTTGCGTATGTCTCATCGGGATGCACACAGAGCGCCACGTTGGAGGGCAGGGTCCAGGGCGTGGTGGTCCATGCCAGAATGTAGGCATCCTCACCCACCACCTTAAACCGGGCAATGGCGGAACGCTCCTTCACATCCTTATATCCCTGTGCTACCTCCTGAGCGGACAGAGGAGTTCCGCAGCGGGGACAGTAGGGTACGATCTTGAAGCCTTTGTACAAGAGGCCTTTGTCCCAGATCTTCTTTAAGGCCCACCACTCGGATTCGATATAATCGTCATGATATGTCACATAGGGGTGCTCCATATCCGCCCAGAATCCTACCGTGGCGGAAAAATCTTCCCACATGCCCTTGTATTTCCACACGCTTTCCTTGCACTTGTCGATGAACGGTACCAACCCGTATTCCTCGATCTGTTCCTTCCCGTCCAGGCCCAGCTCACGTTCCACTTCCAGCTCTACCGGAAGTCCGTGAGTATCCCATCCTGCTTTTCTGGGAACCATATATCCTTTCATGGTGCGGTATCGGGGGATCATATCCTTGATCACCCGGGTCAGTACATGGCCGATGTGGGGCTTTCCATTGGCCGTAGGCGGCCCGTCATAAAAAGTATAAGTGGGGCAGCCCTCTCTCTGCTCCATGCTCTTCTCAAAAATCCGGTTGTCTTTCCAGAACTTTTCCACATTTTTTTCTCTTTCAACAAACTTCAGATCTGTTGACACTTTCTGGTACATGGCAAATCCTCCTTCATTTTACCTGTTGGAAAAACCATCCAATGGCTCCTCCTCCGGGCATGCCAGCATGCCCTCCTGTTCCGCCGCTGGACTGGCTTCTTTTTCTTCGGGAAAGCCAACGCTCCGTGCTTCGCACTCTCGCGTTTCCCGGGAGCATTCGCACTCCGACCTCCGGTCTCCGCGCTCATTCTCCCTTGCCCGTCCAATGGCTCCTCCTCCGGGCATGCCAGCATGCCCTCCTGTTCCGCCGCTGGACTGGCTTTCCCTGAAAAAAATGCCCTCGTCCTGTAACAGGACGAGGGCTGAATTACCTTCGCATACCACCTCTTACTTTGTACGGGTCTGCAAAACCGATACATGTTCCTTTTAACGGTGGAAAACCGGCGTCTCCTACCTGCGGTATTCAGATATCCGCCGCTTTTGCAGATATGCTGTCCGCTCTCAGATCGCAACTCGGGAGTGATCTTCCTCTGCCTCTACTCACGCCGGGCTTCCACCCTCCCCGGCTCGCTGCGGCTTTGAAGCGCAGATTACTGTCTCCGTCCTTGTTTTTACCAGAATTATTATAATGAAAACAGGGAAGGCTTGTCAAGCGGTAGCGCGCAAAGTTTCCAAAGGGGGATCACTTTTTTCTTTTTGAAGCAGCGCCTGTAACCAATCCCGGAAAACCGGGTGCTCTATATCGGCAGGGTGATCGGCCGCATGGATAAAAAACGATTCATTCGCCAAAATGGACATCCGTTTCCTCCATGTGCCTGTCTGAGCTGAAACCGCCTGTTTTCCGGCAGGCTCGCCTACTCCATCCCGTCTTTCAGATTCTTGACCTCATTTTCCGAAAAACCGGTGTAGTAAACCACGTCCTCGATCTTCATTCCTTTTTCCAGCATGCGCACGATTAACGTAATCCGTTCCTCTTTACGTCCCTCTTCCCGTTCTTCAGCCGCAATCTCTTCCCACGCCTGGCACATATCGTATTCCTCCTCTCCACGCCGGTACTTCTCTTTTTTCTCCTTCAGCCCCGGCAGGCTCCCGTACGCCTGGATCACATCATAGGCATCCCCTCTCAGGCGCCGGAATCCCTCCCGGTTCTCCTCCATAAATGTCTTCAGCTTTTCTTTATCCCATCTCAGTCTCAGAAACCCAAACACCAGACGGATATCCGTCTGAAATCTGTCCATATGCTCAAATCTTCCCACATCCAGCAGATTCATCCGGTAGTTGCTCACCAACGCTCTCCACTTCTCCGGCAGCCGTTCCATCTCCGTCATCCCGTACAGGTCCCGGCTCCCGTCCCAGGCATTCCTCCCCAAATACACCACCAGCACAGCCACCGGTTCCAGCCGTTCCTTCCTCTTCATCCTGGAAAGCCACTCTTCTCCTGTACAATCTTTTTTCTCCCTATGTATCCTGGCCAGCCGTCTCATCTGACGCTCATAGCCCTCCAGCTCATACCCCATAGAGCGGATCACCATCCGGTAATCCACATACTCCTGGTTCTCCATTCCCAGGATACACGCATATCCATTCCCGTTTCTTCTCTTCAGTATGTCATGTTCCCTCTTTCCCAAAGGACTGCCTTCCCCGTCTCTGGATAAGCCGGTCTCTCCCAGCGTCTCCAGCTCTCCGGCTCTCATCAGTTCTTCCCCGGCAAATCCATTCCACAGGTCCGCAAACCGCCTGTTGTCACCCAGATACTGCTTTAACAATACATCTTTATACCTCTTCACTTTACCTCCTGCCTGTTTTTATTATACTCTTTCACATAGATTGTGCAATGTTTTTCTTTGCATTTATTCGTTTTTATCGCCGATGTACTCTATTCTCCCGCAATACAGGACAGATTTGCTTCAGCACAGACGAAGGGCTTAAAAACTTTATACAGACAAACTGCTGTGTTACTCTTGAGATTTTGGGCGGAACTGCCCTGGATACAGAACGGAATATTCCTGCAGAATGTCCTGGCAGGACATAAGAGAACGTTTGATCAGTCCCTGACAGACTGTTCGATAAGGAAATTTTACTCCCTCCGTCTCACAAAAGCAAATTAAAAAAGTATAAAATACGGGGGGTGTCTTTCTGAAAACAAAGCGCAGAGTATGATACAATTCAGCAATTGCCTTGCTGCATATACGGCCGTAATAGGGAAATGACCAATCTCTTCCGTACACAGGTCAAAAAAACTACCCACTTAATCTTCAAAATACAGATTTCAGCGGTAATTGGAAAAATGGAAATTCTCATTATACGGATCAAATAAGACACCGGCAGATAGAAACTATGCATAAAAGTACTGTGCGATCCTGCCAATCATTCTGTTTTTAGGCAGCGCAAAAACGGTGTGCGCAGCCGAAAGGATATTACCCTATAAAGGCGAAAGTCTGAACTGTCGCTTGTCTCCCCTTACCCGTCTGTGATATAATGAGCGAAAGTGAGCCGGAGAAAGCTTAGCTTGCTCCTGGCGAACGGCGAATGCCCGCCGCAGGCTCCGCCTGTGGCATAATGAGCGAAAGTGAGCCGGAGAAAGCTTAGCTTGCTCCTGGCGAACGGCGAATGTCGGCCGCAGGCTCTGCCTGTGGCATAATGAGCGAAAGTGAGCCGGAGAAAGCTAAGCTTGCTCCTGGCGAACGGCGAATGCCCGCCGCAGGCTCCGCCTGTGGCATAATGAGCGAAAGTGAGCCGGAGAAAGCTAAGCTTGCTCCTGGCGAACGGCGAATGTCGGCCGCAGGCTCCGCCTGTGGCCGTCGGCATAATCAAAAGGCATATCCAACAACGTACTTAGGATGAAAAAGGAGATTTAAAAATGAATACCAAGCATATCCTGCGCAGGCTGCTGCCTGTTCTCTGTACCGCACTGCTTCTGGTCTGCTTCCCCTTTTCGGCGGCAGCCACAGAGACCGACGGGGCGGTCCAGACAGAGGATTCCTCGCAGAATACGGGAGAAACCGGAGAAGAAGAGCGTCTGGAACCGGACGCTTACTTTGCGGCAGTTCAAAGCAATGAAGTAGAGGGATGGCCCCAGGGTCCGGCGGTCTGGGCGGAATCTGCCGCTGTGATGGATCTGGACAGCGGCGCGTTCCTGTACGCCAAGGATATTGATGCAGTCAAGTATCCCGCCAGTATCACCAAGATCATGACCTCCCTGCTGGCCCTGGAAAATTCTTCCCTGTCAGAGCGGGTCACTTTTTCCGAAAATGCCATCTACGGTATTGAGCGGGACAGCTCCCACATCGGCATCCGGGTGGGTGAGATTCTTTCCATGGAGGAATGTCTCTACGGTATGATGCTGGAGTCCGCCAACGAGGTCTGCCTGGCGGTGGCAGAGCATATCAGCGGAAGCGTAACGGCTTTCGTGGATCTGATGAATCAGAGGGCACAGGAGCTGGGATGTACCAACACGCATTTTACCAATCCCAACGGGCTTCCTGATGAAAATCACTATACCACAGCCCACGATATGGCGCTGATCGCCCAGGCCGCTTACAGCAATCCCACATTCCGCCAGATCTGCCAGACCCAGACTTACACCATCCCCACCACCAATATGTGCGGGGAACAGCGGTGGCTGAACAACCATCACAAGATGCTGCCTGACCGGGATTACGCCTACGAAGGCTGTACCGGAGGGAAAACAGGATTTACCATGGCTGCTCTGAATACTCTGGTGACCTACGCCGAGCGGGACGGCCGCAGACTGGTATGCGTGTCGCTGCGCACCAACGGCCCCCAGGTATATCTGGATACAGCTTCCATGCTGGATTACGGATTTAACAATTTTCAGAATATCACCCTATATTCCAGTAATTCCTGCGCTGCATCCGGATTCCTCTATCCGTCTCTGTATTTTGGCCAAAAATGCACGGTGGATTCCCTGCGTTCCACCTGCACAGCCACGGTACCGCTGAACACAGACGCCTCCCAGCTGACCTCCAGTATTTCCCAGGGAGACGGACAGCTTACCAAAACGTATCTCTACTCCGGGTATCCGGTGGCTGCGGAAACTGTGTCCACCAGCGCCATACAGACGCTTCTCACCAGCAGCCCCAGTGAAGCCGGTATTGCCTCAGGGCAGTATTCTCCGTCTCTTCTCACGGAGATCTCCCAGTCTCCCGCCGTACAGCAGACTGCCTCGCTGGCCCGCCGTCTTCCGTCCTACACCTATATCCTGGCAGGGCTGCTTCTGCTCCTGATCATTATGGAAATCTTTCTGTTTGTCCGGAAGTCCCGCCGCAGGAAGGCCAGGAAACACCGCCGGACAAACGGCCGTCAAAGGAGGTAATATCCATGCTCACCGCCCGTACTCTCTGGGAAAGCATGCTGTCCTGCAGCGAACTGGAGCTGCATCTCAAAGCTTACTATGACTCCACAGGACAGTACTGTCCGCCGGAACAGTATCCCCGGATCTCAGGGCACGCCTGGGAAGTCCTGCCGGAGAGCGGCACCAGCCGTTCCCATATGGCGGCCTCCCCCATGCTCTCGGAGCTCCCGGAGGATCTGTATTTCCGGAATTCCCTGCAGGTACGGATCCTGCGGCATTTCCGGTATATGTATACACCGGATCATTCTCATGCATTCTTTGAAATGATCTACGTGCTGAAGGGCTCCTGCTCCAATCAGGTGGACGGTCTCGGCCTTCCCCTGTCAGAGGGGGATATCTGCATCATTCCCCCCAGGGTCATCCACTCCATCGCGGCGGACGGGGAGGCGGTGATCCTGAACGTTCTGCTGAGAGCCTCCACCTTTACGGAGACCTTTTCCTCTCTTCTGAAAAACACCAGCATTCTTTCTGAATTTTTCAATGAGATCGTATATTCCAGCACCTACAAAAAATATCTGCTGTTCCGTACCGGGCAGGATTGCCAGCTTGTATCCATGATCCTGGAAATGTTTGCCGAGCAGGAAAACCAGCTCCCCTACTATGAAAATATCCTGAACGGCTCTCTGGTTTCCTTCCTGGGAAAGCTGCTGCAGAGGCATGAGGCATCTGTGGAGTACCCGGACAGCTATATGGAACGTTTTTCCAGCGTTCCCCGGATCACCAGCCATATCCGCAGACACTGCACAGAGATCACGCTGGAATCCTGTGCCCGTACCTTTCACTTCAACCCCCAGTATCTCAGCAGTCTGCTGAAAAAACATACAGGAAAGACCTTTTCCACGCTGCTTGCGGAAGCCCGCATGGAACGGGCCGCACTGCTCCTGCGGGAAAGCGACATTTCCATCCATGAATTGGGAACGTTCCTGGGTTATTCGGATTCGGCGTATTTTATGAAAGTATTCAAGAAACATTACGGCTGCACCCCATCTGATTACCGGCGTCAGACGGCGGCTCCCCATACACCAGTCCCCGGCGGACAGGACCGCTGAGATCCTCTGGTCATCAGCAGGCTCCCCAGCCGAGACACCCGGCCAAAACCAGCCCCACCTCCGAGACGCCCGGCCAAAACAGATCCTGTCTCCAAGGCACCTGTCAGACAGAGGGCGTCCTGCGATAATTCCATCAGAAAACTGGGAATATTCCATTGGAGAAATCCTCCCTGGAGAATACAATCAAAGTAAGCAAAGATTGTATCCCAAGGAGGTATTTTTATGGACTGGAAAGCAAAATTTTCAAAACCGGATGTGGAATTCCGGCCGGAAGTCCGCTGGTGGCTGGCGGAAGGCTTCCATACAGATCAGACGCTGAAAAACGATATCCGCATGATCTATGACTCGGGCTTCGGCGCAGTGGAATTTCTGGCAATGGATGAGCCGGGTGCGGATTCTTCCCTGTACGGATGGGGTTCGGAGGAGTGGGTGCACGACTCCCACACGGTTATGCGGGAGGCTACAGACCGGAATATGGGGGTATCCATGACCAGCGGCACCAACTGGTCCAACGCCAATCTAATCACCATTACCCCCGATGACAAAGCCGCCGCCAAGGAACTGGATTTCACCTCCCAGGTACTGGAGCCGGGAGAACGCCGCACCGGGCCTCTGGAAATGTGTGCTCTCACCAGACCCAATGTCCATTGCCAGGAACTTCTGGCTGTGGTTGCTGCCAGAAGGATATCCCCCAAAGACGCCGGACCGGAAACAGCGTCTCCTGCGGAAGGGACATCCCCCCGGCAGATCCTTCTGGATAAGGATTCCTGCCTGGTGCTCACCTCCCAGGTGCAGGAGGGCTGCCTGGACTGGACAGCTCCCACGGACGGAGAATATGAGCTGTTTGCCTTCTGGCTCCATGGTACCGGACAGACGGCTTCCCCTGCCGTCAGGACCTCTTATACCATCAATTACATTGACCGGTACGGTGTGGAAGCATTTATCGACTACTGGAACCGGGAAGTGATCACAGAGGAGATGAAGGAATCCATCGCCAGAAACAGCCGGGTACAGATGTATATGGATTCTCTGGAGCTCTCCACCTACGGAAGGGGCGGGCAGTTCTGGGGCTACCATCTTCTGGAAGAATTCAGACAGCGCAGAGGCTACGATCTGACTCCCTGGCTGCCCTTTGTACTGAAGGCCGCCGGTTCCATGGAGGTGGAATATTTCTACTACTATACGTGCAGCGACAAGGTATTTCTGGATAAGCTGCACCACGATCTGTATCAGACCATGACGGATCTCTACATGGAAAATATGCTGAAACCCATGCAGGAATGGCTTCACAGCATCGGCATGACCCTGCGGGCCGAAATCTCCTACGGACTTCCCTTTGAGATTTCTCAGCCCGGAAAATACGTGGACGGCATTGAGACGGAATCCCTGGAATTCTGCTCCCAGATCGAATCCTTCCGGAATCTGGCGGGACCGGCTCATCTGTACCGCCGCCTGTACTCCAGTGAGACGGGAGCCACCCAGCTCAACTACATGATGGGACTGGATTTTTATACCCAGATCATCTACACCCAGTTTGCCGCAGGCGTATCCCGTACCGTGCTTCACGGATATTCCAGTATCGCCGGAAGCGAAGATTCCACCTACTGGCCGGGACATGAGGGTATGTGGCCTATTTTCTCCGAGCGCTTCGGCGTGCGTCAGCCCGCCTGGGCTCACTACAATGACTGGACAGATATGATCGCCAGATATCAGATGCTGCTGCGTCAGGGAAAGCCCCGGGTGGATCTGGGAATCCTGCGGATCGACTACAATTTCAACAATCTGATCTTCGGAGATCTTTCCTCATCGGAAAAGGAATTTTACGAGCATGAAGGAATGCGGGCCAACGAAGGAATATACTGGAAGGATATGCGGCTTCAGAATATGGGCTATACCTACGATTATTTCGCGCCTCAGATTCTGGAGGACGGACATATTGAATACCGGGACGGATTGGTGGATCCGGAAGGTCCCGGCTATCAGGCGCTGATCATTTACCAGGAATTCTTCCCCCTGTCCACTGCCAGACTTCTGCTCTCCTGGGCAAAAGCCGGACTGCCCCTCCTGTTTGTCAACGGCGTTAATGAGACCATCCGTCCCCACGGCATCAGCAGACTCCACGAAAAGGCCGCATCCCGTACCCTGGGACTGGATGGAATGGATGAGGAACTGCAGGATATTATCCGGCAGATCAAGGCACTCCCCAATGTAAAAGAGGTGGAGGATCAGAGTCAGACTCTGGAAGCCCTGCAGGCGCTGGGAATCTCTCCCAGAGCAGGATTTTCACAGGAAAATACAGACATTCTCACCAATCTGAGAGATGACGGAAGCTGCCAGTATCTGTTTGTCTACAATTACATGTATCAGAAGGATGCTCCCGTTTCCGTGACCGTATCCCTTCCGGGCACAGGAACGCCATATCTGGCCGACTGCTGGACGGGAGAGATCCGGCAGATCGCCTGCTTTGAACAGGATGAAACCCACACCCGGATCCCGCTGGTCTTAAAACCGGGACAGACCGCCATGGTGATCCTGGACAGCACACAGCCGGCTTCTCTTCACGCAGTCCGGGCAGAGGGCGGTATTCCTGTTTACAAAGATGGTACGCTCTCCTTGCTGGCAGAAAAGAGCCAGCCGGTACAGATACAGCTTTCCGATGGCACCTCCCGCAGTCTGGATGCCCGGGTTCCCGGAGAAATTTTGCTGAACCGCTGGGATCTCACCGTGGAAGACTGGAATGAGGGGGAAAAGGTGACCATCACCGAAGACCGGGGGCTTGGCATCGTTACCAACGAAGTCTATTACGAGACCCGAAAAGACAGGATTTCCGTGGGTGAGACGGATCTGATCCCCTGGCGGCAGATCCCCTCCGTGGGGCCTGATGTCTCCGGCGTGGGCTTCTACACGGTCCATACCCGGCTTTCACAGGAATGGACGGAAAACTGCCGCACTGTTCTGGAGCTGGACTCCGTCTGCGGCAATCTGGCTGCCGTATTTGTCAACGGGAAAAAGGCTGCGCCGCTGGACTTTGATCTTCTGAAGCTGGATATCACAGACCTGGTGCATGCCGGAGAAAATACCATCACCGTTGAGGTTTCCAGCACGCTGAACAACCGGCTTATCGCCCGGGACTACTATCGGCTGGCCGGAGAACGGACGGCCCAGATGGCCAACAATTTCGACCCGGATGCAGTGACAGCTTCCATTACCGCCAGCACCCAGGATTACGGTCTGGTGGGTAAAGCAAAACTGACTGCCCGCAGAATCTATCCGCTCTGAAATACATGCGATCGGATAAGAGAATCCCTTTCTCCTATCCGATCCGCGGGATAGCCCGGCAAATACCCGCCATACAGCCATGGCGGACCTGCCGGACGTATCCCGGAAAACTCCCCGCCGCGGCTGATGAAAGCCGATGCGGGGAGTTTTTTCCAGATCCTTTCTTAGCTGTCTGTCCGTCCTTCCGTTTTTTCTGCCGCAATATATTTTTGATATCTGCTCTGAGGTTTATCCGGCAGGGTCATCCTGATCCGCCCGGATTCCAGCAGAGGCTTCAGATACATTTTGCTGAAGTGGGCTCTGTTTCCGATACCCAGGTGCTGCTGCATCTCCTTGCGGCTTCTGGCCCTGCCGCAGAAACTCACCAGTTTTTCCCATTTATCCGTTATGCTTTTGTCCGTATGATACTCCACCGGAGATTCCTGCACTATCATGTGTCCCAGGCCAGGTGCGGCATCATACACAGCATCATGCGCGGTACCATGTGCGGTATCATGTACGGCATCATGTGCGGTACCACCGTACATGAAGTAATTCACATTTTTCAGGATCACGCGGAAATCCGATGCTGTAGAGTAAAATTCCGGCCTGCACCGTCCGGTATACCCCGGCAGCTTTTCTGTTTCACTGACGATCTTCCGCAGACCGCTTCCTCTTCGCTCCATATATTTCATCCTATGGAACAGATCCGCGATCACAGGATTCCGGCGTACCGAATGTATCGTATTGATGTCACATTCCTGAACAGGAGCGCCCTCAAACATACCTCCGGGTGAAATGATCTCCACCCGGTCATCAAACATATCAATATGGATCTCGCTGCCTAATGTGATATAATCCCGATGGATCAATGCATTTACAACGGCTTCCATCACGGCGCGTTCCGCATAATCCGGCTTGTCCACCCGGTAGCCGGCCTCCTTCGCAAAACGGACCTTGGAATTGTTGCGGATAAATTCACATCCGCTTTTCAGAAGATAGATCAGGCTGCCTTCATACTCCTTATCGTCCAGGGCATCGTCGAAGACGGATCCTCTCTCCAGACCGTTCCATCGGGTACAGAACATCCTGGAATTATAAACAGAATACTGGTCCGTCAGCAGCTTCCCCGCATTTGTCAAAAATCCGTTCTTATCCGTCAGCCCGAATGAAAGATAATCTGATTTCTCAAAATGCAGGCCGGTCCTCTCCAGATAGGTGGCTTCCAATAAGGTAAAGCTGTAATCCTTTTTCGCCGCGTCTGTGACCAGCGTATCAAAGGACTGATTGCTTCCCTTCAGGATCAGTTCATTCAGCACATAACCGGGAGCAGGAACACTCTCATTCCCGATTCGGATATACGCCTCCATTACACCGTCTGCTTTATAGTAATAAGGAGTGTTCCGGCCGGCAGTTACCTTAAGGACAAGAACGTTTTTCCCCTCCTCTGCAGCCGGCGTAAGTACAAATTGGGGCAGCGGTGTGATCCTCTCTTTTATCAGCCGGCTGATCTTTTCGGCATCCCCCTGTACATCCTCCAGGCCTGCGGTATTTCCCTGATCATCAATCCCGAAAAACAGCATGCCGCCGATCCCATTGGAAAAAGCACTGACACTTTTCAGCCAGCTTTTCGGTTTTCCGGTCTCCAAAGCAATCTTAAAATCGCACTCCGTTGCTTCTGCGATAAATTTCTCGATCATACAGTTCCTCCTCATCATCAGAAGCATTTTCAGGCAGCAGTGAAGCCGGAGGATCGAACTGCTGCCTTTTCAGATATCATTGCCATTCATCTATCAGGCTCCTGATCCTCCGGGGAGCCCTCTCCTCTATTATATCCATCTGCCAAATCCGGCGCAACAAAAGATAAACAACAAATTACGACACCTGCAGCAGTTTCGCCTTCCGGCTTCACTGCTGCCGCCTGTGAACCGCAGCTTCTCCCCTCTCATAACAGCAGGCCGGTGGAACCGTCAGCCTCTTTTTACCGGAAGTATGATCCTCACAGAAAATCCACCGTGTCCGCTGTGCCCCATTTCCACCCATCCTTTATGGGCCCTGGCGATCTGCCGCACGATCAGAAGTCCCAGCCCATGTCTCTGCTCCCGGGTATTTTCATCGCAGACCATATAGTGGGGCGTATTTTTCAGCCGTTCCAGCTCACCGTCATCGGCTCCCACCCCGTCATCGTCCACATGGATCCGGCAGTATCCCTCCTCCAGTTCCACTCCCCCATAGATCCCGCAGCCCTGCCGGTTATGGTTGACGCAGTTCTGGATCAGATTGAATACCGCTCTGCTCAGAAGATCCTGATCCCCCTCCACCATACAGGCAGTCAGTTCTTCCTCTGTCTCCCAGACCACCGGATACTTTCCCTCAATATCCGTATTCATAAAATCCACCAGCGTCTTCCGCACCAGCGCCACCGCATTTACAGGCTCCATTTTCACAGGCTGCATATTGTACTCCATCTTGGACGCCAGATTCAGATCATTGATCAGATTCTTCATCCTCTCGCTCTGTCTGCGGATCACCGCCGCTTCCTCTCTGGCCTCCTGGCCTATCCCTGGATCCTGCTCCAGACGGGCCGCATGTCCCATTACCATGGACAGCGGCGTTCGGATATCGTGGGATACTCCGGCGATCCAGTTGGCTCTGGCCCTGTCTTTCCTGCGGATCTCCCTGTTCTTGGACCAGAGGATATCCGAGGTCCGGTTGATGCTGGCGGCAATCTCTGACAGCAGCCCTTTCTCCGGCACATGGATCTGTTCCTCCCTGGCCAGTGCCTGGATCCCCTCCACAATGGGTCTGACAGATCTGACAATCTTCCCGTTGGCCGTCACATAGATCAGCAGAATCACCAGCACATTGCAGATGATCCACGTCAGGATCGTTACCGGAATCCGTCGGATGTTTTCCATATCCCAGCTGGGCCACAGATGCTTCCAGTACCTGTCCCTTGGAAATCCCACCACCATCAGACCGCCTTCTCCTTCCGCCGTATAGGTGGGGTAATCCTTCAGATAGCCCCTGGTAAATTCCGCAATATCAGCCAGCGTATATTCTCCTGGAATTTCCCCGGGCAGATTCTCCGAACGCCATACCACCTGAAGGCTCTCGTCAGAGATCAGCATGGCCCAGGCATCCTCCCCGGCCAGCAGCTCCTCCCCCTGCGGGGAAAAACGGTACCGGCCGTTTACCAGCGTAAGCTCCCCGGCAACGGCCCGGGCGGTCTTGTAAGGGCTGTCGTTGGGAACCGTACTGTCCGCGGCGATCAAAAGCAGCAGCAGATTCACCCCCAGAAGCAGCAGGGTGCTTACAAACAGGATTCCCACAAAACGCCGGATCAGCTTTGGAACACTTTTCATTTGCTTCCCTCCGTCACCAGCTTATATCCCAGCCCCTTTACCGTAATAAGAGAACAGGGCCGGGAAGGATTTTCCTCGATCTTTTCACGGATACGGCGGATATGGGCCATCAGAGAATTCTCGTAGCCGAAGGGATTGTCTCCCCAGGCGGCCTCGCACAGAGCGTCAATGGTGACGATCCTTCCCGCGTTGCGGTACAGCGCCGAAAGCAGCTCATACTCCTTGGCGGTAAGAGGAATCCGCTCCCCGTTTTTGATCACCTCCGCCCGCTCAAAGTCCACCTGGCTTGCCGCCAGCTTCACCAGGGGATTCTCCCCCTTATAGCTTCTGTATAAAATAGCGCCGATCCGGAAAACCAGCTCTCTGGGGAGAAAGGGCTTCACCAGATAATCATCCGCCCCCAGGCCGAATCCCCTGAATTTGTCCTCATCCTCCCCTCTGGCGGTGAGGAACAGTATCGGATAGTCATCCATGGCCCTCAGCTTCTCCATCAGGGAAAATCCGTCCCCATCCGGCAGCATCACGTCCAGCACCGCCAGCTCCGGACCCATTCTCCCGGCCAGCTCCACAGCCTGACTGACGCTTCCCGCCGTATACAGACTGGTATATCCCTCTTCCCGGAGAATGGATTCCACCATTGCCAGCAGCTCCGGTTCATCGTCCACCAGCAAGATCCTCTTATTCTTCAAATATTCACTGTTCATCGTTTTCCCTTCTTTCTGCCGGAAATTTCTCCTCTTTGTGTACTTCCCGGCATCATGATATTATTCTATCACAAAACGTTTTCCTGTCTCCAGGTACAGTTCAAATGTAAGGTAAATGTAAGGCAGAGAGAATGCAGATGTAAGGCAGCGCCGCTATACTGAAATCACATCGGATGGATGACCATCCTGCCGATCACAGAAAAGTCCTCCTGAAGGATGAACTGTCACGTTCATACCGCCGTTGAGGAAAAAAGAAAGGGGTAATTTGTTATGTATATGATCGAAACAAGGGATCTCACCAAGACATACGGCAGCTTCGTGGCTGTTTCCCGGCTGAATCTTCATGTGAGGAGAGGAACCGTCTATGGATTTCTGGGGCCGAACGGAGCGGGAAAATCCACCACCATGAAGATGTTCCTGGGACTTACGGCGCCCTCCGGAGGAACCTTTACCATCGGGGGAAAATCCTTCCTGGAAAACCGGAAGGCGCTTCTGGGGAGCATCGGCTCCTTTATCGAGTCTCCTTCCTTCTACGGAAATCTCACCGGGGAGGAAAACCTGCATATCATCAGGAAAATTCTGGGACTCCCCGCCTCTGCTGTGGATCAGGCTCTGGAGGTGGTGGGACTGACCGAGCACAAAAGGCGGCTGGCCAGAAAGTATTCCCTGGGAATGAAACAGAGACTGGGGCTGGCAGGCGCGCTGATCGGAAAGCCCCCTCTCCTGATCCTGGATGAACCCACCAATGGTCTGGACCCTGTGGGTATCCATGAGATCCGGACTCTGATCCGTTCTCTCCCCAGTCGCTATGACTGCACCGTTCTGGTGTCCTCCCATCTGCTGTCGGAGATCGAACTGATGGCGGATGACGTGGGGATCCTCAACCGGGGACAGCTGCTTTTTGAGGGTTCTCTGGACAGCCTTCGGGAGCAGGCAGCCCAGATGGGCTATCCCACCGATAACCTGGAGGAAACCTTCCTGGCTCTGGTGGATGATGACAACAGAAAGCGGGGTGTGCTGAAATGATCTTTTTCCTGGAGCTTGCCAAGCTTCGGCGCACAGGCTACCTTCCCACACTGATAAGCTGCGCCCTGCTGTCAGCGCTGATCCCTGCGGCCAATACGGGATTTCGCCCGGAAACCTTTACTGCTCTTCCCGGCAATCCCGTCTCCATTCTCCTGGATGCCAACTGGGAAATGATGACCATGCTGACGGTTCTCTTTACCGTGGCCGGTGCCTGCCTGATGTACCATACGGAGTACAGTGACCGGGCACTGCAGAAAATGACCGTACTTCCGGTATCCGGTATGCGGATATTCCTGGGAAAATGCCTGATCCTGGGACTGTCGGCAGCTCTGGTGATCCTGGCGGGATGCGCCTCCTGCTTTTTTTGCAGCCTGCACTGGTTTTCCACCCCGCCGGATGTGACCGGACTTCTTCTTCCCCAGGGGGGATTTTCCATCATGACCATCCTGCCCTTCGTGGTGCTGATGCTGGTGATCGCATCGGTATGTACTAATATGTGGGTGTCTCTGGGGATCGGCATACTCTTCATATTTTCGGAAACCATGATGCGTTCCGGCGGCTTTGCGCTCCGCCTTCTGCCCTTTGCCCTGCCCTATCAGCTTCTGGAAGGTCTCACGGACAGCCAGGCGCTGACATGCGCGGGTGCCTGTGCAGGGGAACTGTTGATTCTGTGGCTGGCTGCGCTGACACTGCAGTCTGCCCGTGTAAGGAGGAATATGGCATGAACTTTCTCTCACTGATAAGCGTGGAATTCAAAAAGATCAAGCGTTCCAAAATACTGCTTCTTCTGGCCGCTTCACTGATCATCCTGTGGGCGCCCTCTGTCCTCAACGCCCGGCTGAACTTCCATATGGAGGATGTGGGGATTTCTCCGGAGCACAACTTCATGATCCAGGGATTTATGGGAATGGCCTGGTTTATCTATCCCGCCGTCATGATCGTCTGCACTGTCCTTCTGTGGCAGACAGAGCGCGGCGGCCGGGGACTTTTGAAAATGCTCTCTCTGCCGATAGATCCCCCGGGCGCTCTGCCTGGCCAAATTTCTGGTGCTTCTGGCTCTCACCGCCGTCCATATGATCCTGATGGCTGCCGCCTACTATATCAGCGCGGCGGCAGCCTCCCGGCTCTGGGACTATAACTTTCTGGTAAAGCCCTCTCTGGCGCTGGGCCTGACCGGAAAGATCTGGCTGGCCTCCATTCCCATGGCCGCGGTATTCTGGATGCTGTCCGCTCTTATCCGGACTCCTGTCTTCTCCATCGGCATCGGTCTGGCCTCTCTGGTGCCCTCGGTGCTGATTCTCAACACCCGGGCCTGGTTCCTGTATCCCGCGTGCTATCCCTTCCATGTGGTAACTGAGGAATACGGAAGGCTGGCGGAAAATTTCGGAAGCAGCGGCACTGATCCCCTGCCCTGGCTTGCTGCCGCGGCAGTGATCACCATCGTATGCCTGGGAGTCTCCTGTCTCTGCTTCGGGCGGCAGGAAACCAGGTGAATCCAGGCGGTCACGCCGGCCTGCCCCGCTGTCCGCCAAAATAATCGGATAGGGGCAGTCCCTTCCCCCATCCGATCCCCGCGATACCGCGGACAGATGCCTTATGGATCATCTGTCCGGAATCAGAGAAGGAGGTGATTTTTCCATGAAGCAAGTTGTCTGCACTGCAATCAGCTCTCTGCTGATATTGGTTCCCTGGACCATATTCCCTCTGCGCTCCAATGCCTGGGCTCCGGAATCCCCGGCAGCTCAGATCATTGTATTTCTCTATGCGCTGGAAATGATCCTGGGAGGCGTCTTTACAGGCGTATCCTACAAAAAGCTGCTGGTGCGGAATATGATCATGAAGATCTGCCTGGTTATCCATATGGCGTATGCCGTGTTTGGAGCGGCGGCGATCCTGCTGATGTCGCTGTAGATCCGATTCTGTTGGAGATGGCGGCTCTTCACACCGTTCCGGCCATGTCAAATGTGCGCCTCCGGAACGCCCCGCTGCCAGGCAAAGATGACATTCGATAAATTTTTAACAATTTCCTCTTGCACTTTTCCCTCCGTGGGATTATAATAGGTTTGTCAAAAAAATAACATTCTGGTAAAAACCGGACTGTATAACACACCGGCGGCCGCTTACACAGTCACCGCTATTCACGAAAGGAAGAGGTATAATGAGCAGATTTTGTTTACCAAGAGATATTTATCACGGAAAAGGATGCCTGGAAGAGCTGAAGAATCTGAAGGGCAAAAAGGCGATCCTGGTGGTAGGAGGAGGCTCCATGAAGCGTCAGGGCTTCCTGGACAGAGCCGTCGGCTATCTGAAGGAAGCAGGCATGGAGGTTCAGGTTTTTGAAGGCGTAGAGCCGGATCCCTCCGTGGAAACCGTTATGAAGGGCGCTGAGGCTATGCGGGCATTTGAGCCGGACTGGATCGTGGCCATGGGAGGCGGTTCCCCCATCGATGCCGCAAAAGCCATGTGGGCATTTTACGAGTATCCGGAAACCTCCTTCGAGGATCTCTGTACTCCCTTCAATTTCCCGGAGCTGAGGCAGAAAGCACGGTTTGCCGCGATTCCTTCCACCTCCGGAACCGCCACGGAGGTTACGGCTTTCTCCGTGATCACCAATTATCAGACCGGCGTAAAGTATCCGCTGGCTGACTTCAACATCACTCCGGATGTGGCCATCGTTGATCCGGATCTGGTATCCGGCCTTCCCGCAAAGCAGGTGGCTTACACCGGAATGGACGCTCTGACCCATGCCATTGAGGCCTATGTATCCACACTGAACGGCCCGTTCACAGATCCGCTGGCTCTGCAGGCCATTGAGATGGTGCTGGATTATCTTCCCGCCTCCTACAACGGCAACATGGACGCCAGAGAGCAGATGCACTACGCCCAGTGCCTGGCCGGAATGGCATTCTCCAATGCTCTGCTGGGAATCGTACATTCCATGGCACACAAGACCGGAGCCGCTTTCTCCACAGGCCATATCCCGCACGGATGCGCCAACGCCATCTATCTTCCCTATGTGATCGAATACAACGCAAAGGACCCGGTGGCTGCCGGCCGCTACGCTGAGATCGCCAGAAGAATGGGACTTCCGGGAACCTCCCAGAAGGCGCTGATCAACAGCCTGAGAAAGCAGATCCAGAAGTTCAATATCAAGCTGAATATTCCTCTGACTCTGAAAGATTTCGGAATCAACGAGGAAGAATTCAAGGAGAAGCTTCCCTCCATCGCGGAACTGGCAGTGGGTGACGCCTGCACCGGCTCCAATCCCCGCGCCATCGATCCCGCGGCTATGGAGAAGCTGCTTACCTGTACATATTACGGTACTGAGGTGGATTTCTAAATCCTCTCATCCGCTGATGCGAACAGGTTCATCAGACTATACTTTGAGGCCGGAATTTTAGGTCTTATAACGCAGAACAGGCCGGAAAGGATCCCCCTCTGTGGGGCGTCACTTTCCTGCCTGCTGCTTTTCTCTCTTCTTCTCCAGCCTGCGCTTTTCCCGCCGTTTCTTCCTGATCTCTTCTTTTCTGTCCCGGATGGTCTGGGCCTCTTCTTCCTCCACCAGCTTCATGGTCTTTACCGCATAGTATTTTCCATCCTCCGCTTTCCTGGTCCTGATCTTTCCCTTCAGCCACCCATGACGGGGACAGCGGGCCAGACAGTAGTAATTCTTCCCTCCGCTGGCGAACCACCGGATCTTTTTTCTCACGTTTTTATTGCACAGGAAGCAGCGGCTGGCGGTGATTTCCCTGTCCTCCATCATCTCCTCCCGGGAATCGAACTCCCGGGAAATATGCTTTGCATACCCTGGATAGATCACATGAATCTCATCCTTCTTCTCCCTGGGATTCTGAAAACAGTCGATGGAAGTGAACGTATCCGACAGCTCCCTGTCGATTCCTGCGAACACCTGGGCGGTATACCAGGCGTCCGACAGGGCCCGGTGAAAATCCTTCTGCTTTTTAAGCCCCATGGCGTCCACCGCATGCTCCAGTGATTTTCTGCTTTCCCCGTCTTCCTTATCCAGGCTGAACAGCTTCTGCACATCGCAGAATACGATGGGCCCTTTCAGAAGCTGCAGCACACCGTAATACCTCATGTTCCGCTGAAGCTCGATCAGATCCGAATTTCCCCAGGTGCAGAACCGGAAATCCTCCCCGCACCATCCCAGAAATTCCCGGATGGCCTTATAGAACGGCTTCCCCGCTTCCAGCTCCTTCATATTCAGGCGGATGATCTCCTGAGTATGGCGATGCAGCTTTTTATATACCCGGGGCTGGATCAGGATCTGAAACTGATCTGTCGCCTGCCTCTCCTCATTCAGCTTTACCGCCCCGATCTCCACAATCTCAAAAGGGATCCGCTCATTCTCCTGATCCTTCCCATAGGGGCACTGGTTCCACTCCAGATCAAACACGATGTAATTCATGATCTCGTCCTCTTTTCCGGCAGAGACCTGCAGACTGCTATTTCCAGCCGCCTGCAGGTCCCCATCTGTATTCCCGCGAAGCGGAGACCACATACCCCCGCTGCTCTGCCGCGCGGCAAACCGGATACCCGATAGCCCGCTGCAGTGTTTTTGGCTTTCTTTGCAGGACTTATTATATAATACATCGCATGATAATGCAAAATAATCTTTTGTTGACGCCTGAAAGCTATCTTTTACTCAATATCATCAAGTGCGTCAGCCAATGCCTCCTCCCTGGAAGACTGCGGAGCCTGCGCCATACTGCGCATTGCCGTTGTACCCCGGGTGACTGACCCGAATACCGATGCCGTGCCGTCATGCGATGCTGTGAATTTTCTTGACATCCTGTGGTCGATTCCTAAATCAGCGCTTGTCTTTTCCACATCAATATTTGCGCCGATAAAAGAGAACACCCATGAATACTTTTCTCGCTTCTTCCGGATCATTTGTTGGACAGTCGCCCAGTTGTACTCTTTGCTGGCATTCTCATAACCGTCTGTAATAATGGTTACCGATACCAATCCCGGCTTTTCTTCTTCCGGCGCCGTCGCAAGAGTTTGCCCGATACTGGCCAGTGTCCTGCCGATGGCATCCAACATGGCAGTCATTCCCACTGGCACATACTCTTTATCTGTGATTTCCGGTACTTTTCTGATATCCATGCGATCATGCAGAAGAATATACCTGTCATCAAACAACACCGTAGTGACATTTGCTTTCAGCTCCGGATTTTTTTCACTCAGTTTTCTCTGTTCGTTCAGCAATGAATTATAGCCGCCGATGGTATCCTTGGCCAGCTTTTGCATCGATCCACTCATGTCGAGAATATAAATCAATTCTGTAAGGTTGTTATTTACGGCGTCTTCATCCTTTTCGCGATCTTCTGAATTTCGTTCCTGATCTTCCTGCGCTTTCCCACTGTCAGATAAAGCCTGACTATCTGTATATTCTATCGAAATCAATTCC
This sequence comes from uncultured Lachnospiraceae bacterium, assembly GCA_963929535.1. Classification (GTDB taxonomy): domain Bacteria; phylum Bacillota; class Clostridia; order Lachnospirales; family Lachnospiraceae; genus Pullilachnospira. The sequence goes on along the minus strand of CAWVIZ010000007.1, from coordinate 137,362 downwards.
GGCTCAAAATACTTCTGGATATGATCAGTGCCGCCGATGGTATAACGCCAAAGGACTTCCACCCGGTTCCCCTGGATACCTGCGACCTCAAAACTATATTCCTTTTCTCCGTCTTCCACCAAAAATGCAATGGAATCTCCCAGATATTCTTCCTCACTCAGTTGAAAGGAGTCTGCGACTTTCTTCATGACGCCGGGATCCAATGTGTCATCTACGCCGAGCTGAAGCAGAACCGCGTGTTTTTCTTCTCTCAACCATCCGGATGCAGGGGATTTGTAGACTGCCGTCCCCACAATTCTGGCATGATGAAAATTTCTCAACAGACAGGAAACCCCAATATCAGAGGAAACTGCGATAAGCGGATACTTCTCTGTCCACGCATCCAAATTAAACCGCAGGAAAGTACACCATGACCCGCGCTTTGACACCACAGGAAGAAGGGGAATACCGGACGGCGAAACTGAAAATGTAAATAGCTCATATCCGGTTTTATGAATGTTTTGAGCAGAAATCAAAATATGTCCCAGTCGGGCAAGCTGCCTTTGAGTTCCGCTTTTCAGCGTTGCATAGAGTTCGTATGCCTTATCATCTCCCGCGTCCGCCGCTTTCACAAATTCTGTTAAACAGTCCTCATACGCCTCATCCGACAGGTTCCTGCCGTCCGGACAATACAGACAGAGGTATTTTCTTGCAGATTTCTGTCCGTTTGACAACGCTTTTTTCAGATAGTAAACCGCCTTCTCCATGTCTGCTTTGCAGCCTAACCCCTGAGCATACATATTTCCGGCAAGCTCACAGGAAAATCCGTCTCCAAGATCGGCCGCTTTTATCAGCCACGCTAATCCGCGCTCGTAATCAGGATGCATTTTTCTGACCTGGTTCCACGGAAAAATAGGATTTCCCTGAAGCATAAGTTCCGCCAGATTGGAGGTTTCCACCGGACGGAAATTACCGGAAAGATACATCTTTGCGATGTGTACTATAGATGGTATATCATCCATTCTGGCAGCCTCCTCATATTTCAGGTATGCCTCTTCATATTTCTCCTGCTGCTCCAGTTCAAATCCTTCCTTACGGTATTGTTCCTTTTTGTCATTTTTCTTTTTAAATAATAAATTCCAGATGTTCATGTCATCTATCTCCTTTACTCATTTCAACAAGCATTTGAGTTTTTCTTCCGTCTCATGCATTTCTAAAATTTACAGACACAACTTACATATTTCATGTATGGTTCAGATCCATTATTCTCTAATTTCATCCATATCCAAAAAATATGCGCAAACCTAAAATTGTATGTTATGATGATACCAAGTTCTCTCCTCAAAAGGATATCCCGGTCAATTTAAAATGAGTTTACAGAAACAATTATTTTCCATCAAGAAAGGAACTTCCTGCTTTATGAAAGAAAAATTTGCAATCCCTTGTGCGGGAGCGATCATAGAAAAAAACGAAAATGGAAAAAAATATCTTTTAATGCAAAAAAGAAAAAAATCAGGAGAAAAAGCGAAATTGGGGTTGTGGGAAATTCCCGCCGGCAAGATCAGGGAGTACGAAAACATTTACAGCGCATTGCGGCGGGAAGTCAAAGAGGAGACAAATTTGGATATAACCTATATCGCGGGCGAGGAAACATGCGAAACGTGCAGTTCTTCCGGCTACATGCAAACAGCCACTTTCTGCGGACAGCAGGGCCGCATTTCCCGGACAGTCCGGGCCATATTAAACGGACAGCCTGGGATATCAGCAGGGCAGAGGGTACTCCGCCCCACTGATCAGTATTGATCGGTGTTCCAGAAGAAAGCTATGCTTTCTCAATAAGTACAGTAAATCCTGTCGTTAGTCTGCGTCTGATCCCGTCAAGCTTACCGTAGCATTCCTTTTCGTCACTCAGCTGATTTCCCCACTCATCTGGAGAATACTGACAGCTGAAGAGTGTGGAGGTGCCAAGGTCATCCCGAAGTTTTATGAGATGATACAGGATCTTGATCCCTTCTTCTGAATACCTGCTTATGGCAAAATCATCAATGAACAGCAGCTGGATCCGTGCATAGTACCTGATCCTCTTACGATACTTGTTCAGGTCTTCCTGGCGGTTGAGGACGATCAGTTCGTCCAGCAGGTCACTATAGTCTACGAACTTACAACGGTAATTACGTCTGCATGCTTCCACACAACAGGCAGACAGGAAATAAGACTTGCCGGCACCGGTGACTCCATAGATCCCGACGTTCTGCCGGTTCTCGGCGAAATGAAATTTCAGGATCTGTTCAACGGTGGCATCATTGTAGATGCGTCCGTTGCCGGTTTTCAGATTCTCGGCCAAAGCACCTTTATTGATCAGGCTGCTGAGCCGCAGATTTGTTTCAAACCTGTTGTTGAGTGTTTCTATGTACTGAGGTTCCAGAACCTCACGGATAAACTGCAAAGCGGTATAGCTGCCGAATTCAGGGCTTTTAGACAGTTCTGCGAAACGCTGGGCGGCTACCGGCAGGGATAGTGTGTCCAACATCTCATAGATATCAGTAGTCTTATTCTTCATTGCCTGCCTCCGTTTCCTGACGCTTCAGCAGGTTCTTAAGGGAATACTTGCTGTCATCATCTTTGTAGGCGCCGGATACGGCTGTTGCAGCATCTTCGTTGGGACTGCTCTGTGGCATTGTACTTTGCAGCGGCTCTTTATGGTAAGTTGAGATTGTGTTACAGATATAGGAATAGTTGCATCTCCCAGCTAAAACGGCGTCTTTACAGCAGCGTTCCAGGGCTTCCGGCGAGTACTTCTCCGCATACCGCAGAATACCAAAGCAGCTTCGGAATGACTGCACCGGATAAGCGTATTTTCGAATGACTGCATCGATCAAAGCACGGGTGCTGGGTCCGATAGCAGATGCTTTCTGCTGGAAATAAGGCACCGTCCAATAGCCATAGTCTTTGTATTCGGCAGGCATATCCGAGGGGATGATCACCCAGTCTTTCGGTGTGTAGCTCCGCTTATGCGTCCGGATGAAGTCGCCGTGTTTGTTATAGACATAGATTTCTTTTTCCCCTGCCCGGATCTCAAGTTCCTGTCGCAGATATTTCCGGGGCATGCTATAATGGACTTTGTCGAAGGTGAAGGAGAAATCTTGTGCTACTTTAACAGTCTTTCGTTCAAGATATTCAAAACGACTGGGCGGAAGAGGCAGGAGAGTCTCCTTCTCTTCTGTTGTAAAGAGATCGTACCGGGAATAGGTGAGCCCCTCAAAAGGCTTCCGGTTCTCGGCATCCACCTTTTCCATCAGGACACGGTTTAAATCATCCAGCGAATAAAAGACCATATCTTCCATATCCATGAGGATGTGCATGGTAATGATCTTTACGTGGCCTTCCACAACTGGTTTCCAGCGGGGGGATTTCACTTTGGCAGGGGTTAAAACCGTATTGTTATGTTCTGCCCATGCCTGGAAATCTTTATTCAGGACAGGGCTGATCCAGTCTTTATTCCGGGCAACTGCTACTTTGCAATTATCCGGGGTGATCGTTGGTGTCACGCCGCCAAAATAGGACAGAGCATTATTGTTGACCCGGATCCAGTTCCGGATATCGCATTCGGTCATTCCCTCAGCGTAAAAATAATCACTGTAGGTGAGGGCAGCGATAAAGATCGTGACCTTTGTGGTCTCATCTGGGTTCCGGCGGTTATGCAGATAGAGCTGCTTCCCCGCATAGTCCAGTTCAAGATTGACACCGGGATAACGCTGGATGTGGAAGGTCAGCTGTTTGGAATCAGCCCATTCGCTGTAACGCCTGCAGTACTGGCGATAGCTCATTGGCTTCTTTCCATCTACGACACCTATGGCATTGTATTTCTGCCACAGATGCTTCAGGGTCTCTCCTTTGCGGGCCAGAGCCTTGTAGACAGCTTCCTTGTTAAAATCCCGGTAGAGGAGCTGACCCGCCGATACACCAGGCTTTTTATAAAGCATGTTTCCGATGTATTCATTCGTGACATCTGCCGGTAAAGGGTATGAAAGCTCCGGATTCTCCCTGAAGCGTTTCAGGAACTCGTTGACAGTTGTTTTGCTGCAGTCGCCGCAGCTTTCGGCAATCTCACGGCAGCTAAGATGGTTCACAAAGTGAAGCCGTAGTACTTTTTTGTAATCCATAGTAGGACCTCCGGATATAATATTTCTCCATTTTAAGGAGATGCGCTTATTATATCTGAAGATCTATTGTCCGGTTAATGTGTCCCTACTTGTCCGCTAATTATGTCTCAGACTGTCCGCCGAATATGGCACAGGTGTCCGTTTAGCCCGACAATCTGCACTACACGGTTACAGATGTGCATCCATACAACATAATCCAAAATATGAGCGGAGGTTACTCCATTTTAGTCTTCGTTTTTTTGTGCAGGGCGGAAGGAGAAATCATCGGCAATTCAGCAGAGAACGATCAGGTACAATGGAAAGCCGTTGAGGAAGCAGAAAAAGAACTTCGGGAATTCCCTGAGCATTTTTACCCCATGCACATTTTAACGTTAAAAAAATATTTTTCAAACTGCAGGCCGTAACCTCTCAGCTGTCGCACCTGCCGATGTAATTGAAAAATTCATCGTGCATATGGCGGTGATACTCCTCTTCCATCCCAAATCCGTCCTCATCCGGCCCCTCCCACCCTGCATAGGTATCGTAGTAATACATTCCTTCCTCCGTCAGTCCATGGATCGTGACCCATGTGTCGCCCACCGCTTCCAGAAATCCCAGATCCCGCAGGGTCCTTCCATGGATACGAACCTGGCTCCTGCTGCCGTATGCCAGCATTTCCTCTGGAAAAAAGCTGTATGCTTTCCATTGGGGATACATTTTCAGGAGGATCTCCGCTTCCTGATTTCCGTACCGGCAGGCTCTTGCCAGCCAGGTACAAGCTGCCCGCCAGAAAAACGTATTGCCGCTACTTTCTGCCGGTGCCTGGCTGCGGAACCAGTGGTACATCTGAAGCATCGCTTCCGAATCTCCTTCGGAACAACGGCAGGCAAGCTTCAGAAAAACGGGAGAATATCTTTGATGCAGCATCTCATACCGGCTGTAATGGGTACTGTGAAACAGCTTCCAGGGAATCAGCTTCCCCCTCCCCGTGCCGTCCGTGCGCAGGATCAGTCCGTCTCTGCGGATTCCGACAGTATGCCGCGGCCCGGCGGAAACAGCAATAATATCTTTCCACTGTAAGGTATCACATTGACCCCAGGTATTATCCCCGCAGGCGGCAACGGTACCGTCCGCTCTCAGCCCCACCGTATGGAACGAGCCGCAGCAAATGGAAACAAGGCTGTCCCATCCTTCCACACGGCACTGGCCGAACCGGTTGTCCCCGGCTGCCACGGCGCTCCCGTCCCGGCAAAGCCCTGCCGTATGAAGTGTTCCGCAGCATATCCGGCTGATTTCCTTCCAGGAGGAGGTTCCGCACTGGCCGTAGGTGTTGTCTCCCCACGACAGGACCGACCCGTCCTCTCTTCGTCCCGCCGCGTGCCCGGAGCCGCAGACCAGCTGCCTAAAGGGATTTCCGCCGGCTTCCTTAATCCTGTACATCCCGCTTCCGCTATAGATCCGGGCGCTTCCATCCCGGCAGAGAACAGCCAGCATCCTGCTTCCCGCCGCCAGAGTTCTCACATCCTTCAGTCTGCCAGCCACATCTTTCATCCATATGTCTGAACCGCAGAAAGCTGACACTGTTCCATCCTGCCGCACCGCGATCAGCACATCCTCCGCCGCTGTGATCTCCTTTACCTGCCTCCACCCGGCAGCCTGATTTTGAAGACCGCTTTCTCCCTTGATGCTGTAGGCACATACCCTTCCGTCAGATTTTAAAACCGCTCTGAGGCAGCCGGAACCGGCCGCCGCAATGACATCTTTCTTCCGGTTCCAGCTGTCCAGGACTTCCTTTTTGTGAGCGGAAAGGTATTCATCCCTCACCGTTCCGTTATATTTCACCGCGCTGACCGGATAAGGCCCTCCCGCGCAGCTGATCATGCGGGAAGTTTCATTAATATACTGATATACGGGATTCTTTTTCATCCAGGCTTTTCATCCTTCCCATAATCCGCCGGAAACCACCATGAAATCATCCTCGGAATCAATCGGGTCAGAATAAACCAGGACGAGCTCCGGCTGCCCCTCTTCATTCAGCCGATTGTAAATACAGAACGCGCCGGAAAAATCCACGTTCTCATACAGCCATATATCTCCCTCGGTATCCAGAAAATAAACATCCTTCGGCGTATCCCACTCCGCAATGAACTTAAAATTATCATAAGGATTCAGTATGTCATCCTCCAGCCAGAATTCTATCAGGTTGCTGCCTCTGTCCTCTGTGCCGCTGTCGTAAATATACAGCTCACTGAAATCATATCTTGTATCATTGCAGAGAGGCACCCTCATCCATGCAAACTCCGAAGTAAGATCCCTCAACTGACGGGTCTCTCCTTCCCTGAAAATCAGATTTCCGTCAGCCTTTGTTACTGTCAGCAGCGGAACTCCCGCTCTTTCGCTGAGGGTAAGACCGTCATTTTCTCCGAAAGCCACATCCATAAAACCGAAAACCTCGCCCGTATCGTTCAGAACCATCAGATCATAGTTTTTCTCTTCAGAAACAGAAACCATGATATCCTGCCTGCTCCCATCCACAAGGATATTTTCACTTCCCAGCATATCATATACTTCATCACTGTTTTTCGAAAACATGAAAACGCTATATACCGCATTCTCTGTCTCATTACAGATCATCCCCGCCAGAGAGATATCCGCGCCGCTTTCCTCTGACTCCTCCGGCGTACCTGTTATCGTTGGATCCGGTTCCGATCCGTCCGGATCAGGCGTATCCTTAAGATCTTCAGATTCCGGTTCCTCCTGTGTATCCCCGGGATGATCCGATTCCTCCGGCGTATCCTGGGGAATCTCCGATTCCTCATCATCCAGCGTATCCCCGGACGCATCGGCAGGATCCTCCCCTCCGCCTCCGGAGGTGCTTTCTCCTTCCTCCCGGGATACGGTTCTTCTGTCTTCCCCCGTGTCAAGCCATTCCGAAACCATTACGCTGACCAGTGCGAAAACAATGATAAACCCCAGCGTCGCAGCTATCTTTGCCAGCTTCCTGCCCGGTTTCTTCGGCTTTCTTATTTCAAGATCATCTGTCTTCTCATGATCTTTCATAATAACCGGATCTTCTTTTGCCCTTTTATCTATCTTCTCCTTTTCCCGTTTCTTCTTCAGCTCTTCTTCCTGTTTCTTCTTCAGTTCCTCTTCCCGTCTCTCCTTCATCTCCTCATCATGTTTCTTAATAACATCCGGATCTATGATCGGTCCTACTAACGGCTCCGGCGCCGCAACCCATTTTCCGAATATTTGCAGATCCGCCCCGCAAAAACATTTTCCTTCCGCGCGTCTGTGGGTTCTTCCGCATACCTGGCACTGAAAAACCTCTTTTTTCTCCTCTTCTCCCATGATTTTCCTCCCTTTCCGCTCAATTTTCTATATAGAAAATGCCCTGGGGAATCCCCTCGCCATAGTACAGCTCGTCTCCAAGATACTGGCAGTAATCCTTGATATATTTCTCGATCTGTTCCGGAGAAGCATCCGGAACATACATGGCAAGCATAGCCGCCAGCGCTGAAATATGGGGCGCTGCCATAGATGTGCCGTCCATACTCTCAAGTCCCTCCGGCTTAATGCTGTAGCTTACAATATCCACCCCTGGCGCGCACACATCCACCGATTCGCCGTAGTTGGAAAAAAGGGCGATCTTGTGGTCCCGGTCCACCGCTCCCACCACAATGCATTCCTCCATGGCAGCCGGCATGATTCCGGCCGTATCCATGGGATTGCCCGCTCCATCGCCGTTTCCCGCGCTGACCACCACCGTGATGCCGTTCTGAACTGCCTCCCGGATCAGCGTCTGCTGCCAGCCGTCTTCTTCCGAAACAGGGCCTCCCAGGCTCATATTAATCACATCCGGCGACTGGCTGATGGCATATTCCAGCCCGGTACAGATATTTAAGATGTTGGTATACTCATTTTCCCCGAAGATACCCACCGGCAGTATCTTTACGTCCAGTCCCCTGGTACAGTCCAGTATGGTTCCCGAAACATGAGTTCCATGTCCCATAAGATCACTGCGTCCGTCCCCTCCCATCACCACATCCGTTCCTGACAGGATGCGGTCACTGGTTTCCTCCGCCGGCATCACGCCTGAATCCAGCACCGCGACCGTAGCGGACTGCTGAACCGCATTGGTGGAAAGATAGGAGGCCAGACGGTCCAGTCCCATATCCTCGCAGCCCCATGTATAGTAACCCGATCCTGAGGCCGTGGAAAATGTCTGTACGGCGCCGGTTTCTTCCACATAACCGGAGATATTGTATTCGTCCATCTCCACAAAGGAAATCTCTTCCATCTTCTTCAGAGACTCCATGCACTGCCGGGCCTCTTCTTCTGAAGCGAACTGGATCACCACCATGTTATTCTCCCGGGCGATCACCCGGTCGGCAAGAAATTCCGTAAGATCCAGTTCTTTTCCCTCAAAATGCAGGATCAGGCGGTTGGTGCTGCGTTCTCCGGATACCACCAGTTCATCATCGTAAGCTTCCGACAGTTCCCGGACGCTCTCGTTGAATTCTTCCAGGGTGTCGGTCAGATCCAACCTGGTGTCCTCCCCCACCAGCACCTCTCCTCTTCCGGAAGCGGTCTCCTCTTCCCTCTCCTCCTGCACAGGCTGTCCGGCGGATTTTTCTCCCGTAAGAACCGGCAGCACAGCCAGGCAGACGGCTGTAAACGCAACGAAAATTCCTCCTGCAGCCGCGCATCCCAGGATCCTGCGCCGGCGCATCCGTCTTACTGCCTTTTTTGCCTGGCTGTTTCCGGCGCCGGCAGCTCTCCGATACCATTTCAACGCGTTTTTCCTGCTTTTTCCCACGGCCCATCCGTACTCCGCCATCTGTCCCATGGCATACATGGCGCTGCTGTTTCCGGCCCCGGCTGCCTGTTCCATACAGAAAACGCCGTCAATATTCCGTTCTTCCCTTCTGGCCCTGGACAGCAGATAATCGGCGGCATAGAAAAGGATCTCCGGATCCTCCGTTTCTGAAATAGTTCTGCAGTACTCCTGAGCCTTTTCCTCATCCCCGGAAAAAATCCACTTCCTTGATTTTACTTCATACATAACCGTCCGCCTCCCTGTCATCGTCATAAGTGGTATAAGCGCAGAAGATCAGCACACAAAACAGCACGCTGGACAAAACCGGGCTGTCCAGTCCCAGCTGTCCCAATATGGTGATCAGAACCGACAGCAGCGCCCCGGCTGCCAGATTTCCCTGGAGTTGCCTTCTCCTCAAGCTGCGGTAATAGATCAGCCCCACCAAAAGAGCGTACAGGATAAAAACCCCGGTACGGATCAGAACATGCAGCGCCGGCAGGCTTCCGGCTCCGCCGTAAACGATCATATCTTCTCCCATACCGATGCCCCTGGAAGCGGAAAAGACTTGGGAAAAGGCTTCTGTCAACGCTCCGGTATCCACCTGTCCGTTTTCATCCGCCGGCACCAGGATGTCAAATCCTCCGGTGGCCTGCGCCATGGAGATCAGTCTCCGGGTATCCTCCGTTTCTTCCGTCCCGGTATCGATGCGTATGGTATAGAGAACCACATCCTGCGCCAGGTACTCACTCTCCAGAGCGGCCGGAAAAGTTCCTTCTCCATCGCTGAGCAGCAGCACCGCCTGCGTCCTTCCTTCTTCTCTGCTTCCTGCCAGAGAGCCCAAGGCGAAAGACAGGGGCTGTCCGAACTCGGTTCCCCCGATCACGTCCACACTGCGGATAAAGTCCGTGACAGTTCTCTTCCCATCCTCATCCATGGGAAGCAGCTCCGTATTCCCCAGCACTGCCGCCGCGAAGGAAACCACCTGCACCCGGCTGCTTTCGTCCATCTGTTCCAGCAGCGCCCGGGCAGCCTCTTCACATCCGGCCTTTTTGTCCTCCATGCTTCCGGAACCGTCCAGCAGCAGCGCCAGATCCACATCCGCGTTTTTCTCATAGGGGGAGATCATATAAACCGCCTGTCCTCCGGCTCCCACAAGAAATCCTGCTGCCGCCGCAAAAATGAGCGTAAGAACCCGGCCCCTTTTCCGGAGGACTGTAAATCGGCGGCGCTGAATAACTTCCGCCAAATAGCATCCCAGCAGGCTGGCCAGCAAAGGCACCGAAAAGAACAAGCCGCTCCATAAGATCTTTCCCATGGTATCCTCGGCCGTCCTTCTCAGGATCATCAGACAGAACCCGCACCCGATCCCTCCGCACAGAAACGTCAGGATCCATACCAGACGGTCATATCCCTTCTTCACATTCCGTCCCTCCTATCTGTTCCGCTTTTAAAGCATCGCTCTCACAATAGGGATGGAAAATCTGGATCAGTCTGGTGATCAGCTCATTTCCATCGTCACTGTGGAAAAATTCCGCCTGCTGCCGTCCGATACATGCCTGCACTGTATAGATCAGCGGCATCTGGCATCCCACCGGAATATATCTCTGATAGAATCCGCTTTTGCTGACCTCCAGCCTGATCCGCCCCTGATCATCCCATCCCGTGAATTCCAGACCGCCATAAATCTGAACCGGAAGCATCATGCAGGATCTGGTCTTATCATCGGCGCTGTACTGCCAGAGATCGACGGCGGACTCTGTCAGTTTTTCCTTTGTGCCATAAGACAGCGTAATCTCCTGTCCCAGCACCCGGAACCGCTCCATATGCTCAAACTGGGAGACCAGGAATAAAACCGGCTCCTGTCCTCCCAGCAAGCCGGAAAGACCTTCCATCCCCCTTTTCTGCTCCAGATACGGTTCCTCCTCCAGGATCCACAGCGCGTCGGATTTCTGGCCGGCAGCGGGATGTTCCCGCAGATCTGCCTCTGATACGCAGATAAAAGAAATTTCCAGGCACCTGCTCTGACGGCCGGCCAGGGAAATGCGGAAATCGTATTTCTGAGGTCCCTTAAGATCCCTTTCCTCCAGTTCCTCCCTCACGCCCTGGCGGTTATAGAAGATCCCGTCCAGCTCCTTTTTCGCCGCGATCATCCGGCTCATGGTCTGATGATCCTCCGTATAAAAGGCCAGCCCCTGTTCACCTGCCATTTCATTCATATTCACATTCATAGAGCAAAGAAAATTACAGATAGTCCTCTGGCTGCGTCCCAGCAGAAGTACCGACATCCGATATCCCACCGCCCCCGGCCCTGCAGTGGGTTCCGGTTCTTTCTGAGAGAAAAAAGGACTGGTTTTCTGCCCGGAATCCTCTTGTTTTTTCTCCTTTCCCGTTTTTTTGCTTTTGGGCTTTTCTTTCTCCTGTTCTTCCTTATGTATCCAAAACGATCCAAACGGCATACCCTCTCCTCCTATCCTTTTGCACAAAGTTCTTCATATACCTTCCTGCTGATCACTCCGTCCGGCGCCTTTTTCCAGAACCATCCCGGTGAAAAATGCGCGGAAGCCTCATCCCAGACCGTACTGCAGACCGCGAAACGAAAAAGTTCCCGTTCCGTCAGGGCCGAAGATTCCAGATGAGTCAGGCGTTCCCACAGCCGGCCCCGCCTGTAAGCCTTGATGCGCTCATAATTTTCTTCTCCGCTTTTGTCCGTGATACTGCCAAGAAACAGCTCCCTGTCGGCGTTCAGATATCCGTCCTCTCCTACGGATAAGGCGGCAAAAAGCTTTCTGGTATGAAACTGGTAATCCCCCAGAAAGTTCATCAGTATCCGGCGAAGCCGACCCAGCTCCTCCATTTCCCCTGCAGCGGCAAAGCTCAGGACCGCCTGCCTTTCTGAGATCCAGCCCTCCATTCCCCGTATCCCGGCCATGGAAAGATCCGGCAGCAGCCGCAGTCCGGACCGTCTCCCTGACAGACAGAAATCCCTCCAGACCATATGGAATATATCCTGAAAAAAGAAATCCCTCGCCAGAAAAAGTGTGTCTGTATGTTCTTTGGCGTCTACAGGCCGCAGTCCTTCCCCGGTCAGCCGCATCAGCACATATCCCCTCTGAGAATGCTGGAAAGTGGCGTATACATAAACATCCATACCTTTTCCCTCTATACATTCACCGGATTTTGGATGATGAAATATCCATCCTGGGGAAGGATCCCTTCATTCCGCTTCATTTTTTTCTGTATGGTATCCAGCGCCGCGAAAATCTGCTGGGGACTTCCCCCGATCCTTTTCGCCACCTGCTGGTACAAACTGTTTCTTCCGTTCATCGCCCGCATGGTCTGAATGAGGATATAAGCCAATGCGTACAGCATCGGCTGTTCGCAGAACTGGGGGTGGTACCCCTGCCTGTTTTCCGGAAGAAATTCCGGTTCCTGATAAAGGGCCACCATCCGGCCTGTCTGTTCATCTCTCCGGAAACGGACAAAATCAATCCCCCCGGCGCTTAAAATGGGAGTGATGGCCAAAGTGCAGCTTCCTGCCAGCTCCGGCGACCGCAGATACTGGAGCAGATCCCGGTATCCCGCGCTGATGGCTGTCATCAGTTCTCTCATATACTCTCTGTTAAAAACATTCAGGCGCGGATTATGTTCCAGGTTGTAGTATCTTTCACATTTGAGGGGAACAAAAAGCACCATGCGCTCCTGTATATCCTCCAGAGACAGGCTGTTTTTGAAAAAATTGGCAATCTCCAGCGGCTTATTATATTCCTCATGATATCTGCCGAAGCCTTTCTCTGTTATTTTCGCGAAAAGATAGGGCGTATCGATGGCGATCAGGATCACCTGGCACTGACGGATCAGGCTCCGCAGAGCCCCTTCATGCTGGGGATCTGTCAGCCATTCTCCCGGAATATCATGAATGAAGAAAGGAATCCTTCCTCCCTTTTCCAGCGAGAGGGAAAAGGAGTAGGATTTGCTGGCGCTGGTGGGATTGTCATCGATTTCGATCCTGGTCAGCGGTACAGAAAACTTCTGGATATTCTGCTGGATATTGCGGGTCGCCCGTTCCAGGTCGTCCTGGGTCTGCTGGCTGGCCACCGTCAGCTCCATGCCTGTACCCGCAAGGATCTTTCCGATCTCCCGGTACATGGCGGAAAGCACCGTCGTCTTCCCGCAGCGTCTGCCTCCCAGCATCAGTATGTTTACATTCTCCATAATGCCGCCTCCTTTTTCAGTTCTTCCTTGATCTGCTGGTATTCCTGAACCAGTGCGTTAACCTCCTGGTATTTCTCCGCGTTCGCCCTCCAGAGCCGGTTGCTGAATTCCATAAAGAATTTTCCCCACACATCCTGCATACTCTCGAACTCGCTCTCGTTCAGGCTGTTGGCAAAGGTCAGTCTGTCATAAAACTCCTCCGCCGCCGCGTAAAATGCCTGGTTGGGAGCGCGGTACAAATCCACCAGCACATGCCGCAGATTTTCCTCGATGATGGACATCCGGGACGTCAGGTAAAAGTTGATTTCTTTTCCCGCAGTACTCCGGTGGAAATTATAAAGCGGTTTGGCATACTCCCTGTCACAGATGGGATTGATGATATACAGCTGTTTCCTCACCTCCTGGATAAGCTGAGCTCTTGTGTTGAATTCAAACCGGTACATAAAACGGAAGGCTTTGTAAATCTGCTCATACTGGGGTTTGTCATTGATCACATGATCCATGATATTCTTCAGCCATTCCACCATGTCCGGCGTCTTATCCTTCTCATTCTCCCCTGTTTCTTCTCCCCACGGCAGATCCGATGTTCCCTGATCCCTGGACAGATTGATCAGTTCATCGTACAGGCTGCGTACCAGGGAATTTTTAAATTTTCTCGTCTCCTCCTCCAGAACGCTGTCGATGGCAATAAAACGATCGGTGATCTCATTCCGTACATAGTGCAGGGCATCGTCCCACAGCCGGTCCGGCAGCAGCGAGCCGTTGCGGTCTATGGTATTCTGCAGCGTCCTGGCATCCGGTACCAATTCATCCAGGCTGTCCAATATCTCCTGGACCGCGTTCCACAGAATACTGTTGGACTGGTCCTTTTCCCTGCTCCAGTAGGTCACACTCTGCACCAGATCTGCCGACAGCTTTTTGTAGCACCCCTTCCCCTTCTGGGACGCGCTTAGCCCCTGCTGGATGCTGGCGTCAAAAGCTCTTGCCTCCGGCAGGTTTTCCAGAAACGCCCCGTACCTGTCCTGAACCTTCTTTTCCGCCTCCCTGATCTCGTTCAGATAAGCGGCGTCGATCTCATCCATATTTCCCAGGAGAATATTCAGCAGAGGATTCATAAATTTCTCCGAAACCTCCTCCTGGCTGGCACAATTTACGGTCTCACAGAAAGCCACAGAAAATTTCCCGTCCTTGATTTCTTTGGTGAAGGACTCCACGGCGTTCTCATTGGTTCCTTTCTTTTTATTTGCCAGGTAGAACAGCCATTTTTTCATATCCCGCTTCTGAAACCGCTCCCGCAGACTGTTGTACAGATCCACATCCGGCTTCTGCACGCCTGAGATCGGCATCGTCACCACAATGGCGGCGTCACATTCCTTATCTACGGTATCCAGCATGGCGTCCTCGATCCCATACTTGGTGTCCAGAAGTCCAATGGTATCCACCAGCACCAGATTTCCGCAGTCATTGTAAAACGGGCAGTAGATTTCCGCTCTTTCCACTGCCAGATATTTGTAATAGGATCTGTGTTCCGGATCGTTGATATCCCGTCCATTATTCTGCGCCACATGCTCCGCGATCTCATGTTTATCCGTCAATATCAGATCTTCCCGTCCGTACAGATCCTTGATCTCCTGAAAGTGGGAAACGATATTCTGCAGATGCGACAGGGCGATCCCTTTTTCCGCGTCCCCTTCCTCTATGGTCTGGGTATCGATCATAAGCCGGAAGGATTTGCTTCCCAGCGCGTCGAAGCTAAGCTCATGTTCCTGCTCCCACTGAGGGTCCAGGGAAGTGAGATATCCCCGGACGATCTCCAGAAGCTTTTCCCGTTTTCTGAATTTGATCACAGCTCTTACACTGCCTTTTTCCATCTCCGGACGGTTGTAGATCACAGAAGTGGCCCCGGTACAGCTGGTGGCGTCGTAAGCGGGGATGATCAGATTATCCAGATTGCCCACCGACTGCAGAAAGCGGCTTTTCCCCTGCCTCTCCTTCCCCACTGTGGCGATGCTGATATAATCCCGTTCAAATCTTCTGATCCCGTCCTCTGTCTTCCGGATCAGCTGTAGGATATCCTGTCTCATGGTATCCGACGGAAGCGACGCAAACAGATTCATATACTGTTTTTTCAGCTCTTTGTCTGTAATTCCTTTTGCTCTGTCATAGAGCATTTCGCAGTCGTCCAGAAGACTGCAGATCCTTTCCAGACTCTCCTTTTTCTCCTGCAGTTTTCCTGCTTTCAGCTTTCTTTTCTGCAGAATTATTTCAATTTGGTCCTTTATCATCATGTCTTTCCGATTCCTCCCCATACAGCGAAGATTTTACCTTCACTATATCAAACGGAGCTTTCCTTTTCCGACAACTTTTTTCCGGGTATAAACGGCAGCGCCCGCCGGTCATCAAAAATGACCGACGGGCTGTCCTTCTTTCTTTTCCGATAACTTTTTCGGATCTTTCATTAAAAACAATTGACCTGTTCAAAAAAGCTGCAGAATAAGCCGGAGAAAATAATTCCGAACCTGATCTCCATCAGAGAGATCCACCGCAGTACAATACCTTATATCTGTAAAATGTTCTTTTACCTCCCTGGCAAAATGATCAGCCGCAGGATCATTGTATCCTGTGATTCGGTTTACCAGATAAAAAAGCGTACGATCCTTTTCCCACCGGCTGTATTCCTTCAAAATTTTATACAGCTCCTTATCTCTTTTTTGTATTCCGCCCACGGGTGCTGTCACGATAACAGCAGCATCACATTCTCTCAATGCTGCGGTAATAATCTTCCGGTTCCATACAACATCCTGAAGTATCGTCCCCGGATCCATCAAAATCATCGGAGGAATGTCGCTTCCGAAATTGCAGAACATATCCGCCCGCTCTACTGCCATCCATTTCCAGGAAGGCTGATCTCCGGGTTCCATCATCTGTTCCGTGGCCAGATATTCTTTCAGCCTATCAGCATCCGCCAGTATCAGATCTTCCCGTCCGTAGAAATCCTTTATTTCTTGAAAATGGGAAACAATATACTGCAGGTTCCGCAGGGCCATCTTCTTTCCCGCACTTCCTTCCATTATCATCTGTGTATCTGCGGAAAGTATATCCACCATAAGCCGGAACCTTTTACTGTCCAACGTATCAAAGCTAAGATCATGATCCTGCTCCCAATGAGAATCCAAAGATGTGAGACATTTCCGGATATTCTCCAGAAGTTTTTCCCGTTTCCTGAATCTGATCACCGCTCTTACACTGCCTTCTTCCATCTCTGGAACATGACAGACAGTATAAACAGATGGATCCATGCCCAGATGCGGCCATTCCGCCGCCAAACCATATTTCAGACCTGTCAATTCCTGCAGGAGCCGCGTTTTTCCCTGTTTTGTACCCCCGATGACTGCCAGTTTCACCGCATCTTTCTTCATATCATTCTTCCTTTGTCATACTTTTCACTATATCAAGTGTGATTGCGCCCCCAATTTTTTTACCCCAGCTTGGATCTCACATGCACCAGCATCTGAGTTCTCCGAACCTGGTCCGTATGTTTATCCCTTATAGTCACTGTGATCGTAGCCTGCCCCTGCCGGTTGGCAAATATCCTCCCTTTTTCATCCACAGACGCCACATCCGGGTTATCACTTTCCCATTGGATATCCAGCAGAGGATCCAGGAAACCCACTTCCGCGTCCACCACCAGTTTTCCTCCGTAGATATCGTCAAAGTTCTTCACAAAATCCTGGTTCTGGGTTGTCAGCAGATTCCACTGCCAGTTTTCCTCATCAAAATAAAGCACATGGCTTCCTTCCAGCTCTGTGATCTCATAGGAATTGCCCTCTCCGTCAATGAGGGTACAGTCCTTGATGTCCAGCAGCACATTGGTTTCCGTATGATTATGATTCTGAAAGATCACACCGATATATTCCAGGTTGAAGTCGTTGGTATCCTGAAACGGCAGCTCCATATGCATGGTGTTATCTTCCGTATAGAAAAAATCGTAGGTGAGATCCGCAAACTGCCATCCCCGTTTGTCCCCTTCTCCATTGTAGATGGAAAAAATGCCGTAGGTTTCAAATACTTCCGTGATATCCCTGGGATGCGTATAATCCTTCAGATTGATCCTGGCAGACATCGAACTCTGGACAGGAATCTCCATGATATTATCCACCAGCGGATGCCTGACATTTTTTTCCGTCAATACCACAGAATCGTCTGTTTCCAGAGGAAACTGCGTCAGATCCAGTTCTGTATGCTCCATCGACTGCTCTTCCTGATCATTTTCCGAAAGTCTGTTCATCAGAAATACACTTCCGGCAGCTCCGCCGCAGAAAAAGAAGAGGGCCATGGCCGTTCCCATCAGCACCCGCTTTCTTTTGCTTTTTCCCGCAGGCTTATTTTCGGCTGTTTCCGATTTCCGGATTACCGGCTCCCGGATCACTCCGGTGACGATATCATACAGTTTTTCTACATCCTTCAGCATTTCCTCCACGCTCTGATATCGGTTCTGGGGGAGCACCTGCAGTCCCTTTTCCAGGATCCGGTTCAGTTCCTGGGCAGATCTCTCCTTTTCGTGAAGGAGCAGGCGGGAATAGGGGGAGATCAGATGGTCCAGGTTCATCAGTTCCCGGTCTTTGGGGAAAGATTCACCTGTAAGGATCTCATACCACAGGATAGATACCGAATACAGATCCGTCCAGGGGCCGATCTCCCGGCGGTTGTGAAGCATCACCTCCGGAGCCATATAACCTGTTTTCCCAAAATAATACTGATTTTCAAATCCTTCCTTTTCTTCCATGGAATAAGCGCTGTTAAAATCCAGCAGCAAAAGCCGGGTGGGGAACTCCTTCTCATTTTCCGGCGTCAGCATAAAAATATTGTCCGGACTGATATCCAGATGCAGCAGAGAATGGCTGTGAAAAGGCTGCAGCGCCCGGAGCAGATTGCGTATAAAAAGGATCGTATCCGTAAAGGACACAAAACCGCCCTCCTGCTTCATCATTTCTGAAAGAACCTGTCCCTTTTTGGAAGTCAGCACCGTATATATGGTACCGTTGGCCTCAAAGGAATCCAGATTTTCCGCAATATGCTCGCTTTCCGCCTCCGACAGGGTAAGATGCGCGTTATTTCCCGTCACAAAGCTTTTTTTATGATACTGGAAAAAATTCTGATCCTGGGAAGATACGATCAGATTCCAGTTCTCATCCCTGGTGATATTTCTCTGGGGATCATAGGGGTACAGTTCTTTCAGCAGCACCATATGCTTTCGTTCAGGCATAAAGGTATCGTAATAAAATGCCCGGTATACAACGGAATTGGATCCGGCGCCCACATATTCCGCTATGGTATATTTACGGTCTTTGCACGCAAGAACATATCCGACGGGAAGAAGAATTCTCTGATTCATAGTAACCTCCTCTTTGATTCGTATCAGTATAAGGCCAGACAGCCGTTACGATTCCGTGGTTTTGATCGCAATATATGCCGGCTTGTATTCCTTCCAGAATAATTTCCGCAGAAGCCGTTCCATCTTCCAGCTCATGAAATCATCGTCATTTTCCAGATAAAGGGACTGGATCACCAGATAGTCAAAGGGATGACGGAGGTCCAGCAGCGGCATCCCGCAGGAGGACAGCATCATATTCATGCGGCGGCAATGCTCCTGCACAAAGCTTTTTTCCGCCGCGTCCGCCCCCATCCCTTCTGTGGCCAGATAGAGAAGAAGCAGGGTTTTCCGGTTCACATCCCTCCTTCTGGAATACATTTCCTGCACCATTTTAGGGGATGGCCAGTGGCGTTTTATCATGCGCTGCACCTTGGTATAATTCCCGTTTTTCTTCTGGTAAGGAATCCCCAGCCGAAGATATTCTTCTGTCACCCGCTCAATACTGTATCTCTTTTCCCTGGGCACATACTCATAAGAATCGTGGGCCGTCTCTCCCTCCAGCAGATAATTCAGCATCAGCCGGAATTTATGGTACGCGGTATTATGGTGAAGCCCGAAAGCCTCCCTGTTCCTGCCAATAAAGCTTTTCAATTCTTCCACGGTCTCCACCTGCCGGAATTCATTCTTAATGGAAACCGTCATACAGTCGCTGGAATCCCGGCCTCTGGTCCGGCGGATCATATCCTGATATTCCAGGGTGCTGCAGGGAGTCTCCTCCTGGCCCAGTTCCTTTATGATCTCCCGGGCCTTGGGATAATCATATCCTTTCTTCAGACAAAAAGCATAGATCAGCTCCCGGGGATTTCTGTAATGGATACCGCTTTCCTCTGACGCAAGAAATATCCGTTCCGACTGCTCCTGATCAAAATTCAGGGCAAAGCATATCCGAAATAATTCTTCCCGGTTAGAGGGCTGATTCTTCCCTTTCATCCAGTTTCTCACTTTTCTCGCTGTCTGTTCTCTGCTGTTCTCCCCATTGGCTTCGTATTCCGTCAGCTTTTCTGTCAGCTTTGCCTGCACAGAACTTAAGCTCCCGCACATCTCCTCCAGAAGCCGGGGGAAAAACCAGACGTCCGCTCTTTTTTTCAATTGCTCCACGATCTGATCTTCTTCACACTGTATCTGTCCCACAGTAGTTACCTCCGCTGATTGCTGTCTTTATTATATCCCATTGTATCTATGCCGGCGTAAACTTTTTTCCGTCCGGCGCTGTTTTCTTACATATTTTTCCGGTTTGCTGACGGGCAGGAAAAACCGCCGTACTTTTCAACGAAAAAAACTCTATGTAAACGGACTTTTGGCCATTTGCACAGAGTTTTTCTTTGTGATTTCCAGTCAAGGCAGCTGATACCTGTTTGGCAGCCCCTTTTTCTACTGTCCCCCGGTTTGATTTTCCGGGAAGCTGTCATTTCTCTTTTCTTTCAGGATTGCAGGAATTGAAGTCTTATAAATATACAAAAGATTCTGCAAAACAGTTTCTCTATCCTGTGTCATCCTGTTTTTCACCCATTCAAGTAAAAGTCCTGCGGAGGCTTCTGAATAAAAAGCGGCCAGAAAATTCTTGAATTGCGAATCAAGGGTTACCTGTAATTCTTCTTCGCCCTGCCCGATTGCTCCGTAAATGACGGAAAGTCAAAGACCCCGCAGCAAGCTACGGGGTATCAAACTTGCAGCGCAGCAGAGCTGCGGGGTCTTTGACCCTCGCGGCAGTCGCCAAATGGACATGCAAGCATGTCCGCTTGGCTCGTTGCCCGCGGGAATAAATCGTTGTAGAAAAATCGTTTGATTTCTTCATAACCCATAGAATCAAAAGCGCTGTTTATAATATGTTTATTCTCATCTACATAATCCATCACGAACCGGATGGCTTCTTCCGTATTAACGATCAAGTCAAAGTGCTTTACAACTTCAATAGCTTCCTGCTCCAGAGTCCACTTCAGCAGAGAATAGATATCCTCAAAATGATAATAAAATGTCTTTCTGTTTATCCGGCAGACAGCGCACAGCTCGCTGATCGTGATTTTAGAAAGCTTTTTGTGTTCCATTGTGTTTTTCAGCGCCTGGGCAAGCGACTGTTTGTTTTTAAGAGACAATTCTTCATTTGTCATCGTCTTTGTCCTCCCCATATATCCTGAACTTATTATACACTTGTCCGGTAAATTACTCTACGGACAATTATCGGCCTTTTGTCCGGTATCTTCTCCATCAAGCAAAGGGGATTTGTCCCATATCTCTCATCTGACCATGATTTGACCATTTTTTTCGGAAGTGAAATCCTCTATATTAGAGGTTATGACGCAGGGAAGGAGAAAGGAGCAGAGCATATGAGGAAATTTTATCAAACCATCGTGAACAACCCCAAAAAAATCATCGCGTGTTTCCTCTTGATGGCGGCCATAGGCGCTGTCCTTTCGGGAATGGTGGAAGTCAACTATGACATGACCGACTATCTTCCGGAAAATACAGCCTCTACTGTTTCACTGGACGTCATGGAAGCAGAATTTGAAGGCGGCATTCCCAATGCCCGTGTGATGATACAGGATGTCACCATCCCGGAGGCCCTGGACTACAAAGCAAGGCTCGCAGCCTGCCAGGGAGTCACGGATGTTATGTGGCTGGATGACGCCGCCGACATTCTGCAGCCCGTCGAGACCATGGATCAGGACACCGTAGAAACCTATTACAAAAACAACACTGCCCTCTTTATCGTGACCATCAAGGATGGAAAACAGGTGGAGGCTGTTGACGCTATCCGCGATGCAGTGGGAGAGGAAAGCTTTCTGACCGGGGACGCTGTATCCACTGCGGCAGCCACCACGGGAACGATTCAGGAAATCCGCGTGATCGCTGCATTCGCTGTCCTATTTGTGTTTTTTGTGCTATTCCTGACCACCACCTCCTGGGCGGAGCCCATTCTGGTGATGGCAGGGCTGGGGGTGGCCATCCTCATCAACTCCGGCACCAACCTTGTTTTCGGGGAAATCTCTTTTGTAACCAACGCGGCGGGGGCTATCCTGCAGCAGGCAGTGTCTTTGGACTATTCCGTCTTTCTTATCCACCGGTTTGAGGAATGTCTGCAGGAACAATCCGACCCAAAGGCGGCCATGGTGGATGCCTTGTACAAATCCACCAGCTCCATTCTTTCCAGCGGATTGACTACCGTCATCGGTTTTTTGGCTCTGGTATTCATGCAGTTTGAGATCGGGCCGGATCTGGGACGGGCTCTGGCAAAAGGGGTGGCGATCAGCCTCGTCACCGTGTTTGTATTCATGCCTGTTCTGGTGCTGGCCGCGCGGAAATGGCTGGAAAAATCCCGGCACCGCAGCTTTCTGCCAAGCTTTAAAGGCTTTGGCCAGGTTATCTGCCGGGTGATGCTCCCCTTGGTCTGTGTATTTGCAGTATTGATCGTGCCAAGTTATCTGGCCTCCAATGCCAACGATTTTTACTATGGTTCTTCCCAAATTTACGGAGCGGAGACCAGGATCGGACAGGATACAGCCGGTTTGTCATTACTGTGGATGCGGACTATGAGGGTGAGGAAACCTTTGACCTGGTAGAAAAGATCCGGAATACTGTCAATGCCTGTTACCCGGACGCCTGCTATCTGGCTGGCAGCGGCGTCAGTACCTATGATCTGATGGATACCATTACGGCAGATACGGTAAAGGTCAACCTGATCGCTGTCGGCGCCATATTCGTTGTGCTTCTGCTGACGATGAAGTCCATCTCTCTGCCCGTAATCCTGGTGCTGGCCATTGAAACGGCTGTCTGGATAAACCTGGCGATCCCCTATTTCCAGGGCTCCACAGTTTTTTATATCGCCTACCTGATCATCAGTTCCATTCAGTTGGGGGCTACTGTGGATTACGCGATTTTATTCACTGAGCGATATACGGAGTTCCGGGAGTACATGCCCAAAAAGAAGGCAGTGGTTGAAACCGCAGCGGCTGTGACGCCTTCCGTTATAACTTCCGGCATTGTTCTGGCGGTAGTCGGCTTCTTGCTTGGATATCTCTCCAGCCACGGCATTCTGGCCCAGCTGGGACGGTTCCTGGGAATCGGCAGCCTGCTTTCTTTGTCCATTGTCCTGTTTGTGCTGCCGGGGCTGCTGTACCTGCTGGATGGATTTGTCCAGCGCACAACATTGCACTTACATTTTTATAAAACATCCAGGGAGGAAATTGCAAAATGAAAATAATAAAACGTACTTTATCTGCGGCGCTTTCAGGTTTGCTGGTCTTGAATCCGGCGGTTCCGGCTTTTGCCGCTGAAGCATCAGACGCGGCGCCCTCAGAAAAAGAAGAAGTCATTTACATCACACTGGACGCCGGCGGAACGCCAAAAAGCAGTTATGTGGTCAACAGCTTTTCCGGTGGAAACATTACCGACTACGGTGATTATGCTTCGGTAAAAATGCTGAATACCAGTGATCCCATCCAGCAGAATGGCGATACGATCACTTTTTCTACCTCAGCCCCGAAAGCCTACTATCAAGGAGAACTGACGGATCCAGAATTACCGTGGAACATCTCCCTGCGCTACTATCTGGACGGGAAGGAATGCTCCGCCGATGAGATAGCAGGAAAAAGCGGAAAACTGGAAATTCGTTTCCGGATCACCGAGAACACGGCCTGCTCCGGCGCCTTTTTCGATGATTACGCCCTGCAGGCTTCTTTCACTCTGGACACGGAGCAGTGCGGCAATATTTCCGCCCCGGACGCAACGATTGCTAACGTAGGCAGCAGTAAGCAGCTTACTTATACCATTCTTCCAGGCGAGGGAATCGATACGGCCATTACCGCGGATGTGACCGGTTTCGAGATGAGCGCCGTTTCCATCAACGGCATCCACCTGAATCTCCATGTGGAAATCGATGATGCGGAACTGAAGGATAAGGTAAATGAACTCATCACTGCGGTGGAGCAGCTGGACGATGGCGCGGCAAAGCTTTCCGATGGTTCTTCGGAACTGTTAGACGGCAGTTCTGAACTGGAAGGCGGTTCCTCTTCTCTGCAAAGCGGCGCCGCCTCGTTGGATGAAGGCGTAGTCACACTGCAAAATGGATTAACCGCTGTACAGAACGGGCTGGATACTTTGAATTCTCAATCGGGATCTCTGACCTCTGGTTCTTCAGAATTCAAAGCAGCGCTGATCACGATTCAGACAGCAGTCAACTCCCTTTCCGCAGCCAATGAAGATATCACCATGCTCACCGGATCTTCCAGTCAAATTAAGCAGGCCATCAGCGACCTCTCCGACGGGGCGGCAGCCTTGCGGGCCAATCTCGGATACGCTCAATATAAGGCTCTGATGGCTGAGAATGGGCTGGATATTGATGCGCTGCTGGCAGGAAACACCGGCGCGGCGGAGAAAATCCAGAGTTATGAAGTCCTTCTGGATCAGCTTTCTTCGATTCCGGGTATGGAAAGTCTGGTGAACCAGTATAAAGAACAATTATTGGCCGACGCGGAACAGATCAGGGGATTGCTGAACGCAAACAGCGCCGCTGTCAGCGGGATGGAAAGCTACCTGAATGGAATTTCCGCTGAGCTTCCCGCACTTACAGAGGGGCTGTCCGCCTTAAATACCCAGTATGAAACTTTTGATGCTTCGATCAGCCAGCTTGTAAATACTCTCGGTAATATGACCGGAAATCTTTCTGCTTTGGCAGAGGGGATCAATCAGCTTACAGCCAGTTATGAAAAACTGGATACCGGGATCAATAACTATACCGGCGGTGTGGCTCAGATTGCAGCGGGATATCGTCAGGTAATGGATGGGGTATCTTCTTTGGCGGCTGGCAGCAAAGAACTGGTATCCGGCTCCGGAGAACTGTATCATGGGACTGCGGAATTATATGACGGCGTTGCAGCCCTTTGTGACGGCGCCCAGGAGATGGCCGATGGAACCGGAGAATTTCGCGCTGAAACAGCGGATATGAACATCCAGATTGATGAAGAAATTGACAGTATCCTAGAGACTATCGGCGGCAGCATGGAGCATCCTGTTTCCTTTGTCTCTGAAAAAAATACCCGTGTGGATTCGGTACAGTTTGTGATCCAGACAGAGGCTATTGAAATCCAGGAGGAGGAAGAACTTCCAGACACAGTAGAGGAAGAACTTTCCCTTTGGCAGAAATTCCTGCAATTATTTGAAATGCGTTAATTGAATTTTCCTCATGAAAACGCGGGAAATTCCGTATCCCTCTGAAGATGGAATAGATCGGATTGGTGTCCCTGAACTGCTGGGAACCGACGTGTCAGATCACGCCGGTTCCCAGCAGATTTCTTATGGGGCGCTGCCGCAGCAGTTCAGCCTTCTACTGTCCCGCAAGGGCACTGTGTGCCAGTGACACACGTTAAGCTCCCCATCTTATTCCTTTGATATCTTCTTAAACAGCCTCACCAGCACCAGTACAGCCGCAATGGACAGGATCACCTCAGCCACAAACTGCGCGTACGCAAGACCATACAGCGGAAACAGCATATTCAGTATGAACAGCGCCGGGATCTCCAGAACGATCTTCCGGAGAACGGCAAAGATGAAAGCCTCTCTTCCCTTTCCTGTAGCCTGAAACACACCCACAGCCATAAAGTCCATGCAGAGAAACGGCAGCCCCAGGCAAAAACCCCGAAGAAATCTGGTTCCATATGCGATGATGCTTTCTTTTTCCATAAACAGTCCTACCAGCTGACCTGCGAATATATAGTAGCAGGCGGCAACCACGATGATAAAGATCAGCGCGATCCGCACGGCGAACATCAGCGTCTTTTTCATTCTTTTGGTATTTCTGCTGCCGTAATTATAGCTGATCAACGGCATGATACCCTGGGAGAGTCCCATACTGATATTCATAGGCACCATATTGATCTTCTGAGTGATCCCCATGGCCGCCACCGCGTCCGATCCGAATCCGGAGGTGAAGTTGTTGAGGACTGTCATTCCCGTCACGTTCAGCAGATTCTGAATGGACGCCGGAATCCCCACGCCGCATACCCCGGCTACGATCTGCTTTTTCAGAGAGAACATGGACGGCCGGATACATACGTACGTTTTTCCTCTCTTGATAAACAGCAGTACGAAAAAGTACAGACAGGCCACACAGTTGGACAGAAACGTGGCCAGTCCCGCGCCTCCCGCTCCCATATCCAGTCCCCAGGGCAGCACGAAAATGGGATCCAGGACAATGTTCAAAAGACAGCCGCTCATGGTTCCCACACTGGCATGCAGCGCCGATCCCTCCGCTCTCACCAGATAGGCCATCACCACGTTCAGAATGGCCGGAGTGGCTCCCCAGATCACTGTCCAGCGCATATATTCCGCAGTGGCCTGATACGTTTCACTGCTGACCCCCAGCAGATTCAGCAGCGGTTCCTTCAGAATACCGCACAGCAGAGAAAACAGGATCCCGCTGATCACCGCGCAGTAGAATCCAAACGCGGAGCTGCGGTACACCGTATCATAGTCCTTCCGCCCCATAGCCCTGCTCATCATGCTGGAGCTTCCCACGCCAAACAGGTTGTTCACCGCGTTAAATGCCAGAAGCACCGGAGCCGCCAGCGTCACGGCCGCGTTCTGAACGGGATCATTCAGCATTCCCACAAAATATGTATCCGCCAGGTTGTAAAGCACCATCACCAGCGAACTTAGGATAGTGGGAACCGCCAGCGTCATCACCGCTTTTGGCACCGGTACTGTCTCAAACAGCTGAGTCTTTTTTGTGTCTTCCATTTTTCATCACCTTTCCCGTATACTCTGATATTCAGTATATCACAAAGTTATGGGAACGGGAATCCTGGATAGAAGATTACACAGTACAACCGACTGCCGCAGCAGAGGGCGTCTGGACTGCGGCAGTCCGGACAACTGCTTCGGATTTTCTTCAGCTATGTTCACCCGGCAGCATCTTCTTCATCGTAACGGGTCTTCAGCTTTCGCAGCCGCGGGAGCATTCCAAGTCCGGAACCGTCACTGGTTCCGTTCATATTTTGTTTTTATATCCTGCAGAGGCATCCAACGCATAGAATTACTCCTTTTATATAGAAACAGCCGCTGTCGGATACTGCATATGCAGTATCCGACAGCGGCCGGTCAACCATCAGTTCAGATAATCTCCCACCGGAGATGTGTTGTACTGCTTTTTAATTTCAATCAGCACTGATCCGTCCGGACATGTCTCTTCCGACAGTATCCGGTATTTTGTCCGGTTCCTGTCAAGTCCTTCTTTATATCTCTTCACCTCCTCCTGAACTGCCTTCCTGGCGTACTCACTTCCCAGATCTTCTTTGAGCTGAAAGTGAAGAGTCTGTGAACCTCTTTCGCCGCTCGCCCGAAGCTAGCTGCGCTTTCTTCGACTCGCTTTCGCTCATTATATCATATTTTTGACGGGTTTGTAATATTTTTTATAATCTTTGTACAATATAACAAGTGTATATCGTTATATTTTTGTGCATAATGCCTATTCATCTTTTGTCATACTTTCCGGCCAGCCCCTGCAGTGCCGGACACTCTCACATTCCACAGCAGCCGTCTTTTCAGTCTCTGCCATTCGATCTGCATACGCATTCCAGGTGAAATCCTGGTTCCCAGTCCGCTTTTCAACTCCTTTTCTGCCCTTCTTCGAGCCGCCAGTATTCCCGTTGACACAGCAGATACACACATTAATAAAACCATACCCATATGGAAAATTTTTTTCATCAGAATCACTCCTCTCAGAAATGCACCTGTTTTCAGGTTACATCCTTATCATAATCAGTGTTTTTGATAATTGTGTGTTCCCCATATAAAAAATCTGTAAAACAACGTAAAAGATAATAAATCCTTAAGAATTTCATTACATAATTTTCAATATGCAGGATCTATAATATTCCCATAAAGTTCAGTATGTCTGATTGGATTCTGTGGATAACTCCGGACAGATGTCCTATACAGTCCGGCAGTTCCTTAAAACGGATAAGATTGATTAAAGGAGGTATTTTTTCATGACAAGCTCTGAAACTGCGATAGAACCCACTGCAAATAAAAAAAGGATCATACCCTGGCAGAAAATCTGTCAGTATATGATCCTGCTCTTTTTGCTGGTCCTGGCGGCACTGCTGATAAAAAGCTTCCTGGACGGCAATTTTCATTCCATAGAAAGCTTCCAGGAATACATAAGAAGCTTCGGTGTTTTCGGACCGCTGATCCTGATCCTGGTCCAGCTCTCCCAGGTGGTTCTTCCCATCCTTCCGGCTGCGGTGGGCTATGCCGCCGGTGCAGTCCTGTTCGGATGGGCGGGCGGATTTCTGTGCAACTACATCGGGGTCAGCATTGGTTCTATTCTGGCATTTTACCTGGCCAGACGGTACGGAAGCTCATTTGTCCGCCGTCATGTATCCCAGGCATCCTATGATAAGTATTTTCACTGGACACAGAAGAAGGGTTTTCTCTGGTTCCTGATCGCCTCCATCTTTCTTCCGGTGGCTCCGGATGATCTGATCTGCTTTCTGGCAGGACTCACAGCCATCTCCGCCAAAAAGTTCTGCATCATCATTCTGGTTCTGAAGCCCTGGTGCCTGCTGCTTTACAGCCTGTTTTTCGCCAATCTGCTGCAGTGGGATTTCCTTCAGAATCTGGTCGGATGATCCGGCCGGTTCCGCATAGCTTTGGAGGACAGACCCTTCCGAATCAGAGGAAGGTGCTGTCCTCCTTTCCCTGTTTTCATTTTATTCTTTTATTTAACTTATTTTTCATTTGCGGGCAAATTAAAAACTAATAGTCAAAATGCTTCCATACATCATGCAAAAACGGCGTTATGCCCTCAAAAGAGGGTATAACGCCGTCCCATCCAGGTCTTTGATTCTGTTCACTGATGGACCATAAATTTTCTCTGTTCCTGCTGTTTATCTCCACACGTAAATCTATTTTTCACCTGCACAAGGGAATTCTATTTCTATGCGGAAACGGTTTTCCGTACAGGAAACACCGCATTTTCCTCCCATTTTTTTCATCATGTTCCGAATACTCTGGATTCCGATCCCGGTGCTCTCCGGCTTTTCTTCCATGTCCCTCACTGTATTCTCGATAAAAAATCCTGCCATTTCCCTGCCTTCCAGAGATCCGATCACCACAGGCTCCCTGTCGCTGGCGTATTTGACAATGTTGGATGTAAGATTGTCCATGATACGGGCAATGTATCCTGTATTTACCCGGATATTCCTGGCTATCCAGACAACCTGAAACTTCACCTGGAATCCATACTGTTCCAGATAACTGCAGGTTTCGGAAAACAGGTCATAAAACAGCACTTCAAACAGTTCCGGTTCCTCCAGCTCCACTCCGGAATTTTCCGAAACCAGAGAGTACTCAAACAGGTGATCTGACATCTGCTTCATCCTCCGGGCTTTGCCGTCGATCTTCTCCACATATTCCAGAAGCTTCGGATCCTTCTTCCAGGGGCCTTTTTTCAGAATCTCCGTATAGAGCATGATGGAAGTAAGAGGAGTCCGCAGATCGTGGGACATCTCGGTAATGATCCTCTGGTTCTCCTGTGTCAGTCTTGCCTCCTGCTCTACCTGTTCCCGGAAGGACTGCCGCATGCAGTCCAGTCCCCAGGCCAGCTGAGCCAGCTCATCCTTTCCCCTGACCGTTATGGGGTATTCCAGATTTCCGCCCTCCAGGATCTCAATTTCCTGACTGAGCAGCCGGATATACGCCATCTTCCTCCGGATGCCCAGGATCACCAGCGTCATAAACAGGAGAAATGCCAGCAGCAGATCGAAGATCATGGCATAATTGTACAGCTGATATTCATAGGTGCCGTAGATCACCACCTCCGCCTCGCCATCCGCGAATGTCACCTGGTAATAGCTTTCCCAGTCATAATATACCTGTTCCACCTGTTCCTCCCACAGGTCCTCCAGATCACTGTGATTGGAATCGTACATCAGCACATTATCCCGGTAAATCTGTATAAATACCACTTTCTGGCGGCTGACCCACCGGGAGATCTTGGCTGTATCGGTGGTCTTTACCTGATTTTCCTTTACATACTCCTGCAGACTCTCCAGATACTGACTGTCCCTGCGGTCTACATAAGCGCTTCCATTGTAATACCGGCTGACAGCGTAATCTGACACCAGGCTGAGAAGCGCGTAAAAGACAACGGCCGCAGCCATGGATACTGTCAGCAGCTTTACCAGCAAAAAATACAGAGAATTTCTCCTATTCACTTCCCGCATCGAATCGATACCCCTTTCCCCATACGGTATTGATCAGACGGGGAAGCCTGGGATCCTCCTCCACCTTCACCCGCAGTTTCCGGATATGCACGGTCACTGTGGCATTGCAGTTATAAAAATAGGGCTCATTCCAGACGCTCTCATAGAGATTCTGGGCGGAAAATATCTTTCTGGGATGCTCCATCATCAGCAGAAGCATCCTGTACTCAATATCCGACAGCTCTGTCTCCCGTCCTCTGACAAAAACCTCGTTATACTGTTTATGGATCCTGATACCTCCCAGCTCCAGATAATCTGACTCCTTTTCCTCCGAATCGCCGGGGCTTCCCCTGTAGACCTTATATCTGCGCAGCAGTGCCTTTACCCTTCCCAAAAGCTCCGCATAAGAAAACGGTTTTCCCAGATAATCGTCTCCTCCAGCCATCAAACCTATCAGCTTGTCCGATTCCTGGGCCTTGGCCGTCAGGAAAAGAATGGGGACATACGAGATTTTTCGGATTTCCTCACAGGTCCGCAGTCCTGACATCACCGGCATCATCACGTCCAGGATCACCAGATCCGGCTCAGGATCCATCATCTCCAGTCCCTTGCGGCCATTTTCAGCCTCTCTCACCTCATAATTTTCACTTTCCAGAAGAATCCTGACACCCTCCCGGATATCCGGGTCATCCTCTATGATCAGAATCTGTTCTTTTCTCATACGTTCTCACCTCCCTGCTCTCATCCAGGATCTGCGGTTTTAACTTTACAGGTTTGCTGCAGTCCCTTTTTCACTCTCCTGATTATCTCATAAACCCCGTCTGATGACAATGTGCCTTTTATCTCTCTCCTTTTTCCAGCATATGTAACGGTTCCGTTTTTCGGTTCTGCGGAACATGCTTCTCAGGAAACGCAAGACTTTGCGGCTGGATCTGACCTTCTTCTTATAGAGGAATCTTATGAAAAGCTGTTTCCTGCGCAAAATTATACGGATCCAAATAAAGAACTGGATTTTGGATCCGTATTGGATGACTGCCTGTCCGAAAATCGGAGCCTTCGGGAACGGCTGCCCCTGTTTCCTCCCGGCACCGCAGTTTCGCCATGCCTGCCGGGAGGAACTAAAACAGGCGTGAAGACGTATGGTACGTCATTACTTACTGTTTCCGGATGTGGTGTTCCTGTTGGCGGAGCTTCCGGTATTGGCACTGTTACCGGAAGAACTGCTTGTGCTGCTTCCAGACGCGCTGCTCCTGCTGGAGGTTTTTCCGGTTGTTCCCCTCTTATTTGAGGAGCTTCCCGCACTGCTTCCGGTGGTGCTGTTCTTACTGGCGGTGCCGGAGCTGCTGCTCTTATTGGTGCTGCTGCCGGAGCTGCTGCTCTTATTGGTGCTGCTGCCGGAGCTGCTGTTCTTACCGGTGGTGCTGCCGGAGCTGCTGTTCTTATTGGTGGTACTGGAGCTGCTGTTCTTACCGGTAGTGCTGCTGGAGCTGCTGTTCTTATTGGTGCTGCCGGAGCTGCTGTTCTTATTGGTGCTGCCGGAGCTGCTGTCCTTATTGGTGGTGCTGCCGGAGCTGTTGCTCTTATTGGAGCTGCTGTCCTTATCTGTAGTACTGCTCTTGGAGCTGCTGTTCTTATTGGTGGTACTGTTCTTATTCTTCGTGGAACTTCCGGAATTGGACTGGGTAGATTCCGTTTTTGTCTTACTGCTGGAATTGGATGAGGAACTCTTTCCTCCGGAGCAGGCTGTTATGGAAAATGCCAATGCTCCGATCATACCCACTACCAAACCTTTTCTTGCAAGCTCTCTCACATTGAATTTCTTATTCATTTTCTTCATAAGTCATCTCTCCTTTTCTGTCTTGATCCTTCTGGGGGAGACTTCTGGCGTCCCCGGATCCTCCTGCTGTATTTCAAAGGATCTCTTTTCCTTTGATGATGCTTATTATGAAGGAGAAAGCTTAACAGATTCCAAAAGAAATCCAAACAAATATAAAATGTGGCCATTCAGCCTTCCGGCTTCCCTGTCACATTGTTCTCCATAAATTCCCAGAATATCTGCGCCGTTCTGGAAAGTATACCTCCGTCTTTGCATATCATCACGATCCTGGAGATCAGCCCCGGATCCTCAAGTCTGCGCACCTTCAGTCTTTTGCGGGTCTCCCCGGAAACAGCAGACGCAGGGATGATCCCGATTCCCATCCCTCCTCCCGCCAGGGACAGAGTTGCCTGGGCCGTATCGGTGCAGCAGCGCACAACAGGCGATATTCCCCTGGCCTCGAATCTGGCCTTAATGATCTGTTCCCATCTCCGGTATACCACCAGCGGTCTTCCGGCCAGAGCTTCCAACGCCAGCGTTTCCCCCTCCTCAGGAGGAAACATTTCCTCCCATCCTGCCGCCATCAGAGCTTCCTCTCCGAGAACCATCTGCCTGATATCCGGCGCGGAAAAGGGCGTCCTCACCACCGCCAGATCCAGTTGTCCGGTACGCACCTGCTCCACAAGCTGGTAGGTGTTGGCGCTGTAAACCTCATACCGGACCTGGGGGTATTCCCTGGCAAAGGCTGTGATCCATTCTGTAAATACTCCTTCCTGTACGGAAGAAACCTCTCCGATCCGGAGAGTTCCCGCAGTTCCCCTGTCAAAATCCCGCATTTCCGCCACAGCAGCGTCGCACAGTCCCAGGATCACACTGGCTCTCTGATAAAAATGCCTCCCGGCCTCCGTCACCTTCAGCCTTCTCCCTTCCCGCCCAAACAGTCTGCAGTTCAGCTCCTTTTCCAGAAGTTGGAGCTGGGTAGTCAGAGGAGGCTGGGTCATGTTCAGTTTTCTGGCGGCAGCAGTTACCGTTTCTTCCTCCACCACAGTCACGAAATAACGAAGCTGGCGAATATCCATATCCATCCTCCATATATATTTTTTTCAAATAATTATACTATAAAACAACTATTTTTCAAATGAATGATTTTCCGTTATACTGGGGAAAAAGAGTAACAGCAAAGCCGGAAAGCGGAACTGCCGCGAAAAAGAAGTTCAGCGCCGCGGTTTTCGGCAGACTGCTGCTGTAAAGGAGGAAACGCTCTTTGAAATACCTGAAAGTATACCTGAAGAACTACAAAGCGGCCAGTATCCTGGCGCCGCTGTTCAAGATGCTGGAAGCCACCTTTGACCTTCTGGTTCCCATTGTGGTGGCCCGCATCATCAACGTGGGAATCGTCAATAAGGATACCGGATATATCCTGGGCTGCTGCGGCATCCTGATCCTGATGGCTCTGGTGGGGCTGGCCTGCAGCTTCACGGCCCAGTATTTTGCGGCAAAGGCTGCCATCGGCAGCACTACCGGCCTGCGGCATATGCTGTTTGCCCATATCCAGACCCTGGGATTTTCCGAGATGGACACCATCGGCTCCAGCACGCTGATCACCCGGATGACCAGCGATCTGAATCAGGTGCAGAACGGCCTGAACCTGTTTCTCCGTCTGTTTCTGAGAAGTCCGTTCATCGTATTCGGCGCCATGGTCATGGCATTTACCATCAATGTCAGGCTGGCTCTGATCTTTGTGGTGGTGATCCCTGTCCTGTCCGTGATCGTCTTCGGAATCATGCGCTGGACTTCCCCCCGCTACAAAAAGATCCAGGCAAAGCTTGACCAGGTCACCGGAGCCACCCGGGAAAATCTCTCCGGCGTCCGGGTGATCAGAGCTTTCGGAAGAGAGGCCGCGGAGGTAGAGCATTTTTCCGATGCCAACGATTCCCTGGTAAATATGCAGCTTCATGTGGGACGTTTTTCCGCTCTGATGAATCCCCTCACCTATGTGGTGGTCAATATCGGGATCATCGCCATTCTGTATGCAGGCGCGGGAACTGTCAACGGCGGCATTCTGTTAAGCGGTGAGATCATTGCTCTGGTCAACTACATGAACCAGATCCTGGTGGAGCTGGTGAAGCTGGCCAATCTGATCGTCAGCATCAGCCGCGCTCTGGCAAGCCTTGGCCGGGTAGAGCAGGTACTGGATACCAAAACAGCCATGACCTTCCCGGAGCAGACTCAGGAGGCCCAAGGGGCTGACAGCGCTCCCGGATTGGAGCAGTCCTCAGATTTCAGCGCTGTGCCGTTCCCTGAACATCCCTCAGGCAGCAGCCGGAAAATTTCGGAAGAAGAAGCCGTGCGCTTTGACCATGTGAGCCTTACCTATGCCGGGGCCGGAGCGGAAAGCCTCACGGATATTTCCTTCTGTGTCCGGAAGGGGCAGACCATAGGCGTTATCGGAGGCACCGGAAGCGGAAAGTCCAGTCTGGTAAATCTGATTCCCCGGTTCTATGACGCCACCGCGGGAACCGTATCCCTGATGGGAATCCCCATCCGCCAATGGGACCGGAACAGCCTCCGCAGCCGGGTGGCTGTTGTTATGCAGAAGGCCCAGCTTTTTGCCGGTACCATCCGTTCCAATCTGCTGTGGGGAAATCCGGAGGCCACCGATGATCAGCTGTGGGAGGCGCTGCGCACAGCCCAGGCAGAGGAATTTGTCCGGGACAAGAGCGGAGGACTGGATGAACCGGTGGAACAGGGCGGCCGGAATCTCTCCGGGGGACAGCGTCAGCGCCTCACCATCGCCCGCGCATTGGTGAGAAAACCGGAGATCCTGATCCTGGACGACAGTGCCAGCGCCCTGGACTACGCCACCGACGCGGCGCTGAGAAAGGCCCTTCAGAACCTTCCGGATTCCGTTACAGTGTTCATCGTTTCTCAGCGTACCTCCAGTCTTCAGCACGCAGATCAGATCCTTGTGCTGGATGACGGCCGCCTGACGGGCTGCGGAACCCATCAGCAGCTTCTTGATACCTGCGAGACATACCGGGAAATCTACGAAAGCCAGTTTCAGAAAGGAGATGACAGAAAATGAGAAAAGGGGAAAAGAAACCGGAAGAAGCAGCCGGAAGACAGCAGACCATGAAACGGACGCTGCGCTATATCCGCCCTTATGGAATGTATGTATTTTTCAGTCTCCTATGCGCGGCCGTCAGTGTGGCGGCTCAGCTGATCGTCCCTGTTTTCTGCGGCGATGCCATCGATTTCATGATTGGACAGGGAAAGGTGGATTTTGCTTCGGTGCTGAAGATCGTGTCTGCCATCGGGCTTGTCACTGTCATCTCCGCCGCCGCCCAGTGGATCATGGCCGCATGCAATAACCGCATCACCTTCTGTGTGTCCAGAGATCTGAGAAATTCCGCGATCCGGAAGATCCAGAATCTCCCTCTCTCCTATCTGGACGCTCATCCCTCCGGCGATCTGGTAAGCCGGGTGATCGCCGATGTGGATACCTTTGCCGACGGGCTTCTGATGGGATTTACCCAGCTTTTCAGCGGTATCCTGACGATTCTGGGAACCCTGGGGATCATGCTGTACCTGAATCTGGCCATCACCCTGGCGGTGGTGATCCTGACTCCTTTGAGTCTGTTTATGGCCAGCTTTATTGCCCGGAGAACCTACCGCTATTTCCGTCAGCAGACAGTGGTCCGGGGACAGCAGACCGCTCTGATCAACGAAATGATCGAAGGCCAGAAGGTGGTTCAGGCTTTTGGACATGAGCAGCAGGCGCTGGCGGATTTTGATGAGATCAATGAACGGCTGGGAGAGGTAAGCCTGAAGGCCACCTTTTTCTCCAGCCTCACCAATCCCAGCACCCGGCTGGTAAACAATATCGTCTATGCGGCCGTGGCTCTGATCAGCGGATTCTACGCCATCTCCGGCGGGATCACCGTGGGACAGCTGAGCGCCTTTCTCAGCTATGCCAGCCAGTATGCCAAGCCTTTCAATGAGATTTCCGGCGTGGTGACGGAACTGCAGAATGCTCTGGCATGCGCGGCCCGGATCTTCGATCTGCTGGATGAGGCGGATCAGACTCCGGAAGCGGAAAACGCCGCGGCCTTCACCAGCAAGGGACACGTTCTGCTGCAGGACGTATCTTTCCGGTATGTGCCCAAGAAACCGCTGATCGATGATCTTTCCCTGGATGTACAGCCCGGACAGCGGATCGCCATTGTGGGTCCCACCGGCTGCGGAAAAACCACCCTGATCAATCTTCTGATGCGTTTTTACGATGTGGATAGCGGAAGCATCCGGGTGGACGGTACAGACATAAGGGAAATGACCCGCCATTCCCTGAGAAGCAATTACGGGATGGTGCTGCAGGATACCTGGCTGAAGGCGGGAACCATCCGGGACAATATCGCCTACGGACGGCCGGACGCCTCCCAGGAGGAGATCGTGGAGGCCGCCAGGGCCGCCCACGCCCACAGCTTCATCCGCCGCCTGCCTCAGGGCTACGACACGGTGATCACGGAAAACGGAGGCAACATCAGCCAGGGGCAAAAGCAGCTTCTGTGCATTGCCCGGGTAATGCTCTGCCTGCCGCCTATGCTGATCCTGGATGAGGCCACCAGCAGCATCGACACCAGAACAGAGATCCGGATCCAGGCGGCCTTTTCCCATATGATGCAGGGAAGAACCAGCTTTATCGTGGCTCACCGTCTCTCCACGATCCGGGAAGCGGATGTGATTCTGGTGATGAAGGACGGCCATATCATCGAGCAGGGCGATCACCAGTCACTGATGGAGCAGAATGGATTTTACACCAGGCTTTACAACAGTCAGTTCGGCGCATAAGAAGGCCTGGGCTCAGAAATCGTATCTTATAAAATCGAAAGGACTGCCTGCGGAATTTCCGCGCAGCCCTTTCATTTTCTTTAGAATTATTTATTCTTTATATTTTTCCCAAATTTTACAGTCTTTTCCTCCATGATTATTTATAATAGACCTATGGGCGGTATCTTCCGGATACCCACCGGAATTCCAAAAGAAAGAGAGGTTTTTCCATGAAGCAGAACAATATGCTGGCCATGATCCTGGCCGGGGGACGAGGGAGCCGGCTCCACGAACTGACCCGGAAGGTGGCCAAGCCTGCCGTATCCTTCGGAGGAAAATATCGGATCATTGACTTTGCCCTGAGCAACTGCGCCAACAGCGGCATCGATATCGTAGGTGTACTCACCCAGTATGAATCTGTGCTTCTCAACAGTTATGTGGCGGCAGGCGGCCGCTGGGGACTGGATGCCAAAAACAGCGGTGTTTTTGTACTGTCTCCCAGAGAGACGGCAGATACCAACCTGGATGTTTACCGGGGGACGGCGGATGCCATTTCCCAGAATATGGATTTTATCGATTCCTATGCCCCGGAGCATCTTCTGGTGCTGTCCGGCGATCACATCTATAAGATGAACTATTCCAAAATGCTGGCATGGCACAAACAGCAGAACGCGGATGTGACCATTGCTGTCATTGATGTCTCCCCTGAGGAAGCCAGCCGGTTCGGAATCCTGGAGACAGATCCCTCCGGCCGGATCCTTTCCTTTGAGGAAAAGCCCCGGCATCCCAGAAGCACGCTTGCATCCATGGGAATCTATATCTTCAACTGGAAATTTCTCCGGAAAATCCTGGTTGCCGATCAGAAAAATCCCGATTCCATGCATGATTTCGGCAAGGATATCATTCCGGCGCTTATCGCGGAGAACCGGAATCTGTTTGCCTACCGTTTCCAGGGCTACTGGAAGGATGTGGGGACGGTGGACTCTCTGTGGCAGGCCAATATGGATCTGCTGGACAAGAACAATCTGCTGGATCTCAATGATCCCACCTGGAAGATCTATACAGAGGACGTCACCTCCCTTCCCCACTACGTGGGCCCCAACGCTTCCATCAACGGCGGTTTCATCAACCAGGGCTGCATTATCGAGGGGCAGGTGAACAAATCCGTCCTGTTCCACGGCGTCCGGATCGGTCCCGGTGCCATTGTCAGCGACAGTGTGCTGATGCCGGGCGTCACAGTGGAGGCAGGGGCTGTGGTGAACAGAGTTCTGGCCGCTGACGGCGTCACCATAGGAGCCAATGCCGTTGTGGGAAATAAAAACGGTGACATTCAGTTGATCGCGCATCATGTAAAGGGGGTTGAATGATATGGAACGAGCATTGGGAATCGTGAATTTTTCCGCAAAGCATATTTGGGTGGAAGGGCTGCAGACCTACCGTCCCATCGGAGCCTTTTCCTTTCTGGGAAGATACCGGGTCATTGATTTTCCCATTTCCAATATGAGCAACAGCGGTATTGATCAGATCCAGGTCTACAGTCAGAGAAAACCCCGTTCTCTGGTGGAGCATGTGGGAACCGGAAGGCAGTACAACATCAACTCCAAAAGGGGAAATCTGCAGATCCTGTTTTCCGAGGACAGCACGGAAAATATCATTTACAACAATGATATCCGGGCCTTTTCCCAGAATCTGGATGACATAGAAGCGGCAAACTGTTCCTATGTGGTCATCGCTCCCTCTTACATGGTATACTCCGCGGATTTTGCGGAACTGCTGCAGGAACATATCCGGTCAGGAGCGGATATCTCTCTGCTCTATCATTCCACAGAGAACGCCAGAGAACAGTTTTTAAGCTGCAGTATCCTGAATATGGGACAGCACAGAAAGGTGGAATCCATTAACGCCAACAGCGGGACTGCCAGAAACCGCAGCATTTTCATGGACACCTACCTGATGAAAAAAGATCTGTTCATGGACCTGGTGAAAAAAGGAAAAAAGCTGTCCTCCATGTACACCCTCTGCGATGTGGTCAACAGCCAGTGCAGTGAGCTGGATGTACGCGGGATCGCTCACCGGGGATATTTCGCGTCCATCACGGATTTTAAAAGCTACTATGACGCCAATATTTCCCTGATCGACTTTAAGACCGCTTCCGACCTTTTTAAAAATGACTGGCCCATCTACACCAGGACCAACGATTCCTGTCCCACTCAGTACTTTGAGTCGGCATCTGTAAAGAATTCCATGGTCTCCAACGGCTGCCTGATCGAGGGACATCTGGAGCATTCCGTGGTGGGAAGAGGCTGTGTGATCCAGAAGGGCGCCGTCATCCGAAACTGCGTGCTGCTTCCCGGAGTGACCGTGGGAAAAGACGCCGTTCTGGAAAACCAGGTGGTGGATAAAAATGTCCGGATCATCCATCCGGTAACCATCTCCGCCCAGCCCCAGAACCCCGGCTATATCCGAAAAAATGATATCATATAACAGCGGGTCGGTATCCGCTGCCGGCCCTGTCCGGGACAGATGACAAGTCAAAGACCCCGCAGCAAGCTACGGGGCATCAAACTTGCAGCGCAGCAGAGCTGCGGGGTATCTGGTCTTCGCTTCGCTGCGATCGGCGCTAACCGTGTGCCGCTGGCACACAGCGTCCCTCGCGGCAGGTCTCCGTTCCACTTCGGTCGGCGCTAAACGTGTGCCACCGGCACACAGCGCCGCCAAATGGACATGCAAGCATGTCCGCTTGGCTCGTTGCCCGCGGGAATGAAGGAGGTTCATATCCACCTGTCCTCTCTGGTGCCTTCCGTCTTCCCGGCGGAGGGCGCCTTTCTTTCTCCTGATCTGTGACCGTCTCTTCCCGCTGACTTTCCGTTGGGATTCTTCCCCGGGTTCTCCGGCGGTCTGGACATCCGGACAGTGAAAAAGATAACAGGGCCGAAAAGCACCGCAAACCATATCAGCCAGAACCAGCCTCCCATCCGGTAATCCGTCATTCCTTTCCAGCTGCTGTACATCAGGATCACCTCCGCCCCCAGCCGGACGGACACCAGCATGGAAGCCAGGTTCTGATATACCCAGTCTCTGTTTTCCTCTGTCACCGGCTTAAAACCGGTATTCCATATTCCCGGAAACCGCAGGATCACCGTCAGCCCGGCAAACACAGCCAGAGCCAGGGCGGGAGTCATCCACAGAGACTCTTTTCCTCCCCATCGGTCCGGCGTCCCGTCAAACCCGAAGTGAAGGGGAACCGTCTGGGGAA
The DNA here is from genome assembly GCA_963929535.1 of uncultured Lachnospiraceae bacterium. Lineage (GTDB taxonomy): Bacteria > Bacillota > Clostridia > Lachnospirales > Lachnospiraceae > Pullilachnospira. Next base: position 97,679 of record CAWVIZ010000007.1, on the reverse strand, counting down.
GCTGTCTCCATCGATATACAAACCATACCATATAGATCACCAGAAGCACCCAGGAAATCCGGCTGATCCACCGGATATACGGAGTTTTCCTGATACGGATCTTTTCTTTCATGCACTTCCTCCTGTCTTTTCTTCCCGGGGGCAGAGCCAAGCGGACTGCCTGCAGGGACTTCGGTTGATGACTGCACTGTCACCTATTTTATCCAGAATCCTATACACTTCATGGATAAATTAAAGGACAGGGTAAACTGAGCCTTTCCCTCCTGAAACTGAACCACTGCCACCGCAATGGCGTACGGCGTTTCTGTATCCTTATCCTCATCTCCCATATACGTGATCTTCTGGATCTCCTGAAACTCTCCCAACGGTCCGATCACCTCGTCCACAGCCGTCTTCAGACTTTCCTGATCGATCTGGGTGATGATCTGCTGGGAAAATTCCTCCTCATACAATGTATCATAGTCCCCCTGCACAGCCAGACTGATAACGGTGCTCACCTTTTCCTCCAGCGCATCCCGGTCAAATCTGTCTGAAAGCTTTTTGCTGCATCCCGCAGCACACAGAGCCAGCAGAAGAACCAGCGTCAGCGCCTTCCATCTTTTTCTCATCATATTCTTCCTCCTTCCTGATCTTACAGTCAAAGCGGTATCAGGATATTCACATGAAAAATATTCTCCCGCTGTTCTGTCCGCAGCGTTCCGTGATAGGTCTTCAGAGCATTTTCCACATTTTTCAGTCCCAGACCCTGATGTCCTGTTTTTTCCCCACGGGGATTCCAGGTATTTTCCATATCGATCAGAAGAAAATCCCGCACCTCCTCCACTGTCAGCCGCAGATATTTTTCCCCTTCCACCTGCCGCAGGGCTTCCTTTCCGTTATCCAGCAGATTGGTAAAAATTGTAGTAATATCCACGTTCCGCATAAAGTCCAGATGGATCTCTCCCACCTGGATCTGAAGTCTTACCCCCTTCAGTTCCTCCACGTTCAGTTTCTCATTGAGGATAATGTTCAGCATCTTCTGATCCGTGTAGACCACCCGGTCCAGACTTCTCAGCATTCCGTTCATATCCCTCAGATAACGGTCCGCATCACCGATCTCCCCGGAATGATACAGACGGGCCAGAATCTGCATATGGTTTTTCACATCGTGGATCACCTTACGGGAAGCCTGATAGGATTCCTCCAACTCCTGATACTGACGCATCCGCAGCAGCTCCTGCTGCCGGTACAGCTCCAGCTCCAGCTCTTCTGCCCTGCGCCGCTGCTGATCCCGGAACAGCCAGATCACGAACCCATTCATTCCCAGGATCAGAACCAGATTCAGCAGCAAAAGCCAGAAACCGTACCGCAGAATAAAGATATCGCTGCAGGCCAGCAGAGACAGCAGATATACCAGCGACACCACCGGCAGGAAGGAAAGTACCAGATACTGCCGTCCTGTAAGGCTGACACCCTCTCCCCGCCGGAAGGCTCTGCCGAAGAAGAAGCTCAGCGCCCATTCCCCCGCCGCCTTCACAGCATACTGCAGACCAAGCCATACATTCCAGGATTCCAAATACAGGGAAATCGTCTGGAAATTTCCATTCAGTACAGCCTGCAAAAGCAGAACCGCCAGGCTGTCATACGCCATCAGCGCAAGACAGTATACCGCTGTCCGAAGGATTCGTACTCCTCTGTGGCCGAATATCAGAAATCCGGTGAGACATACCAGCACCGTCAGCAGTCCGATATAGAGAGCATTGCTGGCAGTGACAGCCAGCAGTCCCTCAGGAACCAGGATCAGTATCACAGCCGCCAAAAGGAACCACAGTCTCCTTCTTACGGATAACTTTTCATTATCCCGGGACAGATAATAATAGAGACATCCCAGAAAGGACAGTCTCCACAGAAGCCCCAGAAAAATTTCCGTCCCCTGAGCCGGATAGATTCCATAGCCGCCCATTGCATCCTTCCTCCCCGTATTTTAACATAACAGTCCGGCCTTCCTGCTTCACTGTCCCAAGCACTGACACACAGCGGTCTTTGCGAAACAGTGGGTGACTGAACTTTTCAATTTATCTTACTTCCGCCACCTGTTTTGCCAGATAAGCCCCCAGCTTTTCCCGAAATTCCCTGGACTTTTTCTGAGAAAGAGGGACTGTGCTGCCGTCCAGCAGAATAATCTCATATCCCCGGATGCTCTTCACCTGATACAGGTTCACCACAAAACTTTTGTGAGGCATGGCAAATCCCATGGGTTCCATCCGCTCCAGGCATTCCGTGATCTTTCCCCGGTACTGATACATCCCCTGCAGGGTATGTACCCGTATCTTTCTGCTGACATACTCGAAAGCGAGGATTTCTCTCACATCTATCCGCAGACGCCCCTCCTCTGTCTCCAGACAGATTTCGGCAGCTGACGGCTCTTCCTGAAGATACTGCCATGCCTCTTCCATCTGTCGGTAAACCGCGGATGGCTTTACCGGTTTTCTCAGATATGCGAAAGCATGGACCCCAAAGGCGTATCCCGCATATCCTCCGTAGTTGGTCACAAAGATGATCTTCATTCTTCGATCCTCCCTGCGAATCCTCCGGGCTGTTTCGATACCGTCCATCCCAGGCATATCAATATCCAGAAACAGGATATCATAACGCCGGGACGCCTGAAGCAGCGCTTCCCCTCCTGTATAAAAATCTTCCATATGGGGAAATCCTTCATAAGCCTTCAGGATTTCCTTCATTTCTTCCAGGATCCTGGGATCATCGTCACAAACAGCAATCTGTACCATCAAACTCCTCCCTGCACTGCAGCGGCTACAGCCTCATTATAAAAATCCGCCGCTCCCGGCACAAGCGCTCCTACACAAAAGACAGAAAAACCCGCTCAACAGACAGGCCGTTTTTCTCTGGATCTCAGCAGCTTCTCCTTTTCCTGCCTGGTCATCTGCTTGATCTCGTACTCCCGGCGCATGGCCTCCTCCTTGGTCTCAAATTCTTCAAAATAAGCCAGTTCCACCGGAAGTCTGGCCCTTGTATATTTTGCCCCTTTTCCTTCATTATGAACCTTCAGCCTCCGCTTCAGATCCGTGGTCCATCCGGTATACAGGGTGTTGTCAGAGCACTTTACTATATAAGTGTAATTCATTTTTTCTCCTTTGCGGCCCATCTTTCCGGACCGCACCATGATTTGCAGCGACATTCGCCGTTCGTCCGGATCAAGCTGCGCTTTCTCCGACTCACTTTCGCTCATTATTTTACAGGCAAAGCCTGTAAACGACATTCGCCGTTCGTCTGGAGCAAGCTGCGCTTTCTCCGACTCACTTTCGCTCATTATTTTACAGGCTTCGCCTGTAAACGCCATTCGCCGTTCGTCCGGATCAAGCTGCGCTTTCTCCGACTCACTTTCGCTCATTATATCCCATAATATCTTTGGAAATGTTACAATTTTTTTACAAGTTACAAGTGGGAGATCTCTGTGAATTATGATAAGATGGTAGTATTAAGTACTGATTCAGCTACTATCCCGCGAACCGCGGTGTGCGGGTGGCGCACGTTTGGCGCCGGCCGGAGCGAGGTACAGACTGCTGTGTGCATGGGTTTGTGACAATGAAGCCGGAAGGCTGAACTGTTACAATATCCAAAAACTATTTGAGGGGACATTTTATGCAGGAACAGGAAAAACATAACAGAATTTTGATCATAGAGGACGAAAAGCCTATTGCGGATATTCTGTCATATGGGCTGAAAAAAGAAGGTTTCCAGGTGCGCTGCGCGTATTCCGCCGGAATGGGGTGGAAGATCCTGCGGGAATTTTCCCCTTCTCTGGTGCTGCTGGACTGGATGCTTCCGGATATCAGCGGGGTGGACCTGTGCCGCACCATCACAGAACGGTACAATATTCCCATCGTCATGCTGACGGCCAGAGGAAGCGTGGAGGACAAACTGTACGGCCTGGAGACAGGAGCTGACGATTATATCACCAAGCCCTTTGATCTGCGGGAAGTGATCGCCAGAGTAAAAAGCATTCTCCGGAGATTTGAAAAGGCGTCCATGGAGCGGGAACAGAGACTTGCTTCTCCTGCCCAGGAGGAACTCCTGCGCTGCGGAAGCCTGGTGATTTCCCGCCAGGGATGGACAGCCACGCAGAACGGGAAAAAGCTGGATCTTACCCCCAAGGAATTCGAGCTTCTTGTATTTCTTCTGGAACATCCCGGTCAGGTCTTCACAAGAGCCGTCCTTCTGGAACAGATCTGGGGCTATGATTTTGAGGGAGATACCAGAACCGTGGACATCCACATCCAGCGGCTGCGCAAGAAGCTGGGACAGGGATCAGGACTGACCACGGTCTTCGGTGTGGGGTATAAATATGAACCGCAAAAATAAACAGCCGAAAAAAAGAGTTCGTTTCTGGAACTCCATTCGTTTCCGGGTATTTACCGGTCTTATCCTTACTTTTGGGGTGGGAGGGCTGATCCTGTGCCTGACAGTGGAAAATCAGCTGAACCAGAACCTGGAACAGAGGATCCAGGAGGAATGTATCAGTCTGCGGACCAATGCGCAGATCTATTCCCGCCAGATCCTGATGATGCGGGGAGAAAATAACAATCTTGCGGGTCTGACCAACTGCGCCCAGGAAATCCTGACGGAGCTGGCCCGGACAGGAAACCGGAGACTGTTTCTTTACAGTACAGACGGGGTTCTCACTGACCAGTATCCCAGAGAGGGTGCCTCCATGGATCACGACCAGCAGCAGCTGGAACAGACCACGGCGTTCAGGCGGGCCCTGAATGAAGAGGCCGCATTTACCATGCGCTTTGGATCAGGAGACTCCTGTCTGGTCTATTTTTCCACTCCGGTGCAGGTAGCCGGGGAGGTGCTTGGAATCCTGGGTGCTGTGATGGACTATTCTTCCATACGTCAGACCAATCTTCAGACCATGCATATGATGGTGCAGATCGTATGTGCCGGATATCTGCTGTCCGGTCTGGTGGTATTTCTTCTTCTGTGGTCCGTCACCCGTCCTTTAAAGCTGCTGAGCCGTATCTCCGGCAAAATCTCCCGGATCATGAAGCATGGAAATTCCCGAATTCCCAATGCCCTGGAGGACAGCCGTCTGACCAGAAGGAAGGATGAGATCGGGGAGCTGGCGGTCAACTACAGTCAGATGATGCAGACGATCTCCCTGCAGTTTGATAGGATCCAGAAGGACAGGGACAACATCCGAAATCTGATGGAAAGCCGCCAGGAATTCTACAATAACGTCACCCACGAGCTGAAAACACCTCTGACCACCATTCAGGGATACGCCCAGCTTCTTCAGGAAGATAAAATGGAGGACACAGAGCTCTTCGATCGGGGAATCCGGCACATTCTTGGGGAGAGTACCAGGCTGCACCAGATGGTGGTACAGCTTCTGGAGATGGGCGATCGGAAAATGGAGTTTTCACCGGAACCGGTAAATCTCTCCGTTCTGGCGGAAAGTGTAGCCGCGGCCATGACGCCCAAAGCACAGAGGTACAGCTGCCGCATTGCCGTACAGGGAGCCCCCTCCCTGATCACCCTGGGACAGGAGGATCGGCTTCGCCAGGTACTGATCAATCTTACCGACAATGCCATCAAATACGGAAGCCAGGGAAAAGAGATCATCATCCGCCTTTTCCCCCGGGATGGTCAGGCTGTCCTCCAGGTAATCAATCAGGGAGAGGGAATTCCCGCGGATAAGCTGGAGGAAATCTTTGAACCCTTCTGCCGGATCAATAAGGAATATTCCCGGGAGCTGGGGAGCTCCGGTCTGGGCCTGTCCATCTGCCGGAAAATCGTCCGGGAGCATCAGGGGACCATCACAGCCCAAAGCACGCCGGGAAAAGAAACCATATTTACCCTCAGCCTGAAGCTGTGGGAAGAACAGGAGCTGCAGGAATTATGAAACGATCGTGGAAATCATCTGGCATTCTTACGGCCGCCGTTCTGACGGCGGCGCTTTCTCTGCTGTCCGGCTGTCAAAGACCCGGCCAGGACAGAACCGTGATCCTGCCCAAAACATCAGAGGAAAATTATCAGGATCTGGCCCAGCTTCAGACCTGCACCTGGAGCAGCCCTATTCCCGTTTACAGCCTGGGGTGGAGTCAGGAAAATGGAAAATCCTATATCTACACCACAGCCGAATCCGGCGGAGGCCTGGTTGTACGCAAACTGGACGTCCAGTACGGTTTCTATCAGGATATCTACGAGATTCCCGCCCAGAACTGCTACTGCGTATGGATTGCTCCCGACGGCATGTCGGTGGTATATCTGTCCGATGAGGATGAAGGACTTTGCCTTGAAGGTTATAACAGTCAGACTCATACAGAAGAGATGATAGCGCCTGATCTTTACAGCTACGCTGTCAATGGTATATGGGCCGGGGACAGCTCCGTATTTTATTCCTGGATCTCAGACTCCGCGCCTGATGACATAGTAAATAATTCCTGGTTCTATTCCCCTGTCTCCGATTCCGTCTCCTCCTTGTGGGACGGTTCGGAGGATCTGACGGTTCCCCGCCTCCGGGCAGCTGTTTCATGGGACGGAACCAAGATCTTATCACTGTTTCCCTCTGAGGTAGAGCTGTCCAACGAGGCCGCATCTTCCGATGCAGAATATACTTACAAACAGTACCTGGACACCACCAGCCACTGGATGCGCCTTGCCTATATCACTTATAATCATACACAACTGGACGGCTTGAACGATATCGGCGATGAACAGATAAAGGAAAACGGCATTTCCTCCTTTGGCGGCAGCAAAGAGATGTATCTGAATGCCTGTCTGTGGAAAGGATTTTTTGACAGCGATATCGGACTGATCGCCACCAATCGGGAAGAAACCATGGCCGCAGCGGCAGAATCCTCCGGCAGCGGCTACACGGTTTACTGTTACCGGATCCTGGAGGACGGTTCTCTGGAGGATCGTCAGTTTCTGTACCGGGGGCAGAATATGATCCGTTCCCTCCGTTTTTCACCCGATGGAAACAGTATCCTGATTACAGAGGATCTGAGTGCCAATGCCATGGAAAATATAGGATATGCCGATGGATATCAGGACGCTTTCCTGCTGGGGGAAGTCCAGACCTGCAAATCCGTAGTCCTCCGGCTGGAGGGAGAATCTTCCTGACAGATGCCGCAGCCCGGCCTTGCTGCCCCGCTTTTCTGATGGCGGAACGATCTGTTACAATATTTTTACACCCCTGAGATGTTCCGGAAACACTCCTTTGTTATACTGATCCTGTCCGAAAGAAACCGTCCTTGGCATTGATCCGAAGGACACTGACGCACACTGGCACTGGAAAGGGGAGTATCTATCAATGACAGGAACCTGGGGAACATCCATTATCGTAAAGACTCACAAAAATGCCGTCCGCGCTGTCGGAAACGACTCATACAGAAAATGCCGTCTGACAGTTCTGAGGGAAGCTGTACTGCACAATCTGCAGACCATCCGCCGGATCACCTCCAAACGGCTGATTGCCGTTATCAAAGAGGATGGATACGGTATCGGACTTGGCAATATGTACCGGATTCTTCGGACAGGCGGCGTGGATTTTTTTGCGGTGGGAGCCCCATGGGAAGCTTTATCGCTGCGGCGAATGGGATTTTCCGGGAATATCCTTCTTCTTTCTCCGGAATATTCCCCGGAAGTCTGCCGAAATCTGATGGAACAGAGAATCATTTTTATGGTAGGAAATTCCCGGCAGGCCGAAACACTCCGGCAGGCTTCTCTGGGTATGCGGATCCGTCCCCGGATTCATCTGAAAATAGACAGCGGACTGGGCAGATACGGTTTTACCCGGGAAAATCTGCTTACCGTAAAATTCTGTACCCTGGATATGGAAATTGAAGGGGTATATACCCATTTTGCCTCCTGTGGAAAAAACTTTCGGAAAAACGTACAGTTCCAGAAAAAGCATTTCGACATGGCGCTTCAGGAGCTGTCGGAAAGCCGGATTCCCCTTTGCTTCACCCATGCTGCCGCCAGCAGAACACTGGCCGAAATGGGGGATCTGGGATATGACGGGGTCCGGATCGGGTCCCTGCTCCTGGGGAGAGAGACCGGGGGAAGGGCGGATTTTCAGGACGCCGTCTGGCTGGAAACGGAAATCTGTGAGAAAAAATGGTATCCCGCAGGAGAGCTGGTGGGATACGGAAGAAATGTCCGACTGAAAAGAGACAGCCTGATCGGCGTAGTTCCCGCAGGCTGCCGTGACGGACTGGGAATCTCCAGAAATCCCCAGGGAACCCTTCCCCTTCTGCGGAGTGCCGCCAGAAGCATGATTTCCCGGAAAATACCTTATGGAAAAACCCGGGACGGAAGACCGGTTCCCATTCTGGACAGCCGCGGTATGGGACATACACTGGTGGATCTTACTGATACCGGACTGAACATCGGAGATACCATTCAGTTTCCGGTAAACCCCCTGCTGGTCCACCCGGATACAGAAAGAAATATCATATAGCAGCTGTTCACTGCGGCGCCGCCTGAGACAGTATATTTTCACTGCTTCTCAGGCAGGTCCGTATCATCTCTTACTCTCTTCCCCGGATCGCTTAACATATCACCGGCATTCATCATTCTCACAGAACAGTATTCTGAACCGATAAAAAATATCGTAACAGTTCAGCCTTCCGGCTTCACTGTTACAAATGCATGCACACAGGCTGCGATTTTCGCAGCCTGGCGCCCGCAAATCTCGGGATCACGCTGCGAATGCAGCGTGACACCTCGCGGGACATTGGAAGGCTGAACTGTTACAAAATATCAAAAATATTTTGCTGTAAACACTTGATTTTTTCCTGCGCAAAGGCTATACTCAACATATGAATAGTTGTTCATATATTTTATTTAAAAAAACAACAGACAGCACGCTCCGCATACTTTCTATGATCATGAATTATTTATTATCCACTGCAAAGATGCACAGTCATCGCTCCGGCGGACGGCAAGCGTGTTCCGTCAAATGGATATGCAGGCATGATCTTGGTTTGTTGCATGCGAAAATAACGTACAGTAAGTAAGGAGGATTTCTATGGCAAGAAATAATACCTTAGAAGAGATAAGTTCTAAAGAGTCCTCCCTTCTCCGGGAGGATATCAAAGAACAGCTTCATGTGGTTTCCGGCGGATGCGGACATGATCATCACGAAACCCATTCCCATGAGCATCACGGCGACTCCTGCGGGTGCGGACATGATCATTCGGATAACCATTCCCATGAGCACCACGGCAACTCCTGCGGGTGCGGACATGATCATTCGGATAACCATTCCCATGAGCACCATCACGGCAACTCCTGCGGGTGCGGACACCACCAGGAACACAGTTCTCATGATTCCCATCCTGTCCGGGATATTCCCGCAGGATACATCAGCAGGGTCTATATTACTGAAAACCTTGGCTGCGCCAACTGCGCGGCAAAGATGGAAGCACAGATCCGGCAGCTTCCGGGTGTGGCCGAAGTATCCATTACATTTGCCACCAGGCAGCTCCGGATCACCGCCAAAGATCCGGATTCCCTGCTGCCGCGGATGCAGGAAATCTGTTCTTCCATCGAATCTCAGGTAAAGCTGGTTCCCAGAAAACGGTCCTCAGGGAATTTCATCACCCGGACCTATCTTCTGGATCATGTGGACTGCGCCAACTGCGCGGCAAAGATGGAATCGCGAATCAACGATCTCCCGGAGATTCTGGAGGCCACTGTTACCTTTGCCACCAAACAGCTCCGGGTTACCGCCAAGGATCCGGATTCCCTGATCCCTGAGATGCTCCGGATCTGCCGTACCATCGAACCGGATGTCACCATCACTCCAAAGGAACGCCCGGTCCGTGCCGCCGCTTCCTCCCGGGAAGACAGTCCTTCCAGGAAGAAATCCTTTTGGGAAAACTATAAAAAGGAAATTCTATCCATCGGAATCGGCGCCCTGCTTTTTATCGCGGGAGAAATCCTGGGCCATCTGGATCAGAATCTGGCAGCGCTGGCGGTTCTTGTACTGGGATATGTGATCCTGGGCGGCCGGGTGGTTCTCACCGCCGTCCGGAATATTTTCAAGGGTCAGGTCTTTGATGAGAATTTCCTGATGAGCATTGCCACTCTCGGCGCTTTCATCATTCAGGAATATCCCGAAGCAGTGGGAGTCATGCTGTTTTACCGGGTAGGCGAATTTTTCGAGCATGTGGCTGTGGAACGCAGCCGCTCTCAGATCATGGACGCCGTGGATCTCCGGCCTGAGGTGGTCAATCTGGTAACAGGCGATGACATTCGGGTAATTCCCGCGGAAAATGCTTCCGCCGGGGATGTGCTCCTGGTCCGCCCCGGCGACCGGATTCCCCTGGACGGTACTGTTCTGGAAGGAGAAAGCCGGATCGATACCTCTCCTGTAACCGGTGAACCGGTCCCCGTAAAGGTAATTCCCGGCGCGTCCGTTACCTCCGGCTGCGTCAATACCTCCGGACTTCTGAAGATCCGTGTGGATAAGGTTCTGGAAGAATCCATGGTAACCCGTATCCTGGACTCTGTGGAGAATGCCGCCGCCAGAAAGCCCAAAATCGACCGCTTCATCACCCGTTTTGCACGGGTCTATACACCCTTTGTGGTGATCCTGGCACTGTGTACCGCCATAATTCCTTCTCTGGTCACCGGAGACTGGAATCACTGGATCTACACAGCGCTGAGTTTTCTGGTGATCAGCTGTCCCTGCGCTCTGGTTCTCAGCGTGCCTCTGGCATTTTTCTCCGGAATCGGAGCCGGATCCAAAAAAGGCATCCTGTTCAAAGGAGGACTTTCCCTGGAGGCTTTGGCCTCCGTCAAAGCCATCGTCATGGACAAAACAGGCACCATCACCAAAGGAAACTTTGTGGTCCAGAGAGCCGTTCCCTACGGAAATGTAGCAGAGGATCAGCTTCTGTCCTGGTGTGCCTCCTGTGAATCCAGCTCCACCCATCCCATCGGCATCAGCATCGTATCTGCCGCCAGAGACCGGGACCTGACAGTGGAGCAGCCATCCTCCATTGAGGAAATCGCAGGTCAGGGTATCCGCGCCGTAGTTTCCGGGCATACGCTTCTGTGCGGAAACAGAAAGCTGATGGAAGCAGGCGGAATCTCCCTGGAGGGACTTTCTGATACTTCCTACGGCACAGAGGTTCTGGCCGCCAGAGACGGGGTATTTGTGGGAAGTCTGATCATTTCCGATACCATCAAGGAAAATGCTCCCGCTGCCGTCAGCCGGATCAAACGTCAGGGGATCGTCACCGCCATGCTTACCGGAGACGCCAGGGACAGCGCTGAAGCTGTAGCACGGGAAACGGGAATTGACGAAGTACACGCCCGGCTGCTTCCCCAGGAAAAGCTTTCCCAGCTGGAAAAGATCCGCAGCGCTCACGGTTCCGTTATGTTTGTGGGTGACGGGATCAACGACGCGCCCGTACTGGCAGGAGCAGATGTGGGGGCCGCCATGGGAAGCGGAGCGGACGCCGCCATCGAAGCCGCGGATGTGGTGTTCATGACTTCCGATATGGAAGCCATTCCCCAGGCCGTAGCCATCGCCAGAGCCTCCCGTTCCATTTCCACCCAGAACGTGGTCTTTGCTCTGGCCATCAAAGCGCTTGTTATGGTTCTGGGGCTGGCAGGCATCGCCTCCATGTGGCTGGCGGTGTTCGCGGATACAGGAGTTGCCATGCTGTGCGTACTGAATTCCATCCGTATTCTTTACAAGTAAGAATCCTGCCAGGCAGGACCTGCGGCGGATCGCACAAGCATCCTCTTTCACCCAAACAAAGAAAAAGAATCCTCTCCTGTCTGATGACCTGAAAGGATTCTTTTTCTTTATTCCTTTGTAAATGTCTGCTCATGGACCCTATTGGCTGCTGGGGTTATTCTTCTCCAATCCCGCAGATCTCATCAATGACCTTCCGTTCCTCCTGAGTGAAGGAACAGTTTTCCACGATCTTCACATTTTCCAGAATCTGTTCCGGCCTGGACGCCCCGATCAGTACAGAGCATACGTCCTCATCCTTCAGGATCCAGGCCAGAGCCATTTCCGCAAGGGTCTGTCCCCGCATGGCCGCAATCTCATTGAGCCTGCCGATCTGCTCCAGCCTCTCTGCAGTCAGCTCTTCCTTTTTCAGATACCGGGAATCCCGGGCAATCCTGCTGTCAGAGGGAATCCCATGGAGATACTTGTCCGTCAGGAGTCCCTGGGCCAGCGGAGAAAACGCGATGATTCCCATTCCGTTTTCCCTGCAGAAGCTTTTTACTCCATCCTCCTCGATGGTGCGGTCAAATATCGAATATCTTCTCTGGTTGACGATCAGCGGACAGTGCAGCTCCTTCATGATCTCCATGGCTTTCCTGGTATACTCTCTGTTGTAATTGGAAATTCCCACATAGAGGGCCTTTCCGCTTCTCACTATCTGAGCCAGAGCCTCCATGGTCTCCTCCAGAGGCGTCTCCGGATCCATCCTGTGGTGATAAAAGATATCCACATACTCCAGACCCAGACGTTTCAGAGACTGATCCAGGCTGGCCGTCAGGTATTTTTTGCTTCCCCAGTCTCCGTAGGGACCCGGCCACATATCATACCCGGCCTTGGTGGCGATCACCAGCTCATCCCTGTACGGCGCGAAATCCTCCTTCAGGATCCTGCCCGCATTGGTCTCCGCCATTCCATAGGGGGGACCGTAATTGTTGGCCAGATCAAACTGTGTGATACCGCAGTCAAAAGCCGTACGGCACAGAGCCTTCATATTCTCATAATTTCCGTTTTCCCCGAAATTGTGCCAGAACCCCAGGGATACCGCAGGAAATTTCAAACCGCTGTTTCCCACGCGGCTGTACTTCATTTTTTCATATCGTTTCTCACTTGCCGTATACATCACTTTCCAGCAGATGTCTCCTTCCTTTCAGACACCCTTCCCTTTCTTTTGTACTATCATTTGGTACGCCATTTCTCATCCCCGGGCCATCCGGTAAATCTCCCTCATATCCTTCTCATCCAGCACCATAAACTGGCCGATGGTCCGTTTTCCCATAAAGCTGCACTTATGGGCCAGCTCCTGAATCTGTTCCTCCGTAAGCGCGATTCCCAGCTCCCGGATATTCGTGGGCATATCGATGGATCTGTAAAATTCTTCCATCCTCCGGATTCCTTCCAGCGCCGTTCTGTCCGGATGGGAAAAATCATTTTCCACTCCCAGGACATTCACCGCGAACTGGGCAAACCGCTCCGGTTTCCCGGAGTAAACATATCTGGCCCAGCTTCCCCACACTGCGGAAAGACCGGCTCCATGGGCCACATCAAACGCCGCGCTCAGTTCATGCTCCAGCTGATGGCAGGCCCAGTCTCCCACTGTCCCGCAGCCTGTCAGACCATTATGGGAAAGACTCCCCGCCCACATCACCTGAGCCCTGGCATTATAATTTTCCGGATCCTCCTTCAGAACCCCCGCGCAATGGATCACTGTCCGCATCAAAGCTTCCCCGATACCGTCTGTCAGCATGGTATCCTCCTCTGTGGTAAAATAGCGTTCCATGGTATGCATCAGGATATCCACACACCCGCTGGCCGTCTGATATGCGGGAAGGGTGCAGGTCAGCTGGGGATTCATCACCGCGAACCGGCATCTGCAAAGATCATCGTTATACCCTCTCTTCAGCCATCCTTCCTCATTGGTGATCACTGAGGAATTGCTCATCTCACTGCCGGCTGCCGCGATGGTCAGTACGGCTCCCACCGGAAGGCAGGCTTTAGGAACTCTGGTTTTCGCGTAAAAATCCCATACCTCTCCTTCATTGGCAGTTCCATAGCCAATAGCCTTTGCGGAATCTATGACGCTCCCGCCTCCCACAGCCAGAATAAAATCCACCTTTTCCTCCCGGCACAGCCGGATCCCCTCATGGACTTTGGAAAGTCTGGGGTTGGGCACCACGCCTCCCAGCGTCACATATTCCACGCCCGCCCTTTCCAGGGATCTGCAGATCCGATCCAGCAGACCGCTTTTTACCGCGCTTTTACCGCCGTAATGTACCAGAACCTTTCCGCATCCCTGCTCTTTTACCAGCTTCCCCGTCTGCTCCTCTGAATTTTTTCCAAACACCACTTTGGTTGGCGTGTAATAAGCAAAATTTTCCATCTCCATCCTCTCCTTTTCTGTTTCCGTATCGTTATCCCAGAGCCACATCCAGGATCATCATCAGAACAAATCCCACTGCGAATCCGATAGTTCCTATATTGCTGTGTTCCCCCTGGCTGGCCTCCGGTATCAGCTCCTCCACCACCACATAGATCATGGCTCCGGCAGCAAAAGCCAGCAGATAAGGCAGCATGGGATTGATCAGTCCGAACAGCAGGATGGTGAGCAGCGCTGCCGCCGGTTCCACGATTCCGGAAAGAGCTCCGTACAAAAACGCCTTCCCTTTGCTGACTCCCGACTCACTGCGCAGCGGCATGGAGATGATCGCTCCCTCCGGGAAATTCTGAATGGCAATTCCGATGGACAGCGCCATGGCGCCTGCCAGAGTGATCTCAGACTGTTCCGCCAGCATTCCGGCAAATACCACACCCACAGCCATTCCTTCGGGAATATTATGCAGGGTGACTGCCAGAACCAGCATCGTGGTCTTTTTCAGCTTTACATGAGGGCCTTCCGCCTCTGTACTTCCCATATGCAGATGAGGGATCACCTTGTCCATCAGCAGCAGGAAGAAAATCCCCAGAAGAAATCCCACCGCCGCCGGCACAAACGCCAGCTTTCCCATATGCTCCGAAGCATCCATGGCAGGGATCAGCAGAGACCATACCGAGGCCGCCACCATTACCCCTGAGGCAAATCCCAGAAGGGATTTCTGCACCAGCGGGCGAAGCTGGTTTTTCAGAAAGAAAACACATCCCGCTCCCAGAGTCGTTCCCAGAAACGGGACCAGTACACCTAAAAAAATTTCCATTATCGTCTCCTTCCATATCATAAATCCATTCTTTATCCTCTGATATTTTTTTACAGCTTGTCTTTATTATATTCAGACTACTGCAGAATTTCAATATATGCATGGGGTTTCCGGCAGATATCCGCTCATGCAAGCATGGCGGCTGCTTGCCGGGCGTATCTGGCTCGGATAGGGGAATTTCCTTCCCCTCCCGCGCCCCGCGATACTGCGGGCAGCTCACGGCTTTGCCGTTCGCTGTCCGTTGCCCGGCAAATATCCGCTCATGCAAGCATGGCGGCTGCTTGCCGGGCGTATCGCGCAAAAGTGCAGCAGTGAAACCGGATGGCTGAAATTTATAAGTAAAAACGAGCAGAAATGGCGTATCCATTCTGCTCATTTTTATCGTACAGTCTCTTCTACAGTTCCATACAGTATCAGTCCAGATGAAAAGCCAGATGGAGCGGCTCTGATACGGGGCTGTTGTCCGGATTGGTCTCCATGATATCAGCCATATAATCCCACCATTTCCGATTAATGGCCGTATCCACCGACTCGTCCCACTTTTCCTCATCCTCCAGCTCAATATAGGCGAAAAGAGTATTGGTATCTTTATCAATAAAGATACTGTAGTTGCTTCCTCCGTACTGATGGATCATCTCCTTCATCTCCGGCCACAGAAGATTGTGTCTCCGCTCATATTCTTCCGCCATTCCGTCATACAGCTTCATTTTGAATCCCTTGCAGATCATTTTCCCTGTCTCCTTTCCGCTGTGTTCATTCCCGCGGGCAACGAGCCAAGCGGACATGCCTGCATGTCCATTTGGCGGCGCTGTGTGCCGGTGGCACACGGTTAGCGCCGACCGAAGTGGAACGCAGACCTGCCGCGAGGGGCGCTGTGTGCCAGCGGCACACGGTTAGCGCCTACCGCAGCGAAGCGAAGACCAGATACCCCGCATCTCTGCTTCGCTGCAAGTTTGATGCCCCGTAGCTTGCTGCGGGGTCTTTGACTTTTTATCAGCAAGAACCTTTCTTTTTCCATGAGCCGTTTTACCATGCAGTCATTTTGCATCGGCATCCCGTAAATTAAAATTTCCCCATTTCTCTGCCGTCAGTATATCACAAACGAATGTTTTTGACTACCTTTCCATGATCTTCTTTTTGGCTGCCTTCCTTATTTGATAAAAAATCCTGTTCCCTGGCAGAGCCTTTTTATTTTAATGAAACCCGATCCTCTATGAAAGAAAAAAGGCTGTCATATTCCGGACAGTCTCTAGAATATGACAGCTGACGCTTCCACATCTATTTCTCTTTTTTCCTGTATCCCTCCGGATACAGTTCCTCCATGATCTCACGGACGTGCTGGATTTTTCCGCATTTCCAGGCATTTTCTCCGCAGAACAGCAGGGCGTTGTCCACATCGCCAACAGCTGCCCTGGTCAGCGCCCTGGTGATACAGTAGGGGGTGCTGGACGGATCACAGGTGGAGATACACTGATAGCAGCGGTCAATCTTCTCTCTCCCCTGTCCTCTGCTCTCAATGAAATGATTTTTGATGGCCCTTCCCGGCATTCCCACAGGGCTGTCCACGATCACGATATCCTCTTTTCCCGCGTCCAGGTATGCCTGCTTATACCGGTCATCCGCGTCACACTCATAGGTGGTCACAAACCGGGTTCCCATCTGTACTCCATCGGCTCCCAGCTCCCAGGCGTGTTCCAGATCTTTCCTGTCAAAAATCCCCCCGGCCAACGCCACCGGGATATGGTGTCCGTACTTTTCCCCAAACTCCTGAACCACTTGAATGATCCCCCGCACTTCCTCATCGTACGTTTCAGGGGTAAACTCCTCCAGCTGCTTTCTGGAAAATCCCAGATGGCCCCCGGCCTTCGGTCCCTCGATCACCACCAGGTCCGGTTCCCGGTGATAGTGGCGGTCCCAGAGCCTGCAGATGACTCTGGCAGATTTGATGGTAGACACGATGGGAGCGATCCTGGTCCTGCTTCCCTCCACCAGTTTGGGAAGATCCGTGGGAAGTCCCGCTCCCGAGATGATCAGATCCGCCCCTGCCGAAACGGCGGCTTTTACATATTCCGCATACTGACGGGTGGCCACCATGATATTGACGCCGATCACGCCGCCCCGGGCAATCTGTCTGGCCTTTCGGATCTCCTCTCCGATCACTCTCAGATTTGTCTGAATGGGATGCTCCCTAAAATCCGGTTCCCGATACCCGATCTGTGCTGTGGAGATCACTCCCACGCCTCCGCAGGCCGCCACCGTGCCTGCCAGACGGGACAGGCTGATTCCTACCCCCATTCCTCCCTGAATGATGGGAATCCTGGCTGTGAGATCACCTATTTTCAGCGGTGCTGTATTCATCCCGCACTCCTTTCCCGGACATTTCCGCCCGAACCTGTTCTGAATTCCTGCGGCAGCCTGGCCCAATGGCATTACCGCAGCAGAAAAACGCCAGCCTGCGCATTCTGGTTCTTCCTTCTTCTTTCTTCTTCAGTTCAGCCATCACGCCCCGGACCCGCCGGCTATGCCGGCTTTCCGCTGCATTCGCAGCTTCTGTCCGGGGCTTTGTGAGCGTTCCGCTCACCGCAAAATGACAAACCATTCTGCCGCAGGCCAGCCTGCTCAGTCTGCTTCTTCCTTCTTTAGTTCAGCCATCAAGCCCCTGACACGCCGGCTATGCCGGCTTTCCGCTGCATTCGCAGCTTCTGTCCGGGGCTTCGTGAGCGTTCCGCTCACCGCAAAATGACAAACCATTCTTCCGCAGGCCAGCCTGCACATTCTGGTTTGTCATTTTGCGGATGGCTGAACTGGTGTTTAAAATTTTCGGAATCTTTTATATCTGGTTTCTGCCGTCCGATCCCCGGCTGTTTTGCTGCTCGTCTCCAGGAAACTGTCCATTCGCTTTCTCATCATTGCTGCGATCTCAGGAAGATTCTCCTCACCTGCAGGCTCCTCCTCCGGGATCACCCATTCCACAATACCCAGTCTTTTCAGGTCATCCGCCGTGATCTTCATGATCTCAGACGCCTCTCTGGCCTTCTTGCCATCTTTCCAGAGAATCGAAGCGAATCCCTCCGGAGACAAAATAGAGTATGTGGCATTTTCCATCATCCAGACTTCATTGGCAACAGCCAGTCCCAGCGCACCGCCGCTTCCGCCTTCTCCGATGAAGATACTCAGCACCGGCACTGTCAGTCCCGACATTTCCAGCAGATTTCTGGCGATAGCTTCTCCCTGGCCTCTCTCCTCCGCTTCAATACCGCAAGCTGCTCCCGGCGTATCCACAAAATTGATAACAGGGCGCCGGAACTTTTCCGCCTGCTTCATCAGACGCAGCGCCTTCCGGTATCCCTCCGGAGATGCCATACCAAAATTCCGATGGATATTTTCCTTCACTGATTTTCCCTTCTGCAGCCCGATCACCGTCACAGGCTGTCCGTTCAGCATGGCGATGCCGCCCACCACTGCGCCGTCATCCCGAAATGCCCGGTCTCCGTGCAACTCCGTGAATTCGTCAAACACCTGCCCGATATAATCCAGACTTGTGGGCCGGGAGGCGCTTCTGGAAATCTCCACCTTTTCCCAGGCCGTCAGGATCTTCTTTTCTTTTTTCTTTTCGTCCTTTTCCTCCTGCTGGTCTTCTTCCTCCTCCGGAAGCCTGTCCATTTCATATTCCTGAAGAAAATGTTCTCTGATGGCAGGATACTCTGTATAAGCCAGAGATTTTCCATGTACCGCGATCAGATGGGAGATCGTTCTTCTCAGATCTTTTCTCTCCACGATCCCATCGATGATTCCCTTCTCCACCAGAAATTCCGCTCTCTGAAATCCCTCCGGCAGCTTCTGTCCGATGGTCTGAGCAATTACCCTGGGGCCCGCAAATCCGATCAGCGCCCCCGGTTCGCCCAGAATAATATCTCCCAGCATGGCAAAGCTGGCCGTCACGCCTCCCGTAGTGGGATCCGTCAGAATAGGAAGGTAAAAAAGACCTGCATCCGAATGCCGCTTGACGGCCGCGGATGTCTTTGCCATCTGCATCAGGGAAATGATTCCCTCCTGCATCCTGGCTCCTCCTGAGCTGCAGAACATCACCACCGGAAGTCCCAGCTGGGTAGCCTTCTCAAAGGCCCTGGTGATCTTCTCTCCTGTCACATATCCCATACTTCCCATCAGGAAACGGGCGTCACATACCCCCAGGACGATCCTGTTTCCGTCCACCGTACATTCTCCCACGGTTACGGATTCCTTCAGTTTTGTCTTTTCCCTGAGTTCCTGAAGCTTCTCCTCATATCCCGGATACTCCAGAGGATTTCCTCCCTCCAGGTCGGAAAACCACTCCTGAAAGCTTCCCGGATCCGCAACCATACGGATCCTTGTCTTTGTCTTGATCCGGAAATATCCCTGGCACTTGGGGCAGACATAAAAATTCTTCTTTACATCCTCCTTGTAGATCAGTTCCCCGCACTTGGGACACTTCATCCAAAGTCCTGCCGGAACGGAAGGCTCCTGCCCTTTCTGTCCTTCCTCCTCCCGATCGCCGAACAGCGCTGTTGTTTTCTTAAACATATGCTTCAACTTTGCCATTTTTTACCCCTTCCGTGCTCCTGCACTGTTTACTCAAGCAAAATGTTTTGGAATAAAATCAGTAGTAATATTTCCGGCCTGAAAATCCTCGTTGTTCAGTATTTCATACTGAAAATCCACGTTGGTGGTCACACCGTCAATGATCAGCTCGCCCAGCGTGCTGCGCATCTTGTCAATAGCCTCCTGCCGGTCTCTTCCGTGGACAATGACTTTGGCGATCATGGAATCGTAATAAGGCGGAATCTCGTATCCGCTGTAAACCGCAGTATCTACTCTGACACCCTTTCCTCCCGGAAGATGTACCTGCCGGATCACTCCGGGACACGGACGGAAATTATGCTCGGGATCCTCCGCATTGATCCTGCACTCCATGGCATGACCCAGAAGCTGTATTTCCTCCTGCTTCACCGACAGAGGATTTCCCTGCGCAATGGAGATCATCTCCTTGATCAGATCCATCCCGGAAACCATTTCTGTCACCGGATGCTCCACCTGGATCCTGGTATTCATCTCCATAAAATAAAAATTCTTATCCCCATCCAGCAGAAATTCAATGGTTCCCGCGCTCTCATATCCCACAGCCTTGGCCGCCCGGACAGCAGCCTCTCCCATCCGCTGACGCAGTTCTTCCGTAAGAGCCACACTGGGGGATTCCTCGATCACCTTCTGATGATTTCTCTGGATGGAACAGTCCCTCTCTCCCAGCTGCACCACGTTTCCGAATTTATCCGCCAGTATCTGAAATTCGATATGACGGGGGTCCTGCACATATTTCTCAATGTACATGGTATTGTCCGCAAAACCACGGACAGATTCCAACTGGGCTACCTTAAAGTTCTCCTCAAAATCCTCAGGTCCCCGGGAAACTCTCATTCCCTTTCCGCCGCCTCCGGAAGAAGCCTTGATCATCACCGGATAACCGATCTCCTCAGCCAGCTCCTTGCCTCTGCGGGCGTCATAGACTGCCTCCCTGGTCCCCGGAACCACCGGAACCCCAGCCTCCATCATGGTTTTTCTGGCCTCAGATTTATTTCCCATCTTTTCGATCATTTCGGCGGAAGGTCCTATAAATGTAATGTTGCACTTTTCGCACAAATCCACAAATCTGCTGTTCTCCGACAAAAATCCAAATCCCGGATGGATCGCGTCCGCCCTGGTGGCAATACAGGCACTCAGGATACTCTCCATATTCAGGTAGCTCTCAGCTGCTGCTGCCGGGCCGATACACACCGCTTCGTCCGCCAGCTGAGTATGCAGCGCCTCCCTGTCAGCTTCTGAATAAACGGCCACTGTCTTGATCCCCAGCTCCCTGCAGGCCCGGATGATCCTGACTGCGATCTCTCCTCTGTTGGCAATTAAAATCTTCCGAAACATACTTTTCTATCTCCTATCCCAGAGGATTATCCGATGGCCACCGTCAGTTCTGCCGAAGCCGCCAGCTTTCCGTCTACTGTGGCCGTGGCCCTGGCTATGGCGATAGGTCCCTTCTGCTTGATCAGCTCCGTCTCCAGCATCAGCACATCCCCGGGAACCACCTTCTTCTTGAACTTACAGTTGTTGATTCCTCCGAAATATGCTGTTTTCCCTTTAAACTCCTCGCAGCTTAATATGCTGACTGCGCCTACCTGCGCCAGAGCTTCTACGATCAGAACACCCGGCATCACCGGCTCCTGGGGAAAATGTCCCCGAAAAAAATATTCGTCATACGTCACGCATTTTTTCCCCACAGCCCTTTTTCCCGGCTCCAGCTCTTCAATGGTATCCACCAGCAAAAACGGATGACGATGAGGAATGATCTCCATAATTTCTTTGGTAGTCATTACCGCCATTTTTTTACCTCCTTCAAAATCCGGATATCCGCTATCCAATCACAAACAGCGGCTGTCCGTACTCTACCATCTGGCCGTTCTCCACCAGAATCTCCTTTACGGTACCCGCATAATCAGATTCAATCTCATTCATCAGCTTCATGGCCTCTATGATTCCCAGGGTCTGGCCCTTCTCCACCACGTCTCCTACTGTCACAAACGGGGCGGCATCCGGTGCGGAGGCACTGTAGAAGGTCCCCACCAGAGGCGCCTTCACCACCTGTCCCTCCGGAACCTGTTCCTGCTCCCCGGAGGCCTCCGGAATAGAAGCCGCTGAAACGGCGCTGATACCGGAAACCAAAGCCGCCGGGATATTCCCGCTGCCCTCCGCCGCAGTGATCACCGTCTCCTTTTCCTTTCCCATGGAAATTTTCATATCCCCGTCCTTCATCTCAAACCGGGTCAGCTTGGAATCCGACACCGTCTTGATCAATGTGATCAGATTTTCAAATTCCATTATTTTCACTCCTCATATTTCTTTACTAAGATACTTGCATTGTGACCGCCAAATCCCAGAGAATTGCTGAGAGCGTAAGTGATATTCTCCTTCACTCCCTCCCCGGGAACGTAATTCAGATCCAGCTCCTCATCCGGAGTTTCGTACCCTGCCGTAGCATGGATAAATCCATCCTGGATTTCCTTCACACAGGTGATAAATTCCACAGCTCCTGCCGCGCCCAGCAGATGTCCGATCATGGATTTTGTGGAATTGATCTTCATATCATACGCATGATCTCCAAACAAAAGCTTGATCGCTCTGGTCTCAAACAGATCGTTGTGATGGGTAGCCGTTCCGTGGGCATTGATATATGTCACATCCTCTTTACGGATTCCTGCCTCCTGGATAGCCAGCTCCATGGCCTTGGCCGCGCCTGATCCATCCTCTGCCGGAGAAGTGATATGGTAAGCATCGCTGGTAGCTCCGTATCCCACCATTTCCCCCAGGATCACAGCTCCTCTTTTTCTGGCATGCTCCAGTTCCTCCAGAACCACCACACCGGCTCCCTCTCCCATAACAAAGCCGCTTCTGTTCTTATCAAAGGGCAGGGAGCATTTTTCCGGATCATCCACAGCGGAAAGGGCCGTTAACGCTGTAAATCCAGCCACTCCGATGGGGCAGATGCTGGCCTCTGTTCCTCCTGCCAGCATCACATCCGCTTCCCCGTGCTGAATAGACCGGAAAGCCTCTCCAATAGAATGGGTACCTGTGGCACAGGCTGTCACCACATTCAGGCTCTTTCCTTTCAGTCCCAGCTGGATGGATACATTTCCCGCAGCCATATTGGAGATCATCAGCGGTACCAGCAGCGGATTGACCCTGGAAGGTCCTTTCTCATGGATCTTTACGCAGGCTGTCTCCGTTACCTGAAGACTTCCGATGCCGGAGCCGATGGAACATCCCACCCGATAGGGATCTTCCTTCTCCATATCCAGTCCTGCCTGGGCAAACGCTTCCTTTGCCGCTGCCACCGCATACTGGCAGAACAGCTCCATTCTTTTTGCCGCCTTAAAATCCATATGATCCTTTGCTGTAAAATCCTTCACTTCAGCGGCAATCTTCACTTTATAATCTGAGGTATCGAATTTTGTAATGGGCGCAAATCCCAGCCTTTTATTTTTAATGCTGTCCCAGAACGCCTCCACACCGATTCCCACCGGTGTCACCGCTCCCATTCCAGTCACTACCACTCTTCTCATGAAACAATTCTCCTCTCTTTTACCCCTGCATCACATTGCCATTCCGCCATCCACACAGATGACCTGACCGGTAATATACTTTGCTTTGTCAGAAGCCAGAAATGCCACTGTCTCCGCCACATCCTCCACGCTTCCGAATTTTTTCAGCGGAATCTGTTCCGTCACCGTACTTTTCACCTGATCCGGCAGTACAGCCGTCATCTCCGTATCGATAAATCCCGGAGCCACAGCGTTCACAGTAATTCCCCTGCTGGCCAGCTCCCGGGCCATCGTCTTTGTCAGTCCGATGATCCCTGCCTTGGAAGCCGCATAATTGGCCTGTCCCGCATTTCCCAGAACACCGGATACAGAAGCAATATTCACGATCCTGCCGCTTCTCTGTTTCAGCATCTGACGGGAAAGATGACGGATGGTGTTAAAGCAACCCTTCAGATTTGTCTCCACCACCTGATCAAAATCGGCTTCACTCATCTTCATGATCAGATTATCCCTGGTAATTCCCGCATTGTTCACCAGAATATCCACATGGCCGTATTCCTTCACCACAGCCTTTGCCATCTCTTCCGTTTCCTGGAAACTGGACACATTGCATTTCCAGATCACAGCCTCACCGCCGTTCTTCCGGATGGTCTCCTCCACCTCTTTCGCCCTGTCCTCAGAGCCATTATAATTAATGATCACAAACGCCCCCTCCCGGGCCAGCGTCAACGCGATCTCTCTTCCGATTCCCCTGCTGGCGCCTGTCACCAGCGCTACCTTTTTTTCCATCTCTGATCTCCTGTTATTTCTCTGTTCTAAATCTGTCATACCCGGTCAGATATTCCGCCGCCTGCATCTGAATATCAGGCCTGCGTCTCATTCCGCGCCGGATTAGATTCGTTGGGATTCACTGTCATAAATATCTCCCGCTTCTCCACGGTACCGCATTTTACAGAAGCTGAGAAAGCTTTTCCAGGTCCTCCGCTTTCTCCACGCTGATTCCTTTTACATTTCTGTCAATTTTTCTCAGAAATCCTGTCAGCGTCTTTCCAGGTCCGATTTCCACGAAAGTATCTATTCCGTCAGCTATCATCCGTTCTACGCTCTGCTGCCATTTCACAGAGGAATATACCTGTCTGGAAAGCAGCTCCTTCACCTGTGCCGGATCCTTCACGTAATCTGCGGTTACATTTGTCACATAAGGAATCTCAAAATTCCTTACTTCCACAGTATCCAGCACCTCACTCAGCTTCTCACCTGCTTCTTTCAGCATCATGGAATGAAACGGTCCGCTGACCTTCAGCGGGATACACCTTCTGGCTCCCGCCTCTTTCAGCCGTTCGGCCGCTTCATTTACCGCTTTGCTCTCCCCGGTAATAACAATCTGCCCCGGACAGTTATAGTTAGCCACAGACACGATACCATTCACCTGACGGCAGATTTCGGCAATGGCATCGCCTTCCATTCCCATCACCGCAGTCATGGCTCCTCCCTCCGGAACAGCCTCCTGCATCAGGATCCCCCGCTGACGGACTACACGGAAAGCATCTGACCGGGACATAACATCGGAGGCGATCAGGGCGCCGTATTCTCCCAGACTGAGTCCGGCATGAACCTCAGCCCGGATTCCCTTTTCCTCCACAGCCGCCAGAATCGCCGCCTCCGCAGCCAGCATGGCGATCTGTGTGTATTCTGTAATATGGATATTCTCATTCTCCTCAAAGCACAGGGCTTCCATATCCAGACCGGACGCATCGGAAGCCTCCTGAAAAACCTCTCTGCACACCGCATACTGTTGATAAAAATCTTTTCCCATTCCCACATACTGGGCTCCCTGTCCGGGAAATACAAATGCAATCCTACTCATTCTCTCCTCCGTATCCATCTCATCCGAGTCAAAAACCCTGCTGCCAGCCGCATAGCTCGTAGTATTTTTTAATATTTTGATTATCAAACTATCTATTGATGCAGAAAGGCTGCCATCGTAAGCTTGTCCTTCCTGGCAGCCTTTCCTCTTTCGTAAACCGTCTCTGCGGTCAGATTTTACCAGTTCCGCTTATTCAGAAGAGCCTCTCCCTGCTCCATGATCTCCTGAATAATTTCCTTACAGCTCTGTCTCTTG
Organism: uncultured Lachnospiraceae bacterium; assembly: GCA_963929535.1. Taxonomy (GTDB): domain Bacteria; phylum Bacillota; class Clostridia; order Lachnospirales; family Lachnospiraceae; genus Pullilachnospira. Next base: position 72,485 of record CAWVIZ010000007.1, on the reverse strand, counting down.
CTGATCAGTCCTGCGATCTGTCCGGCCATTACTGTTCCGTTCTTCACGTCTCCATCCATCACAGCCTTTCTCAGAGATCCCAGTGTCAGAAGCTCCAGCTCCTCAAAGGAAGCTCCATCCTTCTCCTTCTGCAGATATTCCTTGGTCATCTGATTTCTCAGAGAACGTACCGGATGGCCCGTGGTGGTTCCTGTTACTGTGGAATCAATATCCTTTGCTTTCAGAATCCTGTCCTTATAGTTATCATGAACGATAGACTCATCCGCCACCACAAACCGGGTACCGATCTGAACAGCCTCCGCTCCCAGCATCATAGCCGCAGCAAAACCTCTTCCATCACCGATCCCTCCGGCCGCGATCACCGGAATGTTCACCGCGTCCACCACCTGAGGAACCAGAGACATGGTAGTCTGGGAACCGATATGTCCTCCTGACTCCATTCCCTCCGCTACAACGGCATCGGCGCCTGCCCGCTCCATCATCTTCGCCATAGCTACGGAAGCTACCACCGGAATCACCTTTATTCCTGCGGCTTTCCACATATCCATGTACTTAGCCGGGTTGCCTGCGCCTGTAGTAACGGCTTTTACGCCCTCCTCCACAACTACCCTGGCAACCTCATCCGCATGTGGAGTCAGCAGCATAACATTTACACCAAAAGGCTTATCTGTCAGCTCTTTTACTTTTCTGATTTCCTCCCGCACCACATCTGCCGGTGCACTGGCTGCTCCAATCAGACCAAATCCTCCGGCTGCCGATACAGCGGCTGCCAGATTATGCTCTGCAACCCATGCCATTCCACCCTGGATAACAGGATATTCAATTCCCAGCAATTCCGTAACTCTTGTTTTCATAAGCTCCTCCTCTTACTTACCTCTGCCTTATCCGACAGATCAACACACCTTGCAGACAGTCCGGATTCCGGCTTTACTGCCGATTATGCAACAGTTCAGCTTTACAGCTCCACTGTCACAATTTTCTGCCTTTTCTATTGAAAAGGTGTGGATTATTCCTCCACACCTTTGCTCTTCAGATATTCCATAACGCTTCCCACTGTAGTCAGATCCGTCAGCTCCTCAGAAGGAATCTCGATCTCATATTTTTCTTCCAGAGCCATTACCAGCTCAAATAAGTCCAGAGAATCGGCTCCCAGATCGTCTTTAAAAGATGTAGCTTCGGTGATACTGTCCGCATCACAGTTCAGCTGCTCCGCGATAATTTCCTTCATTTCTTCTAACATGATATTTCTCCTTCGGATATTATTTTCTTGGAAATACTTTGATATTCAAAGTATAATGCCCCCGTATACTTTTGTCAATCAGCATTTTTTATATTTTCTAAATAAAAAAGCCAGTTCCGCTCTCATAAGTTGCACAAACGACTCTTTCCGCCTATGACAACGGGATTTCCAGGGTAAATGCCTCGCTGATTCCTTCATATTCCGCTGTAAGTGTTCCCGTAATTTTTACACTGTCATCGTCTCTTTCCTGACTGGTGATGACAACTTTTCCCATTCCCGGATCGTACGCTTCCGTCTCCATGACAAATACCTCCGTCTCTGATCCTGAAAGAGTTTGCCGGTAAATCCCAGGCGCTTCCTCATCATTGCTCCAGTAATAAATACTTCCGTCGGCGACAGTCAGAAATGCTCCAGGTGTTTCTCCAACCAGGTATTGATTTTCCAGATCCTCATTCATCCGGTAAACACTGTGAAAATAATCTCCATAATACAGATATCCGTCACAGTACTGCATATTTGTGATATTGGGGGTATCTTTTGCTTCTGTCACCGTTCTGTCCGATCCGTCTTTTGCGACGCTTACATATACACGCCCCTTAAAATTCATGTCTTTCAATTGTGGATAACCCACATAGACAAAACGGTTCTCTGTGGAAATCACGTTCTCCGATGCCTCAGGATAATAGAGCAGCCGATCCAGAACTGTCCTGTCACCATCGGCAGCCACCAAAACCAGCTTTCCCAGCACATCCGGATCTCCTTCCGTGTTATCCTCCCAAAACCCTCCGGTAGATTCTATCTCCTCCTCCGTAAAATCATCCTGGGTACACTCTTCTATCTGATATACAGCGCCATCTGCGTCCTCCTCAATTACCACAGGGGAGTTATCCACATGGCCCTCCGTTTTTTCTTCTGTTTTGCACCCTGTCAATAAGAATATCCATGCCAATGTGTATAATCCTATCATTCTTCTGTTTTTCATCTTTTTTCTCCTGTTTCTGTTCCTGCAATCCATATCCGATCTGTTTTACTCTTTTTCATCTTATCATAAAATATCCAAATAATCATCGGCAAAAAAATAAAACCTGTCAGCATTGAACCGACAGGTTTTTATCAATGAGGCATCGGGGATTCGAACCCCGGACAACTTGATTAAAAGTCAAGTGCTCTACCGACTGAGCTAATACCCCGTACTATTCTGTTTCTCTGTTTTATACAGGAAAATAGAAAAAGTGCCCAGAACCGGAATCGAACCAGTGACACGAGGATTTTCAGTCCTCTGCTCTACCAACTGAGCTATCTGGGCACGAGTTGCGGGGATAGGATTTGAACCTATGACCTTCGGGTTATGAGCCCGACGAGCTTCCAGACTGCTCCACCCCGCGATAAAATTATTAAATTGCCAAAAGCAAATGGATGGAGGTGGATTCGAACCACCGAAGCAAATTGCAGCAGATTTACAGTCTGTCCCCTTTGGCCACTCGGGAATCCATCCATATAATCATGATAATTTTATAATTATCAAAGCCGATGATCGGACTCGAACCGATAACCTGCTGATTACAAATCAGCTGCTCTGCCAATTGAGCCACATCGGCGAAACACACATTCATGAATAAAATGGGGCCTATAGGGCTCGAACCTATGACCCTCTGCTTGTAAGGCAGATGCTCTCCCAGCTGAGCTAAGACCCCTTATCATGTCTGAGATCCCAAAGGATATCTCCGGTCATACGACCTATTTGATTGAAATAAACTGACGCTTATTTCAGCGACCCGGATGGGACTCGAACCCACGACCTCCGCCGTGACAGGGCGGCGCTCTAACCAACTGAGCCACCGGGCCTTATTCAGAAGGTATGTACCTTCAAAACTGCATATACAACTTTCATCCATTCTCTTCCGCGTCAACCACTTACCTGCTTCCGGTTTCCTTCTGTCTTTCCTCCGCTTCTGTCTTCGGAAGTTCGATCTCGCTACGCTCTATCGAACGACCTTCCGACTAAGCTTCAGTCTTCGACTTCGTCCCGCCTTCCGCAAGTCTACAGGTCAAACCCTCGACCGATTAGTAGCAGTCAGCTCCATACATTACTGTACTTCCACCTCTGCCCTATCTACCTCGTCGTCTTCAAGGGGTCTTACTGCTTTCGCATGGGATATCTCATCTTGAGGGGGGCTTCACGCTTAGATGCCTTCAGCGTTTATCCCTTCCGGACTTGGCTACCCTGCCATGGCTCTGGCAAGCCAACAGGTACACCAGCGGTCCGTCCATCCCGGTCCTCTCGTACTAAGGACAGCTCCTCTCAAATATCCTCCGCCCACGCCGGATAGGGACCGAACTGTCTCACGACGTTCTGAACCCAGCTCGCGTACCGCTTTAATGGGCGAACAGCCCAACCCTTGGGACCTACTACAGCCCCAGGATGCGATGAGCCGACATCGAGGTGCCAAACCACTCCGTCGATGTGAACTCTTGGGAGTGATAAGCCTGTTATCCCCAGGGTAGCTTTTATCCGTTGAGCGATGGCATTCCCACTTAATACCACCGGATCACTAAGTCCTACTTTCGTACCTGCTCCACCCGTCGGTGTCGCAGTCAAGCTCCCTTCTGCCTTTGCACTCTTCGAATGGTTTCCAACCATTCTGAGGGAACCTTTGAGCGCCTCCGATACCCTTTCGGAGGCGACCGCCCCAGTCAAACTCCCCACCTGACATTGTCCCCCGGCCGGGTCACGGCCGCTGGTTAGAAACCCAATACCGCAAGGGTGGTATCCCAACATCGGCTCCATACGGACTGGCGTCCATACTTCTTTGCCTCCCACCTATCCTGTACATGCGATACCGAATCCCAGTATCAAGCTGGAGTAAAGCTCCATGGGGTCTTTCCGTCCTGGCGCAGGTAACCAGCATCTTCACTGGTACTTCAATTTCACCGGATGCATTGTCGAGACAGCGCTCAAATCATTACGCCTTTCGTGCGGGTCGGAACTTACCCGACAAGGAATTTCGCTACCTTAGGACCGTTATAGTTACGGCCGCCGTTTACTGGGGCTTAAATTCAAAGCTTCGATCTCTCTAACCTCTCCTCTTAACCTTCCAGCACCGGGCAGGCGTCAGCCCATATACCTCACCTTTCGGTTTCGCATAGACCTGTGTTTTTGCTAAACAGTTGCTTGAGCCTATTCTCTGCGGCCACCTCTCGGTGGCACCCCTTCTCCCGAAGTTACGGGGTCATTTTGCCGAGTTCCTTAACAATGCTTCTTCCGTCGGCCTTAGGATTCTCTCCTCATCCACCTGTGTCGGTTTACGGTACGGGTACAGTAAGAACGATAGCGGCTTTTCTTGACGCATGGCTCACATACTTCCCTACTTGAAGTTCGGTCCGCATCGCGTCTTCCCGTTGCCTGGCGGATTTGCCTGCCAGACCGGTACCTCGCTTGCACGCGGCTTTCCTTTCCGCGCCTATGCTTTCCACACGTGTCCCCACAGTTCTGTCTTACTGCAGTACAGGAATCTCAACCTGTTGTCCATCGACTACGGCTTTCGCCCTCGCCTTAGGTCCCGACTTACCCAGGGCAGATCAGCTTTACCCTGGAAACCTTGGATATTCGGCCGTAAGGATTCTCACCTTACTCTCGCTACTCATTCCGGCATTCTCTCTTCCATAAAGTCCACGGCTCCTTCCGGTACCGCTTCATCCCTTATGCAATGCTCCTCTACCAACCTCTCGGTTCCTCGGCTTCGGCGGCGTGTTTCAGCCCCGGACATTTTCGGCGCAGGACCTCTCGACCAGTGAGCTATTACGCACTCTTTGAATGTGTGGCTGCTTCTGAGCCAACATCCTGGTTGTCTTTGAAATCCCACATCCTTTTCCACTTAACACGCACTTGGGGGCCTTAGCCGGAGGTCTGGGCTCTTTCCCTTTTGACCGTCCAACTTATCTCGTACAGTCTGACTCCCATACATCATCTTACTGGCATTCGGAGTTTGATATTCTTCGGTAAGCTTTGACGCCCCCTAGGAAATTCAGTGCTCTACCTCCAAAAGACTTGTATGAGGCTAGCCCTAAAGCTATTTCGAGGAGAACCAGCTATCTCCGGGTTCGATTGGAATTTCTCCCCTACCCACACCTCATCGCCACCCTTTTCAACGGATGTGCGTTCGGCCCTCCATTGCCTTTTACGGCAGCTTCAGCCTGGACATGGGTAGATCACCCGGTTTCGGGTCTGCTCCGACTGACTTTCTCGCCCTCTTAAGACTTGGTTTCCCTTCGGCTCCGCATCTTCCATGCTTAACCTTGCCAGCCAGCGCAACTCGCCGGACCGTTCTACAAAAAGTACGCGGTCGTGCATATAAAGCACTTCCACAGCTTGTAAACACAGGGTTTCAGGTTCTCTTTCACTCCCCTCCCGGGGTCCTTTTCACCTTTCCTTCACAGTACTATGCGCTATCGGTCACTAAGGAGTATTTAGCCTTGGGGGGTGGTCCCCCCGACTTCCCACAAGGTTCCACGTGTCTCGTGGTACTTTGGATCCTGCTGTCCTGGTCCGGATTTCGCTTACGGGGCTTTCACCCTCTCTGGCTGGCTTTCCCAAAACCATTCTGCTATCGTTTCCAGTAACTTCTGCAGTCCATAACCCCAGTGTGCACGCACGCTGGTTTAGGCTCCTCCCATTTCGCTCGCCGCTACTTTGGGAATCGAGTTTTCTTTCTTTTCCTCCGGCTACTTAGATGTTTCAGTTCACCGGGTTCCCTTCCATACGTTATGGATTGGCGTATGGATACATGAGGTCTGCTCATGTGGGTTTCCCCATTCGGACATCTGCGGGTCACGGGATATTTGCTCCTCTCCGCAGCTTTTCGCAGCTTATCACGTCCTTCTTCGGCTCTTAGTGCCAAGGCATCCACCCTGCGCTCTTTTTTGTTTGACCTTCCGTTTCTATAGCGTTAAAAACGGTTGGTTCCTCGCGTTTTTCATGTCTTCCATGAATGAGTTTTGATTCATTATCTGTAAGTTTACCTCTCAGATAACTCCTCGGATGTCTTTTCCTATCTCTAAAACGTTTGACGTTTCTTGGATACTCGTTTTTGTATATGCAGTTTTCAAGGTACATCTGACTGATGTTTATCAGTCATTAGAATCAACAAGCGCTTGGCTTCTTCACTCTAATCACTGGTAAAGACCAGCTATCATATCAGCACTTCCCTGCTGTTTCAGGTTGACAGCCTCAGCGTTCCCGCCTCTGTCTGTTCTATCTGTAAAAGCATTTTCCCCTGCTTTCTTTTTTAGGGTTCCGGCAGCCACCTGCTCTCCCACACCGTCTCCAGTGCAGTACCATCGGCCGCATAGGTCTTAACCGTCGTGTTCGGGATGGGTACGGGTGTTTCCCCTACGCGCATCGCCGCCGGAAGGTTCGTTATCAATCTTACCTGATAACTCAACAGTAAAACACATTCTCCTACTCATTTCCTTAGAAAGGAGGTGATCCAGCCGCACCTTCCGATACGGCTACCTTGTTACGACTTCACCCCAGTTATCGGTCCCGCCTTCGGCAGCTCCCTCCTTTCGGTTGGGTCACTGACTTCGGGCGTTACTGACTCCCATGGTGTGACGGGCGGTGTGTACAAGACCCGGGAACGTATTCACCGCAGTATGCTGACCTGCGATTACTAGCGATTCCAGCTTCATGTAGTCGAGTTGCAGACTACAATCCGAACTGAGACGTTATTTTTGGGATTCGCTCACTCTCACAAGCTCGCTTCCCTTTGTTTACGCCATTGTAGCACGTGTGTAGCCCAAATCATAAGGGGCATGATGATTTGACGTCATCCCCACCTTCCTCCAGGTTGTCCCTGGCAGTCTCCTCAGAGTGCCCAGCTTCACCTGCTGGCTACTAAGGATAAGGGTTGCGCTCGTTGCGGGACTTAACCCAACATCTCACGACACGAGCTGACGACAACCATGCACCACCTGTCTTCTCTGTCTCCGAAGAGAAAGCTCCGGTTAAGGAGCGGTCAGATCGATGTCAAGACTTGGTAAGGTTCTTCGCGTTGCTTCGAATTAAACCACATGCTCCACCGCTTGTGCGGGTCCCCGTCAATTCCTTTGAGTTTCATTCTTGCGAACGTACTCCCCAGGTGGACTACTTATTGCGTTGGCTGCGGCACCGAATAGCTTTGCTACCCGACACCTAGTAGTCATCGTTTACGGCGTGGACTACCAGGGTATCTAATCCTGTTTGCTCCCCACGCTTTCGAGCCTCAACGTCAGTTACCGTCCAGTAAGCCGCCTTCGCCACCGGTGTTCCTCCTGATATCTACGCATTTCACCGCTACACCAGGAATTCCGCTTACCCCTCCGGCACTCCAGATAAACAGTTTCCAATGCAGTTCCGGGGTTAAGCCCCGGAGTTTCACATCGGACTTGCTCCTCCGTCTACGCTCCCTTTACACCCAGTAAATCCGGATAACGCTTGCCCCCTACGTATTACCGCGGCTGCTGGCACGTAGTTAGCCGGGGCTTCTTAGTCAGGTACCGTCATTTTCTTCCCTGCTGATAGAAGTTTACATACCGAAATACTTCTTCCTTCACGCGGCGTCGCTGCATCAGGGTTTCCCCCATTGTGCAATATTCCCCACTGCTGCCTCCCGTAGGAGTTTGGGCCGTGTCTCAGTCCCAATGTGGCCGGTCACCCTCTCAGGTCGGCTACTGATCGTCGGCTTGGTGGGCCATTACCTCACCAACTACCTAATCAGACGCGGGTCCATCCCATACCACCGGAGTTTTTCACACCAGGACATGCGTCCCTGTGCGCTTATGCGGTATTAGCAGTCATTTCTAACTGTTATCCCCCGGTATGGGGCAGGTTCCCCACGCGTTACTCACCCGTCCGCCGCTCAGTCACTTCCGCTTCAATCCGAAGAAATCAACAAAAGCGCTTCGCTCGACTTGCATGTGTTAAGCACGCCGCCAGCGTTCATCCTGAGCCAGGATCAAACTCTCTAAATAAATGTGTTTGTCCGTTCAAGATCAACTCTTGGCTAATCTATCCCTTTTTACTGTTTTAAGGATCTTTCGATCGTTCGTTTAAAATGTTTTCAGAACTTTCGAGGAATGTGTTTCACTGTTCAGTTATCAATGTTCTTTCGGAAAACTTTCCATCCAACGCTGCTCCCGCAGTCTGTCAGGATGCATTTCCTTGGTTCTGCCTTGCGACAGCTTTGATATTTTATCATCTTTGCTACCGCTTGTCAAGAACTTTTTTGAAGTTTTTTTCAAGGCTTTTCACCTCGCTTGACAGCCATAATAGATTATCACATCTTTTTGGATTTGTCAACAACTTTTTTTAACTTCTGCATATTTGCTTCCGTTAACCGGAGAAGGAGGGATTTGAACCCTCGCACGGCGCAAACCGTCTACACCCTTAGCAGGGGCGCCTCTTCAGCCACTTGAGTACTTCTCCATTATGATTTTCGGTTACCCGAACTCATAAGCAAAATTTATTATACAAAATCACCCTGTATTTGTCAACGATAAATTTCAATTTTTTTGGATTATTTTTACTTTCCTTTTACCTGCTCTATATATAGTTTTTGAGTATTTTTTCATTACTATATATAGAGATAAAATCTTAAGATAAGGCTTGGTTTGTACACCGGACAGGATATTTGGAACCGCAGTCACAGATTCCAAAACCCCGCAGCAAGCTGCGGGGTTTAAACTTTCAGTGCTGGTTTCCATGCAAAAAACGCTTATTCATTTTCCGCAATTACAGCTTCTATTCTGGATTTTACCAGAGCAGCCAGCTCTGTGGTTTTCATTCCCTGATATTCTTCATAGGGAATAGCTTCCAGAAAATGCACCTGCACAGTCAGCTTTTTGATCGATCTGGTGTCAAATGCTTTATAGGAATCGATCAGTGCAACAGGTACCACGGGACATTTGGCTTTGAAGGCGCTCTTAAAGCTTCCCCCTTTAAACTCAAGAAGATGATTCTGCATTTTACTTCTGGTTCCCTCAGCAAAAATCAGGTAATTTCTTCCTGATTTTACCTCCTCCGCCACCTGCTGGATTACCTTCAGGCCCTGTCTGATATCAGACCGGTCCAAAGCAATAGCCTTCATACAGGCAAATACCTGTTTCAGAAAGGGAATATTCTCCACCTCTTTTTTCATCACTACGGAAAACGGGCGGGGACATACCTGAATGATGGCCAGTACATCATAAAGTCCCTGATGATTGGGAAAGAAAATAAACCCGTCCTCCGATGGGATATTTTCCACGCCGCGAGCTTCAATGGTGATCCTTCCTCCCCAGTTGGCTCTCCGGTCGATAAACTGCAGAAGCTTATACCGCTTCTCTTCCGTGTATTTGTCCGCGTGCGCAGCCGTATAACACAGTCTTATCCATCCATAAGGGACAAACAGAAGATTTCTCAGCACCATCAGCAGTATTCGTTTCATAGTTCGTGATCCCCTTTACTTCAATACCTGCTCATACAGATTATTTCCCTGAGAGTCGATAACCACAACGGCGGGAAGATTTTTCACTTCCAGTCTGCGAACAGCCTCTGTCCCCAGATCATCGTAGGCGATCACTTCCGCTGAAACAATACATTTTGACAAAAGGGCTCCTGCGCCTCCAACGGCAGCAAAATAAACGGCTTTATTTCTCACAATGGCATCCACCACCTGGGGAGTACGCTTTCCCTTTCCGATCATTCCCTTCAGCCCCAGATCCAGAAGAGTGGGCGTATACTTGTCCATTCTGCTGGCAGTGGTAGGTCCGGCAGATCCTATGGGACGGCCTTCTCTGGCAGGTGACGGTCCCATATAATAGATCACATTTCCCTTCAGATCAAAGGGAAGCTCTCCGCCCTCATCCAGCGCTTCCTGCATTCTCTTGTGAGCGGCGTCTCTGGCCGTATAAATGGTCCCCGTAATATACACATAATCCCCGGACTTCAATTCCAGGATCTCTTCCTCCTTCAGAGGGGCCTGAATATATTTTTCCATCTCTTCACCCTCCCCTATTAAATAGTCCGCACCACATGGCGGTTGACATGACAGCAGATATTCACAGCCACAGGCAGTCCGGCAATATGGGTGGGATATGTATTGATGTTCACAGCCAGAGCCGTGATCTTTCCCCCCAATCCTCCGGGACCGATACCGGATTCATTGATCTTTTCCAGAAGCTCTTCCTCCAGCTCCCTCACATAAGGAATTTCCGAATGCTCCAGAACATTCCGGGTAAGGGCCTGTTTGGCCAGAAGGGCGCACTTTTCAAAGGTTCCTCCGATTCCCACGCCTACTACCATAGGAGGGCAGGCATTGGGACCGGCATCCTTTACAGCAGTCAGGACTGCGTTTTTCACTCCCTCAATACCTTCAGCCGGCTTCAGCATAAAAATCCGGCTCATATTTTCGCTTCCAAATCCCTTGGGAGCCACAGTGATCTTTACCTGATCCCCAGGTACCAGAAAATAGTGGATGATTCCCGGAGTATTGTCCTTGGTATTTTCTCTGATCAGCGGATCCTTTACTACGGATTTTCTCAGATATCCGTCCACATACCCCTGGCGGATACCCTCATTTACCGCATCCTCCACTTCTCCTCCTTCAAAATGCACATCTCTCCCTATCTCCAGGAATACCACTGCCATTCCCGTGTCCTGACAGATGGGGATCATATCCTCACCGGCTATCTTCAGATTCTCCTGGAGCTGGTTCAGCACCCGTTTTCCCAGAGGAGATTCCTCTTTCTCCACAGCGGCCTGAAAACAGGCGTCCATATCCTTTGACAAAAAATGATTTGCCTCAATACACATTTCCCTGATATTCTCCGTCAGCGCACTGACGGGAATCGTTCTGATCTCTCCCATAAGATTCTCTCCCTTTTTCTGTCACTGTTTTTCTATGTTTTTTCGCAACAGCTCTGATTTATGACAGTGAAACCGGAAGGCTGCACTGTTACTTTTCTTCCGCAAGATCCTCTTCCTTTTTTTCCCGGACCTTCGCAATCGTAGCAATGGAAATGTTGTCATCCAGATCCATCAGCTTCACTCCTGACGTAATCCTTCCCAGAATGGAAATATCGGAACAGGAAATCCGGATGATGATTCCCTCTGTAGTGATCAGCATGATCTCATTTTCTTCATTGACAGCCTTAACGCCCACTACATTTCCTGTTTTCTCTGTGATCTTATAGCATTTTACTCCCTTGCCGCCCCGGTTCTGAACGGTAAATTCTCCCACAGAGGTTCTCTTTCCAAGACCTCTCTCGGAAGCTATCAGAAGGTAATCTCCCTGGGTGTTCAGCTGCATGCCGATCACCTCGTCATCGTCCCCCAGATTGATGCCCCTTACTCCCATGGACACCCTTCCGGTGATCCGCACATCTGTCTCATGGAAACGGATACACTGTCCGAATCTGGTAACAAGAATAATATCCTTCCTGTTATCCGTGAACTTCACTTCGATCAGCTCATCCTCGTCCCGCAGAGCAATAGCGGCCAGACCAGTTTTTCTCACATTCTCATACTCTGTGATGGGGGTCTTCTTCACCAGCCCCTTCTTGGTAGCCATAAACAGATACTGTCCCTGCTTATACTCATTGATGGGGATGACCGCGGTGATCTTCTCCCCCGGAGCAAGCTGCAGAAGATTGATGATGGCCGTTCCTCTGGCAGTTCTGCTGGCTTCCGGAATCTCATAGGCCTTCAGACGGTACACCTTTCCCATGTTGGTGAAGAACATCAGGTAATGATGGGTGGTTGTCATCAGGAGCTCCTCGATATAATCATCCTCCAGAGTCTGCATTCCCTTGATGCCTTTTCCTCCCCTGTTCTGATTTCTGAAATTGTCTACCGTCATCCGTTTGATATATCCCAGATTTGTCATGGTGATCACCACGTTCTCATTGGGAATCATATCTTCCATGGAAATATCATATTCATCGAATCCAATAGCGGTTCTTCTCTCGTCACCGTACTTTTCCGCAATCTCCAGGATCTCTTTCCGGATCACCCGCAGCAGCAGATTTCTGTCTGCCAGAATAGCCTGCAGTTTCCGGATCTTTTCCATCAGCTCTTTATATTCCGCCTCCAGTTTTTCTCTTTCCAGACCGGTAAGAGTTCTCAGACGCATATCCACAATGGCCTGAGCCTGAGCATCGGACAGCGCAAACCGATCCATCAACCGCTGCTTGGCAATCTGAGTGTTCTCCGAACCACGGATGATCCGGATCACTTCGTCGATATTATCCAGCGCCTTTAACAGACCTTCCAGGATATGAGCCCTCTCCTGCGCTTTGTTCAGGTCATACTGAGTCCTCCTGGTAACCACATCTTCCTGATGAGCCAGATAATACTTGAGGATCTCCATCAGGTTCATCACCTTGGGCTGGTTGTTCACAAGCGCCAGCATGATCACCCCAAAGGTATCCTGAAGCTGGGTATGCTTGTAAAGCTGGTTCATGATCACATTGGCGTTCACATCTCTGCGCAGATCGATGCAGATGCACATTCCCTCCCGGTTGGAGTGGTCATTCAGATCCGTGATGCCGTCGATCTTCTTCTCCTTTACCAGCTCCGCGATCTTTTCGATCAGCCGGGCCTTGTTCACCATATAGGGCAGCTCGGTAACAATGATCCTGCTCTTACCGTTGGGAAGCGTTTCGATATTGCTCACTGCCCGCACCCGGATCTTTCCTCTTCCCGTGCGGTACGCCTCCTCGATGCCTCTGGTTCCCAGAATGGTGGCTCCTGTGGGAAAATCCGGACCTTTGACGATCTTAAGGATCTCCTCGATCTCCGTCTCCCGGTTTTCCTCGATAATGTTGTCAATGATCTTCACCACCGCCTGGATAACCTCCCGAAGGTTATGGGGCGGAATATTGGTGGCCATTCCCACAGCGATTCCGGACGTTCCGTTTACCAGAAGGTTGGGATATCTGGCCGGAAGCACAGTGGGCTCCTTCTCCGTCTCATCAAAGTTGGGAGCGAAGTCCACAGTGTTTTTATTGATATCCGCCAGCATCTCCATGGAAATCTTACTGAGGCGGGCCTCTGTGTACCTCATGGCCGCGGCGCCGTCACCGTCCACAGATCCAAAGTTTCCGTGGCCATCCACCAGGGGATACCGGGTGGACCAGTCCTGAGCCATATTTACCAGAGCTCCGTATATGGAACTGTCTCCATGGGGGTGATATTTACCCATGGTATCACCGACGATACGGGCACATTTTCTGTGGGGCTTATCCGGACCGTTGTTCAGCTCGATCATGGAGAAGAGTACCCGGCGCTGCACCGGCTTTAAACCGTCTCTCACATCGGGAAGCGCACGGGATGCGATAACACTCATGGCGTAATCAATATAGGACTCCTCCATGGTCTTTTTCAAGTCTACGTCGTGGACTTTGTCAAAAATAGTATCTTCCATCATTACCTCCCTCAGATATCAAGATTTTTCACGTTCAGCGCGTTTTCCTCAATAAATTCCCGTCTGGGCTCCACCTTGTCTCCCATCAAGGTGGTAAAGGTGAGATCCAGCTCGGAAGAAGCCTCATCGTCCATGGTCACCCGCAGAAGTACCCTTCGGGCCGGGTCCATGGTGGTCTCCCAGAGCTGCTCCGCATCCATCTCTCCAAGTCCCTTATATCTCTGGATCTTATTGTTTCCGTCTCTTCCGATCTCCGTCAGAATCCGGTCCAGTTCCGCGTCTGAATACGCATACCAGATTTTTTTGTTCTTCTCGATCTTGTACAGGGGCGGCTGCGCCAGATACACATATCCCTGGCGGATCAGCTCCGGCATAAAGCGATACAGGAAGGTAAGCATCAGCGTGGCGATATGCGCCCCGTCCACATCCGCATCCGTCATAATGATGATCTTGTGATACCGAAGCTTTGTAATATCAAAATCCTCGTGAATCCCCGTTCCGAAAGCAGTGATCATGGCTTTGATCTCCGCATTTCCATAGATCCGGTCCAGTCTGGCCTTTTCTACGTTGAGGATCTTTCCCCTTAAAGGAAGGATCGCCTGGGTAGCCCGGCTTCTGGCCGTCTTTGCGGAACCTCCGGCGGAATCTCCCTCCACGATATAAATCTCACAGTTTTTCGGATCCTTATCCGTACAGTCCGCCAGCTTGCCGGGCAGGGACATTCCCTCCAGAGCGGATTTTCTTCTGGTAAGATCCCTGGCCTTTCTGGCCGCGTCCCTGGCTCTCTGTGCCAGCACCGATTTTTCCACCACGATCTTGGCCACAGTGGGATTCTGCTCCAGGAAAATTTCCAGCTGATTGCTCACCACGCTGTCCACAGCGCTTCTGGCTTCACTGTTTCCCAGTTTCTGCTTGGTCTGTCCCTCAAACTGGGGCTCTTCGATCTTCACACTGATAATGGCGGTCAGACCCTCCCGGATATCTTCTCCTGCCAGTTTTTCCGTGTCCTTTAAAAGCTTATTCTTTCTGGCATAATCGTTAAAGGTTTTCGTCAGGGCATTGCGGAATCCCATCACATGAGTACCGCCCTCCGGGGTGGTAATGTTATTTACAAATCCATACGTATTTTCCGTATAGGAATCGTTGTGCTGCATGGCCACTTCCACCAGAACGCCGTCCTTTTCCCCCTCACAGTAAATAATATCCGGATAAAGAGCCGTCTTGCTCTTGTTCAGATATGTGACAAATTCCTTGATCCCGCCCTCGTAGTGAAACTCCTTGGTCACGGGACTCTCCGGCCGCAGGTCATGAAGACGGATCTTCAGTCCCTTGGTCAGAAAAGCCATCTCACGGAATCTCTGCTTTAAGGTATCGTAGTCAAACACCGTTTCCTCAAAGATTTCTTTATCCGGCAGGAAGGAAACCATGGTTCCCGTCCTGTCAGGCTCGCACTCCCCGATCACTTTCAGCTTGTAGATGGTCTTGCCCCGTTCATATCTCTGCCTGTACATCTTGCCTTCATGGTAAATGGTAACCTCCAGCCACTCTGACAGGGCATTCACCACGGACGCGCCTACACCGTGAAGTCCTCCGGAAACTTTGTATCCCCCTCCGCCGAACTTACCTCCGGCATGAAGAACAGTAAATACCACCTCCACGGCCGGAATCCCCGCCTTGTGATTGATTCCCACAGGGATTCCCCGTCCGTTGTCGATGACTGTCACGGAATTGTCCTGGTTGATGGTCACATCTATGGTATCGCAAACTCCGGCCAGCGCTTCATCCACCGAATTATCCACGATTTCGTATACCAGATGATGGAGGCCCCGCAGAGAGGTGCTGCCGATATACATACCAGGCCGCTTTCTCACCGCTTCCAATCCTTCCAAGATCTGGATCTGATCTGCTCCGTATTCTGTACTCATTCTGCTCCTCCTATTCTGAATACATTTCCGTCGATAACCCGGAAAGTCTTGTTTATTTCAAATCTGCTGTTCACAAATTCATCCAGCCCTGTGCAGGTGATCAGTGTCTGGATCTGATGAATGCTCTGTAAAAGATAATTCTGCCTGTTTCCGTCCAGCTCTGAAAGCACATCATCCAGCAGCAGCACCGGATTTTCACCGATTCTCTTTTTCACCAGGTACAGCTCCGCCAGCTTTAAAGACAGGGCCGCCGTCCTCTGCTGTCCCTGAGAACCGAATTTTCGGATATCCATCCCTCCCACCAGTACGGCAAAATCGTCCCGGTGAGGTCCCACAGAGGACTGCTTCAGTCTCAGATCCCGATCTCTGCTGTTCAGAAGCCTCTCCGCAAACGAATCTTCTTCGACATTTGGCTCATATTCCAGAAACAGTTCCTCCCTGCCTCCGGTAAGGCTTTCGTGAAGCGCCCGTATGATCTCATTCAGCTCCCCGATAAAACGTCTCCGGGACTGGATGATCCTTTTCCCATACTCCGCCAGCTGTATGTCCCACACATCCAGCGTATCCGCAAGTCTTGGCTCAAAAGCAATGTCCTTTAACAGTTTATTCCTCTGGTTCAGCGCCTGGCTGTACCGGGTAAGATCCTGCAGATAAATTTTGTCCAGCTGGCACAGCTCCATATCCAGAAACCGTCTTCGTTCCTGGGGACCGTTCTTGATGATATTCAGATCCTCCGGAGAAAAAAATACCAGATTTACGATCCCAAACAGCTCTGACGCCTTCTTGATCGGAATCCCGTCCACGGCGATCCCCTTTGATTTATTCTTTCTCAGGTGTATATCAATCTTATGAGAGACTCCGTCCCGGTTTACCATCATACGGATATGCGACTCTTCCTGATCAAACCGGATGATATCCCGGTCCCTGCTCCCACGATGGGACTTTGTGGTGCCGCACAGATAGGCAGCCTCCAGAATGTTGGTTTTTCCCTGGGCATTGTCTCCGTACAGGATATTGGTTCCCTTATCCAGTTCTATGTATAAATATTCATAATTTCTGTAATTTTTTAATTCAATGGATTCGATATACATCTGCTTCGCTACCGTCTTTATTTTCCCGGGCAGTGAGCCAGGCGGACGTGCCGGCACATTCTTTTTTGGCCAGCGCCGCCAGGATCAGATACCCCGCAGCCATGCTGCGCTTTCGTTACAGTTCAGCCTTCCAATGTCCCGGGAGGGCGCTGTGTACCAGTAGCACACGGTTAGCGCCGACCGAAACCATAAGTTATGTGATCTTAATTTCCCGGCCCTGGAAAGATACCACATCACCGGGATAGAGCTTTCTTCCCCTCCGTGTATCCACTTCTCCATTGACCTTCACCAGACCGTCCTGGACAGCCAGCTTGGCTTCTACTCCGTCCTCCGCCAGATTGGCAGCTTTCAAAGCCTGCCCCAGTTTGATATATTCGTCCCTCAGTTTAATGATTTCCATATTTTCCCTCCCTAAACCTGATTTCCCAGAAAAATACAGCGACAGTGAAGCCGCAAGGCCATACCGTTAAAAAATATAGTTATCGTGCCGCGCTGAAATTGACCGGCAGAATCAGGTAGATGTAGGACTCTGTCTCATCTTTGATGAAACAGGGGGCCTTGGGATTCACCAGATAAATTGAGATTTCCTCATCATCAATCACCCTGAGCGCATCGATCAGGAATTTGGGATTAAAGCCGATCATGATATCTTTTCCGTCTTTGGAAATATCAATATCCTCTTTCATGGATCCTATCTGAGAATGAATGCTCAGCTCCATTCCGGTATCCTGGATATTGATGATGATGGGCTTTTTGTCGCCTTCTTTTACAAAAAGAGTGGCCCGGTCGATACAGTTGAGAAACTCCTTTTTGTTGATCTTTACTTTCGTTTCGTAATCGCTGGACAGCATCTGGTCGATACGGAAGTATTCTCCCTCGATCAGGCGGGAGACAACAACGGTATCATCGAACTCGAAGACGATGTGATTGTCTGTAAAGAAAATTTCTACCTGATCCTCGGTCTCACCGGAAAGGATTTTGCTGATCTCATTAAGAGTTTTTCCGGGAACTACTACCTTCCGGTCCGGATATTCTTCCTTCAGTTCGATTTTGCGGATGGCGATCCGGTGTCCGTCCAGAGAAACCACTTTCAGTATGTTGTTTTTTATCTCAAAAAGCTCACCTGTCATTAATTTGTTGTTTTCGTTGGCAGCAATAGAAAAAATTGTCTGGCGGATCACCTCTTTTAAAGTAAATTGAGAAATCCGGATGCACTCATTTTTTTCTATCAGCGGCAGATAAGCAAAGTCCTCTCCTGATTTTCCGGGAATGGAAAACTTGGCTTTCTCACAGGTGATCGTAGTATTCAGATTGCTATCTGTTTCAATGGTAACGTCACTGTCCGGTAATTTTCTGATGATTTCTGAGAAAATCCGGGCATCCAAAGCGATGATTCCTTTTTCCAGGATCATACCATTTACTTTTGTTTCGATTCCCAGTTCCATGTCATTGGTAGTAAACTTGATCTCAGAAGCGGAAGCGTCGATCAGGATACATTCCAGAATCGGCATGGTAGTCTTGGACGGAACCGCTTTCAGTGAGATGTTGACACTTTTCAGTAATTCGCTTTTGGAACAGATTAACTTCATAATGTGAATAACTCCCTCCCTGAACCCAAGGCTCATAGATTATAAAAATATTAACAAATCCGTAGTATTCGCCGTAGGGGCTGTGAAAATGTGTAAAACCCGGCAAAGCCCGGTAAATACAGAGCTTTACGGATGGGATAACTTTGTGCAGAGCGTAGAACATGCATGTGAATAGAGTGTGTACATCTGAAACGGCGGATGTTGTCCACATTTTTTACACATAGAATTCACATGAAGGCTGTGGATAAGCCGGATTGTTTACTCAGTGCTACTGGCAGCGCAGACAGTGTTATTTGTCCGCTTTCTTTCGGAAAAAGTCTGTCAGCGGTCAGTTACCGGGCTGCAGCTTCTTCTTCAGGATCTCAACGGAATTTTGAGTGTTTTCTGAGGTCTGGAGTTCCTGCTCGATCTTTTCACAGCCGTGCATGATCGTGGTGTGGTCCCGGTTTCCCAGACATTTTCCGATGGATTTCAACGGAACGTCCGTCAGTTCCCTGCACAGGTACATGGCAATCTGACGGGGATGGACCACCTTGCTGTTTCGTTTGGTTCCCGCGATCTCTTCCGGAGTAACGTTAAAGTGCTCGGCCACTGTGCTGATGATATACTCCGGTGTAATGATCTTTTTCTCATTGGGAGAAATGATGTCCTTTAAAACCTCCTCAGCCAGTCCCATGGTGATCTCTCTCTTTTCCAGGTTGGCGTAGGCGATGATCTTATTCAGAGAGCCTTCCAGCTCCCGGATATTGGATTTAATGTTTTTCGCGATATATTCAATGATCTCATCATCAATATTGTAGCCATCCATTTCTTCTTTTTTCCGGAGGATCGCTACTCTGGTTTCATAATCAGGGGAAGAAATATCTGCCAGAAGTCCCCACTCAAAACGGGAACGGATCCGGTCTTCCAGGATCTCCATATCCTTAGGCGGCTTATCACTGGAGATGATGATCTGTTTCTTGGCTCCGTGCAGGCTGTTAAAGGTATGGAAGAATTCCTCCTGGGTGGATTCCTTTCCTATAATAAACTGGATATCGTCGATGAGAAGTACATCGATGTTCCGGTACTTTTCCCTGAATTTGGTCATGGCCGTATTGTTGCCGTTTCGGATGGCTTCGATCAGTTCATTGGTGAATTCCTCACTGGTTGTATAGCGGATCCTGGTGGAAGGATTGTTCTCCAGGATAAAATGGGCGATGGAATGCATCAGGTGCGTCTTTCCCAGCCCCACGCCTCCGTACAGAAACAGCGGGTTGTAGATCTCACCGGGGGATTCGGCCACGGCCAGGGAAGCCGCATGGGCAAATTTGTTGTTGCTGCCTACCACGAAGGTATCAAACGTATACTTGGGATTCAGATTGGCGATCTCTTTGTTTTCGCTGAAGTTAGCGGAAACAGGAGAGGCATCATCCTTGATATCTTCCGGCAGTATGAATTCGATCTCATAGTCGGTTCCGGTAAGCTCGGATACAGTCACCTTCAGGGGAAGGGCATATTTTTTACTGATATAATTGAGGCCCACCTGCTGGGATGGGACCAGAATAGTAACCACGTTGTCTTCTATTTTGTGGATCTTCAGCGGCTGCAGCCATGTTTTAAAGGAGACGTCTGACAACTCATGCTCCTTTTTCACAGTCTCCAAGATTTCGTCCCATTTTTCATAAATGATGTTCATGATCCTCTCCTATACTTTCTTCCTTCTTAAGTAACAATTCGTTACAGCTGGGTATTCCACTGTAATTCGGCTTTCCGTTTTTCGACTGTTACCCTATAAAATAGCGCCGTCCGGATCCCCGAAAGCCGGATGGCAGGTATCCTCATCCGGAAATGGCAGCAGTTGGATCCTCCCGCTTCAGCTTGGCGGAGGATCTGACTGTTACCGGGAAAAAGCATCAGCCGGTCAGCAAAAAGTAACCCAGCCCGCGGCCATAGGCGAACTGGATTTTGCCCGGAACAATATTTCCTCCGGTAATCAGATAATATCTCTACTATATATTATAATAAATTGTGGATTTAATCAATGATAAATTGTGGATAACTTTATAATTTGTGAGGAAAAAGAGCGAAATGTGGAGAGGTGGAAAATGACGAAGAATAGTTATACACAGAGAAAGATGGCGAAAACAAGGGATTTTTAGGACGTATTCAACCCTTGTACACACAAGAAATCGGAGTTATCCACAATTTATCCACAAGATGTGGAAAACTTATGGAAACTATGTGGAAACGTGTGTACAGAAAAACGGTTCCTGTCTGTGGCCTGTACGGCCTGAAATGGGAAGCCGGATAGCTGATCCGTATGGACCGTGTCTGCCAAAAACAGGGCTTGGAGATTCCTGTAAATGACCATAGTCGGTACAGTCCTGTTTCATACCTGACAGCAGACGCGTTGTGCCTGCGCAAAAGCATCTGCTGTCAGGTATGAAACGGCTGTGAATCGTAACCAGTATTAGAAAAAAATGCGGAAAATATGCGGGTTTGGCTTGACTTCAAAAAGGTTTGCTAATATAATGAGTCTGATGTTTTCTGACATACATGAAAGAAAAAAGAGAATACAGCCATTGTTTCGGTGGTTTTAAAGGAGGTGCCTTAGATATGAAGATGACATTTCAGCCGAAGAAGAGATCCAGAGCCAAGGTTCATGGATTCCGGGCAAGAATGAGCACAAAGGGAGGCAGAAAAGTACTGGCTGCCAGAAGATTAAAAGGAAGAAAAAGATTATCAGCATAAGACCGCAGATATGTGGTCTTTTCTTCTCTTTATAGTTAAAGGATTATACTATGAAATATGCATATTCGGAGAGTCTGAAAAAAAACAGGGATTTCCAGGCTGTGTATAAAAAGGGAACATCTTATGCAAACAAATATCTGGTAATGTATGTGAAGGAGAATCAGCTTGGGACTAACAGGATCGGTATCTCTGTGAGTAAAAAGGTGGGCAACAGTGTGGTCCGCCACAGACTGTGCAGACTGGTAAGGGAAAGTTACCGGCTGCATGAAAGGGAGTTTCATAGTGGATTGGATATTGTTGTTGTGGCCCGCGTGAATGCAAAAGAGAGAACGTTTCGTGAGATTGAGAGCGCATTCCTACATCTTGGCAGGCTGCACCGTATAATGGCCGGAAGAGTACCGGACAGCGGCCCGGCGAGTGTGTCTGAGGACGGGAACGTACCGGGAAGATCGGCCGGCATCAGCGAGAAAACAGAATGAAAACAATATTAGTCAGAGGAATCAGACTGTATCAGAAGTATTTGTCTCCTTTAAAGAGAACCCGGTGTCCTTATATTCCGTCCTGTTCCCAGTACGGGCTTGAGGCAATACAGAAGTACGGGGCTTTGAAAGGCGGCCTTCTGGCCGTTTGGAGAATTTTGAGATGCAACCCCTTTTCCAAGGGTGGAATTGACCCGGTTCCATAACAGTATGAAGGAGGAAATCCAATTTGGATATTGTATTAACGAAAGTTACGACCCCGATAATCGGATGGATCAGCAGTGTGCTGGGATGGATCATCAATGCTATTTATATGATCCTGGATGCCATTGGAATTCCCAACATAGGTCTGTCCATTATCTTGTTTACGCTGGTCATCTACCTGCTGATGACACCGCTGCAGATCAAGCAGCAGAAGTTCTCAAAACTGAACAGTGTCATGCAGCCGGAGATCCAGAAGATCCAGAAAAAGTATAAAAATAAAAAAGACCAGGATTCCATGATGAAGCAGAATGAGGAGATCAACGCTGTTTACCAGAAGTATGGCGTGTCCCCCACAGGAAGCTGTGTACAGCTCATCATTCAGCTTCCGGTACTGCTTGCCCTGTATCAGGTGATCTATCATATTCCGGGATATATCTCAGGCGTTCGGAATGTGTTCTCCGGTCTGGCCGCAAAGATCATGGAAGTCCCCAATTTCGGAGAGGTTCTCAGCAATTTCCTTACAGATAACAAGATCAGTATGTATGGAATTACCGCCAATACGGAATTTACCAGAGAGACTACCATTGATTTTCTGTATAAGCTGACACCTTCTCAGATGGATAAATTATCGGATCTGTCCCAGTTTTCCGGATTATCTGAGCTGTTCGACAGCGTATCCGCCCAGGCGTCCCGCCTGAATAATTTCCTGACACTGAATATCTCGGATACTCCCTGGTCCATTGTGCAGAGCGGATGGGAAGCGGGATCTTATCTTCTGGTGATCGCTGCTGTGATGATCCCTGTTCTGGCCTGGTTTACCCAGTGGCTGAACTATAAGCTGATTCCCCAGCAGCAGAATTCTTCCAGCGATCAGCCCAGCACCATGGAAGCTACCATGAAGGGTATGAATACGTTTATGCCTATCATGTCAGCTATCTTCTGTTTTTCTTTCCCGGTTGGTATCGGTATCTACTGGATCGTAGGTGCTGTGATCCGAAGCGTACAGCAGATCGTGATCAACAACCATATGAAGAAGATGGATATGGAGGATCTGATCCGTCATAATCAGGAGAAGATGAAGAAGAAGCTGGAGAAAAAGGGCGTGGATCCCCAGAAGATCAATCAGCAGATCAACCAGCAGGCCAGAATGAGTGCGAGAAATATTCAGGAGATTCAAAAGAAGAAGGAAACCGAAACCAGCGCGGAAGAAAAGACGGCAAACATTAAGAAATCCACAGATTATTACAACAGCGCCAATAAAAACTTCAAGCCGGGAAGCCTGGCGGCAAAAGCCAATATGGTAAGGCAGTACGACGAGAAGAAGGGAAAAAAGAAATAGGGGGACAGGACAATGGAATTCAGAGAGATTACTGCGAAAACCGTTGACGAAGCGATTACAAAAGCTTGTCTGGAACTGGAAACCTCCAGCGATAACCTGGAGATTCAGGTTGTCCGTGAAGGTACCTCGGGATTCTTCGGGATCGGAAGCAAGCCGGCTGTGATCAAGGTGCGCAGGAAGGTAGAAGAGAAGGAATTCGATATTCTGGAGGAACTGCGAAAAGAGGAACAGAAGAAAGAAGACAGAAAAAAGGAATCCAAAAAGGAAGCCAGGAAGGAAGCTCCCGTAAAAGAGGAAAAAAAGGAAGAGAAGAAGGAAACGAAAAAGGATTCCAGAAAAGAGGAGTCCCGCAGGGAGACGGTAAAGGAAAACGCAAAACCCCAGAAAAAGGAAAACCGTCCCGCAGCCTCCGCTGTCCAGGCTGAGAAAAAGCAGGAAAACAGACAGCGGGAGGAGAGAAAGCCGGTGGAGCGCACCCAGGAGCAGGTGGAAACCATGGAAAAAGCCGCCAGAGAATTTCTGGAGAAGGTATTTGCCGCAATGGAGCTTCCGGTGGAGATCACCATCCGGTATGAGAAGGAGACGGATTGTCTCAGCGTGGATTTTGCCGGTGAGGATATGGGAATCCTGATCGGAAAAAGAGGACAGACCCTGGATTCTCTCCAGTATCTCACCAGTCTTGTGGTAAATAAAGAGCAGCAGGACTATGTGAGAGTAAAGCTGGATACGGAAAACTACAGGAGCAGGAGGAAGGACACCCTGGAGAATTTGGCTAAGAACATCGCCTATAAGGTGAGAAAGACCAGAAAGCCTGTTGTTCTGGAACCCATGAATCCCTATGAGAGGAGAATCATCCATTCTGCTCTCCAGGCAAACAAATATGTGGAGACTTACAGCGAGGGCAGTGAGCCCTATCGCCATGTGGTAGTTGTCTATAAAAACAAGCAATGACAGTCCGGCCCTTTGGGGCCGGCTGGAAAACAAGCAGTATTAACAGTTCAGCCTTCTGCTGTCCCGTGAAGGCGCTGGGTGCCAGCGGCACACGTTTGGCGCCGGCCGAAACGGAGTGCAGACCACGCTGGGTTTGCAGCGGGATCCCCAGGACTGCGGGAGCCAGGCTGCGGAAGTCGCGGCCTGTGGGCATGCATTTGTGACAGCGAAGCCGGAAGACCGAACTGTTGCGTATGGAAAGATGGTATTCCTGAAAACTTTGATGTGCTGGAATAGCATCTTTCTTTCGTATTATCAGAGAAAGGATTTTCCATATGTCAGTGTCAGAGGATACCATTGCGGCTGTGGCCACGGCAATGAGCGCGTCAGGAATAGGAATTGTCCGGATCAGCGGACCGGAAGCCTGGGAAACTGCCCAGAAGGTGTATCGTTCCAGGGGAGGAAAAAAGCAGCTTCTCCGGCAGAAAAGCCATACCATCCATTACGGATACATTTATGATGGGGAGGTGATGGCGGATGAGGTGCTGGTTATGCTGATGCGGGGGCCGCGCAGCTATACCGGAGAGGATACGGTGGAAATCGACTGTCACGGAGGTGTGCTGGCAGTCAGGCGGGTACTGGAGGCGGTCCTTCACGCGGGGGCCAGGCCGGCGGAACCAGGTGAATTTACCAAAAGAGCTTTTTTGAACGGGCGGATCGATCTGTCCCAGGCGGAAGCTGTGATGGATGTGATCAATGCCGGAAGTGAATATGCCCTGGAAAGTTCTTTGAGTCAGCTGAAGGGGTCCGTGAAAAATACAATCTGCGGGATCAGAGAAAAGCTGCTTTATGAGATCGCATATATTGAATCGGCGCTGGATGATCCTGAGCATATCAGCCTGGAGGGATACGGGGAAAAACTGGAGATCACGGTGGCGCGGGAAAAGGAGAAAATCAGCCGGCTGATCGGATCCTTTTCTGAGGGAAAGATGATCCGGGAGGGGATCAAAACCGTGATCGTCGGAAAGCCCAATGTGGGAAAATCTTCCCTTCTGAATATGCTGGTGGGAGAGGAAAAGGCCATCGTGACGGATATTGCGGGTACCACCAGGGATGTGCTGGAAGAGCAGGTGATGCTGGGGGGGATTTCCCTTCGGATCATGGATACGGCGGGGATACGCCGGACAGAAGATACCGTGGAGAAAATCGGGGTAGAGAGGGCCAGAAAATATGCCAGAGAGGCAGATCTGATCCTGTATGTGGTGGATTCCTCTCTGCCTCTGGATGAGAATGACCGGGAGATCGCCGGACTTCTGAAAGGCAGAAAAGCCATTGTGCTGATGAATAAAAGCGATCTGCGGCAGGCAGTGGATCCCGGAGAGCTTGAGCGTATGATCTCAGCCCCCGTTTTATCTGTTTCGGCGGGAAAGGAACAGGGAGCAGAGCTTTTGGAGCAGCAGATCAAGGAGATGTTTTTTGAGGGAAAGCTGACCTTTAATGATCAGGTGTATATCACAAATGCCAGACACAAGAAGGCTCTGGAGGATGCCGGGAAAAGTCTGGAAATGGTGGAGAACAGTATCCGGGCGGGAATGCCGGAGGACTTTTTTTCCATTGATCTGATGGATGCTTATCAGTCCCTGGGAGCTGTCATCGGGGAGACTGTGGGGGAAGATCTGGTGAATGAGATCTTCAGTAAGTTCTGTACAGGAAAATAGGTTTGGGCGGCGAAAAAACCGGAAGGACGGACTGCCGCCGGAAATTGGCCCGGAGGGTTGGGAAGGGTAACAGTTCATTTTTATGGCTTCGCTGTTGCTGGGAAGGAGATTTGTATAGATGAGTGTTTTGACGGAATCATATGATGTGGCGGTGATCGGAGCCGGCCATGCGGGGTGTGAGGCGGCGCTGGCGGCGGCCAGGCTGGGAATGGAAACCATCATGTTTACGGTCAGTGTGGACAGCATTGCGCTGATGCCCTGCAATCCCAATATTGGAGGTACCTCCAAAGGGCATCTGGTGAGAGAGATCGATGCTTTGGGCGGAGAGATGGGGAAAGTGATCGATCAGACGTTTATCCAGTCCAAGATGCTGAACCGGTCCAAGGGGCCGGCAGTCCACTCTCTGAGGGCCCAGGCGGACAAGAAAAATTACAGCAATACCATGAGAAAGGTGCTGGAGCAGACAGACCATCTTACCATCCGTCAGGCGGAAGTGACGGAACTGATGGTGGAGGATGGGCAGGTAATAGGAGTAAAGACATTCTCTAAAGCCACATACCTGTGCAGGGCGGTGGTGCTGTGTACGGGTACCTATTTAAAGGCCAGATGCCTCTACGGGGATGTGGTTTACCATACGGGACCCAATGGGCTGCAGGCCGCCAATTATCTGACGGAATCCCTGAAGAAAAATGGAGTGGAAATGCTGCGGTTCAAGACGGGAACTCCCGCCAGGATCGACAGGAGAAGCATTGATTTCACAAAAATGGAAGAACAGAAGGGGGATGAACGGGTGGTCCCCTTCTCCTTTTCCACAGATCCCGAGACTGTTCAGATCGACCAGGTATCCTGCTGGCTGACGTACACCAATGAGGAGACTCATCAGATCATCCGGGAAAATCTGGACCGGTCTCCTCTGTATTCCGGAATGATCCAGGGGACAGGTCCCAGGTATTGTCCTTCCATTGAGGATAAGGTGGTGAGATTTTCCGATAAGCCCAGACATCAGGTATTTATCGAGCCGGAAGGACTGGATACCAATGAGATGTACATCGGGGGAATGTCCAGCTCACTGCCGGAGGATGTGCAGTATGCCATGTACCGTTCGGTGCCGGGGCTGGAGCATGCGAAAATCGTGAGAAATGCCTATGCCATCGAGTATGACTGTATCGATCCCAGACAGCTTACGGCGGCACTGGAATTTAAGAATATCAGAAACTGCTTCAGCGGAGGCCAGTTCAACGGAAGCTCCGGCTACGAAGAAGCGGCAGCTCAGGGACTGATCGCAGGCATCAACGCGGCCAGAAGACTTCAGGGAAAGAAACTGCTGATCCTGGACCGGTCAGAGGCATATATTGGAGTTCTGATCGATGATCTGGTGACAAAGGAGAACCGGGAACCCTACCGGATGATGACCAGCAGAGCAGAGTACCGGCTGCTTCTGCGTCAGGATAACGCGGATCTGAGGCTGAGAAAAAAAGGGTATGAGGTGGGGCTTGTGAGCCGGGAGGAGTATGAGAAAACGCTGGAGAAGGAACGCCGGATCCGGGAGGAAATCGACAGGGTGGAGCATACGTATGTGGGCAGCAGCCGGAAGGTAAATGAGCTTCTGGAGCAGTATCACAGTACACCGCTTACCGGAGGAGCCGCTCTGGCCGAGCTGATCCGGCGACCTGAACTGAGCTATGAGGCGCTGGCTCCTGTGGATGAAAATCGTCCTGTACTGAGGGATGATGTAAAGGAGCAGGTAAACATCAACATCAAGTATGACGGATATATCCGCCGTCAGCAGAAGCAGGTGGAACAGTTTAAGAAGCTGGAGGAAAAAAAGATCCCTGAGGATATGGATTATGATCAGGTAAAAAGCCTGCGGACAGAGGCGGTCCAGAAGCTGAAGCTGTTCCGTCCGGCCAGCATCGGCCAGGCATCCAGGATTTCAGGGGTATCCCCGGCGGATGTTTCCGTGCTCTTGGTATATCTGCAGAGCAAAACCCAGCACTGATCGTAACGGCAATCCGGAAGGAAGGATGGCTGCAAACTAAGAAAACGCTTCCGGCAGAAAGAATGGAAGCAGACGGTATGACATAAAAACTGCCGGTATAAAGAAGGGAGAAACCCATGGAAAAGTATGATACAGGCTCTTTGGAGCGCGGACTTTCCCGGTTGGATATTACGCTTACGGGGGAACAGATCAGACAGTTTCTGCAGTATTATGAGATGCTGATCCAGTGGAATCAGGTGATGAATCTGACTGCTATTACCGAGTATGAGGAAGTGGTTATCCGGCATTTTCTGGATAGTCTGGCGTCAGTTCAGGTGTGTGATTTCAACAGAGTGGAGAACGTGATAGATATCGGAACCGGAGCAGGATTTCCGGGGATACCGCTGAAAATAGCATTTCCCAATCTGAAGGTGGTACTGCTGGATTCCCTGAATAAACGGGTAAAATTTTTAAATCAGGTGACGGAAGAGCTGGGACTTTCCGGGGTGGAAGCAATTCACGGAAGGGCGGAGGACTATGCCAGACAGAAGGAATATCGGGAGAGTTTTGATGTGTGCGTTTCCCGGGCTGTGGCTAATCTCAGCACCCTTTCTGAGTATTGCCTGCCTTATGTGAAGGTGGGAGGAAGCTTTGTTTCCTATAAGTCGGGAAAGGTCCAGGAGGAGGTTTTGGCGGCTTCCCATGCAGTGGAGCTGCTGGGAGGAAGCCCGGCCCGGGTGGTGAAATTCCGGCTTCCGGATACGGACATGGAACGGTCCTTTGTGATCGTGGAGAAGGATAAGAAGACGCCGGCCAGATTTCCAAGAAAGGCGGGGATGCCCGGGAAGGAACCGCTGTCCTGATAAAGTCCGGTCTGGAAAAATCCGGAGTTTCTGGCCGGGTACTCTGTTTCGGCAGACAAGAGTGCCGCCAAACAGGACATGCAGGCATGTTCATCCGGCTGGCTGTCCGCGGGAATACGCGGAAACAAATGAATACAGACGCATGGAGAGTGGGTAAATATAAAAATTGCCCGCTCTTTTTTGTTTCACAAAATGATCACAGTTTTTT
Source organism: uncultured Lachnospiraceae bacterium (assembly GCA_963929535.1). Lineage (GTDB taxonomy): Bacteria > Bacillota > Clostridia > Lachnospirales > Lachnospiraceae > Pullilachnospira. Next base: position 43,751 of record CAWVIZ010000007.1, on the reverse strand, counting down.
AGAAAGATCATCACACTTTTTTTATAAAATAGTAAGGATAAAGGAGGGCAAAACATTGATAGAGGTAAAAAATCTAGTCAAAAAGTATGGTGATCATCTGGCTGTGGATCACCTGTCTTTTCATGTGGACAAGGGACAGATTTATGGCTTTCTGGGACCCAACGGAGCCGGAAAATCCACCACAATGAATATTATGACCGGATATATCGCTTCCACGGAAGGAGAGGTGGTGATCGACGGGCATAATATCCTGGATGAGCCGGAGGAGGCCAAAAAGTGTATCGGCTATCTGCCGGAACAGCCGCCGCTGTACTTTGACATGACAGTGAATGAGTATCTGAGATTTGTGGCGGAGCTGAAAAAGATTCCCCGGGATAAGCGGGAGGATCAGATCGTGGATATCGAAAATATGGTAGGTATCCGGGGAATGAAGGACCGGCTGATCAAAAACCTGTCAAAGGGCTATAAACAGAGGGTAGGACTTGCTCAGGCAATCCTGGGATATCCGGAGATCATTATTCTGGATGAACCCACGGTTGGACTGGATCCAAAACAGATCATAGAGATCCGGGAGCTGATAAAGAGGCTGGCCAAAAACCATACAATCATATTGAGTTCTCATATTCTTTCAGAGGTAAGCGCGGTCTGTGATTATATTCTGATCATCAATAAGGGGAAACTGGTGGCCAGCGATACCACAGAAAATCTGGAGAGGATGGCCAGGGGATCCAATACGCTGGAACTTTCCATCCGGGGAGAAAAACAGCAGGTGGGAGATATCCTGAACAGTATGGAAGAGATCCGCAGTCTTCAGTGGATGAGTCCTCTGGAGGAGAATGTGGTTACTTTAAAGATCACAACAGATGAACAGGTGGACGTCAGGGAAAAAATATTTTATAAGATGGCGGAAAAAAAGCTGCCTATTATGGATATGCATTTTGCCAAGATATCTCTGGAGGATGTCTTCCTGGAACTGACCGATGAGAAAAATAACAAGCAAAAACAAGAGAAAAAAACTCGAAAACTAAAAGATATTCTCGAAAAACAAGAGAAAAAAACTCAATCATCGAATCGGATGCGGAAACTGAAGAAAAGACAGGTGAGCAGGGGGATCTGGAGGAGACCGGTGAAAGGAAAGACCAGGATTTCCAGGCGGGCCTGAAACGGGATCAGCCGTGGGAAGGACAGACGGATCAGGAAGAAGATCCGGGACCTGAGGAATCACGGGAAAAAGGAGAAGAAGAGAAGGAGGGAGAAACACATGGGGGCGATTTATAAGAAAGAATTAAAAGGATATCTGACTTCCATGATCGGATATGTGTTTATCTTTTTTATCCTTCTGCTGGAAGGTATCTATTTTACCGCGTATAATCTGCAGGGGATGTATCCGGTGTTTGGATATACACTGAGTTCTATTACATTTCTTTTTATGATCCTGATCCCCGTACTGACCATGCGGGTGCTGGCGGAGGAGAGAAGACAGAAGACAGACCAGCTTCTTTTGACTTCTCCGGTTTCCATTGGAAATATCGTGGTGGGAAAATATCTGGCGTTGGTGACAGTCTATCTGATCCCTCTGCTGGTGATCTGCCTGTATCCGCTGATCATGGCTAAGTATGGCACGGTTTCATTTCCTATGGTGTATACGGCGATTCTGGGATTTGCATTCCTGGGATTCGCGGAGATCGCTGTGGGCGTGTTTTTGTCTTCACTGACGGAAAATCCGGTGATAGCGGCAGTGCTTTGTTTTCTGACCCTGTTTGTGTGCTTTATGATCGATGGGATAAAATCCCTGATATCAGATACGTCATCCACATCGCTGGTGATCTATATGGTATTGATTCTGGCAGCGGCTCTGCTGATCTATAATATGATCCGGAATGTGCTGATCGCCGGTATTGTGGGGCTTATCGGAGAGATTGCCGTTATAGCGGCGTATCTGATCGATTCTACCATGTTTGAGAGCAGCGTCAAGGATTTTCTTTCCATCTTTGACATTACGGGACATTTTGATAACTTTACAAATGGTATTCTGGACCTGCAGGGACTGGTGTATTTTCTGTCCATCATCGTCATTTTTGTATTCCTGACAGTACAGTCCATGAAAAAACGGCGTTGGAGTTAGGAGGCGGATCATGAAGACGAAGATGAAGAATATCCATTTTGATGTGAAAAAGACGCTGAAGGAGCTGGGAAAGGTCAATAAAAAGAAGCTGAAAAACGGTTCTTACAGCGTGATCTATACGGTTCTGGTGATAGCCGTTATTGTGGTGATCAACCTGATCGTGGGAGAGATGCCTGAAAGCTGGACTCAGATAGACGTGAGTACCCAGAAACTGTACACGATTTCCGATACTACAGAGAAATTTCTGGATGAGCTGGATCAGGATGTAACTATTTATTATATTGTACAGAACGGCAGTGAGGACAGTGTTGTGGAACGGCTGCTTGCCCGGTATGAGGAGGCCTCCGACCATATTACGGTGGAGACCAGGGATCCGGTGCTGTATCCCAATTTTACTTCCCAGTATACGGAGGAGAGTGTGCAGGAGAACAGCCTCATTGTAGTATCCGGGGACAGGAGCATAGTGGTGGATTACAGCAGTCTGTACGATCAGGAATATGATTATTATACGGGAGGAACCAGTACCACAGGATTCAACGGCGAGGGACAGATCGACAGCGCCATTTCTTATGTGACAACGGAAGACCTTCCCACCATTTACTTCCTGGAAGGCCATGGGGAATATGAGATGGGAACCCAGATGACGGAAAATCTGGAAACGGCCAACTATCAGACGGAAACCCTGAATCTGGTAACGGAAGAGAGCGTGCCGGAAGATGCCGGATGCCTGATCATCGCTTCCCCGCAGACGGATATCTCTGAGGATGAGGCTGCCAAGATCATTGCGTATCTGGAAGGCGGCGGAAAGGCCATGATATTCGTGGACTATACCGGTGAGGATATGCCCAATATGGATACGGTGCTGGAAAGCTATGGACTGGCCATGGGAGACGGTATCGTAATGGAAAATGATACCCAGCACTATATCGCCCAGCTTCCGTATTATCTGATTCCCAACATTGAGAGCACAGACTTTACCGGAGATCTGGTCAGCGGCAACCGGTATGTGCTGATGGCCGCGGCACAGTCCGTTGATGAACTGGACTCCTACAGAGATACGCTGACAGTGACACCGATCCTTACCACTTCGGAGGAAGCCTATATCAAATCTGACGTGGAAAATATGACTACCTTTGAGCAGGAGGATGGAGACAGATCCGGTCAGTTCAATCTGGGAGTGGCCGTAACGGAAAGCGTTGGAGAGAATGATGAGGGAGAGGAACTGGAGACTCAGCTGATCTGCTTTGGTTCTTACACACTGCTGGATGATCAGACCAACAGCCAGGTGTCAGGAGGGAATCAGGAGCTGATCATGGACGCTCTGGGATGGATGTGTGAAAATGACGCGCCGGTGATCTCTGTGGACAGTAAGAGCCTGTCTATGGAGTATCTGACAATTCCGGAGTACGATGCGGGATACTGGAGCCTGATCACCATAGGCGTGATTCCGGTGGTATTTCTGGTGATCGGCGGCATTATCTGGTTTAAGAGGAGAAAACAGTAATGAAGAAAAAAAGGGGTTTGCCAATTGTGGCGGGAGCGGCGGCACTGGTGATCCTTCTGGGACTGTATTTTCTGCTGAAGAACTATAACGATCAGAGTGAACAGCAGGAATCCCAGGAGGAAGAGGAAACAGGCCAGGAAATCGCCGCTGTGGACGAGGATACGATTTCCTCCCTTTCTTTTGGAATGTCAGGGGAGGATGTGACATGGGTACAGGAGGATGGAACCTGGTCGCTGTCCGGTGACAGTAATTTCCCGGTGGATCAGGAAAAAATCGGAAACCTGACCTCCCAGCTTGTTTCCGTGGAGGCCACCAGAATACTGGAGAATGTGGAGAATTTAAGTGAGTATGGATTGGATGCTCCATATAAGGTGATCCGGGTGGAAGAGACGGACGGAAATTCCTTGACGATTTCAGTGGGAAACCAGAATGATTCCACAGGAGACTGTTATATTTACCTTAATGACGATACGGGAACTGTTTATACAGTATCGGGATCTCTGCGGACGGCATTTTCCGGAGACCTCTACGATTTTGCAGTGGGTGAGGAGTATCCGGAAATGACTTCCAGCAGTATCACACAGGTGGCTGTAGCAAAAGAAAACGGATCCTATACCGTACAGACAGAAGGGGACTTTTCCACCGGATGGCAGGTGACAGATGACAGCGGAAATGTCTGGGAAGCGGATGAAACGCAGGCGGGAACGCTGCAGAGTACGGTTTCCGGTCTCAGTTTCAGCGATTATTACAGCTATGACTGCCAGGATCTGAGCCAGTATGGCCTGGATCAGCCCCAGGCGGAAATTACGGTGCAGTACATGGTTGAAGAAGAAACAGACACAGAGGATACTGCCCAGTCTGATGATGGGGAAGAAGATACCTCTTCGGATTCGGAGAGCCAGGATACTGCTTCAGATGGCTCGGAGGATGAAACCACCTATGTGGATAAGGAAATGAAGCTGTATGTGGGAAGTCTTTCTGATGATGGAAATTATTATGTGAGACTGGAAGGATCCAATGAGGTTCACGGAATTACGCAGGACTCACTGAGCACGCTGCTGGAGGGCACCAGCCTGGATTACCTGAGAATGTCCGTGGCAAATATAAACATCTCGGATCTGGATCGTCTTGAGGTTACCTATGAGGATGAGACCCATACACTTCAAAGGAGAGTGCGTCAGGTGGCCGCAGAGGAGGAAGAGGATGCTTCTGAGGAAGATTCTCAGGAAGAAGGTACGGATGAGGAGACAGAGACCACTACGGAAACCACCTATTATGTGGATGGGCAGGAAGTGGACAGTCAGGATTTCACAGATTTTTATTCTCAGGCCGGTGCTATGACGTACCAGAGCAGAACGCAGGAGGATACAGCTTCCCAGGAACCGGAGCTGACCCTGGATTATTATGATACAGAAGGAAATCACCTGCAGGTTACTTACAGCGTACAGGATGCCAACTTCTATGCGGCAGCGGACAGTGAAGGAAATTATGGAGTGGTAAATAAGATGAATGTAAGCAGTCTGATAGAAGATTTCAAGGCGCTTCTGGAAAAAGCGGGAAAGTAGAGCAACCGTTCAGCTGTAAAAAGAGAAAACCATAAAACAGAAAAACAGCCCTGCCAAAGCTGAATGCCGGATGGCATAGCCTGGCAGGGCTGAACTGTTATCTTACTGCCGGTACACTGATTACTGGAGCAGCCGGTTCATATTCTTGACTGCGCTTTGGATCAGAGCGTTGGCATTGTTGATATAGATCACATCCTGAACATTATTTTCCTTAACGAAATCCACAAGATTTTCTGTAAAATACCGATAATCTATAACGTGTACAGTCTGATAGCTGTTCACCAGGAAAGGAACGAAAGCGTTTCCGTAGGATTCCTTGATGACCACGCAGGAGGAACCATCGGTGATCTCCGGATTCTCGATCCGGCAGTAGGGCTGATCGCCGCCGATGAAACAGCTGTACTTGGAACCCTGTCCGTATTCGGTGGGATCCATAACGACGTACCAGTTGTGAGTCTCTCCGTTGGTATCTGTGTAGGTCATATCGTTGGTGGCCTTCGGCGTATAGGTGACCACGGTATCCGGATTGTTCAGCAAGGCATCAGACTTTTCGCTGAAGGAGTAAAAGGTTCCCACAAATCCGGGATATTCATTACGGGTATAGGCCGTCAGCGGGGAAGGTTCCACTCCCTTCTGCTTCATCAGTTCCTGATAGGCGTAGTAGGCGCCGTCCGCGGTCCAGTGATGATCGGTATTAAAATACAGATACTCACTGTTGTGGCTCTTGAGCACATCCAGCACCGGAACCTGTACAACAGAGGAATCCAGGTGGCCGTAGATGTAGTCGAAGGCATCTCCCTGGTTGCTGGATCCTACCTGCTGCTGCATCTCCTCGTCCAGATTGACGGCGATGCTGGTGGGAACCAGAATGTCATATACAGTAGCCAGGCCGTTCAGCTGAGAGGCCGCGTTGTTGATCATATTGATGTAATCGTTTGCCCCGTCAATGCTGAAACCATAGAGCTCAAAGCCCCGGTTATCGGCAATATAGATGGTTCCGGCTTTTTCCGGCTCAGCATGAACGGTTCCGTCCTCCTGAGAAGCGTCAGGTGTGGGCGTCTCGGTAGGAGTGGGAGTAGCTGTGATCTCCGCGTCCGCATCAGGGATTTCATCCGCTTCCACAGGGCCTCCGTGAAGTTCCTCTGTGGTCCGTCCATACAGACTTTTGAACTTGGCGTTTGCAGTGGAAAGCGACTCCCGGAAGGGGAAGGTATCCGCATACCAGGTACTGATTTCCGAAAAAAATTCTCCATTAAAAAATGTCTCAACCGTAGGCTTGGGAAAGTCCGTCAGATCCCTTTTTTCCGACTCTGATGTTTCCGGCCGCAGCGGAATCAGCAGACCAATAAATCCGCCGATCAAAATAAACAAATAGAAAATCCGAACAGAAATCCGCTGAAATTTCCGTCTTACTTTTCTGTTCTCTTCATTAAATATCTCTTTTCTCATAATCTATGGCCGTTCCCCTTAAAACTGGAAATACAAAAACGGGTTATAACTGTTTCCGACCAAAGCCATCATAGAAAGAAATAAGAGGATGGGGGAGATCGCCGTATCGTATACATAGACAACATAAGGTATCCGGCGTCTCAGTTCCTGAAGCTTCTTCACGTATTCGCCCAGCATCTTCAGAAGAGGTGTGGATGCGATAATGCAGAAGATCAGAAGATAAAGGTTATTCTGAATGGTTATGGAAGTATTCATATCCAGGAATCCATTGCCATTCAGTCCAAACATCCCCTTCAGGATAGCTCCCAGGTTGCCCAGATTTTCACAGCGGAATAAGATCCAGCCGAAATAAACGGCTACCATGGCGTAGACATGTCCCACCACGGCAGGGAGCTTCTTCAGCTTCTGAGAGAGATAATTGTTCTCCAGGAAGATGAAGATAAAGAAGTAAAGTCCCCACAGGATATAATTCCAGCTTGCGCCGTGCCACATACCGGTAAGTCCCCAGACTACCAGAAGATTGATCGTGGTTCGTCTGGGACCCTTACGGTTTCCTCCCAGAGGTATGTAAACGTAGTCACGGAAAAAGGTACTGAGGGAAATATGCCATCTTCTCCAAAAATCCTTGACGGAATTGGCGATATATGGATAATCGAAATTCTCGTTGTAATGGAATCCCACCATCAGTCCCATTCCTATAGCCATATCCGAATAAGCGGAAAAATCCAGATAAATCTGCAGAGCGTAAAAAAGAACGCCCACCCACAGTCCGGCTGCGGGGATCTCCATAATGTCCTTGGTCAGTGAAGGAAGCAGAGTGTCGGCTACGGAAGCGCATCCGTTGGCCAGTACTGCTTTCTTTGCCAGGCCCACGGAAAAACGTTTGATTCCGCGGCTCAGCTCGTCAAGACGCACCTTCCGGTGCTCAATCTCATCGGCCACCAGCTGGTAGCGAACGATAGGTCCTGCAATACACTGGTGAAAGAGTGAAGCGTAAAGCAGCAGGTACCAGAACTTTTTCTGGGCTTCGATCTCTCCCCGGTACACATCCACCACATAGGAGAGAAGCTGAAAGGTATAGAAGGATATACCTACCGGCAGAACGATCTGTGTCGCTTCCTTGGGAATGTGAAACAGAGTGCTGGTGATTCCGGTGAAAAAGTTCAGGTATTTGAAGATACCCAGAAGGCCCAGCATGATCACGCAGTTGCCGATCAAAAACCACTTTTTATGCTGTTTGTCATCAGCGCGCTCGATCTGGAGCGCAAAGATCCAGGAGCAGAATACCATGGCCAGCAGAAGCAGCAGGTATTGAGGTCCGCCCCAGGAGTAAAAAACCAGAGAAAAAATAAGCAATACCATGTTCTTCTGCTTGATATTGCCTGCAAAATTATACGCGATAAGATTCAGCGCAAAAAAGAAAAAAACAAAAAACAAGCTTGAAAAAACCATATTACTCCTTTTGAATGGTGCTGAAAAGCTGCTGTATAGAAAATGAAATCCTAATAGGTAACGTTCAGCCGCAAGGCCCGGGAACCGCTGGCAAGATCCAACTGTCCGCTGCATGCGGGGATTTTGTCCGGGGTCTGATGGATGTCCGGCCCATACCAAAATGAAAAATGGTCAGCTGCAGATAGATCCGCGCGGCCTGCCTTTCCGTTTTGGCAGCGGATGAACTGTTGTCTGAAATTGCAAAATTTAAATTGGAAAATACCATATAGCAGTGCATATACTTTGCCACATAATGAAATTAGTCTGTGCCCGGAAGAAATCCGGTGATACAGCAGATAAGGGCAATAAAAAACAAAGTGCGGTGCAGACCCTGACCACTTTGTTCTCCGCCTTCCTGTCTGTTCCCGCAGGCAGTCAGCCCGGTGGGCTTGCTGCAGGGAATGACCTGGAAAGCGATGAAAATCCATAACAGTTCACTGCTGCGGATTCGCTGTCGCATGAACTGTTACAAAAATCTACAAAATACTACATCATGGTACTTTTGTCTAATATAATATAATAATAAGGAAGGGATGTCAACAGGGGAAAAGCCCCATAAAATCTCGTTTTTTTTAAAGTATTTTTACGAAAAGATGAAGTTTCGATAAATATTGGGAGGATTGTGAAAAACAGGTATATCCGAAGTAAAAAACGCCTCCGCAGAAAGCTGCGGAGACGCTGAAATCTGATTTTCAGATGATTTTCCCGGATGAAGAACAAGTTCAAAAAATCCGGATATCAAAAATGGAAAAAGTGCAATTTTAAACGCCTATCTTGTCAAAACAAAGGATTTAAAAAAATATTTTGACAGATTCGAGAAAATTTCTCGGAGATTCCAAATAAGGAAGGTGTTTTGTATGAGAAAAAATCTCATATTCAATAGCGGAATTCATGGAAGTATAAAGGCTGATGGTTTCCTGAATGTCCTTTTCGGCTTGTCCGCCGATAATGTAGATGCTGTTGTTGATTTCTTTCAGCGTAGGCGCTATATTGCAGTAGATATATTTTCCTGTGATGCTGGACTGAAGGTATTTTCCATTTGCTTTGTCCAGATGAGCTGATTCGAAATACATATCCAGCAGCTCGCTGTCCACATGGAAAGGATTATACAGAAGCTGTTCGGTAAATAACAATTCTACATTTCCCTTTGACATCAGTACATTGTAAACCAGAGTTCCGATAAGAGGCATCTCCAGAAGGAATTTGGCGATTTTAGACTGCTTAGTGGGAATCTGATTCAATATTGCCAGATCTGTAGGATTTACCATCATAATCTTGTTGATGATGGTATCATCATTTCTACAGGCCATCACTACGAAAGAACCCGACAGACCGCTGGTGATAATATCCGTTTTTTCTTTGATGATCGTTTTGATGAAATCTGTGATCAACTGCACATACAGAAAATTGGTATATGTAATTTTGGGACGATCGGAACATCCGCACCCAAGCAGATCAATACAGTAAACTGTGTGATTTTTAGAAAGCGGTTCAACAACGGATTTCCATTCGTTGGAGTTGCTGAGAGGATTCAGATCATGAATCAGCAAAAGGGGAGAACCGCTTCCGTGAACCGTATAATGAATCTTTCCAAATCTCCAGTTATAATAATTTTCTTCCTTGCCATGGAGAAGGTTTTTGATTACGGCAGAAGCTGTGATCAATTTATTGATAACAAAGATTGCAGCTGAGGTAAGCGTAATTAGGATACTTATGGTTAACAGTTTGTGTTTGTTTTTCTTCATGACTACCTCCTGATTGAAAAATCTTGAGATGAAAAATCTACTTCTATTATAATTCATCTTTTATAAAGATACAAATGGTTTTTAAAAAAAGAATGCAGAATGGTTACAGTTCAGCCTTCAACTGTCCCGCGAGGGCGATGTGTGCCAGTGGCACACGGTTAGCGCCGACCGGAGCGTTCTTTACAGAAAATGTAGAATTTTGTAATGTTTCACGTGAAACATCTGTTGAACAGGATTCCTTTGGAAATAAGGAGAATGCTTTCACATAGCAAGGGCGTCGCGATTGGATAGCATTTTGATCTTTTAAACGCAAACAATTGGTATGTCCGCAGAAACTTCAGCAGCATTGAGCGCCGGAGGCTGTATTTGACACAAAACATCGATAAAGAATATAGATACAGACTACATACCCAATGAAAATCAAATAAAATGGATTTTACAGGAATCAAAAATTCGCTGCAGTAATGGTGCAGGGGCCAGGGAATACGGCCAGCGCGCAAACTGAGTACAGTATGTCGAAGATTACGTGTTCGAAAACACATTTTATGCTGGAGAACAGAAAATTCTCATCAAGTCAGGGTTCCGTTGCTCTATATGGATGTAAGTGTGATGCCGCTGCTGCTTTGCCGGGGAATTTGGAATGATAACCCACCCAAAATGCAGGAATGCCTGGAAGATGTGCTGTTGATGATAAGGAGGTTTTGCAATAAATATGTATTCCAACGATAAGGTTTCTTATGAAAAACATGGAAAATGTTTCACGTGAAACATTTCTATAGAATTATAGAAAAAGGAGTGTTATAATGTTTTCATAGTTCAATCTTTAATAATGAAATAACCCGCTGCAGGTAAAGGATATCCATCAGAACGGCGCAGCAGATTCTGCCAGCCCGTTATCCACAGAGATAAAACATAATATGGATAATGACCGGTTTGCCAGGAAGATGAGGGCGCTTTTACATGGATATGCAGTAGGAAGGAGAAAAAATTGGGCAGAATTATAGCTATCGCAAACCAAAAGGGCGGTGTTGGAAAGTCCACCACAGCCATCAATCTTTCTTCCTGTCTTGGAGAGATGGGACAGAGAGTCCTAGCTATAGATATGGATCCTCAGGGAAATACCACCAGTGGACTGGGAGTGGAAAAAGAAGAACAGGAAAATACTGTTTACGAACTTCTCCTGGGAGAGTGTGAGTTGAAAGATTGTCTGCTGGACCTGGAGTTCCAGGGAGTATCTTTGATTCCGTCGAATGTAAATCTGGCGGGAGCAGAGATCGAGCTGATCGGGATAGAGAATAAAGAGTATATTCTGAGAAACCAGATAGAAAAAATCAAGGAAAATTATGATTATATCATCATTGATTGTCCGCCGTCTTTGAATATGCTTACAATCAACGCGATGACCACGGCAAATACGGTGCTGGTTCCAATCCAGTGTGAATATTACGCTCTGGAAGGACTGTCCCAGCTGATGCATACGATTCAACTGGTGCAGGAAAGACTGAATCCGGAACTGGAGATGGAAGGTGTGGTGTTTACCATGTATGATGCCAGAACAAACCTTTCTTTGCAGGTGGTGGAAAATGTAAAAAGTAATTTGAATCAGACAATCTATAAGACGATCATTCCCAGAAATGTCAGACTGGCGGAGGCGCCCAGTCATGGGCTGCCCATTAATTATTATGATTCCAGGTCAACTGGAGCGGAAAGCTACCGCCTTTTAGCAGAGGAAGTAATGCACAGGGGGGATGAAGAATGGCTGTAAAAAAAGGAGGTCTGGGGAAGGGGCTGGATTCGTTGATCCCCTCCGGAGGAACGGCGCTCAGGAAACACCAGACAGAGGAAACTAAGGAATCTGCTTCCGGGAAAGTGGAAGTGGTAGAAAAGATAGTAGAAAAGATTGTGGAAAAACCGGCAGATTTGTTTGTGAAGATCGGAGAAGTGGAACCTAACAGAGAACAGCCAAGAAAAGCTTTCGATGAGGACTCTCTCCTGGAATTGGCAGAATCTATCCGACAGTTCGGTATTCTGCAGCCTCTTCTGGTGCAGAAAAAGGATGGATATTATGAGATTATTGCCGGAGAGAGACGGTGGAGAGCTGCCAAACTGGCAGGAATCAAAGAAGTTCCGGTGATCATCAAAAAATTTACGGATCAGGAAGTCGTGGAAATTTCTCTGATAGAAAATATTCAGAGAGAAGATCTGAATCCAATAGAGGAAGCACTGGCCTATCGGCGGCTGATGGAAGAATTTCATCTGAAACAGGATGAGATTGCGGAGAGGGTATCCAAAAGCAGAACGGCTGTCACAAATTCCATTCGTCTTCTGAAACTGGATGAACGGGTGCAGAAGATGGTAATTGACGAGATGATTTCCACAGGACATGCCAGAGCTCTGCTGGCCATTGATGATGGGGAACAGCAATATCTGGCGGCCCAGAAAATTTTTGATGAAAAATTAAGCGTACGGGAGACGGAAAAGCTGGTAAAAATGCTTTTGAATCCCAAGATTGCCAAACCCAAGGAGACGGATGCGCAGATGGAAGCGGTCTACCAGGGGCTGGAGGAAAAAATAAAGTCTATTGTAGGTACCAAGGTGGCAATCCATCAAAAAGGGAAAAATAAGGGGAAGATAGAGATTGAATACTATTCGCAGGCGGAGTTGGAACGATTGATTGAATTGTTTGAGTCTATCAGATAAGGGGAAATACATATGGATGAATTGTTTGCAAGAATAGGGATCGACCAGGGAATTCTAGTTCTTTTACTTATGGTTCTGGTGTTGATTCTCATTGTGCTGTTTCTGAATGTATCGCTGTCTATGCACCGGTTGAATCGCAAATATGCCATGTTTATGAAGGGAGCTGACGGACAGAGTCTGGAGAAAATGTTTAACCAGAAACTGAAGGATTTTGAGAGGGTATCCTGGGCCAATGATGACAACAGTATGGAGATCCGGCGGCTGAAAAGCATTATCAAAAAAAGTCCTACAAAGTATGGAATTGTAAAATATGATGCCTTTGACGATGTGGGCGGAAAGCTGAGTTTTGCTTTGGCTATGCTGGATTCGGAGAATACAGGATTTATCCTCAATGCAATACACAGCAGGGATAATTGTTTCTTCTATATTAAAGAGATTGTAAAGGGAGAATCTTACACGCTGCTGAGTTCGGAGGAGACAGATGCGCTGAGAAACGCTGTGCATTTCAATGAAACTGAATAGAATGATAACATGTCCCAAAGTCATGGCGTCCCGGCAGACGCAGTCAGCATGGCTTTGGGACTTTTTGTATGGATGATTATGGTTAATGTATTATGTAAACTGAAATGAAGGATGCGGCTTGTATGAAACAAAAGATACGACTCGTATGAAACGATACGGGACGGAGCAGGGCAAAGACCTGATGCAAGAAAATATTTGGCCAAACCTTCCGGTACCATGGAAACAATTTCGGGGGAATTTGTACTTTGGGAAGGGTTTTTATTCCCGCGGGCAACGAGCCAAGCGGACATGCTTGCATGTCCATTTGGCGGCGCTGTGTGCCGGTGGCACACGTCTAGCGCCGACCGAAGTGGAACGGAGACCTGCCGCGAGGGGCGCTGTGTGCCAGCGGCACACGGTTAGCGCCGACCGCAGCGAAGCGAAGACCAAATACCCCGCAGCTCTGCTGCGCTGCAAGTTTGATACCCCGTAGCTTGCTGCGGGGTCTTTGACTCCCGGATCCATCCGCATATCCATCCGGAGCGTTTGGAGCCGGATGAACGGACAGAGGGGGCGGACAGAGAAATGGTACAAGATAATACTTGAAAAATAGGGAATACTATTATAAAATAAGCTAATCGCAAATAGGCGACCAATGTTTCTGCGGCGGGGTTCTGCCGGAAGGAAGGATACAGGGAGGAATATATGTTAGATATAAAGTTCGTAAGGGAAAATCCGGAAGCGGTTAAGGAGAATATCCGGAAAAAATTTCAGGACAGCAAACTGGAGCTGGTAGACCAGGTGATCGCTCTGGACAGGGAAAACAGGGAGATCAAACAGGAGGTAGAAGCTCTCAGGGCCAATAAGAATAAGATTTCCAAGCAGATCGGTGCGCTGATGGGGCAGGGAAAGAAGGAAGAGGCAGAAGAGGTGAAGAAGCAGGTGGCTGCATCCGGAGCCAGGATCGAGGAGTTGTCTGCCAGGGAAAAGGAAGTCGAGGAGGAACTGCGCAGGATCATGATGATGATCCCCAATATCATTGATCCGCAGGTGCCCATCGGAAAGGATGACAGTGAGAATGTGGAGGTGGAACGCTTTGGAGATCCGGTGGTGCCGGACTATGAGATTCCTTACCACGCTCAGATCATGGAATCCTTTGACGGATTGGACCTGGACAGCGCCCGGAAGGTGGCTGGAAACGGATTTTATTATCTTATGGGGGATATTGCCAGGATCCATTCGGCTGTAATCTCCTACGCCAGAGATTTCATGATCAACAAAGGATTTACCTACTGTGTGCCGCCGTTTATGATCCGCAGTGATGTGGTCACAGGAGTAATGAGCTTTGCAGAGATGGATTCCATGATGTACAAGATCGAAGGAGAGGATCTGTATCTGATCGGAACCAGCGAGCATTCCATGATCGGCAAGTTTATCGACACCATTCTTCCGGAGGATACTCTTCCCAGAACTCTGACCAGCTATTCTCCCTGCTTCCGTAAAGAAAAAGGAGCTCATGGACTGGAGGAAAGGGGCGTATACCGGATCCACCAGTTTGAAAAACAGGAGATGATCGTGGTATGCAGACCGGAGGACAGCAGAATGTGGTTTGATAAGCTGTGGCAGAACACGGTGGAGCTGTTCAGAAGCCTGGATATACCGGTGAGAACTCTGGAATGCTGTTCCGGAGATCTGGCTGATCTGAAGGTAAGATCCATAGACGTGGAGGCGTGGTCTCCCAGACAGAAAAAATATTTTGAGGTGGGAAGCTGCTCCAATCTGGGAGATGCTCAGGCCAGAAGGCTGAAGATCCGTGTAAGCGGAGAACATGGAAAGTATTTTGCGCATACACTGAATAATACCGTTGTGGCTCCGCCGCGTATGCTGATCGCGTTTCTGGAGAACAATCTGAATGAAGACGGAAGTGTGAATATTCCCAAGGCTCTTCAGCCGTATATGGGCGGTGTGGAGAAAATTGTGCCCAAACACTGAAACGGCGGGAGCTGAACGCGTGCCGCCGGCCCGCAGCGGTCTCCGCTCCGCTATGGGCATACCCGTTTGGGGCATTGCTGGGAATAAATTATGTAAATGAATTATGTCAAAAAATTATGTAAACTACATCAAAGATCCCGCTGCGGGCAAAGGGAGGCCGTATTCGCGATGCCCCAAAGCGGCGGAATCTTTAATCTTCGCGGTGGATCTGCAATCTGTTTGGGCGGGCGCTGAAGGTATGCTGGCGGGCATACAGCGGCGCAAAAGGAACTGGCAGGCAGTCCGCCTGGTTCGTTGTCTGCGGAAAGAAATACTGGGATTCTCCGGGGAGGACGGCCGGAACAACAGGAAGGAGGTGCGCTGATGCACAGCTATCTTCGAGCGGTTGGTTTTTCTGATATCCACGGAAAGCGGGAAACGGACCGTCTGATCCAGGATGTGATAAACTCCTGCGATGAAAAGCTGGTAATTGATGAGGGGAATAACAGGATTTTTGCGGAGATTTCCAAGGATTACGGATATGACAGCGGGATTACGGTCTGTGGATCATATGATGAGAATGATGAATTCCAGCCAGAGTATTGTTTTCCGTATTTTCGGGGAACCGGGATCACCACCGGTGAGGATGTGATCGTAGAGCGCCATGCGGAGAAGGAGTCCTTTGCGGGGGCCTGCGATGATGTGCGGATCGGTGTGACTCTGATCTTTTATCTGCAGAATGCGGGCCAGTATCTTCGGGAAAAAGGAAAAGGAACTCTGGGACAGACCAGAACCACGCTGACGCTTTCTGCTCTCTCTCTGGAGGGGAAGGTGCTTCTGCCCATTATGAAAAACGTGGAGCAGATGGAAAAGGAACGCCAGAGTGTGCAGAAAAGAAGCCAGCTTCTCTACGAAGCCCGGAAGGGAAATGAGGATGCAATGGAAAGCCTGACAATGGAGGACATGGATACATATTCCATGATTTCCCGAAGGATTGGCAAGGAGGATATTTTTTCCATCGTGGATTCCTACTTCATGCCATATGGTATGGAGTGCGACCGGTATAACGTGATGGGAGAGATCGAAGAAGTGGCAGAGGTAAAGAATACCTGGACAGGTGAAAAACTGTATCAGCTTACGATCCTCTGCAATGATATGCAGTTTGACGTCTGCATCAATCAGAAAGATCTGATGGGAATTCCCCAGCCGGGAAGACGGTTTAAGGGGATCATCTGGCTGCAGGGAACTATTAATTTCTGAAAAAGAAAAAGGGGAGCGCCGGCATATCGGGGAGCATATCGATATGCCGGCGCGCTCCCTTTTTTAATTTGTGCCTGATATTTTTACGCTGCGCCTTATGCGGAGCTGGGGAGATACCTCGATCTTCACGGGAGTTTCGGAATTTCTGGACAGCTTTGCCACCAGACGTTCCACTGCCAGGCGGCCCAGGCGTTGTTTGGGAACATTCATGGTGGTAAGTCCGGGCTCCAGAAAATCACAGATCGGCATATCATCGAAACCGATGATGGAGATATCCTCCGGGATCCGGAACCCTTTTTCGCGAAAAGCCCGCATGGCTCCGGCAGCGATAAGATCATTGTCCGCAAAGTAGGCATCGGCGGTCTCGGCCCCTTTTTCCAGGATCCGCTTCATATCCAGATAGGCCCCTTCCATAGAGGGGGTAAGTCTGTGGACGTAAGGATGGCTGGTGGAAAGATCGTGATGGCGCAATGCTTTGTAATATCCGTCCGCCCGTTCCTGGAAATTGCCGATGGGACAGGAGGAACGCAGGTATCCTGTCTTTGTCAGGCCGTTGGAGATCAGGTAATTGGTGGCCAGGTAAGCTCCCTGCACATTATTGATCAGAACGGAATCACAGTTCAGTTCTTCAAAATAGGTGTCCAGCACTACAATGGGAAGATTGAGCTTCATGAACTGTGGAAAAAAATCAGTGGTCATCTCCGTACCCAGTAGCAGGATCCCCTGGCAGTTCTTTTCCCGGAGAGCGGAAAGCTGGGCTTCCGGATCCTCCGTCTCATAAAAATAAAATATCTGCAGTTCATATCCTGCTTCCTTACACCCTGCATCGATACCCTCTGTCACCTGAGAAAAAAAAGGCGTGTCAGTGACGATGGCGCCGTGCTTTTTATAGATCACGAACTGGATCGTGCCTTTGGAAGGCGCTTCTTCCTGCTTCCTGGAGGGCTGATATCCGAATTCTCTGGCCGCCTCCAGCACCATTTGCCGGGTTTTTTCGCTGATTCCCGGTTTGTTGTTCAGAACCATGGATACTGTGGCCGCTGATATATTTAATCGCTGTGCCAGCTCTTTTGCTGAAATTATCATATCATTTCTCCTGTGTGCCTTTCGGCATATATTTCCGAGGCTTTTTCTCTGCTTTTCTCTCTGGTTATCATACCCGATTTTCCTGAATCAGTCAACTGTATTGAGTAAATGATGACTAAACGATTTAAATAAATTTAGTAAAATTAAATTGACTTTCCTAAAACTGTTAAGTATAATCATGGATAAAGAATTTAATAATTAAGTAAAATTTACTTAATTCGTGTATGGAGGACTGAAGGATGAAAGGGATTACATTGGGTGTGGCGCCCACCAGAAGAAGTATTTTCAGTGCGCCGGACGCGCTGAAGTATGCCAGACTGACGGAGAAGCGGCTTAAGGAGCTGGATGTAAGGTTTGCGGATATCCGGGATATCAATGAGGAGGGACTTCTGTATGACGACAGGGACCTTCCGGCCATCATTGAGAAGTTCCGGAGGGAGCAGGTGGACGGACTGTTTCTTCCCCACTGCAATTTCGGCACGGAGTATGTCTGCGCTAGGCTGGCAAAGGAACTGAATGTGCCGGTGCTTCTCTGGGGCCCCAGGGACGAGCGGCCGGATGAGAAGGGGGTACGGCTGAGGGACAGCCAGTGCGGACTTTTTGCCACCGGCAAGGTACTGCGCAGATTTCAGGTGCCCTTTACCTATCTGACCAACTGCAGACTGGAGGATGAGGCATTTGCCCTGGGAATCCGGAATTTTCAGGCGGTCTGCAATGTGGTGAAGACCTTCCGCCATATCAGGATCCTGCAGATCGGCCCCAGACCTTTTGATTTCTGGTCCACCATGTGCAATGAAGGAGAGCTGCTGGAAAAGTTCAATATCCAGCTTGCTCCCGTCCCCCTTCCGGAGCTGACCGCCCAGGTTCATCAGGCGCTGGAGGAAAAGACGGAAGCTGCCAGGGTGGTGGAGTACTGCAGGGAGCATATGGAAATCCAGGTGAAGGAGGAAGAACTCTGGAAGGTGGCGGCGCTGAAGGTGGCCATCCGGCGTCTGGCCGACCGGTATGGATGCAATGCGGGAGCGATCCAGTGCTGGAACGCTTTGCAGAGTGAGCTGGGGATCATGCCGTGCGCGGCCAATGCCCTGCTGAATGAGGAGGGCTTCCCGGTGGTTTGTGAGACGGATATCCATGGAGCGGTGACCGCTCTGATGGCCGAGGCGGCGGCGCTGGGAGAGGCGCGGTCCTTCTTTGCCGACTGGACAGTGCGCCATCCGGACAATGAGAACGGAGAGCTTCTGCAGCACTGCGGCCCCTGGCCGATTTCCGTAGCCAGGGAGAAGCCCAGGATCGGATATCCTCTGGCCTTTGATCATCCGGGAGCTGTGGAGGCGGAGGCAAAGCACGGGGACATGACGCTGTGCCGGTTTGACGGGGACAAAGGGGAGTACTCCCTGCTGCTGGGCCATGCCAGAGGGGTGGAGGGGCCGTATACCAAAGGCACCTATGTATGGGTGGAGGTGGAGAATCTCCCCCGGCTGGAAAACAAGCTGGTCTGCGGACCGTACATTCATCACTGTGTGGGAATCCACCGGGATGTGGTCCCCGTTCTCTATGAAGCCTGCAGGTATATCGGAGTGAAGCCGGATCTGTACGATCCCATCCAGGAGCAGGTGCAGGAAGCCATCTATCATCCGGGAAAGCAGAGGTGAGAATATGGAAAATTTACAGGCTAAGGCCTATAAGCTGAGAAAAGACGCGGTGAATATCGTGATGGCCGGAAAGGGAGGCCATATCGGCGGGGATATGAGCGTGATGGATATTCTGACGGAGCTGTATTTTGAGGAGATGAACATTTCCCCGGAAAATCAGGAGGACCCTGACAGAGACCTTTTCGTTCTGAGCAAGGGACATTCTGTGGAGGCATATTACGCGGTGCTGGCGGAAAAGGGATTTTTCCCGCTTAAGGAGGTGCTGGAGAAATTTTCAAAATTCGGTTCTCCTTTTATCGGACATCCCAACAACAAGCTACCGGGGATCGAGATGAATTCCGGTTCTCTGGGACACGGGCTCCCGGTGTGTGTGGGAATGGCCCTGGCCTGCCGGATGGACGGCAGGAAGAACCGGGTGTATGTGGTGATGGGCGACGGGGAACTGGCGGAAGGCTCTGTGTGGGAGGGAGCCATGGCCGCCGGTCACTATCATCTGGATAATCTCTGCGCGGTGGTGGACCGGAACCGGCTGCAGATCTCCGGAAATACGGAGGATGTGATGAGCCAGGATGTACAGAAAGAACGCTGGTCCAGCTTCGGATGGAATGTGATCACGGCAGACGGAAACGATATCCGGGCGCTGCGGGAGGCATTTTCCAGAGCAAGACAGTGCAAGGGAAAGCCTTCGGTGATCGTGGCCGATACAGTGAAGGGCTGCGGCTCTCCGGTGATGGAAAACAAAGCGGGATGGCACCATAAGGTTCCCTCCCAGGAAGAATATCAGCAGATCATGAAGGATCTGGAGGAAAGAGAGCGGGCCGCAGAGTGTATGGAGCGGGAGAAAGGAGGAAGCGCGGATGAGTGACAGGATTTGGAAGGCTCAGGAAAATGGAGGAGAAACCCAGGGAGCGGCAAAGACGGAAAACACCCCCAACAGGATTCCCAACCGGCAGGCCATCTGTCAGGTGCTGATGGAGCATGCCGGACAGGATAAGGATCTGGTGGTCCTGTGCAGCGATTCCCGGGGGAGCGCTTCCCTGGCGCCTTTTGCGGAAAAATTTCCCGGGCAGTTTGTGGAGATGGGGATCGCCGAACAGAATCTGGTGAGCGTGTCGGCAGGGCTGGCCAAGTGCGGAAAGAAGCCCTTTGCCGCCTCTCCTGCCTGTTTTCTCACCACCAGAAGCTATGAACAGGCCAAGGTGGATGTGGCGTATTCCAACACCAATGTGAAGCTGATCGGGATCAGCGGAGGGATCAGCTACGGAGCTCTGGGGATGAGCCATCATTCCGC
Source organism: uncultured Lachnospiraceae bacterium (assembly GCA_963929535.1). Classification (GTDB taxonomy): domain Bacteria; phylum Bacillota; class Clostridia; order Lachnospirales; family Lachnospiraceae; genus Pullilachnospira. Next base: position 23,411 of record CAWVIZ010000007.1, on the reverse strand, counting down.
CCAGGATATCGCCGCCATGGCTGCCATCCCCAATATGCGGGTGTACCTTCCCAGCGACAGGCATCAGACCCGGAAGCTGACGGAGGCGCTGCTTGCGGATACGAAGCCGGCATATGTCCGGGTGGGGAGAAATCCGGTGGAGGACATCTATACGGAGGAGAACACTCCCTTTGAGATGGACAAAGCCACCTGGCTCCGGGAAGGAGAGGATGCGGCCATCATCGCCTGCGGAGAGATGGTGCGTCCCGCTCTGGACGCGGCAGGGCTTCTGGCGGAGCGGGGGATACAGGCGACGGTGCTGGATATGTACTGTGTAAAGCCTCTGGACCGGGAAGCCGTGATCCGGGCGGCCAGGAATGCCAGGGCAGTGGTAACCGTGGAGGAGCATTCCCCCTTCGGCGGTCTGGGATCCATGGTGTCCCAGGTGGTGGGGGAATGGTGTCCCAGAACTGTGGTGAACATGGCGCTTCCGGATGCCCCGGTGATCACAGGAACCTCCCGGGAGGTATTTGATCATTACGGGCTGAACGCGGAAGGGATTGCGGGAAAGGTGATGGAGCTGGTATGATGGACAGGTACTTGATCGGAATAGACCAGAGCACCCAGGGAACCAAGGCCATGATGTTTGACCGGGAAGGCCGGCTGCTTGCCAGAACGGACAAGGCTCACGCCCAGAAGATCGATCAAAGGGGATGGGTGGAGCATGACCCGGAGGAAATCTATAAAAATACCATTGAAGTGGTGAAAAAACTCCTGGAAAAGACCGGAATACCCGGAGAAAATATCGCGGGAGTGGGGATCAGCAACCAGAGGGAGACTGCTGTTGCCTGGAACAGAAGGACGGGAAAACCGGTGTACAATGCCATTGTATGGCAGTGCGCCAGAGGAAAGGAGATTTGTGACAGACTGCAGGCGCAGGGACTGGCCGATGAGATCCGCCGCCGCAGCGGGCTTCCCCTTTCCCCGTATTTTTCCGCGGCCAAGCTGGCCTGGATCTTTGAAAATGTGGACGGAGTAAAAAAGGCCGCGGAAAATGGGGATATCTGCTGTGGAAATGTGGACAGCTTCCTGATTTTCCGGCTGACCGGTGGAAAAGAGTTCCGGACGGATTACTCCAACGCTTCCCGGACGCAGCTTTTCCATCTTAAGAAGCTGTCCTGGGATGAAAAGCTGTGCGGCAGCTTTGGGATCCCTGTGGATTGCCTTCCAAAGCTTACGGATTCGGACGGATGGTTCGGGGAGACGGATTTTGAAGGAGTGCTTCCCCGCCCGGTGCCCGTCCACAGTGTCCTGGGAGATTCCCACGGAGCGCTTCTGGGACAGGGATGCCTGTCGGAGGGAATGATGAAGGCCACCTATGGGACGGGATCTTCCATTATGATGAATACCGGGGAGCGGCCGGTGTTCTCCTGCCGGGGAGTGGTCACCTCCCTGGCCTGGAAACTGGGGGGAAAAGTGCAGTATGTGCTGGAGGGAAATATCAATTATACGGGAGCCGTGATCACCTGGCTGAAGGATCAGGTGGGGATCCTGGAGGATCCGGCTCTGTCCGGAGAAATGGCGGCAAAGGCAAACCCGGAGGACCGCACCTGTCTTGTACCGGCATTTTCCGGCCTGGGAGCGCCCTACTGGAGAAGCGACGTGCTGGCGGCATTCTGCGGAATGAGCAGGACCACCGGAAAAAATGAGCTGGTACGGGCAGGTCTGGAGTGCATCGCCTATCAGATCACGGATATTGTCCGGCTGATGCAGGAGGAATCGGGGATTGAAAAAACGGAGCTGCGGGTAGATGGTGGACCTACGAGAAATCAGTGGCTGATGCAGTTTCAGAGCGATATCCTGAATTCCAGGGTCCTGGTGCCCCGGGCGGAGGAGCTTTCCGGGATCGGAGCCGCGTACGCGGCGGGACTGGGAATGGGATTTTATGGCAATGAAGTTTTCAGGAACCTGACGTATACGGATTTCCTTCCGGCGATGGAGGATCAGATGAGACGGGAGAAGTATGAAGGCTGGAAACGGGCTGTCCGTATGGTGACAGGATAAGCTGGGATTATGGGAAAAATGGGAGGATTTTACAGATGAGCATGGTGAATTATGAGAAAACTGTGGAACGGTGGGGTGTGTTTGAAGCTGCGGTCAGCGGCCCTTCAGAGGGAAATCCCTTTACAGAGCACTGGATACAGGGGCATTTTCAGGGACCGGAGGAGTCGGTGACCGCAAAGGGCTTCTATGACGGAGACGGGGTGTACCGGGTGCGGTTTATGCCGTCCTTTGAGGGAGAATACAGGTTCCGGCTGGAGGGGGACTTCCTGGAGGACAGCGTCTCCGGAGCCTTTTGGGTGACGGCTGCCGGGCCGGCAAATCACGGGCCTGTGAGGGTGGCCAATACGTTCCACTTTGCGTATGAGGACGGAACGCCCTACTATTCGGTGGGAACCACCTGCTATGTGTGGGAACTGCAGTCGGATGAGCAGATTGAAAAAACGCTGAAAAGTCTGGAGGAGGCGGGATTCAATAAGATCCGTTTCTGTATCTTTCCCAAGCACTACGCATATAATCTGGGTGAGCCCCGGTCGTATCCCTATGAGGGAACACCCATGGACAGCAGCGTGCTGACGGTGGAGAATTTCAATGAATATAATGGCATGGCGGAGGGGAACCACTGGGATTTTACCAGGTTTCATCCGGAACATTTCCGCCATATCGAGTCCTGTATCCGGAGGCTGGGAGAACTGGGGATCCAGGCGGATCTGATCGTGATGCATCCCTATGACCGGTGGGGATTTTCCTGCATGACAAAGGAACAGGACGATCTGTACTGGCATTATGTGATCGCCCGGTTTGCCGCTTTCCGGAATGTATGGTGGTCTCTGGCCAATGAGTACGATCTGATGCCGCAGAAATCTCTGGAGGACTGGGAGCGGTATGCCCGGATCATCTGCCAGGACGACCCCTACGGGCATCCCCGTTCCATCCACAACTGCCGGAACATGTACGACCACAGCCGTCCCTGGATCACCCACTGCAGTATTCAGCGGCAGGATCTGTATAAGGGAGCGGAGCTGACAGATCAGTTCCGGGAGAGGTACCGCAAGCCTGTGGTGCTGGATGAGATCGCCTATGAGGGAAATATTCAGTTCGGCTGGGGAAATATCACCGGAGAGGAGATGATCCGCAGGTTCTGGGAGGGCGCCGTAAGAGGAGGCTATCCGGGCCACGGGGAGACCTTTGTGAATCCGGATCATGTACTGTGGTGGTCCCATGGAGGCACTCTTCACGGAGAAAGCTGGAAGCGGGTGAAATTCCTCCACAGGATCCTGTGTGAAACGCCGGGGCTGGGGCTGGCTCCCCAGCTTCAGGAGTGGGACAGCGTATGCGCGGTGCCGGAGAGCGAATACAATCAGCCGGTGAAGAGCTATTATCTCTATTACTACAGCTTTATGCGTCCGTCCTTCAGGGAATTCCATGTGGATGATGAGACAGAGTTCGACGTGGAGGTGATCGATACCTGGAATATGACCATTGAGAGCGCCGGACGCCATAAGGGAAAATTCCGGGTGGAGCTTCCCTCCAGGCAGTATATGGCGGTGAGACTGCGGAGAGCGGAGTGAGGAGAAACATTTTGCAGAGGTTTGATATTTGAAGACATGCGGAGAAATTCTGTAAAATTTAGTAAAGATTAAGTTGAAAAGAGGCCGAAAATACCCGGCCTCTTTTCAGTAGATGAAGGGTTTGACAGAGCAGCTTTGTTGTAACAGTTCTGCCTTCCAATGTCCCGCGAGGTGTCACGCTGCATTCGCAGCGTGATCCCGAGATTTGCGGGCGCCAAGCTGCGAAAATCGCAGCCTGTGTGCATACATTTGTAACAGTGAAGCCGGAAGGCTGAACTGTTACGTTTTGTTATTTTTTTAATTCCGCTCCGTCATGAAAGGCATTCCCCACTTTCTCACCGATCACATGATATGCATTTCCCACCGGGTCAAAGGTGATGGGAGAAAGCTTCTTTATGTCAATTTTCCCATCTGTCAGAATGCTTTCGTCAGCGCTCACATTGACGATCTCTCCAAAAAGATGGCAGCTTTCCGGGTCGTAGCTGATCAGCCGGCACTCCAGTGTCATCGGAAGTTCTTCAATGACCGGCGCATCCACGAATTCCGCCTTTGTGGTATGAAAGCCGGCCTTTTCCATCTTATCCGGAGTGTTTTTTCCTGAAACGATACCCACATAATCGCAGGCTGTCATCTGGCCGGACGTTGCCATGCTCACGGTGAAAGCTTTTCTTTTCAGGATATTTTCCGTTGTCTTATGACCGGCGCTGATGCATAGGCACAGCTCCGTGTCACAGCTTATGCCGCCCCAGGCCGCATTCATCGCATTTGCCTTTCCTTCCTCATCATAGCTGCCGATGATAAATACCGGCTGCGGATACGTCCATGGTTTTGCTCCCAGATTTTTTCTCATTGCTATGTCCTCCTGAATGTTTTTGGTTTTGTGAATGCCGGGCACATCTCTTTCTTTTCCTCCAAAGGAGCTTCCCGAGTTCCCTGATATCAGGCATCCCTGGGCTTGGGACGGCGTTTTCCTTTTTTCCGGCGGTCTGGCCTTTCGGCTTTCCTGCCATCCTTTTGCATAGAGAAGCCTTCGTCTGCTCACAATTTTATCATGCGGCTCAGAGAATAGCAAGAAATCATCAAGGCTGAACTGCTGCAGGACGGAAGCACCACCTGTCACAATAGATATTGAGAGCAAAAATGGAATGCGGTATAATTGGAATATCATTTGATCTCTGTCTGATCGGATAGAGGAAGGGAATTTCCCTATCTGATCAGGTCTGTCAGGAGAAGGAGGAGAGGACTGGCTGTGAAGGAATTTCGGTATGACAGTGTCCCGGTGCTGGAAACCTCATCGGGAAAGGTGAAAGGATATTTTTATGGAGAGGAGTATATTTTCAAGGGTATTCCTTATGCGTATGCGGACAGATTTCAGATGCCCGGGCCGTACGTGTGGGAGGGAGTGTGGGATGCCACCTCTTACGGCTATGTGTGTCCTTTGATGGATCAGGAGAGACCCAGCGGAGAGATGCTGGTCCCTCATCGCTACTGGCTGCAGGATGAGCACTGCCAGAATCTGAACATCTGGACAAAAACACTGGATAAAAAAGCGGAAAATCCGGTTCTGGTATGGCTCCACGGGGGCGGATATACGGCGGGATCCTCCATAGAACAGGTGGCTTATGACGGATATAATCTCTGCATGGCGGAGGATGTGGTGGTGGTTTCCGTCAACCACAGGCTGAATATCCTGGGATATCTGGATCTGGAGCCCTTTGGAGAAAAATATAAGAATTCGGGAAATGCAGGCCACGGGGATCTGGTTGCGGCTTTGCGGTGGGTGAAGGACAACATCGGAATTTTCGGCGGTGATCCGGAAAATATCACCGTTTTCGGACAGTCGGGAGGCGGAATGAAGGCAGCGGATCTGATCCAGATCCCTGAGGCGGACGGGCTGTTCCAGAAAGTGATGATCATGAGCGGTGTGGGATGCAAAGAGATCCTTCCCACCTGCCGGGGAGACGGCAGAGAAATCGTGGAGGCGCTTTTAAAGGAGCTGGGATGCAGCCGGGCGGAGGAGCTGGAGACAGTGCCGTACAGTGATCTGGCAGAAGCGTATAAAAAGGTAAGTCCTGCGGTTGCCGCCCGGGGCGGCTATGTGGGAGGAGGTCCTCTGGCCGGGGATTATTACAGGGGAAATCCTCTGGAATACGGCATGAGAGAGCGGGGGTATGCGATCCCCATGATGCTCGGGTCTGTGTTCGGGGAGTTTTCTTTCCGGCCGGCACAGTACGATAAGCGGACCCTTTCAGAGGATGAGTCGGAAAAAATTCTGGAGAAGGTATATGGGAACCGTACGCAGGAGATCATCCGCTGCTTTAAGGAGACTTATCCCGGGAAGCATATCCTGGACGTGCTCTGCATAGACAGAGTGATGCGGCAGCCCTCCCGGCGGCTGGCAAAGCTTCATGCAGAGGGAAGAGGAGCGGGCACCTTTCTCTATAACTTTACTCTGGAATTTCCCATTCAGGGAGGAAAGCCGGCATGGCACTGTTCCGATATCCCGTTTTTCTTTCACAACACGGACAAGGTGGAGATCTGCGGGATGCCCGGGGTGAGTGAACGGCTGGAGGCGCAGATGGCAGGGGCTCTGGGGGCCTTTGCCAGAACGGGAGATCCTTCTTTGGAAACTCTGGTGTGGGAACCGGTGACAGAAGAGAGGGAGCCCTCCATGATTTTCGATGAGGTATGCCGGCTTCAGGAGCGTTATGATGATGAACTGTACCGGATGATCGATGAAATCCTGCCGCCTTTTGACCTGATGAAGGAGATGGCGGAGCAGGATGTTCAGCACTGAAAAAGAAGGAAACGGCACACAGCGCCGCCAAATGGACATGCAGGCATGTCCGCTTGGCCCGTTGCCTGCGGGAATAAAGTGAGGACGGCGGGACAGGAAACGAGCGGCAAAGGGAAAGGGGAAAGGAACAGAACACAGATATGAAGAAATGGAAGAAAAGGCAGAAGGACGGATACTGTCTCATTGAAAATGAAAACGGAAAGATCCTGGGGATCTCAGATGGAAGCAGGGTGAAGATCCTGACAGAAGACGGCTATGCGTTCAAGGATTTTTCCGGGTGCGGCCGGCTTCTGCCCTATGAGGACTGGAGGCTGTCCTTCGAGGAGAGGGCGGAGGATCTGGCAAAACGGATTTCCATCGAGGATATTGCCGGGCTGATGCTGTACAGCGCTCATCAGATGGTTCCCGCAGCAGATCCGAAGGGGGCGTTCGGCGGTACCTATCAGGGAAAATCCTTTGGCGAAAGCGGCGCCAGGCCCTGGGATCTGACGGACCAGCAGAAAAAATTCGTAACAGAGGCCAGGGTCCGCCACGTTCTGGTGAACGGTCTTCAGGATACGGAGACGGCGGTCCGGTGGAACAACGGGATGCAGGCACTGGCGGAAAATACCGGATTTGGAATCCCCATCAACAACAGCTCTGATCCCAGACACACCACAGGATCAGAGGCGGAATACATAGCCTCCTCAGGGGAACCCATCTCCAAGTGGGCCAACGGGATAGGACTGACGGCGGCCTTTGATCCGGAGCAGGTAAAGGAGTTTGGAAAAACAGCCTCGGCGGAATACCGTGCCCTGGGGATCACCACGGCTCTTTCTCCTCAGATCGATCTGGCCACAGAGCCCCGGTGGATGCGCTTTGCGGATACCTTCGGAGAGCATACGCAGATGACGGTGGAGATGACGCAGGCGTACTGCGACGGATTTCAGACCACGGAGGGGGCTGAAGACGGCTGGGGAGAGGACAGCGTCAACACCATGGTGAAGCATTTCCCCGGCGGCGGAATGTGTGAGGGCGGAAGGGACGCCCATTACGCCTATGGAAAGTACGCGGTCTATCCGGGAAAGAATTTTTGGGAGCATCTGAAGCCGTTTTCCCAGGGAGCCTTCGCGCTGAAGGGGAAGACAGGAAAGGCGTCGGCGGTGATGCCCTACTATACCATTTCCTGGGGCATGGACGAAAAGTATGGAGAAAATGTGGGAAATTCCTACAGCCGGTATATCATTGGGGATCTGCTGAGGGAGGAGCTGGGATACGACGGCGTGGTGTGCACGGACTGGGGCATCACCCATGACACCGGCAGGACGGAAGAGGAATTTGCCGGAAAATGCTGGGGCGTAGAGCAGCTGACGGAGGCGGAGAGACATCTGAAGGCCCTGGAAGCGGGAGTGGATCAGTTCGGGGGAAACAACGATGCCGCTCCTGTTCTGGAAGCGTTTCGCATGGGCTGTGAAAAGTACGGAAGAGACGCCATGGAGCAGCGTTTCCGGAGATCCGCGTATCGGCTTCTTTTGAACATATTCCGCACAGGGCTTTTTGAAAATCCGTATCTGGATCTGGAAAAATCCCTGGAGACGGTGGGACGCAAAGATTTTGTGGAGAAGGGATACCTTTCCCAGCTTCGGTCCGTGACCATGGTGAAAAATAAAAACAGGACGCTCCCCTTAAAGGAAGGGATCAAGGTGTATGTGCCCAACCGGCATATCCGGTCTTATCTGGATTTTATGAGCCATCCCACACCGGAGAGAACGGTGGAACCGGGCGCCAAACGAGCGCTGCCCCGGTATTTTGTGCCGGTGGAGAGCCCCCGGGAAGCGGATGCGGCCATCTGCTTTATCACATCTCCCATTTCCAACGGCTATTCTCCCAGGGACCGGGAAGCGGGAGGAAACGGCTACGTTCCTGTGACGCTTCAGTACCGTCCGTATCAGGCGAAAGCTGCCAGAGGGGAGAGTCTGGCAGGGGGCGATCCGCTGGAGGATTTTACCGACAGAGGCTACCGGGACAAATGGAATACAGCCGCCAATGAGGAGGACCTGGAGCTGGTGCTGGAGACCAGAAAGCAGATGGGAGACAAGCCGGTGATCCTGGTGATCACGGTGAAGAATCCCATGGTAATGGGCGAGCTGGAGCCTTATGCCGACAGTATCCTGCTGGAATACGGGGTTTCCCCGGAGGCAGTCCTGGATGTGATCACCGGAAGATTTCAGCCCTGCGGTCTGCTGCCGGTACAGATGCCCGCGGATATGGAGACGGTGGAACGGCAGGCAGAAGACGTGGCCTTTGACATGGAATGTTACCGGGATGAGGAAGGCCATGTGTATGATTTCGGATACGGAATGGATTTTGACGGAGTCATCCGGGATGAAAGATGGAAGAAATTCGGTATCAGAGACAGTGCGGCGGCAGCTGTTCTTCCGTCTGCAGAATGAGAAGACAGGATGTGAGGGTTTTCCTGGGGGATTCGGTTTTCCCGTTTTGATGGGGAGGGGGTACCCGGCAGGCTTCAGACAGGAGCTGCGTGTGCAGAGAAAAGCCGGATTTGCCGGAAGATCCGGGCCTGATGGATGAACTGCCGCAGTATATGATGAGGCAGACTTTTCTTGACAAAAGAACATAATATTTTTATAATTTAACCATGCTTATTTTAGAAAATTTTTATATTTTACGGTTGCTCTAAACGGCACATTTTAACCGGGAAGTTATGAAAAGATATCTGAAATTTTGAAATTCGCGCGGATAAATGCCCAACATACGAGACGAGAAAGCGTGTTGACGGGGGAAGATACGATGTTTTGTACAAATTGCGGAAAACAAATCTTACCGGGACAGATATACTGTCCTCATTGCGGGAATATGATTAGAGGAAACCCACAGGGCGGAAACGGAAGCCCGCCGGGGAATGGAAGCGCCGGCGGAGGCACATCCTGCGGGCCGTCGGGGAATCGGAACCAGAGTCCGCCCGGAAGCGCTGGCCAGGGGCCGGCCTATGGGATGATGGGGAACTCCGGCCAAGGGGCGGGGGGAATGTCCGGAAACTTCAGCCAGGGTCCGGTTCAGGGCCCGCAGGGAGGATTTCAGGGATACGGCCCACAGAGCGGTGCAGGGGGGTACGGCCCATCGGGGAATTCCGGAGGGGCTGCCGGTCCGGCTGGATATTCCGGCGGCGCCTGGGGTCCGGCAGGAAATTATGGCCCGGGGGTCCGGAATGGATTTCCTGCTCAGGGAATTTCCGGAGGCAGTTTCGGAGGGAATTCGGCAGGAGGAGCATTTGTCCAGGGAGCTGCTCATGCGGCTGATCTATCTCAGCGGGCGGTGGGGGCAGGAGTCCGGGCAGCTCACAAAGCGGTAAGCCTGAAAATTCTGGCGCTGATCGCGGTGGCTTTGATCGCTATCGCGTCCATCCTTTACGTGGTATTTATTAAGTCCGGCACTCCGGAGGATACAATAGAAAAGATGGAGCATGCGCTGAATAATCTGGATCAGGATGAGCTTCTGGAATGCTTTGACAATCAGATCCAGGATCTGTACAGCGGCGCCCTCAGTGTAGGGGGTGAGCTTGCGGGAATAGATCTGGGCGGGCTGTCGGATCTGGCCAGCGGACTGGGAGGATTTATGTCAGCGGCGGGGCTTACACCGGAATTTGACCTTCAGATCGTTAATATTGAATATACCGACGAAGATAACTGCGTGGCGGAAGTGAATTTTATCATAACGTACCAGGGGCAGACACAGTCGGAAACACAGATTCTTCCCATGACGAAGGAGGGAAGAGAATGGGTGGTCAGTGCATCGGCATTATGAAAGGCCGATGATTGATAGATCCGGGAGCTCTGAAAGAGTTTCCGCTATGGCCGGCAGGCCGGTATCAGGGGACCTGTCCGGAAGGCGCGGTTTTAAAAACAGGCTTTTCGGAAAAAGGTTCCAGAGTGTTAAAGAGGAGGAATACTATGGCAAGATTTTGTACGCAGTGCGGAAGGAGACTGGAGGATGGGGAAGTTTGCAACTGTACTTCCCAGGGCGCGGATAACGGCGCGCAGACCGCAGGTCAGGACAGCTTTCAGAATCAGGGGGAGGAAGCCCAGTATTATCAGCAGTCTTCCGGACAGGTGAATCAGGGACAGGAAAATCAGGGGGCTTATGACGCCCAGGCAGGATATGGCCAGCAGGGTCAGGAGCAGTACGGCCAGCAGAACCAGGGCCAGTACTACCAGCAGGGCCAGGAGCAGTACGGCCAGCAGAACCAGGGCCAGTACTATCAGCAGGGCCAGGAGCAGTACGGCCAGCAGAACCAGGGCCAGTATTATCAGCAGGGTCAGGAGCAGTACGGCCAGCAGAACCAGGGCCAGTACTATCAGCAGGGCCAGGAGCAGTACGGCCAGCAGAATCAGGGTCAGTACTACCAGCAGGGCCAGGGTCAGTACTATCAGCAGAATCAGGGACAGTATGGCCAGCAGAACCAGGGACAGTACTATAATCAGAATCAGTATTACAATCAGCAGGGGTATCCGGGCGGCCAGTACGGCGGCCAGGGCAGATCCAGGGAAGCAGAATGGCTGAATGAAAAGAAAAACGCGTTTGTAGCCGTGACAAAGAATATGTTTTCCGAGATCGTTCCGATCCTGAAACGTCCGGTGGGAAGAGTGAGGGAAATCGCTGGTTCCAACAGCCCGGCAGTAGGTCTGGAATTTATGGTGACGAAACTGGTGGTGACGGTCCTGATGGGTCTGATCATTATCCTCAGAGCTAAAAGCGCGCTGGATACACCGTATGGAAATATCAGCGATCATATTGAAATCCCATATTTTCAGCTGTTTCTGATCGCGGTGATCTTCACGATGGGTATAGATTTGCTGGAGGCACTGCTTTTGAAGGTATTTGCTGGAGTTTTCGGCGGCAATACTTCTGTGAGCGCCATGATCAATGTGGTGGGAGCGAGAGCAATGTTTGACAGCATGTTTTCCATTCTTGGAGGAATCCTGGGACTGCTGACTCCGGTCGCGGCTCTTTTTGTAGCGGCCCTTGCGGCTGTACTGACTCCGTATATTGAGTATGGCGGAATGCATGCCTGCGGAAATCTCAGTGAGGACAGGGTTGCCTACGCGTTTTTTGTGACAAAGATCTGTATGGCGGTGATAACCTTTATACTGGCGTTCATCCTTGCGGCAGGTATTATACAGGATTTGATGGGAAGCCTTTTATGATTTTTTCGGAGAGTGAATTATGAAGAAAAAAGATCAAAAATCAACAGGACTTCTGATCGGGGCCGTGGCCGCAGGTGTGGTGGATGTGCTCCTGGTGGTGCTCCTGGTGTTCAGCTTTCTGGTTAAAACCGGCCAGGGAGAGGAACTGAAGGCAGAGCGCAGCGAGGAGTTTACGGAAAACGCTGCGGAGTACGGACAGAACCAGACAAACGGGGAATATACGGCTCAGGAGACTGTACAGTATACATCGGGAGTAGTAACCACGCAGGGAAATGAACAGGCGGATGCCGCCGATCAGTCGGATAAAACAGAAGATGGAAATGCTTCGGACTCCAGTACGGACGTAGAAGGCGATCTGTATGAAGGATTTGTTTTCCCGGACAGTAATGTGGTTGCTCTGACGGACAGCAGGATTCAGGAGACAGTTACCAGCGCCTCCCTTTGCAGAAGAGCGATCAATGAGATTTACGCACGCCATGGATACGCGTTTACCAAGCAGGAAAATACGGATTACTTTAATCAATATGAGTGGTATAAAAATATGACGAAGGAATCCGATATGAGCAAGGTTGCCAGCCAGTTTTCATCGATCGAGAAGGCCAATGTGGAAAAATTACAGGCGTATGAGAATTCTCAGGGCTGGAATTAAGAGAGGCAGGTGTGTGTATGTTTTGTCCAAAGTGTGGAGCAAAGAATGAGGATGGTTCCCGGTTCTGCGGAGAATGCGGTACGCCTCTGCAGGCAGGGGGAACCGTAGAACAGGAACAGAAGTCCGTGGCCGGAGAGGAGATTGCATCCGGTGTTCAGAAGGAATCACAGCCTGATCCTTCCAGTCTGGGAACCGGGGCGGAGCCGCAGACCGAAAATACAGCGGGAAATCCCGCAGGGAATCCCGTATCCGGGAATCAGCCGGGTTATGGACCGGGAACTCCAGGGAATGGAGCACAGCAGGGAAACGGTCCGGGAAATTCGGGAAATGGAGCGCAGCAGGGGGCTGGTCCGCAGGTTCAGGGAGCGGGGCCGCGTCCCGGCGGACCACAGCCCGGAGGAATGCAGGGACAGCCTTATGGACCGGGGTACGGTCCGGGAGGTCCTCAGTACGGACGTCCGCCTCAGAGACCGCCAAGAGAAAGAAAACCCAGGAAACCCATCCCCAAAACCGCATTTGTCATTGCGGCGGAAGTGGTGATTGCAGTGGGACTGATCGCCGGGATTGTGAAGGTGATGGGAGATAAATTTTCTCCGGAAACGGTTGCCATGTCCTATTGGGAAGCCACCGCAGCCCACGAATGGTCAGCGGCTTATGACTACTGTGAATTTCCGGACAGTGAGCTTCTGACGAAGCAGATGTATGTGAACGCCAATGCGGACAACACGGAAATCCTCTCCTACAAATCCGCAAGGCTGGTGGATATGCAGGAAGCCGCAGCAGATGCCGCATCGGCGGTGACAGACCAGCTGGGCGAGCTGGGGTCTCTTCTGGAGGATGCAGCCGGCGCGGCGGGTGAAGCCCAGGCGGCCGTGTCTGAGGACGTGAAAAATTATGCTGTGGAATATATGGTGAAGGGCAGCTCAGATAAGCAGTACAGTTATCTGACGCTTTCCAGGACCGGGGAGAAAAAATTCCTGTTCTGGGATGAATGGAAGGTGACCTCTTCGGATTCCTGGTGCAGAAATCTGCAGTTTCAGATTCCGGAAAATGCCGCGCTGACATTAAACGGAGTAGCGGTAGATGAATCCGGAGAAAATCAGGCAGAGATTGCGGATGGCCAGAAGTATATTACCATTCCCTATCTGTTTGCCGGAACTTATCAGATGGAAGTAACCGAGGAAGGAATGGAACCTTATCGGAAGGTTATCACAGTAACCAGCTATGGATGCGATGATACGTATGCCACGCTGATCCCATCCGCGGAAACTGTGGATGCAGTGGCTGCTCAGGTGGGAGCCGATATCAAGCAGATCATGGAAAGCGCTTTGAGCGGTGAGGATTACAGCCAGGTTCAGGATCTGTTTTCCCAGGATCCTCTCTATAATGAGGATAACTATTTCCAGGATGAATATGAGAATCTTGTGGATGAACTGAAGGGCGATGGAACAGATTCCGGAGTGGTGACCCTTCAGATGGACAACATCGTATCTGAGGTCAGCGAAGTGTCTTATAACATGATCTCCTTTGAGACCAACATAGATGTGATGAAGAAATACAGACGTTCCTGGAGCTCTGAGCTGGGAGAAGAAGAATATACGATTTCCACGTATCTCAGCTTTGTAAAGGAGGATGGTTCCTGGAAGCTTTCCAGGATGCCTGTGGATGCTTACGATTTTTGATGAGTGATTTCAGATAAGATTTCGGATAAGCAGAGCAGATGAAATACGGGACTGCCGGGAAAAGGCAGCCCCGTATTTTTGGAAAGAGGCGGGACTGAAGCGCGTAAGCGCGATGAGTGCGGATGCGGGCGGGCGGCTGTGGATAGTAACATATCTTTTTATGAAGGGGATAAATCGGAAAATTAAAGGTTGTAATTCTCGCGAAAATATAGTAAAATAATTGGTGCGTGAAATATGTAAAGAGCAGTCCGGATAGCAGGGACACTTAAAATCGCAGATAGTATGTTTCCGCAGCTCAGCAGGGTAGAGCGTCCGCCTCCTAAGGTCGCGTTACAACGCTCAACTCAGAAAAATTGAATAAGGGATTGCAGTTCGACTTTGGTCGGGCTATAATCATATATCAGACACGTCCATATAGCTCAGCAGGATAGAGCACTCGCCTCCTAAGTGGCAGCCCGTTCAAGTCCAAAACTGAATAATTTGGTTGTAACGGTTGCATAAAACCGTTATAATATAGATAAGTTCCTGTAGCTCAGTAGGATAGAGCGATTGCCTCCTAAGCAATAGGCCGCTGGTTCGACTCCAGTCAGGAACGTATAAACGCCATGAATCCAAGGATTTGTGGCGTTTTTTCTTTCAGAAATTCATGAGTGAATATAAAATGCATAAATATAAATTCCTGCTAATTGGACTTGAACTGCTTTACCACCTTCTGCTAACAAAAACAGTGTGCTTGCTAATAAGAAAATTAGCAAATTCTGTGCTAATAAGTTATTGAGCCAAAAGCTGTGCCAGTGTATTAGCCAGCTCAGGCGATTTTTTCAGCTGCTCGATTAAGTTGTTGATGTCTATTTCTGCTTTTTCAGGCTTCTCATTTGGAAGAGGAGGATTGTATTTGCTCAGATCCGGATTAGCGTAGAACGCTGCATCGAATTTTTGAGCATTAATTTTTCTATCCTCATCAAGTATATGAGAATAAACCTCCGTAACCATGTCTGCCTGAGCGTGTCCAGTATCTCCCTGAGTAGCTTTAATATCGCCATGGTTCAGCTTGAGTTTATATGTTGTACTGGAATGTCTGAGTGAATGGAACACTACGTTAGGCAATCCGGCTTCCTCACGAAGTTCTTCAAAAGCCTTCAGCAATACCCTTCCTTCACATGGGCGACCATTCGCAAGAGCGACAACAAGATTGAAGTCCTGATATTCGTCACCGAGAAATTCTTTAAGCTCATCCTGTGCCTTTTTCCAATCACGAAGAATGTAAGCCAGTGTTTTCGGTATCCACACACGCCGGATACTGGTATCGTTTTTTGGCTTTTTCAGAACAACCCTGGTTGATGTATTCGGCATCAATGGCGGAAAGATATAATAGACATCTTTCTGATCCAGGGTTTCCAGAGCCCGTTTAGAAACTCTGAGCAGCTCTTTTTTAATATCAATGTACGCATTATCTTCTGCGATTGCCTCATCGGAGATATTTACAAGGTCCCAGGTAAGTCCAAGGATCTCTCCTTCTCTCATAGAGCAGGCAAAAGCAAGATTTATTGCTACATACAATTTACCATCTTTACAGCTGTTAAGCGCTTTACTGATGCTTTCTGCCGTCCATATATCACGTTTTTTGTATTTGGTTCGGGGAAGTGCATCGGAAAGCTGAAAAGGATTTTTCCCGACAAGCTCCCATTTGACAGCCTGTTTAAATGCAGTAGAAAGAAGTTTGAAGATTTTTTCAATCGTTGCCGGTGGAAGAAATTCGCTTTTGGGCTTACGGTTCCTGACAATCACAGGTTTTGTTTTTGTCAGTGTTTTGTAGTAAGAATCAACAAATTTACGGTTTACCTTCTGAATTGGTGTCGATCCTATAATCGGATTGATGTAGTTGCTGATTAATCCTAAATTACTGTCGTAGGTAGTAAGTCCCCATTTCTTTTCACCGTACAAAGTTACGAAATCATATAGAAAATCTTCTACTGTTTGTGAAGTAGGAGCAATAAATGTTCCATTCTCCTGCTGATTTTCTATTTCTACTTTCCTTTTATTTGCGTCTTTGTAACTTGTAAAGGTTTCCCACTTCTGTTTCTTTTCGCCTTGCGGCGTATCGTAATAATAAACGACAGAATAATTCTTTTTACGCTTAATGATTGTAGCCATACGTTTTTCTCCTTTATTCAGGTCTGCCGTTCAGCCAGTCCTCAAAGGATTTTTTATTTACCCGTATAATTCTGCCTATCCGTTTGGAAATAAAGAAATTCTGTTCGCATAATTTATAAGCTGATTTTTTACTTATTCCAAGAATGATGGCTATATCACTTACCGAGTAAGTATCAGATCCACCGGATGATAAAGCAGATGTTTTTGAGTAGTTGGTTTCTGCTGTCATTTATCCTCCTTTCAAAGAACAGCAGGAAAAACGTATAACTAAGACATCCTCGTGCCATTATTATACGTTTTTTCTGCCAGGTTGTAAATTTCGTATTCATGATAATTCAAATCAAAAAAGTTAATTCTCCCTGGAAGCCAGTTCCTGCGCCTTCCCAAGCCGCGTCTTCGGCGTTGCTATGCAATCTTAAAGCCTGCAGGCACGCATCATGCTGCACTATCTGCAGGCACCCGTATCCCTCTTCCGGGAGGGTGTGAAATTTTCAAGGTACTCTATTTTGCCATTTGTAAGGGAAATAGCGGAGAAAATGCAGAATGTGTAAAAAAATAGAAAAAAAGCTGTCCGTGTGGACAGCCTCTGAAAATTATTTATGTCTGGCAGCGAGCCGATGTAGTATACTGATTACAGCGATCATATCCTCATCGTCGAGCTGCTTTAATAAGTCAGCCGCTTTTTCGTATAGAGGAAGATTGTGAAGAGCTGTATCGAAGAACTGGCAGGGAGTTACTTCCAGATATTCGCAGATTTCCAGGAAGTTCTCCATGGTAGGCAGGGAGCGCCCGGAAGAAATGGACTGGATGTAACTTTTGTTTTTGCCGAGATCCAGGCTCATCTGATATTCGGATACATTCTTTTTTATCCGCAGTTCGGTAATCCTGTCACCGATAAATTTTTTCTCCATGTCATCCACCTCTCTTCCTACATCTTCCTTCGATTTTAAACTATTTACTTCCGGCAAATTACGGAATAAAATAGAGTTATTCACTATATAAATGCTCATATTACGGAATATAACCGGAATTTACTGCTATATACCTGATTGCAAAAAAAATGTGATAGAAGCGCTGTTTTAGGGTATGATGTTAATGAGGTGTTTTTAATGAAAATCATAGGTACGCAGGAAGAATTGAAATGGGTCCGCAGGGCGCTGGCAAATAACTGTGAGGGATGTATCTTTGAAGAACGATGTAATCAAAATGCCAGTGAGGAACTGAAGAAGCATGGAAAAACTCTGACAAGCTGTGAGGAATTTATGTCAAGACAGATCACGTTTGTCTGCGAGGAGGAAACAAAAGGCACAAAATAGGATAGTTATGTCATTATCACATACCATATATAGTATAAAACGAATTGACAGCACCTATATCCTGTGCTACTATACTGATATAGTTCTTTTTTATGCGTTCCCCGGCGGGGGATCATGTTTTGGGATTTTGAGAAATCCCGTACATGAAGAGGAAAAGCAGGAGCTTTTCCCGGCATAAGTTGTTTATGTTTGTAGTGAAGTGTCACCGTATGCCTGAAATGGCTGTGTGGCACTTTTTTTGTTTTATCGGTGAAGAACCAGATTGGAAAAGGATGAATGGAGAAAACAAGAGGTTTCTCTGCTCATCCTTTTTTGTTGCCGTTTATCCGGAAGAAAATGTTTCTGCCGGATTTTTGTGTATGTATGTGGCCTGCCACAATCAGCTTCGGCTGTTTATGGATAATTATTTTAAAGAAAGGTGGAAGAAACAATGAATGAAACAATGGTTTACGCAGATGGTTTTGAAAAGACATTTGCCACGGCAGAGGAGATGCTTGATTTTCTTTCAAGAAGAGGGAAAGCCTCAGAGTGGATCCGCAAGCCCATCCGGGCCCTCCGGCTGGTGCCGCTTGAAAAAGAGGCGGACAATCTGGATAACGGAGACGCAGAGATGGAGGAAATCCTGAAGGATACGGAAAAGCACACCCGGCTTGTACTGAAGGTACGAGGCGAGGCATATCCGGTCCGGAACTGTGCAATCCAGACAATCTTAGGACGTGCCGGTATCGGCGGGGACGGCCTGCGAAAGCTGGATCTGGCAACTTATGCAAAGGTTGTGAATTGCTGCCTGAAAGCAGCGAAAGGGGAATGCCTCATCAAGATTGCGGATGGAAAAGTCTCTGCAGTCCACGGGGGAGACGCCCATGATTACAGCGTACTGGACATGAAAGCAATCTTTGAGATGACCAGCGAATATCTGCACACGAATTTCAAGGGAAGCGCTTATCTGGAAGGCTCCGGAACCTATGACCATTCCGTCATGAGTGCCATGTGGACGCTTTCCGGGAACCAGGAGCTTCTGGACACCTACAGGGATGCGCTGGACCGGTACGGAGTAAGCAGAAAGAATATTACACCGGCGCTGCGCCTGACCACTTCTGATGTCGCAGCCAGCGGTGTCAATCTGTATCCTATGCTGCTGACAGACGGGAACAACCATACGCTCAGCCTGGGAAGCCCGATCACTCTGGCGCACAGGAACCACAGCACAATCCTGGATTACCGCAACAATTTGAAAGAAGTGTATGCAAGATATCAGGATGCCACAGAGCGTTTGGCAGCGCTTCTGGAAATCGAGATCCATAACCCGGTGAACTGCTTAAGGTTACTGATGAAAAAGCTGAAGATCAAGGCGGCGATCCGTAATGAAGTGGTGGAGATGTATGTGGCACAGAACGGGGAACAGAGCTGTACGGCCCATGACCTTTACTATGCCATGAACGAGGCACCCTTCTATGCCGCCTGCCAGGGATTTACCGGCAGCCAGCTTTTGCGGATGGAGGAAAACCTGACCAGGGCCCTTGCCATGGACTGGAAGGAATTTGATGTATATGGCGCCGTTAAGTGTTAAGGAGGAGCTTATGAAACAGATGTTACGAATGGATTATGAACCGGAACAGGTCGTGGATATCAGTACCCTCTCCAGAGAGCAATGGCTCGCATTCCGCCGTCTGGGGATCGGAGGCAGTGATGTAGCCGCTATCATGGGAATCTCGCCTTTTGTTACCAGCCGTGATCTTTACTATGACAAGATTGGCGTTACCCCGGTGATTGAGGAACCTGAAGCCAACTGGGTTGCCAAGGAATTTGGACACAGACTGGAGGATCTGGTAGCGGAGATTTTCTCTAAGAAAACCGGCCTGGAGGTGTTTCCCGTGCGGATCATGTTCCGGCATCCGCTTTACCCGTTTATGCTTGCCGATATTGATTTCTTTGTGCGTATGCCGGATGGCAGCTTTGCCATACTGGAGTGCAAAACCTGTAATTATAACGCCAAAGAGAAGTGGGATGACGGGAAAATCCCGGAGCACTATGTCTATCAGGTGCGGCACTATATGTCGGTGGTGAACATCAGTCATGCATTTATTGCGTGTCTGTGGGGGAATAACGAGAACGACTTTGTATACCGTCCTCTGGAGCGTGATCTCATGGAAGAGCAGGATATCATCGAGCAGGAAGGATATTTCTGGCGTGAATTTGTGGAGAAGAAGGTGGAACCGCCGCTGGTGGGGAAACCGGATCTGGTGCTTGCCAGCATCCGCCGTTACAGCGGCTATGCTGATAAGTCGATCCCGGAAATCCCAATCACGACGCTGGATTCCAAAAGCCTGGAAAAGTATCTTGCTTTATCAGATGAAAAATCACGCTTAGAGAAGCGTAAGAAGGAAATTGACGCTGAACAGCGTGCGATCAGTGTTCCTTTCGTGGAGTTGATGGGACAGGGATGCAAGGCATTTCTGGAAGACGGAACCAACCGTTACAAGATTACCTTTAACCCGACCCGCAGGACGATGATCGGGAAAGAAAATCTTGAAAAGCTGAAAGTGCAGCATCCGGATATTTTCAAAGAATATGCTACAGAAACAGAAAACCGGATCTTCCGGTTAAAGAAGGAGGCGGCGTGATGTTAAAAGGAAAAAGAGCGTATATCTGCTCTCCGTTGTCTGCAAAAACCCGGGAAGAACGAATGTTTAACATGGGGCTTGCGAAGGCGTATCTGGATACGATCAGAGAGGTATTCCACTGCCGCACGTATGCCTCCCATGCCTATCTGCCGCTGATGCTGGATGACACCATACCAGAGGAACGGAAGCTGGCGCTTTCCATTGGAAAACAGCTTTTAGACTTCTGTGATGTGCTGATTATCTGTGGCGGCAGGATTTCTTCCGGCATGGAAGGAGAAATCCGTTATGCCCATGATACCGGGAAGGAGGTGTACTGGCTCGAAGGAGGACGGGAACCCTTCCAGCTGCGGAAGATAAAAAAATGGAAGGAGATTGAATATGCGGTGCAGATACCGGAAAACCATATTTCTGAATGAGGAGAATGGATACACCATTGCGGTGTTTACGACGAAGGATGCTTCTGTACCGCTTGTTGCCAGAGACAAATACTTACAGGGCCAGAAAGTGATCGGGTTTATCGCCATAGGCTTTGACCTGCCCCAGTCTGACCAGATCGAGATTGAGATGGAAGGACAGTGGGAAAAGTCCAGCCACGGCCTGCAGTATCAGGTGGAAAATTTCATGGAGATCGTGCCGCGCACGAAGGAGGGGATCTTAGGCTACCTCTCCTGCGGCTCTGTAAAGGGTGTAGGGGCAAAAGTTGCAGAGGCCATTTACAAAGAATTTGGCCTTAATACGCTGGAAATCATGGAAGAACATCCCCAGGAGCTTCTGAAGGTAAAAGGAATTTCCCAGAAAAAGCTGAAGGGGATTGTGGAGTCCTACGGAAAAAACAAGGTGTTCCGGGAACTCATGACATTCCTGGCACCCTATAAGGTAACGCCTAAAAAGGTGAACCTGATCCTCCAGCGGTTTCGCAATGAGTCCGTGGAGATTGTCCGTCACAGGCCTTATCAGCTCTGTGCAGTAAAAGGGTTTGGCTTTTTAACGGTGGATGCTATTGGACGGCAGAACTGCCAGGCGCTCAATGATCCCATGCGGATTTCAGGCTGCCTCTCCCATCTCATGGAATCAGCTATGAAGGAGGAGGGGCATCTGTACCTGGAGCGCCCGGAGCTGATCCAGCGGGCATATGCCATGCTAAACCAGGATCTTCCGAATCAGGCAGTAACAGAAACAGATATCCAGAGGGTACTCTACCGGCTGGTGATGCAGGAAAGCATTGTGGTAGACGGCGAGCGGGTGTATGTGAAGAAACAGTATGAAGAAGAAAACCAGACTGCTTCCATGATCGCCCGGCGTCTGTTGGATCAGGGCGAGGCGTATGACATCGAAAAGGAATTGGCGCAGGCCCAGACTGCCCTGGGGATTACTCTGTCAGAAAAGCAGAAGCAGGCAGTGCGTATGGTGTTCCAGAACCAGATCAGTATTATTACCGGAGGGCCTGGAACCGGGAAGACCACCGTGTTAAAAGTCATCCTTTATATCCATGCCAAGGTCTGCAGGACACAGGTGCAGCTCATGGCTCCTACGGGGCGTGCGGCACGCCGGATGGCAGAAAGCACCGGGCATGAGTACGCCTCAACGATGCACATGGCTCTGGGGCTTCTGGGTGACTTTGCCGATTATGAAGACGCAGTAGAATACCTGGAAGCCGGTTTTTTGAATCTGGATGAAGTATCCATGGTAGATATGCATTTGGGATATGAATTTTTCCGCAGGGTAAAGCCTGCCTCCCGTATCCTGCTGGTAGGCGACGTGGATCAGCTCCCGTCTGTGGGGGCCGGTGATGTGTTCCGTCAGTTGATCGGCTGCGGGCTGATCCCTGTGACGGTGCTGGATCTGGTATTCCGCCAGGGAAAGACCAGCAACATCCACTTAAATGCCCGTAAAATGTTGGCAAACCGGACGGATTTTGGGTTTGGCGATGATTTCCAGTTTATCTCCTGCAATTCGGCAGATAAGACAGCAGCCATGGTACGCCAGCTTTACCAGGAAGAGGCCGCAAGGAACGGCCTGGACCATGTACAGATCCTGACACCCTATCGGGTAAAGACGGTAAACGGCGCTAACGAGCTGAACCGGAGCCTGGAGGACCTGATCAATCCGCCAAGTCCTGGGAAAAAGGAACTGTCCGCAGGAGGGCAGACCTACCGGGAAGGGGATAAGGTGCTTCAGAACAAGAATACGTTGATGGCCAGTAATGGGGACCTGGGAAGGATTACGGATTTTTATACGGATGAGGAAGGAACCGTAAAAACGGTGATCGAATTTCCGGATGGACGTGTCGTGACCTACGAGACGGAAGATCTGGAGATGATCGAACACGCCAATGCCATTACCATACACAAGTCCCAGGGATCCGAGTGCGATATTGTCATCATCCCCTGGGTGAGAGCCTTTTATATGATGCTGAAGCGGAATATCCTGTACACAGGCATTACCCGTGCAAAGAAAAAGGTGTATCTGGTGGGGCAATGGAACGCAGTCTGCCAGGCAGTCCATACGGACGATGCCGGCAGGCGCAATACAGCTCTTGGGGAGCGGATCACCCGTTACTATTATCAATACCTGAATGAGCGTGAGCCGAAACAGCTTCGGCTTGCGGTATAAAAATAATTTCCACTTATGAAGAAAGGCAGGCTATTCCTTATGTAGAGGGATATCCTGCCCTGTTTGCGAAAGGAGCAGATGTATGAACGAATTACTGTACCAGAAAAATCAGGCAGTGGCGGCTTTGAACCGGGTGGAGGGATTTGAACCTCTGGAATTTGCCCGGACGATCAAACAGGAGGATCAGGAGGACCAGCTTTATCTGGATGTGAAATACCGGAAACTCTGGTTCCGTCTGGCGAATCCTTTGGGGCGGATCTCCAGTCATATTGTCTGGTTTAATGAGAACGTGGCGCTGGCGGAGGCAAAGATCTATCTGAACTACACGGATGCACCGGAGAATTACATTGCCAATGCGTTTTCCATGAAATTCCGCTCAGAGGATCCAAAGTTTGGAGACAAGTTCCTGGAGATGGCAGAGACTGCCGCCGTGGGACGTGCGCTCTCTGATGCGGGTTATGGCGTCCAGTTTGCGGACGTAGGAGAAAGCAACGATCCGGCGCAGGTGGATGCGGGGATCCCCGTACCAATGCAGTATCCGGAAGCTGCCGCAGGTGCTCCCTCTTATGGAGGGCAGCCGTTTCTGCCGGACAGCCGGGCTACAATAGCCAGAATCACTATGCAGGGAATACGCCTGCAGGAAATATGGTGTATCCGGGAAGTACGGCAGAATCCAGCCCCAGCCAGAGCATGATGAACCAATTTTATCATCAGGCACAGGCGCAGGGAAATATGATGGGAGCGTCTGTACAGCCGATGCG
>CAWVIZ010000006.1:0-29409 GCA_963929535.1 uncultured Lachnospiraceae bacterium | reverse complement strand
TATACGTATATCTATTTATCAGAAAATGCCGCGGAAGAATAACCGAAGGAATATGTGTCCATCACCAGGGAGTACAGAAAACTGCTGGTTGGCTTCTCGTCATGGTTTTCAAAAAGCTCCTGGCACAGCCCGCTGTCCTTGGCCGCGCGGTCCAGCAGCTCTTTATCGTAACATTTGATTCCCAGCTCCTCTGCAAGGGCACGTCCGATCTGACGGCCAGCGCTTCCATATTGTCTTCCGATCGTAATAATCGTCTTTGTTTCCATAGAAAACCCTCCCTTTCGCGAAATAATCTATACCTTATTATAGAATATTTTTTGCAAAATGTATAGTCCTCTATTTTCTTAAATTTTGTAACAAATCTATGAAATATTCAGGCAAAGGAGCCTCAAATTCCACATATTTACCAGTGGAAGGGTGAATAAATCCCAGGATCATAGCATGAAGGCACTGTCCCTCCAGCCGGAACGGCTGCTTTCTGGAGGATCCGTAGACCGTGTCCCCTAGAAGAGGATGACCAATGCTGGCCATATGGACTCTGATCTGATGAGTCCGCCCCGTCTCCAGACGGCATTCAATATACGTATACTCTCCAAATCGTTCCAATACACGGTAATGGGTAACAGCAGGTTTTCCCGTTTTTTTCATTTACCGCCATCTTTTTCCGGTCGGAAGGATGGCGCCCGATAGCCCCCGTTACAGTTCCCTCATCTGCTTTCAGATTGCCCAGTACAATAGCCCGGTAACGTCTGGTAATGGAGTGCTCCTTCAGCTGCTGTGCCAGTATCTGATGCGCCTGATCATTTTTTGCATATCACAATGGCTCCTGTGGTATCCATATCGATACGGTGTACGATTCCGGGCCGAAGGACTCCGTTGATCCCGGACAGATTTCCCTGACAATGGTGCATCACCGCATTTACCACAGTATGACTGTAGTGCCCCGCACTGGGATGCACTACCATGCCCTTCGGCTTATTGATCACCAGAACATCCGCATCCTCATACAGAATATCCAGAGGAATGTCCTCCGGAAGAATCTCCGGCTCTCGGGGTTCGGGTATGGAAACGGTCAGAATATCTGAATGCTGGACCTTATAATTGGCCTTCACCGGTTTTCCGTCCACCGTCACCAGTCCGTCCCGGATCAGCTTCTGCAGATATGACCGGGACTGTGCGGGCATCCGCTGTGCCAGATACCGGTCAATCCTGATCCCCTGATCCCCAATCTCTGCCTGCAGCCGCACTGTTTCCCCAAATTCCCGGCTTTCTGCCTCCAGAAACTCCGTGTTCTCCATAAGCTCCATCTGTTCTTCCATAACGCTTACCCCCGCTTTCCGGGGCTCAGGAATGAAAAATCATCCTCTCCGTAGACAAACAGGATGCAGATCAGCAGCGCGGCAAAGGAAACCACCACATAGATATCCGCCACATTGAAAATCGGAAAATCGATCAGTGAAAAATAGAAGAAATCCACCACATAGCCCAGCCGGACCCTGTCGATAAAATTTCCCAATGCCCCCGCTGCAAGCACCGCAGCCACAACGTGCAGAGGCAGATATTTTTTCGTTTTGGGCATCCGCAGATAAGCCCAGATCAAAAACAGAAGGAACACAACCGTAAGGATCACAAAAGCCCAGATTTTATTCTGAAACAGCCCGAAAGCCGCTCCCCGGTTTTCCAGATACTGAAGCTGGAAAACTCCCGGAATAAGCACAATATCCTCTCCTCCCGCCAGATAAGTTACCGCCAGGTGCTTGGTCCACTGATCCAGAAGCACCAGAAGCACTGTTCCCGCAAGTCCCCCTAAAATGTACAGCCAAGTTCGCTTATTCTCCATCCAGCAGATCTCCATTGATAAAGTTGATTGCTTCCGTCATTTCCTGATCCGTCACCGTCCGGTCAATATATGCCTGCCCGATTTTCTTCAAAAGAATGAACTTCACCTGACCGTTCTCCATCTTTTTGTCCGACCGGGTAGCCTTAAGGATCTCCTCTGTGGGCAGCCCTTCAAAGAAAATGGGAAGATCAAATCCCACATTCATATCCCGGATCTCATAGAAATCCTCTGTGGTCAGATAGCCCCGTCGGTAAGAGATATAGGCTGCTGCCACCGTTCCCAGAGCCACACAGTGACCGTGGAGCATCCTGAAATCCATCAGCTTCTCAATCGCATGCCCGATCGTATGTCCCAGATTCAGGACCGCCCGCTCCCCCTGTTCCGTGGGATCGCTTTCCACCACAGCGGACTTGATCTGACAGCACTTTTCAATCATCCTGGTAAGCACGGCCGGTTCCCTGTCCATGATCGGAGACATGTGGTTGATGGTCCACTCATAAAACCGGCCATCCCGTATCAGAGCCGATTTCAGCACCTCTCCCATACCGCTGGCAAACTGATCATCATCCAGGGTTTTTAAGGTGCTCATATTCATATAGACCAGCCTGGGCTGATGGAAGGCTCCCACCATATTTTTATACTGGTCAAAATCCACTCCTGTCTTTCCGCCCACACTGCTGTCCACCTGGGCCAAAAGAGTAGTCGGGATCTGAATAAAATCAATGCCTCTCAGGTATGTTGCTGCCGCAAATCCTGTCAGATCCCCGGTAACGCCTCCTCCCAGCGCTGCCAGATAATCCTTCCGGGTATAATGATTTTCAATCAGAAATGCATACAGTTTCTGAACCGTATCCAGATTCTTGGAAGCCTCTCCCCGGGGAAACTGCCACAGATCCACCTGCATTCCGGTGCGCTCCAGCTCTTTTTTCACCTCCGCGCCGTACAGCTCCCCCACCCGGTCATCCGCCACAACACAAATTCTGCTGCCGGCAGGTTCCAGCTGTTTCATTTCCTGAGACAGGGCGCAAAAATCCTTCTCCCATACAATGGAATAGTCGAATGCTCCTTCCCGGTGTACTCTCATCCGTTTACTCATGACTCTATTCTCCTTCTATACATAGCGGTTCAAAAGAACGCTGCATCTTCCCTTTTTCGTGGTTCCCATGGTATCCTCATACCGGAACTTTCCGTATCCCCGCACAGACACAATATCGCCCGGCTTTAAGGGATGGCCGTTGGATACGGTCATCTTCCCGTTGACAAATACCTTTCCTCCTTCGATCAGCCCCATCATACTGCTCCGGGAAGAAGAAAATGCCAGCGCGATCACACTGTCCAGCCGTACAGACGCAACAGTTCCCCGGATCTCCTGATAGCAGGGGCCGGGAAGCTCCTCCGGATCCGTCACCGGTTCCAGTCTCACGCTGGTATGACGGATCCTAGTCACATTCTCCAGCAGAAAATCCTTCATCCGACTGTGACAGAACACATAAGCCTCATCCCGGCGCACCAGTATGTCACCAAGCATGGAACGTTCGATTCCCAGGTGGACCAGCGCGCCCAGATAATCCCGATGCGACAGAGGCTCCGAAAATTTTCTGGACAGCGGGATGACACGCAGACATTCCACGGGAAAATCCACCTGCCCCATGTCATAAGAAAGAGCATCAGGAAGAAATGCTGCTATCTGACGCTCCGATCCTTCATAGCCTCCGGAGAACCGGAGGCTTACCCCCAGTTCTTCTGTCCGCAGGCTGTGAACCATATGCAATTCATACAGATCCAGAAAATCCGTAAAGGTTACGATGTCTCTCTGATAAGCGATCCTGGCCAGATCCAGAAGCCGCTTTTTAAACAGTTCCTCTCTCTCCATGACTGCCTCAGAAGCTGGTGCGCACGGAAGGCACATCAAAGGCTCCGCTTAAGATCTCCTGGAAATCTCCGGTGATCTCCACGTTGGCGGGGGTGAGAATAAAAATATAACTGGAAACCTTCTGCAGGCTTCCCCCAATGGAATAACAGGCGCCGGAGGAAAAATCGATGATCCTCTGTGCCACATCCACGTCAATCCCTTCCAGATTCAGCACCACCGTGCAGCGGTCGATCAGCGTATCCGCGATATCCCTGGTATCCTCCATGGAGGACGGCTTGATCACGCATACTTCCATATTCCCGGTTCCGGTCTTACGGCCCCGCATGGGTGTGATCTTGGAGGAAGTGGTCTTGGACTGTCTGGCTGTCTTAGACACGGCCGGAGCAGGGGAAGGAGCAGTCTTGACTGTCTTCGCTTTCTTGGGAGACTCCTGATTCTCCTCATCCTCCTCATCGTCAAAATCGTCCTCCAGCTTTTTGAAGAAACGGCGCTTTGGTTTTTCCTCGTCCATGGCCTCCAGCTCATCGTCATCGAAGAATTCATCATCGTCATCAAAATCGTCGTTCAACCGGATCGCATCCAAAAACTTATCTAAAACACTCATTTTTTAATCTCCTAATCTTATTTATTCCCGCAGGCAACGAGCCAAACGGACATACCTGCATGGCCATTCTGATACTCCATTGTCTGCAGCAGGCCTCAGGATGCGGAGTAGTCCCGCTCTCCAAAAATACCCGTCCCCACACGTACCATGGTGGCGCCTTCTTCTATCGCCACCTCATAGTCGTTGGTCATTCCCATGCTCAGAATATCCATACACACATTATTCATGTTTTTCGCATCAATGTCAACACTTAATTGTCTCAACCTGGCAAATACCGGACGATTTTCCTCCGGATTCTCCACAAAGGGTGCAATGGTCATCAGCCCGCGGATCTTTACATGAGACAGGTGGGAAATCTGCTCTGCCAGCGAAAGCGCCTCCTCCACGGAAACGCCGAACTTGGTGTCCTCTCCGGCCACATTCACCTCGATAAGAATGGGGATCACCCTCTGATGCTTGGCTCCCTCCTGATCGATGGTCTCTGCCAGCCGAAGGGAATCCACCGAGTGGATCAGGGCCGCTTTATCCGCAATGTATTTCACTTTGTTCCGCTGAAGATGGCCGATCATATGCCACTCCAGCGTCCCGGGGAGCTCCTCATATTTGCTGCAGAGCTCCTGTACTTTATTTTCACCGAAAACAGTCTGTCCCGCCTCCATGGCCTCGCGGATCATGGATACCGGCTTCGTCTTGCTGACTGCGATCAGAGTTACTTCATCAGGGTCTCTTCCGCTCCGCTCACATGCCTGACGGATGCGGCTGCGCACTTCCTCCAACTGTGTGCGTATCATGTTTTAACACACTCCTTTTCTACTTCTTTCTATCTTACAGAAAGTCCCAACTGTGAAAGACTTTCATTGTAAAATATCATCCTCACTGACGGATGAACCGTCTCTTGCTATATGATCAAACTGGGCGATTCCATAACTGGTTCCCGTCTCTACAATACAGTATTCATCGTTCTGGTCGATGATGGAAATCCGGCGGAATACCGCGTAGCCCCGGTTCAGACTGTATACGCCTTCCAGCGGGCTGGTTTTCTCCACCGTGTAGGTATCCTGGGAATCCGGCTTGATGATCACGTCCCCGTCGGCAAATGTGGAGGTATCCACAAAATAATTGTCCTCATCTTCATCATAGATAACAGCCTCCACAAATTCCGCTGTGGTCTCTCCGGAATCCGTCTCCAGCAGCTTGTTAAAGCCTGCGGTGCCATCCTCCTCCCGGTAGGTGACGTATTCCTTGGGAATTACGTAAAAATCCTTGGTAACTACGGCACTCAAGGGAATCTTCAGACCTGTCCGGGTATTGGTCACCAGCTCCACATCCAGGAATCGCTCTCCGGAATAACGGATCATACCGCTGGTAAACGTGATCTTGGCATAATAATTCCCATCCGCATCGGTTATAATCGTAAAATTCCCGGTCTGTGTGATATCATCCTTAAGAAACTTCACCTTGATGGTATCCCTGCCGGCGATCTGCACGGTTTCTTCCGCTGTCAGCGGGATCAGTAGGGACCATTCCTCACTGGTAACCAGCTTGTACACATTATCCCCCGCCGCCACCTTTCTGGAAGCCTCCAGACTGGTTTTGGTATATCCCTTCCTGTCAAACAGTTCCGGCGAAAGATTCTCCTCTGTCACATCTTCATAGCCATCTGTGGAGTAAAGGATAATCCCGTCCTGGGCTGCTGTATAAACCGCACTCCCATTGACCGTCTGAGGGACATTTCCCTCTTCATCGGCCTGGATTCCGGTATACTGAAGGATGGAACCCTCCAGCTCATATTTAAAATTGTAAGTATCATAAAAGTTATTGTCATCGAAATATGAGGCAAAATTCGCCATGGAAGCCCGCAGATTACTGTAATCCTCCTCATCCAGCTGGGCTACAGCGGCCTCCTGTTCCTGGGATCCCAACGTGTACACGACGCCTGATTTTGACACCTTGGAATTCTCCCTGGCATAATAGGTGATATAACCCGAACCGCTGGAAGTCACCACCTGCTCCTCCCTCAAAGCCAGAGCCGTGTATGTCTGATTCCTGGACAGCGGTCCCGCCGTCACCTGGTATACGGTGATATGATCTGCCGTCAGATAAAGTACAATGGAAATCACCATATATATGAAAATCGCGCCAAAAATAAATGTGCCTATATTCAGAGGAATACGCCTGAGACGCCGGCGAAGTGCCCCAAACACAGGCCTGAGCCTGCGGCTATTCCCTGACTTACCCTTTTTTGCCAATATGACACTCCCCTTCTAAACTCTGAAAGTATTGTACCATCCCCTGTGACATTTCTCAAGTTATAAATGAAAAGTTACAAAATTTTTGCGATTTTTATACATAATATTTCTCCCAGTGGAAATCATAACACCGAGGAAAAAACAGGAGGTGCTTCAATGGGAGCAAAAGGATTGGATTACGCGGCATTGATCGTCACAATTATAGGAGCAATCAACTGGGGACTCATCGGATTTTTCCGTTTTGACCTGGTGGCCTTCCTCTTCGGGAATATGTCCTGGATCTCCAGGATCGTGTACGCTGTGGTGGGAATCTGCGGTCTGTACATGCTGACTTTCTTTGGAAAGCTGGGGCGGGCCGATGATTAACGGCCGGGCGCGTGCCGCCGGCACACAGCGGTGCCGGGGGACAGCGGGAGGCTGAACTGCAGCCGCCCGGCATAGCGCCTGCGGAAAAAAAGGACAGGAGACACATCCCTGTGTAAGTCTCCTGTCCTTTCTGTCCGTCCCCTCCGGCGGGGAGGAATCTCTCTCCTGCTGTTGTTCACTATAAAGCAATAAGGATGCTGTCCTGGAATTCCTCCGGAATCTGCTCCTTATCCATCGAAACGCTGATGGTAAATGTAATGCCGAAAGCCTTGGAAATGTCTTCCAGCTGTTTCAGAGTATCCGTAATATCCTCGCCTTCCAGCTTGGCAATCTTCAGGAAACTATCCAGATACATCTCCTCCAGATCGTGATCCTGAGAAATGATCCCGCAGACAAAACCGATGAACTCATCAGAGTTGCGGAGCGGGTAACCGGATACGTCGATCAGACGGATCTTATTGTTCAGCTCATACATATGCTTAGAGCTTTTATCCAGATATACGATATTGCCATCGGCAGATTTGATTGCGCCATTTACCTTATCCAAGAGCTGCTTAGTTTTTCCTTTCCCCTTATTGCCTACAATTAATTGAACCATAGCAGTTTCCTCCTTCGATTTTATAGTATGTATTTACTAAAAACACCTTTGTTCTTGGTATGATTATAGAATATTTGAACAAAAAATACAATCCTTAATTCGCAATTTTTCAAAAAAGTAACGACAGTTACGAATTGATCTGGGACAAAAGCTGATTCATATTGTCGTACAGGGCAGTCTTCGTAGGCGCGTGGAGGATAATGGAGATAAAGGGTTCCCCATAGGCATTCTGGCTCACCAAAGCCAGGCAGGAACCGGCATCCGAGGTAGTCCCCGTCTTTCCACCCAGAACAGTCACTCCCTTGGGGGCAGACACCTGGCGGGTCATATACTGGTCTGTGGAATCCAGATGGATCACCTGCTCCGTATCCTGGCGGGTAAATGTCATATTGTAGGAGGAAAGCTGCATCACATCCACAAAATGCTGATAATTGAGAGCTTCGTTCAGCATCAGATAGATATCGTAGACTGTGGTGTAATGATCTTCGTTGTGAAGCCCTGTGGGATTGACAAAATGGGTGTTGGTAGCTCCCAGAGCCTTTGCCTCCTCATTCATCATCTCCACAAAATTCTCCACTGTCCCCCCCACCTGGGTAGCAATGGCCATGGCGGCATCATTTCCGGAGTATATCAAAAGCCCATGGAACAGTTCGTCCATGGTTACCTGATCCCCCGGCTCCAGCCCGATCTCCGTAGACCCTTCCTCCAGATTCCGCATGTCCTCCGTAATGGTCACGGTGTCCTCCATATTCCCGTATTTCACAGCCAGGATCGCCGTCATGATCT
The DNA here is from genome assembly GCA_963929535.1 of uncultured Lachnospiraceae bacterium. GTDB lineage: Bacteria > Bacillota > Clostridia > Lachnospirales > Lachnospiraceae > Pullilachnospira. The sequence goes on along the minus strand of CAWVIZ010000006.1, from coordinate 21,093 downwards.
TTGTAATGCTGGCGGGATACATTTTGTCATACATGCCCTGGGCGAACCGCACCCTTCCGTGCTCCAGGTCAAACAGACCTCCTCTGGCATCCTGAGAAATGGAGACGCCATCCAGCCCCACGCTGGCTTCTCCCACACACAGCTGAGAGGCGTAGGCATCTGTTTTCTGCAGAGTGGCCTCCGTACCATGGTTTCCGTAGAGTTCCTCCGATACGTCGTAAGCCATGGTCATATCCAGACTTTTCTGCCGTCCCACCAGCCAGAGAGCCAGGCCGGCCAGCACGCAGGCGGCAGCCAGGATGGCCGCCAGCAGCAGCGTAGTCTTCAGTTTTCTGTTGTTGGAAATCTTACTTATAATTTTCACGCCAGTCCAGCTCTCCTCTTTCCAGGGATTTGATCAGAAGTTCCGCAGATGCCAGATTGGTGGCCAGCGGAATAATATGCGTGTCGCAAAGCCGGAAAATCTTATTGGGATCCGGTTCATGCTTTTTCTGTACAAACGGATCCCGCAGAAAGATCATCAGATCGATCTCATTCTGCTCGATCATGGAAGCCATCTGCTGCTCTCCGCCCACATGTCCGGCCAGAAACTTGTGTACAGTCAGATTCGCAGCCTCTTCGATCAGCCGACCGGAAGTTCCCGTGGCATACAGCTCATGCTTTGCCAGAATACCGCGATAAGCGATGCAGAAGTTCTGCAGCAGTTTCTTCTTTGATTCATGCGCGATGAATCCGATGTTCATGTTTTTCACCTCCCAGATATTTCCTGTTTTGCAGTCCCACGTTCAGCACCAGCCCCATACCGATATACAGACTGACCAGAGATGTCAGGCCATAGCTGACAAAGGGAAGCGGGGTTCCTGTATTGGGAAGAAGACCCGTGGCCACGCAGATGTTCAGAAAGCTCTGAAATCCGATCACAGAGGCCACCCCGCAGCAGATAATCTTCCCTGAAAGGTCCTTGGCTCTTCGGCTCATAAGAATACACTCCAGCACAATGACCAGCAGCAGCAGTACAATTCCCGCGGATCCCACAAATCCCAGCTCCTCTCCAGCCACGGCAAAGATAAAGTCTGTCTGGATCTGGGAAATGAAATTTCCTTTGTTGGCGGAGGATACGCTGTTGTTGTTGTATCCTTTTCCCGTAAGCTGCCCGGAGCCGATGGCAGTAATGGAGTTCCGCTGCTGCAGCGTCAGATCCTCGTACTCCTCATCATCCGGATTCAGCCAGGACATGATACGTCCTTTCTGGTAATCATCTATGATTTCCAAATCCGTCTGCGTGATCAGGAACAGCAGCAGAGCCAGCACAGGAATGGCTACTGCCAGGATTCCTCCGATGATCTTGTAGCTGAGCCCTGCGATATACATCAGGATACAGAAAACCACCGCCACAGTAATGGTATTCTTCAGATCCGGCTGGATCTTGATGAGCACCAGAGGAACTGCCAGGAGTCCCACGGAAGTAAGGATCGTCTTCGGCGTGTTCAGATCCTCCTCATGGTCCATCAGGTAGCGGGCGAAAAACATGATCAGAAGGATCTTTGCCAGCTCGGTGGGCTGAAACCGCAGAAATCCGATATCGATCCAGCGGGTGGCGCCTCCGGTACTGTCTCCGAACAGACGCACCGCCAGGAGCATGATCACATTTCCCACATAAATGATCCAGTAGAAATTCAGGATCCAGCTGTAATCCATCAAAGAGATGACCACCATGGCCACCACTCCCAGTACCACGCCCATCAGCTGACGGGACTGGAGGGATTCGCTGGCGCTTCCCACCAGGAGCACACCCACGGCGCTGATCATCAGCAGCCACACCACAAGTCTGAAGTTGTAGTCCCTTAATCTGTATAGTTTTAACATTCTCTGTTCACCTGTATTCCTTTTGCGCAGCAAATTCTGTAAGCTTTTTGTAACAGTCAATCCGGAAGACTGAACTGTTACCGTTTCTCTTCAGTGTCTCATTGCGAGGTACGGATATTGGGGAACCCGGTCCTGGATTTCAGCGGAAAGCTGGCCGTCAGCACCGGCGGAGACTGTCCGAAGGTAATGTTCACCCCCCGGGTATCCACGGGCACATATTTTCCGGCCGCCTTTATCATATCGTTTTTCAGCATCTGCATCGTCTGGGCGGAACAGCTTACCCGGTCCGCCACCAGAAGGAGCGTCAGTCTGTCTTTTGCAATACTGCTGGATGTTTTCCGCTTTCTGCCAAAGAATCCCATATGCACCCCTCCTATTTCCGAAACAGCCGGCCAAAAAAGCCCCTCTTATTTTCCAGATCCAGAAAGGGGACCTCCTCCCCCAGAAGCCTGCGGCAGATATTGCTGTAGGCCTGTCCGCACAGGCCGGACTTGCCGGCCAGAGGTTCTCCCTGATTGGTGGCTACCACCACTGTCTCATCATCGGGGATGGTGCCGATCAGCGGTACCGCCAGGATATCCACCACATCGTCCACAGACATCATGTCTCCCCGCTTCACCATATCCACCCGCAGACGGTTGATGATCAGATGAATATCCTTCAGCTCCTCCGCTTCCAGAAGTCCGATGATCCTGTCCGCGTCCCGGATGGCGGAAACCTCCGGAGTGGTCACCACCAAAGCCTTGGAGGCACCTGCGATGGCGTTGCGGAAGCCCTGCTCGATACCCGCCGGACAGTCCAGAATGATAAAGTCAAACTCCTGGGCAAGCTCATCACACAGCTTTTTCATCTGCTCGGGAGATACGGAGCTCTTGTCTCTTGTCTGGGCAGAAGGAAGGAGAAACAGGCTGGAATACCGTTTGTCCTTGATCAGAGCCTGCTTCATCCGGCAGTTGCCCTCGATCACATCCACCAGATTATAGACAATCCTGTTTTCCAGGCCCAGAACCACATCCAAATTCCGAAGCCCGATATCCGTGTCTACCAGAACCACCTTCTTGTCCAGCTGTGCCAGACCAGTTCCGATATTGGCCACTGTGGTGGTCTTTCCCACTCCGCCTTTTCCTGATGTTACTACAATTACTTCACTCATCTTCCCATCCTCCTGATTCTGGATTCTTGACCCCAAGTCAGCGGCTCTGCGGCCGCTGTTTGGTCTGTCTGCGGCAGGTAAGCAGTCCGGCCCTCCGGCCGTGCTGCCTGCCGGCGCTTAATCTGTCAGTGTATTATTGGTCGTCATTCCTTCTGTCTGCGCTTTTCCAGAGAGGATCTCTGTTTCATCTTCCAGTTCAAAATAATAGTTTAAAACATCCTTTGCCACCATGGCGGCATTTGTGGATGAATAACCATTCGCGATACGGACTGCAATGGCAATCTCCGGCTCCTCTATGGGAGCGTAGCCGATAAAGAGCGCGTGGTTAGCCTGAGAGGTGGTGATCTGGGCAGTACCGGTCTTACCTGCCAGCGATACGTTCAGATCCCCGAAAACCCCCTGGTTGGCCTCCTCGATAACGCCCCTCATACCCTCCTGCAGATCCTCCCAGATCCAGTCCGGCAGGTCAATGGTGCTCAGCACCTCCGGAGTATAGTCCTCCTTCAGATTGCCGGAAGAATCCGTCACCTGATCCAGCAGGGAAATATTGTAGCTGGTCCCCTGATTGGCCAGGGAGGCCGCATATCTGGCCAGCTGGGAAGTAGTATAGTTATGAGTACCCTGTCCGATGGAGGACGGGATGGGCATCTGATCGGATACCTGGGGGCTGGATTCGGAAATCTCCAGTCCGGATTCCTTATCCATATTGAAGAGAGCGGCATACTCCGCCAGCTTCTGGATAGAGGTGCTCTCGTTGAACACACCCTCCTCATTCTGTCCCAGCCGGTATGCGATCTCACTGAAGAACACGTTGCAGGAGTTGGTGATTCCTCCCCGGATCGTCAGATTGCCGTGAGTCCCGGTACACTCCAGAGGTGATCCCTGAATTTTATCAAAAACTCCCGTACAGCGGATCACAGAACTGTCCGTGATCGCGCCTTCCACCAGTCCCGCCACTGCCGTGATGGGTTTAAAGGTGGAACCCGGCGCCGTCCGCTCCTGCGTTGCCCTGTTGTAGAAGGGGCTGGACAGGTCACTGTTCAGTTTCCTGTAGTAATCGGTATCCATGGTATTGGCCAGCCGGTTGTTGTCGTATCCCGGATAGGAAACACAGGCCAGAGTCTCTCCTGTGTTGGGATCCACGATCACAATGGAACCGGAGCAGGGATTCAGCGCCAGCTGCGCCGGTGTGATCTCCAGATCCAGGATCTTCTGCTTCAGAAGGTCAAAAGAAGTGACCGTACCCGCCATAAAATCCTCGTACATACCGTCATCCGTGGAAAGGATCCCCTGCTCGTACAGGATCACGCAGAGATCTCTGCCGGATATTTCATCATCCAGCAGCATATAGTGATAAAGGATCTTGCTGAAATCCGTATCAGTGGCCAGATACTCGGCAATATAGGCCGACAGTTCCTGATACACCTCCGAGGAATCCAGGTACGTATCCTGACTGGAAATCTGGGAAATATCGATCCAGTTCTGACTGGCCGCGTAAGTGAGATATTCCTGCAGACTGATGGATTCCTCCCTGGTCCAGGCCTTATACACACTGTCATTTTTGTCAATGGCGCTTTCTGAAAGGATCCCCGTCTTGTCCATCAGCATATCATTTACAATATAACTGATATACTCCTGCATCTCCTCGCTGAGTTCAGAATACGGTCTGGGATCGCTGCCTGTCAGCTCCTCATCGATCCAGGAAAAAACTTCCTGCTGCTTTCTCTCAAAAGCCTGCTGCACACCCTGCTCCGTGGCTGTGGCATCCTCCTGGGTGAAATGGGAGATATCAATGATCGAGTTGTTGATCAGCGCATTATATACATCATAAATAGGGATGGGGATAGCCGAAGCGTCCGTCTCATCCGTCACCTCAAAGGTCTTGATGTTGGAAAGGTTATCCGCCAGGATACCGGCAATCCTCTGCTCCAGCACCTGGTAACAGGCGATCTGCAGATCCTTGTCGATGGTGAGGTACACATCATCTCCCTGCACCGGCTCTACCCGGCTCTCCTGGTCAATTTCCAGCACCTTTCCCAGATTATCCACGTATACCTTTTCCGAACCGTCCGTTCCCTGCAGCGTGGTCTCCATCACCTGCTCCAGTCCGGACTTGCCCACAATCGATGTGGTGGAGTATCCGGCATCCGGATTCTCCTCCTGCAGGCTCAGAAGCTCTTCCGAAGAAATCTGTCCGGTGTATCCCAGAAGCGACGCAAAATATTCGCTGTCAGTATAGACCCGGATGGAATCCTCCGCAATATCCACTCCCTGGAGTTCTGACTGCTCCTCCAGGATCGCTGAAACCGTCGCCTCGCTCACATTGGTGGCAATCGTCACCGGGACATATCTCTGATAACTGACGATGGAAAGCTGATAACGCACCGAAACGATCTTCAGGATCTCCTCCGCCGTCAGCTCCTGGGGAAGACCCGCTTCAGAGAGTTCCTGGGCGGTATACGGTTTTTTTTCGTCTGTGATCCCGAACCTGCTGATCAGCTCGTCCATCAGCTCCTGGGCCGTGGCATTCTCCTCGTCTGCCTGCAGATCCTCGATCAGACTGCGCCCATACACATCTGCCCGGAAGCGCTGGAGAGATACTCCTTCCACATCGTAGGCGTAGGCACCGCTCTCATCCAGGATCACATGAAAATTGCTGGCCGAAACCACATCTCCGTTTTCCTCGATCAGCTGGATGATCCGGTAGATGTCCCCGTTCAGAGAAAGATTTCTCTCCCTGGTGGAGGCATACGTTCCGTTGTCTTCCAGTGTCACCGAATAGGACAGTTCATTGGAGGCCAGTACATTGCCGTTTCTGTCGAAAATATTTCCTCTGGTCGCCTTCAGGGTACGGGTACGGGTGGTCTGCAGACTGAAATTATCCGCATACTCCTGCCCGTGGATGATCTGCAGGGAAAACAGCCTCTGCACCAGAATTCCGGCCAGAAGCACAAATACCAGCATCAGCGCTGTGGTCCGCTGCATCGTGAACTTTTTAAAGAATTTTTTCAGTCGTTTTTTCAAGGTAATCTCGGTCCTTCCCATTCACTTTCGGTAAGTTTTCGGTTCAGCCGGAATAAGATCCGGTAAAAGATCACGGTGATCAGCACCGTATATACCATTTCCGGTAAAATGATATGATGGATATAACTGAACACCGCAAGCCGCCCCCTCATCAGAAACTGCAGCCCGTATACCACCAGGCCGTAGGCAATATCGCTGACTCCCACCAGCAGCATGGGAACCTTGATATCCTCATCGTAGAATACCTTATACAGAAATCCGTTAAGGAATCCGATATACATATAAAGCAGTGCGTAAAAGCCCACCATGTTTCCATAAAAAATGTCGATCAGAAGTCCGCAGAAGAACCCCACAAAAAGTCCTTCTCTCTTTCCTCTCATGAACCCGAAGGACACTGTAAGGATCAGCAGCAGATTGGGTGAGATGGAAGCGATGGACAGCGTCTGAAAGATCGTGGTCTGCAGGATAAATGTCACCAGGATCAGCACTGCCAGAACGATTTTCCTTCTCATTCGGCATCTCCTTCCTCTGCGGTCTGCTTCAGCTGGGTGATCACCAGCACCTCCTGGATATTGTCGAAATCCACAGCCGGGATGATGGTCCCCTGCTTGGTCAGATTGTTGGAATCCGTCTCCACCTCACTGATGTAACCGATCAGTATCCCCTTCAGGAACTTGCTGCTGACGGAAGAGGTCACCACCTTATCCCCCTCCTGGACCTGATCTTCATCATCGGTAAGCTGGATAAACTGGATCTTCCCCTCATCCATCATCTGCAGATCTCCCGTTACAATACAGTTCTGGGAAATGGAGGTGACGGTAGCGCTCACATTGCTGCTGTCATCAATGATGGAACGGACAGTAGCCCAGTGAGCCCCCACCTCCGTGACGATCCCCACAAGGCCCGCTCCGGAGATCACGTTCATATCTACGGCAATGCCGTCCTCGCTTCCCCGGTTAATGGTAAAGGTGTTGTACCAGTTTCCCGCGTCTTTGGCGATCACCTGGGCCCCCACTTTTTCATATTCCGAATATTCCTGGTCCAGATTGTACAGCGTACGCAGCCGCTCCGCCTCCTCCTGAGCCTGCACCAGCGTGCTGTTCTTGGCCTCCAGCTCATCCACCTTGGCCTGCAGCTCCTGGTTTTCCTGGGAAAGCTCCTTCATGCTCTGAAATCCGTTCTTCTGTTCCGTCAGCCAGTCTCCCACCACATTGATCCCGTTCTGGAAGGGAACCACCACATACCCCAGCACGCTGCGCACCGGAGCAAAGGAAACGATGGAGGACAGTGACAAAGCGATCAGCCCCACGCACAGGATCGTCATGATCCCGATCAGGTGCTTTGTTTTCATATGATGTCTGCTTTTTTTCTTCATGAAGCGCCTCCTACTTTCTGAATTTTGGGGTAAAAGCCCAGTGATGCAGGGCATCGTGGGTGATGATCTCCTTCAGTCCATACACCGTACAAAGGTCGTAATACTTGGAGAGCAGGATGGAGCATCCCGTCTCCCCGGACAGTACCTGGGCAATATGGGGAATCCTGGTGCTTCCCCCGGTAAGATAGATTCCCTCCGAAAGGATATTCCGGTGGATCTGGGGAGGCGTCCTCTCCAGGAAAGTCCGGATCTCCCGTCCGATTCCCTCCACTGAGGAGCGGATGGAATCGTTGATGGTCTGAGAAGTGATCACCCGTTCTCTTGGCAGTCCGGACAGCGCATCCATACCCACGATCTTTCGGGCCACTTTCTTTTCCGATTTCAGGTCCGCCAGCGCCACTTTCAGACGGTTAGCCGTCCGCAGGCTGATGGACAGATTATTCTTCCGACGGACAGTATTCACAATATCACTGTTAAAATCCTCTCCGCCCAAAGGCACGATCTTGCTGATGATCACCCTGGCGTCCGCGATCACGGAAATCTCCGTAGTAGCCGCGCCGATATTGACGATCATGGAGCCTTTTGTCTTATTGATAGGGATTCCCAGGGCCAGTGCGTCTGCGATGGGTTTTTCCACCAGCAGTACCCTGCTTTTCCGAAGCTGGCCGCCATGGGCAACAGAGTAATAGGCACGTTTTTCTATCTCTGTCATGTCCACGGGGACCGCAAAGTAAATGACCGGATGCTGCCCCACTCTGCCCCCGGTCTTCCCGAGCAGATAGTGGAGCACGATCTCCAGGTAACTGACATTGGCAATCATGCCGTTCGCCATAGGGGAGGACACTGTCACATTGGGCGGGTTCTTCTCGAACATCTCATAGGCGTCGTTGCCGGCGGCCAGGATGTCCTCCCGGTTGCGGACCGCAATCATGTTTCTCTCTTTTATGATCTCATCGGTCTGTTGGGAGTAGATCTTAACGATACTGCTTCCCGGATCGATTCCATAAGTATGACTGTTAAACATCAACGAATATCCCTTCTATTTACATTCCTGCGCCTCCGGACGCAGAATCCCCTCTTCCCGGAAGCTGACATATCTGCGATCCCCTATCACGATATGATCCAGAAGCGGGATATCCACCAGAGCACAGGCTGCCGACAGGCGTCTGGTCAGAAGGATATCCTCCCTGCTGGGTTCCGGACTTCCGCTGGGATGATTGTGGACCAGAATGATATGCACGGCGTGATATTTCAGAGCTGCCAGCAGCAGATCCCTGGGTGATACCAATGAGGCATTCACCGTTCCCTTGGAAATCTGCTCCTCCCCCAGAAGCTGATTTCTGGTATTCAGCATCATGCAGATCATGATTTCCTGCTCGGAATGACGAAGCCGCTCCATATAGTACTCCGCGATGGTTTCCGGGCTCTGAAAGTCCAGAAGGCGCCTTGCGGAGCTGGCGGCGATCCGTTTAGACAGCTCACCGATACACTTCAGCTGCACCGCCTTTACCTTTCCGATCCCCCGGACCTCCATCAGCTCTTCACAGGAAAGGTGATGGAGTCCCAGAAGGCCTTCCGGGTGCCTGCACTTTTTCAGCACCTCCCCCGCCATATCCACCACGGAGGTTCCCGCTGTTCCGGAACGTAAGATCACGGCCAGAAGCTGGCTGTCGCTGAGCGCCTCCGGCCCGTACTTCAGACATTTCTCATAAGGTCTTTCATCCTGCGGTAAGTATTGAATTATATTTTTTTTCATATGCTCTTGTTTTTCAGGAAACAGGCAGAGCTTTCCACAATACGGAAAACATTGTAGCATAAAATCCCCGCAAAGTATACCGATATTACAGGAAATTCATATATTTTTTACATACTGCCTCTCCCACCTTCAGCCCGTCCATGGCCGCGGAGGTGATCCCTCCGGCGTAGCCGGCGCCTTCTCCGCAGGGATAGATACCGGCGATGCTGGACTGAAAGGTTTCGTCCCTGGGGATCTTCACAGGAGACGATGTCCGGCTCTCCACAGCGGAAAGCACCGCATCCGGACGGTCAAATCCCTGGATCCGTCTGCCGCAGGCGGCAATCCCTTCTGCCAGAGAATCGCTCAAAAACCCGGGAAAGATCCGGGTAAGATCTCCCATGGCATACGCTCCCTTCATGCAGGGGATCACCTCTCCGAAAGAAACGGTTTCCCTCTTCTGGCAGAAGTCTCTGTAAGTCTGCACAGGGATCTTTCCCTGGCCGCACAGGAACGCCTCCCGTTCCAGGTATCTCTGGAAATCCACTCCGGAAAGCGGCCCGGCATCCGGACGGGCATAGGGAAGATAATCCTCCGGAGACACTGTGACGATCATGGCGCTGTTGGCATTCCGGCCGTCTCTTCGGTGATAGCTCATGCCATTGACAGCCAGATGCCCCTCTTCCGAGGACGCGTTCACCACATATCCTCCCGGGCACATACAGAATGAGTAGACGCCTCTTCCGGAAGGAAGCTGACAGGTCACCTTGTAACTGGCCGCCCCCAGCTGGTCCGCCCGGCAGCTTCCGTACTGGGAAAGATTGATCATGGTCTGGGGATGCTCGATCCGCACTCCCACGGCAAAGGCTTTCGCCTCCATATAGACTCCCCGGTCCCTGAGCATGGCAAAGGTATCCCGGGCACTGTGTCCGATGGCGGCAATGAGCACCTCTGTTTCTATCCACCGCTCATGGTTCACCTGGATCCGCCGAAGCCTTCCGCCTTCCGTTTCCAGATCTGTCACCTGACTTCCGAAACAGATCGTTCCGCCCATATCCTGGATCTGGCGGCGCAGATTGGTGACCACTGTGATCAGCAGGTCGGTGCCCAGATGGGGTTTCTGGTCATACAGGATCTCCGCAGGGGCGCCCGCCTCCACAAACAGCTCCAGCACCTTCCTGTTTCTTCCCATGGGATCCTTTACAGAAGTGTTCAGCTTGCCGTCAGAAAAAGTTCCCGCGCCTCCCTCTCCAAACTGTACGTTGCTCCGGGTATCCAGGGGACCTCCTTCCCAGAACCGGTCCACCTTTTTCTTTCGCTCCCCGGCCTCATCCCCCCGCTCCAGGATCAGAGGCTGATACCCGGCCTTGGCCAGCAGCCATCCGCAGAAAAGCCCTGCCGGTCCGCTTCCCGCGATCACCGGCCGATGCTTCAGAGGCTCTTCCCCCCTCTGAGGGATCCGGTAAATCTGCCGGGGTGCCGGACAGATATTCCGGTCTCCGGTCTTCCCTGCCCTGTTCAGGATCTTCCGTTCCTTTGTGGTCTCCACATCCACCGTGCAGACATAGGAAAGAAGAGGTTTTTTCCTGGCGTCCACAGATCTTTTCACCAGCTTCCAGGAAATCAGCTCCTGGGGTTTCAGCCGCAGAATGCGGCACAGACGCTCCTCCATTTCTGAATCCCGGTATGGGATCCCCATTTTTATCTGAGATACTCGAATCATCGCTGTTCTCCCTGTTTTTATGGTTTTTGGGGAACAGTTCAGCTCCCTCTGCCCCGCAGAGGCACGCCAGACTGTCCGATCTTGCTTACCGCGCGGCTGATCTTCCCGCCACCGCGCCGCTGGACCAGGCCCACTGAAGGTTATAGCCTCCGCATGGCCCATCCACATCCACCACCTCCCCGGCAAAATACAGGCCGGGAATCTTTCGGGATTCCATGTTTTCCGTCAGCTCCCCGGTGCTTACTCCGCCGGAACAGATCTGCGCCTGACCCATGGAATGGCCGTCCTTTACCTCCACCGCCCATTTCTTCAGATTTTCGGCGGTCCGGGCTATGGTGCATGGGGACGGTGCTGTTATCGGGATCATCTTTTCCGGAACCAGTCCCACCAGCAGCTCCTGTAGGTTTTTGTACGGACAGCTTTTCTGTCTCATCTCCAGAAGCGCTGTAAGCTCCTCCTTTGTCATGTCCGGCATCAGATCCAGCAGACACCTGACACGGCAGCCCTCCCGGACAGCCCGGACAGCGTACCGGCTGATCTGAAATACCGGAATACCCGATATTCCGTAATCAGTAAACAGAAGTTCCCCCCGCTCCCGGCGAAATTCCTGTCCTTCCACCTCCAGGGTCACCACACCGTCCATCCGGACTCCTGCCCACCGGGAAAAATAATTTCCCTTACAGCGCAACGGCACCAGGGCGGGCATGGGGGTGATCACCGTATGGCCCAGCTTTTCGGCCAGCCGGTAACCAAAATCCGTACTGCCTTCCACCTGGGAAGCGCTGCCGCCGCAGGCAATGATCACCCGGTCACAGGCATAGGACCAGGTGGCGGTCTTTACCAGGAATTCCCCCTGCTCCTTCACAACTTCCAGTACCTGCTCCCGGGTCTTCAGCTTTACCTTTCTGTGGCGGGCCTCCATCTCCAGTACCCGGGCCACGCTGGCCGCCTGGTCGCTGTAAGGATACATCCACCCCTTCCGGTTTCTGGTATAGATCCCGATCTCAGAGAAAAAACGGACGGTATCCGCCAGCGGAAACTGACAGAGGACCTTCCAGGGAAACCCCGGATCCGAACAGCGGTAACAGGAGGGTTCCTGAAAGGTATTGGTCAGATTGCACCGGCCGTTTCCGGTGGCCAGGATCTTCTTTCCCACCCGTTCATTCTGCTCCAGGACCGTCACCTGGGCCTGGCAGCCTGCTGCCTGGATCGCCGCCATCAGTCCCGCGGCCCCGCCTCCGATGATCACCACCCGTTTCATAACTCCACCAGTCCCTTTTCGTACAGTTTCTGAAGACTCATCATGATCCCCAGCTTGGCATGCTCCCAGGTAAGCCCGCCCTGGAAATACACATTATAGGGAGGCTTGATGGGGCCGTCCGCGCTCAGCTCAATGGAGGAACCCTGGACAAAGGCCCCGGCAGCCATGATCACATCACTGTCATAACCCGGCATGGCCCAGGGTTCCGGATCCACATAGCTGTCAATGGGCGCTGCGGCCTGGATCCCTTTGCAGAAGGCGATCACCCGTTCGGGGCTTCCCAGAGTCACCGCCTGGATGATATCATGGCGGCTCTCCTGTCCCCCCGGCGATACCGGAAATCCCAGCTGCTCATACAGATTGGCGGCAAAGATGGCCCCCTTCAGCGCACCTGCCGTCACCGTAGGCGCCAGGAAAAATCCCTGGTAAAAAGACTGGTTCACTCCCAGGGTTGCTCCCACCTCTTTTCCCAGCCCGGGAGCGGTGAGACGGTAAGCCGCGTTGTCCACGTATTCTTTCTTTCCTGCAATATAGCCTCCGATGGGTGCCAGACCTCCGCCGGGATTCTTGATCAGGGAGCCCACCACCAGATCGGCTCCCACATCGGAAGGCTCGATGGTCTCCACAAATTCTCCGTAGCAGTTGTCCACCATGCAGATCACATCCGGCTTGATCTCCTTGATAAAAGAGATCAGCTCCCCGATCTGCTGCACGGAAAATGTGGGCCGGGTCAGATATCCTTTGGATCTCTGGATCTCCACCAGGCGGGTGTTTTCCCGGATGGCGCCGCGGATGCCGGCGTAATCAAAGGTCCCGTCCTCCAGAAGCTCCACCTGGCGGTAGCTGATTCCATATTCTGCCAGGGATCCTTTCGACGGCCGGATTCCTATGACTTCTTCCAAAGTATCATACGGCTTTCCAACCGGTGAAAGCATCTCGTCCCCGGGCCTTAAGTTTCCTGCCAGCGCCAGAGCCAGGGCGTGGGTTCCGCAGGCGATCTGGGGACGCACCAGGGCTGCCTCCGTATGGAAAGCGGCGGCGTAAATGTCCTCCAGGGTATCTCTTCCGATGTCATTATATCCATAACCGCTGGAGGAGTACAGACAGGCCTCGCTGGCCCGGCACTGCTGCATGGCGCAAACCACCTTCAGCTGATTATACTCCGCCACCCGGTCGATCTCCTCAAACCGTTCCTTCAGACTCTCCGCGATCCTGGTGCTAAAATCATATACCTTGCCGTCGATGCCCATATCCCGGTACATCTGGCGTGTCATTGCTGTATCCATCTTTCTTCTCTTATCCTTCTTTCTATACGAAAAGCTTTCCGCTTCCCTCTCTTTTTAACCAATAATTCCTTTCTCCCACAGGGATCCCAGCATATCCTCCAGGATGGCCTCCTCATCATACCCGTAATCCGGCTTATAAAACCATTCCACCTGCCGTTCCCGTTTAAACCAGGTGATCTGCCGCTTTGCGAAATGACGGGTATCCCTCTTCAAAACATAGACCGCCTCCTCAAGGCTCCATGTCCCGTCCAGATAGTTGAGGATCTCTTTATATCCCAGCCCCTGCATGGACACCATATTCTTCCGGCATCCCATCTCCTTCAGCTTCTGAACCTCCTGAACCAGTCCTTCCTTCAGCATCTCATCCACCCGCTGATCGATCCGCTGATAAAGCCTTTCCCGGTCATCATTCAGCACAAAATAGGCCAGATTATAAGGTGACTCCTTCTCCCGCTGCTCCCTGTTATGGGCGGAGATGGGTTTCCCCGTCTGCTGGTAATATTCCAGGGCACGGATCACCCGCTTTACATTGTTGGCATGGATCGCCTTGGCAGATTCCGGATCCTTCCTGGCCAGCATCCGGTGGAGATATTCCGGCCCCTCCTTTGCCGCCAGCTCCTCCAGATGCTTCCGGCAGGAAGTATCCTGGGGATTTTCCTCAAAATCAATGTCTCCGGTAACCGCCTGGATATAAAAACCGGTCCCGCCCACCAGCAGAGGGATCTTTCCCCTGCTCCTGATTTCTTCCATGGCCCTGCGGGCCATCTGCTGGAATCTTACCACGTTGAATTCCTCCTCCGGCTCCAGGCAGTCCACCAGATGATGGGGAATCCCCTGCATCTCCTCCGGACGGATCTTGGCGGAGCCAATATCCATATGGCGGTATACCTGCATGGAATCCGCAGAAATGATCTCGCATCCCGCTGCCCTGGCCAGCTTCAGGGACAGCCGGGTTTTTCCCACCGCTGTGGGACCTGTCAATATGATCAGGGGTTCTTTCAATCTCTTCACCTACACAATCCGTTTGAATTTTTTCTCCAGTTCATATCTGCTCATGGAGATAATGGTGGGTCTTCCATGGGGGCAGTTGTAGGGATTTTCCAGCTCCAGAAGCTCATCGATCAGCGCCTGGGCCTCCGCCGCGGAGAGGGCGGTATTTCCCTTTACCGCCGCCTTGCAGGCCATGGTGGCCAGACGGTCGGACAGCACTTCCAGGGTTTTGTCCGACGGGTTCTCATCCAGATGATCCAGGATTTCCGTGAACATCTCCCTGCTGGTCAGCCCGTACAGGTTCTGGGGAACCGCACGGATACTGTATTCCCTGCCGCCGAAAGCCTCGATCTCAAAACCTAGGGAGGCAAACACATCCCTGTAACGTTTCAGGATCTCCTCTTCCTGAAGATTCAACGAAATGATCAGCGGCGGACTCATCATCTGGGAGGTGACCCTCTGTTCTCTGATCTGTGCCACGATCCGCTCGTAAAGTACCTTCTCATGGGCAGCATGCTGATCGATGATGTACAGCTTGTCATCCATCTGTACCAGCCAGAAGGTGTCAAACACCTGGCCGATGATCCGGTGCCGGCTCCTGGCCCGGACAGAGAGAAGTCTGCCGTCAAACAGCTCCATCTGCTCTCCCGTCTCCCCGATGTCCGGGGAAGGCTTGGCCCCCCGGCTCTCTGTCACTGCAGGCGGTTCCGCTTTCACAGGCGCCACTGCCGCCTTTGTCCGATCAGAATCGCTTTCCTGGCCCTGGGGACGTCCGCTCTCCGGAAAACCGCGCCTCCCGTCCTGGAGAGTCCCCGCATCGGCCCCGCCTATCTTCTTTTCTCCGGCGTCATTTATCTGGTTTTCCCGGACAGCGGTTTTCTGACTTTCATCGACAGTGTTTGCCCCCTTTTCCCGGACAGCGCTTCCCTGTTTTTCACCGTCAGCGGCTCTTGCCTCTTCCCCGGGCACCCGGTAGATTCCCGTCTCTCTGGCCATCCGGACGCCGTTCCTCTGCCCGGTTTCCGCCCTCCCGGGATCCGCAGCCTCCCTGTTTTGCCGCTCCTGCTGTTCCATCTGGCGGCGCTTTGCTTCAAACGGCTCCGGGGCCCGTTCCTTTGCCGGCGGCCTGGTGTTCTCCGCTTTCCGTTCCTGTTTTCCCAGGGTAACCTCCGGGATCAGTTCCGGCCGGCGCAGGGTATCCACGATGGCCTGATACACCTGCCGGTATACATACTCCTGCCGGGAGAACCGCACCTCCATCTTGGTGGGATGGACATTGATATCCACCTGATCTCCCGTTACCTGCAGGCAGAGCGCGGTAAACGGATATTTGTGCTGCATCATAAAGGTGTGATAAGCATCCTCAATGGCTTTCATCAGGATCCTGCTTTTCACATACCGGCCGTTCACGTAATAATTTTCAAAATTCCGGTTGCCCCTGGATACCGTGGGCCTGCCGATAAACCCGGTGATCTCCAGATCCCCCTCCGGGGACTGGCAGTGGATTTCCAGCAGCTCCTTGGTGACGTCCCGGCCGTAAACCTGGTAGATCACTTCCTTCAGATTATCGTTTCCGGAAGTGTGAAGCCTGGTCCTGTTGTCCTGGATATACTTAAAAGATATGTAAGGATGGGACAGGGCGAGCTGTTCGATATAATTGCTGATATAGCCTGCCTCCGTCACAGGGGTTTTGAGAAATTTCGCTCTGGCCGGGGTATTGTAAAACAGATTTCTCACCAGAAAGGTGGTCCCATCGGGCGCTCCCACCTCCTCCAGGCTTTTCTCGGCGCCTCCCTCGATGATGTACCGGACTCCCATCAGCTCTTCGTGGGTCTTGGTGATCAGCTCCACCTGGGAAACCGCCGCGATACTGGAAAGCGCCTCGCCGCGAAAGCCCAGTGACGAAATGGACTGGAGATCCTCCACCTGACGGATCTTGCTGGTGGCATGGCGGAGAAAAGCCAGCGGAACCTGGTCCTTCCCGATTCCCGATCCATTGTCCGTAATGCGGATAAAGGTGATCCCTCCGCCTTTGATCTCCACGGTGACGGCGCTTGCCCCTGCGTCAATGGCATTTTCCACCAGCTCCTTTACCACGGAGGCCGGGCGTTCCACCACTTCCCCGGCGGCGATCTTGTCAATGGTATTCTGATCCAGTACCGTAATCGTATTTCTCATGTGTACCTCCCTGCTGTGTTATCCCTGCCAGCGGTTTTTCAGCTTGTTCTGCAGCCTGTACAGAGTATTCAGGGCATCCATGGGCGTCAGATTGGTGATATCAATATTCTGCAGCTCCTCCAGGATATCCTTGTCCTGCACGGTGTCAAACAGAGACATCTGCTCCAGATCCACTTCATCGTACCGGACAGCCTTTGGTCTGGACTTTTTGGCTCCCTGGGTCAGATCCTTTACGGCTGCGGTAATATCCGCGTCGCTCAGCTCCTCCACCAGCTCCTTGGCCCGCTGGATCACCGTCTCCGGCACTCCCGCCAGCTTGGCCACCTGAATGCCGTAGCTCTTGTCCGCGCCGCCCTTGATGATCTTCCTCAGAAATACAATATCGTCTCCCTTTTCCTTTACGGCAATGCAGTAGTTGTTCACTCCGGGGATCTTACCCTCCAGCTCTGTCAGCTCATGGTAATGGGTGGCAAACAGCGTCTTGGCTCCCAGAAGCTTGGTATTGGAGATGTGCTCGATCACCGCCCAGGCTATGGAAAGTCCGTCAAAGGTACTGGTCCCCCTTCCGATCTCATCCAGGATCAGCAGGCTTTTGGAAGTGGCGTTCCTAAGGATATTGGCCACCTCCGTCATCTCCACCATGAAAGTGGACTGGCCGCTGGCCAGGTCATCGGAGGCTCCCACCCGGGTAAAGATCCGGTCCACCACCCCGATCTTTGCTTTTTCCGCAGGGACGAAGGAGCCGATCTGGGCCATCAGCACGATCAGAGCCGTCTGCCGCATATAGGTGGATTTTCCTGCCATATTGGGGCCTGTGATGATGGACACCCGGCGGCTTCCATTGTCCAGATAGGTATCGTTGGCGATGAACATATCGTTGGGGATCATCTTCTCCACCACCGGATGCCGGCCGTTCTTGATATCGATGACGCCCTTCTGGTTCACTGTGGGCCGGACGTAATTGTTCCTCTGGGCAACCAGAGACAGCGATGCGAATACATCCAGCTTTGCCACCGCTTTGGCGGTTTTCTGGATCCTGGGGATCTCTTTCGCCACCTGATCCCGGATCTGGCAGAACAGATCGTATTCCAGGGCGTACAGCTTGTCCTCCGCCCCCAGGATCAGATCTTCCAGTTCCTTCAGACGGGGGGTGATATACCGTTCCGCATTTGCCAGGGTCTGCTTTCGGGTGTAATATTCCGGTACCAGATCCTTAAAGCTGTTGGTCACCTCCAGGTAGTAGCCGAACACCTTGTTGTACTTCACCTTCAGATTCCGGATCCCGGTCTTCTCCCGTTCCTCGGCCTCCAGCTGTGCCAGCCAGGTCTTGCCTTCCGTCTTGGAATGGCGGTAATTGTCCACCATCTCATTGTATCCGTCCCGGATGATCCCGCCCTCCCGCACGGTAAGCGGCGGGTCCTCGGCGATGGAGTCCTCCACCAGCTGGCACAGATCCTCCAGGGGATCCAGATCCTCATCGATCTTTCTCAGCAGAGGACTGGTAAATTCCTTCAGGAGATTCTTGATATGAGGCAGCATGGACAGGGACGTCCGGAAGGAGATCATATCCCTGGGCGAAGCCGATTTGTAGCTGATCCTTCCCACCAGCCGTTCCAGATCGTACACCGGGTTTAAGTACTCCCGGATCTCCTCCCTCAGCATGGCCTGGAGATTCAGTTCCGTGATACCGTCCAGCCGCTCATTGATCTCCTCCGCGTCGATCAGCGGCTGCTCCACATAGCTTCTGAGAAGTCTGGCCCCCATGGCGGTCCTGGTCTTATCCAGCACCCAGAGCAGGGAACCTCGTTTCTGCTTCTCCCGCAGAGTTTCCACCAGTTCCAGATTTCTCCGGCTGGAGCTGTCGATCAGCATGTATTTTTCCGCCGCGTAGGGGACGATCCTTGTCATATGCTCCAGAGAATTTTTCTGTGTTTCCAGAAGATACTGGAACAGGGCTCCCGCAGCAATCACCCCGCAGCCGTAGTCTCCGATCCCAAGCCCTTCCACCGTGGCCACACGGAAATGCTCTTTCAGCGTCCGGTGGCACAGATCGTCATCAAAATACCAGGAATCCAGCGCGGATACGGCGATATGCATCCGCCCCTTCAGATCCTCCAGATCAATGCCGCTGACCAGAAGCGCGTTGTTGCAGATGATCTCCGCCGGGGAAAACTTGTTGATCTCGTCCAGAAGCTTCCGCTCCTTATCCACCTCCGTGAGAAAGCAGTCTCCCGTGGTCACATCCGCCGCCGCGATGCCGTACCGGTCCGCCAGGCAGACGATGGACATCAGATAATTGTTCTTTCCCTCATCCAGTCCCTGGGTATTCAGATTCGTGCCGGGGGTCACCACCCGGGTCACCTCCCGCTTTACCATCCCCTTGGCCGTCCTGGGGTCTTCCACCTGCTCGCAGATGGCCACCTTATACCCCTTCTCGATCAGCCGGCTCACATACGTCTCCGCCGCATGATACGGAACGCCGCACATGGGAGCCCGCTCCTCAAGACCGCATTCCTTTCCGGTCAGGGTCAGTTCCAGCTCCCGGGACACGGTTACCGCGTCCTCAAAGAACATTTCATAAAAATCTCCCAGCCGGTAGAACAGGATACAGTCCTTATATTCCTCTTTTGTCGCTACATAATGCTGCATCATTGGTGATAAATTAGCCAAAATCCAGTTCCTTCCTCTCTATACGGGCGTTCCCATATAATAAAATCCTTTGCACTCATCCAGCCGCACCTGCAGGTACTCTCCCACCAGGGAAGCATCCCCCGGAAAATGCACCAGCAGATTATTGCTCATCCGTCCTGTCACCAGATGGGGGTCCTGGCCATTGACCTCCTCCACCAGCACCTCCTGGACAGTCCCGGCAAACCGGGAGGACATCTCTCTGGAAATCTCCTGCACTTCCTTCAAAAGCCGGTCGAACCGGTCCTTCACCACATCCTCCGGCACCTGATCCTCCATCACCGCCGCAGGGGTCCCGGAGCGTTTGGAGTAGATAAAGGTAAACGCGCTGTCATACCGCACCTTTCTCACCACCTCCAGGGTCTCCTGAAAATCCTCCTCCGTTTCCCCGGGAAATCCCACGATAATATCTGTGGTCAGGGAAATATCCGGCACTGCCGCCCGGATCCTGTCCACCAGCTCCAGATACTGCTCTTTGGTATATCTCCGGTTCATAGCCTTTAAGATCCGGCTGCTTCCCGACTGAAGGGGCAGATGGAGATGGCTGCAGATCTTCCCGCTTTTTGCCATCACACGGATCAGCTCATCGGAGAGATCCTTGGGATGAGAGGTCATAAACCGGATCCTCCGGATTCCCTCCACCTGCTCAATCTCCTCCAGCAGCCGGGCAAAAGTAACAGGCTCCTGAAGGTTCTTTCCATAGGAATTCACGTTCTGTCCCAGAAGCATTACCTCAGATACCCCGTCGGCGGCAAGAGCCCGGCACTCCTCCAGGATATCCCGGGGATTCCGGCTCCGCTCCCGCCCCCTCACATATGGGACGATACAGTAGCTGCAGAAATTGTTGCAGCCGAACATGATATTCACTCCGGATTTAAAGGAATATTTCCGGTCCACCGGAAGATTTTCCACAATCTTGTCCGTATCCTTCCAGATGTCAATGATCATCCGGTCCGAATCCATGGCCCGGCACAAAAGCTCTCCGAATTTGAAGATGTTATGGGTGCCGAAGATCAGATTCACAAAACGGTAGCTTTTCTTCAGCTTCTCCACCACATGAGGCTCCTGCATCATACAGCCGCAGAGAGCGATCATCATATCCGGATGTTTTTTCTTCTGCCTTCCCAGATAACCCAGCCGTCCATATACCCGCTGATTGGCGTTTTCCCTCACCGTGCAGGTATTGTAGATGACAAAATCCGCGTCCTCCTCCCGGTCTGTTTTCCGGTAACCGATGGTTTCCAGAACCCCCTCCAGCTTCTCCGAATCCCTGGCGTTCATCTGACAGCCGAAGGTGGTTACGTGAAAGGTCAGCTCTCTTCCCAGGATCCGGGATTTCTCCTGAAGTTTTTTCCTGGCCAGTTCCATGTAAAAATACTGGCGCTCTGACTCTCCCAGTCCCGCAGGGGGCTCCTGTATATTCATCAATGTTTCCATTTGCTTCCTCCGTATCTGCGCGGCCGGCTGCCTGTAAAAGCTTTGTCCTCCCGGCTTTGCTGCCGCAGCAGCAGGCGCATCTATGCCTATTCCATAGTGCATTATAACAATCCCTTCTCCCGGTTTCAAGCATTTTTCCGTAACAGTTCGGCCTTCCGGCTTTACTGTCACAGCCGTATGCGCACGGACCGCTTTCTCCAGCCCGGCGCCCGCAGGCCTGGGGATCACGCCGCAGCAGCAGGCGGTCTGCACTCCGTTTCGGCGAAGGCCAATCGTGTGCCGCCGGCACACAGCTTACGGCCGGAGGGCTGTCCGGGAAAGAAATTCCAGCGGCAGCGGACGTATTTCCCCAAAAGCCTTAACACGCGATCTAGTGT
>CAWVIZ010000005.1:0-204111 GCA_963929535.1 uncultured Lachnospiraceae bacterium | reverse complement strand
CACTAGATCGCGTGTTGTCTTTCTTAAACGTATGTTTTCCTTTCATAGCCCTTCCTCTCTTGTTTTTAGTTGTCACCGTACGTACAAGTGCTATGGGTGCATCATACCGTCGCTTTTTCTCTGTGGCAATGATAAAATCCTGTTTTTCTGACGAAAACACCCTTTTCAGGGTTTTAAAATTCATCTTTCACTTTCATATTTTTGATTTTATTGCGTATTTTTCCTCCGTTTTTGTAAATGTTGCACAAATATTGCCGGGCTTTTGCTTCAGCAAAAGCCCCGGGCCAAACGGTTGATTCTTATTCAGTGTCCTTTCAGTTTCCGGATCTGGGAAGGAGTCACTCCGTAATATTTGCGGAAAGCCGCTGAAAAATACGAAGAACTGTTGAATCCCACTCTGCCGGCAATCTCCTGGATCGTAAGCTCCGGACATTCCAGCAGCAGAGTGCGGGCTTTGGCCAGCCTGAGCTGATTCATATAATCGGGAAATGTCTTCCCTGTATAGCTGTTGAACAGCTTGCTGAAATAAGAAACACTGAATCCATATTTCTCCGCCACGGATTCCACGGAAAGCCCGCAGCTGTCATAATTTTCCTCTATATAGGCCACCACTTCTCCCATTACTCTGGCGGAGGTGGTCTGTCTTCCGTCCTTCAGCTGGTCTTTTACCTGGTAGAAAAGCTGGCAGAGCCACTCCTCCAGATTGGCCTGCCCCACAAAAACAGGATTTTTCAGGAAATCCTCCAGGTATTTCTCATACTGTTCGTATTCCCCTCCGATATTCTCGGACAGGCGGATCACATCCGCGATCAGTTCCTTCAGATATTTCTGCGTCTCCTGGATCCGGTAGGCCGACAGGTTTTCCAGAAGTTTTTTCAGGTATTCCTCCGTCCTTTCTCCGTATCCTCCTTTACCCAGCGCAGGATATGCTCCCGCTCCGGCTCCTGTACCTCTCCCTTCTTCTTTTCCCTCAGGATCCGTTCATCTACTACTTCTGTTTCCCGGGACAGGATATAGTATTCCGTTAAAAGCTCCGCCCTCCGGTACGTTGCGGGCAGTTCATCCACGGTACCGCATCCTGAGATTCCCACGCATCCCCGGATATGATACAGTCTCTTCAGCTCTTCAAGGATTTCCGCCGCCTCTTCCTCCCCGTCCAGGCGGCCCTGGCCTTCCCCTGAAAAACAGAAGGATCACCTCGCCCTGGGCGGCTCTGTAACAGTGCATCCCTTCTTCTTCAGATCTGGCGGTTTTCTCATAAATCTGGGAAATACTGGCCGTCAGCGCCTCGTTTTTATTCCAGTCTTCCATATAATAGCGAAGTACCATAACCCGGAAAGCCGTGGGATGACACGTCCCGAATTCAAACATTCCGGCATCCATGCCGTCATCTCCCTTGCCCTGTCTCAGGAACCGGAGTACGGCGTTGCCTCTGATCTGGTGCTTTAAAAAGTTCATATTTTCATTGACATCCTCCAGGGCATCCGCCGCCAGGATCAGTTCGTCCTTTTCCTGTCCGTCTTCCTCCGCCTGAGCCAGACGCAGGATATTTCGGAACATCTCTCCCAGCGGACGGTATACCCATCCGGCCAGAAACCACACAACGATCAGCACCGCCAGCATTCCCAAAATGGTGGACAGCAGGATCGTCTTCAGAGCCTGATCGATCTGCTCCTGACTTTCGGAAACCTCCTGCACCCTGATGCTGTAAAAGCGTCCGTTATCCGGAGACGATACTTGCTTCTGCGAAGCTTTTTAAACTTCTTCCCAATGCCTTCCTTTTTCATATTTCCTCCTTTGTCCTTTCCGCTCATGGGTTCCTCGATTTAAAAAAAGTATAAAAATTATAGCATTGCAGGGTATCTATTACAAATTATTATGTTATCAAAAATATCTTCTTTTTACAAAAACATCGTATTTTTATCTGTTTTCATATACTTTCCGGACTCTTTTCCATTTATTCTTCCATAAAAAGGGAATTTTCAAAGACATGTTTTTCAGATAAGATGATTCCCCCACCCGCTGCGCGTCCACCCGGCTGGCTGCCTGCGGGAATACAGTTTTTCAGAAGCAGGGCCATAAAAAAAGGATAAAACCGTCTGCCGCAGGCAAATCTGCCCGGACGGTTTTATCCTTTTTTTGCAGAAACCGGCACTTATCAGTTCTCAGAAAGAAGCCGCCCAGGATCAGACGTCCTGCCGCTCTCCCGCACACTCCTTCAGCACCGCGATCTCTCTGGCATATCCCTCCAGCTCATTGGGCGTCTCCAGATATACCGGAATGCCCTGAAGCCTGGGATGGTTCAGGATCTTCCGAAAAGTCTCCAGACCGATGGATCCTTCCCCGATCTTCTCATGACGGTCCTTATGGCTGGCAAAGGGATTCTTACTGTCATTCATATGGATCGCCCGCAGCCTGTCCAGTCCGATCACCCGGTCGAATTCCTCCAGCACCCCGTCCAGGTCACCCACGATGTCATACCCGGCGTCATAAACGTGGCACGTATCCAGGCAGACCCCCATATGGTCCTGCAGTTCCACCAGATCCAGGATGGCCCTCAGTTCTTCAAAGCTGCGCCCAACCTCCGTACCCTTTCCGGCCATGGTCTCCAGCAGCACTGTGGTCCTCTGCCAGGGCTTCAGGATCCTGTTCAGCGTATCCGCGATCATCCGGATCCCTTCCCCGGCGCCCTGTCCCACATGGCTGCCCGGATGAAAATTATAGCAGTTCCCCGGAACGTACTCCATTCTTCTCAGGTCATCTTCCATGGTTTCCAGGGCAAATTCCCGGGTTCTCTCATCCTTGGAGCAGGCATTCAGCGTATAAGGGGCATGCGCCAGGATCTCACCGATCCCGTGCTCCCCCGCATACTGCAGGAACGCCTCCACATCCTTCTCATCTATCTCCTTTGCTCTGCTTCCTCTAGGATTTCTGGTAAAAAACTGAAAGGTATTGGCGCCGATAGACACCGCATCCTTTCCCATCTTCAAAAACCCCTTGGAGGACGACAGATGGCATCCTATTCTAAGCATCTTTTCTGTCACAGTTCACAGGTGAACTGTAACTTTTCCTCCTTTCAAAGATCTTCAGCCCTTTGCAGCCTCCTGGCTTTCCAGATAAATCTCCCGGACAGGGATTCCTTCCTGCCGGGCCAGCTCCAGCTCACGCCTGTGGCAGGTAAAGATCACCGCCTGCCGTTCCCGGGCTGCCAGCCATTTCAAAGCTTCCGCCAGCCGTTCCTGATCGTACATGGCAAATATCTCGTCCAGCAGCACAGGAAGTTCCTCCTCATGGCAAAGGATCTCTCCCACCGCCATCCGCAGAGCAAAATATACCTGCTCCACGGTTCCCCTGCTGAGACTGTTCAGAGGGACCAGATGATCTCTTGTACCCAGCTCTATCTTCATATCGCCGTCCATGGAAACCTGCCGGTATTTTCCCTCTGTCAGTTCCTCCAGGATCTGTCCCATCCGTACCCGAAGCTGCTTTCCTATCCGAAGTCGGATATCGCCGGACAGGCGCTCCAGCGTCTCCAGCGCCAGATTCAGCCCGTCTATCTCTGTCTGGCAGGCCGCTGCCTCCTGCGAAGGAATCTCCAGTTCCTTACGGCTTTCCCGGAGATTTTCTCCCACCGTAACCTTTTCCCCAAGCTGACCTTCCAGCGCATCCGCCTGTCCTGCCAGGCGTTCCCTGCTGGCCTCCTGACCGCGAAGCGCTTCCTCCAGCGCGGCGCGCTTCCCGCTGGCCTCCCTGTTATTCTCTGCAGGAAAATCCCGGTTCCCGGCTGTATCTTCCCGGCCATGGATCTCCCTGCGGCTTTGCCCCGGACTCTTTCCCACAAAAAAGTATACCGCCGTTAAGACCATGATCCCGATCCAGGCTGTCAGGATCCGGCCGATCACGGAAAACCCTCCGGGATTCCAGATCCCCAGCAGGATCAGAGCACAGCCCAGCAGAAATCCCGCCAGCTGCCAGCCGGCCCTGCCGCTGTCTGGGGAAGGCTGGCTGTCTCTCCGGCGCCGGCTGTCATTTCCGGACTTTTGGGCCCCTGCTTTCGGACTTTCCTCCCCACTTCGGCCCCTCTCTCTGTTCTCCGGAGCAGCTTCCTCTTCATATGCTCCATTTTTTTCCGGTTCCCGGGCGATCTCTCTCCTGAGCTCTTCTATCTTTTCCCGGCAGACTTCCTGCTGCTCCTTCACCTCTGTCAGCTGTGCCTGCAGTCTGTCCGCCTCATGGTTGACATAATCGATCTGCTCCTCCAGTTTTCTCTTCTGCTCCTCCAGACGGCCTTCCGCTTCCCGTTTCCTGGATTCCCATTCCTTCCGTTTCTTCTTCAGGCTCTCAGCGGCCCTGTGGATATCCACGTCACCGTCCATGCCTCCCTCATAATTGGCCATATGGTTCTGCAGCTCTCTCACCAGTCCCGCATCGGTCTCACTGGCAAGCTGCCCCACCGATACCGTATTGTCATAAATACTTTCGCTGATCTCTCCCAGCAGCATTTCCAGATCCCCGTCCTCCACAGACAGGCGCTCCCCATCCGTTTCGCACACCAGAGAAACTCTCACATCATTTTTGTAGAAGCTGCGTTCCAGGCGAAATTCCTTTCCTCCGCTCTCAAAGCGCAGAACTCCCGCAAAATCCGCGGGGCGGTCCCAGGGCTCATAACGGCTGTAGCTGTCCGTCCTGGCCGCGCGCCCCCGCTGCCGGGAAATCCCGAACAGCATACTTCTGATAAATGCGTGCAGTGTGGATTTTCCGCTCTCATTGGGTCCATAGACAATATTGATGCCCGGTCCAAAAGAGATCTCCCTGTCCTTCAGCTTTCCAAAGCTCTTTATATATATCTGTGTCAACTTCATTTCTATTTCCACCAATGGCCGCCAGAGGCAGCCGCTGCTTTCCCCTGCCTTTGTCCAAAGCTTACTTCCTGGTTTCCATCAACGCCTGTACCCCGTAGTACAGAGCCTTCTGCTCTTCCGGGGATTCCCTCCCGTCGAAGCATTCGATATACGACCCGATCAGCGTCCCTTTCTGCTGCTGCCGCAGCTTTTCCATATCGTAGCAGGGCCGGGTCTCATCTGCCACCTCGGTCACATTTCCCAGGGCGAACAGCGGTTCTCTCAAAAATTCCATATCCGGATTCCTGAATCCCCGCAGACGGATCCTGTACAGATTCTTCTCTCCCTTCTGTCTGATGGCCTCCCGGACCTTTTGTTCCAGCGCCATCTGAACGGTGCCGGAATGTACGGTGATCTGCAGCGTCAGATAAGACCGGCAGGCTGCCGGAATAAAACCTGCCCGGCACTTCCCGCCCTCCATCTGTCCGTACATAAAGCCCCGGGCGCCTTCATCCGTCCGCTCCAGCGGCTCCAGGCAGCCCGCATAGGCCATCCGGTCGGGGATCAGGATCTGCGGCTTGTGAATATGCCCCAGAGCCACGTAATCAAATCCCTCCAGCTCCTCTTTCCGGATGGGAATATGTTTCTCATCCCCTCCATGAGCCAGCAGAATATGATATCCCGGTTTTCCGTTGGGCCGGATTCCCCGATACAGGGGTTCCGCGATTTCCCGGTTCTCATAGCTGAGTCCATATACCCAGGTACTGATCCCGGGAAGCTCCACCACCTCAGGCCTCTGGCTGAAAAATCCATGGACATTGGGAGCCCACGAAATCCTCCGGTATGCGGAGTCTTTTTTCAGGTAATCGTGATTTCCCGCCATCCACACCACCTGGACATTACCCATGCGGGAAAAAAGGTAATTCACCTCCCGAAGCTGGCCGGGAAGCGGCTGCCTGTGAAACAGATCTCCCGCGATCAGCAGCAGATCCACCTTCTCTTTCGCGGCCAGCTCCGTCACCCGCCGGAAGGTATCCCAGATCTCTTTTTCCCTGGAAGCACTCCAGGGGCAGCCCTGGTCCGGAACCGCCCCCAAATGTACATCCGCAATATGAATGAACCGCATAACAGAAGTCCTCTCCTACAGTTCGCAGTTGTTTACTGTCCTGGGGAAGGGGATCACGTCTCTGATATTTCCCATACCCGTCAGGTACATCACACATCTCTCAAATCCCAGACCAAAGCCGGCATGTCTGGTGCTGCCGTATCTGCGCAGATCCAGGTAGAAGCCGTAGTCTTCCTCTTTCAGTCCCAGCTCCCGGATCCTCTGCATCAGCTTCTCATAGTCATCCTCTCTCTGGCTTCCTCCTATGATCTCACCGATCCCCGGAACCAGACAGTCCGCGGCCGCCACCGTCTTCTGGTCATCGTTCAGCTTCATGTAAAATGCTTTGATCTCCTTGGGATAATCCGTCACGAAGACAGGACGCTTATAGACCTGCTCCGTCAGATATCTCTCATGCTCTGTCTGCAGATCGCATCCCCAGGACACCTTGTACTCAAACTTATCATTATGCTCCTTCAGAAGCTCCACCGCATCCGTATAGGAAACCCGGGCAAACTCCGAATCCACCACGTTGTTCAGCCGCTCCAGAAGTCCCTTGTCCACAAAGGAGTTAAAGAAATTCATCTCCTCCGGGGCATTCTCCAGCACGTAGCGGATGATATACTTCAGCATGGACTCTGCCAGATCCATGGAATCCTTCAGATCCGCAAAGGCGATCTCCGGCTCGATCATCCAGAACTCCGCCGCATGGCGGGTAGTGTTGGAATTCTCTGCCCGGAAGGTGGGTCCAAAGGTATAAATATTCCGGAATGCCTGGGCATACGTTTCGCCGTTGAGCTGTCCGCTTACCGTCAGATTGGTGGCCTTTCCAAAGAAATCCCTGGAGTAATCCACCTCTCCCTCCTTTGTTTTCGGAACATTCTTCAGATCCATGGCGGTCACCTGGAACATCTCTCCAGCGCCCTCGCAGTCGCTTCCGGTGATCAGAGGGGTATGCACATATACGAAATCCCTCTCCTGGAAGAACTTATGGATGGCATAGGCGATCAGGGATCTCACCCGAAATACCGCCTGGAAGGTATTTGTCCTGGCTCTCAGATGGGGAACCGTCCGCAGAAATTCCATGGAATGGCGTTTTTTCTGCAGCGGATAATCCGGAGCGGAAGCTCCCTCCACATCCACCTGCGCCGCCTGGATCTCAAAAGGCTGCTTGGCCTGGGGCGTCGCCACCAGAGTCCCTCTGACCACGATCGCGGCTCCCACATTCAGTTTGGAAATCTGGGCAAAATTCTCCATGGAATCGTGGTACACGATCTGCAGTGTCTCAAAAAACGTTCCGTCATGGAGAACAATAAATCCGAAAGTCTTGGAATCCCGGATACTCCGTACCCAGCCCCCCACGGTAATCTCCTTGTCCAGATATTTCTCTCTGTTTCTGTATATCTCTCTTACTGTTGTAAGCTCCATTGTTTACAGTCCCTCCTGTTTCTTCCTGCGGGCATCCGGCAGGCTACAGCTCTACCCTGCCCTCCAGCGCCCGCAGAAGCGTCACCTCGTCGATATATTCCAAATCTCCTCCCACCGGCACTCCGCTGGCGATCCTGCTCACCTTGATCCCGGTGGGCTTGATCAGCTTGCTGATATACATGGCGGTGGTTTCTCCCTCCAGGCTGGAATTGGTGGCAATGATCACCTCATCCACATCTTGCTGCAGGCGGTGCATCAGCTCCTTCAGCCTGATATCATTGGGTCCGATCCCCAGCATGGGGGAAATCGCCCCATGGAGTACATGATACACACCCTCATACTTTCCTGTTTTCTCATAAGCCGCCAGATCTCTGGTATTTTCCACCACCATGATCTGTCGGTGATCCCTCTTGGGATTGGCACAGATGGGGCACAGCTCCTGGTCTGTCAAAGTAAAGCACTCTTTGCAGTACCGCACGTTGGCTTTGGCGTCCGTCATGGCCCCGGCAAGCTGTTCCACCTGCTCCATGGGCATATTCACAATATGGAACGCCAGCCTCTGGGCCGATTTGGCCCCGATCCCCGGCAGCCTGGACAGCTGCTCGATCAATTTGCTGATATGACTGCTGTAATACTCCATCTCAGAATGGGAAGCCTCCGCCCAGTCCTCCGGTCAGCTTGGACATCACTGCCTGGGTCTCCGCCTCCATCTTCCTGAGAGCCTCGTTGGCGGCCGCCATGATCAGATCCTCCAGCATCTCAATATCGTCCGGATCCACCACCTCTTCAGACAGCTTCACTTTCGTGATCTCCTTCTTCCCGCTTACCGTCACCTCCACGGCGCCGCCCCCGGCTGCGGCCGTGAACTCCTTTTCCTCCAGCGCTTTCTGATTCTCTTCCATCTGCTTCTGCATCTTCTGCGCCTGCTTCATCAAATTATTCATATTGCCGGGCATACCCATTCCGCCCGGAAATCCACCGCGTCTTGCCACGATACTGTCCTCCTAATCCTCTTCCGGTTCCTCCTCGACTACAACGTCCATGTGAACCTCATTTTTTAATATATCATCAACGGAGATCTCTGCCAGCTCCCTGGGGGCATTCACCTTCCGAAGGACCATCTCGACCTCCACCGATTTTCCAGTCTGATCCGCAATGATCCGCTCCAACAGAGCCTTCTTCTCGGGATCCTCCGCGCACCCCTGAGCCAGATCATTGGAAAATTCCACATACAGGCGGTTCTCGCCCGTTGTTCCATTATATTTGGGTACTGCCGTCTGAAGAAATGTCTTGAACATCCCCTGGGTCTGACCCACGATCATCTTCCAGTTATTCCGGATATACTGCAGATCCTCCGGAGCTGCCTTTTGGGGTTTTACCGTCTCCGAAGGCTTTTCCTGTCCTTCGCCGGCTTCTCCAGACATCCCCGCCGCTCTCTGGCCCTGCTCCGGGGCCGACACGGCGATCACTCCGTTCTCCAGCTTTTCCTCCAGGATCCGGATCCGGTCCAGCACAGAATCCAGATTCGTCTCCATGGCAGGTTTACATAATTTTATCAATCCGATCTCCACTGTCACCCGTTTCTGGGTGGCATACCGCACCTGTCCGGCCAGATCGGAAAACACCCGGATATAGCGCATCAGCGTCTCCACATCCACCATCCGGCTCTCTTCCTCCAGCAGGCGGAAATTTTCGGAAGACACATCCAGTACCTCCCGGGCATCATCAGAAGTCTTCACCAGCAGCAGATTTCTCATATACCAGGTAAAATCCGCTACAAACTGGCCCAGCTCCTTTCCCCCGGCGATCAGATCCTCCAGGATATGGATACAGGCAGTCACATCCCCCTCGATCACCTTCCGCAGAAGCTGGCTGAACACCTCGCTGTCCACAGTTCCCAGGACCTCCAGCACCTTGTCATAGGTCAGAGTCTCTCCCAGATAAAAGGCGATACACTGGTCCAGCAGGCTCAAAGCGTCACGCATGGAACCGTCCCCTGCCTTTGCCACATACCGCAGGGCCTTGTCCTCCACGGAAATATGTTCCTCCTCCATCAGCTCCCGCAGCCTGGAGGCGATGGTATCAATGGAAATCCTCCTGAAATCATATCGCTGGCACCTGGACAGGATCGTCACCGGAATCTTATGGGCCTCCGTGGTGGCCAGAATAAAGATCACATAAGAGGGCGGTTCCTCCAGGGTCTTCAAAAGAGCATTGAACGCTCCCGTGGAGAGCATATGAACCTCGTCGATAATATATACCTTATACTTCCCCTGGGTGGGACGGTAAGCCACCTCTTCCCGGATCTCCCGGATATTATCCACACCGTTGTTGGACGCGGCATCGATCTCGATCACGTTCATGGCGGTTCCCGCCTGGATGGCCCGGCAGGTCTCGCATTCATTGCAGGGACTTCCGTTCACCGGATGCTCACAGTTCACCGCTTTGGCCAGGATCTTGGCCACCGTAGTCTTACCCGTTCCCCGGGTCCCGCAGAACAGATAGGCATGTCCGATCCGTTCCGCCTGGATCTGATTTTTCAGTGTAGTTACAATATGATCCTGCCCCTTTACATCCTCAAAGTTCGTGGGGCGGAATTTTCGATAAAGAGCAGTATAGCTCATGGAATCTCTCCTTGCTGCAGTTTTGCCTTCCGCCTGGCCCGCTGTCCGCGTGAATCAAAAGTTCCCGGAAGCTGCCCCGCTTTCAGCGGGCCGGGAATCTGAAAAGATCCCCGCCCGGCCGAAACGGCGCCCCCGGGATAGCTGTATACGGCATCTTTGTCCCGTCTTGCTTTTTATCAGTCTCCGAAGCTGATTCCGATCCTCTTGGCGTCCTTGATCTCCTGCGCGTCCGGCGTAACCATCTTCAGTTTTCCCGCGCACTCCTCCAGAGGCACCTTCTTGGTCTTCCCATTCACGATCCCCACCATGTAGCCATACTCGTTGTTCAGGATCAGCTTGGCAGCCGCCGATCCGATCCTGGTGGACAGCACACGGTCATACGGACACGGGCTTCCGCCTCTCTGTGTATGTCCCGGAACTGTTACCCGGATCTCCATGCCTGTTTTTTCCTCGATCTCCTTGGCAATCTTGTAGGAAACGGAAGGATACTTTTTCGCATCCTCTGCCAGCTTCTTCTTCAGTTCCTTCTTGCCCAGCTTGGCCTCTTCCTTGGAAATGGCGCCCTCAGCCACAGCCAGAATCGTAAATCCGCTTCCTCTCCGCCGTCTTCCCTCAATGGCCTCCACTACCTTGTCGATATCGTAAGGGATCTCCGGGATGAGGATCACATCCGCACCGCTGGCAATTCCCGCATACAGTGTCAGCCATCCCACCTTGTGGCCCATAACCTCCACGATGAACACTCTGTTGTGAGAGGATGCCGTGGTATGGATGCAGTCAATGGCATCTGTAGCGATATTCACCGCGCTGTAGAAACCAAAGGTCATATCTGTTCCCCAGATGTCATTGTCAATGGTCTTGGGAAGATGGATGATATTCAGCCCTTCTTCCCGAAGCAGGTTGGCAGTCTTCTGGGTTCCGTTTCCTCCCAGGATCACCAGACAGTCCAGACGCAGCTTATAATAATTCTGCTTCATGGCCTCCACTTTGTCCAGTCCCTTCTCGTCCGGCGTCCGCATCAGCTTGAACGGCTGCCTGGAGGTCCCCAGTATCGTTCCTCCTCTGGTAAGGATTCCGGAAAAATCTTTGGATGTCAGCATACGGTAATCTCCATAGATCAGGCCT
This sequence comes from uncultured Lachnospiraceae bacterium, assembly GCA_963929535.1. Lineage (GTDB taxonomy): Bacteria > Bacillota > Clostridia > Lachnospirales > Lachnospiraceae > Pullilachnospira. The sequence goes on along the minus strand of CAWVIZ010000005.1, from coordinate 192,988 downwards.
TTATACCCGTTCATGAAACCGTAAACCTCCAGCTCCTCGATGTTGTTGGACAGCCCTTTTACAACGCCTCTCATGGTGGCGTTCAGCGCCTGGCAGTCTCCGCCGCTGGTCAGCAAACCAATCCTCTTCATGTTCTTTCACATCCCATCCTTTTTATTCCCGTGGGCAACGAGCCAAGCGGACATGCTTGCATGTCCATTTGGCGACTGCCGCGAGGGTCAAATACTCCGCAGCTCGCTGCGGGGTGTTTGACTTGCTCCTTCTCCGAAAGCCCCGGAGTATCGCAAGCTTCTTTTATTATATATTATTTCCAAAATTACCACAATAACCAATCGAAATTTTTACTTTTTCCTCTGCTCTTCCGTCATCCGGATCCGCTTGCGTATCGCGTAAAAATAGTATGGGATCAACGGCACCAGCGCGAAGATCCATGCCAGAGGCTCGCCCCAGCAGATTCCCAGAAATCCCAGACGGGGCGCCAGCACCATGGAGCTGATGGTTCTGGCGATCAGCTCTCCCACGCCTCCCAGCATGGGTACGAAGCCGTAACCCATTCCCTGAAGCGCGTTTCTGTAAAGGAAAATAGCGCTCAGAAAGGGGAAAAAGAACGGCACCAGCATAAAATACTGATTACATGCTTCCTGGATCGGTCCGGTGATATCGGAACTGAATATCTTCACCAGATACTGACCTGTCAGGCAGAGGAAGATCATAGCCACCACACTGAGGATCAGGGAAGCCACCTGACAATCCCGCACACCGGTGCGCACCCGGCGCATCTGCCCGGCTCCGGTATTCTGGCCCACATAGGTGGAAGCGGCTGCGCCGATGGAGCTGAACATACTCATGAAAATACCCTGTATCTTACTGGAAGCTGTAAATGCTGTGATATAAACAGTACCCAGCGCATTCAGGGCAGACTGAATCAGTACATTTCCCAGAGAGGTGATGGAAAACTGAAGGGCCATGGGAACGCCCAACTTCAGCATCTCTCCCATTTTTCCCAGATTCAAAGCTGATTTAAAGCTGCTGGTAAGAAGTACCTTATGCCGATGCATCACATATCCAAGACACAGCAGGCCGGAAAAAATCTGCGCCAGGATCGTAGCCAGCGCCGCGCCCGGAACGCTCCAGCCAAAAACTCCTACAAACAGCAAATCCATCAACAAATTAAACACCACAGAAATCCCCAAAAATACCAGCGGCATCTTGGAGTCTCCCATAGCCCGCTGTACACTGGACAGAGTGTTGTACATGAAAGAGCCAGGAATTCCCCAAAAAGAGATCCTGATATACATGGATACATCTGCCTTCAACTCCTCCGGAGTATTGATGGCATCCACCAGCCAGGGAACCAGAATCTGCATTACTGTAGTCATTCCCACTGCAATCACGATGCAGAGAAATACAGCGTTCATAAAATAATTGGACATCTGCCGGTAATCTCTGCTTCCGAAGCATTTGGCGATTAATATGGAAAATCCACTGGTAAGTCCTCCCGCCCATCCCAGTACCATACCGATTACTCCGCCGCAGGAACCCACAGCAGCCAAAGCATTCACTCCTACAAACTGCCCCACGATCATGGTATCTGTGATGTTATAAAACTGCTGGACAATACTGCTCAGCATGATCGGTATGGCAAAACCAAAGATCAGCCGAACCGGATTTCCCTCCGTCATGTTCTTTACCATTTCTTCTTCATCCCCTTTTTTAAAACTTTTTTTACTATAACATATGGAGTTTACTCCATGTCCACCCCTTTTTTCACTTTATAATTCCGCGCGTTACTGTTCAGCCTTCCGGCTGAACAAACCGCTCTATTCTTCCTGTCCGGCTGTTCCTGCCGCCGCCATTTTCAGGAACTCTCTGACCGCTCTGCTCATATAGCGCCCTGCCTTCCGGAAAAAGTATACCTCTCTTCCGGTGAGTTCTCCCTTCAGCCGATAGAACACCACTCCGGAATGGGGAGGCACATTCCGGATCAGCGTATCGCTGATAAAAGAAAGCCCCATTCCGGCGCAGGTGAGATTGTAGGCGGTTACCTGCTGATCCAGACTCAGGGCAATAGCCGGCTGAAAGCCCGCGGCCCGGCACAGTCTCATTCCCCGGTCCCTGGTATCATTTTCCTTTTTCAGAAACAGGAACTGCTCTCCCGAAAATTCCCGCAGATCCACCGGAGGCACTCCATTTTCCCTGTAGCTCCCGTCCAGGATATCCTCCACCGGGATCTGATACTCCGAGAGTCTCCTGTTTACCGGAAGCTCCCTGGGAACCGTCAGAACCAGATACTCCTTTTTATAAGGATACCTTTCAAACACTTTTTCATCAAACCGATAATTGTCCACCACCAGATCCACACTGCCCTCCGCCAGCATCTGCTCCAGATTGGCGGTATTTTCCTCCATCAGTTCAATCTCTACCTCGGGATATCTCCTGGTAAATTCCCCCATCAGCGGAGGCAGAACATAAGAAGCGAACAGATTTGTCCCTCCCAGCGTCAGACGCCCTGTCCGCAGCCCGTGAAGATCCTCCAGGTAGCTCTCAAAATTCCGATCGATCTCCCGGATGGCCTCCACTGCCTGAATATACCTCTTTCCGCACTCCGTAAGGGTAATAGGGGTAGTTCCCCGGTCAAACAGCTCCTGCCCGATCCGTCCCTCGATCCGTTTCACCGTCGCGCTGAGGGACGGCTGAGAGATCATCAGCTTCCTGGCCGCCCGGGAAAAACTTTTCTCCCGATATACTTCATATATGTAATCCATCCCCTGAAAAACCTGGTTCATCTTATAACTCCCCCCCTATAATCAATATAAAAATATATGTATTTGCCATATACCTCCACTCCGTCCTATAATAACTATAAAAGGCAGCGGCAGCAGGTCTCCAAAGACCCGTCTGCCGGAAAAACACCGGAAAACCGGTATCAGAATCCAGGAGGATACAAACGATCATGGTAGAAAAAATTGTAAAAGACGGCAGCGAATTCAGACTGGAGCATGACTCCATCGGAACCAAGGAGGTTCCCATTGACGCTTATTTCGGTGTGCAGACTCTGAGAGCATACGAGAACTTCCGCATCACCGGTCTGAAGATGCATCCCGAGATCATCACCAGTCTGGCGCAGATCAAAAAAGCCGCCGCTATCACCAACTGTGAAGTGGGGACTTTGGAAAAATCCATCGCCGAAGCCATCGTAAAGGCCTGTGACGAGATTGCCGAAGGCAAATTCCGCAAGTACTTCATCGTAGATCCCATCCAGGGCGGCGCAGGAACCTCCCTGAACATGAACGCCAACGAGGTGATCGCCAACCGCGCCATCGAGCATCTGGGCGGAGAAAAGGGTGACTACCATCTGGTGAACCCCAATGACCATGTAAACTGCGGCCAGTCCACCAACGATGTGATCCCCACCGCCGGAAAGCTGACATCCCTGAAGCTCCTGGAAAAATGTGAGGAACAGCTCCGCAGACTGTACAGCGCCCTCTGCGACAAAGCCGAAGAGTTCGACTCTGTTATCAAGATGGGACGTACTCAGATGCAGGATGCCGTACCCATCCGTCTGGGACAGGAGTTCCATGCATATTCCGTAGCCGTATCCCGTGATATCAACCGCATCTCCAAGTCCAAGGATGAGATGCGCACGCTGAACATGGGCGGAACCGCCATCGGAACAGGCGTAAACGCCGACCAGCGTTATCTGCAGCGGATCGTCCCCAACCTGGCCGAGATCAGCGGAACCAGCCTGGTACAGGCTTACGACCTGATCGATTCCACCCAGAGCCTTGACCCGTTTGTAGCCGTATCCGGAGCTCTGAAGGCCTGCGCCGTGACGCTTTCCAAGATTGCCAACGACCTTCGTCTGATGTCTTCCGGTCCCCGCGCCGGTTTTGGAGAGATCAACCTGCCTGCAAGACAGAACGGTTCCTCCATCATGCCCGGAAAAGTAAATCCTGTAATCCCGGAGGTAGTCAATCAGGTATCCTTCAACATCATCGGAAACGATATGACCATTACCATGGCTGCCGAGGCCGGTCAGCTGGAGCTGAACGCCTTCGAGCCCATTGTATTCTACTGTCTGTTCCAGTCCATTGATACACTGACCTATGCAGTGCAGACCTTCGTGGACAACTGCATCACCGGTATTACCGCCAATGTGGAGCGCTGCCGCGAGCTGGTGGACAACAGCATCGGTATCGTAACCGCTCTGTGCCCCTTCATCGGATACGAGCGTGCCGCCGATCTGGCAAAACGTGCCCTGAAGGAAAATACCTCCGTTCGGAAGCTGATCCTGGAAGAAAAGATCATGACCGAAGAAGAACTGGACAATGTGCTGAATCCTGTGACTATGACGACACCCGGTATCCAGCGCAAGAATTAATTCCCGTGCAACAGTGAAGCCGGAAGGCTGAACTGTTGCAAATACAATTGTGGTTCCAAAAGACCGGGCGGATACATCCGCCCGGTCTTTTCAGTTTCTTTTACTTTTTCAGCCAGTGATAGATGGTATCCACACTGTTTCCTGTAGCGTATTTTTCCTGATAAGCATAAACCGGTTCATCCACCCAGGCAGTTCCGGCGATATCCACATGGATCCAGGGAGTTCCCTCAACGAAGCTGCGGATAAACAGTCCAGCAGTGATCGTTCCGCAGACAGGGGCTCCCATATTCCGGATGTCTGCCACCTTGCTTTCGATCATCTTCTCATGCTCTTTTCCAAAGGGAAGACGCCAGTATTTTTCTCCCGACCTCTCAGAAGCTTCGGAAAATTCCTTCCATACCTCATCGCTGTCCGTAACCACGCCTGCGATGGTGAATCCCAGAGTTCTCACAACTGCCCCCGTCAGGGTAGCGATATCCAGCACTCTGGTTACTTTCTCATCCTTCACTGCATATGATACGGCATCCGCCAGGATCAGCCTGCCTTCGGCATCTGTGTTCCCCACTTCGATGGTCTTCCCGCTGTAGGAAGTCAGCACATCGCCCGGTACAAAGCTGCCGCCGGAGATCCGATTTTCGCACATGGGAAGCACAGCCGTCACATTAACCTTTGCTTTCATTTTCGCCAGCGCATACACTGCTCCGGCCACCGCGGCGGCGCCTCCCATATCGCCCTGCATACCATTCATTCCTTCCCGGGGTTTCAGACAATATCCGCCGGTGTCCATGGTTACGCCCTTTCCTACCAGGCCTGTCTTCTCCTGGCTGTCCGGGTCTCCCTGATAACGCAGCACCATCAGGCAGGGTGGAAACTCGCTTCCCTTCCCCACGCCCAAAAGCGCGCCCATCCCCATCTCTTTCAGCCGGTCCTCATGGAGGATCTCAACCTCCAGATCCGTCCCTTTTACAAAATCTTCTGCCGCAGCCGCAAAATCCTCAGGCCGCAGATAATTGGCCGGCGCATTCGTCATATTTCTGGCAAATAATACGCCCTCGGCCAGAACCCTTCCTTCTTCCAGAAAATATCCGTCCTCCGCTTTTGCTCCATCAAATCCCACGTTCCAGGAAAGCTCTTTCGCCCCGGTTTTATACGTTTTCGCCGTTCCGGTCACTATGTACACGCTCTCCGCGCAGGCCGCCAGAAGTTCCCGCTTTCCGTTCTTTACGAAAATCTCCGCCGGCATGGTAAAATCATAAATCTTTCTTTCCTTCAGCGCTTTGCAGGCAGCCGCCGCCAGCTCTTTAGCGGTGTTGGAATCCTGAGGATTTTCTCCCTGATATCCCACCAGCAGCACGCCGCTTCCATCTTCCTTCGGCAGATAGAACGTACTGAGATATTCCGGTTCATAAACCGCTTTTACATACCCCAGTCCCAGGCCCTCCAGCTCTTCCGGTTTTTCTATGAACTCCACGCGGCAGTTTCCCACACAGCCGCAGGTCAGATTCGTCATGTATTATGCCTCCTCTTTCAGAATAATTTCCACAACGGTATCCCTCTCATCCGGCAGAGGATAGCAGTCGGACGCATGGGGATCAAAGAAGAAAAACGCGTTCTCGGAATACTCCTTCAGATTCCAGAAAAAGCTTTCCTTGATCTCGGAATTATCGCTGACCAGCCGCATCTTCTGGATCTGGCCGGCCATATTCGGCAGACAGATGGCCCCTGCCTGCTCCTCCATCACATGGGCGTACAGCTTATTGCCATTCCTTGTGAAGCGCCCCCACTCCGGCTTGGGAAGCTGGGCATAGCCGCAGCCATAGATACTTCTTCCGTTCTTCTTCATCCAGTCTCCCACTTCCTCCAGGATCCTCACCGATTCCTCCGGGATCTCGCCTTTGGCGTTGGGACCCACGTTCAGAAGCAGATTGCCTCCCTTGCTGACGCATTCCACCAGCATATGGATCACCATCTTGGCGGATTTGTAGTGATGGTCATGGGCAGCGTAGCCCCAGTGATTGTTCAGCGTGATGCAGGCCTCCCAGGGAATAGGATTGCCTCCCTCGTCCCGGATACCCGCCGGCGGGATCATCTGCTCCGGAGAAGCGAAATCACCGGAATAGGGCGTGGGATTCAGAGTACGGATGGATCCGGCGTCCTCCGCGCTTCCTTCCAGACGATTGTCGATGATCACCCAGGGCTGAATGGAACGCACCATCTCGATCAGCTTGTCTGCTTTCCATGTTTCGCATTTCATATTGTCATAGGAGAAGTCGAACCACATCAGATCCAGCTTGCCGTAATTAGTCAGAAGCTCCCGGATCTGGCCGAACATATATTCCAGATAATTGTCAAAATTCCGGTTCTCATTGGAATATTCCGGATTGTTTCTCATGGGATGGAACTTGTCCCCATAATGGGGGAAATCCGGATGCCTCCAGTCGATCACGGAGAAATACAGTCCCACCTTAATGCCTTCCTCCCGGAAAGCCTCCAGAAATTCTCTCACCAGGTCACGGTGACAGGGCGCGTTGGTGGACTTGAAATCGGTAAGCTGCGTATCAAACAGGCAGAATCCGTCATGATGCTTTGCCGTCAGTACCGCATATTTCATCCCGGCCTGTTTTGCCAGTCTGGCCCACTCTCTGGGATTATAATTTTCCGCAGTAAACTCATCCATGAAAGGATCATACTCTTCCTTAGTAAGCTGCTCTACGCTGCGCAGCCACTCTCCTCTTGCCGGGATGGCGTACAGCCCCCAGTGGATAAACATACCAAACCGGGCATCATTATACCACTCTGTTCTTTTCGTTCTTTCTTCTACTACCTTATTCATCTGCTTAAACCTCCTGCCATTTTTCTGTCACGTCATATCTTCCGGAAGTCCCCCGCCCCGCATCCCGCCGGGCAGGGACTCCCGGCATAACAGTCCGGCCTTCCGGCGGCAGCTGCGCCTTACAGCCCTCAGCTGTCCGGCCTTACGCCTTCACTGTCTCAAGTCTCCCGGGTCTTACTTCTGCATGTTCAGCAGCTTGAGAATCATATCCGCCGTACCCACATTGTATCCTGCTACTGCGTAGATCCCGGTCATGGTCTCATCGATGATCACGATCAGAGGAAGCTTTCCGGGCTCCAGATACATTCTTCTGGCCACCACTTCCATATCCGCTCCAAAATCGTCCAGCAGGAATTTCGCGTTGGGCACTGCCGCTGCCGTCCGTTTCAGGGTGGGATCTTCCTTCACTCCGCTGTCATGGATGATAAAGTACAGGTTGGCCGGAAGCTCTCTGTACGCCTCCTGCCTCTGATAAATCTCATTCAGGATATGCTCGGTGGGCTCTTTGCTCTCCTCCAGCCAGATGAAAAGTCCCTTCTTATCCTTTACCAGCTCAGATACCCTGCACTCTGCTCCGTCTTCGGTGCGCAGAGCAAAATCAGTGATATCATTATCCTCCAGCATATCGGAAAGCTCCGCTTCCTTAAGCTCCAGATTCAGTTCCTTCTTCTCGCCGTCCTTCAGAAGGAATACCAGCTCTTTGGCGAAAATATTTCCATTGGGAAGCCGGTTGGCGGTAAGCACCCGGTACTGGCCCGGCATCACCGGGATCTCCCCATATACTTCTTCACCGTTCTCATCCTCCGCAAGCTGCAGAGTCACATACGCCTTCCCGTCAAACCGGGCAATAGTCCAGTTGTGGAAATACGTCCAGATCTGTCCCTCCTGGCGATTCACGATGATCGCCGCACTTCTTCCGGCGGACTCGTCCTTTCTGGTCTCCAGCGGGATAAATCCATCCGCTGTACACTGTTCCAGGATTCCATCCACCGGGTTCAGTCTTGCCGGTACTCCAATGGCCCGAAGGATCTGCACACTTACGATCTTCTGTGTCAGAGTACTTCCGTATCCGCTCTCCAGAGCGCCTTTGGCAGAGGTGATCAGATTTCCGTACTCCAGATTGGGATCCGCTTTCAGAGTTTCCTGAGCCATCTTCCACACACTGGCAGGGTTGCTGCGCATGGCTTCCTTTTCCTCCTGGGTAAACCGGGTGTTCAGATACTCTCTGTGGGAACGGATCATCTCATTTCCCACTCTGGGGCATAACAGATACGGAACCAGGATTTCTTCCCCGAACTGATCTTTATACTGCGCTGTCATGCGGCACTGCTCCTCCAGAATACTGCAGGTAATGTCCAGATAATCCTTCTCTCTCAGGCTGTTCAGCACCTTCAGCTTCCAGTCCGCAGGCCATTCTCCCCTGGAATCCAGTATCAGGAAATCCGCGATCTCCTTCTGATTTCCTTTTGCCTGACGCATGATCTCATCCAGCCGTTCTCTCTCCTCTCCGGAGAAGCCTTCCAGAGCCTTGTCCGCCAGCTCTTTATCATAGAAATTTTCTTCTTTTTTCTGACGGTGGGCCACCGCGTCCGCCAGATGCTTCTTCCCATTCTGAATCTGTTCTTCTGTCAGTACGCAGCGGTTGATGGGGGCGTCCTTGGGAGCCCGCAGGATCATCTCCTCCCACTGGCCGGTTACCGCCGCTTCCTTTTTCAAAACCACCGTACAGGATTTCACATCCTGAGTGTCGATCAGCAGTTCGCCGTAAGCTCCGTCTGCCTCGGCTGTGACATGCACACTTCCCAGACCTGTTTCCAGAGTCCTGCGTCCGTCTTCTCCCGTGCGGACTGTGGCGATCTTCCCGAACATTCCATAATTCAGCACTTCAAAATTCACTTCCGCGTCCGGCACCGGATTTCCGCTTTCGTCTGTCACCAGAACCTCTACCTTTGTGGTATGCGCGTAGATTCCCAGATGATTCACCACCTGGGACATGCCGCTTCTCCCCACGATATCGTCATCCGGAGCAGTGGGGAGGAACCAGCGGGAATGTACCATCATGGCCCGGGAGGAGGCATTGGTGAACCAGCCTTTATTCAGTACCTCCTCCGGCTCGCAGGCTCCCAGGAATTTCCAGGTTCCGTCACACCAGGCCTCCACCCAGGCATGATTGTCATCACAGTGAGACCACAAGGGAACGTATACCTGACGGGCAGGAATACCCACGCTCCTGAGAGCCGTCACCGCAAAAGTGGATTCTTCACCGCAGCGTCCGTAAGCGGAACGCATCATGGTTGCCGGTCCCATGGTCCTGCCGTCGGTAGTACGGTAGGTTCCCTCAGAACCGCACCAGTAATTCACCGCCAGGATACTTGCCTGCATATCGTCTCCGGATACCCGGTCTTTCAGTTTTTCATAGAAGAAATTCCGGCAGTCCGTCAGGTCCTCATTGTTCACTCTGTGGCTCAGCACATACCCCGCAAAAATCTTTTCAGGGATTTTTCCCGCAAAGGGGCCCCTTTCCCAGAGGAACACCCCATGTCTGGCATATCCCAGATAAAGAGCGGCAGGATAGTCCGCCGCGTCGCTGACCGGCATGGACGCGTAAAGGCATTTCAGCGCTTCAGCCTCATCCCGGCTGCATGACGCCAGACATTCCTCCACCTCTTGTCTTTTGTTTTTCACCCGTTCCATCTGTATCTGGAACGCGCTTTCAATCTCTTTCAAAAAACCTTCTGTAAACATAAGTCTCTCCTCTTCATCTGTTTTTAAAAGATCTGTTCACAACTCAAAGTTCCTGCTGGAATAGACACCAGAAAGCTTTGTCAGAGCAAGCGGATCCATCGCTCCGACTCTGCCAAAGCCTTCTTCTCAAAATCTTCACGGGTACGGTTTCTCGTATCGATTCCGCCGGTACCAGCCCCGTCCCTTCATAGCCGCAGCCGTCTCTCTCAGTCCAGCTCCCTCAGAGCCTGAACCGCGGCGGCAACTTTTTCTTCAGATGTCTGCCAGATCTCATACTCGCTCAGGGAAGGAAGTCCCATGCTCACCTCTGTCTTCCGGTAACGCATGGCGCTGTCCAGCGTCACCTTTCCCGACATATGATAACTGGTTCCTCCGGTTACGGGACGCAGTCTGCGGATCACATCCGCTCCCACACCGCCGCCGGCCATAATATCGATCCTTCCCCGGGCCTTTTCTATAAGCTGGGACAGCAGCTCCCGTCCTTCCCATGCCGACTGCTGCTGTCCGGAGGTAAGGATCGTGTCCACTCCCAGGGAAACGGCCTCCTCCAGAGCTTTAAAGGGATCCCGGCACATGTCAAAGGCCCTGTGCAATGTAACCGACATACCGTCAGCCTCCTGTATGAGACTTTCCATTGCTGTAAGATTCAGTTCCCCGTCTTCATCCAGCACTCCGATCACCACTGCCTGGGCCTTCTCGCTGCGGAACGCGCGTATCTGTTCCCGCATCATATCCATTTCATAATTATTATAACAAAAATCACCGAATCTGGGACGGATCAGGGCATGGATCCTGATATCCGACTCCTGCCGTATCCTGTGGTACAGAGACAGATCCGGGGTTGTTCCCCCTATGGGGAGATTTGCACACAGCTCCAGGCGGCTGGCGCCGCCCTTCGCTGCGTTCAGTGCGGACTCAACACTGTCCACACAACATTCCAGAATAAAGTTTTCCATATGTAGTTATCCTTTCACTGCTCCGATCATTACACCCTTTACCAGATGCTTCTGGATCAAAGGATATAACAGCATAACCGGCACCGAAGCGACAACCATTGTGGAATATTTCAGCAATTCCGACATACCCTGCAGCTTGGAAACTGCCGAAGCATCGGTCACCTTTGTCATATCCACCTGACTCATGATCAGAATATCTCTCATGACGATGGTCAGCGGCTGCAGATCCTGTCTGTACAGGTAAAGCAGGGCATTGAAATAATCGTTCCACTTGGCAACGCCGTAATACAGAACCAGAACGGCCAGGATCGGCTTGCTCAGGGGAAGGATAACCTTCATCATATACTTAAACGGTGTACATCCATCTACCTGGGAGGCTTCGTACAACTCGTCAGGAATGGAGTTTACAATATAAGTACGGCAGATGATCATGTTATATGTGGACATAGCCGTAGGGATGATCATTGCCCAACGAGTATTAAGCAGTCCCAGATTATTCACCAAAATATAGGTAGGAACCATACCGCCGCTGAAATACATGGTGAATACGAAGAACAGAGAGATAAATCCTCTCGCCCGAAACTCTTTTCTGGAAAGAGGGTAGGCACAGAGCATCGTCATTACCAGATTCAGGGCCACACCTACAACCAGATAAATAAAGGAGTTCATGAAACCAGTCAGAATGTTATGGTTCTGGAACACGGCTTTATAACCTCTGAGCGTCGGCTCCACTGGCCACAAAACCACCCGGCCGCTGATTACTGCCTGCGGATCCGAGAAGGAAGCCGCAATCACATAGATCAGGGGATAGAGAATAATCACCAGGATGATGGACAGAAAAATGTACACCACCAGAGTGAAGATTTTATCTCCAAGACTCATATAGCGAAATTTACTTTCTTTCATCTTACTTCCCCTCCCTTACCACAGACTGGTCTCTGTAAGTGCCTTACAGATCTTATTTACAACCACAAGCAGGATAAAGGATACCAGAGACTGGAATAATCCAGCTGCAGTGGAGAAACTGAAGTTAGCGTTTACCACACCGATCTTGTACACGAATGTAGATATAACCTCGGATACGGAAGTGTTCAAAGAATTCTGCATCAGGAAAATCTTATCCATACCGATATTCACAACACTTGCGCAGTTGAAGATCAGCATGATGATGATAGTGGGCAGAATAGCCGGGATATCCACATGCAGGATTCTCTGGACTCTGCTGGCACCGTCTACAATAGCCGCCTCTTCCAGTTCCGGGCTTACGCCTGCCAAAGCAGCCACATAGATAATGGAGTTATAACCCATTGTCTGCCATACACCGCTCCACACATACAGATGACGGAACAACCCGACATCGCCAAAGAAGTTGACAGGATCAATCCCGATAAAACCAAGAATATGGTTGATGATACCGGTTCTCAGATCCATCATCTGCATCATCATACCGACAAGTACGACAACAGAGATAAAGTACGGCGCATATGTAACCAACTGTACGGTCTTCTTAAACTTGATATTTCTTACTTCATTGATTCCGATAGCAAGAAGAACCGGAATAGGGAAGTTCACGATTAATGTATAAATACCCAGGATAACAGTATTTTTGATAACCGTAACGCTGGAAGGCGAGGTCAGGAACTGTACGAAATATTTCATTCCTACCCAATCGCTTCCGAGAATACCTTTTCTGATACTGTAATCTTTAAAAGCGATCACAATACCGCCCATGGGAATATAGGCGAACACAATCGCGTAAATCACCGGCAGCGCAATAATCGCCCAGAACTGCCAGTTGGAATTTTTGATTTTATTCTTTTTGTTGGGAGGCGCTACTGCCTTTACTCTTCCCGCCATGGGATCCCTCCTTTGCTAGTACGGGTGCCCGTGTTCCACGGACACCCGCCACTTAATTGCTACTATCACAGATTTTGTACTACTGCCAAAATCCCTTCTTCATGTTCAGGTTTACTCAGCAGCTTCTTCTGTTGCTCCGCCTTCAGCTCTATCGTATGCAGTCTGATAGGTTTCCAGCAGAGTCGGCAGACCAACATTGTTAGCGCCTTCTACATAAGTCTCCCATGCCGCATCGTCTTCGATGTCCTGAGTTCCAGTGATGAAAGCAACCTGCTGCTCACTGAAGAACTTCTCAACCTCTACCGCTGCGGTGGCAACAGCATCGTTCTCATCACTTGTAACTTTCAGCTCATTCAGCTCAATCAGATTGGTGTTGTATGCGTAGGGCTCATACAGCTCTGCGGAAGCGTCATACAGAAGCTTCTCCAGTCCTTCTGCAGAATACGGATCTACATCGGCATCAACAGCCTGTCCCAGACGATAATCTTCGGGAGCTACACGGATACCAACATCCTGCCAGTCGTGGTTCTGGGTCTCAGCACTGTATACATTCAGTACTTCGTACAGCGCAGGCTCACCGTTCAGACCAACTTTTCCTTCGGGATTCAGTACCCAGTCTTCACCTTCATCAGCACCGTACTGAGAACACAGGTCACCGGTCTCGCTGTAGAAGAAATCACACCAGCGAAGCGCTGCTTCGGGACTCGGGCAGTTGTCAGTAATTACAACAGCACCGGAGCTTACGCCGTAGTTGGGCATCGTCCAGGCAATTCTTGTTCCATCTGGTCCGGCAATGGGAGCCATAGGAACATAGTCATCATAGAAATCGGTACCAGCATCGATTGCATCAGTATATGCACCGATGGGGAAGAACAGAACCGGCTCGTCAGCCTGATTAATCAGGGTCTTCTGCTGCTCAGCAGTCTGTGTGAAAGCGCCATCATAAATAGCTCCCATCTCATACAGCTGGTTGAGGAACTTCAGTCCTTCTCTATAGGCATCAGATACAGCCACGCACTCCATCTCGCCCGTATCGGAATTCAACACCACATAATCCATTACGTTAAATGTGGAAGAAGTGGAAGGAATAAATGTATATGCGCCAAGCAAAAAGTTCTGCATATTCGCATACCATCCTTCTGTCGCACCAGATACAGCAACGCCGTCCGGCTTGTACTCCAGGAACTTCTGGCAGACATCAATGAACTCATCGGTAGTCTCAGGAATCTCCACTCCCATCTCATCCAGGTAGTTCTGATTTACCCACATCTTTCTGGCAAACTTACAATGATAGCAGTCATTGATGTTTACCAGAGAATAGGTCTGTCCGTCTGTCTCAACAGCTACGCTCATATCGTATCCGTTATCAGCGATCAGCTTGGTGTAATTAGGCATAATGTCTTCATTAATGTAATCATCCAACGGAAGGAAGATACCCTCATCAACACCGTATTTTGCAATGTCAGGAGCTACACCGAAGATCATATCCGGATAATCATCAGACTGTAGAAGCATAGTCAGCTTATCCTGCCAGTCGTCACGTCCTCCGGTAACGAACTCCCATTTAATATTGGTAAGTTCCTCCATGTACTTGGTGAAATCATTGGTAGCGAAATCTTCGATGTTGGGCATGGTCATGGTAAACATGGTCATCTCCAACGGTTCGTCTCCCTCCACAATCGGATAGGTTCCGTTCTCAGTCAGCTGAATATCGCTGCCTTCTGCGCCGCCTTTATCCTTAGAACCACAGCCTACGAACAAACCCATAGTCATCAGGGAAGCGCCACCCAGAGCAACTGCTCTCTTCCAGGTTTTTCTTTTCATACTTTTCTCCTCCTTTTTCTTATTCCGCAGCGGCTCCAAAACCCGAAGAATACCGCGGCGGTTTTTATGGAGAAAACTCAATTTCTCCATATTGCACAGATACGCATTCCCGCTCTCAGGAAAATGAAAAGCAAAATTCCCTAATTTTCTCCAGCAACTTGCACATTTTTTGCCAGATTATCTTTGCTCTTCATTTTAAACCCTTATCAGTTTTGCATATCTTTTCGCGCCTTTCTTGTGTAATTTTAGCAATTTTGCCATGGTCTTTTCAAGGAACAATCCTTCTTTTGGCAGACATTTTTTCATCACACATTTTTCACAAAGTTTTTACCAAAATTTATCTTTCGTTTATATTATTGAAGCTTCTGATAATTGCTGGGCGACACTCCCACGACCCTCTTAAATGCCCGCCGAAACGAATAATCACTGCTGTATCCCACCGCAGCGGCCACATCCTGTACTGGTCTTCCTTCCTGAAGAAGCTTCTGAGCCTGCCGGAGTCTGAGCATCTCAAGATAGGAGCTGAAGCTGACACCGAACATTTTTTTAAAGTCACGGTACAATTTTTTCTCCGGTATTCCCGCCCAATCAGCCAAAAATGCCAGATTGAAATCCTGCCTGGGGTATTCTTCCTGAATTTTTCCCTCCAGCCGGGACTTCAGACGGATCTGTTCCTGATCGTCATCCTGAGATCTCTGCTGTTCAAAATAGTCCCTCACGCAAAAAATGCATTCCCTCATCCCTTCCGGATTATCCGTACAGCGAATCTTCTCCTGAAGCTGATGCAGCTCCTCTGAATCCGGCTCTTCGTCCAGACACCGCAGGGCAATACATCTGACAACCTCTATGTTATGTCTGCGCTGTCTGCCCCTCTGCCAGAAATTTTCCCGTATCTGGTCCATAAACTGTTCCAGCTGTTCCCTGGAACCATTTCGTATGGTCTTTTCCAGCTGGATCTCCATATCCACAGTAAAGACCATGTGACGCCGTTCCGGAATATCCTCCGGCAAAAGCGGAATCCTTATCTTATGGTAGGACGCATATTCACAGCAGGTACATGCGTTTTCATATTCCGAGCTGATCTCCATCAGATCTTCCGCCGCCTGACTGATTCCCATATAAATGTTCAGTGGAATACCGCTGTAAAATCCATAATTGATCTCTTCAAAGATCTCTTTGGCCTTTCGCCCGTCTGTCTGTTCCAGAAGAACCAGCGTATAAGTCATCGGTTCCGTATTGATCATGCGGTATTGATACGGAAGATATTTTCCAATATGCTCCTTAAGGCAGTTTCCGATCTCATCCTCGCTCATGGAGACACCCTGTTCCATGGGATCTCCCACCTTCATCACAGCCACAAGGCACGGAACGTCCACCGGAACCTCAATTCCCGTCTTATCGGCTTCTTCCTGAAGTTCTTCCGCTGTATCATAGCTTCCATACAGAATCTTCCGGAGAATACCTTCTTTAGCCCATTCCGCCTGCTGCTCCACGGTTTTCTGCAGTTCCTCCATCCGGTCCATCACCCCGCCCAGGCGCTTCCAGACTCCGTCCATTCCTCCGTTCAGACCGCCGGTCTGATATTGTTCTCCAAGCTTCTCATATTTTTTCACCACCGGCCAGCTGCTTCTCCAGTATCTCATACAGATGGCAATCCCGATCAAAATAGACAATCCACACAGGATCATAATAAAATACCGTATATCGCCGATCCTGTTCGCCATGGCGCTGTCCGGCACAGCCGTAACAAATTTCCACTGATTATAGTCCAGATTCCCCGTGACAAAAGTAAGCTTTCTTTCCGCCCAGCCTTTGTCCCGCAGATATTCCTCCCATGTATATCCGGAGGCGGCGCCGACCTCTTCTCCCTCCAGATTATCACAGACCAGCAGCAGCTTCCCGTCCGCGTCCGTCAAAAAAGCGGCTCCGGGATCACCGCTGAGGGTCTGCCGCAGGAGATCTCTCACCATACTCTGATCCAGCTCGACTATCACATATCCCAGCCTTTGTCCGGACTTCTCCGCCGCAACCTCCCGGAACATCAGAAGGTTGGTGCTCCCATCGCTGTTGTCCAGCCAAAAGATCCCCTCAGACTGAAGTTGATTCAGCCCGTTCAACCGATCCAGAAGTTCTGAGTAGTCCTGGGCGTCACTAAACGTCGACATAGTATTGATTCCTCGGGAGGTATTAGGCAGCACCGCAGGCAGCTGGATCACATAGGCCCCCTCCGTGGGGAACATATAGATATTTTGAATGAATCTGTTGGTAAGCCGGTAATCCGGATAATTCACCGCCAGCTGATATCCCGCGTAATATTCGCTGCTGCCGGACAACGTTCCTGAAGCTTCCATATACTGCTTCACATCCTCGTCCTCCGCAATGCGGCTCAGCACATGAACGATCTGATCCAGTTCCCGGTTGAAGGTGGAAATGGACTCTGTCTGCAGATTGATAGCCTTTTCCTGCTGTACATCCAAAAGCGCGTCCTGCATGGTGTTATAGATGATCAGGATCGCAACCGCAGGCGCCAGAATGATCACCAGATACGACCACAGCAGCCGGAAAGAAATCCGCCCCTGTTGTTTTCTCCGGTCCTGTATGCTGTTGTTTCCCGTATT
Organism: uncultured Lachnospiraceae bacterium; assembly: GCA_963929535.1. GTDB lineage: Bacteria > Bacillota > Clostridia > Lachnospirales > Lachnospiraceae > Pullilachnospira. The sequence goes on along the minus strand of CAWVIZ010000005.1, from coordinate 175,774 downwards.
TTCATATTTACCTGAACTGGTATGTTCCTTTATACCGGTCCTTTTTATTACCAGACTTTTTTTCATTTACCAGTCACTTCTTTCATGTCACTTGTAAAATTCCAGATTATCACGTAATCTTAATATATACCATTTGGAAAGGAGAAATCTCCTATGTTATTCAAAAAACAACCGATCCCATACCTTACTCTTTATTCCGGTGATCAGGAAATCTACAGCGGCCGTCTCAGCGAACTTCCCATCCGGGAGTCCGTCATCCTGGAGAAAAGCGAACAATTTTTCAACGATCCGGAACCGTGTCATATCCACCGCAATGCGGTCCGTTCCCGTCTGACCGAGGAGATCCTTCGGGAATCCCAAAAAGACACCCGTCTTGCTCCCGGTTCCAGGCTGACTGCTTACGGCGATTTCCCGCAAATAGATGCCTATCTGCTGACTGAGCTGAAAAAATAGGATCTTCTGTCTTCTGTCATGTCAGGAGAAAATATAAGGCAAAACAGATAAACAGTACGGCGTTCAGCACCTTGATAGCTCCCAGGTGGCGGAACATGAATTCGGAAATCCTGTCTGTATTCCTGGTCTTCTGGATCAGAAGGATCATACATACCGCCGGCAGCGACATAGCCGTTACATACACTATGAAGGGCAGCCATACGATGGCCTCCCCATCCCTCAGCATATAGGTGATGGATGCCATATAAATCTGTCCGGTACAGAAAAACTCTCCAAAAGCAATGGCAATGCCCAGACCCAGGATCAGCAGCGGCTGCATCAGTCCGGACATGCCGGATATTTTCCGGATCAGGTTATGGTTGGCTTTCCGAAGCCCCACCGGAAGCTGCGTGCGGATATGACCGTAATCCTTCCGGAAGATCTTCACCGCGTCCACAGCATAGAATACGGCAGCTCCCAGAAACAGCACCGCCAGAACCAGATCAATGATCCGTCCTGCTCTGTTGAGGGCATCCTCTGAAACCTGAGAAGCTGTCAGGTAAATGGCCATTCCGATGGCAAAGTATGCCGCGTATTTCCCCAGAAGATACATCAGGCCGCTTTTCAGCACAGACGCTTTCGCTCCCAGGATCAGAGACAGCAGCATCAGCAGCATGGATATGGAGCAGGGATTAAATCCTGCCAGCAGCCCGGCCCCCGCCAGCGTCAGAAGGTTCGTGACGCTCACCGCGTCCTCGCCGCCAAGTTCTTCCGTCTCCCGGTCCTCCTGCACGGTCTCCAGCATCTGGATCAGATCCTCATTCTGCCATCCGTCCAGCTGTTCCTCCGTTATGGATCTGATCTCTCCGGCTCCGGTCAGGACCGCATCCCCTGCGAATACCGCCGGAACCTCCTGCCTGTCTTCTTCCACCTGGCTGTTCCGAAACATCTTTTTCAGAAAATCCAAGCTGTTGTCTTCTATAATATTGTATTCCAGGATCAGCGTATCCTGCAGCCACTCCTGCCCGCTGATCCATTCCTTCACGGATTCACACTCCTCACAGGCGTTGGTGGTAAACAGAATCATCGCCGCCCCGTCCTCCTGCCGGATCTGCTCCTGGGCTTCAGCGGCCTGCACGCGGGCCGTACTGTCTTCCTGAACGCTCTCCTGTACCTGCGTTCCGGATCCGTCTACCGACTGCTCCGGATCCTCAGCCCCCAGATCCGCGGAAGCATCGCTTCCCGCTTCCCCGCCGTCCTGCTGCAGCAGCTCTTTCAGCGAATCTTCAATGGCGTCATAGCCGCTCACCCATTGATCTCCGGCTACCAGAACCGGCAGGGACGTCCCTTCCGGAATTCCCTTTTCCCCGGCCACCTGCCGGTAATGCTCCTCATTGGACTCCAGAAATACATTATAGGTGGCAATCTCCACATTCAGCTGAGCTTTCTCCTGGGAAGAGAAGGTGTTGTCATATATCTCATAAAATTCTTCCGTACCGTCGCAGGTGGCGCAGACCTCCTGGTAAAAAAACTCTACCCGGAGCGGCTCCTGGGCCCCGGCTGTCCCGGGAAAGGCCAGCAGCATGTTCAGCAAAAATACCATCAAAAAAAGCCAGCGCCAACTGATCTTTCTCTCTGCTTTTGCCTCTATGTTCTTCATCAACGCACAGCCCCTTCCTGTTTCCGCGGTACTTATCCTTTTTTCATGATCTCTTACTGTTTTATGACCATTATACTATATTACGCGATTATTTCAAAGTTAAATTTTCATTTTTATCCGCTTCGCCGTTTTTCCAGCCTCCTCACATCCATTCCCCATTCCGGCTTTCCGGAAGCTTATTCTCATGGCGGATCCGCAGCCGGCAAAGCCGCGTTCTCTGCAAAGCTTCGCCTCCCGCATAATCACTATATCTTAGCCGGAAAGCCAATCGGATAGGGCAAGTCCCTTCCCCCATCCGATCCCCGCGATACCGCGGACAGCTCACGGCTAATGCCGTTCGCTGTCCGTTGCCCGGCAAATATCCGCTCATGCAAGCATGACGGCTGCTTGCCGGGCGTATCGCGCATAAAATCAGGAGAGCCCGGCCGGGCTCTCCTATATCGCTTTTATCTGACCGTCTGACAACTGCCAGACCACATCCCCATGCTTCTGGGCCTCCCTGCTGTGGGTGATCACCAGGATGCTGCGGGTCTCCTTCCATTCCTCCACTACCTTCCAAAAACGCTCCTCCATCCCGGGATCCAGCGCGGATGTGGGTTCATCAAAGATCAGCAGGCTGGCATTCCGCAGCAGAGTTCTTGCCAGAACGAGTCTCTGCGCCTGTCCGCCGGACAGATTTTGTCCTTTCTCCGCCAATATGGTTTCATAGCCCTCCGGCAGGCTTCGTATTTTTTCATCAATTCCCGTTTTCCGGCAGACGGCCCGCATTTTCTCCTCATCCACCGGTCTTCCAAGGCAGAGATTGTCCCGTACACTCATGGAATAAACTGCCGGAAACTGCTCCATATAGGAAATTTTTCCCGGATCTGTTCCGGTCCCGTCTTTTCCCATTCTGTTGTTATCTGTTTTTTGGAAATCCGCAGTTCTCTGACAGTCCGGAGCAGATTTCCCACGGAAAATACCGGATAATACAGATACTCCATCAGCAGCAGACCTGTCATCAGTTCCGCGGCGCCTGTGTTCCCCGCGGCAGCCGCAGCGCAGAAAAATCCGGTTTTTCCCGCCATCAGGATGATCTGATTCAACATTTCCTGCAGGCTGTACAGCCGTTGATATTCCAGATCACTTTCCCGGTACGCCTCCTGCTCTTTTAAGCACAAACTGCCCACCTGACTTCGGGAACAAAAGACCAGAACAGACTCCAGGTTCTCCAGGATCCTGCTCAAAGCTCTGTGAAGTTCCTGACGGTCGGTCAGGCGCTTCTCCAGTTTTTTCCCTGTCTCCCGGGTCAGTCCCAGAGAAAACGCGAACCATACCAGAAGGGGAAGCAGAAGAGGGATCAGAAGCCCCGGCTGAAGTTCCAGAAGAAATATGCCGGAGACCGCCACAGATACCAGCAGCTCCTCGGCAAGCATCACAGGAACCGGCAGTTTTTTTGCGTAGTCTCTGATGAGCGTAAACTTTTCCGCTGTCCCGCCGCCCCCACAGGCTTTTTTCTGTTCCAGAGGCTTCCCGTCCATATGTACATAAAAGGCAGCTTCCGCCCTCTCTGCCAGCAATATCCCCGATACGGCAAACAGGTACTGGGCCGCCGCCCCTCCCGCATAAAAGAAAAGCCTGCCAAAAAGATATCCTCCAAGAAGCGTCCCCGGCAGAGTTTTCGCTTCCATAAGTTCCAGCACCCGGGTAAGGAGCCGGGCAGACCAGGGAAGCGCCGCCTGTACCAGAAAATAGAGAAAAAATGCCGGTATCAGCCGGCTCCCTACCTTCCCTCCGGCCCAAATACCTTCCGCCATCCGGTCTGTTTTCCCGCTGCTGGATTTTTCTCTTTTATGAAAATATTTCATCAATGTCCATCACCTCCCGGAGATACTCTTCAGCAATCCTGTCATGGGAAATGATCAACACTGTCTTCTCTCCGCATTTTTCCAAGATCAGCTCCAGCATTCTCCGTTTGTTCTCCTCATCCAAATTGGAAAACGGTTCATTAAACAGATATATCCGGCTTTTCCGAAGAATGCATCGCAGGATACCGATGCGCTGCCGTTCTCCTCCGGAAATATTATCCCCATGATTCCGGATCCTTCCCTGATTCCGGCAGGCAGAATTTTCCAGACCTGCTTTCCGCAGAAGCTCTCCGGCTTCTTTTCTGTCGGGCTGTTCATTTCCCCAGAGGATGTTTTCCAGTACAGTGCCATTTATCAGATATGTGAACTGAGGCATATAACTGATTTCCCGGCGCAGGACATCCAGGCGATAGTCCCGGATATCTCTTCCGTTGACCAGAATGCTTCCGCCGGCAGTATCCATCAAACGTACCAGCATCCGGAACAGAGTGCTTTTCCCTTTTCCGGATTTTCCCGACAGTAAAATCTTCTGACCGCGGTAAATGTACAGATGATAAGCACCGGACAGATGAAAGGGCGGACGCGCGTTTCTTACTTCCACCAGCGGAGCGCCTGCCGTATGTTTTTCTGCCTCCCAGGTTTCTATGGTACCGTCTTCCACATTCCTGCGGGGCTCCAGCTCCTGCAGCGCATCCAGGGCTGCCCGGACCCCATGAAGCAGATCTCTCACATAATTCACCTGACTCAGCTGTTCAAAGATCAGAAGACCGTATTCCATCAGCACCAGCATCTATCCCGCTTCCAGGCGTCCCTGCCGCATAAGAAAAACCGCCAGAAGAAAAATTCCGATTTCGGCTGCGAACCGGCAGATCCTGTCTGTGAACTGATATCCCAGTACAGTACGCTGATGCCCGTTCTCCATGGATACCGTCCGGCGCAGGGCTTCCTCAAACCGCTTTCTGAAAAAAACATTATCATGGTTCAGGTCAATGGCGTACAGATTATTCAGGTTTTCTTCCAGAACATTTCTGCAGTCAGCCTGGGCGGCGATCCTGCGCTGGTGAGAGCCCAGACAGCGGTCAGCGCTTCTCAGAGAGAGCCAGACGCACAACGGAAGAAGCAGATAAAATACCGGAAGAAAAACCGGCGCTATCAGCGCCACATTGACAGTCACCGACAGAACGGTAAAGCAGATGCCGGTCAGCAGTGAAACTGCCAGAAACGCATCCTGACACATCTCTTCCGTCAGATCGAATATGTAATACAACAGCTTTCCCGAACCGGTTCCCACCGTTTGTTCCCAGGAGGCCCTGGAAATTCCCCGAAGGTATTCTCTCTGCCGTTCCTGTACCGTATTATCCAGCATCCTCCGCTCTCTCTGCCTCGTCCATACGCTCAGCCCCTGAACCAGCAGAATTCCCACGGCAAAAACCGCCAAAAATCCTGCCGCCCGGCCCGGCGCTCCGGAGGCCTCATTCACTGCACGCCCCAGAAAACTTGTCAGAAACGGTGCGGCACACATCAATCCTCCCTGTATCAGACACAGCAGGATGAACGCTCTTTTTTTCTTTCCCCGGGGCAGTACCTGGGCTGTCATTTATCTTCCCTCTCTTTCTTTGCGGTATTCTGATATGGAAAACACTGAGAAACGTGCGCCGCCAGGCGCACCATCCAAAAAAACGGCATAGCCGCAGGCGGCTATACCGTTTCCAGTCAGTTTCTTTTTTGCATTCCCATCTATTCCTGCTCATCCGTCTGGATCACATCGCTCATCTGATACCAGCCCGGGCCTTTCCCTGCCAGGAATTTGGCCGCCTGCACAGCGCCCTTTCCGAAAATGGCCTTGGAATATGCCGTATGCTGGAAAGTGATCACCTCATCGGTGCCGGCGAAGATCACCTCATGATCGCCCACGATGGTGCCGCCCCGTACAGCGGAGATTCCGATCTCCTTGTCATCTCTTTTCCTGCGCACCTGGCTTCTGTCATATACATAATGATACTTTCCATCCAGCGCCTCATTGATGCTGTCCGCCAGCGCCAGCGCCGTACCGCTGGGAGCGTCTACCTTCAGCTTATGGTGCTTCTCCACGATCTCCATATCAAAGCCGGCAGCCGCCAGTGTTCTGGCCGCATCCTTCAGCAGCTTCAGGAAAAGATTGATCCCCAGGGACATATTGGCGGACTTCAGCACAGCCACCTTTTTGCTGGCTTCCTCCACCTTGCCGATCTGCTCCTGGGAAAGTCCTGTGGTGCACAGAACCACCGGGATCTGGCGTTTTACACAGTACTCCAGCAGCGTATCCACAGCCTTTGCAGTGCAGAAATCGATCACTGCATCCGCCTCCACATCGCAGCTCCAGATGTCCGTAAATACAGGATATCCGTTGTCTCTGTTATCCACCAGGTCAATGCCGGCAACGACTTCGATCTCCGGATCATCCTTGATCAGTCCGGATACCACCTGTCCCATATGGCCGTTGCAGCCATGCATAATTACTTTTACCATAGTTTCTCCCTCTCTGTATCAACGTTAAAATCCGCAGACTTCCTACAGAAGTCCGAATTTCTTCATTTCTTCCGCCAGACGGGCCTTGTTGGCCTCTTCCATCTCTGTCATCGGCAGACGCAGCGGTCCGACTTCCTTGCCCATCATGTTCATGGCAGTCTTTACCGGAATGGGGTTCACCTCGCAGAACAGGGCCTTGATCAGGGGAAATGCCTTCAGCTGAAGCTGGCGGCTTCCCTGGATATCCCCCTCCAGGAACTTGGCCACAATATCATGGGTCTGTCTGGGCGCAATGTTGGAGAGTACGGAGATCACTCCGATACCTCCCAGCGACAGGAGCGGCACGATCATATCGTCATTTCCGGAATACAGCTCTACCTGACCGTCACACAGATTCATCAGTTCCGCAGCGTAGCTGATATCCCCGGAGGCCTCCTTGATGCCCACCACGTTCTCAATATTCTTTACCATATAAGCCATGGTTCTGGCCGCCACGCTGCACCCGGTACGGCTGGGAACATTGTACACGATCATGGGTGTTTTCACAGCCTCCGCCACAGCGCTGTAATGGGCGATCAGGCCGTTCTGGGTAGCCTTATTATAGTAGGGAGTCACCAGCAGAAGGCCGTCAGCGCCTGCCTCCTCCGCCTCTTTGGACATCTGTACCGCAGTGGCCGTACTGTTGGAACCGGTTCCCGCGATCACAGGGATCCGGTGATTTACCCTCTGGATGGTAAACCGGATGGCTTCCATATGCTCCGCTTCCGTCAGCGTGGCCGACTCGCCGGTAGTGCCGCAGATGATGATGGAATCCGTCCCCCCCGCGATCTGCTCTTCCAGGATCTCATCCAGTTTATCGTAATTGATCTGAAAATTCTCCTTCATCGGCGTAACAATCGCCACACCTGCACCCTTAAAAATAGCCATTGAAATTCTCCTTTCCTTGGATCTTTCTGTCTCAATCGGATAGGGGAAATCCCTTACCCCATCCGATTCCTGCGATACTGCGGACAGCTCACGGCAAAGCCGTTCGCTGTCCGTTGCCCGGCAAATGCCCGCTCATGCAAGCATGGCGGACGCTTGCCGGGCGTATCGCGCAAAACAAGAGGCGCAGCTACCATGGGTGAGCCCGCCTCTTAGAATCTGCGCTGAAACAAATCCGCCTTTTCACTGTTAGGGATAGCTCTCCATCATACGATGACAGTCATACCGTTCTTCACGAATATGCCCAGGATCAGAGCTTCAGGCGCTCTTTTCCTTCGGCGTCCTTTCCTTTCTTCCGCCTTCCTCTGCGCCTGACACATCCGGCGAAATACTCATAAAAAACGCAACCTCTATCACTACTTTCATTTCATTCACTATATCATTATTCAATTTTTTTGTCAATCCGCATATTCCAGCTTGCTGACGGAAATTTCATAGGCTGTCCGCTTCTCTGTCTCCTCCTCGCTGATCCTTTTTACATACTCCCGGCTCTGGATCCTCCCCCAGATCAGTACGTGTCCGCCCACCTGAAAGGCCGAAGCGTAGCGGGCGTTCCTGCCCCAGCAGATACAGGGAATATAGTCGGATTTTCCATAAGGACGGTTCACCGCCACCAGAAGATCCGCGATCTCTCTTCCCAGCGGTGTTTTCCGGTAGACCGGAGGCTTACATATGTATCCGTCCAGAAAGATGGCGTTGGTCTTCATGGTCTCATCGTCATCCTCCACGAACTCCACTTCCCTGGCAAACACGGAGAGCACCAGCCGGTTTTTCTTCTCCTCGTGCCGGTTATAGGACCGGAACTGGCCTGTGACATGGATATACTCTCCCTCGCAGTCCTGGCTCACATTCAGAAGCCTCTCGGACACCATCACCGGAATCCTGTCCTCCGAGTCGCTGAGCCGCTTCACCAGCACATCCACCATATAAAATCCCTCACCGAATACCTGGTGACTGAACGTAAACTGCGAAGCGATTTTCCCCATAATCTCCACCTGGTTGTTTTCAATAATCTTATCTGACATGAATGATAGTTCCCCTTCCTCTTCTTGTTTGTATTTTTTATATAGACTAATCTATTCGGGAAATTCCGGTTTAGAACCATTTTTTAAAAAAATTTTTCTTTTCCCTTGTAATCTGAAAAAAATGTGATAGACTTGTATCGGTAAAAATGTCTAAAAGTCTTGAAAACACGGGGTTTATCGCATATAGCCCCTCCAAAGGAAAGGAACATTCCATGAAAACGAAAAGAGAAGATATCAGAAATATCGCAATCATCGCCCATGTAGATCACGGAAAGACCACCCTGGTGGATCAGCTTCTGCGTCAGAGCGGCGTGTTCCGTGAAAACCAGGAGGTACAGGAGCGGGTCATGGACTCCAACGATATCGAACGGGAAAGAGGCATCACCATCCTGTCCAAGAACACTGCCGTTTATTATAAGGGAACAAAGATCAATATCATTGATACTCCCGGACATGCGGATTTCGGAGGAGAAGTGGAGCGGGTGCTGAAGATGGTCAACGGCGTGATCCTGGTGGTGGACGCGTTTGAAGGAGCCATGCCCCAGACCCGTTTCGTTCTGAAAAAGGCTCTGGATCTGGATCTTCACGTGATCGTCTGTATCAACAAGATCGACCGTCCGGAGGCGCGTCCCGCCGAGGTGATCGATGAGGTTCTGGAACTTCTGATGGATCTGGACGCCTCTGACGAGCAGCTGGACTGCCCCTTCCTGTACGCTTCCGCCAAGACCGGCCACGCAGTGCTGGATCTGAACGATACACCGGAAAGCATGGAGCCGCTGTTTGAGACGATTTTAAAATATATCCCCGCTCCGGAGGGCGATCCCGACGCGGGAACCCAGGTGCTGATCAGCACCATTGACTACAATGAATATGTGGGCCGTATCGGCGTGGGCAAGGTGGACAACGGAAAAATCGCCGTGAACCAGGAGGTCATGCTGATGAACCATCATGATCCTTCCAAAAAGAAAAAGGTAAAGATCAGCAAGCTGTATGAGTTCGACGGTCTGAACAAGGTGGAGGTGCAGGAGGCCCGGATCGGCTCCATCGTGGCCATCTCCGGAATCGCGGATATCCATATCGGAGATACCCTCTGCGACCTGGAGCATCCGGAGCCCATCCCCTTCCAGAAGATCTCCGAGCCCACCATCGCCATGTATTTTATGGTAAATGACAGCCCCATGGCCGGCCAGGAGGGCAAGTACGTTACCTCCCGCCATCTGCGGGAAAGACTGTTTAGGGAGCTGAACACGGATGTGAGTCTTCGGGTGGAGGATACGGATTCCCCTGACTGCTTTAAGGTTTCCGGAAGGGGAGAGCTTCATCTGTCCGTCCTGATCGAGAATATGCGCCGGGAGGGCTATGAGTTCGCGGTCAGCAAGGCAGAGGTTCTGTACAAGACCGACGAGCGGGGCAAGCTGCTGGAGCCCATGGAGATCGCCTATATTGACGTTCCCGAGGAATTTTCCGGTACTGTGATCCAGAAGCTCAGCGAGCGGAAGGGTGAGCTGCAGGGCATGAGCCTGGCCAGCGACGGCAACACCCGTCTGGAATTTTCCATTCCCGCCAGAGGTCTGATCGGATTCCGGGGAGAATTTCTCACCTCCACCAAGGGAAATGGTGTGATCAACACCAGTTTTGATGACTACGCGCCCTACAAGGGAGATATCGCCTACCGCAAGCAGGGATCCCTGATCGCCTTTGAGGCCGGCGAAGCTGTCACCTACGGACTGTTTTCCGCCCAGGAGAGAGGAACCCTCTTTATCGGCCCCGGAGAAAAGGTCTATGCCGGTATGGTCATCGGCCAGAACGGAAAAGCCGAGGATATCGAGCTGAACGTATGCAAGACAAAGCATCTGACCAACACCCGTTCTTCCTCCGCCGATGATGCCCTGAAGCTTACGCCGCCCAGGATCCTCAGCCTGGAGCAGGCCCTGGAATTTATCGACAGGGATGAGCTTCTGGAGGTTACTCCCAAAAGCCTGCGGATCCGTAAGAAAATACTGGATTCCCGTCTGAGGAAGAGAGAGAACATGAAAAAGTAAGGGCGGAAGTTCCGCTCACGCAAGCATGGCGGCCGCCCGCCGGGCGTATCGCGGGAAACGACAGGACAGACTGCGCAGGCTTCCCTACAGCAGGCTGTCCTGTTTTCTGTCTGGCTTATAAAGCTCCCCGCTAAATCGCAAATCTGCCGAACAGAAGTTTCCGCATGGAAATTCCTGATATTGCTGGACAAATCCGGGCCCCTCTTTCAGGCGTCATTTCTTCCTATGTTCAAAAATGCTGTCTCATCCTGTTCGTTGATCTCCTTTCTGCTGCTTTCAATCCCGGATAATATCCCAGTCCTGTTTTTGATCATTTTGCTCCAGGATTCCCCAAATCCCTTTCCTTTTTCGGATGGATACCCATTCCATACGGGTCCAAAAAACAATTTCTTCTTTATGTCCGTACAAATAGCCAGATCATACAGGTGAAATAGAAAATTGGCCAATCTCATCCGTCATTCCGCTTGCATATCCTCCCGGATCGCTGCCTGCGGGAATAAAAAATTCCAGTCTTTAACCGTACATGAATTCCATGAGTGGAATATTTTCAATTTTAATATTGACAAATTTTTAACATTCATGTATAATCGGTATTGTTAAAAAATTATCAATTGTTTTTTCAACATTCCACGTTCCCGGGAATCGGTACCTGACAAACCGCAGCGCATTTTGCTTTTTCACCGCATTTTCCGGAACAGACTTTACAGGAGGTAGCATTATGGCTAAAAACGAAACTGCCGCAGCCCCGATTCAGACCATGGAACAGCTGGAGGCAAAGATCAGATCCATGCGGGAAGCTCAGAAAAAGTTCGCTTCCTACTCTCAGGAACAGGTAGACAGGATTTTCTTTGAAGCGGCTATGGCAGCCAACAAGATGCGTATTCCGCTGGCCAGGATGGCTGTGGAAGAGACCGGCATGGGTATCGTGGAAGATAAGGTTATTAAAAATCATTATGCCGCCGAGTATATTTACAACGCATACAAGAGAACAAAAACCTGCGGCGTCATCGAAGAGGATCCCGCCTACGGCATCAAAAAGATCGCGGAACCGCTGGGACTGATCGGCGCCGTGATCCCCACCACCAACCCCACCTCCACTGCCATCTTCAAGGCACTGCTCTGCCTGAAGACCAGAAACGCCATCATCATCAGCCCTCATCCCCGGGCGAAAAAGTGCACCATTGCCGCCGCAAAGGTGGTTCTTGACGCGGCAGTGAAGGCCGGCGCTCCGGAGGGGATCATCGGCTGGGTAGACGAACCCACCATCGAAATGTCCAATCTGATCATGAAGTCTTCCGACACGATCCTGGCAACGGGCGGTCCGGGAATGGTGAAGGCTGCCTATTCCTCCGGCGTTCCGGCCATCGGCGTAGGACCGGGAAATACTCCGGTGATCATGGACAGTACCTGTGATATCAAGACGGCCGTTTACTCGGTGATCCATTCCAAGACTTTCGACAACGGTATGATCTGCGCTTCTGAGCAGTCTGTAACCGCCCTGGCGGATATCTATGACCAGGTAAAGGCGGAATTTGCCGCCAGAGGCTGCCATATCCTGAATCAGGAGGAGCTGGAGAAGACCAGGAAGATCATCCTGACGGAGGCGGGAACCGTGAACGCCAGGATCGTCGGCCAGAGCGCTCATACCATCGCGAAGCTGGCGGGATTTGAGGTTCCGGAGCATACCAAGATCCTCATCGGTGAGGTGACCTCCGTGGAGCCCTCCGAACCCTTCGCCCATGAGAAGCTCTCCCCGGTTCTGGCTCTGTATAAGGCCGAAACCTTTGAGGAAGCCCTGGACAAGGCGGAGCGGCTGGTGGCAGACGGCGGTTACGGCCACACCTCTTCTCTATATGTCCATCCCTCCCAGAAGGAGAAGATCGCCGCCCATGCAGACCGGATGAAGACCTGCCGGATCCTGATCAACACACCTTCCGCTCAGGGCGGCATCGGAGATCTGTACAACTTCCGGCTGGCCCCCTCGCTGACGCTGGGATGCGGTTCCTACGGAGGCAACTCCGTGTCGGAGAATGTGGGCGTCAAGCATCTTCTGAACATCAAGACCGTAGCGGAGAGGAGAGAGAATATGCTGTGGTTCCGTACACCTGAAAAGGTATATTTCAAGAAAGGCTGTCTGCCGGTGGCTCTGGATGAGCTGAAAACCGTTTACGGAAAGAAAAAGGCGTTTATCGTTACCGACACCTTCCTGTACCAGAACGGCTATACCAGACCCATCACCGATAAGCTGGATGAAATGGGCATCACCTACTCCTGCTTCTACGATGTGACGCCTGATCCCACTCTCCAGTGCGCAAGGAAGGGACTGGAGCAGCTGAATTCCTTCCAGCCGGATACCATCATCGCCCTGGGCGGCGGTTCCGCCATGGACGCAGCCAAGATCATGTGGCTGATGTATGAACATCCGGAATGTGAATTTGAAGATCTGGCCATGGACTTCATGGATATCCGGAAGAGAGTGTACACCTTCCCCAAGATGGGGATCAAGGCCATGATGGTGGCGGTTCCCACATCCTCCGGAACCGGTTCTGAGGTAACGCCCTTCGCCATCATCACCGACGCCGAAACCGGAACCAAATGGCCTATTGCCGACTATGAGCTGCTCCCCAACATGGCCATCATCGACACCGATTATATGATGGGACAACCCAAGGGGCTCACCAGCGCCTCCGGTATCGATGCTCTGACTCACTGCCTGGAGGCTTACGCTTCCATCATGGCCACGGACTACACAGACGGCATGGCGCTGGTGGCGGTAAAAAATATCTTCCAGTATCTGCCCCGCTGCTACGAGAACGGAGCCAACGATCCGGAGGCCAGAGAAAAGATGGCCAACGCTTCCACTCTGGCCGGTATGGCTTTTGCCAACGCGTTCCTGGGTGTGTGCCATTCCATGGCCCACAAGCTGGGGGCTTATCATCACCTGCCTCACGGCGTGGCCAACGCGCTGCTGATCGAGCTGGTGATGCGCTACAACGCCGACCCGGCTCCGGTAAAGATGGGAACCTTCTCCCAGTATCCGTACCCCAACGCTCTGGAAAGATACTGCCAGGTGGCCCGTTTTATCGGAATCCAGGGCAAAGATGACAATGAGGTATTTGAAAACTTCCTGAAAGCCATCCACCAGCTGAAGGTAAAGGTAGGGATCAAGGATACTATCAGGGATTACGGCGTTAAGGAAGAGGATTTCCTGGCTACCCTGGATGAGATGGTGGAGAACGCCTTCAACGATCAGTGTACGGGCGCAAATCCCAGATATCCGCTGCTGTCAGAGATCAGGGAAATGTACCTGAAGGCTTATTATGGAGAATAAGTGAGTGAAAAACTGCGGCTGGAACGCAAAAACGGTTCCGCCGCAGTTTTTTACATTTTTCATTTGTTTTATGATACAATACCAGAAAACAATCTGTTTCAGGAGGATTTTCCATGGCATCACTTACCATGCATCTGGCTGCGGCACATCAGATCGCGGACCGCATCCCTGGCAGACGCATATATTTCCAGAGCTGTGGAAACCTGTATACAGGAGATCGCTGTTCTTGGAAACGGCCAGGCCGGAATCGACGAGATTGCGTGGGCATGGCGGAGATAAGAAAAACAGTCCGATGTCTGCAGGAGGATGTTTCACATCGTAACGTCTGTGATTGTTTTTACAAATTTAAGGTTACATACGTTGCAAAGTGTTACAGTTCTCCCCGTATTTTTATTGTTAGAGTTTTCCTCTCATGATATAATGAGCGAAAGCGAGTTGGAGAAAGCGCAGCTTGCTCCGAACGAGCGGCGAATGTCATCCACAGGCGAAGCCGGTGGAGTAATAGGACAAACGCACGCAAGATGAAAAAGAAGGAGGTCGAATCTATGCGTTATTATTGCGAATCGAAAGAAGCGGTTCTGCAGGAGCTGGGCGTGACGGAAAACGGGCTTTCGCAGAGCGAGGCGCAGGACAGGCTTGAAAAAAACGGCAAGAACTGTCTGGCCGCCGCCAAGGGCAAATCCCTGGTGCGCCGTTTCCTGGAACAGCTGGCAGATCCCATGATCATCATCCTGCTGGCAGCCGCGGCAGTCAGCGGTATTCTGGCTGTGGTGGAAAACGACAGCTTTGCGGATGTGATCATCATCCTGGCTGTGGTTATCATCAATGCCATCCTGGGAGTTTACCAGGAAAGCAAGGCGGAAAAAGCCATTGAAGCGCTGCAGGAAATGTCAGCCGCCACATCCAAAGTACTGCGTGACGGCAAACTGCAGGTGATCCGCAGCGAGGATCTGGTTGTAGGCGATGTGATCCATCTGGAAGCCGGAGACGCAGTCCCCGCTGACGCCAGAATCCTGGAAAGCGCCAGCCTGAAGGCTGAAGAAGCCGCGCTGACGGGAGAATCCGTTCCCGTTACCAAGTTTATTGATCTGATCAGTCTGAAAGGGGACGCCAAGGATGTACCCCTGGGTGACCGTAAAAATATGCTCTATATGGGCAGTACCGTGGTTTACGGAAGAGGAACCGCGGTTATCACCGCCACCGGTATGGACACAGAGATGGGTAAGATCGCCGATGCTCTGCAGCAGGCAGAGGACGGCGCTACACCTCTGCAGATCAAGCTTACGCAGCTTTCCAAGATCCTCACCTGGCTGGTGCTGGGAATCTGTATCGTGGTATTTGCCGTACAGCTGATCCGTGCCGGAAGCTTTGACTTTGAAGTGGGACTCAACTCCCTGATGATCGCCGTATCCCTGGCTGTAGCGGCTATTCCGGAAGGTCTTGCCGCAGTGGTTACCGTGGTGCTGTCCATCGGTGTTACCAATATGTCTCACCGGAACGCCATTATCCGGCGGCTGACAGCAGTGGAGACCCTGGGCTGTGCGCAGATCATCTGTTCCGATAAAACGGGAACCCTGACCCAGAACAAGATGACCGTGGTGGATTTCTTCGGAGAGGACGAAAAGAAACTGGCAGCAGCCATGGCGCTGTGCAGTGACGCGGAGCTGGACAGTGACGGGAATATTACCGGAGAGCCCACTGAGGCCGCGCTGGTAGCCTGGGCCAACAAGCTGGGAATGCCCAAGTCTGATCTTAAAAACCAGCAGAAGCGCTGCGGAGAGGCGCCCTTTGACTCCGGACGTAAGATGATGTCCACCGTCCATGAGACAGCCGAAGGATATGTACAGTATACCAAAGGCGCTCCCGATGTGATCATCCAGAAATGCACCAGTTACCTGAAGGACGGCAAAGCCGTTCCCATGACAGAGGAATACAGAGATCAGATCCTGAAGGCCAACAAGGCTATGGCTGACAGGGCCCTGCGTGTGCTGGCATGTTCCAGACGCCTCTGGCCGGAAAAACCCGCCAGCTTTGAAGCTGCCGATCTGGAGCAGGATCTTTGTTTTATGGGACTTAGCGGTATGATCGATCCGGTCCGCCCGGAAGTAAAGGATGCTATCGTGGAATGCCGGGGTGCCGGTGTCCGTCCCATTATGATCACAGGAGATCATATCGATACTGCCGTGGCCATCGCCAAGGAACTGGGTATCCTTACCGAGGGCACCAAAGCCATCACCGGCGCTCAGCTTGGTGAAATGAGCGATGCGGAATTTGAAAAAGAATTCCGGAATATCAGCGTATATGCCCGCGTTCAGCCGGAGCATAAGACCAGAATCGTAACTGCCTGGAAAAAGGCCGGCTACGTAACAGCCATGACCGGAGACGGCGTAAACGACGCTCCCTCCATCAAGGCCGCCGATATCGGCGTTGGCATGGGAATCACCGGTACCGATGTAACCAAGAATGTGGCGGATATGGTGCTGGCAGACGATAACTTCGCCACCATCGTAGGCGCCGTAGAGGAGGGCCGCCGGATCTACGACAATATCCGGAAAGCCATTCAGTTCCTGCTGGGTTCCAATATGAGCGAGGTTCTGAGTATCTTCTTCGCAACCCTCCTGGGCTTCACGATCCTGCAGCCGGTCCACCTGCTCTGGATCAACCTGGTAACAGACTGCTTCCCGGCTCTGGCGCTGGGCATGGAAAAGGCCGAGCCCGACATCATGAAGAGAAAGCCCAGAGACGCCAAGGCGGGCATTTTCGCCAACGGCATGGGATTTGATATTGCGTACCAGGGCGCTCTGGTGACCATTCTGGTTATGACCGCATACTTTATCGGCCATTATATGGAATCCGGTGTATGGGAAATCGCCAACAGCCCGGACGGAACTACCATGGCATTTATCACCATGTCCATGGCGGAGATCTTCCACAGCCTTAATATGCGTTCCCAGAGGGGCAGCATCTTCAAGCTGGGATCTCAGAACAGATTCCTGCTTCTGGCAGCTCTCGGTTCCCTGATCCTCACCACCGTAGTATGTGAGGTGCCCTTCCTGGCAAAGGCCTTCGACTTCACAAGCGTGGAGCTCAGTGAGTATCTGATCGCCATTGTGCTGGGCGCACTGATCATCCCCATCGTGGAGCTGGTGAAATTTATCCAGCGGCGGATGGGAAAAGAATAATCGGAAAGGGATGTCTTATCCGGTGCAGTTTCCGCATACGCGGAACTTTCACCGGAAGACATCCCTTTTTTACAGCTGTTGTTTTTACCGTACCAGTTCAGCCTTCCGGCTTCACTGCCCAAACGCATGTCTGCTAGTTCTCCGAACGCGCCGCCTTCACGATCATCATCATCGGCCGCCGCATCTCATCCTCCATCCCGGGAATTGTCCTTCTGGCCTCCTCCGTGGGTGCAGGCTCCTCAAAGTCCAGGATGGAAAATCCATTCTGCATCAGAGTCTTCAAATATCCCGTGATCGTCCGGTGATACTTCCTTACATGCTCTCCCAGAAAGACCGCGTCCCTCTCTCCCTGGCGGTAATAATTGTCCACCGGGAAGCAGCGGATCTCTCCCTCTTCTGTATACAGCCAGTCCTGGCTCCCCTCCGCGGTAAACACCGGATGCTCACAGGAGAAAAGGAAAATCCCCCCCGGTTTCAGCATATCTCTGATCTTTTTCACCAGGCTCTCAAAATCCGCCACATAATGGAGCGCCAGAGAACTGAACACCATATCAAAAGACGCTTTGGGAAAATCCACATCTTCCATAGCGCAGCGCTGATAGCTGATCCTCATCCCTTCGCTTTTTTTGCGGGCTACTTCCAGCATTTTTTCAGACAGGTCGATCCCCGTCACCTCCGCTGCCCCATGCTGCTCAAAATAAATACAGTGCCATCCATATCCACATCCCAGATCCAGAATCTTCCAGTTATCCACATCCGGCATCATCTTTTCCAGCGCCGGCCATTCCCCCGCGCCGGAAAGTCCCTGAACGGACCGGCTCATCCGGCTGTATTTTTCAAAAAATTCCTGATCGTCGTATCTGTTTTCCTTCATCCTCTTCTCCTTTTCCACGGTTCCGGACAGCTCCCGGCCTTCCGCAATCTGTCAGTCCAATCTTTTTATATACGCATTCCTGCGGCTTCCATCCTCCATAAATACGATTCCGCAGTAAGAAAATCCATGCTTTTGGATCCACGCCTGCATCTTCCGGTTATCCCGGTGGGTGTCAACGCGCATCCGGGTTATCCCTGCCCTGCGGCAGATCTCTTCCATTTCCTTCAGCATCCCTCCGGCAATACCCCGGCACTTTCTCCGGGAAGTCACTGCAATCCGGTGGATCGTCCCATAGGGCAGCTGATCCGGCCATTCCGTCTTCTCAAGACCGCTTGCAGGCCCTTCCGGATCCTCCGGAGATGACCCTCTGCATTTCCGGACAGACTGTCCCCCTTGGGAACTTTGCGGCGCTTCCGCCCTCTCCTGGTAAATGTCTCTATAATGGGGATCTTCTCCAAAGAGCAGAGCCGCATAAGCGGCAATTCCTTCCTTCTCCCGGACCACATAGCCGGCTCCCTTTTCCATATCGCGGATGATGTCTCCGGCTGCGGGATAGCCATTGATCCACTGGTGAAAACCATCTGCTTCCATGGATCTTCTGGCATCCTCCATCACTGCCAGAATACCGTCCAGATCCTCCCTGCAGGCTTTTCTGAATGTGAATTTTTCTGCATCCTTCACGGCTTCCCGGTCTTCGCCTTCGATATCCATGGTCTGTCTTTTCAGCACAAATTTCTCTATGGCCCAGGCTACTCCGTCCTCCTCATTGGTTCTGGTAACGTAGGCTGCCAGTTTCCTGGTCTCTTCATCCGCATTTCCCATTACCACGGGAAATCCCACCTTTTTCAGCATATCCCAGTCGTTTCTGGCATCTCCGCAGGCCATGATCTCCTCCCGGGAAATCCCCAGGAGCTTTCCCAGCGCCAGCAGTCCGTTCCCCTTTCCCGCCTTTGCGGATACGATCTCCACATTAAAGGTGGTGGCACAGCTCACACTGAGTCCGGGAAATTTTCCCTGGAGAAGGCTGATGGCAAGGTCCCGTTCCTCCGTATCTTCAAACATCATATGAAGCTTCTCGATCTTCCACTGCTGTCTCCGGATGTTTTCTCTGAGGCCGCTGAAAAATGTCCGGGATTTCCGGATATAATCCAGAAGCGCGGGAGCCATATCGGGATGCCGCACAAACTGGTAGGTATCCGCGTCCACATAAATATGGCCGTCGTGATACACTTCCCAGCAGGCACGGGAAAATCTGTCCATCTCTCCAATGGCCTCCAGGGCCAGATCCCAGGGAACCGGCTGTTCGTACACTACCGTTTTCTGTTCCAGGTCCAGGATCCTGGCGCCGTTGGCTGTCAGCGCATAACGCACGCCGGGTATCTCCAGAAACTGCGGGGGAAGCCCCACCTGCGGCCTTCCGGTGGCAGGAAGCACCACCACTCCCTGATCGATGGCCTGCCTCAGCACCTGACAGGTATGCTGGGTAATCCGCTTTTCATTATTGAATACCGTTCCGTCCAGATCCAGCCCGATCATGCGTATCGGCGCTTCCGGCCTCTTTCCCTGCTCATTCATTCTCTTCTGACTTCCTTTCCTTACAGACAACCTACAGCAGTCCATGACCATTCAGCCATCCTGCTCCGTTTCCTCCTGCAGCAGAAAACAACAGTCTTCCATACCCGAGTACCCGGCCAGCAAAACTGCCGCCTGACGCGCCGCATGTTTTACAGCTCCTCCGTCCCAGACCGCCTCCGTTACCAGACCCTGTTCCCCTCTGAACACCAGATGGGCATCCCGGAGCTTTCCGTATCTCCGCTCTTTCAGAAGGCTGATCAGCAGCGGCAGCGGCTCCGTCCAGTCACGGGAGAGTTCCCGGGCCTGGTATGCCAGGAAATCCCTTTCCAGCAGATATTCCTTCTGCTTGTCTTCCCACACCAGCGCCAGCGCCACCGGATAAAAATACGGCTGCAGCTTTCCCAGGATCTTCTGCCGGCTTTGACAGTATTCCTCCATAGCGCCATCCTGCGGGCACCATCCGCAGAGCACCGCCAGAACCAGATGTGCCACCTCTTCCTGCCTCCGGTCTCTTCCCTCTTCCCGGCGATTTTCCCGGGATGATCTCCGCAGCTTATCCGACGGTATCTGATCTGCCGTCGGCTGACCCGGATGCAGTTTCTCCGCCGCGGAATGACCTGGCTGCGGTTTTTCCGCCTGCAGCTGCTCTTTTGCAGACTGCTCCGGCTGTGGCTGCTCCGCCGCGGAATGACCTGGCTGTATCTGATCTGCCGTCGGCCGCCGCGGCTGCAGCTTCCTCTGCTGCAGCTGCTCCGCAGCAGAGGGGCCCAACTGCCACTTCTCCGGATGCATCTGCCCGTCTACATTCTGATCCGTCCCCGGCTCCCCCGGTATCTCCGGTCCGGCCTCCTGACCGTACCACTCCTCCCGGGCAGTCCTCTGGCATCTTTTTTCTGTCAGAAGGATCCTGGCCATCCGGTTAAAAAGCTGTTTCCCACAGGCCGTCATCTCATCTGTCCGACGAAGGATCTCCAGGATCTTTTTATGAAAGACAGCAAATTCCTTCTGCTTTTCCAAACTGAAATACGGGATGGACAGCTTCTCCATCTCCCCGGTGCGTATGGGGCGTTTTCTGCTGTCCCCCGGCTTTTTCTCCGTATACAGAAGCTTCTGTATCTGCGGCTGCCTGAGATAGGCGGCCAGCACCTCCGGAAGAAGCTGGCCAAAGCGTGTCCGCACACACAGCACATTCCGGTCAAAGTACAGCGTTTTCTCCGGAGAATCTGCCAGCAGGATCTGCCCGCTGCGGATCAGGATATCACCGTCTTCCACCCTGTACTTTCCAATGGCTTCCGGATCCTCCTCTGCCCTCTGCGCCTCTCCCCCGTCCGGACGGTTTCCGGTCATCTCCCCTTTCCCCAGATAGGATGCCTCATACTCCTTCATGGAAGGACCCGGCAGACTGTTATCAGGGTCCAGTGCCTTGGGAACTCCGTACATCACAGGTTCCCGGAGAAATTCTTTTAGCGGAAGCCTCTCATGCAGGCGGATCTCCTTCCCGAACATCCGCTGAAACAGCCGGGCTTCATAACGGATAAATTCCTCCCGCATCCGCTCTTTTTCTCTCACAAAGTCTTCATACCGTCCCAGCTCATCGGCGATCCGCTTCTGCTCCTCCAGATCTTCAGGTACAGGGATCCGGTACTGTCCCAGAGTTTTCCGGCTGATGATCGCCATCGTAGTCTTGTCAGCCAGCCGGCGGATATCCGGCGCAAAATACCGGAGACAGTAATATCCGTACAGCGGCCATACCTGTTCCTCCTGAAAGATCAGGGATACGATCTGCTGGTTGGTAGCCAGTTCACATCCCGCGATCCCCACCTTTCCCACGGTTCCCACTGTGGATATCAGCACGCTTCCCCTGGGAACCAGATTCACCTTTTTTCTTCCTTCTTCGGACAGATACTCCGCCGCTTCCCGGACAGAACCCTTCCCCAGATTCTCAATTTTTACCCAGGGTGTACCGGATGAAGCGTAATATTCCTGATTTTCCCTGTCCGGCGTTCTTCCGGACACCAGACGGGCCACCTGATCCAGGCGGCAGATATTCCATTTTTTCTCTTTATCCATAGGCTTTCGTCATCTCGATCAATTCCTGTATTTTTTTCGCGGAATCCTGTTCCATACGGGACAGTTTTTCCAGAAGCTCCATGGGGGAGCTGTCTGCCGGATCCTCCTTCCCCTCTTCCCAAGGCTTATATCTTCCGGCCGTCAGATTATAGTCATTGCGGCGAATGGTCTTCCGGTCGGCAAACCAGCAGACAGAACTGTCCCAATGGGCCGGAACCGGGTTCTCCCACTGATTTTCCCGGCTTTCTTTCGCCAGGCAGCGGCGCCATTCCACCTCCAGTTCTTTCCGGTGATTCCAGCTTTCCAGGATATCCGCCGGATCTGCCCTGAAAGGAACCTCCCCCGCTTTATGGCTGTCCCCTTCCGTCTCTTTGCCGGCCGCCTCCAAGGTCTTCCCAGTCCCGGGAAGGCCTGCCTCGTAAAACCAGACAGCGGAATTTTCCCCCACCCGCTCAGGGGCCTTGGAAAAGATCAGAATGGAGGCTTTGGCCGCCGTATAAGGCAGCAGGGCTCCAGCGGGAAGGGATACCACACCCTGCAGTTCAAACTCCTCCACCAGCCGTTTCCTGATCTTCATCTCCGCCTCAAACTTAAAAAGAGTGCTCTCGTTGATCACCACCAGCGCCTGTCCGTGTCTGTCCAGCCGTTCCATGATCATCTGAAGATACTGGAGCTGCGTCCGCCTGGTGGGTACGGGATAGCGCTCCGCCTGTTCTCTGGGCAGCTCTCCCACCGGAGGATTGGCAAAGATCAGATCCCACCGTTCCTTTCCGGTTTCCTCCAGAGGGCTGCACGTCCGCAGATCGATCTCATTTCCCTCAAAACAGAACTGCAGGATCCGGGCCAGCATGGCGGCCTGAGGTTCCTCCTCGTTTCCGGTAAGCTGCAGGCCCGGATTGGTCTGATGCAAAATTTTCAAAAATGATCCTGTGCGGCATCCGGGATTCCAAACACGTTTCTCTCCTTCCGTATCCGCCAGACGGATCATCACCCCGGTAAGCTCATCGGGAAGCAGGAACAGACCGGAATTCCCCAGGGCATAGATCTGCCGGATCGTCTCCTCCAGCAGCAGCCCGAATATTTCAGGAATCCCTTCCTCCCAGGTACACCCGTCCGCCGCGGCGTCTACAAGTTTACATAATTCTTCTACCCAGTCTGCCCGCTCCGTGCAGACCGCCCGTTCCATAAAATGCCCTTCCTCCACCACTGAACCGCAGTACTGGATCTGATACTGAAGCTGCCAGACCCTCTGTTCCGGATCCATAACTTCCTCTCCCCTGGCCCACTGCATGGGAAATCCCGCATAGGGGAAATATCTGCGCAGGCTGTCCCTTTCCTGCGACTCCACAAATAACCGCAGGTAAATAAAATATCCCAGCTGCACCGCAAATTCCATGGGATGGGATTCCTCCTCCATCCGCAGTTTTTCCAGCACATGTCTGACCGATCCTCTGATGTTCTCCGGCAGGATTTTCTGTCTGTCCATCTGTTTCCTCCCTGTTATTCTTTCGCAGTCACAGTTCGGCCTTCCGGCTTCGCTGTCATAAATGCAGGCGCGCCGGGGCCTGGGAACTTAAAAATCCATACCTGCCCATCCGGATATGGGATGCGCCTTCCGGGCCCCGGCATCATAATAACAGGTTATCACGGAGCGGGGATTTTTTCAATGCAATTATACCGGGTTGAATTTTCCCCATTCCTTCCTTATAATAAAGTGCAGGATTATCAGTGAAAGCGGATCTGCCGCCGGAATCATCCGTCAGGGCTGGGGCGCAGAACCGAAAGAAGAGAGGAGGGGCTCTGATGAAAAAGGACACATCCCATGTGATCCGCCGGGCGGAGCATTTTAAAACAATTCTGATCGGAGAGGGGCTGGTGGTGGGAGCAGCTGCCGGAGTTGTGGTGCTGGCTTACCGGGTTCTTCTGGAGCTGGCCCAGGATGTGCTGCACCGGGTCATTTCCTTTGGCCAGGAACACCCGGCGGCTTTTGGGGGATGGTTCCTGGTTCTGTTTCTTCTGGCGGTGGCCGTGGGCCGCTGCCTCACCTGGGAGCCGCTGATCTCCGGCAGCGGGATTCCCCAGCTGGAAGGGGAAATGACAGGAAAGCTGAACCAGGTATGGCAGCGGGTGCTTCCCGCCAAGTTTCTGGGAGGTTTTCTCTGTCTGCTGGGAGGGCTGTCCCTGGGACGGGAAGGTCCCTCTATTCAGCTGGGCTCCATGGCAGGCAAGGCTGTCTCCAGGGCTATGAACCGGGGAAAAACAGAGGAAAAATACCTGCTGACCTGCGGGGCCAGCGCCGGACTGGCAGCAGCTTTTCACGCGCCGCTGGCGGGCGTCATGTTCTCTTTGGAAGAAATTCACAAGAATTTTTCCGTATCCGTACTGATCTGCGTCATGACCGCCTCCCTGACAGCGGATATTATCTCCGCCAGTTTTATGGGATTTGAACCGGTATTTCAGCTGGGGCTGGGACAGGAAATGGAGCCCCGATTCTACTGGCATCTTCTGGTGCTGGGGATCCTCCTGGGACTGGCCGGCGTATTCTATAACTGGCTTACCATAAAGGCCCAGTCTCTATTCCAGAATGCCAGACATCTGAACACCACCACCCGGCTGATGATTCCCTTCTTTCTGGCGGGCGTGCTGGCGATCCTGATGCCCCAGGTGCTGGGAAGCGGCCATGACCTGGTGCTTCTGGCAGCGGAAGGGCAGCTGGCGCTGGGGGGATTTCTCCTGCTGTTTGTGGTAAAACTGCTTTTTTCCACCGTCAGCTTCGGCTCCGGCGCCCCGGGAGGCATTTTCTTCCCGCTGCTGGTGCTTGGTTCTCTGATCGGAGGGGGATACGCCACATTTGCCGTCCAGTATCTGGGACTGCCGGCGGATTACATCAACAATTTTGTGATGCTGGCCATGGCCGGCTATTTCACCGCCATCGTCCGGGCGCCTATCACGGGAATCATCCTGATCTTTGAGATGACCGGAGATGTGAGCCAGATGTTCAGTCTTTCCCTGGTCTCCATCGTGGCTTATCTTGTCGCCACTCTGATGAAGTCCAAACCCATCTATGAAAGCCTTCTGGAGAAGCTGCTGATCCGCCGGGGCGCGGATGTTGCGGAAAAGACCGGGGAACGGGTACTGCAGGAATTTGTGATAGCTCATGGAAGTCCTCTCCATCACCGGATGCTGCAGACTGTGGAGTGGCCGGACCACTGCCTTCTGGTGGCTGTCGGGCGGGACGGAGAGGAACTGATCCCCAAAGGCGGCACGATCCTCATGGCAGGCGACACGCTGGTTACCATGACGGATGAAGCCCACGCCTCCTCCGTATATGACAGACTGGAAAAATTGTGTCAGGAGCAGCCGGAAAAAATTTTTGAAACCTGACAGAGAAAAATTGTAATCAGTTCAGCCTTCAAACATGCTTTTGTGACAGTGAAGCCGAAAGGCTGAACTGTTGCAAAAATTCCCATTCCCCAGGCGAACGTAAAAGACAGGAGATATCTTATGACAAAACATCAGAAACTCTTAACCGCAGTGATTTTTCTTGGTGTCCTCGCAGTCTTCTTTGCGGCGTACGGCCTGAAGCAGATGAATGCCGCGGACCAGGAAGAAACAGGCCAAAACCAGGAGCAGAAGATTCCGGCAGAGAACGCTTCCGACTCCCAGGATCCCATCACCGCGACGGATTTCAAGCTGAGTACAGTAGTAACCATCAGTATTTACGATTCTGATGACACTTCTCTGCTGGACGGATGCCTTGAAATATGTGACAAATACGAAGCTATGTTCAGCCGCACGATGACTTCCAGCGAGATCTACCGGCTGAATCACGGAGAGCTTGCCGATGAAAACGGGGTTTCTCATCTCTCGGAGGAAACTGCGGATCTGATCAGAAGGGGGCTGGAGTACGGGCAGCTTTCCCAGGGCCGTTTCGATATCGCCATCGGCCCCATCTCTTCTCTCTGGGACTTCACCTCAGACGCTCCCCAGGTTCCTGATGACAGCCGGATCCAGGAGGCGCTGCCTCTGGTGAATTACCAGGACGTGACTCTTGACGGCCAGGATCTCACCTTTCAGAAGGAGGGAATGGAGCTGGATCTGGGGGCCATTGCAAAGGGGTATATCGCGGACAGGATCAAGGATTATCTTCTGGAAAACGGGGTGGAAAGCGCCATCATCAATCTGGGGGGAAATGTGCTGTGCGTGGGTTCCCGGCCGGACGGAACGCCTTTCCGCGTAGGCCTTCAGAAACCATTCGGGGACAGGAATGAAACCATCGGCACCATCGCCGTTTCTGACCTGTCAGTGGTGTCCTCCGGCATTTACGAGCGGTATTTTGAGCAGGACGGCGTCCTGTACCACCATTTACTGGATCCCTCCACCGGATATCCTTATAACAATGATCTGGTGGCCGTAACGATCCTATCCGAAGAATCCACTGACGGAGACGGGCTCTCCACCACCTGTTTCGCTCTGGGGCTTGAGGAGGGCATGAAGCTGGTGGAAAGCCTGGATGGGGTGGAGGCCATGTTTATCACACAGGATGATGAGCTGCATTACAGCAGCGGGTTTCCCCAGCCTGAGACAGGAGCAGAATGATGGATAAGCAGGAAATTTACGATCATCTGAGGGCCAGAGGTATCTGGTTCGAGGCAGTGGAGCACCGGGCGGTCTTCTGTATGGAAGAGCGGTCTGATCTTTCGCTGCCCTATCCGGAAGCAGAGGCTAAAAATCTTTTTCTCCGGGATGATAAAAAGCAGCATTATTATCTGCTGACAATCCGCGGTGATAAAAGGGCCGACCTGAAAGGCTTCCGGAAACGGTATGGCACCAGAGCCCTTTCTTTTGCTTCAGAACAGGAGCTGTCCGATATCCTGAAGCTGAAAAAGGGAGGTGTTACACCTTTCGGGCTGCTGAACGATCAGGAACGGCAGGTACGCTTTTTCCCGGATCAGGAATTCTTATTGTCTGACGGGATCATCGGAGTGCATCCCAACGACAACACGGCAACGGTCTTTCTGAAATGCCGGGATCTGCTGAACCTGATCCGGGAGCACGGAAATGAGATCACACCGGCTGTCTTCTGATCTTCCGTGCCATCTCCGTCTCCCGGCGCAGGTCACGGCCGAGGCCCTCCGCCGTCCCGGGGGATGGCGGAAGGCCGGAGCGCCGCAATCTTCACTGTGACACTTCTCCCCTCATCCAGCTCCATCTCCACCACCTGATCCGGAGCTTCCACCTCTCCCGGTACTGCCAGTGTCTCGCTCAAGATCTCTGTCAGCCATTTTTCCGGAACCTTTCCCTGGAAGCTGACCAGGATTCTGTCCGTGATCCGGCATCCCATCTGCTTCCGGGTGTCCTGGATATTTCTCACCAGTTCCCGGGCATATCCTTCCTCCTTCAATTCCTCTGTAACAGTCAGATCCAGGGAAACCACGATCCCGTGACTGCTGGCCACATGATGGCCTTCTCTCGCCTGATATGTCACCAGAATGATCTCCGGGGCGAATTCCTCCTCTCCTCTGTCGGTATAAAGAATGGCTTTGGATTTCTCCAGCCGGAAGCTTCCGCTCTTCACCGTTCGGATGATCTCCGGGATCTGGTCTGGATACCGGCTGCGGATTTCCTGAAAATTAGGGGCGTACGTTATCCGGGCAATGTCCTCCACCTGCCGGGCCGTTTCCACCTCCTTTACGTTCAGTTCCTCCGCGATAATTCCGGAAAACTCCTCCACGGCTCTTATCCAGGCAGTGTCCGAAAAGGTCACTGTAAGCCGGCGCAGAGGCTGGCGGTTCTTCACCCGGTTTTTGCTGCGGATGGATCTGGCCAGAGAGATCACTTCCCGCACAAGAGACACTTTTTTCAGAAGCTCCCGGTCCTCCAGCCTGTCAGGGATCCGCGGCCAGTCTGTCAGATGTACAGAGTATTCGCCTGTCAGCGTCTGATAAATTTTCTCTGAAATCACAGGGGCCGCCGGCGCAAACAGCCTGGCGGTGCAGGTCAGTACATAGTACATGGTCTGATAAGCATTTTTCTTATCCTCGGACATTTTGCTGCTCCAGAAACGTCTTCTGGAACGGCGGATATACCAGTTGGTCAGTCCGTCCACCAGCGAGACCAGATACTCCACATACCGGTTCACCTGATAACGGTCCATATTTTCCGTGACGCAGGCCGCTGTTTCATACAGCTTGGCCAGCATCCACCGGTCCAGGGGATTTTCCGATTCCGGTACTTCGGGACTTGCCGGATGGAATCCGTCAATATTCGCATAGGATATATAAAAGCTGCAGGCATTCCACCAGGGAAGAAGGATCTGCTGGTATGCCTCCTGGATTCCTCTTTCGTCAAACAGCAGATCCCCCATCAGCATGGCGTTGGTCTGATACAGATAAAGACGGAAGGCGTCTGTGCCGTATTTCTTCATCAGTTCCATGGGATCTGTATAGTTTCTGGAGGATTTGGAAAGTTTCTTTCCGTCCTTTGCCAGAATCGTGCCGTGGACAATACAGTTCTGGAAGGCGTTTTTATCGAACAGGGCCACAGCCATCACATGAAGGTAGTAGAACCAGCATCGGATCTGCCCTGTGTATTCCACGATAAAGTCACATGGAAAATGGGACTCAAACCACTCTTTATTTTCAAAGGGATAGTGCTTCTGGGCAAAGGGCACGGAACCGCTCTCAAACCAGCAGTCCAGCACCTCCGGAACCCGGCGCATGGTTCCCCCGCAGTGGCTGCAGGCAAACGTCACCTGATCCATATACTGTCTGTGCAGATCGGTGAGCCGCACGCCGCTGGCCTGATAAATCTCCTCCACGCTTCCCAGAACCACCCGTTTGCCGCACTCCTGGCATTCCCAGATGGGAATCGGGGTACTCCAGTAACGGTTTCTGGAAATATTCCAGTCTCTGGCATTTGCCAGCCAGTTGCCGAACCTTCCGTTCTTCACAGTCTCCGGGATCCAGTTTACCTCCTGGTTCAGCCGGATCATCCGTTCCTTGATCTTTCCGATATCAAAATACCAGGCATCCATGGCCTTATAGATCAGCGGCCGCTTACACCGCCAGCAGTGGGGATAATTGTGCTGGATGGTACCGTCCGCCACCGCTTTTCCCTGATCGTAAAGGAAACGGATGATCACAGGATTCATTTCGATCACATTCTTCCCATTCTCCGGATCATAAAAATCCCCCACTTCCTCTGTAAAATGCCCCTTCTCATCCACCGGGTTCACCAGAGGGATCTGATATCTGCGGCACGTCCAGTAATCGTCCTCCCCGAAAGCAGGCGCAGTGTGGACGATTCCCACACCTTCCTCCGCTCCCACGTAATCCGCGGCCACCACCCGGAAAGCTCCCTCTGCCGCCCGGTCCGCAAAATAAGGAAACAGCGGCTCATACGTCAGTCCCACCAGCTCCGTTCCCCTGCATTCCTTCAGGATCCTGGGAGCCTTTCCGAATACACCGGGGAAATTGGGGAGGGTATTTTTGCAGGCCACATAAACCGCCTCCCCCACATCCACCCAGGCGTAGTCCAGCGTCTCTCCCACCGCCAGGCAAAGATTTGCGGGCAGCGTCCAGGGAGTAGTGGTCCAGGCCAGGAAAAAGGCCGGTTTCCCCCATTCCTCCCCCATCCGGAATCTTACCATCACCCAGCGGTCCTGCCGGAGCCTGGTAGAATCGGATTCCCGGGTATCAGAGATGGAAAGGGATGTTTCACAGTGCATGCAATAAGGGGTCACCCGGTAATCCCGGTAAATATATCCCTTCTCATAGCACTGCTTAAACGCCCACATCACACTTTCCATAAAATCCGGATTCATGGTTTTGTATGCTCCATCGTAATCCACCCAGCGGGCCATTTCCTCCACATAGTCCTTCCAGGCATCGTTATTCCTGGATACGATCTCGCGGCACTTCTCATTGAACCGGGCAATTCCCAGGCTTTTCTCAATCTCATTTTTATCCAGGATGCCAAGCTCAGCCTCCGCCTGGTTCTCAATGGGAAGTCCATGGCAGTCCCATCCCCACACTCTGGGAACCCGATAGCCCCGCATGGTCCAGTATCTGGCGATCATATCCTTGATGAAAGAAACCAGCACCGTCCCATGATGGGGCTTGCCAGTGGGAAACGGGGGACCGTCATAAAACACGATCTCCTCTCCCTTTCGTTCCTCCACCGATTTTTCAAACACATTGCCCTGTTTCCAGAAATCCAGGATCTCCTTCTGGATTCCCGGAAAATCCGGTTTTCCTGACAGCTCTTCATACCTCATCTGTCTGCTCCTTTCTTTTGTCCCCACGGCCGCCGCCCTGCAAGGGCTTCCCGGTCCGCACGGTTCCCGCCTTGTTCATACGGGAAACAGGGCAGAACGTTTTTTCTTTCATAGGAAATGGTTTTCCTATGAAAGAAAAAACGCCCTCATCCTGTTCCAGGATGAGGGCGATAAGCTACTCACTGTATACCACCTGTATGAACATACCAACATATGCCATCCCTGTAACGGAGGATAACCGGCACAACTTACTTGCACTTTGATCCATGATCCCATATCCGCCCTTCCAACGGCCGGATATTCCATCACGCAGATGCTTTCAGCCTGCAACTCCGGAGTGATTTTTCGTATTCACCTACTTTTATCAGTTCTCAGCGCTCCTGACTCTCTGTGAATTTCAGAGGAATACGATGTTCTCCTTCAACGTTTTGAGGTATTGTACAATAGAGGGGAGGGATTGTCAAGCATTTTGGCTTGTATGTCCCCGGTAATTTTAGCAAGACCAGTCTTGGGACTTACTGGTTTGCAGACTTCTCATTCTGCAAACTGTATCGAAATCGAACTATTTCATTGATAAATCCGTTCGATTTGAGTATAATAATATTGAAGCCATACGTCTCACAATTATAAGGAGGTGCGATCGATGTCAATCACAGCCACAGAATTAAAATTGAATCTGGGTAAATATCTAAAGCTTGCAGAATATGAGGATATTTTCATTACACGGAACGGCAAGATTGTGGCGAAGCTTTCCAATCCAAATGCTGAACGCGTGGAAATGGCAAAATCCCTTCTTGGCGTCATTCCTTCTGATATTACGTTGGAAGAAGCACGGGAAGAAAGGATCTCCAAAATATGAAAGCCTTGATTGATACCTGTGTTGTTGTAGATGTTCTCCAGAAACGGGAACCTTTCTGTCAGGCGGCCATGGAAATCTTTCTTTCCGTATCCAACCGCAAATGTGTCGGTATTCTTACAGCAAAATCCATCACTGACATTTATTACATCCTGCGGCGGAGTATCCACAGCGAAGAAGAAGTACGCAGACTGCTTCATATCCTCTTTACACTTTTTGAAGTAACGGATACTTTTTCTGTGGACTGTGAATTTGCTCTGGAGTCTCCTATGAAGGACTACGAGGATGCCATCATGGTACAGACCGCTTCCCGTGTCGGTGCAGACTGCATCGTAACCAGGAATTTAAAGGACTACAAATTATCGCCCCTTCCTGTCTTTTCCCCGGAACACTTTCTGTCGGAACTTGCGAAAGAAGAAAACACTGAAACATAGAAAAGCCCTGTCCCAAACGGCCGCTGATTCCTTATCCGCGGCCTTCCCCCACCGGAATCTCCATCCTGACCTCTCCCCCTCCCGTCCCGCGGGAGTTGCCCAGCGTCAGGCGTCCCCCGATCTCTTCCAGCACAGTGTTGGCAATGGAAAGTCCCAGCCCGTAATGTTCCTTCCCCCTGCGGCTCTTATCCCCCTGAAAAAAACGCTCTGTCCCATGCGCCAGCGCTTCCCGGGAAAATCCGGGCCCGCTGTCCGTGACCGTGATCCGCCAGAAGAGTTCCCCCCTTCCTGTCTCCGGCTCCACCGGAATCAGCTCCATCCCGGTCCCTGCCGCCTCACGGACTATCTCCATCCCGGTCCCTGCCGCCTCACGGACTGTCTCCGCCCCGCTCCCTGCAGTCTCCCGGACCATGTTCTCTGTATCCGGCAGGACTGTCTCTCTCCCGGTACTTTCTCCCCGGATCAGCTCCGCCCGGATCGTCAGCCGCCCTCCCTCCGGACAATAATCCACTGCATTGGACAGCACGTTTCCCACGGCCCTTTCCAGATCCCGACGGATCCCCTTCCTTCCCCGAACAGCAAATCCTGCCGGATTCCCGGTCTCTTCCCCGAAAGCTTCCTTCCCGTCTCCTTCAAACAGACATTCCACTTTCAGCCTCCTGGTCCGCCCCAGGGCCTCTGCCTTCTGCCGGATCTCCCGCAAAAACCGCGAGACCTCAAAAGTCTCCTCCTGGTGATCTTCTGAGAATATCTCTGTATCCGGCCTCTTCTCCTCACCATCCGGAGAATTCTTCCCTGCGTCAGAAATCTCCCCCCGCAGCTCCTGGGGAATCCTTCCTGCGCCAAGGGTCTTCCGCAGAATCTCCAGATACCGTTCCATCTCCGCCGCGTTTTCCAGGATCTCCCTGTCCCATTCCCGGATCTCCTCCAGGCTGTCTGTCTCCTGCATCAGCTCGGCATTTCCCCGGATGATGGTAAGCGGGGTCTTGATATCGTGGGCCAGAGCAGCCGCCTGCTCTTCCTTCTGCTGGGTGGCCCGCCACTGTTCCTTTAAGGATTTCTGCAGAGCCTCCTTCATCACAAAGAGAGAGGAGAGCACATCGTCCACCTCCCGGATATCCGAGTGTTCTCTTGAAAAATTCAGATCCTCCCGCCCCACCTTATCCGCGATCACAGTCAGCGTATCCAGACGTTTCTTCAGGTACCTTCCAAAACTTCTGGCGGTCCATACCGCCTGCAGCAGAAACAGCGCCAGTAAAATGGCCAGGAACAGGAATTCCGCATTGGGGAACAGCCTTCTGAGGTCCGGATCGCTGAACTTTGCCACATACTGAAACCGGACCACCACCACATTGCCGTCATCCTTTGGGATCTCCATATAAAAAGTATTATAAAATCTTCCGGTATATCCATCGTCCCGGGTGATCTCCCAGGCGTTCTCCCGTTCCTTCCCCTCAAAGGTTCCGTAAAGGAAGTTTCCTTCCTTATCATACACCCCGAACAGACAGCTGTCCGGGATCAGCGCCGCCTCGTTTCCTTCGCTTTTTCGGATCGCCTCCTCCTGTTCATTCAGCCTGCTCCTCTCATAGGTGGGCAGGCGGACCATTCCTGTATTTACAGACGCCGTATAAAGAAGCAGTACAGCACATACCAGAAGCAGAGTTGCCGCGCAGAACCGGACCAGATACCGGATAAACACCATATACAGACTTCGTTTTCTTTTTTCTTTTCGTCCTCTTTTCATACCTTCCATTTGTATCCGATCCCCCATACCGTATCAATGGGCGCAAGCCCCAGCCTCCGGAATTTTCCCCGTATATTTTTCACATGCTCTGTAATGGCCGAATCATCTCCGGGACCGTCGTATCCGAATACCCTCTCATAAATCTGTTCCCTGGAAAACACCTGCCCGCGGTGCAGCGCCAGAAATTCGCAGATCTCATACTCCCCAGGAGTCAGGGAAATCTCCCTGCCTTCATACTCTGCTTTTTTCTCTTTGATATAAAACCGCAGCTCTCCTACCGCCACAGAAGTTCTCTTTTCCCGGCGCTCCCTGCGGATATGGGCCCGCACCCGGGCCCGCAGCTCTCCGATCCCAAAGGGCTTCCGGATATAGTCATCTGCTCCCAGCCCGAAGCCCTTCATCAGATCCTCTTCCGAGGTCCTGGCCGTCAGGAACAGCACCGGACAGTCAATCCTGTCCCGCAGCTTTTCCAGCAGGGAAAAACCGTCCGCTTCCGGCATCATCACATCCAGCAGGATCAGGTCATACACATCCGGCGTAACGCTCCCGTCCAGCAGCTTACCGGAATCCGAAACCGTATCCACCTGATATCCGTCTCTCTCCAGAACTCTTTTCAGCAGCCTGAGAATTCCCTCCTCATCGTCCACCGCCAGTATTCTTGCCTCCATTATTCCTGGCTCCTCCTGCCCTCATAATGGGAAAACCACCAGAACGCAGCGGCCGTCACTGCGATCCAGACAGCCAGGCAGATTCCCAGTTCGCCTGCGATCGCCGGATTTAGCTCCATTCCCTGGTTTTCCTTTTGGGTATAGAATAACAGATACGAACCGATCCGGCAACTTTGGGCCCACGGGAATACCATCCAGATTCCGTCTCCCAGCCCGGTAAGCATGAGAAAGGCCAACAGCGTCCCGGCGATTCCCACTCCGATGGACGCGCTCTTCCCCAACCCAAGGGCCAGCACCAGATGCAGCAGATAGACCGTCGCCTGCCCCAGCCAGATCACCAGAGCTGCTTCCAGATACACCGTCAGACTGTATACGGTTCCTCCGGGGAAATGCCTGTAAACAAGGGCAAAACCCATCACCGCCATCAGACATGCACCCAGCCCCATAAGCATCAGCGTCCACCATTTTGCCAGCAGGGCCTGAAATCTTCTGCCTGGCAGCATAAAAAAGTTCTGCCACCCGATATCTGCCTCCATCTCCTCTGACATTCCGCAGACGATACCGCACAAAAACGGCCACACGCAGGCTACCACCTGCAGATATGCCTGCGCCTTCGCCGTGCTGTCCCACCCGGAAATGCTGAAATACCAGAGAAAAACAGCAGCTCCCGCTCCGGGGACGATCAGGTGGACTGCCAGGAGAGCCGTACGGCGCATCCGGAGCAGTTCACTTCTCATCAGCCGCAGCAATCCGGTCATACCGTCTGCGCCCCCTTTCTTCCATACCAGATCCGGGATGCCGCCCATAAAGCCGCCAGCCAGATCAGTGTCACCAGGATTCCCGGCAGGATGCACCCCGGGTCCCCAATCTGCGGATGATATGTGATACTTTCCGGAGATACCGGAAGACCGTTGGGAAGGATTCCCACCACGCTGACCATCAGCCGCGGCAGGACTGCCCAGGGAAACGCCAGCCAGAGGGGTGTGACAGCCAGTACCACGCCTGCCGCAGTCATGACCATATTGATGATCAGTGTGGGAAGCAGTCCCCATTTCTGATTCATCCAGAAGCAGAAGGGAATCTGCCACAACGTGGATACCATCATCACGCCTGCCGCCCAGGCCGCCTGCCCAAGGCCGATTTCCATGGAAGAGGCCAGGTCCAGCAGGGGAAGCAGGCCGTTTGCCAGCGCCAGAATTCCCAATGTCAGCAGCAGGTTGGAAAGAATCACCGTCTTTATCCCCGCAAGAAGCTTGGCATCCCATATTTTTCCCAGTTTCACGGGAACAGACAGGACAACCCGATTCTTTCTTTCCCTGTCCAGTCCTCCGGCCAGACAGCAGTACAGCGTCACCATCCCCTGCATCATCAGGGTATACCACCAGTTATACGCGGAACTGGTCCCGTAATTCCCCGAAATTCCATACGCCAGGACCAGCGTCAGCACCGGCATGAAGATCCACAGCTTTCCCCAGACGGTGTGTCTGCACTTGATGGTCTCCGCCCTGTATAGTCTTTCTGTCATTCCTGTCATGCGATTTTCCCTCCTGCCGCAGCTTTTCCTGCATTCCCGTTCCGGCTTTTTTCCACCACCTTCATGAACATCTCCTCCAGGTGTCCCCTGGGAGGCATTCCCCCCTGATAGCCCAGGATCCCGTTGGACAGGATCCCGATATGATCGGCCATCTGCTCCACCTCACTGAGGATATGGCTGGAAACCAGCACAGTGATCCCTTTTTCCGGAAAGCTGCGGATCAGCTCTCTCAGTTCCTGGATCCCGAAAGGATCCAGACCGTTGGTGGGCTCATCCAGCACCAGAAAATGCGGATGGCCGATGAGAGCCGCCGCGATCCCCAGCCTCTGCTTCATCCCCAGAGAGAACTGCCCGGCACGCTTTTTCCCTGTATCTGCCAGTCCCACCAGCTCCAGCATCTCTCCGATCCGCTCCCGGGGAAGTCCCAGCGCCGTAGTCCGTACCAGAAGATTTTCTCCGGCCGTCAGATTGGCGTAAATCGGCGGCGTCTCGATCAGAGCTCCGGTATCCCGCAGACATTCCCTGGTCCACTCCCTCCCCTTATAAAAAACGCTTCCGGAATCCGGCCGCATCATTCCCGTGATGATCTTCAGCAGCGTGGATTTTCCAGCCCCGTTGGGTCCCAGAAGGCCGTATACGCTTCCCTCCGGAATTCTCAGAGAAACCAGATCCAGCGCCGGCTGTTGGTGGCGGCGGAATGATTTCGTCAGTTCCTTTGTTTCCAGTATGATAGTTCCCATCTTACTCCTCCTGATCTTTCTTTCCAAAGATTTCCGCGAAATCTTCGTTTTGATACGGCAGGAACTGTTTCCTGCCCTTTCGGTATTGAGTATAGGGGGAAATTATAAGGATTTTATAAGGATAAAAGGTACCGAAAGCAGAAATCGCGATTTCGCTTCGGTACCTTTCCCGTTGTTTTTTTCTCTATAAATTATACCTGGTCTTGATATTGATCTCCGTAAACAAAAATTCCTCCTGAGGCCACTTGTCCCGGGCCAGAATATCGAACAGAAGCTTGGGCGGAAGATTCCCCTGCACATACGCCTCCTGGTCAATGAGGAAATCCGCCCATCCTTCCTCCAGCGCCCGGACATTTTCCCGGGTAAGGTCATAAACGATCACCCCGGGCCGGCGGCCGGCGGGAATCCCCAGCTGTTCAAATGCCCGCCATACCCCTTCCTGCCCGGCAGAGGCCACAAAGATTCCCGCCAGATCCGGAACCATGGTCATGGTGTTTATCACGATCTTCTCCATCTCCCCGGCATCGTCAAAGCTGCTCTGCACCCCCAGGATCTCCGTCTGGGGCCAGGTCTCCTTCATTTCCCGGATAAATCCTTCGATCCGCAGGCTGTTGACACTGTTGGTAAAATATCCTGTCACTGCCAGGATCTTTCCCTGCCCCCGGGTCATCATTCCCATAAGCCCGGCGGCGGCCCGCCCGCTCTGCTTGTTGTCCAGTCCCACAAAGCAGGTGCGGCCGGTTCCCACAATATCTGAATTGAAGGTGATCACCGGAATCCCTCTCTCCTCTGAAAGCTGATTCAGTCTGGCCCGGATACTCTCACACTGGATGGGCATCAGCGCCAGTCCGTCGATCCCCTCCTTCACCAGCTCATCGATCACGGCAAGCTGCTTCTCCTCGTCAATGGTATCGATGTTCCGGCACAGAAGCCGGGCTCCCCTTTCCTTCAGCAGGCTCCCGGCGTCCTGGATCCCCTGATTGACCTGGATCATGAAGGCGGATTTGGTAAGCTGGGTCACCACCCCGATCTTAATGCTCTCTCCGGCTCCGGATCTTCCGGAGGTTTTCCGGGGCCGTATCTTATATCCCATCTCCTCCGCGATCTTCCGGATATTCTCCGCCACCTCCGGACGGATCCTGCCCCTTTTGTGAAGCGCCCGGTCCACCGTGCCTCTGGACACACCGGCCCGCCGGGCGATCTCTTCTATTGTAACCGCCATATGCTACAGCCCCGTGTGTTCCGCAATAAATTTTCTTGCCCGGACGGCGTATTCCAGAGGATTGGCCTTGGCCGGATCCTGCTCGGCCTCCACCACCATATAGCCCTGATACCCTGCTTCCTCCAGAACCTGGAAGATGGGGTCAAAGTCGATCCCTCCGTCCCCGGGTATGGTAAATGCTCCCGCTCTCACCCCGTCCAGAAAGCTCATGTCCCTGGCTTTCACTTCCTCTAC
Source organism: uncultured Lachnospiraceae bacterium (assembly GCA_963929535.1). Classification (GTDB taxonomy): domain Bacteria; phylum Bacillota; class Clostridia; order Lachnospirales; family Lachnospiraceae; genus Pullilachnospira. Next base: position 138,534 of record CAWVIZ010000005.1, on the reverse strand, counting down.
CACCTCCGGACGGATATCCTTCAGATGCACATGCCGGATCCTTCCCGAATATGCCTTCACCATTTCCAGCGGATCCTCCCCGCAGTAGGCGAAATGGCCGCTGTCAAACAGCAGGCTCACATATTCCGGATCCGTATGTTCCATCAGCCGGGCGGTTTCTTCGGCAGTCTGCACCACCGTTCCCATATGATGGTGATAGGTAAGAGAAATCCCGTATTCCTTCCGGGCAATCTCCCCCAGCCGGTTAAGTCCGGCGCACAGCCGCTCCCACTCCTGGTCATTCATCACGTATTTATGTCCGAAAATAGGCGTATCCGCCTGGCCCTGCACACTGTAGCTCTGCTCAGAAACTCCGATCACCCCGGCTCCCATGGCCTTTAAAAAGGCCAGCTGATCCCGGAACTCCTTTTCCACTTCCTCAAAGGGCTTTGTCAGAAGAAAAGAGGAAAACCACTGATTGCAGATTTCGATCCCTCTCAGATCCAGAGCTTTTTTCAGCACCTGGGGATCCCTGGGGTATTTATTTCCCACCTCAGAACCGGTAAATCCTGCCAGCGCCATCTCGCTGACGCACTGCTCAAACGTATTTTCCCCTCCCAGATCCGGCATGTCATCGTTGGTCCATGCGATGGGAGCAATTCCCAGCTTTACTTTTTCTTTATCAAACATGTCTTGGCCTCCTATTCAAAATTGGCGTCGTGCAGCCATACGTATCGCTCGTCCTCGCACCGGTCCGTCTGCAGCCAGGGATTTCCCTCCAGATGCCGGATCATCCAGCAGGTGTACATCTGATATCCGGGGGCCACCGCCTGGGGATGAAGCTGCCCTCCCGGAATGGCGGAAAAGCTCCCGTCCACGCTCTTGAAAACCTGATCCCCCACAAAGCTGGCGCCAAATCCCTCCGGATGGTCGAATTTAAAATAATACGTCTCCGGCTGGGGATGACGGTGGGGCAGATAGCCGGACCAGTTTCCCCGGTCGTTGAGCACCTCTCCCAGCACCATATTGGACCTGGGGGCGATATCGTGATCAAAAATGGTGTTCACCCGTCTTTTTGCCACATTTCCGAATTTCCCCACGCAGGAATATCCCCAGGGCGCGTCCTCCGGGGCGTACAGCTTCCCGTCAAATGTTCTTTCATTCCTGGTGGACTGCACCAGGATCTCGGCATCGGTCACCGCCTCCACAGACACCTCCTGTCCCGTACACACATGCGCTGCCCAGGGGCCCTCCGTAAAGACGTCCTTCCGGCTTACCTCCCTTTCCTGTCCCGCAAACCGGAACACGATCCTTCCGGAAAGCAGCAGCACCGCCGTCTCCTCTCCCTGCTTCAGGAAGCTTCTGGTTTCTCCCGCTTTCATCCGGTACACCCGGATATCCATCATCATCTCGCTGTATTCATTGTCATAGGTGGTAAGGATCTTCTCTCCCTTCCGGTCAAATTCCGGATAGCCAAACACCTTTCCCATGAACGCTCCTCCTTCCCATTCCGTCAATATTTCCTTGCCGCGTCTCTTCCGGCCTTCACCTCTTTCCAGGCCTCCCGTACGCTCTCCTTTTCCGACACATCCGCCAGTCCCACATTCCACCAGGACTCATAGCCGTCCGTCATGGTCTTGGGGATCACCTTCAGATCAAACAGGCAGGCCACCGTCTGCCCCCTGGCATCCTCCAGAGCATCCACCAGCTCCTGGATCGTCCGGCAGGTATAGCTCTTCAGGCCGTAGCCCTCTCCGATCTTGGCGTAATCCACCGGGATCAGATCCTGCGTGGGCTTCTTTCCGTCTGTATACCGGAATTCCGTGGCCAGACTGCTGATCCCGTTGTTCATCTCCAGATTGTTGATGCAGCCGAAACCGCAGTTGTCGAAGATCAGGATATTTACTTTCTTCCGCTCCTGCATGATGGTCATGATCTCACTGTGCATCATCTGAAAACTGGAATCTCCCACCACACAGTACACCTCATTGTCCGGCTCCGCCATCTTCACGCCCAGCGTAGCGGCCACCTCATAACCCATACAGGAATATCCGTACTCCGCGTGGTATCCTCCCCGTTTATCCGTTCTCCACATCCGCTGCATGCAGCTGGGAAGAGAACCGCCCGCCGTGATGATGGTGGCGTCCCGGTCAATGGTCCGGTTAATGGCCGCCAGAGCCGCCGTCTGGGTGATCCTTCCATTGGTAAGCTTCACGAATTCCGGAATGGTTCTGGGATCCCTGGCCTTGATGATCGGTTCAAAATCCTCTCCCGTATAGGCAATGCTCCCCAGCCTGTCCATTTCCTTATCCCAGGCTTCCTTCGCCTTCCGGATCTGATCCGTGTAAGAGGACACATAGCCTCTTTCCCGCAGCTTCCCGGCCAGCGCATCCACCGTCGCCCTGGCGTCCCCCACCGCCTTTACCGCATCCATCTTGTAGGCATGGAAACGGCAACTATTGATGGAAACAAATTTCACCTCTTCGTTCTGGAACAGCCATTTGGAGCTGGTGGTAAAGTCTGACATTCTGGACCCGATGGCGATCACCGCGTCCGCCTGCCTGGCGATCACGTTGGCCGCGTACGTTCCCGTCACACCAATCCCTCCCAGGCAGTAGGGATGGCTGGAACGGCAGGCACTCTTTCCTCCCTGGGTCTCTCCAAAGGGGATATGGAATTCCTCACAGAATTTTTCCACCGCCTCTCCCGCCTGGGAATAGCGCACGCCGCCTCCCACGATCACAATGGGCTTTTCGGATGAGGCGATCACTTCCGCCGCGTCCTCCAGCTCTTCCTCCACCGCCGTGGGGCGGGTGATCCTGTGTACCCGTTTCTTAAAGAAATACTCCGGAAAATCATAGGATTCTCCCTCCACATCCTGAGGCAGGGCAATGCAGCAGGCCCCCGTCTCCGCCGGATCCGTCAGCACCCGCATGGCATTGATCAGCGCCGTCATTACCTGTTCCGGGCGGGTGATCCTGTCCCAGTACTTGCAGACCGGCCGGAACGCGTCATTGGTGCTCACTGCCAGGCTGGAGCTGACTTCCAGCTGCTGCAGTACCGGATCCGGCTGGCGGGAAGCGAACGTGTCCGCCGGAAATACCAGAAGAGGAAGATTGTTCACTGTAGCTGTGGCACAGGCCGTCACCATATTGGCGGCTCCCGGTCCCACGGAGGAAGCGCAGGCGATGATCTTTTTCCGGTCGCTCTGTTTGGCGAAGGCAATGGCCGCATGGCACATTCCCTGCTCGTTCCTTCCCTGCATTACCCGGAGCTGCCCGGGATTGGTATCCAGCGCTTCCCCCAGTCCTACCGCGATCCCGTGTCCGAAGATCGTAAAAAATCCTTCCACAAATTTGGTCTCTTCCCCGTCCATGGACACATACTGGTTGTCCAGAAAACGGACGATAGCCTGCGCTGTGGTCATTCTCTTTGTCTTTACCATAATAACCCTTCCTTTCTTCCTGATATCTGTCAAACCCGCGCGATCATTTCGCCGTACTGCTCTTTTTCCTCTTTGATAAACGCAAAGACCTCCTCCGGTCCCGGCAGGGAATCGGAGCAGTTGTTGCTTCTCACCATCATGGACGCCTCCGCGGAGCCGAACTCCAGACAGTCGATGACATCCCATCCCTGATACAGCCCGTACAGAAATCCGGCGCCATAACCGTCTCCTCCTCCAAACCCTTTTCTGGCCTGCACCGGGAACGGTCTGATGGAAAACTTCTGTCCGTCGCAGGTATATGCCGCGGAGCCTTTCATTCCATGCTTGATCACCACAATCCTGGCGCGGCATCCCTGCCAGTAAGCCGCCGATTCCTCGTCTGTCATTCCCGGCCGGATCAGCCGCTCCGTCAGGTCGAACTCCTCCCTGGATCCCATGATGATATCCGCTTCTTTGGCCACCATGGAATAATAGATGGAAATCTCATCCGGATTTTTCCAGTTATAAGCCCTGTAGTCAATATCGAAGATCACCCGGGTATCATTTCTCCTGGCCAGCATCACCGCCTTGATGGCCGCCTCCCGGGAAGGGCTCTTGGCCAGAGAGGTGCCGGAGATCAGCACTGCCTTGGTCTTCCTGATATATTCCTCATCGATATCGTCCACAGAAAGCTGCAGGTCCGCAATACAGTTCCGATACATCAGAATGCTGCTCTCGCTGGGGGAAAGCATCTCCGTAAACGTCAGCCCCAGCTTCTCACCGTTTTTGCAGCGGGTGATATGAGAGGTATCGATCCCCTGCCGGTTAAAATAATCCACCACATAGTCCCCGAACTGGTCATCGGAGACCTTCCCCAGAAAGCCCGCCTTCATTCCGTGCCGGGTTACGCCTACCGCAATATTGGCCGGAGAACCGCCCACAAACTTTTCAAACACATGAACATCCTTCAGCGGCTTGAATTCTTCCTTCACCTGATCGTTATATGCCGGGTTAAAGTCAATGGCCACACGCCCCAAAAGAATCAGGTCAAACGGTCTGCTCTCATCAAACGTAATATATTTCATCCTGTTCCCCTTTCCCTGTGATTGCGTGCTTTTTTAATTAGCACGCATTTGTCTTCTCTCTGTTTGTCCCCATCATAGCACAGGGAATCCGGATTCTTCAATAGCTGCTTCCGTCATTTATTACGATTTTCACACTTTTTACAATTCCCGTTTCCTGTTTTTGTGTATTTTTACATCCGATTATTGCACGCAATTACACGCATCCCGGTCAGGCTTCGTCAGGTTGCTTCCGGGCCGTGTCCGAAAGCGTCCGGCATCTTTTTCCTCATCCTGCGGTACTGGGTGGGAGTACTGCAGCAAAGCCGCTTAAATACCGTAGCAAAATACTGGCTGGAGGAAAAACCGTAGCGGAACGCAATCTCCGTGACAGACATGTCCGTAGCGGCCAGAAGCTCCTTGGCCTTTTCAATCTTCATTCTGAGGATATACTCCGCGGGAGAAAGCCCCGTGATCTGTACAAATTTTCGATGATAAGAAGAGAGAGACATATTTTCCAGTCCGGGAAGCTCCTCCACCCGTATGGGATCCGTCAGATGCTCTCTGATATAGGTAAGACTCCGGCCAAAGGCGTCCGAACAGCCCCGGTTCCCCATATCGGAAGGCGTGGTCAGAGCGATCAGCACCTGGGACAGGGCAATCCTGATTTCCGTATGAAAATAGAAGCCCTCCTCCGAAAAGCAGCGCAGAAGCCGCTTCAGCGCCCCGGAAAGCCCGCAGGAGGCCTTAAAGATCCTCTGATCCGCGTGTTTCCAGTAATGCGCGATATGATCCGCTTCCTCATCAGAGACAAACAGCCTCATGGAGGAAATACACGACAGATCAATGATAAAATAATACAGGGAGGATACCTCCGTGAGAGAACATCCCGTACTGTGCACTTCCTCCGGATAGGCCACAAAAACTTCCCCCTGATTCACCGTGTAATCTTTTCCGGAAACACTGTAGGTCTGGGAACCTTTTTCCAGATATGTAAATTCTGTCATCGTCCCGTGACTGTGATCCATCATCGGATGATCCGCTTCCAGAATATGGACATGTCCGATCCGGAAGAGGAACTGCCCCTGGCGGCAGTAATCATATACACATCGTCTCTCTTTTGCCATATTTCCTCCTGCTACTTGTATGATTTTGTGCAAAAAACAAAATGATAAGACAGATTTGAAACATATTTGTATGATTATATCACAGACAACTCAGGAAAGGAAAGGTAAGAACCGTATGACAAAATCCAACCGGCAAAGAGCCATTTTATTTGAAAATCCGGACTACATACCCATGAGTTTCTGGGTAAATCCCGCCTGCTGGCACCACTATCCCCAGGACTGGCTGGCGGAACAGATGGAACGTCATCCCCTGCTGTTTCCCGATTTTAAAGCGCCCAGGCTGCCGTATACACCGGAATACCCTCTGTGCGCCCGCAGGGATGAGCCCTATACAGATGATTTCGGGTGCCTCTGGAAAACCACCGATGACGGGATCACCGGTACCGTTGTCAGGCATCCCCTGGAGGACTGGTCCGCATACGCCTCATACCAATTCCCCGATCCTGCCTGCCGGATGGGAATCGGACCGGTGGACTGGGAAGAGGAACGCCTGCGGATAGAGTCCCAGAAGTCTGCCGGAGAGCTGGCGATGGGAGGGCTGCGCCATGGACATACCTTTCTGCAGCTCTGCGATCTGCGGGGATACAGCAATCTGATGTTCGATATGGCCGATGAGGAACCGCTTCTGATGGATCTGATCGAAAGGCTGGAGGACTTCAACATGGGCATCGTACAGCGGTATCTCAGCCTGCAGGTGGACGCCATTTCCCTGCCGGAGGATCTGGGTATGCAGATAGGTCCTATGCTGACGCCGGAGCATTTCCGCAAATACATCAAGCCCAGCTACCGCCGGATGATGCAGGCCGCCAGAGAGCGCCAGGCGTCTGTTCACATGCATTCCGATGGAGATATCCGTCTTCTGATCGATGATCTGATCGACAGCGGAGTAGACTGTATCAACCTGCAGGATCTGGTGAACGGCGTTGACTGGATACGGGAGAATCTGAAGGGAAGGCTGTGCATCGACCTGGATATCGACCGTCAGAAGGTGACACGTTTCGGGACTCCCAAAGAGATCCATGAACTGATTCTGGAGGAGGTACGGCAGCTGGGGAGTCCCCAGGGCGGCCTGATGATGATCTACGGACTGTATCCCCAGATTCCCCGGGAAAATGTGGAGGCCGTCATGGACGCCATGGAAAAATACGCGTTTTATTACAGATAGTATCTCACAGATACCCCATAGAAAGGAGATGTCTGAAAAATGAGCCAAATAACTTCAAAACAGCGGATGAAAGCGGCTATGTCCGGGGAAAAACCGGATCAGATCCCCCTTATGTGCCAGTTTTCCCTGGGATATCTGGCGCAGCACAGCCATATGGATCTGATCGATTTCTGGTATACCCCCCACGGACTGGCAGAAAGCTATATCCGGGCGGCACAGCAGTATCACTTCGATGGGATCCTGGTGAGCATCACCGGCAGGGATCCGGGACAGAAGGATACCATTAAGAAAGTCCGGAGAGATCAGGACGGCTCCTGTCTGGTGACTTTTCAGACGGGACAGCAGTACAGGATCCCCCGCAACGATTTTCCCTATTCTCTGGAGGAGGAAAAAAACAACCGGCCTTCCCAGATTGAAGAGCTTTCTCCTGATGACATCCGGCTCCCCATGACCAGAGAAGAGCTGCCGCCCTGGGCCTTCAACATCCTGGAGGAGGTTCTGGAGCGAAAAGGAGACCAGCTCTCCATCCACGGGGAGGTGGGAACCGCCTTTGAACAGTACCTGGGACTGTTCGACCGGGTGGAAAACGGCCTGATATCCCTTCTGGAAGACAGAGAGAAGGCCCTGATCATGATGGAACGCATCAACAGGTCCGTGATCATGACTGCCCTTGCCCAGTGCAGTCTGGGGATCGACGCCTTAAAGCTCAGCTCACCTTTTGCCGGGGCAGGGCTCATCTCAAGGACGATGTACGAAACGTATGTCCTTCCCTTTGAAAAAGAGGTGATCGACGCCGTTCACCGGCAGTACGACATTCCCTGCTACATTCATACCTGCGGCGCCATCGGAGACAGACTGGATCTGATGCTGGCCACCAATACCGACGGTCTGGAATGTCTGGATCCCCCGCCGCTGGGGACCGTGGACCTTCGGGAAGCGGTGGACAGAATCGGCGGCAGCGTATTTATCAAGGGAAATCTGGATTCTGTAAATGAGCTCTGCGGCGCGGCGCCGGAAGAAGTGATGGAGACCGCCCGCCGCCGGCTGGAGACGGGAAAGAAATGTTCCAGAGGATATATTTTAAGCACGGCCTGTTCCGTTTCTCCCGATGTTCCTCCGGAAAATCTTCTGGCGCTGCACAGATGTATCGAAACATACGGGAAACTGTAACATATTTCGCGGCAGTGAAACCGGCAGGCCGGCAACAGACAATATGGAACGAAGGCCGCGCTGCCGAGATATTTTCTCTCTTGAACCGGAAGGGACATTGGATTACAATACCCTTATGATGCCAGGGGCAAAAGGTCCGAATCCACATGAGCATGCTCATAAGTGGGCAAAAGTCCCTGGGACCTGCTCCGATATGAGCCAAAAAGCGGGATGGATATCCCACGATATGCGAATATTGGGGGAAAATTCCTGATCTGGGAGGTAAAAAAATGAAGTTTTGGATATCCGGCTACAGCAGAGGCTCTCAACCCTCTGCAGCACTCTATGACTGGAAGCAGGAGGCCCCTCTCTGGCAGGCGTCTCTGGACAATCCTTCCTATCTGTGCCGTCGGGGAGATTTTCTGTTCGCCCTGGGGGAGTTTGACGAATACGGGACCCTGTCCTCCTTCCGCAGAAATGGAAATGACTGGGTTCCCGTTGATACTATACGGCTTGAGGGAGGCGCTCTGTGCCATATCACCACCGATCCCGCCATGACGTTTCTGGCGGGATCCTGCTGGGGTACCGGCCACTTTTTCACCATACGGCTGAACAGCGACGGCACCTTTGGAAAGCTGCTTTTTCATCAGAAACTGGATGACGGCACCGGAAGAAGATCCCGGATGCATTTTTCCTGTATCCTGGGAGACTGCCTCTATGCGGTGAATATTGAGCTGGACGCTGTGTTCTGTTTTCGGGTGGAAGACGGCGTTCCGGTTTTTTGCAGCATCCTGAAACTTCCCTCCGGCTGCGGGCCGCGCCACTTCTATCCGGATAAAAGGCGGAAGCTCTTCTACTGTGTCACGGAGTATTCCAGCCAGCTTCTGGTGATCGATGCCAGCCGGCCGGAAAATCTCCGGCTCATTGCCGGTTATTCTCTGCTGGATAAGGATTTTCACGGGGAAAGCACCGGTTCCACACTGGCCGTCACCCGGGACGGAAGAGATCTGTATGCCGCCAACCGCGGCGAGGATACCATTGTGCACTTTCATCTGGAAGCCGACGGTACGCCGGTCCTCAGAGACCGGGTATCCTGCTGCGGCAGCTGTCCGCGGCACATTGCGCTGCTGGATGATGACAGGCTTCTTGGGATCGCCAATCAGAACAGTGATGAGGTCATCCTGCTGAAAAGAGCTCCGGAAGACGGAAGCCTGGGAACGCTCCCCGTCAGGCGGATCGTTTTTCCCTCCCCGTCTTTTATCCGGGAGGAATGTTCCCCGTGAGATTCATCGGCACAGGCGAGATCTGCCCCCTGCCGGCTTTTGTTCGGAAACCGGCAGGGGGCTGTCACACTGCTCACTTTTTTAACACCGCTCACTCCCAACGCCCGGAAAGGCTCGGCCAAGCACTATGCATACCACTCAGCCTGAGCCTGATACATCCGGGCATACTCTCCCTTCTGCTCCATCAGCTCCTGATGGGATCCGTTCTCGATCACACATCCATCCTTAAATACCAGGATCCGGTCTACCAGCTTTGTAACTCCCAGGCGGTGAGAGATCAAAAGTGTGGTCCTGTCCCCGGTAACATCGGTAAAGTTTCTGTAGAGCTCTGTTTCCGCCTCTGCATCCATTGCTGCCGTAGGCTCATCCAGGATCATGATCTTTGCTTCCGACCGGTTCAGCGCCCGGGCCAGCGCCAGCTTTTGCCACTGACCTCCGGACAGATTCTTTCCGTTTTCACTCAGCACCCCCATCACTTCGTCCAGACCATCGGGGAATTCCCGTACCTGCTCCTCAAGCCCTACCAGCTTCAGAAGCCCATACAGAAATCCATCATCCTTTTCCCTGCTTCTGTCCGAAACAGTGATGTTTCTGCGTATGCTTTCTTCATATTTCCCAAAATCCTGAAACACCACAGCCACCAGATTTCTGACCAGATCCAGTTTTCCGTTTACGTTCCTCCCCCCAATGGATACCTGGCCCTGCTGAGGCGCATACAGCCCGCAAAGTAAATTTACAAAAGTGGTTTTTCCGGAACCGTTTTCTCCTACAATGGCAATTTTCTCCCCTTCTCTGATCTTTAAAGAGATATCTCTGAGCGCCGGGACCTCCTTGCCGGGATACGTGAAGGTAATTCCCGAAAAATGAATATCGTACCCGTTCATTTTCTTCTCTTTCTGAACCGGCGGCACGTGGTAAAGATTTTCCAGATCAAAAAAATCCTTCATGAAATAGATATCCGAATAAATCCGGACAATTCCCGTAAAGATCTGGGCTGTCACCTTCTGAAACTGGGAAGAAGAATTCAGTACCAGCATAAAAACTCCCACTCCCATTCCGGGATTTTGAAAAATCTCATGAGCCGCCAGCAAAAGCACTCCGATATAAACCACATTCCTCAGAATATCTGCCGCGGAATTATACAGTACATGTTTTCTGGTGAGCGCGTTCTTCTTCTCCAGGTATTCCTGACTGTACTTTTTCCATCGCTCCTTAAGGAACGGGAAGATCCCCAGATGGCGGACTTCGTTTAAGGATTCCGTACCGCAGCACATAAAAAACTGGTGGATCACCCATACTCCCTCCGTCATCCACTTGGTACTGGCCCGATAGGTTTCATCCTTCTGGACGGCGGCCAGAATCACTGCCGGAATGCAGGTGATCAGCAGGATAACCACGATCAGTACATGAACTCTGCACAGGATCCAGACGGTACTGCCAAAGGTTATGGCATACTGCAGAACAGAAACCACCGCCTGCATACTTTCCGCCACACGGCCGCCCGCATAGGACTCGGCAAATGCGATCTGCTCCCGGAATCTGGAATCATTCTCCACATAGCTGTAGGGTACCCGGCATGTGCACTGGATGATCTTTTCTTTAATGTACCGGGTTGTAGCCAGCTTATCTTTGGCCAGTGCGTAAGCTCTGAGAAATTCATAACCAAGCTGCAGGATATAAAGGCCGATCAGCAGTCCTAAAAGTGCCAATGAACGCTTAACGGTTCCCGATCCTTCCGCCAGCTCCTGGACACTATTGGAAAATTGTTCCAGCTCCAAAGAAATCAGCGCCGGAAAGAAGGCCATGCCAAATCCCAGCACACAGATAGCTCTTGAAAGCCGGCTTTTTGTACGAAAACTTACCTTCAGCGCCCTTCCCAGGATCCTTATCTTCTGCGCAAAAGGGATATTTTTCACTTTTTCTTTGTTCTCTGTAATCTTCATTCCTGATACCACTGAGCCTGCTGCAAAAAAAGTTCATAGTAGACTCCCTGCCTTTCCATCAATTCCTCATGGGTTCCCTGTTCCGCAATCTCTCCATCCTGCAGAACCACGATCCGATCCGCCAGTCTGGCAAAACCGATCCTGTGGCTGATAAGGATGGCTGCCCGATCCTTCACCGACGCGCGGATATTTTCAAACTGCCGGATTTCCGCTATGGGATCCAGAGCTGCCGCCGGCTCATCAAAGATCAGGAGCTCTTTATCTCCATAAAACGCCCGGGCCACCCCCACCTTCTGCTGTTCTCCTCCCGAAAGGACCGCACCGTTTTTATCTACATCCTTCTTCAGCATCTGATCTGCCCCTTGGGGAAGCTTTTTCAGGATTCCCCGGACATCTCCCAGCGTCAGCACCCTTTCCAGCTCCTCACTGTCCGTACAATCAATGCTTCCTATCTGGATATTTTCCTTCAAAGTCATGTGAAACAGAAAAAAATCCTGGAAATAAATACCAATCTTTTTCCTTATGGACTCCATATTTTCTTTCTGATACGGGCATCCCTGAAAGAAGAGCTCTCCCTCATCCGGCCAAAGCTGTCCCGCGATCACCTTGGCCAGGGTACTCTTCCCGCTTCCGTTACGCCCCAGCAAGGCAATGACCTCCCCTTTCTTCACATCCAGCCTGATATTCTTTAAAATGATTTTTTCCTCATATCCAAAGGATACGTCCCGAAGCTGTACAAGGCATTCTCCGGCAGGGGCCTGGGACGTTTCCCGAAATTTCCTCTGGCTTTCCTCAGAGGCATTCATCTCCGGCATTTCCTGCAGAAATCTCTTCTGCCTTTCCAGGGAGAAAAGTCCGTAATCCAGACTGATCATGCTTCCCGTTATATCACGGACAGTACCGCTGAGATTCTGGCAGAGAAGGAAAATCGTCAGAAACGCATCCACAGTCATGCGTCCTCCGGCAATCTGGAAAATCTGAAACACGCACAGCAGTGCCACAAACACATAAAGTCCCACTCCGTTCCGGAAGCTCTGCGACTCCTTTCCCCATGCATACGTCCGTTCCTGTTTCTCAATATTTTCAAATGCCTGTCCCCACTGCTTCAGAATATCCCTGTATGTATCATAGATACGTATCTCTTTTGCCACGCCGGGATTCAACGGCAGATTTTGAAAATACGCTGCCACATTTTCATTTTTCCTGACCTCCAGCATATTCACCCGCTGCCGGTCAATGTACCTGCTGCTGACCGCCGCAGAAACCACGATATAGATCAGCACGATCCAAAAGCTCCAGACAGACTGCCGGATCACCACCAGCAATAGAGAAACTGCCGTCAGAATCCTGCCAGAAAGAACGCAGAGGGCACTGGTCAGATCCGTCAGAGATCCCGCCCGATTGATCACTGCAATATACTCTTCCTGGGTTTTTCTCTGCTTCAGAACCTTATACGGAATTCTCTGGATCTTTTCCATCAGAGCTTCCTCCATCCCCAGATAATAGGAATCGTACATTATCATATATAAAAGATCGCCATTTATCCTGTTGGAAAGTCCGTATACCGTCATGGCCAGTCCCAGGGCAATGATCCCTCCCGCAATCTCCCCAAAAGTACCATTTCCTCTGCCGGCAAACTCTGTAATCCCGGCAATTACCTGCTGATTATAGTGCAGTACTGCCGCAGGCATCACAGATATCACCGCATTGATCCCAAAGCAGGCCAGCAGCATTCTTTTATCCAGTCTCCAGGCAAAACAAAAGGCCCAGACCAGTGTTTTCCATTTTTTCATATTCCCCCTCCAAAATATCCTGTTTTATGCCCGCAGACAGTCCGCCAAATGGACATGCCGGCATGTCCATTTGGCGGTGTTTTTCAATTTTCATGCCCTGTCAACTTGCTGCGGTATCTTTGACCCGGCCAGATACTGAAATCGATTTATTAATCATACCATTTTTCACAGAATATTTCACCATTTTTCACCCCAACTTATCCTCCGCAAGCAGGAGATGTCTGACGGCTTCGCTGTCAATTTTTTGATCCTTCCACAGCAGATCCGCTCTGAAAATATGATTTCAAAAAATGCCCGGCCAAGCTGCAGCCTGGCGCCCGCAGACCTCGGGATCCCGCCGCAAATGCGGCAGGTTCTCGCTCCGCTCCGGTCGGCGCTAAACGTGTGCCACTGGCACACAGCGGTTCTCGCTCCGCTCCGGTCGGCGCCAAACGTGTGCCACTGGCACACAGCGGTCTTCGCTCCGCTCCGGTCGGCGCTAAACGTGTGCCACTGGCACACAGCGCCCCACAGAACATTGGAATGCTGAACTGTTACCCCGGATCACACAAAATCTGTCTTCCCCATTGACTTTATCGCCAAAAGTGGTTAAAATATATTCAACACTTACCAATAAGTTACTCATTTTTTAGTCAAATATTCCGTTACAGGCAGCAAAACATTAAAATCGCCGGGCTAAAGAGCAGCGGGGTGTCTGGTCTTCGCTTCGCTGCGGTCGGCGCTAAACGTGTGCCGCTGGCACACAGCGCCCCTCGCGGCAGGTCTTGGTTCTGCTTCGTTGGGCGCCATGCGCATGCCGCCGGCACGCAGCGCTGTCAAATGGCTATGCCGGCCTGGAGGTCCGGCTGTCTGCGGGAATCAAACACATCAAAAAGGAGAGTTATGTCATGGGAGAAATCAAAAAACTGGGCTACTATGTAAACGGATCCTTCAAGGAATCCAAAACGGACAAGTATACGGATGCCTACAATCCCAGTACGGGGGAAGTGATCGCCAAGGTTCCCTGCTGTACGCCGGATGAGGTGGAGGAAGCCATCGCCGCCGCAAAAGCCGCGTTTCCCCAGTGGTCCGCCACTCCGGTAAAAAAGCGGGTTGCCATTCTGTACAAGGTACGGGAACTGCTGTACCAGCATATGGAAGAGCTGACCATGTCCGTGGCCAGAGAAAACGGTAAAAACTGGGCGGAATCCGAAGGAGATGTGCTGAAAGCCATTGAAGGCACAGAGCAGGCCATCTCCGCGCCCTCCCTGATGATGGGCGAAAGTCTGATGGACGCTTCCAAAGGCTATGATACGGTATCCTACCGGATGCCTCTGGGCGTATTCGCAGGGATCGTTCCCTTCAATTTCCCGGCTATGATCCCCATGGGCTGGATGACCCCCATCTGCATTGCCTGCGGAAATACCATCGTTCTGAAGGCTGCCACCTTCACACCCCAGACCTGTATGAGGATCGCCGAACTCTACAAGGAGGCCGGTCTTCCGGACGGCGTGATCAACATCGTAACCTGCTCCCGTCACGAAGCTGAAATCTTCCTGAGCCATCCGGATATCAGCGGTATCACCTTCGTGGGCTCCACCTCCGTGGGAAAACATATCTATTCCACAGCGGCAGCCAACGGAAAGCGGGTACAGGCGCTGTGCGAGGCCAAGAATCACGCTCTGGTTCTGGAGGACACTCCCATCGAACGGACTGCTGCCGGAATCATCAACGCATCCTTCGGCTGCGCAGGGGAACGCTGTATGGCGCTTCCTGTAGCAGTGGTTCAGGAAAGCATCGCCGATGAGCTGGTGGCCGCCATTGTGGAGAAAGCCAAAGCCCTGAAGGTGGGACCTGCCTATGACAAGTCTACGGGTCTGGGGCCGGTCATCAATGCCAAACATAAAGAATCTGTGATCAACTGGATCGATAAGGGAATCCAGGAGGGCGCCCAGCTGGTGCTGGACGGCCGCAGCACAGTGGTCGAAGGTTATGAAGGAGGCTTTTATCTGGGGCCCACGATCCTGGATCACGTAAAACCGGGAATGGCCGTAGGTGACCGGGAAATCTTCGGTCCGGTGCTCTGCATCAAACGGGTAAAGGATTTTGAGGAGGGTCTTGCCGTAATGAACGCCAATCCCTTTGCCAATGGTTCCGTGATCTTTACCCAGAACGGCCACTATGCCCGTGAATTCGTCCGCCACACCGATGGAGGCATGGTGGGAGTGAACGTGGGAATTCCCGTACCCATCGGAATGTTCCCCTTCAACGGCCACAAGCAGTCCTTCTTCGGAGATCTGCATACCCTTGGAAAAGACGGCTATCGTTTCTACACCGAGCGCAAGGTGGTCACCACCCGCTGGTTTGACGAAGAAGAAAAGAAAGCCAAAACCGTCAGCACCTGGGATGGAACCATCTGATCCTCTTTCCCATCCGGGAGCTGACAGTACTGCAGCATGCGGGGTCCGGTTCTGCCGGGAGTATGTGCCTTGTGACATACTCCCGGCAGAACGGCTGCCTTTCGCGGCCAGACCATGATCCTGTCAGTTATCCCTCAAAGCCACTGTCACTGCGGTCTTTATCCGTAGGGCAGGACCGCCCGGCTCATTGCCTGGGAAAAGGAAAGGAGGCGCCATGCGTTCACAGCGAATTGCGGAAATAGAAAAATATATCTACGAACAGAAAAACGTATCCCTGGATCAGCTCTGTCAGATCTTCCAGGTATCCAAGAACACGATCCGGCGGGATGTGGAAGAGATCATCAAAAATCCCGACATCGTAAAGACCTACGGCGGCGTCATGCTGAATGGCCAGTCCAAAAAAATGCTGGTCTCCTACAGCGAAAGGACCATCGCCCATCAGGAGGAAAAAAAGGCCATTGCCAAAAAAGCCGCTTCCTTTGTGGAGGACGGAGACAGTATCTTTATCGACTCCGGTACCACCACCCTTTACATGCTGGACGATCTGCTGGATAAAAATATCACCATCCTCACCAACAATGTGGAAGTGATCGTCCGGGCTCTGCCCTATGAGAACCTCCGGGTCATCTCCCTGTCCGGAACGCTGAACCGGAAGACGTGTTCCTTTACAGGCAACAGTGCCGCCAGGGTGCTGTCTTCCTATAACGTAAAAAAGGCCTTCATGGCCGCCACCGGCATTTCTCCGGAAAACGGAGCCACCAACTCCTCTCCCGAGGAAACCTGCATCAAAGAAATGGCGGTGCAGAAAAGCGCCGAAACATATCTGCTGGCCGACCACACAAAATTCCGGGTAGTTTCTCTGCTGACCTTCTGCCAGACAGAAGAGCTCACCGGGATCATCACCGACCGGCTTCCGGACGAAGACTTCCGCAGGTACGCGGCAAATCATCATGTGGAACTGATCGTAAGCTGATCACCGGAAATTTGCCGGAGGAATTCATCCCGGTCCAAGAGCTTCCCTGATCGGATAGGGGAATGCCCTGTCCGCTGCCCGGCAAATGGCGCTGCGTTCCGGCGGCACGCGTTCAGTACCCACCGCGGCGGCACGCAGACCCACTGATGCAGCAAGGCAGCCGCTTACCGGGCTTACCGCACAAAAACAGAGAGACAGCAGCACAGTTTCTGCCGTCTCCCTGTTTTTTGTTTCTTAAAATTCGATCTCCGAAATCTTCACCGGACGATGCTCTTCCACGGATTTTTTCGCCGCCAGCCCCATCAGCACCGGTTTCAGCCCATCCTCCACATTCACAGGAGTTTCGGTGTCATTTTCAATGGCATCCACAAACTGGCGGATTTCCTCTGCATACGCCGCCATATATCTCTCCAGGAAGAAAAACAGCGGCTTTTCTCCGGTAACGCCGTCAGCATTGCTGATCACCGCATTGGACTGGCTGTCATTTCCATTGGCGGCCATCCCCCGGGAACCGAACACCTCTGCTCTCTGGTCGTATCCGTACACGGCCTTTCTGGAATTGTCGATCACGGCAATGGCTCCGTTCTCCATCTTCAAAGTGATCACAGCGGTATCCACGTCTCCTGCCTCTCCGATAGCCGGATCCACCAGGACCGCTGACTGCACATACACCTCTGTGGCATCGCAGCCTGCCAGGAAACGCACCATATCAAAATCATGGATCGTCATGTCCAGGAACATGCCTCCGGACACTGCCACATACTCCGGAGAGGGCGGCTCCGGATCTCTGGAAGTGATCTTGATGATATGGGGTTCTCCCACCCTGCCCTCCTTCACGGCCGCCTGCACCGCCCGGAAATTATGATCAAATCTCCTGTTAAATCCCACCTGATACTTGATCTTTGTTCCTTCCAGCGCTTTCATCACCTCTTTGATCTTCTCCACATCGTGGTCGATGGGCTTCTCACAGAACACATGCTTTCCCGCCTGGATAGCCTCAATGGAAATAGGGGAATGCGTGTCTGTGGAGGAACAGATCAGAACCGCGTCGATCTCCGGATCCGCCAGGATCTCCCGATAGTCTCTGGTGGTATTGGGAATTCCCAGTCCGGCAGCCCATTTTTCCGTCTGCTCATTCATGAAAGGATCTGCAATGGTCTTCACCTGCGCGTTCTTCACATAGTTGGAAATACTTTCCCCATGGACTTTTCCGATACGGCCCGCCCCGATAATCCCGATTGTTACCATGATACCTTCTCCTTTACCTGCTGTTTTTTTGTCTCCTGTCCTACAGGAAAATTTTCTGATTGATAATATTTCACCATCAGTTTCGTTTATTTGTTGTAAAGAATTATAACACTTAACCATAATATTATCAATAGTTTCCCATATTTTCTTTATAAGCTTTGCAGCAGTTGATTGCTGTCCGCAGCCGCCGGCTCGGCAGGGGGCCGCTTATGCAAGCACGGCGGATGCGTACCGGTCGTATCGCGCAGACAGGCGGAGCAGTGAATGCTCCGCCTGTCGGTTCGTTTTTATAAAGCAGAAGGCCAAACTGCTGCCCCGGATGTTCCTTCAGGACAAAAGCGCATGACCCTTCTGGCAGATACTGTAGATTTCTTCCAGTTTATCATCGATGAGGGGGT
The DNA here is from genome assembly GCA_963929535.1 of uncultured Lachnospiraceae bacterium. Taxonomy (GTDB): domain Bacteria; phylum Bacillota; class Clostridia; order Lachnospirales; family Lachnospiraceae; genus Pullilachnospira. The sequence continues at coordinate 120,592 of CAWVIZ010000005.1, read as the reverse complement.
CCAGTTTTTTCTTCTTTTTTTCCACCATATACCGATACAGGAAATACGGCGCGATCCATCCGGAAAAAGCCGGTATGGCCAGCAGGATACACAACACCACCAAAGGCGGCTCGTGGACAGCGGCAAAAGTGGCTCCCGCCATAAATGCAGTCCCGATCATCCCCACCGTCAGAGACTGGATCATTGGCAGCCGTGTTTTCTCTCTTTCCAGGACCTCAATCTCATGGGCACAGGACTCAAAATTCCTCTGAAGCCGTGTCAGCTCCATTTTATTGAGGATCTTCCTGTCTCTCTTCAGCCGCATCGTACTATGATGCTGATCCGGAAGTTTCTTCTGCTTTTCTGCCAGATATGCCTTTTCATCCGCTATCCATCCAAAGTTCTCATAGCAATCCAGATACATGGAGACCTGATCTGCCGGAACAGTGATGTTCTTATATTCATACCCTATAAACTTGTTCTCCTCCTGCATTACAGTTCCTCCTCCTCTCCGGCGTCATCCCGGCCTGCTCCTGAAGCCAGCGGCAGCTTTACGGTAAATGTACTGCCCTTTCCCACAGTACTTTCCACGGAAATCTCCCCTTCTGAAAGCTGGAGCACCCGTCTGACCAGTGCCAGCCCCAGCCCGTTGCCCTCTGTGGAGTGAGAGGTATCTCCCTGGTAAAATTTATCAAAAATATGTTTCTGCGTTGTCTCATCCATACCGCATCCGGTATCTCTTACTGCAACAGTCACGCTTTTTTCATCAGAAAATTCCTCCAACGTCACCGTACCGCCGGCTGGCGTAAACTTGATGGCATTGGATAAAAGGTTGGTCCATACCAGTTCCATCAGCCCCGGATCCGCAAGGATCATTGCCTGGTCTTCAATATCCGCCTCAAAATCAATCTTCTTATTTTCCCATTTGTCTTCAAACTGCAGCGCACATTCACAGAGCTGGCGGCACAGATCATAGCTTTCCGGCATGGGCTGGATGGTCTGCTTTTCCAGTTTGTTCAGCTTCAGCATATTCATGATCAGATCAGACAGACGTTTTGCAGCCTTCAGGATACTCTGGACGGATTCTTTCTGCTTTTCTTCAAGATGCTCCCCCTTTTCCAGAAGCTGGGCATTGTTGTAGATCACTGCAAGAGGCGTCTTGAATTCGTGGGACACATTGGAAAAGAAATCTGTTTTCAGTGTTTCCATGCTTCCCAGTTCCTCCACCATGGTATTGAAATCCATGATCATCACATCCAGATAATCGTATTTATCCGGCGTATTGATGGTCGGTACAAATACGGAGAAATCTCCATGCGCCACTTTGCTGGTTGCCCTGGCCAGCATCTGCATGGGTGTTTCATACACTGTTTTCATCTGATGGCGGGTATAAAGCGTTATACCCCCGGCCACCAGCGCCCAGTATACCATAGGGGTTCCCACCTGCAGAAGTGTCCCGGCCCCGGCTTTCTCCATTCCCACCAGCAGACCCTCATGAATGCCTGACATCAGCAGCAGGGTGCCGAATATCACCGCAAAAAGAAATACCGGAAAACGGGACTGACGCACCTGGTTTCTGTTGGTCTCTCCGTTCATCTCAGCACCGCCTTATATCCCAGTCCTCTGACCGTTTTGATCTCAAAGCCGTCACATCCGGAAAACTTGTCCCGGAGCTTGGTAATATAGACATCTACCGCCCGCAGGCTGGTATTGCTGTCCAATCCCCAGAACTCATCCATAAGCTGTGCCCTGGAAAATGTTTTATTGGGATAGGAAAGCAGCTTATAAATAATATGAAACTCTCTGGTAGTGACCGGAATCTCCTCTCCGTTTACCATCGCCGTCATGGCATCCGCGTCCAGCTCCAGATTTCCTGCTGACAGTTTCCGCTCTGTCTCGATATTGGCCCTGCGGAGAAGAGCCCGGACCCGGAGCAGAAGCTCATCCAACTCAATGGGTTTTACCATATAATCATCAATCTCCAGCCGGAATCCCTTCTGTTTTGACGGCAGATCATCTTTTGCGGACATAAACAGGATCGGAATATGACGATTTACACGTCTTACGGTTTCCGCAAATTCAAACCCGTCGATCTCCGGCATCATAATATCGGAGATGATCAGATCATAAAGATTTTGATACATTTCCTCGTAGGCGTCCGCCGCCCTCTGACATCCTTTGGCGTGAAATCCGCTGTCATTCAGATATGTACAGACAGTCTGGTTCAATTTTACATCATCTTCCAAAACAAGAATATTGATCATACGGTCATTCCTCCTGATTTTATGCTTCCGCTTTCCTGGTGTCTCCAGACGCTTCTTCCGGCAGATGGCAGTTCCTTTCCCGTCCCGGACAGAACATTCCCGCTTCCGGATTTTCCTGCTCATTTCAGATCCATCTTACCCCCCGTCTTCCGGAAAGTCTATCCGCAGCTTCCGTTTTTCTGGAGTATGCGCCTCTTTTATTCATATTGTGTTTGATTAATGTTTCAGAATTATTAAATTTGGGGCAATGCCGGCGGGCAGCGGATCTTCACCGGACTTCCTGCGCCCTTGCAAAGCCTTTGCCATCACAGGAACACCGTTTCCTATGATAGTAAAAAGCGATACAAAAGGCTGCGGCATTCTGTCTCGAATCAGAAAACATCCTTTTGTATCGCCGTGTGCTTCCTTTCACTCATGTGATTTTCGGGATTCCGGGAAAATCCCCGATTTTCCGCAATAATTACTGAAAACGGATAATCACGTTCAGCGCATGCTCCGGATCGGAGGCTGTCTGTATCGCCTTATTGATCTCATCCAGAGAAAACTCGTGGGTGATCATGCTTTCCAGGTTCCAGCGGCCGCTGGCCATGATCTTCATAACATCCCTTACATCCTCCGGAAAGTATCCTCCGGAACCGATAATGCTTTTCTGTGCGTAAGTCAGATGGAGCAGATCCAGCTGTCTCACCTTGTTATTGACGGCTACGGAAACAAAACGGCTTCCGATCTTTCCCTGATCCATAAAGGTTTCCAGAATGCTTTCATCTCCCGCCGCATCCAGAAATATATCCGCGTCCATGGTCCCTCCTGTAAGTCCATGTGCCATCCCAAAGTATTCCATGGCTGTTTCCCGCAGATCCTGGCTTGCCATATTGCAGACTTCAAATCCCAGTCCCGAAGCAATCTTCAGCCGGTAATCCGACAGATCACACACGATGATTTTGTTCACGCCGAAATACTGAAGCGCCACCGCAGCCGCCAGCCCGATGGTGCCGCTTCCGAAAACAATGGCTTTATCCTCTTCCCCCGGCTGTCCCCGCCGCGCTGCCCTGCAGCCTACGGTGAAGGGTTCTATCAGACTTGCCAGTCTGTCCGGAATTTCCCGGGGAACCGGATACAGCGAATAATCCTTCTTTGCCTTCGGCACAAGGATGTACTCGGAAAATCCGCCGATCGTCCCCGCCCTCCTGGTATCATTCTTTGCCAGAAGCGGGTATGGATATACCCTCTCACCGGGAACAAACTCCGTCACATTCTTCCCTGTCTGTACCACCCGCGACACTGTTTCGTGTCCGAATTCTCCGCCCACAGTGATTCTGTGGCCCGTATTCGGTCCGTGCTTATATACCGCCACATCTGTTCCGCAGATGCTTGAACAGATATTCTGGATCACCACATCATCATCCCCGCAGTCCGGCATTGGCAGCTGGCGGATCTCCACATTTTCTTTTCCCATATATATTGCAGCTTTCATGCTTTGTACCTCGCTTTTTCTTGCTTCTTTCAGTATAATCGTCTAAAATATCATTTACAATCATCAATCTTCCAATTTCTGTTGGAACTTTGGAGGTCTATTATGAACACGAAAAACAACAGACAATTTAAGGATTCCGCTGCCCGTATGGAAAATGCCCTGCTGGAATTGCTGAGAGATAAACCCTTTGAGAAGATCACCGTGCGGCTGATCTGCGAAAGGGCCGGCGTCAACCGCTCCACTTTCTATGCCCACTACAGCGATATCTTTGATATGATCCAGCAGATGGAAATCCATCTGCGAAAAGACCTTATGCGCAGCTATCCCCAGCCCGGCAGGACAGTCCCATTTTCTCAGGAATCTTTTATTCCTTTTTTGAAATTTATCCGCAGACATGAAGATTTTTACCGGATCGCCTTAAAAACAAGACGGGATTTTCCCATAAAGCAGGGCTTTGATTCCCTGTGGAATCAGATCATCAAGCCCCGCTGCACCGCTTCCGGCATTCTCTCGGAGAACGAGATGATGTTCTATTTTGCCGGCTTCCAGGCCGGATTCACCGTCATTCTAAGGCGCTGGGTAGACTGCGGCTGCAAGGAAAGCGAACATGAGATCGCCCGAATCATCCACAACTTTGTTCCTTTCATATTAAAGTAGATCTGTTCCGTTTTTTAAGTCAAAAACCCCGCGGCAGGCTACGGGGCATCAAGCTTGCTGCGCTGCAGAGCAGCGGGGTATCTGGTCTCCGCTCCGGTCGGTGCTAATCGTGTGCCACCGGCACACAGCGGTCTTCGCTCCGCTCCGGTCGGCGCTAATCGTGTGCCACCGGCACACAGCGGTCTTCGCTCCGCTTCGGTCGGCGCTAATCGTGTGCCACCGGCACACAGCGGTCTTCGCTCCGCTCCGGTCGGCGCTAATCGTGTGCCACCGGCACACAGCGGTCTTCGCTCCGCTTCGGTCGGCGCTAATCGTGTGCCACCGGCACACAGCGCCCTCAGGGCAGTTGCCCGCGGAATAGGGTAGAGGGAGAATAAAATCTCGCCCCTCCCGTTGAACCGTACGTACGGGTCTCGTATACGGCTCTACAACTTATATTCCAACTTTTACTAAGTAATAGGATAAAGGATTGAGCAGTCCAGCTCCGTCTTTTATCCTGTTTTCAAGTAAATCTTTACTGATTATGAAATTCACTACGTTCATTCCACTTCTTCTGTACCACCCTAGCCTTGAATTTGCGACTTTATAGATTTCTTCACGGCTAAAACCATTATGATTCTTCCAGTTTATGTAACTCAGATTCCTGTGGATTGTTTTCGGCTTCTTCCACTGTTTCATGACGATCACTCTTATCTTGTGCCGCAGCCATTCCCCAAACTTCTCCATATACTCTTTCATCAGCCCAATCCGAAAGTAATTAATCCATCCTCTCACCATTTCATTCACGCGTTTGATTGTAACCGCCAGAGGTCTTGCGACTGCTCTGCCTCTTTTCAGATATTCACTCAGTTTCTTTTTGAGTTTCTTTTTCTTTTCCGTAGTGGGTTTTACTTTCCATTCTCCACCATCCTTCAGAAATGTGAATCCCAGATATTTACTCCGTGTCGGTCTGACAACTTTCGTTTTGGTTGCATTTACTTTCAGGAATAGTTTCCTTTCCAACCAGTTACTTATGGATTTCATCACCCGGTTGGCTGCCATTTCACTTTTTGTAAATATCAGCACATCGTCTGCATACCTCGTAAACCGGAGCCCTCTGTATTCCAGTTCTTTGTCCTGCTTATCAAGATACACATTTGAACATACGACGGAAATCGGACCCCCTTGTGGCACACCCGTGATTGTCGCTTTCTCCAACCCGTTTTCCATTACTCCTGCTTTCAGATATTTCCGAATCAGATTTAATGTGGTACTGTCATTTACTTGTTCCCTTAGTATCTGAATTAATTTGTCGTGATTTACCTTATCGAAAAACTGTTCTATATCTATATCCACTACCCATTCATACCCTTCATTCAAGTATTCCAGTGCCTGCCTGATAGCGTCGTGGCAACTTCTTCCCGGTCTGAACCCGTAGCTGTAGTCACTGAATATTTCCTCATAAATATCGGATATAGGCTGTGATATTGCCTGTTGGATTGTTCGGTCAAGCGCTGTCGGTATCCCTAACGGTCTTTTCTTTCCGTTGTCTTTCGGAATATATACTCTACGGACTGGCTTCGGTATATAAGTTCTGCTCCTGAGAGATGTTATGATTTTCTCCCGATTCTCCCTTATATAGTCCCCCAATTCTTCTACGGTGACTCCGTCAACGCCGCCTGCGCCTTTATTGGCGACTACCTTTTTGTAAGCTCTGTTCAGGTTTTCTTTTGATAAAATCACTTCAATCAATTCCATCGCTGTTACTCCTCTGACCTATCTCAAGATTCATACATAACGCCCCTCTAAGTATAGACAGTATTCCTCGGTTACGTTCCTGCTTTTCCTGCCCACCCGATTCCTGGCCCATGTATTATTTTAAACATAGCGATTCGTACTATAAATCGTTTCTGTCCTTCAGCTACATCCCACCGGGGCTTCGCCTACTATGACATCATCTGACTCCCTCTCCAAACCTTTTTCGACCATACCTCCCGGTATGTGAGTAGGGTCTCCCGAGGTAAGACACCAATCTTTCGTTCCACAACCTCTTGATTTACAACTTCGGTTTTTGCTTCTTTAGCCAGAGCCTGAAATTTTGTCAGTCCCAGACTATATTTCTCTGCCCCTTCCTGATACCTGACAAATTTCTTCTGATACTTCTTTGTCGCTTCTACATCTTTTCTTGCATATCCCATATAAAAAGCCCCTTTCCATAGATTAGATAGGGAAAAATATTGTTCCCTTCACTTCTCCATAAGAAAGAGGCTTATTTCACAAGATCTAAAATTAATTTTTTAATTCATTTTGAAATGTTATTTCTTAACTCAGATAAAGAATGGACGGATATGCTTCGGACAATTCATCAGGACATTTGCGATACTCAGATTCTTAACTATCTTGATTCAGAAAGCCAGCAGTTATTTTATACCTTTCTAGCAGGTGGAACCTATTTTCTTCTTCGTCAGTGGCTGACAGCTGGGATGAACAAAACCCCAAAAGAGGTTACTGCTATTATTCTTAGCATTGTAAACAAAAAAACAGTATTTTAGTTTAAAATCTTACCAATCCTTTCCACGGTAAAACGTCCGAAAATCTTTGCCTGTTCTTCTTCGGGTATTCCGATACCATTATCGGAAATATCAAGCTGCAGATAGGACGGGGATTCTGTAATCTCCAATCCAACAATCCCGCCGCTTGGAGTATATTTCACAGCGTTATCAAGAACATTGGTAATAGCTTCTGCTGGCAACTGAAATTTTCTGGCCGTGAACCGGAAGAAAATCTCATTTAAGTTCAAAACCATTCTGAGATAATCACAATACTGCTGAATGGAAACATATTTTCTGCGGATAGAACGGGGTACTAATTCTATCTCATTCTGCATATAAAAAAATATTCATAGATGCTCCGGTCATTGATATCTCCGTAATGCCGTCTTTCCAGCCACCTGGAAAAATTCTGCAGGTCATTTTTATAGGAATACAGGGTATTGGATGACAAGTTTCTCTGCACAAAAAGCATATCAATAAAGTCCTGGATCAGGACTTCCTGTTGTTCCTTATTATATTCCATAGGCCCCTCCATTTTTCTCCTATCTATTCATACAATTCCAATGATACCTTCTTATCCTTTTACTGTCCGTGGAGGGTGTCTACAGAAAAATCCCGGAGGCTTCCGTTCCCGCTGTCTGTCCATATCATACCTCATATAAATTATAGTGTATGGATGGCCGAAAAAAAGGACCCTGCACTGTCTTTTCAAAGGCAGTATAAAGTCCTTTCCCTTCTTTTTTCTCTTATGCCAGTCCCTTTTCCTCTAACCAGTTATCCAGAGTCCTTTTTCCTCTTTTCATCTTAAGGGTCCGGATCTGGAACTCCAGAATGGTCAGCAGGGTAAAGACGGTCCACAAAACGGTCAGGAATATTACGGCTTCCTGAATACTTTCTCCTCCTGATATGGTACTTCGGAAGGCTTCCACCGTATAAGTGAACGGTACCCAGTCATGAAGATAAGGGACAAAGCTTCCGGACAGTTCCAGGGGGTAGGTTCCCACAGAACCTGCCAGCTGGATCACCATAAATACCAGCATCAGGAAACTTCCCACTTTGCCAAAAGTATTGGTAAAGAAATACATCACAGACATAAAAGCCACCGAAGCCAGACAGGCCACCGCCAGGGTTTTCCCCATTTCCACCGGCTCAAAACCGTCACACAGATGAAGCATAAAGATCATCACCGCTGCCTGGAGCAGGGCAATCAGATACAGTACCGATGCCTTGCTTCCCCACCAGGCCAGACCGGATTTCAGCTTTCCGCTGTACTTTGTCAGCGGATACATAAGACTAAAGGCAATACAGCCTACCCAAAGTGCCACAGACATCATATAGGGGGCCATGGCATGGCCGTTATTTTCTACCCTGGTGATCTGTGTTTCTTTTGTTTCCACAGGAGCTGCAAACATATCCGCCGTATCTTCTCCTTTATTCGTATCCCGGATCTGTTTTGCCCCCTCTGCCAGACTGTCTTTTAAAGTCCTAGTTCCTTCCGCCAGCTGTTCAATCCCGGATCCAAGAGTTTTACTTCCATCATGAAGCTGGGAAGCTCCGCTGCTGATCTGGGAGGCTCCGTCCTCCAGCTGTACCGCTCCTCCAAGAAGAGCCTGATTGTTTGCAGTAAGCTGGCCGGTTCCCTGGGACAACTTGCTGGTTCCGGCTACCAAGGTATCCATACCCGCCGAAAGAGTTCCTGCTCCCTGAGAAAGGGTCTGGGCTCCTGTCTTCAGACTTCCAGTTCCCTGTTTCAGATCCTTTGCTCCCTGGGACAGCTGTTCCACTCCCTGGGAAAGAGCCGGAAGCTGTCCCTGCATTTCCTGTACTCCTTTATCCAGATCAGAACTCCCCTGTACCAGACGGCCAAATCCCTCATCCAGCTGCCCGGCTCCCTGTACCAGTGCTTCCGTTCCCTGTGTCTTCAGTGCTCCGGCCCCATCCTTTGCACTCTGGATTCCGCCGGCAAGTGCAGGTGCCGCCTCAGTCAGCTGTTTTACTCCCCGGTTCACTTCTCCACTTCCCTGGGTAAGACGGTCAGCACCTTCCCTCAGCTGAGACAGACTGTCTCCAACCTGTGTGCCGATTCCGCTCTTCAGCTGCTCCATGCCGCTGTCCACTCCTGCCAGATACTGTTCTCCGGCTGTTTCTGTCTGAGCAGACAACTGTCCCAGACCTTCTGATAATGCCTGAAGACCCTTTACCACACTGCTCAGGTCTGTAGAATTTTCCCCTACCAAACCGGCCCCGGTCATATCCCGGGCCTGCCGGGCTGCCTCTGCCATGGTCTGCTGATCCTGAGACAGGGCGGCACTGCTGTTCCCAAGAGCCTGAGAAGCTTCCTGGAGACGGCTTCCCGCCTCATTGACTGCATCGGCGTTTTGCTGTGCAACTGCCACTGCCTCCCAGGCAACGGATGCCACTGCATCTATATCTCCTGAATCAATTGCCTGCTGCAAGGAATCACTTAAATAAGAGGCGTCTGTACTTTCCACACCTCCCAGATTTTCTGCCGCAGCCTGGGCTGCCTCTGCCTGGTTTCCGGCTTCCTGGGCATTCCCCTCTAAAGTATCGCCCAGTTGGTCCCCACTTCCTGTTTCCTGGGACATGCTCTCCGTTCCCTGAATCCCCGCAAGGAGCTGATCGGCACTGGACTTTAACTGGTCCGCGTCCTCTTTCACAGAATCAAAAACCTGTTTTCCTCCATCCTGCAGCTGTCCGTTTACCTGATCAATACTGGCAGAAATGCCGGGGACTGCCTGTTCTTCCAGAAGCTTCATTCCCTGGGAAAGCTGAGCTGCCCCTTCATAAACCTCATTTGTACCTTCCTGAAGTTTCTGTGTCTGCCCGGGAAGCTGGGATGCTGCACTGTTCAGCTGATCCAGTCCTTCCTGTAAAGATGCAAGACCCCTGTCTGTCTGTTCAGCTCCTGCCTTCAGACTTTTGCTTCCCTCTCCCGCTGTCTTGACACCTGCGGCAAGCTGGGAAGACCCCTGGGATAATGCCCGGACTCCCTGAGAAAGTCCCGGGATCTTTCCTTCTAACTGTCCCATGCCCTCTTCCAGGGACTGGGCTCCTGCATCCAGGCTTTCACTTCCGCCAGCAAGTTCTTTTGCCCCGCTGTCCAGGGTTTTCGTCCCCTTGTTCAGTTCACTGGCCCCATCCTGAAGTTCACGTGCTCCCTTGTCTGCGGCTGTTACTCCATCTGTATAAGTCTTTAGTCCCTCTTCTAGGGTCTGACTGCCATCTCTGAATACCAGAGTACTATCTGCCAGAACCTGTAAATTCTCTTCAATCTGTTCATTTCCTGAGGCAAGTGCCCGAGTTCCCTCCTGGAGCTTCCCGGAACCATCTGCCGCTTCCTCCATTCCGTCCCCGGCCTTACCGATCTGTTCAAAAACCGCTTCTGCATAGGTGCGGGTAACTTCTTCCCGGACAGAACTCTGGATTTTCTCCATAGCTGTCTCGCTCATCTTAGAAGCAATGTAATTGGTACCCGGGTTTGTTTCATAAGAAAGTTCCATTTTTTCAGGTTTTTCCCGGGTAAGGGTGGCTGCATTGGCTGAAAAATCCTCCGGTATGGTAATGACCATATAATAACTTCCGTCTTTCAGCCCCTGCCGGGCCCTTTCCTTATCTGTAAAAGAAAAATTCAGAGAACTGTCCTCTTTCAGATTCTCCACCATTTCTTTTCCTATGTTTAATGTTTCTCCCTCATATTCTACCGGTTTATCCTCATTCACCACAGCCACGGGCAATTTGTCCATATTGCCATAAGGGTCCCACATGGATCCCAGAAAAAGGGTGGTATAAATGGTAGGAATTGCAATAATCGCAACAATAACTACCAACATGAGTTTATTACTCAGTAGCTTTTTCCACTCTAGTTTCAGCATTCTCCTGTCTCCTTTCTGTCTGCGCAACTAGTTATAGTTTAATAGATACTATGTTGATTATTTACACATACTGCATTATACTAGGGTTATAAATACCTTACAACCGACAATAATCCTTCGTTGCGTCTATTAATAGACAAAATGTCTATCTAGTGTCTATGGTTTATAATTTTTTTATATTTTCGAAAGGAGAAATCTATGAAAGAAAAAACTGACCGGAGAATCCGCAAAACAAAAGCCCAGCTTCGAGCCGGGCTTGCAAAACTTATGCAGGAAAAAAGTATTAAAGAAATTACTGTAAAAGAACTGGTAGAGGAAGTGGATATCAACCGTTCTACTTTCTATCTCCATTATACGGATATTTTCAATATGCTTTCCACCATTGAAGAAGAACTGCTGGAAGAGATCCGCCAGACCATTCAGAATCATCCGGTCAGTCCCTTTAACGAATCCAGCTTTCCTTTTATTGAGGATATTTTTCATATCCTGGCAGAAAACAAAGATATCTGCAACGCCTTGCTGGGGCCAAACGGGGATATCGCGTTTATCCATCGCATTGAAAATCTGATTTCCACCCACAGTCTTAACGTACTGCGCCGGACTTTTCCGGACACTATTGAAGACCTGAAATATTCCTATTCTTTCTGTCTTTCCGGCTGCATCGGTCTGGTGAAAACCTGGCTAACATCCGATACCGATGAAACGCCTCAATATATGGCCCAGCTCACCTTCCGGCTGATCATGAACGCCCTCCGTCATATGTATCCTGATAACACACCCTCACAGACACCTCTGTCAGGTTCCAAAAGCCCTCTGCCGGAATAGATCCGGCAGACACTTCTTCAGGATCTGTGTCTGACCGGGATTTTTATTGCTTTTCCAGAGCTTTCTGATACTCTTCCTTCAGTTACATGGTAGGGCAGCCTGCCGCCGTAAACATCATCCGCCTTGTCACACAGCAGGTTGAACAGCTTTAGCCTGAATAAACGGATTTCTTTCAAAGACCGGATGTATCACGGCACCCATCCCCATCATTGCATAAATTCCAGAAGATGTATCCCCTTTCACATCCTGATGTAACCATTGAATTGCAATGTTTTTAATGATTTCCAGATTTTCACTTGTCATAACACACTTCTCCTCTCACTTGTGACAAAAAGAGAGTGCCGCAACAGCACCCTCTTCTTCCTCGTATTCATCGCTGTTTTAATATAACTTCGCTCCTGCCGGAATGCTGTCATCCAGCATCAGCAGATTCAGCCCTTCACGTCCGTCATATTCATATACCGCACTAATCAACATCCCTTCGGAGTCGATACCCATCATCTTCCTCGGCGGAAGATTTGTGATAGCCACGCAGGTCTTACCGACCAGTTCTTCCGGCTCATAATACTCATGGATACCGCTTAAGATAGTGCGCTTCTTTCCGCTGCCGTCATTCAGTGTAAACTGCAACAGCTTCTTACTCTTCGGAACTGCTTCGCAGGCTTCCACCTTTACGACACGGAAATCGGATTTGCTGAAGGTATCGAAATCAACCATATCTTTAAATAAAGGTTCCACCTTCACTTTCGACAAGTCAATTTTCGCAAATGTTTCGCAATTCGCAGCTTCCTTTCCGTTTTCCCCTTTGTTTTCAACGGTTTTACCGCCGATGCTCTTCATTGTCGGAAACAGCAGCACGTCCCTGATGGCCGCTGAATCTGTCAGCAGCATGCACATCCGGTCGATGCCGAAACCAATTCCTCCCGTAGGCGGCATTCCCAGCTCCAGGGCATTCATAAAGTCCTCATCTGTGGAGTTTGCCTCCTCATCACCCTGGGCCAGCAGCTCTTCCTGCGCCCTGAACCGTTCTCTCTGATCGATGGGATCGTTCAGCTCGGAATAGGCATTGGCCATCTCCCATCCGTTCATAAAGAACTCGAACCGCTCCACATACTCCGGATTCTCCGGTTTCTTCTTGGTCAGCGGTGAGATCTCGATGGGATGATCCGTTACAAAGGTGGGCTGGATCAGATGCTCCTCCGCAAATTTCTCGAAGAACAGGGACAGGATATCCCCTTTCTTATGACGCTCCTCAAACTCCACGTTATGCTCCTTTGCAAGAGCTCTCGCCTGCTTCAGAGTCTCCACCTGGTTCCAGTCCACTCCGGCATATTTTTTCACCGCGTCTACCATGGTGATCCGCTCAAAAGGCTTGCCCAGATCCATCTCCACGCCGTTGTAGGTGATCTTGGTGGTTCCCAGCACCTCCTGGGCCACATGCCGGTACAGATTCTCTGTCAGATCCATCATACCATTATAGTCTGTATATGCCTGATACAGCTCCATCAGCGTAAATTCCGGATTGTGGCGGGTATCCAGACCCTCGTTGCGGAATACTCTTCCAATCTCATATACCCGCTCCATTCCGCCGACGATCAGCCGCTTCAGATACAGCTCCAGGGAAATTCTCAGCTTCAGATCCTCATTCAGCGCATTGAAATGGGTCTCAAAAGGACGTGCAGCCGCTCCTCCCGCGTTCTGCACCAGCATGGGGGTCTCCACCTCCATAAATCCCTGTCCATCCAGATAGTTCCGGATGCTTCTGAGAATCCTGGAACGCTTGATAAAGGTTTCCTTCACATCCGCGTTCATGATCAGATCCACATACCGCTGACGGTAGCGCAGATCCGTATTGGTCAGACCGTGGAATTTTTCCGGAAGGATCTGAAGGCTCTTGGACAGCAGTACCACAGAGTGGGCGTGTACGGAGATTTCTCCTGTTTTTGTCTTAAATACCTCACCCTGGATCCCTACGATATCGCCGATATCGTATTTCTTAAAATCCTTGTAAGTATCCTCTCCCACGCTGTCTCTGGCCACATAGGACTGGATGCTTCCCTGCAGATCCTGTACATTGCAGAAAGAGGCCTTACCCATCACCCGTTTCTGCATGATCCGGCCGGCCACGGTCACCTGTTTCCCTTCCAGCTCCTGGAAATTGTCCTTGATCTCCATGCTGTGATGAGTCACGTCATATTTTGTGATCTTAAAAGGGTCCTTGCCGTTTTCCTGCAGCTCCTGCAGTTTTTCCCGGCGCACCTTCAGTAAATGATTGATATCCTGCTCCTGTACCTGTCTCTGCTGTCCAGCCACTTTTTATCCCTCCTGTTTTCACTGGCGATGACTGCCTGGCCGTCATCTTCACTTTCATTAGATATTCTTTTCGATCTTCAGCACTTTGTACTGCATCACGCTGTCGCCCATTTCCACATCCACCACATCGTCCTGTCTGGCTCCGATCAGCGCTTTCCCCACCGGGGATTCATTGGAGATTTTTCCCTGCAGACTGTTGGCCTCGGTGGATCCCACCAGCTGGAACTCCATCTCCTCATCATATTCCATATCCAGCACCGTCACCTTGCAGCCCACGCTGATCTTGCCGTCGTCAACCTCGTCTTCCACCACAACCTCAGCGTTCTTTAAGATCTTCTCGATCTCCTCGATCCGGGCTTCGATGTCCCGCTGCTCGTCCTTCGCGGCATCATACTCCGCATTCTCTGATAAATCCCCCTGCTCTCTGGCCTCTTTGATCTTCTGGGCCACCTCTTTCCTTTTTACTACCTTCAGATCGTGAAGTTCATCTTCCAGATTTTTCAGTCCGGCATAAGTCAGTATGTTTTTCTTTTCTTCCATTCCCATCCGTTTCCTTTCTTTCCAATACTTACAGTCCTCTTTAAAATACAGGGAACTGCCTGGCTGTACTTCCAACCTTAACCCAAGAATTATTTCCCTCTCTCATAAATATTACACAGACCTGCGGCTGATTCCAGAAATTACCGAAACCCTCCGGAGGCCTGTATTTTCCCCTTTTAACAATCACTGTATTATAAAGGAAAGACGCCCGATTGTCAACCTTTCCTGTGTTAAATCGAACAAATCCGGGTAACGTCCATTTCCGTTCACCGGCAGGCCGGGGCATCCGTTCCCGCACGTCCCGGGGGAGAAGTCCTGCCCGGATTTCTCATACCTGCCATTCTTCCAACAGCTGCTCCAGTTCTTCCAGGGAAGAGATCTCATTCAGCGCAGCGCGAAGCCGGGAGGAATGGGGAAATCCCGCCGTATACCAGGCCACATGTTTTCTCATCTCCCGCATTCCCGTATACTCGCCCTTATATTGAAGCTGCATTCTGGCGTGTCGGAGCATCATATCCTTAACCTGCCGGACAGTGGGACCCGGCAGCAGCTCCCCTGTATCCAGATAATGGACGATCTGTCGGAAGATCCAGGGATTTCCCTGGGCCGCTCTTCCCACCATCACTCCGTCACATCCGGTCTGTTCCAGCATTTCCCTGGCTTTCCGGGGAGAATCCACATCACCGTTCCCGATCACCGGAATCGAAACAGCCTCTTTCACCTTCCGGATGATCTCCCAGTCTGCTTTCCCGGAATAATACTGCTGCCGGGTCCTGCCGTGGACCGCTATGGCCGCCGCTCCGCTGTCCTCAATGATCCTGGCGATCTCCACAGCATTCACATGATCCTCGTCAAATCCCTTCCGTATCTTTACGGTCAGCGGCTTTTTCACAGCCCGGGCCATGGCAGTGACGATCTTTCTCACCAGAGCAGGATCCTTCATCAGGGCGGACCCTTCCCCGTTGTTCACCACCTTCGGCACTGGACATCCCATATTCACATCCAGAATATCGAAGGGCCGTTCTTCGATCCTCTTTGCCATCTCGCTCATGATATAAGGATCCGATCCAAAAAACTGCAGAGACACCGGCCGTTCCCGGTCATCGATCTCCATCAGAGTATCCGTGTTCCTGTTATTATAGTAAATTGCCTTGGCGCTCACCATCTCCATGCACAGAAGCCCCGCCCCCTGTTCTTTGCATAACAGACGAAATGGCAGGTCAGTTACCCCTGCCATCGGCGCTAAGATCACCTGATTCTGAAGCGTTACATTTCCAATCTGAAGTTTCATTCCTCTTCGCTCCCGTCCACGTCCTCTCCCAGAAAGAATACCCGGTAGTAGAGCTCCAGGGATTCCAGAAGCTCCTGCTTGGTCCGTCTCAGCTCCTTAATGCGCAGCACGCTGCCGATATCGTCAAACATGGCGTCTGCCTCCAGGGATTCCACCTTAAACTCCAGATTTCCATCCTGGTCGAATTCCAGTGTCAGCACGCCTCCCACTTCTTCTGTGTACATCACACACATGATCTGCAGTTCATCCTTCACCTGCTGGGGAAGCGCGTCAAAATCCTGGTTAAAATAGTATTTTCTCTCATAAGCGCTGGCACCGCACAGCACAACATTCTCCGAATACATCTTTCCCTCCTGTATGCGTCCTTTAAGCCCGGACCTGCAACAGTTCGTAACAGTTCAGCCTTCCGGCTTCACTGTCACAAATGCATGCACACAGGCTGCGATTTCCGCAGCCTGGCGCCCGCAAATCTCGGGATCACGCTGCGAATGCAGCGTGACACCTCGCGGGATATTGGAAGGCCGAACTATAACAACAGTCCCCTCCTCCGGCTTCACTGTTACAAATGCATGCACACAGGCTGCGATTTCCGCAGCCTGGCGCCCGCAGGTCTTACCCGGATTCCGCGCCGCCCGGGCGGCTGCGCCTATACATAGCTGTAAAGCCCTCTCACAGATACTTCGCCGGAATATACCCGCTCCACAGTTCCGTCCGGGCGCTCTACCAGAAGCCGTCCCAGCTCATCAATCCCATGGGCCACTCCTTCATACTCATTGCCGGGCTCCAGGACCCGCACCGGTTTTCCGGTATTGGCCAGCACCTCTCCGTATGCCTCCGCAAGTCCCGACAGATCCTCTGTCCGGCAGAAAATCTCGTAGTCCTTCTCAAAAGCGCCAAGAACCTCTGCCACAATGGCGGCCCTGTCAGCCTTTTCTCCCAGTTCAGCCCGCAGAGAGGTAGCCTTATCTTCAAGCTCCTGGGGAAATTCCTCCTGATTCACATTGATCCCCACACCGATCACCACATACTCAATATAGTCGATCTGAGCGTTCATCTCTGTCAGGATCCCCACCAGCTTTTTCCCATTCAGTACCACATCATTGGGCCATTTGATCCTGGTATCGGCGCCTGTAGCCCGCCGGATCCCCTGCACCGCCGCCAGTCCCATCACCAGCGTCAGCATGGATGCCTTGGCAGGAGAGATTTCCGGGCGCAAAAGCAGCGTCATATAAATGGAGTTTCCCGGCCGGGAATCCCATACCCGGCCTCTTCTTCCCTTACCTTTGGTCTGCATTCCCGCTGCCACCAGAGTGCCGGAGGGGGCTCCCTCCTCCGCCAGCTGCTTGGCCCGGGTGTTGGTGGAGTCCACCTGATCCAGATACTCCACTCTCTGCCCCACCCAGCGGGTTTTCAGACGGCTTCTGATCTCGCTCTCCCCCAGAATATCCGGGGTCCTGCGCAGGCAGTAGCCTCTGTTGGGCACCGCGTCGATCCGGTACCCTTCCGCCTCCAGCTGCTTGATACATTTCCACACAGCAGTCCGGGAAATTCCCAGGCTGCCGCACAGCTCCTGTCCCGACAGATAGCCCTCCCGGTTTCTAAGAGCCGTTAAAATCTTTGTCTTGGTGGATTCCATTCCTTATGCCCCCAGAGTAGCCGCCATCACGGCCTTGATGGTATGCATCCTGTTTTCAGCCTCCTGGAACACTTTCGACTGGGGAGAACGGAACACCTCATCCGTCACTTCCATATCAGTGAGCCCGAAACGCTCTCCCATCTCCTTTCCAATCTCTGTTTTCAGATCGTGGAAGGAAGGCAGACAGTGGAGAAAAATGGCCTGAGCTCCCGCATTTGCCATCACATCACTGGTCACTTTGTAGGGTGTCAGATCACGGATCCTCTCCGTCCACACCTCGTCCGGCTCTCCCATAGATACCCACACATCCGTGCAGATCACATCCGCTCCCCTGGTTCCCTCCGCCACATTCTCCGTAAGGGTGATGGAAGCGCCCGACTCTCTGGCATACTCCCGGCACTGGTCCACCAGCTCCCGGGCAGGGAAATATTTCTTCGGCGCACAGGCCACAAAGTCCATTCCCATCTTCGCGCAGGCGATCATGTAGGAATTTCCCATGTTATACCGGGCATCCCCCAGATATACCAGCCGGATTCCCTTCAGCCTGCCGAAATTCTCCCGGATCGTCAGCATATCCGCCAGCATCTGGGTGGGATGATACTCATTGGTCAGACCGTTCCACACCGGCACTCCCGCGTGAGCCGCCAGTTCTTCCACGATCTCCTGTCCGAATCCCCGGTATTCGATACCTTCATACATGCTTCCCAGCACCCTGGCCGTATCCTCAATGCTCTCTTTCTTGCCGATCTGAGAGCTCTTGGGATCCAGATATGTGGTCCCCATTCCAAGATCATGGGCCGCCACCTCGAAGGAACAGCGGGTTCTGGTACTGGTTTTCTCAAAGATCAGGGCAACATTTTTCCCCCGCAGGGTGTCAACCGGAATCCCTTTCTTTTTCTTATCCTTCAGCTCTGCCGCCAGATCCAGCAGATAAGAGATCTCCTCCGGTGTATAATCCTTCAGTGTCAGAAAATTACGTCCTTTCAGGTTCATCACAATTCCTCCTCATGTTTTTCTCCGGTCTGCCACAGGGCCCCCGTACTCCTTCACCAAAAGAATCCGGTAAATGCCGGGAGGTCTCCCCGCCGTTTTTCTCCCATGGCCTGCAGCCGGGTTTTTACGGCCTGGCACAGTTCCTCCACGGTATAGATTCTGTACTTGGGTACCCGGCACAGCTTGGCTGTGGCCTCCAGGCAGGCCAGGTAGAGCTGGCGGTAATCCCAGTCTCTTCCCAGCTTCAGTTCCATAGCGGTTCCCGGCAGGACCACTTCCGTCATGGCGCGCAGTCTCTGTCCCGGCTCGTCTTCAGCCCGATACCAGGCCAGGATCCTGTCCATGGATTCCTCCGGTATCTGCAATAGATGTTTTAAATAATAACACTCTTCCTGATTTTCTTCAATATAATAAATGCGTCCTTTCAGCCCGTACAGCACCCTTTTGGCATCCAGATAACCGATTTTCATATTCCTGCGGCTCCTGGAGGGATTAAAATCAATGATATTTCCCAGGTTTACCCGGGGCTCGATGCTGATGATCCTGGTGTCCTCCGGAATCCGGATCCTCTTTTCCCTGCCGATCCCGAAGATCCGGATCATGATGATATCCTGATACCCCCTGTCCACCAGAGAATCCAGCGGCACATTGTTGATGGCTCCTCCGTCGATGTACCGGGCCCCCATCAGCTTTTCATGCTTGAACAGGGGAAAAATATAGGCGCTTGCCAGCAGAAAATCCTTCATCTGTCCAGGCTCCACCTGCTTCAGATCGATATCCAGCTCCTTCATCTGATCCAGGCTGAAGGTCTTGATATACAGCTCCATGGGAGAATTCCGGATCTTCTCCTCATCCACCACCCGAAGCAGCAGCTCTTTCAGCGGAGTCACATCCACCCCGCCTTCTCCCATCCGCTGGAACACCTGTCCTACAGCCTCCCAGAAGGGCATGTTCCCTTCCATCAGCATTTCCATTTTCTGGTCTTCCACGTCCATAACCTGGGAATAGGTAAGATCCCTCCATACGGATTCCGCCAGCTCCAGATCCCCCATACACATCAGCGCTCCGTTCAGCGCTCCCACACTGGTCCCCGCCACTCCCCGGATCTTCACCCCGGCCTCTCTCAGCGCTCTCCAGGCGCCGATCTGATAAGCTCCCTTGGCTCCTCCTCCCTCCAGCACGATCCCATATTCCCTTTCCAGTTCTATCACCGGTTTTCCTTCACCCATTATACTCTCCTTATCTGTCATTCCCGGCCTGCCTTGGCCGGTTCTTGTCCTATCTGCCCGATGCCCGCGGACGGCTGCCTTGCCCCGGCTCCGCCCAGGCCCAGCAGATCTCCTGTCTGCACAGGATCCAGGCATGGCGGTTGCCCGGCTATTGCCCGCTCATGCAGGCATGGCGGTCTCTTTCCGGGCGTATCTCTCGGATAGGGGGAATTTCCTTCCCCTATCCGAGTTCCGCGATACTGCGGGCAGCTCACGGCATTGCCGTTCGCTGTCCGTTGCCCGGCTATTGCCCGCTCATGCAAGCATGGCGGTCACTTTCCGGGCGTATCGCGCAAAATGCAGGCGGGGAGTCCTGCCAAGACTCCCCACCTTATACGCAGAAGGACGGCAACTGCCCGGCCTTTCCGCGCCTTTATCCCTATTCTTTGTCCACCATGATCTCCTTCAGGGAGGTGGCAAGGCTTGCCAGCCCCTGCAGATCAGAGGGTACAATGATCTTGGTGGCCTGACCTCTGGCCATCTCTTCCAGAGCCTCCAGGCTCTTCATGGTCAGAACCGTCTGGTCTGCACCGGCCTCCTTCAGGAAACGGATTCCATCCGCATTGGCCTGCTGCACTTTCAGGATAGCCTGAGCTTCTCCTTCTGCCTCCTTGATCATCCGCTCCTTCTCTGCCTCAGCCCGCAGGATCGCCGACTGCTTTTCCGCCTCAGCGTCCAGAATGGCAGATTCCTTCTTTCCTTCTGCCACCAAAATCGTGGATTTTTTCTCACCCTCCGCGATCAGGATAGCCTCCCGGCGCTCCCGTTCCGCCTTCATCTGCTTCTCCATAGCCTCCCGAATAGCCGCCGGAGGCATGATATTTTTCAGTTCCACCCGATTCACCTTGATTCCCCAGGGATCCGTGGCAATATCCAGCGCCGACCGCATCTTGGTGTTGATAACCTCACGGGAGGTCAGCGTTTCATCCAGCTCCATATCTCCGATGATATTCCTCAGGGTAGTAGCCGTCAGATTCTCAATGGCCATGATCGGGTTCTCCACTCCATAGGCAAACAGCTTGGGATCTGTGATCTGGAAAAAGATTACCGTATCAATCTGCATCGTTACGTTATCCTTGGTGATCACAGGCTGAGGCGGAAAATCCACCACCTGTTCCTTCAGATTCACCCGGTTGGCTACCCGCTCAATAAACGGGATCTTAAAATGCAGTCCCGTAGACCAGGTCCCCTGGTAAGCCCCCAGCCGCTCCACCACAAATGCCTTTGCCTGGGGTACCACCTTGATACAGGACAGCACCACCAGCAGCAGCAGGATCAGCACCAGAATCAGTATTACCCATTCCATACGTCATTTCCCTCCTTTTTTTCGGACAATTGCTTTCACACCGTCGATCCTTACCACCTCCACCACAGTGTCCCTGGCAAGAATCTCTCCATCCTCCTCGGTTCTGGCTGTCCATTCCAGTCCATTCAGCCGGATCATCCCCTGGCCTTTCAGGTTATCCACCGTCTCCAGGACTACCCCCTGCGTACCGATCAAGCCTTCCACATTGGTTTTTGTCCGGTTTCTGTTCAGATACCGGGCGGCCACAGGCCGGGTAAATAAAAGCAGCAGCACCGACACCGCCAGAAACAGCAGTACCTGGATCATCAGATCCGCCTGAAGCAGCGCGGCAATACAGGCAGCCAGAGCACCCCCGGCAAACCAGATGGTGGTCAGCCCCAGCGTGGCAATCTCGATGATGATCAGCACGATCACAATTCCCAGCCATACAATCGCATCCATGACAGCCTCCTCCTTCCAAGTATCTTTCTGATATCATACAATATATCCCCCAAAAACACAATGGAAAAAGGAGAGTTTCCTGTGGAAACTCTCCCCTTCCTTTTAATAGAAATGCTGATTCCCGATCTGGATCCCCTTTCCGGATCCGCTGTTGAAGTACAGCGCGCCTCCCACCGGATTGGATCCGTTCAACGCTTCCTGCGCTGCCGCATAACAGTCACTTCTGGCCCCCTGGGACAGCACCGAAGAAAGTATCCCGCTGGCCACCGGTGAGAACTGGCCGCTCTGATATACCACCTCCGTGATGCTGTTGGGGAACTGGCTGCTTCTTACCCGGTTCATGATCACTGCTCCCACAGCCACCTTTCCCGTATGGCTCTCTCCCCCGGCTTCACACTGTATGATGGCCGCCAGAAGATCCAGCTCACTGCCCGAAACAGAAACCCCTGACGCCTGGGCCGATGCCTGGCTGGCCGCTTCCTGCTGTTCCTGTTCCCTGCGGCGCTGTTCCTCTTCAGCTTCAAGCTTCGCCTGATATTCTTCCATGGTCAGCGCCTGATTTTCTTCTATTTCAATATACTCCGCAAACATGTAGGCCTGCCCTGCCTCACCCAGATCCACCTGATACCAGTCCCCTTCCTGGCCGATCAGCGTCACCTGGCTTCCCTGAGGTTTCGCGCCTACCACCTCGCCCTCCAGGGACGGGGTGCTTCTGATACGCAGGGAACTGGCTGTTACTGTTCCCTGATTTCCGTATGTAGACTCATAGAGATCCTGACCCTCCTCTGAAAATGCCAGAAGCTCTGTCTTTACATACCCTTCAACCTCACCGGACACAATTTTTGTCCATTCACCCTGCTGCTCTATGACATCAGCGGCTGCCCCCTTCGGCAGCACACCGGCTTTCTCCGCTTCCACAGAAGCCTCTGCTCTTACGTTGGCGTAGCTGTTCACATCTGCCGCCGCTTTGTTCGCCCAGGCACTTTCCTGATTCTGAGCTTCCCCAGTGCCGTTTTCTGCCGAATCCTTCTCTCCCGCATCGGTTTCTCCGGTACTGCTTTCTCCTGCGCTGGCTTCTTCTTTCTGCTCCTCTGTACTCTGTTCCTGTAAATCATATGTCTCCGGGACGGAATCCGCAGTCTGTTCTCCTATAACCTCACTGGTCATTTCCTCTGCATGTACCAGAGTTCCCGCACTTGCGCTGAGCATCAGTATGCCCCCCAGAACTCCCGCTGTTTTCCATGTCCTGTTTTTCATTATGACCTCCTAATGATTTCTTTCTTTTTACGATTTATTACATAATTATTAAATTATGTTACGGACAGATTGTAACAGAATTACTTTTTCCTGTCAACAAGTTTTTGTCTCCTGTTTTTTCCAAACCATCGGTGAAATTGACAGCAGCCGCCTTCCATCGGAGGGATCCGCTCTCCTTCGTCCCCTTCTGCCGCTGCCTGTCCGATCAATTTTTCAGTGGAAAACCCGCTGCTTTGCAGCGGGGTATTTTCCTCCGGCAGGTCTTTTCTCCACTCCGCGCTGAGCGTGTGCCGCCGGTACACAGCAGTCTTCTCTCCCACCCGCACCAAACGGGTATGTCTGCATGTTTGTCCGGTTCACTGGCAGCAAAAAAGGAATGGCCCTGTCCGAAAGGCCATTCCTTTTTTGCTGTATTCTTTATGCTGTTTTACAGCGGCGGTACATCCGTCCGTCTGGGATCCAGAATCTGCGACGCGTCAAACAGATCGCTGGTTTTATTGCTCTCCCCGTGCACATCATACCACAGCCGGTATCCATCCAGATTTCGTCTTCCCTGCCGCACGTAATTATCACGGATCTGCACAAAATACTGGGCAGAATCCACATTACAGTAGAAGTTAAATCCTTTGCTTTTCAGATACTGGAATTTCTCATTATCGTCCGCGTAGCCCTGCCAGCTGTCCAGATCCTGCCCATGCGCAAAAATAATGGTATCGGATCCGCCAACCAGAGGCGCCACATAATTCTCCCATTTTTCCGTATCCGCCTGCAGCCGCTCCATGCTGGCATCGCCCACATGCATATGCCCCCAGGTATGGCTGGCAAATTCCCAGCCGTTTTCTTTGATGGCCTCCGCCACCTTTTTGGCCTCTGCGCATTCCTGCTCCCAGTCAAAATCCGGATGCGCATCCAGCCATGCCTGCTGGTCCGCGCTGAGATTCTCACGGGTCTTATAGGCGATATCCGTTCGGTATCCCAGGATTCCATTATATCCGGTCAGGGCGATCATTCCTTTCGCCCCGTGATAAGACGCATCCGGATGCTCTTCGATAAACTGATCCAGCAGCGGCACACAGTCGTAAGCGCCTGTCACCGTGGTGCCATCCGCCTGAATATACTCACAGGTAGGATCCCCATTCTCATCCAGGACCATCTTTGAGGCAATCCCCCTGCCGTCATAGCTGTGATAATAACTGAGATCATCCAGGGACAGCACAAACGCCTTCTTTCCCGGCGGCAGCATCAGATTGGTATTGGGCGCAAAATGCACCTGCCCGTTCTCGTCCGTGGTCTCCACCACCAGATCCCGCAGACGCACCAGAACGTATCCGTTGTCATACATGGTCTGGGTGATCTTATTAAACTCATCCACCGTGGTCATCCACTGTTTGAATCCCGCGGCAATACTGTCATTTCCCGCAAATCCCCGTTCCGGATCCACCACCAGGGAATGATAGAAAATATGCGTCACCTGCTCCGGATTCACTGCCACACAGCTGTCCTTCGTCGCCTGATACTCCGCGATCTTCGCTGTGACTTCCGCATCCTGCTCCGCTCCCGGAATGCTGTTCAGCTTTTCGATGGCTCCGTCATAATCATACGTAGCCGCCAGATAGGCTGCCTCCTCCATCAAAGCAGTTCTGTCTGTTTCCTGACCTGTTTCCTGAGTCCCCTCCTGATTCTGGCCGTCTGATCCTTCTCCGGCCTCTCCTCCTGTTTCCACATCCTGGGACGCGTCCTCTCCCTCGGTCTGTTCCACCGGTGCCTGAGCGGACTGGCCGGCATCCTTCCGGTCCTCCTTCAGACTCTTCACCAGGAAGAAGACTGCCACCCCCAGAATCACCAGAAGCAGCACCAGAACAATTGATTTTCCAATCAGCGACCGCCTTCTCTTCCGGCGCCGAAGCTCTTTTTTACTCAATGGTTCATTTCCCATGTATTACACTCCCTTCGCCATTTACTGGCATTATAGCAGACCCTCCGCCGGAAATCGACGAAAATCTTCTTACATTTTCCTGAAGGTCCGGCTGCTGTTCACCAGGCTGCATCCTCTCCTTTGTCTGGCCGCCTCATACATCAGTATGGCAGCAGCCACCCCGGCGTTCAGAGATTCCAGCTTCCCTTCCATGGGAATCCGGATCAGCCTGTCAGCCCGTTCGGAAAGCCACTGGCTCAGCCCGTTGCCTTCGTTGCCGATCAGAAATGCCGTTCCCTGTGTATAATCCTCTTCATCGTACAGCCTTTCTCCCCGCAGGTGGGCTGCGCAGGTGGAAATTCCCCGTTCCTCAAGCAGTCTCAGCACAGGCTCCAGTTCCTCCACGCAGAGAAAAGGTACCCGGTAAATGCTTCCCATGGTAGAACGGATCGTCTTTGGATTGTAAATGTCCACACATTTCCTGGTCATCAGGATCCCAGAGACACCGGCACCCTCCGCCGTCCGGAAAATGGTCCCCACATTTCCCGGATCCTGAAGATCCTCCAGTATCAGCAGAAGCGGCGCTGTCCCGGCCAGCAGATCCTCCATCCGGTATTCCATCTGCTTTACCACACAGAGGATCCCCTGGGGTGTCAGCGTATCGCTCATCCGGGAAAACACGGAGTCCTTCACGCATTCCCACCGGATCCCATCCAGAAGACGTTTCTGATCCGGATCCTCAAGAAAGCTTTCCGACACATACGTCTGCACCAGCCTCTCCCTGGGAACCTCCCGGAACATCCGTACCCCTTCCACCAGGAAAACTCCCTCCCTGGTCCGCTCCCGAGATTTCTTCCCTAACTGTATGATATGCTTTACCTTCTCATTTCCCGCACTAGTAATCATAGTATTACCCTGTCTTTCCTCTTTATCCCCGTCTCCCTGCCGGAGTCCAAAGCTTTGTCAGCTTTCTGTCCCCTTCCTCCCCGGACTTCTGCCGGTGATACACAGCGTCTTCTGCGAAAATCCCGCATTCCGGTCCTTAAGGTCCACGCTCTGTTTCGGCAGGGCTGCACTCCGCTTGGCCAGCTGCCCAACACACCGCCGTCCCGCAGATTTCCAGATGGCCGCCGGGGCCTGTCGGACCGCCGCCTTTCAAAAAAGGCGGATTCTCCCGTTCCATACGGAAAACCCGCCTTGCCTTCTATTTATCCGTTATCCCACAGACAGCCATCCGGCGGCGTCTGATACTCTGAAGCATTTCCTTTCTGTCCGGTACACCGGTCAGCATCCATTCCCTCCGGCCTCTTTTACTTCTTATAATTAGCGGACAGAGACTTAGCCACCTCGTACTCATACTCGGAAATATTTTTCTTCATAGCCAGGGCCTCATTGATATCAAAATCCACATACTCGCCGTTCTTGTATGCCACCACACGGTTGGTCTTGCCTGACAGCAGCAGATCCACCGCATAGGATCCCATCACAGACGCATACATCCTGTCCCGGCATGTGGGGCTTCCGCCGCGCTGCATGTGGCCCAGAATGGTGGCTCTCGTCTCGATTCCCGTAGCAGCTTCGATCCTCTTGGCCATGCTGCTGGAATGCCCGATACCTTCCGCGTTGATGATGATGTGATGCTTTTTGCCCCGTTTTCTGTTGTCGATAATATTGTTGATGATCTTCTGCTCATCGTAATCGTACTTTTCCGGCAGCAGAATATCCTCGGCGCCGTTGGCAATACCGCACCACAGGGCGATATAGCCGGCATTTCTTCCCATAACCTCAATGATACTGCAGCGCTCATGGGAGGTAGAGGTATCACGCACCTTGTCAATAGCCTCCATCGCAGTGTTGACAGCCGTATCAAAACCTATGGTATAGTCTGTACACGCGATATCCAGGTCGATGGTCCCGGGAACCCCGACAGTGTTGATCCCCAGATTGGCCAGCTTCTGCGCGCCGGCAAAGGAACCGTCGCCTCCGATGACCACCAGTCCGTCAATTCCGTGCTTCCGGCAGATCTCGGCAGCCTTTTTCTGTCCCTCCTCTGTTCTCATCTCTGCACAGCGGGCAGTATACAGGATCGTACCTCCGCGGCTGATGGTATCTGATACATCTCTCGCAGTCATGTCGATGATCTCCTCGTTTAGAAGACCGTCATATCCTTTCTGGATACCCTTCATCTTCACGCCCTTGATCAGACCGCGGCGAACCACTGCACGGATGGCAGCATTCATGCCGGGAGCATCTCCGCCGCTTGTCAGTACGCCGATGGTTTTGATTTCCTTAGCCATAACTTACCTCCACAATCTATTTTATCTGAGCTTCCGCAGCCCCGGCCGCACTCCATCGTCCAACCACAGGACGGCCCCAAAACTGCGAGTTATTCATCCGTAATAGTTCATCCCTCCAGCCTGACTGTCACAAAATCGCGCACGCAACGGTCCCGCGGGACATTGGACGGCTGAACTGTTACATTCATCCACGCCCCCGATGCCGCCAGCCAAACATCAGCCCTGCAGCGGCGGGGGGATCTGATTTCCGCTTCGCTTGGCGCAAACGGAAATGATCATTATCGTTTTTATTTTAAAGCAATCACCGGCTTTTTTCAATACTCTTTTCTACAACTTTCACGTTGTCCTCTCCGTACTGATTCGTCAAACTATCCAACAATTCCTTTCCGATCAGCACGCTTCTGGCCGCCGGGAGCCGCTTCATCATTCTTTCGCGGCGCAGGTAGACCACCACCTGATCGTTCCCATCCGACTGTCTGAGCAATTCGTAGAGGTGATGAACAGCGTTCTCATACTCTTCCTTCCCGGCAAACTGGATCCACAACTCTCTGGGGATCTGATCAAATGATGAGATTTTTTCACATATGAGTTTGCTGGGGCGGTCATCCTCCGCAGAAACCCTTCCCTGAATAAACACTTTGGAATCCGTTTCGATCATATGAGAATTTTTCTCGTAATCTCTCGGGAACACCACCACCTCCACCGTCCCCACCAGATCCTCCAGGGTAAGAAATGCCATTACCTTGTTGTTTCTGGTATATTTGATGGTTTTCTCGGTGATCATTCCGCCGATCACCTGTCTGCTCCCATCCTCCACCCGGGGAAGCCCGGTATCTTCCTCCGGGTAAAAATCCGAGGTCACCGCCGTGATATTCCGCTTCCAGCTCTGTTCATATTCTTCCAGAGGATGGCCGCTGATATACACGCCCAGCACTTCTTTTTCAAACGCCAGCTTGGTCTCCTTGGTGTATTCCCCCACATCCGGAAGCCGTATCTCAAAGCTCTTCTTCTCTTCCTCCCCCATGATGTCAAACAGGCTCATCTGCCCGGTCATGGAAGATTTTTTCTCCTCATTGACCGTGTCCAGCACCTGGATATAGATCATCATAAACTGCTTTCTGGTTCCTCCCAGACTGTCAAAAGCTCCCGCTTTGATAAAGTTCTCAATGGTCCGCTTATTGACTTCTTTTCCGCTTAACCGGCTGGCAAAATCCTTCAGGGACCGGTAAGGGCCTCCCCGCTGACGTTCTTCCACGATCGCCTCCATCACCGGCTTACCGATTCCCTTGATGGCTGACATTCCGTACCGGATCCCCTCCGGCTCCACAGAAAAATTCCCCTCGCTTCGATTAATATCCGGAGGCAGTATCCGAATCCCCATCTGACGGCAGTTCAGGATATACTCCGATACCTTGGAGGGATTTTCAATACAGGAAGTCATCAGGGCGGCCATAAACTCCACCGGATAGTAATACTTCAGCCAGGCTGTCTGATACGACACCACAGCGTAAGCTGCCGCATGGGATTTGTTAAAGGCATACTTGGCAAAGTCGATCATCTCGTCATAGATCTTATTGGCCACCTCCTGGGAAATCCCGTTGGATACACAGCCCGGCACCCCTTCCTCCGGATTGCCGTACACAAAATTCTGCCGTTCCTTCTCCATCACCGCCGCCTTTTTCTTGGCCATGGCACGGCGCACCAGGTCGCTGCGCCCCAGCGTATAGCCGGCCAGATCCCGGACGATCTGCATTACCTGCTCCTGATAAACGATGCATCCATAGGTGGGCTCCAGAATGGGCTCCAGCTGGGGACAGTCATAAGTGATGGTCTCCGGATGGTTCTTTCCCCGGATATACTGAGGAATAAAATCCATAGGACCGGGACGGTACAGAGAAATCCCGGCGATGATGTCTTCCAGGCTCTGAGGCTTAAGCTCCTTCATGAAATTTTTCATGCCCGTGCTTTCCAGCTGGAACACACCCTCGCATTTTCCGCTTCCGATCATATTCAGCACAGCCGGATCGTTGTAATCGATCTTTTCCATATCCAGGGATTTTCCTGAGCTTTTTTCCGCCAGCCTGACTGCGTTCTGGATCACGGTCAGCGTCCTCAGTCCCAGAAAATCCATTTTCAGAAGTCCCAGCTCCTCCAGGGTAGTCATAGTGAACTGGGTAGTTATGGAACCGTCGGAAGCCCTGGATAAAGGTACATATTCCACCACATCCTTCTGGCTGATCACTACCCCTGCCGCATGCATGGAAGTATGGCGCGGCAGCCCTTCCAGACGTCTGGACATGTCGATCAGATACTTGATCTGCGGGTCCTCCTCGTACTGCTTCCGCAGCTCCGGATTCATCTTCAGCGCCTTGTCAATGGTAATGTTCAGCTCCGTGGGGATCATCTTGGCGATCACATCCACCTGGGCATAAGGCATATCCAGCACTCTTCCCACATCCCGGATCACACCCCGGGCCGCCAGGGTACCGAAGGTAACGATCTGCACCACCCGGTCCTTGCCGTATTTTCTCACCACATAGTCGATAACCTCCTGCCTTCTCTCGAAGCAGAAATCAATATCAATATCCGGCATGGATACTCTCTCCGGATTCAGAAAACGTTCAAACAGAAGCTGATAGCGGATAGGATCCAGCTGGGTGATCCCCAGGGAATAGGACACCAGGCTTCCGGCCGCGGAACCTCTTCCCGGCCCCACCATGATATCGTGATCCCTGGCAAATTTGATAAAATCCCAGACGATCAGGAAATAGTCCACATATCCCATGGTTTTGATGGTATCCAGCTCGTACTCCATCCGGTTTTTCAGTTCCTCCGTCACCGGCTGATACCGTTTGCTGAGCCCTTCCCAACACAGCTTGTTCAGATATTCCCAGGAGGTATAGCCTTCCGGCACATCGTATTTCGGCAGCTTGGTAACGCCAAATTCGATCTCTACATGGCACCGGTCGGCAATCTTCTGGGTATTCTCCAAAGCCTGGGGCGCATAAGGGAAAAGCGCTGCCATCTCTTCCGGAGACTTGACAAAATACTGCCCGCCCTCATAGCGCATACGATCCTCATCCTGTACCTTTTTCCCTGTCTGGATACACAGAAGGATGTCATGGGCAGCAGCATCGTCCGCATAGGTATAATGGACATCGTTGGTACAAACCAGCCCGATGCCCGTCTCCTGGCTCATCCGCAGCAGCTGCTGATTCACCAGCTGCTGCTCCGGAATCCCATGGTCCTGCAGCTCCAGGAAAAAATTGTCCCTGCCAAAGATCTCCTGATATCTGAGGGCCGCTTTTTTCCCCTCCTCATAAAGGCCCCGGGCCAGATTTCTGGCCACCTCACCCGCCAGACAGGCGCTTAACGCAATGATCCCCTCATGATACGTCTCCAGGAGCTCCATATCCACCCTGGGCTTGTAATAATAGCCTTCCACAAATCCTGCCGATACGATCTTCATCAGATTTGCATAGCCCACGTTATTCTCCGCCAGCAGCACCAGATGGTAATATCTTCCCTCACCAGCCTGAGCCTCTCTGTCAAACCGGGATTCGGGCGCTACATACACCTCACATCCCATAATGGGATTGATCCCCGCTTCCCTGGCCGCCTTGTAAAAATCAATACAGCCGAACATCACTCCGTGATCTGTGATAGCCGCGCTGTCCATTCCCAGTTCCTTTACCCGGGCCACATATTCTTTGATCTTATTGGACCCGTCCAAAAGGCTGTATTCCGTATGCACATGCAGATGACTGAACCTCACCCTGCCTCCTCCTTTCGTCTTCTTTCTCCCGGATTCCTTGCCGCGCGGTCTCTCCTTCTCATTCCCGCGGGCGGAGAGCCAGCCGGACTTTCCCGTATGCCCTTCCGTCTCTGACTGGAAAGGGCTGCCGCATCTGCGGCAGCCCCTCTATCCGGAACTTGCTCCCACTCCGCTCTCTCAGCGGTCGGACTTCTTTTTCACCAGTACATTCAGCCAGCTTCTGTCCGATTTTCCCGTTCTTACATCCTCTGTAGTCCACAGATCTTCCAGCGAAAGCTCAGGAAATTCCTCCAGAAGATCCATCATCTCCCGTTTTGTATAATCTCTGAAATACCGTCCTCCGTAGATGCCGTCCCGCTCTCCCTTGTGAACTGAGATATACAGAATGCCGCCTTCATGCAGAGCTCTGATCAGCTTCTTCAGCACAGTCCGCATCTCGTCATCCGTCAGATGCACCAGCGCCGCGCACGCCCAGATACCGTCGAATACATCATCAAAATCCATCTCCTCATAGGTCATCTGAAGAACATCACGATCCAGGTTTACCTCAGCCAGCTTGCACATCTGTTCTGAGCCATCCATGGGGGTCACATAGAATCCCCACTCCTCCAGCGCCAGAGTATCCCTTCCCGATCCGCAGCCAAGATCCAGCACCTCCGCATTCTCCGGCAGCATCTGCGCAAAGGGCCTGATGATCTCTTCCATATTGACATCCACAGTCTCTTCATAATAAGGCACCGCATATCGGTTATAATAGTCTAGTGAATCCAACAAAAATCCTCCTTTATATTTTCACGCCAAAATACCATACTCAGTATAGCAAGGATGTACCTTAAAGTCAACAATCCCACGCTAATACAACACGGTTACGGCAACAGGAAATCCTCTTTCAAACCCACTGCCCTTTATTTCCGGAAGATCCGGTGATCCCTGATCTCGATGCTCCCTTCCTTCAGCAGATATCCCACTGCCCGTTTGAATGCCGCCTTACTGAGGCCGAATTCCCGCTGGATCACTTCCGGGGAAGTCTTGTCATCAAAGGGCAGCACTCCCGCATACTGGCCGATCACTTCCAGGATCATCTGCGCATCCTCATGGATCTGCAGGTACGCCTTTTTCCTGGGAGACAGGTTCAGCTTACCGTCCTCCCGCACTTCCGTCACCCGGAACTTCATCACCTGTCCGGGAACAAACTCTCCCTGTGCCTCCCTCTTGGGCACCAGGCCGGAATACATATCATCCACAGCCACGAATACCCCAAAATTCCTGCTCAGCTCATATACACGGCCTTCCACTTCATCCTGCGGCTGATACGGAGAATTCGTTTTCAGATACCGGTAAATCTTCATTGTGGCACACAGCCTGGAGCTCTTGTCGATATAAAGGGCCACCAGCACCTGCTGGCCCTTCTCTACCCGTGCCGTCTGCTCACGAAAGGGCAGCAGAAGGTCTTTCTCCAGCCCCCAGTCCAGAAACGCACCGATCTTTCCCACATCAGCCACCCGCAGCAGGGCAACCTGATTAAGCTGCAGAAGCGGTATCCTGGTGGTGGCGATCAGCCGGTCAGAAGAATCCCGGTAAATAAACACCTCCAGAGAGTCTCCTGTCTGCGTTCCCTCCGGCACCTGTCTGGCAGGAAGCAATACCCTCTCCGTCTCTGCTGCCCGGGTGTCCTCCCCCAGATAAACGCCAAAATCCACTTTCTTTACAACCTGCAAAATCTGCTTCTTTCCTAATTCAATCATATACTCTCCTCATCTGTCAGAAGATCCCGTCTCTCTATCCCCTTCCGGCGATGTCCGAAACGGTCTGCCGTCATTGAAACTCCACGATCGCATACGGCTTACCATCCGTATCATCCAGCGCCACCGTACAGATCCCTCCGGAAACTGCCGCCCGGGGCACGATCACATCCCCCAGAACCGCCTGCCGCTTATACTCTGCCCGCATCTGCCGTATGAGGAAATCAGCGGGAAGATAATCCATGGCCATGTTCACATACTGTCCGTTGTTTACATGATGATTTGTATCCAGATGATGCTGCTTCACAGCAAAGCTCTCCATTTTCCGGCAATCCCCGGGCACAGCGATCTTCCGGGGAGCGTAGTCCACAGCCAGCTTCTCCTCCAGCTGATAGGCCTCCAGTTCTTCCGGCAGGATCCTGGAAGGCATCCCCGTTTCCAGATTCAGAAAAGACCACAGGGAATTGGCATAGGCCAGCCGCTCTCCCCCGTCAGTCCTCAGCTCAAAATTCCTGCTGCCGTAAAATCCTTTAAAATCATAAGGCCACGTACTTACCACGATATGTTCACCCAATCCGGGATAACGGTTCACGCAGATCTGCCAGGAGGACAGCACCCAGACATACCGGATCTTCTCCAGAACCTCCATACCTCTGCCCACCTCCTCCGAGTGGAACGTGGTACAGTCCTGAAAATAATTCAAAAGTCCGTTCATGGTAAGCCGCTTATCCTCTCCGATCTCACTGTAGCGGACCCGGCTTTCAAAAGAATATTTCACTGCTTCATCCCTCCGCCATTCTACACGCTGATACAGTTCTTCCGTTTGCCGTCTTCTGAAACGGCCAAAGATCTTCTGTCCGGTATTCCTTCATGTCACAAAAAGGCCCTGGATAAACTCCAGGGCCG
Organism: uncultured Lachnospiraceae bacterium; assembly: GCA_963929535.1. Taxonomy (GTDB): domain Bacteria; phylum Bacillota; class Clostridia; order Lachnospirales; family Lachnospiraceae; genus Pullilachnospira. Next base: position 87,289 of record CAWVIZ010000005.1, on the reverse strand, counting down.
CTGACAGGGCTACAAGGATTCGAACCTTGAAATGACGGAGTCAGAGTCCGTTGCCTTACCATTTGGCGATAGCCCTTCATTACTTTTGCCGCCGTATCTCAGCGACAAAATGTATTATATAGTATCCCTCTGAAAAAAGCAAGCACTTTTTTTATTTTTTTTAAATTTATTTTTTACGGTGTTTCTATTCACAGCCGTTTCATACCTGACAGCAGACGCGTTGTGCCTACACAAGAGCATCTGCTGTCAAGTTGCTGTCAAGTATGAAACAGAACTGTGAAGCAGTCACCCCACCCACGTAAGCAGCCTCAGCCCCGTAAGGAGCGGAACCAAAGCGCGTAAGCGCCACGAGTGCGCATGCGGGCGGGGTGGCTGTGAATAGTAACTTTACGGTTCCTCTTTCAGCAAAACAGCAGGTCAGAGCGGCAAGTATGCCTGCGGCAGACCGGTTTATCCTATTGTATGGCAAAATGCCCGTCAAACCTCAGACATAAGCCGTGAATGCGGCGTTTACATTCCCCATTTCCGGTGGTATACTAAAAAGAAAATCGGCCGGGAGCCATGCTTCCGGATCTGCGGTCCTGGCCACAGGCAGCCGCGGAAAATACGGTACGGAGGGCATATGCCATGAGAGCGTTGGATTTAACTTTATTAACGGATCTGTATGAGCTGACCATGATGCAGGGATATTTTAAGAACCCTACAGAACAGATCGTGGTTTTCGATGCTTTTTACAGAAAGAATCCCTGCGATGGAGGGTTTGCCATTGCTGCAGGCCTGGAACAGGTGATCGAATACGTACGGGATCTGCATTTTTCTCCTGATGATGTGGAATATCTGCGAAGCCTGGGACTTTTTGACGATGATTTTCTGGAATATCTCAGGGGATTTCATTTCACGGGGGATATCTATGCGATTCCCGAAGGAACCGTGGTATTCCCCAGAGAGCCTCTGCTGAAAGTGATCGCCCCGGTGATGGAAGCGCAGCTGGTGGAAACAGCCATCCTGAACATCATCAACCATCAGAGCCTTATCGCCACCAAAGCTGCCCGGGTAGTGTACGCCGCCAGAGGAGACGGCATTATGGAATTTGGTCTCCGCAGAGCCCAGGGTCCGGACGCGGGGATCTACGGGGCCAGAGCTGCTGTGATCGGCGGCTGCATCGGAACCTCCAACGTCCTTACGGGAAAGATGTTCCACGTTCCGGTGAAAGGCACCCATGCTCACAGCTGGATCATGAGCTTCCCGGATGAGTATACTGCCTTTAAGACTTACGCAAAGCTCTATCCTCATGCCTGCATCTTGCTGGTAGATACCTACGATGTGCTGGATTCCGGCGTTCCCAATGCCATCCGGGTATTCAAAGAGATGAGGGAGAAGGATCCTGGATTTAAGAATTACGGGATCCGCATTGACAGCGGCGACCTGGCATACTTATCCAAAGAGGCATATAAGATGCTGGATGCGGCTGGTTTCGGTGATGCTATTATATCCGCTTCCAGCGACCTGGACGAATATCTGATCGATTCCCTGAAGGTTCAGGGCGCCAAAATCAATTCCTGGGGTGTGGGTACCAATCTGATCACCTCCAAGGACTGCCCCGCTTTTGGGGGTGTATACAAGCTGGCGGCCATCAAGGATCGGGCAGACGGAGAATTTATCCCCAAGATCAAGCTGTCAGAGAATTCTGAGAAGGTGACAAATCCCGGAAACAAAACCATTTTCCGGATCTACGATAAGGAAACCGGAAAGATCCGGGCAGATCTGATCTGTCTGGCGGATGAGGTTTTTGACGCTTCCAAGGATATGATCATCTTTGATCCCACTGAGACCTGGAAAAAAACCAAGATCAAGGGCGGTTCCTATACCCTGCGGGAGCTTCTGGTCCCCATTTTCCGCAAAGGACTCTGCGTATATGAGTCGCCTTCCGTCATGGAGATGCAGGAAATCTGCAAAAAAGAGCAGGAAACCCTCTGGCCGGAAACCCGCCGTCTGGTCAATCCCCAGGAGGTATATGTGGATCTGTCGGACAAGCTGTATAAGATCAAAAGCGAACTGCTGGAGGAAATGAGCATGAAGGCTCTGCAGCTTAAGTAAAAGATACAAAGCTGACCTCCCACTGTATAAAAACACCGGTATAAGCTGATGGAATGTTCTCCTTCTGCATCCAGATTCTTACCTGGCCTGCAGACGGCGCCTCAGCCCTTACCGGTGTTTTTTGCTGCATCTTTATCCCTTGTCCTTATCTGATCTTCAGAAAAGCCGCTCATCTCCAGGCAGCCGCGCGCATATATTGTAACAGTCCGGGTCATGACCCTGCACCCGTCCCGGTTTTCTCAAACTGCTTTCTTAATATCTGTCTGCACAATGCGTTTCCGTATTTTGCGCGACAGGAAAACCGGAAGGCCGCGCTGCCGCTATTTTATTTCTGTGAGGTGTCCCTATGAATCAACTTACCCGCCTTGTGAACCGCGCCCATCCCCTTCCCCGGGATTTCATTCCGGAAGATCTGATGGAACCGGATATTCCCTTTGACGCCCCCGCCGGCGATGAAAAACGGCTGCTGGCGGCTCCTGCGGCTCTGGCGGCTGCCCGGCTGTTCGCCGCAGCCAAAGAACAGAGGCTGTTTCTCTGCGGAATTTCCGGCTATCGGTCCTTTTCCCGCCAGGAGGAAATCTATCTGCGGCGAAAGAAGGAAATGCCTGATTCTTATGTAAACTTATATATCGCTCCTCCCGGCGCCAGCGAGCATCAGACCGGCCTTGCTCTGGATGTATCCTGCCCTGCGGCGGGAATGGAACTGAAGGATGACTTTGCCCTGACCCCTGAGGGCCGCTGGCTGAGAAAAAACGCTCCACTGTACGGGTTTATCCTGCGCTATCCCAAAGGAAAAGAAGCAGTGACCGGATACGCCTGGGAACCATGGCATATCCGGTACGTTACGCGGCCTCTGGCCCACTGTCTGTCTCTGACGGGCATGACACTGGAAGAATATATACAGATGTATCCGGAGCAGTGATCACACATTTCTGACTCCGGATATCCGGCAGAACCGTCGACAGCAGATATCCGGATCCGTCACACCGGCCAAAGGCCCTTTCTCTCACTCTTCCATCTGCCTTCCCAGAAATCCCGCGGCCACTGCCACCAGCTTTCTCTCTGTTTCCCCCGGTTTCACACCGTCTTTCTTTCCGATCATGATCACTGCCCCAATTGCATCTCCGGCCGCCAGAATAGGCTGAGCCACCACGGAACAATAATTTCTGGCATCATTTTCCACTACCTTGATGAGCTGGCGGTCATCCGGCCCCGCGCAGATCGTCTGCCGGTCCATGATGGCCTGCTCCAGCTCCCGGCTGATGGGCTTCCCCATATACTCCTTCTGATCCGGCCCGCTGGCGGCTACGATCTGATCGTGATCCGAGATGCATGCCAGATATCCGGTATTCTGCGCAAGGGATTCGGCATACTCTCTGGCAAAATTACTCAACTCCTCAATGGGGGAATATTTTTTCAGGACGATTTCCCCCTCCCGTCCGGTAAAGATCTCCATGGGCTCTCCTTCCCGGATACGCAGGGTCCTGCGAATCTCCTTGGGAACCACAACACGGCCAAGATCATCTATTCTCCTTACAATTCCGGTTGCTTTCATAAAATTTCCTCCATTTTGCTTTCTTACATTTATCTCCTTTGTTTCCCGTAAATGTAGTATTTGTAAAATGGAGGAATTTATACCTGAACCGAACATCCTTCTGATCCCGTTTTTTCACCAGCGCGGCCCATCATCGGCATATCCGGCTTTTGCGTCAGACCGGCGCTCCGCTTCAGCGGCCGGTTTCCGCCCAAAAAAAGAGTCACATCTTTCGACATGACTCTTTTTACGTTTTTTGCCGCCAAGCAGCAAAAGGATGAAAATTTCAGATTCTACAGCAGCGCCAGAAGGATGAAGTTCAGGATGAACAATCCAGTGCATACCCAGAGAATAGGATGTACTTCATTGGCTTTTTTCTTGCAGATCTTCACGATACAGTAGAAGATGAAGCCTGCGGCAATACCATAGGAAATACTGTAGCAAAGCGCCATAAAGATTCCTGCGAAGAATGCGGGGATCGCCTCTCCAAGGTCATCCCACTGGATCTCCTTAAAGGAGGAAACCATCATGATTCCCACCGATACCAGTGCCGGAGCAGTTGCCGCAAAGGGAACCGCGCTGACAAAGGTAGCCAGGAACGCGGAAAGGGCAAAACAGATTGCCACTACCACGGAGGTCAGTCCCGTCCGGCCGCCTGCACCGATACCGGAAGCGCTCTCCACGAAGGTGGTGGTGTTGGAGGTTCCGAACAGCGCTCCGATGGAGGTTGCGGTAGCATCCGCAAACAGTGCCTTGTCCAGCCTGGACTTAAAGCCTGAGGAGTTATCCATCAGCTTTTCATCCTCCTCACTGAAAATTCCGCTGCGCCGTCCGGTTCCGATAAAGGTTCCCAGCGTATCAAAGGTGTCGGAGATACTGAAGGAGAAGATCGTGATCAGCACCAGCGGCAGCTTGGACGCATCGGAAAACAGACTGGTGATCCCGCCTTCCTTGAAGATTGCCAGGAACGTGGTGGGAAGCGCCTGGCAGGCCTCTGTAAAGCTGGTGGTATCCTGGGGTGTGGTCACTCCGCAGGGTATACCAACCAGAGTAGTTACGATAATGGAAATCAGGATCGCGCCCTTTACATTCAGCACCAGCAGAACGACAGTCAGCGCAAGGCCAAACAGAAATACCAGAAATGCCGGCTGACTCAGCGTAGCAAGCGCCGGCACACCGCTGTCAAAAGTGATGATACCCACATTTAAAAGGCCGATATACGCTACAAAGATACCGATTCCTCCGCCGATGGCATTCTGCAGACTGCGGGGAATGGACTTGATGATGTACTTCCGGACCTTGGTAACCGTAATGATAATGTTCAGGATACCACAGATAAATACCATGGAAAGCGCCTGCTGCCAGGTGAATCCCAGACCGGCGCATACTGTGTAAACAAAGAATGCGTTCAGTCCCATACCGGGAGCCTGAGCATAGGGCACATTTGCCACCAGCCCCATAACCAGCGTACCGATAATGGAAGCGATGATCGTTGCCAGGAATACCGCTCCCCATTCCATACCGGACTGGGACAGGATACTGGGATTGACCACAATGATGTAAGACATCGCAAAAAATGTGGTGAGTCCGGCCATGATCTCAGTGGATACACTGGTACCGTTCTCTTTGAGCTTGAAAAACTTCTCCATGAGAGCCTCCTTCTGATAATTATAAATTTACGATAAATATTATCATAAATTTTTATAAAAATCTACAAGAAGATTTTTTTCTTTTCACTGTATCCCGCATTTTCCGCAGATATCCTCCAGACAGCACTTTTCACAATGGGGTTTTGTCCGGGCAGTACAGATATCCCGCCCATGGTATACCAGCCGATGGCAGAAATCGCTGCCCTCTTCCGGCGGAATGATCTTCCAGAGCGCCATCTCCACCTTTTTCGGCTCTTTGATCCCATCCACCAGCCCGATCCGGTTGGTCAGACGGATACAGTGGGTATCTGTTACGATGGCCGGCTTTCCAAACACATCCCCCATGATCAGATTCGCGCTCTTTCTCCCCACTCCCGGCAGCTTCAGCAGCGCGTCGAAATCTCCCGGAACCTTTCCGCCGTACTGTTCCTTCAGTATCTTCATACAGGCACTGATATCCCGAGCTTTGCTTTTTCCCAGCCCGCAGGGTTTCACAATCCGCTCAATATCCTCCACTTCCGCTGCCGCCAGAGCGTCCACATCCGGATATTTTTCGTACAGCTCTTCCACCACCACGTTTACTCTGGCGTCTGTACACTGGGCGGCCAGCCGCACACTGACCAGCAGCTTCCATGCCTGATCATAATCCAAAGTACATCCCGCATCCGGGTACTCTTTCTTCAGTCTTTCAATGACCTCCAGGGCCAGTTCCTCTTTTGTCATCACTATAAACCTTTCCATATATTATATACTGAAGGAGCCAAAAGCCATTTTGGCTCCCGCAAAACACAGCCATCGCCATATCCCCCGGCGCTCCAACGGTTTTCCGTATATCTTACCGGCCGCTGTTCATCACCAGCGGATTACGATATCTTTTTTGTCCACGCCGTATCTGGCGCAGAACTCCTGCAGATCCCCCTCTGAAGAAATCAGCATCAGGTCCTGAAATTTCCCCGTTTCCCGATCCTCAAAGCCGGCCGTCTTCTCCCCGGTACAGATACTGGATCGTATCACCGGAATCTGGTGTTCCCGATCATAAGGTTCTGTTTTAACTTCTTTCCTCTTCTTCCCAAACATCGCATTCCTCCGCACTGAGTATGTCCGATTTTACCGAACCGTTTCCGGTCCCTGCAGGCTATACGGCCGCTGCTTATCTCACCCCGCCGCGAAAATCTCCCATATCATCATCACCAGGATCACAATAAAAATGATCTGTACCAGCCTTCCGCTGCCTGCGGCTGTCTCTTCATATTCCATCGGAATCCTGTCAAATACTCCCGGATCCGATTTACGCTTCTTTATATCGAATTCTTCCAGATAATATTTCCATCCGCTTCTGTCCGTGTAGACCCGCACCCGGTCAGACGCCAGATAACGATGCACCGGAAACCGGTATCCGCCGCTTTCAACGGTATGTACGGCTCCTGTGTCCGGATCTGTGATCTCCACCTGCAGGCAATAACTTCTTCTGTACCGAAGCCTGTGATTCTTTCCGGAATAGTACGGTACATCCTTCCTTATTATCCCCCGAACACGCCCGATCTCCCAATGCCCCCAGGCAACAGCATCCGCTCTCTGCTTCCGGTAGAACATTGCCCTGCGGATCTCATTCACTGCCGAATAAACCGGAAGAAGTCCTGCCACCAAAAAGGGGACCAGCATAACCTGGAATCCGCTTCCCGCTATTCCTCTGAAAAGCGCCGAATACCAGAGGACCGGAAATAGCAGCAGCGGCAGTATCGGTCCGATCTCCTCGTCTGCCGGACGGAATTTTTTCCTCATAAGAATAGCCTCCTGTGGGGTCCATAAATTCCCCGATATTATTTCTCAGGCTCCGCCTGTGAATTACATTCGCCGTTCGCCCAAAGCAAGCTTCGCTTTCTTCAGCTCACTTTCGCTCATTATTTCTCAGGCTCCGCCTGTGAATCACATTCGCCGTTCGCCTGAAGCAAGCTTCGCTTTCTTCGGCTCACTTTCGCTCATTATTTCTCAGGCTTCGCCTGTGAATCACATTCGCCGTTCGCCTGAAGCAAGCTCCGCTTTCTTCGGCTCACTTTCGCTCATTATATCATGGCATAGGATTCAAGTCAAAGAGGGGGAAACCGTTCCATTATCTGCCTTTATCCTTATAATAGGGGAGGAGAAACTGTTATAAAATGGATTCCTCTTTTGGGGATCTGGTTGTATAATAGACCGCAAGAATATACCAACGGAGGAATCGATCCCATGAGTCTGTTTCAGGAAATCCAGCATTATACCCCATTTAGCGAACAGGAGCAGCACGATAAGGAAGTAATGCTTCAGTTCATGTCCAACTGCTCCGATTATCTGGTCCGCCAAAATCAGGTAGCCCATTTTTCCGCATCTTTGTGGACAGTCAATCCGGAACGCACAAAAACCCTGATGGTCTATCACAATATCTATGATTCCTGGTCCTGGATCGGCGGTCATGCCGATGGAGAAGAGGATCTTTGTTCAGTTGCCATGAGGGAACTTCAGGAGGAGACCGGTGTAGCACATGCCTCTCTGGTAAGCAGTGATATTCTCAGTCTGGAGGTTCTGACTGTGAACGGTCATATCAAAAGAGGGGTTTATGTTCCCAGCCATCTTCACTTCAATGTCACCTATCTGGCGGAGGCCGATGAAAAAGAGCGGCTGATCGTCAACGAATCAGAAAATCAGGCTGTAAAATGGTGGACGCTGGAAGAGGCTCTGCAAGTCCCCAGGGAACCGTGGATGATAGAACGTGTCTACGCAAAACTGATCGAGAAGTGCAGGCAGATGTAGCCCCACGGAATATCCGGATGGCCAGCTTATTTTATGTGTCCGAATGGTAAACGATTCATCGACTGCCTGTTTTGCCATGTAAAGTCCTCATCGGTTTAAAAATATCCGGTTTTCCTGTATCCTTATAGCTGGAGGTGAATAAAATGAACGCAGAAAAGTTTGGGGCTTTTGTGGCATCCTGCCGCAAAGAACAGCATATGACACAGCTGGAGTTGGCTCAGAAGCTGCAGGTAACGGATAAGGCGGTCAGCCGCTGGGAAAGGGGAAAGGGCTTTCCGGATATCAGCCTTCTGGTTCCACTATCTGAGGCTTTGGATATATCCGTTCTGGAACTGATGCATTCTGAAAAAATGGAAAAAAGAGAGGAGCGTTTTACCAGTGAAGATGTAAAAGGCATGATGGTAAAGGCTGCTGACAGTCCTTTCAGGCCGCGCCAGTTTAATCCCGGCTTTATGGTTGGGATGTACTGCCGCTTTATCCATCATCGGGATCTGTCTGTTTGCTCTGGGCCGCCAGGATCCCGCCGGACGGAAGACGGGCGGAATCCTTATGCTGTCTGGAACCGGAGGCACTTTACTGCTCTCGCTGCTTATGGGGGGTGACGTCCGGATACTTCTTGGCGGTCTTTTTGTCTATCTGTGTGTCGCTGTAGCAGCTGCCATACGGTAACTGCTTCAAATTTACCGCAGCCTTATTCCATAAATTTCATTGGCCCGGGTGCCTACCACCGCTATATCGTTGTAAACGGCCGGCGATGCTTCGATCACCCCTTCGCTGAGCCTCAGTCTGTATCGTTCTGTTCCGGTAAGGCCATCGATGAGATACATATTTCCATCACTGCTGCAATAGAGAATGTTTCCTTCCCCATCTTCATTGTACACGCAGACAGGCGATGACCAGGCATAGCCGGACTTATGTTCCCAGACCACCGCCCCTGTCTTTTTATCCAGACAGGCCAGAACTCCCTGAGAACCGTCTCCTGTTCTGGAAACAGTACAATAGATGTAATCCTCAAGCTGTTCTCTCCCCAGCGCTACCGTAGACTGTACGCCTCCGGATACATCTTCCACCGAATAGCATTCATATTCTGTCTGCCATACAATGCTTCCGTTCTGAGCGTCAATCTTGAAAATCGGAACCGGCGCAGTAGAGGAACTGCGCCATCCCAGATGAAAGGAAGGCGCAATATACAGATACAGGCGCCCCTCCTCCACAGAAAGGACCGGCGATCCATTCGTATCATCCAGCACATCCTGTACCCATACCAGTTCCAAAGTATTTAAATCCAGGCACATCAGATTGCCCCCGTTATCCGCAATAAAAAGATATCCTTCGTAGACAGCGGCGCTGCCCTCCATTCCAAGCCAGTATTCCTGGCTGGTCGTTCTGGTCCCCATGTATTTCCATTTAACCACCTGATCCGGATTGACGGAAATCGTACCTGCTGATTCGTCAAAACTGGTATTCAGATGGATCAGGTATAAAATCCCGCTCTCCCCCGGGTAAATCAGCGTATCGGTTTCCGCATCCACCAGCGCAGAAGAATCGAAGAAAAAACATTGCCGGTCCGTGAAAGCGTCATTGTCCCCAATGGTATACAAGATACTGCCGTCTAAAAGACTGATCACAAATATCCGGGCCTTTCCCTGTTCACTGGTATACCCGGCTCCTACATACATCAGCGGGTATCCTCTTGGATCCAGGGCTCCCGCGCCTTTGAATGTAAATCCCACATCCAGCGGATCACGGGTTGATTTTCCTGTCTCCAGCTCCATAAAATAAATCCGGCCGTCCATGGAGGCATAAATTACTTCTGTAAGCTGCTCTTGCTGCTTGGCCCAGTCATATAGATTCATATGCTGCCGAAGTTCCCATGACCAGGAGGTGATCAGCGGCTGACCGGTCCATCCGTTTCCGGTCCACGTCTTTCCGTTATAGGAAAGGCTTCCCGTAGTCTGAGTCCACACACTTTCAAGCGTATATTGTGTCATATTGGCCAGACCATAGGCCGGACTGCTGCGAAAATTGTCACCGCGGAAAGTGATCACTCCGTCCATATCCGTATATTGGGATCCTTCCTTAAAAGATATGGTACTCTGCGCACTATAGGAAGCCTCCTGCGGCAGGATCTCACCGTTCACTTGAATCGCCGTGGAAGCAATCAGATTAGATGGGGCTGTTTCCGGAGCATATCCCGGTGAAAACAGAATCGCCTCTGTTTCCTCCGGCTCCAGTATCTGCGGCGTCATTCCCGCTTCTGACGCAGCGGTATCTGCCCTGTCCTTCTCGGGATTTTTTCCCTGGACCAGAAGGAGAATGACCAGCAATACCATAACAGTCGTCTCCCAGGCAAAAAGGATCATCCTGCCCCGACGGAAAAATTTCTTTCCAATCCCCTTCCTGCTTCCTCCTGAATGGCTTCCGGACAAGTCACTCCCAGTCCCTCTCTTTCGTTCTTCTTCACTTGTTTTCATAATTTCTTCCTCTGTATCAAATGGCAAAAATATCTTTTCTATCCTTTGGGAAAACTTCTTCTGATTTCGGTCCCTTTCCCATTTTTATATTCTGCATATATCAGTTTAACACAATAAAACGGTTCCCTTCAATATCATACCTATAAACAGGTTTCATCTTAGGGAAAAAATACTTCCTTTAAGAATGCCTCTGGAAAGTAAAGAGATGTTCTGTTATAATAGGGACAGATTTTTAACCGCGCAAACGGTAGATTTTACATCAAGGAGGAATCATCATGGAGTACAAAACAAAAGGGGTCTGTTCCAAACAGATTAATTTCGATCTGGTAGACGGAAAGCTGCACAACGTATCTTTCGTTGGCGGCTGTAATGGAAACCTGAAAGGAATCTGCTCTCTGGTCGAGGGCCAGGATGCCAAAGAAGTGATTGGCCGTCTGGAAGGTATCCGCTGTGGTTTTAAAAATACTTCCTGTCCTGATCAGCTGGCTCAGGCACTGAAGGAAGCTCTGCAGTAACGTTCAGGAATCAATAAACCGCTGCAGGCTACAGATTCTCAGTCATACAGCGCTGCAGAGCAGCGGGGTATGACGATTACCCGCGGATTTTCCATAACCCCGGCAGGTATTTTGACATACCTGCCGGGGCATTTTCTATCCCAGGGAAACAAAATGGGAAAGCCTTGCCAAAATGCTATCTGTCCCATTTGTCACAGAGATTATTGATCTGGCTGATAAACTTGGCCAGATCTTTATTTGCTCCGCCTTCATTGTGCCGGATCACAGTCATCAGTCGCTGACCGGCCGCTACCAGCCGCTGATATACACTGGATGCCTTAGACTGCTTGGTCACGCTGGGCTGTACTTTTACGCCTTCCGTTCTCAGCACAAATCTTCCTTCTCTCAAATCATAAATCGTACCACTGTAAGGAGCCATGGCTTCATAATGCAGTTCATCCCGCAGCCTTCCTGAAAACACTTCGCAGGATACATCCTCTCCGTGGCAGATAAATACCTGTCTGGGTTTTTCCACAAACGCAGAAGCCCATCTCATCAATCCATTATCATCCGCATGACCACTGATTCCCGGCAAAACCTTAATCTCTGCATTCACCTGGATCTCCTCACCAAACAGCTTCAGCTCCTTGGCCCCTTCCACCAGAGCTCTTCCAGGTGTTCCCACGGCCTGATATCCTACAAACAGAACGGTACATTCTTTTCTCCAAAGATTATGTTTCAGATGATGCTTTACTCTTCCCGCATCGCACATACCACTGGCCGATATAATCACTTTACAGCGCTCGTCAAAATTGATAGCCCTGGACTCCTCGCTGGTAACCGAAAGCTGCAGCCCTGGAAATGAAATGGGATTGATCCCCTTTTCTACCAGAGCAGAAGCCTCCTCATCAAAGCACTCCCTGTAATGTTCTCTGAAAATACTGGTAGCCTCCACAGCCAGCGGACTATCCACAACCACCGGAAAATTTTCATGTCCCTGTACCATCCGGTTCTCCTTGATCTTTCGGATAAAATACAGCATTTCCTGTGTTCTGCCCACTGCAAAGGAAGGGATCACCACATTTCCGCCCCTGTCGAAGGTTCTTTGGATCACCTGCGCCAGCGCATCTTCATAATTTACCACCTCCTGATGGCTCCGATTTCCATAAGTAGACTCCATCACCACGTAATCGGCATTATGAAGGTAGGTGGGATTCTTGATCAAGGGCTGATTCAGATTTCCAATATCTCCGGAAAATACAATCTTTCGTTCCTCTCCGTCTTCCTTCAGCCAGACTTCAATACTGGCGGACCCCAGCAAGTGTCCTGCATCTATGAACCTCACCTGGATTCCTTCCGCTATGGTAAGCATCTGCTTGTAAGGGCAGCCCACCAGATTCTGGATCAATCCCAGAGCATCATCCATCGTATAAAGCGGAAGAACTTCCTCCCTTCCGGCACGTTTTCCTTTCCTGTTCTTCCATTCAGCCTCAAACATCTGAATATGCGCACTGTCCCGCAGCATAATATCACAGAGATCTGCCGTTGCATAAGTGGTATAGACGCTGCCCCGGAACCCCTGAGCATACAGAAGCGGCAGTTTCCCGGAATGATCAATATGCGCATGGGTCAGAAGAACAAAATCCAGATCCGATGCCGGGATGGGAATTTCCTCATTTTCATAATAATTGGGTCCCTGCTGCAGCCCGCAGTCTACCAGAAAATGCTTCCCGGCCGCTTCCAGATAATAGCAGCTTCCCGTAACCTCGTGGGTAGCTCCCAGGAATGTGATACGCATAGAAAAACCCCCTTTCTGATCGCATCCATAGACTCCAAGATACGGCTTCCATATACCGCAAAAAATCTCTTACGAATCCCCTGGAATTCTATCATTTATTATTCCGTTTTTTCTACTATTATACCCTTTCATAAACCCAATTTCAATTTCCTTGACTTTTTTATCCCCGGGGGTAATAATAATGTTATTACAGTTCTCAGGCAGGAAACTATGCCGATTGGAACCGCTAATACACTATCGAAATCAAAGCTCAGGAGGCTGACTATGAAACATATTGTACTCACCGGTGGAGGTACTGCCGGACATGTCACACCTAATATTGCCATGATACCCCGTCTTCGGGAAGAGGGATATGAAATTTCCTATATTGGTTCCTATGACGGAATTGAGAAAAAGCTGATCGAAGAGTTGGGTATTCCTTACTATGGAATTTCTTCCGGCAAACTGCGCCGGTATTTTGATCCTAAAAATTTTACGGATCCATTCAAAGTTTTGAAGGGGTATGGGGAAGCCAGAAAACTTCTAAAACAGTTGAAACCGGATGTGGTTTTTTCCAAAGGAGGTTTTGTGACAGTTCCTGTAGTGATCGCCGCAGGACGGAGGAAGATCCCCGCCATCATCCACGAGTCCGATATGACTCCAGGACTTGCCAATAAACTGTGTATTTCCTCAGCTGTAAAGGTCTGCTGTAATTTTCCGGAAACAGTAGACAAGCTTCCCAAAGAGAAAGCGGTGTTGACCGGAACTCCTATCCGGCAGGAACTGATGTCCGGAAATAAACTTGCCGCTCTGAATTTTACAGGACTGAGTTCGGAGAAACCTGTTATCATGGTCATCGGAGGCAGTCTGGGTTCTGTTGCCGTCAATAATGCCGTTCGGAAAATACTTCCTCAGCTTCTGAAAGATTTTCAGGTTATCCACCTTTGCGGAAAGGGAAAAACAGACGAATCGCTTCTTCATACAGAAGGATATGTACAATATGAATATATCAAAAAAGAACTGGCTGATCTTTTTGCTCTGGCGGATCTGGTAATATCCCGGGCGGGTGCCAATGCCATCTGCGAAATCAGTGCATTGAGAAAACCCAATCTTCTGATTCCGCTTTCAGCCAACGCCAGTCGAGGCGATCAGATTCTGAATGCCCGCTCTTTTGAAAAGCTGGGATACAGTATGGTATTGGAAGAAGAGGAGATCACAGAGGATTCTCTTCTGAACGCGATTCGCCGGCTTTATGAAAATCGAGAGCAATATATCCAGGCTATGCAGCAAAGCCGTCAGACAGATGCCATCTCTCATATCGTAGGGCTGATCAACGAATATGCCAATTGATTGTATTTCTGCCATCTCAGGATGCAAAGTCCCTTTAAATCCGCCTTCGGCGAGGGGATTTTGCATCCCTGGATCATTCTCTTATATCAGAAGTGTCCTGCATTTCTATCTGGAAAGTTCTTTTTTTACCTTGTCCAGCACTTCATCCCGAACTTCATCGGTAAGTGTTCCCGGAGTCCATCCCAGTTTCACCTGGTCATCCCGGTATCTGGGAATCAGATGCATATGAAAATGAAATACTGTCTGTCCTGCCGTCTCCCCATTATTTTGAACCAGGTTAAACCCATCGCATCCCAATGCCCTGGTCATCACATCAGCCATCCTTTTGGCCAGCACCATAACCTTTTTTGCTGTCTCTTCAGGCAGCTCATACAAATCCGCATAATGAGCTTTGGGAAGGATCAGCGCATGTCCCTTGCTGGCTGGTCCCTGATCCAGAATTACACGAAACTCCTGGTCTTCGTATAATGTAGCTGTGGGTATCTCTCCTGACGCAAGTTTACAAAAAATACAGTTGTCCATCGTTTTACCTCCTGCATATCGCATATTCCGGGCCATCGTATGTATTCCGTCTGCCCTGTTTTGTCATTTCCTGTCGCAATTTGCCGTACGTTTTTCGTTGCTCCCCGGCGCCTCAAATGGTACACTTCTAATCAGCAGGCAAGCCAACGGTACTGCCAGAGGCGCAGAACATCCAGATTACAAAATCGCCAAAAAGATCTGCACTGCGTCTTCTTCATTTTCTGCCTGTAAAAAACAAAAATGTGAGGTGTCTGTCATCATGCTGACTAAGGAAGAATCAGAGCAATTGAAACAATATTCCGCAAAAGATTCTCGTCTGGAAGTTCTTCTTCAGAGACTGGAAGAAGAGCACCAGATTGAGCTTTCAAGAATCTCTCATGAAATCCGCAATCCGGTCACCCTGATCAACAGTTTTCTCCAATTGACTGAACGCCGATACCCCCAGGTAATCGGTTTTTCTACCTGGACCCCGATTATGGAAAATCTCAATTTTTTAAAGGCTCTGCTGGATGAATTCTCCCGGTATAACCATGCGGGATCGATCCACCCTGAAAAGCTGTACCTTCCCAAGCTGCTGGAATCCATCGTTCAGAGCGCCGCCTCCGTCATTCCTTCTGTAAGTTTCTCATTTCGGAAGCTTACCGCTATTCCTCCAACCTTTGCTGATGCCACCAAGCTGAAAGAAGCAATCCTGAATCTGGTGAGAAATAGCGCTGAAGCTCTCAATGATCAGCCCGATGGCCGTATTGAAGTAGCCATTTCCTCTCAGAACGGAATGATGGAAATCCAGGTTTCCAACAATGGTCCGCAAATTCCCCACCAGCAAATGGACAATATCTTTGAGCCCTTCGTGAGCTACAAAAAAGATGGTACCGGTTTGGGACTTCCCATTGTAAAAAATATTGTCAAAGCTCACCAGGGAACCATTACTGTCTCTTCTTCTCCCGCGAAGACCTGCTTTACAATCCGAATTCCCCTGGTTGTCTCCTTCCCGGAAGCCGCCTGTACTTATGAGGACAGAGGATCCAGGTAAATAAAATTCCTCCCAGAAGCCCTCCGATATGGGCCGCATTATTCACTCCGACTGTCTGGAATCCATAATATATCGTCAAAAGAACCATAAACCCCAGTCTTCTGACTGTTACATCCTGAACTCTTCCCCTGTTTTTCAGGACAAGCACCAACACTCCGCCTACTACGCCGAAAATAGCACCGGAGGCACCTGCACTCACGTACATATCGCCGGTACGCAGCTCCCAAAACAGCGACAGAAGATTTCCAGCCAGACCGCTTCCCAGATAGATCAGGAGATACCGCCACTTGCCCACCAGCTTTTCCAGCAGATCTCCCATAAACAGCAGCAGAAGCATATTATTGAATAAATGCCCCAGCCCAAAATGAAGAAACATACTGGAAAACAGCCTGTACCATTGTCCCTCCAGTATCAGAGGAGTATATGCAGCTCCCCATTCAAGCATCAGCCCGGCATCCTGGGTAGATCCCAGAAATTCCATCACCGCAAACACCAGGATATTGACCGCTATGATCAGCAAGTTCACCCAGCGCAGCGGCCCCCGGAAAATCTGTTCCAATGCATCCGGTCCGGAATCGTATGTCTGGTTCATATTTTTCTTCCCTGCCTCTCCGTCTTTTTATTTTCTCAGGCAGCGAGCCAAGCGGACATGCCCACATGTCCATTTGGCGGCGCTGTGTGCCGGTGGCACACGTTTAGCGTTTGGCTGTTCTTTATTATACTCCACAGAGCCGTTTCTGTCTATTCCCTGCCGAAGACATAGCTTTTTTCAGCGAAACGCACCTGATCTCCTTCTTTCAATTCCGCCTCCTGTTCACCGCAAATACGCTTTCCGTTTATGTATGTTCCGTTTTTTGAATTCATATCCTTTATCATCCACTGGTTTCCCGTTTTTCGTATTCTGGCATGAATTCTGCTGACAGTAGGGGAACGGATCAACAGATCTGCCGTTCCGGTCAGTTTTCCGACGATATGCACTCTCCGACCTGTAAGCCGGAGGATTTCTCCTTCCTGCGAAGCGATTTCGCGAAGACAGTATATCCTGGCCTCCGGAACCGAACCCAGCACATCCGTCTCGTCCATTTCCGGCATCTCTTTCTTTCCCTCCCGGATGTCCTCTCCCCATGATTTTCCGGATCCTCTATCTTCCATCTGAATTCTGTGTATTTCCATCTCTCCATTTTCCTCTTCTCTCCTTTCATACTGTTCCGATTCCCATTTCTCTCCTCTTTTTTCCTGCTTATACTCAATATCTCCCCTTTTCCATCTTCGCTCTCTGTCTTTCTGTTGCTCCCCGCTTCCGGATTCACTGCGTTGTTTTCCCCATTCTTCATGCTGGCTTTCAAAATCTTTCCGCCATTCCCGCATTTGATGATATTTTTCCTCTCCCTCTTTTTCTTCTCTTTCCCTATTCCTTAGGAAAACACCCACTCCTGCAGCTGCCGCTCCCAGGATTCCGATTATTCCCCATACGCCCAGATAGAGAGACCCTCTTTTCCACAGAGCATATCCTATTCCCAGGTGGACCAGGAGAATACCTGCTGACACCGCAATTTTCCATCTCCCTTCCGGTTGTTCCTGTTCTTCTTCACGATCTTCTCCAAAAAAAGCTTCCAGCGCCTCCTCATGCCGCAGCCGGCGAACCCTTTCTTCTTCTGATTCCCAGAGTTCTTCTTCCTCCGGCTTCCATTTTGTTCCTGGCATTCTGCTGTTCTTTTCCAGAATAGCTTGCACCGTCTGCTTTAACGTATCCATCCGGAATTCCTCCTCCATGGAATACCGATAGATTCCGTATCCCAGAGCAACTCCCTCTGCATCCTGATGATCCAGCCTTGGAAGGAGATATTCCGTCAATTCTCTGAACGCTTCTCCCGTATTCTTTTCCCGCTCCGGCATATAGCAGAAAAACATCTGCCCCATCTCCCTATCCGCAAAGATATGCTCTGGATTCAGACTCAGGCGCTCCGGCTTCAAAAGGAATTCCTCCAGCCCTTCCGATGCCATATACAGATTTTTTATAAGTGCCAGAATCGATCCGGACTTCAGCTTTTTCTCTGCTGCCAATTCCGCAAGAGAAAAAAGGGAATCGATATCAAAGCACATCTGAACCTGATCATCCAACGGCCGACATTGGCAGGGAAGTAATCCGGGAATTTTATTCTCTGTGATCATCCTTATCTCATAGGATTCCCTTACTCCGGCTTCAGTCCAAACCAGAAAAAAGCTATGCTTCATATCTCGTTGTATTTCGGTTTTCATGGTTCTCATGCGCCTCCATCTTTCCAGGCTGCGGCTTTCCGGATAAATTTCACTGGACGCAGGATCTTCATCTCCTTTTGAATCTCCAAATCCAATCCATGGATTCCCCAGAACACAGTACTTCCTGCTGCCCGGACACTGACACGATCCTGATCTCCCTGGATTTGTGCCGACATTTTTTCTGGCTTCAGATAGAATCCATTCTGAAGCCCTTCCCATTTCTCCTCTGCAAATTTCACGCCATCCGTCCCCTCCAAAATCCCCTTTCCGCTTCCCGTCAACACACTTTCACAGGCAGCAGCAGTATACCAGGCCCTCTGGTATACATGAATGGTCAGAGAAAGCATGATTCCCGTCATGATACAGATTACCGGAAACAGGATACTGGACTCTACCGTCAGATATCCTGCAAGTATCCATTTCTTTTTTCTCACATCAAACACCTCACCAGATAACTCACCAACAGAAACGGCACCAACGGTATCTTCTCATCCCTCTTTCTATTTCCGCGGATCTGTCCTAAGATTCCCCAGAAACCCGCCATAAAAAATCCTAAAATCAAACACCCCATCACTTCCCCGGCGGGCATCAGTACCCCCATCATACCGGCAACAACTGCGTCTCCCAGTCCTATACCATTCTGCAGCAGCCTTCCCATCAGAAACAGTACAATACACGGAAAGAAAGACAGAAATGTAATCTTCCATCCGCCATCCAGTCCCGCAGCCCGCAATACCAGACAAACTGCCCCTGCTGCTGCGGTTATCCTCAGATCGATCTCCTTTTTTCTGGCGTCTGTCCAGGCATTGAATCCCAGATAACATACGGCAAGCCACTTCATTTTGCTTTTTCATCCCTCCCTTGCCTGACACCGCTGGCACATTTGTTTTCCTGAAACCTCTGATTTTTTTACCAATTTTACGGTCCTCTTCAGCCCGCTGCATGCGGCGCTGCTGTGATAGCAGTTCCCTTTATCGGAATAGTATACAGTTCCCCCATTCGCATCTCCCCGGCACTTGGCGCAGCTTTGATACCGTTCTCCATATTCGTTGCGCAGATTTTCAACAGCATCTTTGCTCCCCACATGAATCGACAGATGAATGTGGGTACAGGAAGCTGAAGTATGATATACGCTTTCATTTTCCGTTATGTAAACCATTTCTTCCGAACCACCGCTATTGCCTGTCCATTTTTCTTTCGTATCCCCCACCCAGACGCCCGCGCTTGCTGTGTTCACCAGATGAAGAGTTTTTACAGGTCCAAAGGTCACCGGAAGGGTATAAAAAATGTCGGCGGTAAGTGTTATCACACCACCCTTATACGAAGATCTGGCCAATGTGACCTGTACATTTTCTCCCAGGTCCGGCAGCTTCTGCCGTCCATATAGCGCACAGACAGCAGTGGATACAGCGCCTCCCACCGGAGAGTCACTGCCTGTATCCGCCGCATAGGCATACATCCCCAATTCTCTGGCACTTTCGCTCAGAGATGTTTTTACCTCTGCCTGTATCCGGTAGATATCCAGAAGGCTGATCACTGCCGCCATTGCCAGAAGAAACAACGGTACCACAAAAGCTGCCTCCACGGTCAGTCCGGCCCTCGCTGCTTTTCTCCCGGTCAGCAGCTGCCGTTTTCCCTGGACACAAAGGAATATCCTCCGGATTTTTTCTGCCTGCCGGATTGGTTGGGGGCCTGTCTCCGGACAATCCTGAATGTTTACCCTCCCTTCCTTCCATTTATCCGGAGGACATTCCTCTATATCCCAATTTCCGCCCCGTCTACATTCCATATCCGTAAGACCTCATAATCAAAAATTTCTGATCTTCACACTGTATTTCCATCTCTGCCTCCAATGCATAGACACAAAGATCCATGCGAAAATTTTCCTGACCGCCTGCCCGCATCTCCTGCTCTGCCAGATCTATCGTACGGTCCAGTCTGCTCTGGCTTCCTTTCATAAAGAGCAGAAGTCTCAGATATTCCTGATAATCCATCCCTGCTTTTTCCTTCCCCTCTTCCTGATTTAAAACTTCCAGAATATTCCCCAAATTCTCCAGAGATAATTTCCAGCTTTCTGAACTCTTTACCAGGGGAACGTTCCCTCCTTTCAGAAGGCAACGGATATCCAGGACGCTTTCTCCAAAAGCCCAGGCTCCCTGGAGCGCAAGGCTGATGATTCCCTCCAGGAAGGGAAGCGCTACTGCTGAGGCAATGATCATCGCCATCTGGTGGACCTGGGTCTGCTTTACCGAATCCGTGAGAAGGTGTACCATATTGGCAGCGGTTCTTACCGCCAATAATTCCTGAACTGTCTTCTTCAGATTCTCCTGATCCGAATGTTTTCCCCCTATTACATATTCCAGCTGATATCGGAGACCATTCTCTGTTTTTTCTTCTCCATAGCACCCCAGAATCTCTACCATATACTGCAGAAACAGAAGATCATCCATTGCTGAACTTTCCGCCTGGACAGCAGGTACGCCAATTCCATTCTTCAGACTCCTTCGGGAAGGCTGTTCCTCAAGAGAAATTGTCTCCTGGGAGATCGGCATATCCGCTGGAACCACCAGGCCCAGCAGGCCCATTTTCTGCACCTGGCGGATGATATCCAGAGGATTCTGGAAGTCATCCGGAACCTCCACCTGTGAGGTTCCGGATTCACCGGCATTCGCCGCAGAGACATCTCCATGTTTCCGGTCTTCCTCATCCTGTCTCTGTTTTTCCTCTTTTTTCTTTTCGTATTCATCCTGGGCCTCCCTGGCATTTTCATAGCCTCCCTGTATCTCTTGTTCTTCCGCTGTCTTTTTCTGCTGTTTCAGCTGATCGGCAAGAAGTTGTATCCCCTGAATCCCCAGCGTATCCTTCATATATCCAACAGCCTGTTCACGAAACGGCCTTCCCTGTTGGTCTGTAGCAAGTGTATAGCCGGTGATCGCTGCTGTTTCATACGAACAATTCCATAAATTTCCCCTTTTCCCCGCAAAGCAGCTCTGCTTCAGACTATCTTCTACAATGGAAATCATGATTCCAGGAGAAAATTCCCCACTTCCATATCCTCCATCCAGGAAGAATACGCGGTATCTGTCAAACAGTTCCCGATTATAATCGGAAAACACGGAATATAAGCCTTCCTCAACTCCCGCTTCCGCCTGAACTCTCCCCCCTGCGATCCGCAGGGACTGGAACAGGACCTGAAAAACTCCCAGAATCACTGCCATCAGCAGACTGATAAATAACGTTACGCTGCCCTTCGTCTTCAAGGGATACCCTCCTTCTATGTGCTTAATTGAAATGAATTTTAGAGTTGCGAACCCTGAAATGAATTTTCCGACAGATCATTGTCCTCCCGGACCGCATCACTGTCTCAGACATGTTTCCGGCATCTGTTCTCAGATGCTGTTGCTTTGACTTGTAATCTTGGAGAGAATGTTATTCACCAGACTTGTAAGCTGTTTCTTAAAGATCATGACCAGTCCGATCAGCACAACGATAATCAGGATCAGCTCGACAGTACCCAGCGCATCCTCTTCCGCGAAAAAACGTCTGACCATCTCCATACCTCTTCACCTCCTTTCATGGCCTTCTTTGCGAGGCCTTTTTCCATGGCTGCCTTCACACAAAGGACAGCCATGCGGGGACCATAAGTATGACAAATACAACCAGCAGCATCAGAATCATGGGGACCAGCAGCTTGGTAGATGCCTGTTCTCCCAGAATTCTGGCCTGATCTCTGCGCTGCTGCTGCGCCTTTTCCGCTTCTTCCCGGAGTATTTTCTGCATCCCCATGCTTCCCTTCTGCAGATTCTGCACCAACAAAGAGGAAAATGTCCGATAGGGAAGAAGGCCGCACCGTTCTCCCAAACGTTCATAGGCTGTCCTCTCCGATATCCCCTGTTCCATTTCCAGGCAGGTGATCCGAATCTCCTCATAGGCATACCGTACACCCGTGTATTCTTTTCTGCTTTCATAATTCTCTGACATCCGCTGCAGAGCCCGCCGCATACTCATCCCTGCTCCAAGCAAAAGCGTCAGTCTGCTCAAAAGCTCCGGATAGTCTTTTAACAGCTGTTGTTTCCGATCTCTGCGCCGCAGTTCCTCCTCCTGCTTTCCTCTCCATAAAAGCAAAACCGAACATATTGCCGCTGCGGGAAAAACCTTATTTCCCATGTCTTCTCCGGGAATATTCCATACCACCTTCATACTGTCGATCTCCGTCGGCAGCGCAAATGTCTTTCCTTCTTTTTCATTTTCAAGCTCCAGTAATTTTTCCACCTGTTTTTCCATTTTCTCACTTTCCCCAAAATTTTCCGGAAATACCTTTATCTGTTTTTTATAAAGCCGTTGTGTTCCCTGAATTTCCAGCAGCCCCTGCAGCTCCATCTCCACGCCTCCCTGGGGGATTTCCTGAGACAGCGCTCCGGTCCAGTCCACATACTGGGGATGGCTGCTGCTCCAGGTAATATTCACAGGAATCTCTCCAATCTGCTCCGGCAATACCAACGGATGCTGGATCTTATCCGCAGATATATTTTCCCCCAGGATTATTTCCTCCAATTCCTTCTGGGCTGCATCCAGCAAATTTTCCTTCTCCGCAAGGGTATATTTCCGTTCCCCTACCTGAACGGTAACAGACCCTTCCTTATATTCCCCATCCTGGTCAGTCCATTTGTATTCCAGTTCCTCCAGAACCCCTCCCTGGCCATATTCCGGACGTTCCAGGGAAATGACATTTTTTCCATCCCCGCTGTCTTTTGCCAGCATCCCGTAAGCCAGTGTCAAAAGACAGCCGATGGTCAGAACCACTGCAGCCTGCATATAGTTTCTTTCTGTCATCCACTCCCAGGGAATCCATCCCCTTGTCTTCAGGTTCTTCCAGGACCACCTGATCCCCCGCTTCCATAAAGGGCACCCTTCTTCCTTTCTTCCATATATCGTCATAACTGCCAGCAGTATCAATATCGCCGCTGCTGCTATCCGCATCATGTATTCACCCCTTTTATGTATCTGCTGATCTTCTGTTTCTGCTATACGTCAATAGCCACGATTTTTCTTCCCATCCGGAAACTGAACAGATACACCGCCAGGCAGACTGTCATCACAAATACTCCCGCCGCATTATGGTACAAAATACTCAAAAAACTTCCAGATGACATCTGCATATATAGGATCATACCGCCGGGAACCAGGCTCATAACCATCTGCTCCATCTTTTTCCCAGAAATGTTCACATCAATTTCCTGCTTTACACGAATCTTTTCCCCCAACACCTGGTTCATCTGTTCCATGATCCCGGCCAGATTCCCTCCTGTTCTCTTGGCAATTCCCAGTACCTCTCCAAAACTCTGTATATCCTCCACATGGCTCCTCTCCCCCAGATCCTGAAAGAGCTTTTCCACCGGAATTCCCACTGCCATCTGATTCTCTATATAGATCAGTTCTCTCACCAGTTCATCCTTTTCTCCGTATATTTTTTGTACATCCTTCCTGCTTTCCCCAACGGCATTTTCCAGAGAATATCCCGCTCTGACTGCTGTATTCAAGGACTGCAGTACCGTACGGAACTGATAGTTGATCTTCTGCTTCCGCTTCCGGATCCTATCCTTCTTTGCCTGCCGAACGTACCATATCCCGAAGGGAACCAGCGCCGGAAATGCCCACCATGAACGGTAGCAGAAAAAATTCAGGCAGCAGCACAGCGCGGCTGCTTTCCCCAGGTACACTGCCCATTCTCTCTTGCTGAGTCTGTAACTGTCATAGTCTGACCTGACCACAGACTTCCTGTTCTTTCTTTTGATCCGTTTTCTCATGCCCTAATCCCTGCCCTTTTCATTTTTTCCCAATTTTGAAGTTCCCCCCGTCTGACCAGCTTTCCTTTCCCCATATCCCACACATAGAGAGGATTCAGCAATACTTCTCCATTCTCGTATCCTGTCACTTCTGTAATTTCCAGTACTCTTCTGCTGCGATCCCGGAGCCGCCCCAGATGTACCATCAGATCAATACCGGATGCAATCTGCCTGCGTATCGCCTCCAGAGGAAGAGAGAGCCCCATTAAAACCATCGTCTCCACCCGGCTGATCATATCTCTGGTACTGTTGGCGTGCGCCGTACCCATACTGCCGTCATGCCCGGTATTCCATGCCTGGAGAAGATCGATCGCTTCCTCCCCGCGGATTTCTCCTACAATGATCCTGTTGGGAGCCATTCGCAGGGCCGTACGTATCAAATCCCGAATAGTAATTTCCCGGTTTCCTTCCATATTAGACATCTTGGCCTCCAGCCGAACCAGATTGTCTACTCCCTGGATCTGCAGTTCCGCATTATCTTCTATCGTTATGATCCTTTCTTCTTGGGGAATATAATTGGAAAGGGCATTGAGAAATGTTGTTTTTCCAGAGGAAGTTCCTCCCCCGATCAATATAGAATATCCTGCCCTCACCATATCCTGCAGAAAATCTGCTGCCTCCTGGGTGATACTGCCTTTATGGATCAGCCATTCCATAGTGATGGGTGTGTCGGGAAAACGGCGGATCGTCAGCACCGGCCCTTCCAGAGCCACGGGATATACCACTGCGTTGACTCTTTCTCCGCCGGCCAGCCTGGCGTCCACAATGGGCTGATTTTCATTGATCACCCTGTTGCATTTCCCTGCAATCTGCTGCACGACATCCTCCAGCTTTTCCCGGGAGGTGAAACATTTTTCCCAACGCTGCCGCTTTCCTTCCCTCTCCACAAATATGTTCCGATACCCATTAACCATAATCTCTGTCACACTGTCATCTTCCAGAAGCTCCTGAAGCACATCCAGCTTTCTGACAGAGTAAAATAATTCCCGGCTGATCCTGGTCTTATCTGACACTGACAGTCCTGTATTTCTGGTCCTTTGGATCACCAGATCATCAATCTTCTCCTGTATCTCATCATCAGTCCATTCTTCTCCCTGGCTGAGCTGTTCCATCAGCTCCCGGCGGATTGCGGTAAAGAGCTCCATCCCCATTCATTTTTTCCCTCCTTCCCCTGCTTTGTCCTGTCTGCTCCCTTTCGCAGCAGTTCCCTCACATAATCTCCCAGTTCACTCCACACCAGGTCATCCAGATACCCCTGCCCCTTTCTGGTGATTCTATGATACGGCAGCTTTACTTTCTGGATCTTTTCCAGTGCCTCTGCCCCTTCACTCATCCTCAGGAGGTTCTCAAACTGCTGAAGCTTTGCCTGGGACATGGGATCATTTCTCACCGGTGTGTAGATGCTGGTACACTGGTCCAAAAGCCGGAAAAGCTCCGGTACTCCATCCCCAATATCCAGAATCAGGACTTCATAATTGCTGGAATCCACAATCTCCTGCAGCAGCCGGACCCAATCTTCATAGGGGGTACTCTGTATATCTGCCGGAGACGCCGCCGGAGGAAGGTAATCCAAATTATTCACGGTCTGTATCATACTGTTCAGTTTAATGATGAAATTGGGATTTCCCTGCCCCAGATAATAGAGCAGATCGCTGAGATTTTGATCATAGACATGTTCAAACAGATATTCAAAACCTGAGTATTCTTCCAGATTCAGGTAAAGCACCGTTTTCCTCTTTGCCAGAATCTGTCCCAGTGTCAAAGCAAAAGTGGTCTTCATGGAGCGCCCCACCGGAGAATAAATTCCTATGATCTCCGTCTGTTTTTTCACCACCTGAACAGGAACCGGATCCTCCTTATGCTCCTCCCCATAGCGGGCCATCACCTCCCGCACCACTTGCGCTGAAGACTGATATTTATAAATATTAGGGTATTTCTCCAGACCCGGAGCCCGAATCCCGCCGGAAAGGATCAGTATCTGCCCGATTTCCTGCTCTTCAATCTCCCTGCACATCGCCGTATCGGAAATCAGCAGCAACTCGATTCGGTGTTCTTTTGCATATTCACAAAGCTTTTCTTTGCTGGTAAATACCCGGACTTCAAAGGGCAAGCTCTTCTTTCTGGTGAGATGTTCCATGAAATGGTATGCATATTCCACTTCCAGATCACAGACTGCAAAAATATTTCTGACTGTTTTCATAATAAACCTCCTGTATAGATGAGCACGCTGATAAAGATTGGTATGGTGAAATGAATATTTTCCGGATGACGTCCTGGCCGCAGATAGGCTCCTGCCTTTCCGGTTCTGAAATAATCCGCAAGATAGCTGCCAAAGTAACGCAGCCTTTCTCTTACCCCGCACCGGAAAATCAAAACGGGGAGGGCGATCACTCCTCCGATAAGGAACGACAGCAGCATACAGCGCAATAAAACCCCCAGTTCCATAAAACCTGCCAGTACAGAAAACAGCTTGATATCTCCTGTGCCCAGCATGCGTGCGGCAAACAGGGGAAACAAAATTATCACCGGAACGATTGCTCCAAACAGGAACCTTGCGGCTCCAGTCAGGCCTCCCTGGACCGTTCCGCAGACAGCTCCGGCTGTCCAGCCCAAAAATATCCACTGATTCGACACTTTTTCCCACTTGATATCCATAATCATGGCTATCAGAGAAAAAAGTACGCAAAATCCCCCGGAAATTGTCATCGCATCCCCACTTTCTTTTTTTCTTTTATTTTTCCCCTGGAATTACCACAGCAGAACTGCTGCTTACCGTTTCGTGAAATGATACTTTAGAATATAACTGAGATACCTTATATGTGCAAATCCAAACTTCATGTTTTGGTATCTGCTGAACTTGGATTCATTATATGGCCTGAAAATCTATTTGTCCAGTGTTTTTTGCCAGATTTTTGCCTTTTGTGAATTCTGGACAAATGGTAGTTGAAATTTTTGGTTGAAATTTTTATCAGTGCCGCTCGCAAGATTTGCACAGATCAATTTAGCGTTGCTCTTTCTCACGATTAAGTGTACAATATAATGACAAAGGTTTACGAACAATATTCCTGAATAACTTTCTGAAAGGATCTTTTTATATATGGGAAAAGAAACCAAGACCAACGCCATGCGTATTTTAGACAGAAATAAAATTCCCTACGAAATCATAACCTACGAATGCGACCAGTTCATCGACGGCCTTCACACTGCCGAAAAGACCGGCGCCCCCGTGGAGCAGTCCTTTAAGACTTTGGTGGCTCAGGGAAAAAGCGGACAGTTTTATGTTTTTGTGATACCTATCGCAAAAGAGGTAGATCTCAAAGCCGCAGCCAAAGCGGTCAGAGAAAAATCGGTCAGCATGATCCATGTGAAGGATATCACAAAAGTAACCGGTTATGTGCGGGGCGGCTGCAGCCCTCTGGGAATGAAAAAGCAGTTTCCCACGGTAATACATTCGGACGCGCTGTCCTTTGACAGGATCTGGGTCAGCGGAGGGCGGATCGGCACCAGTATCTGTCTGGATCCCCAGGATCTGATCCGGGTAACGAAAGCCCTGACAGCAGATTTTTCGGTGTAACTGCGGGATATTTCCCCTCCCCCTTCTACCCCCTCCACTCCCGCAGCCGCCGTCTCCTCTCCCGATAATCCGGCAGCACTTTTTCCACCTCACTCCAGAAAGCTGCCGAATGGTTCATCTGTTTTCTGTGAGCCAGCTCATGTACCACCACATAATCCAGCAGCTCCGTATCCAGCAGGATCAGCTTCCAGTTAAAATTCAGGTTGCCCAGACTGCTGCAGCTTCCCCAGCGGGTTTTCTGCTCTTTGATAAAGATACGGTTATAGGTGACGCCCACCTGGGGCGCAAAATATTCCACCCGCCGGGTGATGATCTCCCTGGCCCTCTCCCGATTCTGTTTTCTTTGGGGATCTTCCTTTTTCCTTCTCTTAACGCCGGCTTTTCTTCCGATTTTCTGCATGATCTTCTTTTCCTCCTGTTCAGTTTCCTGCGCTGCCCGGACAGTTGTTTTCAACAATTGCGGATTCACCGGCGCACGGCTCTCCTGCCGGCCAGCTAAGGGCTGAACCTTTCTTTCCCTTTATTTCCGCAAGCAACGAGCCAGGCGGACATGCTTGCATGTCCATTTGGCGGCGCTGTGTGCCAGTGGCACACGCTTAGCGCCGACCGCAGCGGAGCGAAGACCGCTGTTTGCCAGTGGCACACGCTTAGCGCCGACCGCAGCGGAGCGAAGACCGCTGTTTGCCAGCGGCAACACGCTTAGCGCCGACCGCAGCGAAGCGAAGACCAAATACCCCGCAGCTCTGCTGCGCTGCAAGTTCGAGGCCCTGTAGCTTGCTGCGGCGTATTTGACTTTCCAACTGCCGCTTCCTTCTTTTGCTTCCTCTTTTTCTACGACAAACGGCGGGGAACACCCCGCCGTTACAATCCTGCTGACCGTTTATGCCTTTTACGCATAACCGTACACGCTGCCGTATTTATACATCCTTCTTCCTGTTGGCTGCCCGGAGCCGGTTCATGGCTCTGGCAAGTGATGCCTGAGTCATATAGTATTCCTGCATGCTCTGTTTCTGGCGAAGCTGCTCTTCCGCCCGCTCCTTGGCCGCCTGCGCCCGCTTCAGATCGATCTCTTCCGGCTTTTCTGCCGTATCCACCAGCACAGTGGCTCTGTTATTGATCATCTGGGCAAAACCGCGCCCCACAATGGCCTCGTGCCAGGCGCCTTCTTCATCGCGGAAACGCAGCTCCCCCTCCACAATGGACATGATCGTGTCCGCATGATGGGCCAGCAGCGCCTCCTGGCCGTCAGGCACCGGAAGTACCAGAGTTTCCACTCTGCCTTTATAAAATACGTGATCGCTGGCAAGGACATTCAGATAAAATGTATTTGTCATACCTGTCACTCCTGTTATCCACTCTCAGGCCCCTGCAGGCCCGAAACCTTTTCCACCAAGTTCCATGCGGTCAAAAAACTGGGAATCCTTTACTCCGCCGCCTCTGCCTTTGCCTTCTCGATCACATCGTCAATGGTTCCCACATTGAAGAAAGCCTGCTCCGGATACTGATCCATCTCACCGTCCACGATAGCCTTGAAGCCCCGGATGGTTTCCTTTAACGGAACGTATTTCCCCGGGATTCCTGTAAAGGTTTCCGCCACATGGAAAGGCTGGGACAGGAAACGCTGGATCTTCCTGGCTCTGTATACCGTAGTCTTATCCTCATCGGAAAGTTCTTCCATACCCAGGATTGCAATAATATCCTGCAATTCCTTGTATTTCTGCAAGATTTCCTGCACTTTTCTGGCAACTTCATAGTGTTCCTCGCCCACCACATCTGCTTCCAGGATTCTGGAGGAAGACTCCAGCGGATCTACAGCCGGATAAATACCCTGCTCCACAATCTTTCTGGAAAGTACCGTCGTGGCATCCAGATGCGCATAGGTGGTGGCAGGCGCCGGGTCTGTCAGGTCATCGGCAGGAACATAGACAGCCTGTACAGATGTTACAGAACCGTTCCTGGTGGAAGCGATCCTCTCCTGAAGCTCGCCCATCTCCGTCGCCAGCGTGGGCTGGTATCCAACGGCGGAGGGCATACGGCCCAGAAGCGCGGATACCTCCGATCCCGCCTGCACAAAACGGAAAATATTGTCAATAAAGAGCAGTACGTTCTGATGCTCCTCATCCCGGAAATACTCCGCCATGGTCAGTCCCGTCTCCGCCACACGCATACGGGCTCCCGGCGGCTCATTCATCTGTCCGAATACCAGAGCTGTTTTCTCCAGAACACCGGATTCCTTCATCTCGGTCCACAGGTCATTTCCCTCACGGGAACGTTCTCCCACACCGGTGAAAATGGAATATCCTCCGTGCTCTGTGGCGATATTCTGGATCAGCTCCTGGATCAGCACGGTCTTTCCCACACCGGCGCCTCCGAACAGACCGATCTTTCCGCCCTTGGCATAGGGAGCCAGAAGGTCGATAACCTTGATCCCGGTCTCCAGAACTTCTACCACAGGGCTCTGATCCTCAAAAGAAGGGGGATCCCTGTGGATCACCCAGTGCTGCTCCTTTTCCAGGCTTTCTCCGCCGTCAATGGTCTCTCCCAGCACGTTAAACAGGCGGCCCAGAGTCTTATCTCCCACAGGTACCTGAATTCCAGCGCCTGTGGCGGTCACCTCCATATCTCTGTGCAGTCCTTCACTGGAAGCCAGCATGATACAGCGGACCGTGTCATTTCCCACATGCTGCGCCACTTCCATCACGCACTTTTTTCCGCCATTATTTACTTCCAGAGCATCCTTGATGGACGGAAGCTCCTGGTCTTCAAAAAGAACGTCCACGACAGGTCCCATAACCTGCACGATCTTTCCTGTCTTCATAACGGATTTGCTCCTCTCTGCTACTTATTTTTCTGTGCCCTGGCGCCTCCGATCACCTCAGTGATCTCCTGAGTGATCGCCGCCTGACGGGCCCGGTTATATTCTATAGAAAGCGTTCTCAGCATCTCCTTCGCACTGGTAGTGGAAGAATCCATGGCCATCATTCTGGCATTCTGCTCGCTGCAGTAGGATTCCACCAGACATCCGTAAATGATTCCCACCACATAGTTGGGAATAATGCTGTCCAATACGGAATCAGCGGAAGGAGACAGCATGATCTCTTCCTGACGCACATTCGCCAGGGCAATCTGATCCGCCGGCCGGCGAAAGGACAGCTTCTTCAGAGGAAGGAGCTGCAGAGTAGACGTCTCTGAAGCTGCGGCGCTGACCATATTGGTATAAATAATGTGCACCTCATCCAGATTTCCGGCAAGAAATTCCTCCACCATCCTCTCGCCGATCATCCTGGCCCTGTGCATGGTGGGCTTCTGCACCGTATACCGGAAATTCATGTCAATATTGACATCATCATTCTGCCGTTTCCGGAAATACTGTCTGCCCAGTTCTCCCAAAACGTAGAGGGTATGATGCCCTTCCTCTTTTATCTGTTCCTCCGCCATCTTGATCACATTGTGATTGTAAGCCCCTGCCAGACCTTTGTCCGCGGTCACCACAATATGGCCGATTTTCCTGTCCTTCCCTTTGATCTGGGACCGTTCCTCAAAGAAACGGTGTTCAATATCCGGAACATGACGCAGGATCCTGGCAATGGCAGCCTGCATTCCGAAAAAATACGGTTCGGTATCCGCCAGCGTTTTTTTTGCCCGTTTCATTTTGGAAGAGGAAATCATATACATCGCATTTGTAATTTTCATGGTATCCTGGATGCTGTTCATCCGGTCCTTTATTTCCTTTACATTTGCCATCTCTTACCTCCCTGGTTTCCCGGCCCGTTCTGCTCCTGACCGGCGGCCCGGCCAGGACACTTCAGCCATTCGGGACTTGCGCATCCCATTTATGGGACTGTATCCTTTACGCCCAAACCGTATCACGGAATGTCTCTGCCGCTTTCACGATCTGATCTGTCAGTTCATCGCTGAGTACTTTCTTCTCTTCCAGTTCCCCGATGATCTCCGGATGCTCCTGGGCAAACCACTGAAGCATCTTATCCTGGAATTCCTTGACCCGCTTTTTCTCCACGTCCACCATCACCTTATGAGTGGCTGCGCACAGCGTGATCACCTGCTGAGGCATGGAAAGCGGATGACACAACGGCTGCTTCAACAGCTCCATCAGGCAGTTTCCATATTTCAGAAGTGCCTTTGTGGAAGCGTCCAGGTCAGAGCTGAACTGGGTAAATACCTCCATCTCCCTAAACTGCGCCAGGTCGATACGGATACTTCCGGACGCTTTCTTCATGGCCTTGGACTGAGCTGCTCCTCCCACACGGGATACGGAAAGTCCCACATTTACAGCCGGACGCATACCGGAGAAGAAAAGATCACTCTCCAGGAAAATCTGACCGTCCGTGATGGAGATCACATTGGTGGGGATGTATGCGGACACATCCCCCGCCTGAGTCTCGATGATCGGCAGCGCCGTAATGGAACCGCCGCCTGCTTCCTGACTCAGACGGCTGGAACGCTCCAGCAGCCTGGAATGCAGATAAAACACATCTCCTGGATAAGCCTCCCGGCCCGGAGAGCGCTCCAGCAGCAGAGAAAGAGCCCTGTAGGCAACCGCATGCTTGGACAGATCATCGTAGACGATCAGCACATCCTTCCCCTGATACATGAAATATTCCGCCATAGCGGTTCCCGCATAGGGAGCAATATACTGCAGAGGCGCGCAGTCGCTGGCGGTTGCCGCCAGAACGATGGTGTAATCCATGGCATCATGTTTCTTCAGCGTTGTAACCAGTTTTGCAATGGTAGACGCTTTCTGTCCGATAGCCACATAGATACAGATCACATCCTTCCCTTTCTGGTTCAGGATGGTGTCTGTGGCGATGGCGGTTTTTCCTGTCTGGCGGTCTCCGATGATCAGCTCTCTCTGTCCCCGTCCAATGGGAAACATAGAGTCGATGGAAAGAATTCCGGTTTCCAGCGGAACGCTTACGGATTTACGATCCACGATACCAGGCGCCTCCCGCTCCACCGGATAATAATCCGCCGACTCCACCGGTCCCTGCCCGTCAATGGGTTCCCCCAGGGCGTTGATCACACGGCCGATAAAGTTTTCACCCACGGGAATTCCCGCTTTCTTCCCAGTGCGGACTACCCGGGTTCCTTCCCTGATCTCTGTGTCTTTTCCAAAAAGGATACAGCCGATAGTATCCTTACGGATATCCTGCACCATACCCTTTTCACCATTCTCGAATGTTACGATCTCACCGTACATGGCATGATCAATACCGTATACCGTGGCGATCCCGTCACCCACGGAGACCACATGTCCCGTCTCCTGGTCCCGGCTGATCACATCGTAATTTTCTATCTCTTCTTTCAGAATTGAAATAATTTCTTCTGAGCTGAATGTGCTCATGTCTTCACCTCCGGACCAAACTTTGTTCTAATTGCCGGATTCTGCCCCGCAGACTCCAGTCATACTCTCTGTCTCCCACCTGGAGAACGAAGCCTCCGATCAGCTCCGGACGCTTTTCCACCGTCAGTTCCACATCCCGGGCTCCATACTTTTTCTTCACAAATTCCTTCATCTGCTGATACTGAGTATCGTCCGGACGGCTGACACAATACAGATAAGCCGGAAGGATGCCTTTTTCCCTGCGCACACACTGACGATACGCTTCCAGGATCCCGGGAATGTCTCCGATCCTCCGGTGATCACTGACTGTCTTCAGAAACGAGTGCAGGCTCCGGGGAAAAACTCTTTCGATAATCCGGTGTTTCGCCCTTCTGCTGATCACCGGGTTATCCAGAGCCCACCCAAGCTTTGGAGTTCTCCGAAGGCTTGCGTCCATCTGGTCCACATCCGTTCCCGAAATTCCCAGCTCATAAAGAACTTTTCCATAATTCTCATTAATGCCGGTCTGTGTCATTGGCCTCACCTGCTTTTTTCAGAAATTGGTTATACAGTGCGCTGTCGCTTCCGGCGCTGCTGTTCTCTCCGATAATCCTGGACACTGCTGCCATGGCAAGCCCGGCCACTTCCGTCTGAACCTCCTGCCTGGCCTTTTCCTTGTCCAGTTCCACATCCTTTTTCGCCTGAGCCACCAGCTTCTTCGCCTCCGCGTCCGCGTCGGCTACGATCCGCTCATACTCTTTCCTTGCGTTCACTCTGGCTTTCTCCACGATCTGAGCGGATTCATCCTTGGCGGAAGCCAGAGCCTGCTCATATTGTTCCTTTAATTCCTGTGCCTGTCCCTCCTGATTCCGGGCAGACGCAATACTGCCCTGGATCATCTGCTCTCTTTTCTCCATAATGGACAGTACGGGTTTAAACAGGAATTTTTTCAGTAAAAGGTACAGGACGATGACATTGATGATCGTAAAAACCAGATTCCAGTCTAATCTTAACACCTTTTACACCTGCCTTTCTTTTCTGCAGCAGCCTGGCCCTCCGGCCCAGCTGTCACGCCTTTTTTCATCTGCGGCATATTCCCGCTCTCCGTATTATCCCAGGAAGAAAATGATCAGCAGACCGATAACAAATCCGTAGATAGCGGTGGCCTCAGCCAGGGCGCATCCCAGAAGCAGGGATTTGCTGATCTTGCTCTCAGCCTCCGGCTGTCTCGCAATGGCATCCACTGCTTTTCCTGTGGCCATACCGATTCCGATTCCTGCTCCGATACCTGTTAATACTGCTACTGCTGCTCCGATTGCTACTAAAGTTGACATAATCTTTTTCTCCTTTTTCTTTGTTTTTTGTTACAGCTTACTCAATGGCTTCCTTAATAAACAGTGACGTTAAAAATACAAACACATATGCCTGGATCAGCCCGTCAAAAATATCAAAATAGAAACTGAACGGCACAGGCACGATCACCGGAACCACCTGTTTGATCAGTTCCATGACCACAAACGATCCCAGAACATTTCCGAAAAGCCGCATACACAGTGAAATCGGCCGGATAAATATTTCCAGGATATTGATCGGCAGAACCACCGGCATAGGCTCCGCAAAACTTTTCAGCCATCCCTTGACGCCTTTCTGGCGAAATCCGGAAAATTCTATGAGCAAAATACTCATAATGGCCAGAGCCGCCGTCACATTCATGTCTTTGGTAGGGGACTTGAAGCCCAGCAGACCGATCAGGTTTGCTACACCGATGTAAACACCCACAGACATCAGATAAGGAATATATCGCTTCCCTTCCTTGCCCAGAATGCCGTCGAAGAAGTTGTACATCCCGCCTACCGCCGTCTCCAGCAAAAGCTGCTTCCGGCTCACATTTTCCACCCTCAGGTCTCTCACCAGCAGGATGGAAATGATCGTGAGAGCCGCCATGATGATCCAGGTGACAACCACGGCTTCATCCACTGCGATCCCTCCGAAAATGGGAATGGTAAAGACCGTTTCGCAGTTCAGCTCTTCCATCAATTTACTTGCAAGATCCGTGTTACTCCCTCCTTTTCTGCCTAGTAATATTAGCTCTTATTTCATTGACGGTCAGATTTTACTGCCAAACTTTTGATTTGTCAATTATTACTGAGATTTTCAAACTATTTTTCCAGGTGCCGATTTTTTTGTGCTATTCTCCTTAAATCCCGAAAACTTTCCCAGATATTTTGTGCTGTTTTCCCCACTTTTTTCAATCTCTGTGAAATTCTTTCTCTTTTTTCCGTTGTTTTTGTCGTTTTTTTTCAGTGACATTTGATTTTTTGTACATTCAAAGTACATACGCGCAAAAGACGCAGCCCTTCCCTGTCCCATCGACATCGAAAGGCTGCGTCTTTTTCCGCAGATTTCCCGGCTTTTTCAGATCTTTCAGTAGAATCTCCTGCATTTTCTGTGTCTGCATCTGCGCCGATACATCTCGTTGAACAGAAGTA
Source organism: uncultured Lachnospiraceae bacterium (assembly GCA_963929535.1). GTDB lineage: Bacteria > Bacillota > Clostridia > Lachnospirales > Lachnospiraceae > Pullilachnospira. The sequence goes on along the minus strand of CAWVIZ010000005.1, from coordinate 52,063 downwards.
CGCCGATCAGATCCCGCAGTCCCATATCCCGGCGGGAATCCCGTCCCATGGCCATAGCCATCTCTTCTTCCTCTCCTCCGGCATCCTCCTGCTCCATCTCCCGTTCAATCTTCCTGCACAGATGTTCCATCATAAATTTGTCCGGGTATTCGTCAAACATCATGCTTCCGTCATATTCCATCCTGTCGCATTCCTGCTCCACCTTTTCCTGGATCCGGGAGGCGGTCCTTGAATAAAAGGACTGCATCACCTTCCTGTCTCTCTCCTGTTCCTTCTCCTCCTCATAAGAAAAGCCCAGCGGATAGGGCAGATAAATCGGCAGCGCCTGATCAAACTGCATACGTTCACCTCAGACTTGATCTCCTTATACTATATGCAGGCGTTCCGAAATGTGCTATAGTGAGTAACAGTTCAGCCTGCCGGATGAACCGTTACCATAGCGAAATTTCATAATATATTCTGAGAAAGGGAGGAACCATCTCATGAAAATCATTCCGTCACAGACTATGGCACTGGCGGTAGACTATCAGGTCCGCCTGCTGCCTTCCATTGACAACGCTGATTTCCTGTTAAAACGATCGGCCATTTTGCTGAGGGGGCTGCGCCTTCTAGATATTCCCATTCTAATCACGCAGCAGTATACCAGGGGTCTGGGCATGTCCCATTCCGCTGTTTTGGAAAGTGCCGGCACCACTGAATATCTGGAAAAAAGAACCTTCAGCTGCTGCGGGTCCGAAAGCATCCTGCAGGCCATTGACAGACAGCGCCGTCCACAGATCATCCTCTGTGGGATCGAAGCCCATATCTGTGTTCTGCAGACTGCCCTGGACCTTCTGGAAAAGGGATTTCAGGTGATTTTTGTCCGGGACTGTATTTCTTCCCGGCATGCGTATGACAGAGAAGCCGCCTTCGAACGTCTGGCCCGGTCCGGCGCAGTACCGGCCACTGCGGAATCCCTGCTTTTTGAACTGATGGAAACCGCCGATCATCCCCGTTTCAAGGATATCTCCCACCTGGTGAAGTCAAAGACCCCGCAGCAGGCTACGGGGCATCAAACTTGCAGCGCAGCAGAGCCGCGGGATATTTTGTCTTCGCTTCGCTGCGGTCGGCGCTAACCGTGTGCCGCTGGCACACAGCGCCCCTCGCGGCAGGTCTCCGTTCCACTTCGGTCGGCGCTAAACGTGTGCCACCGGCACACAGCGCCGCCAAATGGATATGTAAGCATGTCCGCTTGGCTCGTTGCCCGCGGGAATAAACACAGCGGGTCCGCCTTGGCTGCCCCATAAAATCACAGCTCATATGCCTTCAGCTGACAGTTCTCCAGGCTGTAATGGTGGAAATCCTCTTCATCAATATCTTCAAAATACGTATGGACCACCCTGCTGACAGCGCCATGGCAGACCAGCAGTACGGTTTCCCCGGGATACTTCCGGGGAATCTCATCCAACAGACTGTATACCCGGTGCGCCACCTCCAGAACGGATTCTCCCCCGGGATACCGCCGGGTCATATTCCGTTTTGCTCTCCAGAAATCGGAGGAGCTTCTGGAAACCCCTTCCAGCTCTCCAAAGCTGTGCTCGATCAGCCGTTCTTCTGTCTCCATGGGAACCTGAATATAGGTATTGGCCAGTCTGGCGGTCTCCTGGGCCCTGGTCAGGGGGGATACCAGCATCCGGGTGATCCCCTTCCCCCGGACTCTTTCGGCCAGCTCCATTGCCTGAAGCCTTCCCTTTGGGGTAAGATCCACATCCGGTCTTCCGCAAACCCGGTTTTCCACATTCCAGGTGGTCTCACCATGCCGTGTAATATAAATCTTCATCTTTGTTTCCTGCCTTATTCTTTTACTGTTTCGGTCACAGAACCGGCGCTGGCGGCTGCTGTGCTGTGACATCAGTTTATCTTACCCGGAGGGCAAAGTCAAATTCCGCCTTCCATCGCCGCTGGCCTGCCGCAGAAAACCTCTGATATCGGCGCTGCCCCATTCTGCTGTGACCGGGAGACACTGTCAGGAGTACAGATCAAAAGGCCTCATCCCCAGGTTTACTGCTATTTTTTTATTTCCATGAGATATTTTACCGGGCTGCGGGATATATCTATTGAAAGGCCTTTCAGAATCGTTGCTGAAAATATCAAGCAGTCAAAGGATGATCCACATGTCAAGAGAAGAATTTCACCAAAAGATCCAGCTCTACGGCGATACCATTTTCCGCACTGCCCTGCACTGTCTGCGGCATGTGCCGGATGCGGAGGATGTCACTCAGAACGTACTGCTGAAGCTTTACCGAAACCGGGCGCCATTCGCCTCCCCTGAGCACGAACGGCGCTGGGTCCTTAAAGTAACCGTCAATGAGTGCAGAAAGCTTCGCTCCTCCGCCTGGTTCCGTCATACCGTATCTATGGAAGAATATCAGCTGGAGCACCCGTTTCAGGAGCCCGGCCAAAGTGAGCTCTTTCTGGCCGTGATGGATCTTCCCGCCCGTTACCGGATCGTGGTCTACCTGTATTATTATGAAGATTATTCCGTCAAGGAGATCAGCGAAATGCTGAGAAGAAAAGAATCTACGGTCCAGACCCATCTGATGCGGGCCCGGAAACTGCTGAAAACAAAATTACAGGAGGACTGGAGCTATGAAAACCAATCAAAGCCAATTTAAAGAAACCTTCTCACAGGTGCATGCTTCATCCGCCTGTCTGGAGGAGGTCTATCATATGACAGAAAGCAGAAAAACACGCCGTCCCAAAAGATTCATCGCCCGGCGCCTGGCTGTGCTGGCGGCCGGAGCCATTGCGCTGGCAGGCTCCACCATTGCTGTAAACGCCGCCACCGGAAACCGTCTGCTGCGATACTTTACAGTTATCATTGACGGGAAAGAATACCGGGCTGAAGAAATCGACGGGAAAGAAAACGTTTACCAGATGGAAAACGGAACCACCATCACCTTTACTCCCGGCGCCGCCGCTTCCCCGGAGGAAGAATCCTTTGAGGCGGAGCTGCAGACAGACAGCGAAGCCGATGAAGCTTCCCTCTCCATATCGGAGTCCGCCGAAGAGGAGTAACCGTTCATCTTTCCGGCTTCTCAGGATGGGACAGGGGAAGTTCTCTCCCCTGTCCCGCCCCGGGATCCCGCTGGTTTTGCAGCGGGATCTGCATTCTGTTTCAGCCAGCACCAGCCCATACTGCTATACCGCTGGCACGCAGCATCCTCCTCCGGACAGCGGACAACCCGAATGCCCCTTAAGCGCTGGCGGCTGCAGGCCATCTCACATCTGCTCCAGTATGGATTTTCCCAGAATACTTCTCCCGGAGGCGGCCATGGCGCCCGTGCACAGCACCAGATTCAGCGCCGCCATTCCCATTACGTATATTGGGGAGACAGCTCCCTGGGGATGCAGATAGAGGTATACATGCACCAGGAAATAGTGCAGAACCCTCTGTACCCCTCCATACAGTACCAGCATCACCAGGCTGGCATAGATTCCATAGCGCAGCCCTTCCTTTACCAGCATCTTCAGAAATCCCGCATCCGTGATCCCCATAGCCCGGAGAACAGAAAACTCATACCGCCTTTCCGCCACCAGATACTGCATGCTGTTCATGATATGCAGCAGACTGATGGCCAGAAGCACCACCGCGATCCCCACAAAAAACATCATCTGCTGATCCAGATACAGATTCTGTGCTTCGATCTGCGCCGAATAATCCCTGACCACACAGCCGCTGATGCCTGACACCTCCCGGCGGATCTCATCGGCCGCCGCCTTGGCGTCCGCTCCGTCTTTCACTGAAATACTGATGGTCTGGTATCCGGAAATTCCAAAGTTCTCCTCCATCTGTTCATTGGTCATAATGATATCCACAGAACTGCTGCCCCCGATAAACGTCTCCACTTTGGCCAGCGGACGGCTGACCACGGCGTCCACCGTCAGTTCCTGCTCCTGATACGCTTCCTCTTCTCCGAGAAATTTCAGTATCTCCCCATCGGCCTGAGGATCCCCGGGTGTTTTCAGACGCAGGGTATCCCCCGCGGCAATGTCAATTCCATCGTAATTTCCCTGTCCGTCCATCAGCGTTTTCAGGATCACTGTATTTTCCTGCCGCATCCGTTGGGGATCGATCTCTCCCTCCAGCAGATAATCGCCGAGATTCTCCAGCATGGCGTCATCGTATCCGTAAATATTCACTTTGATACGGTAATCGTCCTCTCCTGTCCGGACGATCTGGCCATTATACTTTTCCATCAGCTCCGGATCCGGATCAAATCCCTCCTCCTCGGCTGTTTCCGGAAAATACTCCGGCCACCGGAAGGCTCCGTCCTCCAGTGGGATCTCTCCCAGCAGATACCGGACCGGCATTACTGCCTCCAGCCCGGAAATCTCTTCCAGACGATCTGCCGTCTCCTGAGGAATCGTATCCTTAAGACTGCCCTGCTCTTCATATACCTGGATATCGGAACCGAGACCATCATCCGCCTTGAAGGTCAGTTCATTGTTGATCCTGGTATTTTCCGCCACGTACACCGCTCCCAGAAAAATCACCCCTCCCACGGACAGAGACAGCAGCACGCCCGCAAAGGTTCCCTTCCGGGAAAACATGAAGCGTTTTGTCAGGATCCCTGTAAGATTCTCCCGTTTCAGGCTGAAGATCTTTCGGTTCCGTTTCCTTTTTCCCGTATCGCTTACAAGCATCTGGCGGATGGTAAGCTTCCGCATACGTCTCATCAAAAGAAAGCTGACCGCAGCCAGTACCAGCACCAGGAAGGCCGCCCCCATCCAGAGGACTTTCCAGTTTACATAAAACGTTCCCGCATCCGGCAGATCCGATACGGAAAGCTGCGCGGTATTTGCCGAGGTATCCACTCCGCTGTGCAGCGTCACATTCCGGGTAATAAAGATCCGCCCCACTCTCCGGTAGATCAGTGCAGCCGCTCCGTTTCCCAGAGCTGCCCCTGCCCCGTATCCCGCCGCGAAGATCATCAGCAGTTCCACGGCCAGCATTCCAAAAGCCTGGACATCCGTCATTCCCAAAGTCTGCATCACACTGTACTGGGAAAGACGTTTCAGCAGGGAAACCTGGAAAATACTGTAGATGATAAATACCGAAAACAGTGCCAGAGCCAGCAGAACCGCCCCTTCCGTCAGCGCCTCATTTTCATTCAGCATCCCCCAGACCCAGGGAATCCCCAGAGAGGGATCCGTAAACGCCGCCGCAATCTGCCGCAGAGTAACCGACTCCTTCTCACCGCCTACGTATCCGGCCAGTCCGCTGTTTCTGGCAGTACTGCTGCCATCCACTCCGAAGGTCTTTGCAAATGCCTCCATCTGATCGTATACCGGACGGGATTCCTCGAATTTCAGATACAGAAAACTTCCGTTCATCCCGTAATCCAGGGATTCACAGACAAAAACCTGCATATGATCCCCCAGAAGCTCCCCGATCCTTTGGGGCATCTCTGTCAGAATACCGCATAAGGTGAATGTTTCTCCATCCAGCGTCACCTGACTTCCCAGACCGCCGGATACTCCCAGATTGCCAAGCGTCTGCTCATCCACAGCGATCTCCTGCTCTGTCTGGGGATAATGTCCCTCCAGAATCCGGCGTCCCATCATCTCCAGATAGCCGGGATCCCCATAGACATACTGAATATTAAAAGGCTGGGAAATGGCTTTCCGCACAGTCTCCACACCGTACTGTTCCACCTGGAATCCCTTTCCCCGGGGATTTTTCTCAAATTCCTCCATCCATGGGAAATCACAGCGCATCTCGTAATGCCAGTCTCCGTACTCCCTGCGGGCATTTTCTCTGGCTGCCGCCTTCCCGCTTCCGAACAGAGATCCCACGCCGGTAAGCAGCGCCGCCGACAGCAGGATTCCCACAAAAAGGGCAGCCGTCTGCTTTTTATAGTATTTCAGATTGGCCAGTGCCAGACGAACGGTATTTTTCATTCCTCCTCACCGCCTTTCCCTGTTTCTTCCGCCCTGAGGATCTGCCCGTCCTCGATGCGGATGACCCGGTCGCAGGCCTGAGCAAGAGCCTCATTATGGGTTACCATCAGGATCGTCTGGTGATACCTGCGGCTGCTCTCCTTCAGCAGGCCCATCACCTCCACCGTGGTACGGGAATCCAGATTCCCGGTGGGCTCGTCTGCCAGGATCACCGCCGGCTTGCTGGCCAGTGCCCGTGCCAGCGCTACCCTTTGCTGCTGTCCGCCGGACAGCTCATTGGGATACCTCTTTCGCTTGTCCCAGATTCCCAGCTCCTTTAAAATCTCCCGGATATACTCGTGGTCCACATGCTTCCCCCGGTCAAAGGTCACCGGAAGCGCCACATTATCATACACGTTCAGCACCGGCATCAGGCTGTAATTCTGGAACACAAACCCGATATTCCTTCTGCGGAAAACCGTCAGTTCTTTCCGTTTCAGCACCGCAATATCGTGCCCCCTGATGATGATCTGTCCCCCGGTGGGCGTATCCAGCCCGCCCACCAGATTCAGCAGCGTACTTTTTCCCGACCCGGAGGTACCCACAATAGCGATAAATTCTCCCTGCTTCACCGAAAAGGATACATCCCTCAGGGCATGTACCTGATTTTCTTTTTCTCCGTAAATTTTATGGATCTGTTTTACCTGCAGTATTTCCATGTGTAAGCTCCTTCCCTTTTCTGAATGTCCCGAAGCTTTGTCTCCGCCATCCGGCCGGAGCTTCCCGCCCCGCCTCTTCGGAACCTTTACTGTAATCCTAGCAGGCAAATCTTTCACCGCTGTGACATTTTTTACTCCTGATTCTGACAGTTCTGTAAGAAAACGGAGAAGGTACTCCCCTCTCCCGGAACAGAAGCCACAGTGATATACCCCTTTTCATGCTCCAGGATCAGCCGGGAAAGGTACAGGCCGATACCGGAGCCCTCCATATTTTCCACCTCCGGACTTCTGTAAAAGCGCTTGAAAATCTCCGTCAGCTCCTCCCTTGGGATTCCCCTTCCCGTATCTGTCACGGCAATCTCTGTGTACAGCTCCATAGGGCGGATACGGATGGTGATCTTTCCTCCCGGTTCCGTATATTTCACCGCGTTTTCCAGGATATTCACAAATACCTCCGCCGTCCATTTCCGGTTGTGCCACAGCTGACAGGGTGAAAAGGGCCGGGTCTCTATGGAGATTTTCCGCTTATCCGCCTTATCCCACACAGCCGTCACAGCGTCCAGAAGGGTATCCTTCAGGGGCAGCGGCCGGGCCTCAAACACAACGGCTCCCTGCTCCAGATTCACCATCTTGAACAGAGAGCGCAGGATCCAGTCCAGCTTTTCCGTCTGCTGCTTCATTTTTTTCAGAAAAATCCTCCGTTTTCCGGCATCCAGAGTTTCATTTTCCAAAAGCTCTCGGTACATCATCAGCCCTGCCAGAGGTGTTTTCAGCTGATGGGACATATTGGAGATCAGGCTTTTTACCTGCTCCTTCTCCTCCTCTGCCCGGTGTATCCCCAAATCCACTTTTTCCTGGATCCTCCTGGCCTTGGAAGCCAGGGCGGAAATTTCCCCCTCCCTGATATCTGACCGGGAAACAGGCTCTCCATCCAGGATCTCGTCCATCATCCGGTCGATCACCCGATACATCTTTCTGTTCCGGTACCATCCCCAGGCGCAGCCGAATGTCAGCGCCGCGCAAAGAACAGCAAAAATCCCTGTCATTCTTCTCCCTCCTTCCAGACATAACCGATTCCATGAACCGTCCGGATCCTTCTGGGCTCTGAAGGGTCATCCTCAATCTTTCCTCTCAGCCGGCGGATATTAACCGAAAGGGTATTCTCATCCACGTATTTTCCCTGGCTGTCCCACACCCGGGCCAGAAGCTGCTCCTTGGACAGCACCCGGTTCCGGTTCTCCATAAAATACGCCAGAAGCTGATATTCCACCCTGCTGCAGGCCACCTCCCGCCCATCCTTACAGACCTTGCAGGCATCCTTATCCAGGGCGATCCCCCCGGATACCAGCCGGTTCTCCGGCTGTCTTCCCTGGAAGATCTTCCGGATCCTGGCCTTTAAGACCGCCAGGGAAAAGGGCTTGGACATATAGTCTGCCGCCCCCAGCTCCAGCGCCTTCACCTCGTCCATCTCCGTATCTCTGGCCGTCAGCATCAGGATCGGCACGGTCCCGATCTCCTTTGCCTCCACGCAAACATCATATCCGCTGCCATCCGGCAGATTACAGTCCAGGATCAGCAGATCCCATCGCTGTTTTCTCAGCAGCTCCATTCCTTCCCGCTTTGTCCCGCAGCCTGCCGCTTCATATCCCTCCATCTCCAGGGAAAACGTCAGGCCCTCCCGAAGATCCTCATCGTCTTCTATGATCAATATTCTGTTCATCTCTTCACCATCCCATGAAAATATCCGCGGTCCGCAAGTCCTACAGCCGCGTTCTCTTCCTTATTAAACTGTATATCCAAAGCCTGATGCCCGGACGATTCCATTATATCAGAGAGAAAATGAATCGTCACTTGCTTTGCTCTTTGTCTGTTGCATTTTTCTCCGGCTGATGGAACAGTTTTATCAATACAGGAAAACCCTTCACCGGACTGACGGGTTTCGCGCGGCAGCCCGGGCAGAAAAAAGGAAATCTATTTTTAACAGAAAGGAATCATCAAATTATGAAAAAGAAGCTGACAGCCGTGGTTCTGACCGCCATTATGCTGTTGGGGCAGGCAGCCGCAGGCGCAAAGAAAAATAAGCGAAAATCAGAGGGTGCCGCGCATCAAGACCGATCCATGACGGTCCTTATGCGCGGCACCCTCCCGCTTTTACTCTTCCGTTTCATTTTCATTTTGCCCGAAAATACGTCAGTCGCTTTCCGGACGATTTTCAAAATGCTTAAGTTCCTGAGCGCTCCAACTATCGGATATTTCTGCTTTCTGAATCTCAATCTCTGCTGCCGCCAGAAGCCATGCCGCTCTCTCCCTCTCCGGCTTATCCTTCAGGATTTCCCACTCTGCAGACGCCAGTTTCCAGACCCTTTTCAAAATCCGATGACACTGACGTTCATCCGCATCCGGAAATCTTTTGACCACGTAACGGTAAATAACGGTCTTATACTTCTCATACACGGCCTGTTCTCACGATTTCTCCATTTTTTGCCATGCAGGCTGAAAGCGGAGCTTTCACCGGCTCTCACTTTTCCTCCGCCGCATTCGGAAGGTTAACCCCGAAAATCCTGTTGTTCCGGAGGTCCCTCTTCCTTCTCCCTGTCTGTAAATGTGATCACATCACTGACTTTGCAATCCAGGATCCTGCAGATTGTCTCCAGCGTTCTCACAGTGATATTTCCATTGCTTTTAAGTGTGTCCAGAGTCTTGTTGTCAATTCCCTGCTTCAGCAGCCGATATTGAGAAATGTTCTTGCGCTTCATGGTTTCCCACATAGGTTCATAACTGATAATCGTAATCACCACCTTTTGTGTGCTGATACAATTATATTTCTCCAAACGGATTTTTGATATTGTGTTAATAATCACAATATCAAAAGCAAATATGTCTTTTGCAATCAGCATCAATGTCTCGTCTCTGCAGTTGCCAAATTCCCCGCATGAATGCAAAGGAGAGGATCTCCCCCGTCCGGAAAATGGATAATCCTTCAAAAAGGAAAAGCGCCACTCTGATTGGGTGACGCCTTTCACTTTTGGTCTATTATACAATGGACATGGGTGTTTGACAAGGTGGTAATTCTTCTAAATTTTTTTCAAAGTGTAATTGTTCCACTAATTCCGCTAACTGTTTCTGTATATCCAGTTTTTCCTGTAACTGTTGTTGTCGCCACACAACGATATGTTCCAGAAGATACTCCTGATGCCGTCATGCTTTTATACATATGGTCTGAATTGCTTTGTGACACACTTCCAGTTCCAACTGAAACCCATTTACTTCCAGACTTTTTTTGTAAATCAAAGGTTGTTGTTATTTTTGAAACGGATTCAATGCAAAATACTTCTGAACGCATATTCAAGCTACTGGACGATAACTTAGCTAATGTTAAAGTTACGTTCATAATATATCTTGTATATGGTGTAATCTCTACTTCTGAGTTGAAATCTTCGTTCGTTATAACTATTTCATCCAATGGTTTTTCTTTCAACTCATACCATTCTTTTTCCTCTGCCATTACCACAGTTGCCTGCATTAACAGTAATACAAAAGTAACTAATAAACCAATAAATTTTTTCCCCTTTTTCATAGCATTCCTCTCAATCATTATCTAAATTCAATAGACTCTACCATTTTTTTACATTCATCCTTAGAAATCGTAACGCTACAATCCAATCTAACATTACTTTTTTCTATTGTGAATATCAAACCACCGTTTGTCAAATCACCATATATTTCTATATTCTGATTCAAATTCTCATTATTTATCGTATCGACTTTAGTTTCTTCCGTAATGTTATATTTAATCTCTTCATCCTGAATCAATTGTTGTGATATAAATATTTTTTTTTCTTCATTTGAAAATTCAATATTCAAAATACCCATTTGCCTATTATATATTGCAGAGTCTAAGACAAACGCTTCTGGTATCCAATTCACTCTAAAGAAAGGCCTTTTCAATTCTTCATATATTTGTTCATTTAATGCCTCTAATGTCTCGCCTTCAAAGCTCACTTCCGGAAAATCATCTTCACCAAATTCGATTTTGCTATCAGTACCATGAAAGATATATCTTCTATCTCCAATCTCCACACTACTCTCAAACAACTCCAATATCCCATCACCCTGTACCACCTTGGTTCTAAGTCCTACCCCTGAAACTCCAATCAGTACCACCAAGACAGCAGCCGCAGCCAGGATCTGTTTGTGTTTTCTCTTTTTCCTGGATTCTTTCTGAGCGTTCTCCATTACCTCCCGGAATTCCCGATCCCATTCATCCGGCAGGGTCAGATCCTTATATTCTTCATCCTCCTCCAATTCCTTCAGGATATCATCCAGATTCTCCTCAATATGACGATATTCCGGAGTCTTAAAAATGTCCTTACGTCTACCCATCCAATTCCCCTTTTGCGAATCTCTCTTTCAGTTTCTTCATCACACGATAATTCCGGCATCTCTCCGCATTCGTGAAGCTGTGCTTCTCTTCAGGAAATGTTTTTCGAACATAAGACGTATACAAAACCTCCCGTTCACGCTGCGTCAGACTCCGCAGAATCTCTGCAGTCAAAAGCTTCTCCTCAACAAATTCCTGAACAGGGTTGTAAAACCTGTCCACAAATTTCCTGGCGAAAGAATTCTCGTCCGTTTCGTCCAGACTGAACACCTGACTTTTCCTGTTTCTCCGGTACCAGTTGAGACACTCCAGATTTGCCACATACAAAAGCCAGCTCCGTCTTCCCTCTTCGTCCTTGGGAATCACTTTCCGAATATCCTTCACCAGATCCAGCCACAGCTCCTGCATAACGTCTCTTAGATCCTCTCTGGGAATATACGGATGCTTCTTCTGCAGATAACGATAAATGAGATTTTTATTTGCCTCATAAATTTCCATGCAAATCTTTTCTTCCCTTTTTCTCAAGCCATATACCTCCCAGGGCATTTTATCTGCACAAGTGAACTCGCTTGCTCCGTCCTTCCTCCAATCTATCGTCCTTGTAAAATTATACCATTTCCAAAAGCCTTTTTCTATCCTTACTTTTATCTATTTCCGGATATTCAGCAGCAGTATGCCACTGCCTGCAGACAGGCCGATGCGGCTCCCCGCAGCGTTTTCCCTCATGCCTGAGTCATCTCCCTCAATGCGGCCCGGTTCTCCCTCGTCACATCCGCACCATTTTCTTCCTGAATTCCCGGGAAATACTCCCGCCAAAACACTTTTGCCCTCCCCCGGCAGGTCAGATGAATTTTTCTGTAAAGCTCACTTACCTTTTTTTCACTGATATGCCCTGGTTTTATTTTACCAAAACAAAACCAGCGTGTTATCTATTTCAGGATATTTGGGCATATTTTTCATCTTTTATTCATATCCCCATTCAAAGATAACTGTTCTATGACTCCCACAAATACAAGACCGGCGGCCCGGTCCTTCTTCCATGGAGAAAATGATACTTGTCTTGAATCCTCCCACTGCCGGATGTATAATATCACCAGATATCATACCGGTACGGTGCGGTGCAGTATAACATCCGGTACCGCCTTTCCGCGGCAATGCCGCAGATGGCATGATCAAGGAAGAGGATGGAGGTTTCACCAATGATAAATGACTCTGGATATTTTGATACTGACGAAAAAGGAACCCGGGACCTGCGATATGAAATCTCCGTCAACAGTGCCGGACGGTACAAACTGATCACCCGTCAGTATTTTGATACCGTCCGTCCCGGAGGAAGAAATGATTTCCAGTTGATCTATCTGGCGGGAGGCTCTGCGGATTTTCTGATAGACGGTACCTTCCGCCATCTGAAGGAGGGGCATGTGATTTTATACTATCCCCAGGATCCGCAGCAGTATCATTATGAGCTGAAAAATCAGCCGGAGGTTTACTGGCTGCACTTTACCGGAAACGGTGCTGAAAAATGGGCAGCCCGGGCGGGATTTCCCGGCAGCGGTTTCTGCCGGACCGGGCTTCAAAGCGAGTTTGTTCTGCTGTTCCGAAAAATCATCCAGGAAGCCCAGTTAAAGAAAAGCCGCTGTCATATTCTCTCCGCGCTGTATACCCGGGAACTTTTGGAGCTTCTGATCCGACATGCCGAATCCGGTGCGGATAGCTCGCGCCATACCAGTGAACTGGTGGAAAAGGCCATCATTGACTTCCATCAGTTCTATCAGCAGTCCTTTCAGATTCAGGACTATGCCGCTTCCCTGAATGTAAGCGTCTGCTGGTTCATCCGATGTTTTAAGCGTTATACCGGTGTGACACCCCAGCGATACATTACCGATATCCGTATTGCCAAGGCCAAAGAGCTTTTGTATTCCAGCACCTTTACCTGCAGTGAGATCGCATCGGGCGTAGGTTATCCGGACCCGCTTTATTTCAGCCGTATTTTCAAACAGGAAACAGGGATGTCACCGCAGATGTTCCGAAAGCATTTTCAGGAACAGAAAGATGTGGATATATAACTGGACAGATCCCTCTGGCGCAGGAAAAGCAAAAAAGAACCGGAACCCTTTAAATAAAGGATTCCGGCGCCCCTGCCAAGGAATCGAAGCGACAGGATTTGAACCTGCGACCTCTGCGTCCCGAACGCAGCGCTCTACCAAGCTGAGCCACGCTTCGATATTATGCTGTATTGCTCATCAGCAATAGCTATTATACCGGAGCAAGGAGGTTTTGTCAACATTTTATTTTATTTTTTGCCCATTTTGTGTTACAGTTCAGCCTTCAACTGTCCCGCGAGGGCGCTGTGTGCCAGTGGCACACGTTAAGCGCCGACCGAAACGGAGTGTAGATCCCGCTGCATTTGCAGCGGGATCCCGAGGCCTGCGGGCGCCAGGCTGCGAAAAACGCAGCCTGTGTGCATGCTTTTGTTACAGTGAAGCCGGAAGGCTGAACTGTAACCATTTTGTGCAGAAGCCGGTACGATCACCGGTTACTGTCCTTGGCCAGCCCCATATGACGCGAACACATCCTGCCCGTCCATTGCGGCACACGCTTTTTGGGCAGACGGATTTTGTGTCTGGATCGGCGGTGGGGATTGGCTGTTTTCATACAGAGCCGCATAGTCCGGCTTACCCATCTGTATGAGATTCTCAGATTCTCAGTGTGGACAAGGGAATTTACGGTTTTCAGGCCCGGCAGCTGTATGCCGCTGGTATACAGCTGCCGGAATATAAGATATGGGATGAACCGCCCAATGAATGCTTTCAAAAACCAGCGCCGGATCTCTCAGTTTCCCGATCCCTCGTATTTTTCCATAGCTTTTTGAAACAGCCAGATCCGCAGCAGAATGATCAGCACTGCGGCACCGGGAAGCGCCAGGATAAAGACGGGATCCATTTTCCCCAGCAGAACAGAAGCCGGTACGTAGCTAATAGCCGCGTAGGGAATCAATGTCAGAAGTATCACCCGGAAGACTTTGGGATAGATATCCAGTGGATATTTCCCCATTTCCCACATGTTCTCCACCGTTCCCTTGAATCCGCTGGCTCCTTCCAGCCACACAGGGAGAATACTGGAGGCAAAATTGATATTAACCCGCACCACAGCTCCCAGGATCAGGCTGAGCACCAGGATCACCACCCGCCAGGGTGTCATGGGCAGCTCCAGCTTCCACAGAGAGTACATCATCACTCCCAGACCTGTCATTCCCGTTCCAAGTCCTGCCAGATTGATATCCCTCCCGTAAATCTGCAGCGTTATCGGAAGAGGCCTCAGCAGATATCGGTCAAATTCCCCCTTCCGGACCTGCCTCCAGAGACCGTTGGTCCCCTGGAAAAATAACGTCATCACTCCCTCCGCCACAAACATGTAACCGTACAGCAGCGCCACCTGATATACATTCCAGCCCGCCACAGCCGGAACATTTAAAAACAGCACTCCCATAAACAGCAGACCGATGGTCTGAGACAGCAGCCCTCCGAAAAAGGATACCAGAAAATCCGCCTTAAATGCCATCAGTCCCCGCAGGTTTGCGGACATCATTTGGAAAAATAATCGAATATAGCGCATTCTCATCCCCCCTGTATGGTAATTCTGCGGACTGCCAGCCGGAAACAGAATCTGACGCCTATCCATAATACAACCGCCCAGACTGCCTGGATGAGCAGTGTGACGGCCAGTTCTCTTCCCTCTGCTCTGCCCAGAAAAATCTGTGTGGGCAGATACACCGATGCCTGAAAGGGCAGAACGTTTGCCAGCTTCTGGAACCACAGCGGGTAAAAACTGAGCGGCAGCATGGCTCCGGAAAAAACATCTGTGATCACCTGCCGCAGGTACACCACACCGTACCCGTTAGAGGTGAAAAAACACAACAGGCCGCCCAGATAGGCCAGACAGAATTTCAGTAGAAATGCCAGCACCAGACTCAGGGCAAACAGCAGGAGCCTGGCCGGAATCAGATACTCTGACAGATCCGTCAAAAGAAGAGCCATCGCGGAAACCACTACCAGGAATCCCCCTCCCTCTACCGCGGACTCTCCCAGCGCCTGGAAAAAACTCATATGCTGAATGTCCACCGGTTTCGTCAGATCGCTGGCAATGGATCCATCCAGGATCTTCTCCGAAAGATTCATTTCTGTACTCATACTGATCGTGGCATTTAACAGGGCAACGATCAGGGCATACAGGACCATCTGATTCCAGTCATATCCCTGAATGGTACTCTGTGCCTGAAACAAAACCCGCCACAAAAAGATGGAAACCAGAATCCCCACCAGGCTGGACACCCAATTGAAGAGAAAGCCTGTCCGGTATGCCATCCGCATTTCCATGGCGCACCGGGCAAATCCACTGTATCTCTTCCAAAATCTACCAATTCTTCTCATTTCCCCCACCTCCTTCACCGTGCATCATTGCTGCAGGGCTTTTAACTCTTGTACAGTTCCGTGCCCGGTCACGATCTTTTTGATCACTCTCTCAATACTGGGCTCTTTCAGTTGAAAATCCCGGATCCTGGCGTACTGGTCCACCCATCGTACCAGATCGAAGGCCGTGTGGGCGTCCTGTTTAAAATCAATCTCTACCGTATACTCATCCGGCATATCCAGATATGTAATGCCGCCAAGCCCTCTCAGCTTTTCCAAAAGCCCCGTTCCCGCGCCATCCAGGGTGATCCGGATTCCCCTGTCCATGGGGTATTCCCTGGTAAGCTGGTCAATGGCCTTATCGCAGACCACGATTCCATCATCGATCACAATGATCCTGCGGCAGATATCTTCCACATCCTTCAGGTCATGGCTGGTAAGGATCACTGTCACGCCCCGCTCCCGGTTGATCTTCTGGATCAGCTCCCGCATGGCTTCCTTTGTCCCCACATCCAGTCCGATGGTCGGTTCATCTAAAAAAATAGTGGACGGATTGTGCAGCAGCGCCGCCGCCAGATCCGCCCGCATTCGCTGTCCCAGAGACAGCCTTCTGGCCGGTCTTCCGATGAATTCACCCAGACCGAAGATATCGTTAAAAAGCTTCATGTTTTCCAGGTATACGCGATCCGGAACCTGGTAAATGTTCTTCAGCAATGTCAGGGATTCCTCCACCGGAATATCCCACCAAAGCTGTGTGCGCTGTCCGAATACCACACCGATGTTCCTGGCATTCCGGATCCGTTCCTTCTGCGGATCAATACCGTTCACCAAAACCATTCCGGATGTGGGCTTCAGGATCCCGGTGAGCATCTTGATGGTTGTGGACTTTCCCGCCCCGTTGGGACCGATGTAGGCCACCGCTTCCCCCTGGTCAATGGAAAAATCCACATGGTTCACTGCCGTCTTGGTGGTGTACTCTCCGTGGAACAAATGGCGGACGGCGCCTGCCAGACCCGGCTGCTTCACCGGTATCCGGAATTCCTTCGTCAGATCCCTCGCTTCGATCATGTGTTTCTTCCCCCTTTCCTCATTCCATTCTGCCTGTTCAAGAATAGGTTTTTATTATATATTCCGGAAAATATCAGTGTCAATCATCATTTTTTTCATGTTTTATTTGAGAGTCCGCCTAACTCTTTCCATTTCCCCCATTTTCTTTTGGGAAAACAGAAAAATCCCCGGAAAATCAGCTGCAACTTTCTGATTTTCCGGGGATTCCCGAATCTCCTGCCTATATTAATCTCACACCGGGCCTTAGCCGATGCCGGAGCTGTCATCAGTAAATATTCAGGATCATATAGATCAGACCCATGGAAAGCATTTCCACCGGAAGATTCCGGTAGGCTTTTCCAGGTCTGGAAAACCGCAGGTATTTCCGCACAGACCAGAACAGCACCAGAGGCACCAGAATGGTGATCAGAACGCCTGCCAGCCCAGGAACAGACTCCAGAGCATAGGGCTGGGCGAAGATCACTGCAGGTACCATGCTCACCATGGACTCCATTCGGGGAGCGGACTGCTTCAGAATACCGTTGGTAAAAGCCAGCGCCAGTCCTCCGGTAAGGAAACCGAAAATGGGTTCACCGAAGGTCTTGGACATAAAGCCGGGATCCGCCAGATGATTTCCGGCTACGTCTCCGTATGCGGCAAATTCTCTGACACCTGCCAGCAGGATCCAGAAAAACCACAGAATAGCCGACTGCCACAGGATTTCCCCATAATCTGCCTCCGGGCTCCAGCACAGTACCTGATATCCGGCCAGAAGCCCCACCGCTGCCGTCATGATCCAGAGGAGCAGGGACATCTCCATCCCCAGGCCATACCAGGCCCATCTGAAAGCGGCCGCGCTTACCGCTGCCGAAGCCACCAGCACACAGCCCCGCAGACTCCAGACCGGAAGGTGCGGTTCCAGAAAATTTTTCAGGACTTCCGCAAAGACGAAAACAGTCAGCACCAGGATCCCGGCTGGAAACGCTTCCTTTATTCCGCCGGAAAATAACACCATGGACAGCGCTGCCGCCAGTGCGGGATATTTCACATTACTCATGGTTCAGCCTTTCTGTCCGCTGTTACATAGCAGACTGCAGATAATGATATGCTTCATTGATTCCTGTTGCCACAGCGGTGGAGGAGATTGTCGCTCCGGATACAGCATCGATCTGTGTTCCGGCCTGACTTCCTTCTCCGCTTTCCTCAGATGCCTGGGCATTTTCTCCGGTCTCCTGGCCGTCTGTCTGGGCATCACCGCCGTTCTCCTGACCGGATGCCTGTCCGATGCACTCCTGGGCCAGCTGATAAAAGCCTCCCACAGAAATGCTCACACCTGCCACCGCATCCGTCTTGGTCTGCTCATCCATGGTCAGGAAGCCCAGAGACTGGTTTTCGATCACTGCGTCTGTCAGCGCTCTGGACTGTTCCGCCCAGTTAAGACCGTCCTCTGTCATTACATACTCTCCGTTTTCAGCCAGCTCACTCTTTCTGGTCCCATCCTCTTTTACACAGTCCCAGTTCATCTCCGTGATCTTCCCGTTCTCCACAGTCATGGTCACCTGCTCCACGAATCCGTTGTCATCCGCGGAATCCGCCTGCGCCTCATAGCTGCCGTCCGCAAGGGTCACCGGCGCACTGATACCGGCTGCCTCCTCCATACACTGACGGGCCAGCTTTTCAAAACCACCTACAGAAATGCTCACGCCTGCCACCGCATCCGTCTTGGTCTGCTCATCCATGGTCAGGAAACCAAGAGACTGGTTTTCGATCACCGCGTCTGTCAGCGCCCTGGACTGTTCCGCCCAGTTGAGACCGTCCTCTGTCATTACATACTCTCCGTTTTCAGCCAGCTCACTCTTTCTGGTCCCATCCTCTTTTACGCAGTCCCAGTTCATCTCCGTGATCTTCCCGTTCTCCACAGTCATGGTCACCTGCTCCACAAATCCATTGTCATCCGGAGCCTCTGCCTTGGCTTCATAGCTTCCGTCCGTGTACACGGCCCCATCCAGCGGATCCCCAGTCTGGCTTTCCTCACCATCTGCCGTCTCTTCGCTTTCCTGTCCCTCTGTCTCCAGAGTCATCCCCGGAAGATATACGGGCGCCTGGATTCCCGAAAACTGGGACAGGAACTCGTCCTCCGTAATTCTGGCTCCCAGGTTTTCCGTCTCCGACTGCTCTGTAACCGCCAGGCTCCTGATGGTGCTGCCATTCCCGTCAAAGGTCACATCCATCCGGATATCCCCGCCATAGCCGGCGGCTTTCACGGACACCACATAGCTTCCGTCTTCCATCTGCACAGCTTTCTCGATATTCTCAGCCCCGGAAGTATCCAGTTCCGCCTTCACAGTTCCTTCGGTTTCGCCTTCCGCCGCACCTTCATCCCTGGTCAGCTTTCCCGTTCCGAAAATCACGCCGAAAGACAGGGCTGTCACCACAGCCAGGGCCAGAATTCCTTTTACATCCTTATTCATCATCTTTCCACTCCTTCTATCTCTTTGTTTTATCCCCGTTCCTTTTTCGGCGCCACACCGTACACATGTTTCCTGTACAGCATGGACATCAGTCCCGCCAGGCAGTTAGCCGTCAGGATTCCGAAACAGATCCCTTCCGGATACAGACTGAAGATCCGGATGGCCGCCGTGATCACTCCGGCGGTCACTGCGTATAAAAGTTTCCCTCTCCTGGACACGAACGCATAATCCGTCAGCATATAACAGCCGCCCAGAATCAGACCGCCTCCCAGAAGATTTCCCAGGATATCCCCGGTAAACAGGCCCGAGGGGCCAAACACAAACGTAAGCACCGTCACCGTGGCAATGTAAGCCAGCGCCGCTTCCAGATTCACCGCTCCTTTATAGCACAGATAAATAAATCCCACCAGAAGCAGCAGCTTGCTGGTCTCTCCGATGGCTCCCGGCATCTCTCCGATAAACATCTGCCAGTAGCTGTAGGCGTTTTCCGCCCCGCCCTTGACAGCTCCCAGCACCGTTGCGGAGGATACGGCATCCGTCTGCTGTATGGTATTGGGTACCACATACTGCATGACTGTCTGCGGCCATGCCACCATCAGAAGCAAACGGCCCATCAGCGCCGGATTCACAAAGTTGTTTCCGATTCCGCCGAACATCTGCTTTACCACCAGTATCGCAAACACCGCAGCCGCCCCGATGGCCCACAGAGGAGTAGTCACAGGCAGATTAAACGCCAGCAGCATTCCCGTTACCACCGCGCTGAAATCTCCTGCCGTTACCTGCTTTCCAGTCAGCTTCTGCCAGAGATATTCTGTCAGAACACAGACAGCCACAGAAAATGCCGTCATATACAGCGACCGGATTCCAAAGAAATACACTGCCCCCAGAAGAGCGGGCACCAGTGAAATGGCCACATCCAGCATCACCGCCCGGGTGGTCCTGGGAGACCGCAGATGTGGTCCCACATGTTTCAATCGTTCTTTCATCACTTCGCCGCCTTTCTCTCGCGCATTCTCTGTTTTACCATATCCCTGGCAGACCGCACAGTCCATGTCAGCTCCCGCCTGGCCGGACAGATATAAGAACAGCAGCCGCAGGCAATACATTCGCTGGCATACAGGGTTTCACACAAGTCATAGTCTTCCTCCCGGTACGCGCTGTCGATCTGAAAAGGAGTAAGACCCGCCGGGCAGACCTGGGCGCATCCCCCGCAGCGGATACACGGCTGCTCCTCACTGGAAAATTCCGGCAGCACCACCACGCCGGAAGTGGTTTTTGTCACAAAAGGAAGCTCTTCGCCGTCCCAGTCCACCGCTGCGCAGTTTCCTGTCATAGGGCCTCCGATGATCACCCGTTTTTTCCCGGCGGAAACACCGCCGCAGGCAGAAAGCAGTTCCCGGATGGGAGTTCCCAGCGGCACCCGGTAATTTCCCGGTTCCTTTACCAGCCCCGTCACCGTGACGATCCGGTGAGTCAGAGGCTTTCCTCCTAGCACCGCGTCACAGGCAGCGGCCGCAGTCCCGACATTGCTCACCACCGCGCCTACGGAGGCCGGCAGCCCGCCCATGGGCACCTCCACCCCCAGAACAGTCTGGATCAGCTGGCGCTCCCCTCCCTGGGGATACCGTACCGGCAGCAGACGGATCTCCACAGACTCCTGCAGCCTGTCCTTCCCGGAAACCTCTTTCCCCTGCTCCTTTGATCCTGCCATCAGTTCCATCAGATGCATGGCCGCATCCTGTTTATTTTCCTCCATGCAGATATAGGCCTTCCTGGCGCCGGACGCTTTCAAAAGCAGCCTGACTCCGTTCAGCACCCGGTAACCTTCCTCCAGCATCAGCCGGTGATCACACGTAAGGTAGGGCTCACACTCTGCGGCATTGATCAGCAGCCAGTCCAGCTTCTGGCCGTCATATTTTTTATAAGTAGGAAATCCGGCTCCTCCCATTCCTACCAGGCCGCCTTCCATGATACCCTTCAGGATATCTTCTCTGGTACACCCGGACAGATCAGGAAATCCCTCCTCATAAGTTCTGTTTTTTTCCGGGGCTTCCGGCTCCTTCCGGTCCGTCTCCCGTTCTATCACAAATGCCTCCCGGAACTTTCCCTGTTCCTCCACCTCTTTGATCTGCACCACCCGTCCGGTGACACTGGCATGCAGATGATCTCTGGCAAATCCTTCCGACCTGGCGATCAGCTGTCCCTGCGTCACCCGGTCTCCCTGGGAAACCAGCGGTCTGCATCCGCCGGTAAGAGACTGATTCAGATAAATCGTCACTGTTTTCGGCTCATAATTCCGGACCGGCTTCTGATCTGTCAGCGCCTTGTCAAATCCATCCGTAGGATGAATGCCTCCGAAAAAGCCTGATTTTCCTTTTCCTGCCATGCAAATTCCTCCACAAAACATCGTAGATTGATATTATTTTAACAGTTCCATAAAGATATCATAAAAACAGCGCTTATGCAATAGAAAAATAAATTTTCGCGGCTCAGTCAGCCATCCGGCTCCTCCTTCTGATATAGGTTTCCCAATTATGTTAAAAGTAATTACCACCAGCAGACTGGTTCCCTCAGGACAGCAGAAGGCCCAAATACCACCTGACCAGTGCTGTACTGCAGTCCGATATCCGCAGCCGGCCGAAGGTCAGAAAAATCCGCAAAAGGCCCGCCTGCCTGCCGCCAGCGCACAAAAAAGCTGCTCTCCCAACCTGGAGGCAGCTTTTTCATACCTTTTACCTGGTTCCCACCTTCCGCACGATGCACAGGACGATTCCCAGAAGGCTCAGCGCGATCATTGAGCCTCCCATTGCGCTGATCACAGCGAAATACTGCCGGATCCCCAGAAACAGCCACAGCCCGGAGGGGAGCAGACCGCTCACATACCTGGCCGCCAGCCCCAAAAGAAGGAAAACAAAAAATCCCATCATTCCCCGTCCTGCATCGTATCTCCGCAGCCGCCCATGGTCTGCGAATTTCTTTCTTCCCAGGCTCCAGAGTGCCTGTACTGCTCCGAATGCCCCGGTGCAGACAGCCGCTGCCACATAGACCGTGGCAGCCAGATTTCTTTCTGCCAGAATTCCCTGAAGCGCCCCCAGCGCAGACCGCTGGTCCCAGAATTCCTTTACGAAACGCAGCGTCAGATACGCCATCAAAACAAAGCAGATCACCTGAAGCAGCATAACTGCCGTCTTCCATACCGTCCGGGTTCCTCCTGCGGCTGCGGAAGCTGCGGAAGAGACGGCGGAAGAGAGCGGATTCTTTCCTTTTCGTTTTACCTTGGTTTTCTTTTTCGTTGTATTTTTAACCTTTACACGCCCGGAAGCTGCCGTCCGGTCTTTCCCTGGGGTTTTCGTTCCCGAAGCTGCCGTTCCGGACGTTTTCCTTCCCTGGACAGCGGTATCCCCACGGTCCTGTCCTGCTGTATTTTCATCGGCCGGTCCGCTTCCTGGCTTTGCAGCCTGCAGATTTTCTTCTCCCCGAAGCGCCCGGGCAAGCTGCTGGGAAGCGCGGATCTCCCCGGTTGTCTGCCCCAGATCCATCTCTTCCCATGGAAATTCCTCCGGATCCATCTGTCCCTTCCCGCTTCCCGGATCCCCGGAGAACTCCCTTCCGGCCCCCAACGGAGACTTTCCCGCCTTCCGGTCAGGACCTTTCAGCAGATCTTCTGCCGATCCGTCCGGCTGCAGCAGCGCTCCGCAGTAACTGCAGAATCTGCCTGTCACCTCATTTTTACACTTTGGACAAATCATCTGATCACTCCCCTTATACTCGGAACTGCCGGATCTGTAAGCCCTATCTGCCGTTCCGCTGATTCCATTCTGACAGCGCTGAGGCTGCAGGCCTCTCCGCTGTCCCTTCATGAAAGTTCACGGGCAAGCTGTAACAGCGCCCTGCGCCAAACAGGAATGCCCTCCCCTCATTATACACGAAATCAGCGCTCCGACTCCTTAAATTTCTCTAAATATTATATGTTCTCCGGGCTACCCCTCAGATGCGGCGGCACAGTGAAAGGCGGAATTGTGATCATTTTTTTACCGGGTTCTCAGAGCCCGTTCCTCCCCTGCTCTGTCAGCTCCCGGTAGAAGATATACTGCTGCAGCACCCCCTGGCGTCCGGCGTACCGTTCCATGGGAAATCCCTCCGGATAATGCTTCTCCATGGCCTGCCGGATATGGGTATCCACCGGAAACGCCTCCAGACAGTGCAGTCCGAACAGGCAGATACAGTCCGCCACCTTCTGCCCCACACCGTACAGCTTCAGCAGCTCTTCCCGGGCCTCCGGATACTCCAGCCCCGCGATCCGGTCCAGATCCGCCTGGCCTCCCGCCACACTCCGGGCCGTCCGCAGAACATACTTGCTTCTGTATCCCAGATTACAGGCGAAAAGCTCCTCTTCCCGGGCACCGGCCAGTTTCTGAGGTGTGGGAAACGCATAGTACCGCCTCCCCATGGCTTCCTTCTCCTCTCCGTATACCCGGCAGATATTCTCCACACAGCGGCGGATCCTGGCGATATGGTTCTGCTGGGAGATCAGAAAAGTGACGATCATTTCCCACAGATCCTGCCGCAGGATCCGGATCCCGCTTCCCATCCGGGAAGCTCCGCTCAGATAATCATCCTCCGGATCAATGGAAGCAATATGTCCTGCGTAATCGCCGTCCAGATCAAAATATCTGCTCCAAAATCCATCAAACTCCCGGGAGGAGCAGGAAAATTCACATTCCTCCCCCCGCTGAGTCAGCTCCAGATACCGATCCTGCGCCAGGATCCGGAAGCGCCCTCCCCCGGCGTCCTCCATGCGGAAGCACTGCCCGGAAGCATGGATCTGCCGGATATCAAAATTGGAAATCCTCTTCTGTACCATTATTTTTCAAAAAGCTCTCTTGCTTTTGCGGCAAAACGTTCCCCGTAAATCTCAAAATCTGCCTTGCAGCTCTCGTAATGGCCGTCCACTGCATCCAATGCCACCGGCCCCAGATGGATAAAAGGCTTACCCAGAGAGGCGCCTCCGGAATATACCAGCATGCCCTTCACCAGCAGATGGCCGATCAGGGTCAGGATCGCCACATCCCCGCCTCCCTGAGCGTAATGGGCGGTGGAATATACTCCCCCCAGCTTTCCGGCCAGCTTTACAGAAGCGCTTTCCGTATCAAACCACTTTTTCATCTGCCAGCAGGTATTTGCCAGATACACGGGCGTACCGAACAGTACCCCGTCACAGGAATTGATGTACTCCTGATCCAGGGGTTCTTCGATGGAAAACAGCCGGGTCTCGCCCCCCTGCCTGGCGATTCCTTCGGCGATCACCTCACCCATTTCCCTGGTATGCCCTGTTTTGCTGTAATAAATAATTGCGAATTTCATCTGATCATTCCTCCCGTTTTCGTTCAGGCCCCTTTCGGGTCCCGGTTTTTGTCAGTCCGGCCTGACTGCTGCTCTGGTTCTATTATAGCCCTGCCCTGCTCTGGCCTCAAGAAGAAAATACGGAACGCAGCGCCCCGCAGAAGCACATGCCGTCCCCTGTCTTCCAGTGGTTCTCAGCGGAAGATTTTCCCCGAAAATGCCGCAGTAAAGTCACAGTCATTATCCCCTTTCGGCCGGCTCTTCCGGTTTTTTCTTCCTTGCCCGCAGTCTCCGGAAAAAATCCGACAGCATCCCGCTGCACTCCTCCTCCAGAACTCCCCGGGTCACCTTCACCTGATGATTGAACTCCTTCATTTCCAGAAGGTTCAGCACAGAGCCGGCGCATCCGGCCTTGGGGTTCATGCTGCCGATGACCACTTCTGTGATCCTGGCCTGCACGATGGCCCCGGCACACATCTGACAGGGCTCCAGGGTAATGTACATGGTACACCCCTCCAGTCTCCAGTCCCCCAGTTTTTTGCTGGCCTTCCGGATAGCGTTCATCTCCGCATGGGAAATGGTATTTTTATCCGTATTCCGCCTGTTGTATCCCCGGGCGATGATCCTGTCCTCAAAGACGATCACGCAGCCGATGGGAACTTCCATCAGCGCCTCCGCCTTCCTTGCCTGGCGGATAGCTTCCCGCATATATTTTTCCTGTTTTTCCAATGTGGTCATTTTTTCTCCCTCACCGGCAGGAATACCCGGAGCCTTCCCCGCATATCCTGTCATAGAAAACTCCCAAAAGGAAGTGTCGGTTTTGTCTGAATATAAAAGGTTTGTATCTTACATCTATGAATATCAGAAGGATATCAAAAAACGCAACTGTGGTTTTTCCCGGGTGGAAGTCCGGAATGACCACTGTAAGATCGAGGTACATATGAAATTTCCTCCGTTCCCCTACACCCCCGCGTTTCAGGTCTATGCCTTCGTCCATTCCAACGGGCAGCTCCTGGGCGTTCTGCTGGGAGAAGCGGCCTACAGCCGGGGAACTGTCTACGGGCTGTTCCAGCCGGATCCCGGCAGCATCGGAGGCCTGTATTCCTTTGGGGATCTGGGCGGTCTGATCATCCAGTCCGATACAGGAGGCGTCTATGCCACCGGATGGACGGATCTGACTCTGCATCCGGAAAACTTCCTTCCTCCGGAGGCCGTACAGGCAGCTTCCGTGGAGTCCGAAGGGGAAATCGTCCCTGAAGAATTTCCGGTATCTGCCCAGGAGCAGGAGGCTGGCTCCTCCTCCGGGAACCTTGCGGATACTGAGAAGGACCCCTCGTTCCGGCCGCAGGACGCCGCTTCGGTATTTTCTCCGCACTCACAGAATGCGGAACCGGATCCATGCGCAGAAGACGCAGAAGAACAGGAGGATCCCGGCTCTCCTCAGGAAATGCAGGAGCAGTCCGCAAGACGGCAGGAGGCGTTCTCCGGGCAGCAGGAACCGGAGGATACGGATTCCCAGCCCATAGCCTCTCCCGAAGATTTTCCCACCGGCCCCGTTCCCTCGCCGGAAGATATCCTGAGAGGTACCCGGCCCCATATGAATGAGTCCGGAAACTCCGCCGACCGCTGGCAGCTTCTCCAGGACACGTATCCCCATATCCGGCCATTTCCGGACGGACAGATCCACGACTGTGTCCAGCTTACCATGAAGGATCTTCCTGACCTGCGGAAGCAGTCCTGGTTTCTGGGATCCAATCAGTTTCTCGCCCACAGCTGTCAGATCTACCAGCACTTTTTCCTGGGAATTTTCCAGGATGATACCGGAAAAGACAGCGGCTATGTGATGGGCGTTCCCGGAACTTATGATGAAAAAGAGCGTTTTCTGGCCGGAATGTTCGGATTTCCCAACTTCAAGCCCTCCGGCGGCCAGGCCATCCGCCCGGGCCAGTTCGGTTACTGGTACCGCTTCATTTACTGAACCGGGAAGATCCGGAGGCAGCCGTTTACAAACCAACCGCTGCCTCCGAAGCGCTACACTCCCCGAACTTCCACCTGGGCGATCTGTCCCCGCAGCATCTGACAGAAATTTTCCATCTGTTCCCCGGAATAGCTGGTATATACCGGACGGATCACCTGCTCCGATTCCCGGTACGCCTGCAGATAGTATCTCTGGCTTCCGGCCAGCCATCTGCCGATCTCCCGGAACTCCTCCCTCCGGTGCAGTTCCCGCATGACAGTGGTGCGGAATTCATACTCCACGGTTCCCATCTTCAGAAATTCCACCGTCTCATTGATCTTCGTCAGGTCCGGTTCCCGGACCCCGGCGGTAAGCTGATACATACGGGGAGAATTTTTAATATCCATGGCCACATAATCCACCAGTCCATCCCGCACCAGTCCTTGTACCACCTCCGGGCGGCTGCCGTTGGTATCCAGCTTCACCGCGTACCCCATCTCCTTGATCCTTCCGATAAATTCCGGCAGTCTGGGATTCAGCGTGGGCTCCCCTCCTGTAATGCAGACCCCGTCCAGGATTCCGGTTCTTTTTTTCAGGGTTCCCATAACCTCCTCCTGAGGTATCACCGGCTCCCGCTCCGGATGCAGCACCAGATTGCCGTTGTGACAGAAGGGGCACCGGAAATTGCAGCCTCCCAGAAAAATGGTACACGCCAGTTTTCCCGGATAATCCAGCAGCGTCAGCTTTTGAAATCCATGAATTTTCACCATATCAGCACCTCTCCCGTCCTCTTAGTTTTCCCGGAAAAATGCCTCGATCTCCTCCCGGGTGGCCTGTACCGATCCCTGTACGAAGAAAGGCTTTCCTCCGCCTCTTCCCTGCAGCGCCTGATTCATCCTTCTGGTCCACTCCCGCAGATCGCCATTCTCCAGTCCCACAGCATAGCGGTACCCCTCCCCGTCCTTTCCGGAAAATACGGCGCACCGGCCTTTACAGGTCTCCATCACCCCAGCCGCCAGCTTCCGAACACTGTCAGGAGCCAGGTCTTCCTGAAAAATCAGCTGGTCTCCCTTCCCTCTCAGATTTTCCGCAATAGACGCAAAACGCTCCAGCTCCATTCCCACCAGACGGAATTTGGTCTGCTGATATTCCTGATTCAGTTTTTCCACCGCCTGAGCTGTCTCCTTCAGCTTTGCGGACAGCAGCACCGATATTTTCCGGTTTTGTGTCTTCATCTCATTGGAAAAGCGCAGCGCTCTCCGGCCGCAGAGCATCTCCACCTGGGTACCGCCCTTGGCCCGCTGGGAAGATACCAGCATGATCTGTCCGATCTCACCGGAATGCGCCACATGGATTCCGCAGCATGCACAGATATCCGCCCCCGGATAGGTGACGATCCGCACATCCCCCTCCAGCTCTTTTTTACTCCGGTAGGGGATCTTCTCCAGCTGGGCAGCCGACGGCCAGGAGATCTCTGTGGGCCGGTTTTCCCACACATACCGGTTAGCCCTCTGTTCGATCTCCTCCAGTCCCTCCGGCGGGATCTCCCCGTTAAAATTGATGGTGATCAGCTCCGGCCCCATATGAAATCCGATATTGTCGCAGCCATATTTTTCGTGGATCAGTCCGCTGACAATATGCTCCCCCGAATGCTGCTGCATCAGATCAAATCTCCTTTCCCAGCAGATCTTCCCATGCACCGGCGTGCCGCTTTCCACAGGCTCACTCACAAAATGCCAGATCTCTCCGTCCTTTTCCTGGACGTCCTCCACCGGAATCTGATCCAGTGTTCCAATATCGCAGGGCTGTCCTCCTCCTTCCGGATAAAAAGCCGTCCGGTCCAGACGGATCTCCCATCCCTTTTGGCTCCTCCTGCACTCCAGTACAGTGCCGTCAAATTCCTTCTGATACGCGTCCTGATAATATAATCTTTCTGTGGTCATAAAATATCCTTTCTTTTTGAGGCTTCCGAAAACATTTCCCAGGGGCGGTTCCTTCTCCGTTACAGTGCATCCCTCCGGCTTCACTGCCATCCTTCTCAGGCAGCCGCGCCCTGCGCCGCTCAGTCAAACTGTGTCTCCCAGTTCTTTTCCCTGTATGCCCGGAAGCACAGATCAATCTGTTCCTCTGTATTTTTCTCCTCCGCCAGCCGGGGCAGCTCATTCCGGGCAAAATAGCCGGATCCCGTGGTTTCTGTGTTTCTCTGAAATTCTCCTCCCAAAACAGTGCAGAGCACAAAAATCTTGCATATGCCATAGGCGTATACAGGAAGGTTATGCTTATTCCTGTCCTGCACCGCAATGATCCTGTCAGCAGTCACATCCAATCCGGCTTCCTCTTTCACTTCCTTAATGGTATTTTCCTTCACAGATACATTCACATCCACCCATCCTCCGGGCAGCGACCATTTCCCGTCATTTTCCCTGACCAGAAGGATCCTGTCCTCCTTAAAAACAGCCGCTCTTGTGTCCAGCTTCGGCGTCTGATATCCCGTTTCATTGCAGAACAGATCTTTCACCTTGTCCACCGGTATCTCTGTCTTATAGGACACCATCTCCGCCGAAATCTCACGAATCCTCTGGTACCGCTCTCTGTCATACACATCCCGCCCGTAGGTCAGTCCGGCCTGCGCAAGGCTCTGCAGCTCAATAGCCCAGTCCAGCCACTTTTCATTTTTTTCCTTCATATCATCCAACCATCCTGTTTTATTCCCGCGTGCCCCCCGGCAGCCATCACTCATATCCATTTTATGATAGTATGGATCTCCCAAAAAAGCAATCCACTCCGCAAATGTAACCCGGTCACAAAACCGATATCATTTCACCGGTTTTTGCCTATATTATATAGTAAGAATTCAGCAGCCGGAAAAATCATAAGGCAGACTGGAACTGTTTCGTACAGTCAAAGCCCCCGCTTCAGGCAGCCTGGCATCAGGCTTGCACATCCGCCTGGCTGCCGCGGGAGTCAGGTAAAAATTTCAGGAGGTAACTGTCATGCAGGACGCAGCTATCATAGGAAACGGTCCGGCGGGACTTTCCGCCGCACTGTATCTTTTACGGGCGGGATATTCCGTTACAGTGATCGGGAAGGATAACGGAGCTCTGGAAAAGGCTGAGCTCATTCAGAATTACTTTGGACTGGAAAAGCCGATATCCGGTCATCAGCTTGTAGAGACAGGCAAAGCCCAGGTTCGGGAACTGGGCGGAGAAGTATGGCAGGATGAGGTGGTGGGGATTTCCTGGGACGGCAGCTATACGCTCACCACCGCCCGGGACCAGCTGGAAGCCCGCTCCATCATCCTTACCACCGGAACTTCCCGGAAAATGGTCCCCATCCGGAATCTGGACCGGCTGGAGGGGAAAGGCGTCAGCTACTGTGCCGTCTGTGATGCCTTTCTTTACAGAGGAAGGGATGTGGCAGTTTTGGGAAGCGGAGAGTATGCCCTTCATGAGGTCCGGGAGCTTCTGCCCGTCACCGGACAGGTGACTCTGCTCACCAACGGAGCGGAACCCTCGGCCCAGTTTCCCCCGGAGGTCACCGTGTGTACCACACCGGTGCGGGAACTGTCCGGAGAGGACCGGATGGAAAAAATCCTGCTGGCCGATGGCACTTCCCTGGAAGCGGCCTGCCTGTTCGTGGCTCTGGGAACTGCCAAGGGTAGCGATCTGGCCAGAAAACTGGGGATCCCCCTGGAAGATAACCGGATCGTGGTGAATGAACAGATGTCCACCGGGCTTCCCGGGGTATTCGCCGCCGGCGACTGCATCGGAGGGATCCTTCAGGTTTCTGTGGCTGTAGGAGAAGGGGCCAGGGCCGCCCTGTCCGCAATCCGTTATCTGCGGGCAGGCTGATCCCTGAAAAAGCCCCTCAGTTCCCGCACTCGATGCTGATCTCATTGAATTTGTCCAGGATCTCCTCCACCTTCAGAGACTGTTTTTCCTGCCCGGACACATCCATCACGGCATGCCCCTGGTGCAGCATCAGAAGACGGTCCCCATATTCCACCGCATACCGCAGGTTGTGGGTCACCATAATGGTGGTCAGCTTCTTTTCCCTCACAATCCTGTCAGTGAGTTCCATGATCAGCTCCGCAGTCTTGGGATCCAGCGCCGCGGTATGCTCATCCAGGATCAGGAAATCAATGGGCGTCATGGTTGACATCAGCAGGGACATTGCCTGCCGCTGACCGCCGGAAAGGCTCCCCACCTTCACATTCATCTTATCTTCCAGACCAAGATTCAGTTGGGCCAGCATTTCCCGGTAAGCACCGATCCTGGATCTGTCAGTGCCTCTTCCGAGCCCGAAAAATTTCCCTTTGTTGTCCGCCATGGCCATATTTTCCAGGATCGTCATGTTGGGGCAGGTTCCCAGCGCCGGATTCTGGTAGACTCTTCCGATGCGCCGCAGCCGTTTGTATTCCTTTTCTTTTGTGATATCGCGCCCATCGATAAGGATGGCTCCTCCGTCCAGGTCGATGCTGCCGCAGATCAGGTTCAGCATGGAGGTCTTGCCGGAACCGTTGCTTCCCACCACTGAGACAAACTGACCATCCTCCACTGTCAGGCTGAAATCCCGGAACAGGCACATCTCATTCACCGTTCCCGGATTGTAATATTTATCAATGTGCTGTAATTCAAGCATGGGCTCCTCCTTCCGCGCCGTCCAGGCTCTTTCTGATCTTCTGCTTTCTCTCTATGCTGACGATCAGGATCACCAGGAACAGAACCGCTGTTATCAGTTTCATGGCCCGGGGTTCGAAAAACTTGATCGCCACCGCTACACAGGCCTTATAAATGATCGCTCCCACAAATACCGCCGTGGTAGCTTTCACAAAGGTCAGTTTTTTCAGAAGACTGATGCCGATAATCACGCTGGCCAGTCCGATCACCATGGATCCGGTACCCACGGAAATATCAAAAACCTTTTCCTCCTGGCAGAATACGCTTCCGCCCAGAGCTACCAGACCATTGGCAATGGCCAGTCCCAGGATCTTCACATTTCCTTTGTCTTTGGCCAGAGAAGTTACCAGATTATCGTTGTCTCCCACTGCACGGAGCAGATAACCGGACTTGGTCTTCAGGTAAAAATCCAGCAGGAGCTTACAGATGATCACCACGATCAGGATCACCACGATGGTCACATATCCGGGGATCTCCTCCCCGAAAATCCCCTCCAGCATGGAGTTTTTAAAGATGGTCTCCTGGGAAAACAGCGGTACATTGTTGGTCCCCGCCACCATCAGGTTCACGGTATACAACGCCGTCATCATGATAATTCCCGACAGCAGATCCCTCACTTTGCATTTCACATGGATCAGCCCGGTACAGACGCCTGCCGCCACACCAGCCAGAAAAGACAGAGGAAGCGTCAGGTAAGGGTTCACTCCCCGGGTGATCAGCGCCGCCGTGACCGCCGCTCCCAGGGGAAAGCTCCCGTCCACCGTCAGATCCGGAAAATCCAGTATCTTATATGTGATATAAATTCCCAGCGCCAGAATGCCGTAGATCAGGCCCTGTTCTATAATTGTGATCAAAAAATCCATTCTGCTCCCTCCCGCATCATTCTTACTGTCTGCCTTACTGCTGATGACAGTCCGGCCTTCCTTTTATTCAGTGATCTCCTCAAAAATTTCCACTGCCTCTTCCGTCATGGAGTCCGGAATGGAGATCCCCAGATTATCCGCCACTGCCTGGTTGATATACAGGCTGCTTTCCGTCAGGAGCTGGTACGGCATTTCCTGGGCGCTGGCCTCTCCTTTCAGGATCTGGGCCGCCATTTTCCCGGTTTCCTTTCCAAGATTCACATAATCCAATCCCTCGGCCGCCAGGCAGCCGATCTTCACCTGTTCGATCTCACTGCCGAATACCGGAATGTTTTTCTCATTGGCCGCTGCCAGAATGGTGGGAAGGGCGCTGACCACCGTATTATCCGTAAGATTTGTCAGACAATCCACTTTATCCAGCAGATCCGCCGCTGCCAGGGAAATCTCCGAAGTACTGGTGATCCCCGCCGTCTCCAGCTCAAATCCATACTCTCCCACCAGCTTCTCATACTGGCTGATACTGTACACTGAATTCGCTTCGCTGGTAGTGTAAAGGATTCCAATGGTTTTCGCATCGGGCAGCAGCTCCCGGATCATCTGAAGCTGAGCTTCCACCGGAAGCTGATCGCTGGTTCCGGTGACAGCCCCCACCGGATTCTTATCCGCATCCGCCAGCTCCGCTTCCTCAGGATTGGTAACCGCAGTGTATACTACCGGAACGTCTGCGTCCATAGCCGCATTATAAGCAGCCTGGGCGCTGGGAGTCGCGATGGCGCAGAGCAGATCCACTTTATCCCCCACGAAGCTCTGGGCTATCTGCGCTGCGGTTCCCATGTCGGAATCGGCATTGCTGACCTTCACCGTCAGGTTCTTTCCCTCTTCGATCCCTTCCTCCTTCAGACCTTCCAGAAATCCTTCCCTGCAATTGTCCAGAGATCCGTGCTCCGCAAACTGAGAGATTCCTATGGTATAGGACGGCTCCCCGGAAGAGCTCTTTGCTGAGGCCTGGGTATTCGCTCCGCAGCCGGCCATAGCCATCATCATCACTGCTGCCAACATCATAGATACCGCTTTCTTTTTCATTTCACTTTTCCTCCTGTCTAAGATCTGTATGGAAATTTTCACTATCCCGCAAATACCGAAAACCCAGCCGCAAAGACGGCAGCTTCCATTCCGCCTCCGTACGATTCCCGCAAAGCGATCTCCCTTTACCAGAGAATCCGGTTTCCTGCGAAAAAAAAAGTGCTTTATTACTGCTTCAAGCATCAATGCTTGAGACGGTAATAAAACACTTTTATTATCGCGGTACCACTCAAATTGGCGATTCGCCCTCTTTCTCACGTACTAACATACGCTCCTGATTGATAACGGGTTCGGTTCCCGGCGACGCCTACTCTTTTCATTCCCGCGGGCAACGAGCCAAGCGGACATGCTTGCATGTCCATTTGGCGACTGCCGCGAGGGTCAGATACCCCGCAGCTCTGCTTGCGCTGCAAGTTTGATGCCCCGTAGCTTGCTGCGGGGTCTTTGACTTCGGGCCGCCCTCGAAAGTCCATTCAGCTTTAAAATCCATACGGCAATCCCACCACCTGCCGCTCTCTGTGATTTCTTCTAAGGCTTACTTCTCTTTCTCATCGGTTTTGCTATTGATAGTGTCTATTATATGCACGGGATCATATTCTGTCAACTGTTTTTTCTTTATCTGTTGACACATACATCGAAGTGCGATACAATAAAGATACGATATATCGAACCACGATATAACATCGCTGATATCAAAATGAGGGAGTGTCCCTCTGCAGGCGAAAGGATCTTTGCTATGAATGGATCAAAAAGTTTCGATACCTTAGATGAAAAAATCCGTCGGGTATACGTTCCCATGACGGAAACGGGCTTCTATATCCTGTTCTGTCTTCAGGAAGAGATGCACGGCTACAAAATCAGTCAGACTGTCTCCCAGATGACCGGGGGAGAGATCAATATCAGCCCCGGAACCATGTACGGCAGTCTTGCTAAGATGGAAAAAGACGGTCTGATCCGCTTTACCCGGGAAGCGGAAAAGCGAAAATATTACCTGATCACAGAGCTGGGCACCCAGGTCCTGGATCTGGAACTGAAAAGGATTCAGCGGCTCTACCACAACAGCAGAGGGGAGTGGAATTATGAGTGGGAAAACGCGTAAAACAATCTTTCGTTTCTATACCATCGCCGACTATGATGAAGAAGCTGTCTTTCTGAACGCCAGACACCGGGAGGGCTGGAAGCTTGTGGGGGTAACTTTTCTGGGCTTCTATCATTTTGAGGCATGCGAGCCGGAGGATGTGAGCTATCAGCTGGATTTTCCGGATGAACCGCCTGCAGACAACGCATATTATCTCCAGATGTTTCAGGATTACGGCTGGGAATACATCTGTGAATTCAACGGCTGGAGCTATTTCCGGAAACCCCGCTCTCAGGGGGAGGAACTTCCCTCCATCTTCAGCGATTCCCGCTCCCGTCTGGAACTGATCGATCGGGTATTCCAGCGCAGGATGATTCCTCTCCTGGTGATCTTTTTCCTGCTCCTGCTGCCTCAGCTTATCACTCAGATCCAGTTTCTGGACAGTGGGAATTTACATCCGGATTCTTTTGTGCTTACCATATTGTTTTCTCTGCTACTCCTGCTGTATCTCTATGTTTTTATCCGCTTTGCCAGAAAGAGATATCTTCTGAACCGGGAAGAACGGCAGGATTAGGGCAGGTACTGCCGATGCCCGCTCCTTTGCGGGCATCGGCTTCAGTCCCGTGCATGCCCGAAAGCTTTGGATTCCCGCTATTCCTCACCTTTTTCCCCGTCTTCAGCCTTTTCCAGTCTCCCGTCTTCCTGTTCGTCCGGATATCTGAGCCTGACCACCTGGCTGATATCACATTCCAGCGCCTTACAGATCTTATCTACTGTCAGCAGTGTAACATTCTTATTTTTCTTCAGCCTCTGCAGCGTGCTGTGATCGACCACTTCCTTCATCAGTAATTGATATTGCGATATTCCCTTTTTCCTCATCGTCTCCCACATGGGGTCAAAACTAAATATTGCAATCACCGCCTTCTGTCTATGGTGATTACAATTATATGGATTGCGCACATATATGAACATTGTGTACATATTCACAATAACAAATGCACTGGTATCCTTTGCCAAAACTGTCAAAAGCTGTATGCTCCGCCCTCTGCCGCGGAGGGAGCCCTTCTCCAATATTGCCACAGTCTGTCTCCGGCGCTCATATCCCGGATATCTTCCCGGGATTCCGCTTTCCCAATATCTTCTGCCGGAACCGGATTCCCCGGGGACATATGAAAACCGGCGTCCTCCTCCTGGTCCTGACACCTGCCCTTCATGACGACCAGCTCTTCCAAACTCTTCGCCAGAAGGCAGCTCAGGGCAAACATATGCTCCAGGGAGGGCAGAGTCTTCCCCCCAAACCAATTATATACTGACTGTATGGATCCAAGCCCCAGGTATTCTTTGATCTCTCTGGCTGAATACCCCCGCTGCAGACATTCGCCTCTTATCCTCTCCCCTGTTGCCTTCATATCAATGATGGGAAATTGAAATCCGTTCATCTCTCTCCTCCCGCAGTCTGCCCTGCCAGTCCCTGCTCTTCTCTGACCATTTTCCCGGACTCTTTATCCCAATCCTCTGCAGCGCAGCCCGATCCATAACAGTTCAGCCTTTCAGTTTTGCCCGCCCCAGCGCCTGCAGCCAATCTGCCGTACTCACAGACCAGCGCCCGCGCAGGACAGGGGGAAAGGCTGAGCTGTTACGCCTGGTCCCGCACAGGAACCGCCCCCGGATCTTCTGCCGCAGATCTGTCATATGGGGAGCCGTCTGAGACCATCGGGAAGCTTCCGGACTATAAACGGAAATATATAAAAGCTCCCATTTTCCAGGCCGGTCCCGCAAACATCTGTCGGCACATCCGCCCCGCAGAAAACTTCATTTCGTCAGGGGGACCGCAGATCCGGTTCCCGCGCCGCAAAAGGAATTGCCGTATCTTCTGTTCTTTAAAATCGTCCGCCGCCGGCAGCGGGATATTCCCCCGCTGCCCTGGAAACAGCGATCCTCTTTTCGTACTCTTTCAGCATCTTCCTCTGCAGGTATACATAGAAACCGTTCTTCGCCAGGGTGAAATGGAATGGTTCCAGTTCCAAAGAGCCTCCCCGGATCCGTATTTCGGAAGAACATTTTCTATATATCATAGTATAACGGAAAATCCCTCCGCTGTCATTAAAGTTGTAGTGGAAAATTTGTCGAATGTGCAGTAAAAGATTGCAAAAGGCCAGATCCCATATTTTCAGCGGCAGAGGATCTGACCCTTAAATTTGATATGAAAATCGCCCCGGCATATGATGGATAATGCTTTCTGGCCCGCCGGAAACCGCGCCCAGCCGCAGAATCATCCCCGGAATTACCGTCTGGTAAACTCGTAGATACCGATTCCCGTAGCCAGAGCCAGGTTCAGCGAATCAATATGATCGGTATGACGTATGACGACACTCTGCCCCACCTGACAAAAAGAATCCGGCAGGCCGGTGGCCTCATTTCCAAAAATCAGAGAAAATGTTTCCCCGGATCTCTTTCCAGCTCCTGAAGCGGCACTGCCCCTTTCAGCATAAAGGGATAAAGATTTCGCTGCCCCGCCGTGCTTCTGTATTCCTCAAAGCTCTGATAATAGTGGAAATTCATCTGAAACAGAGATCCCATGGATGCCCTCACCACCTTGGGATTGAAAAGATCCACCGCCGGCTCCACGACCGCCAGATTCCGGATCCCGAAACCGATACTGGTGCGGATGATCGTCCCCATGTTTCCCATATCGCTGGGATTTACCAGAACAATATGATTTTCCTGGGGATTCAGATCATTGGAATATTTCTCAAATACGCCCACGGCAAAGATATTCTCCTTATCCCGCAGCTTCTCCACCGCCTTGGGAGCCCGCTCCAGAGGAATTCCGTTGTCCCGGCACAGACCGCTGATCAGCTCCAGCTGGGACTGGCTGTTCATATCCGGATGGAGAAGCACCTTCAGCACATGCCGGGGCTGGTTTTTCAGAAGCTCAATGGTGGGAAACGCTCCCAGGGTATAAGAATAATCGAATTTTTTTGCGTATTTCTTCAATTGTACATCACGGTTCACTGCAGTTGCCTCCCTGATCGTTTGTGATCCTATTCTATCACGGAGGGGAGGGCGCTACAAGAATTTTTATCTTCCTATGGATCCGACACGATCCTGTACAGGTTCACATTTCCCACCGTCTTCAGGAATTCCGCCTCTGCGTTCCCGTCATAGTATGCTCTGATATACCGCAGCGTCAATTCAATATTGTTGTCCACCAGGATCACATCCTGCCGGTTTATCAGATCCCGGAAAGGATTGGAAACCCCAAAATTCTCCAGAACCTTTTTCTGTCCTGCCAGATTGCAGTCCCAGCCGCTCAGCCAGCACATATTATTCAGGATCCCCCCTGGCATGGTGTCAAAGGTCCCATAGCAATTGTATTCGGAGACGCACCCTCCCTTTATCAGATACAGATTTTCCTGATCAGATCCCAGCGCCTCCAGAACCTGCCTCAGCGCGGTCCTCTGCGCTTCGTCTTCCTGGTGGTACACCCTGAGATACGGACGGCAGTTCCTTTGTCCCGTCCACAGTGCCAGTCCGCACAGCAAAACCGTCAGCGCGGCGCGGATCCTCCGTTGGTGTCCGGAATCCCATTCCCCATTCAGGAAGTATCCCGCCACCAGAGATACCGCAAACCACAGACCGGTGTCTACCCGGTTCACGCCGTACCTTCCCATATAGAAAAGATACAGGTAGAAAAGCCCCCATAGGACTCCCGCATAAAGCAGGCTGATCCATTCCCTCCCCCTGTGTTTTCCCCAGATCAGCCACATCAGAAGAAAGAAAGCCGCGCAGTGAAACGTATAGCTGTCTGCCAGGATATCCGGCACAGTTTCCGCAAATGCTCTCACGGTATCCCCAGTCAGCCTTCTCGCCGGTTTCATCTGCACCAGCTGCTCCATAACCGGCACCTGAAACTTGTCCGGGTCATTAAAGTTCCAGGAGGAATAAAGTGCCAGGGCATCCTCATTGATCCCCAGCATTTCGTACCCTTCCTGATTGGAGGCATAGTCAGGGAAACCGTAATCCAGAAGCTCCGTCCTCAGTTTATTAAATTCTTTATACGATTTCCACATGGGAACCGTCTCATATGCCCAGAAATCCACCGCATATAGGGAAGTCAGAAGAACTGCCAGTGTCCCGAATATACAGAGTGCCCTTCTCAGGACTCTTCTGATCCCTTCCCGGCGCTCCCCCTTCATGCTCATAAGGGTATGCAGGCCCAGCGCTGATACGATAACCATGCAGACTGCCGCTTCCGTATTCCGGTACATGAATCCCATACATGCCAGGCCGGTTCCCCAGACTGCCTCCCACCAGCGCATACGCTCTCTTCTCACCAGCCAGAAAAGCAAAAGGAGTCCGGATGCCGCCGCGATCCCCGCAGTCTTGGTATACTGGGGTCTCACATAACACTCAAAAGCAAAAAACATCTGCAGGATCAGCACAGCCATCAGCCCCCGTCCAGTCTCCAGCCGGTTGAGAAATACGTAGGCAACAGCTGTCAGAGATGCCAGGACAGTAAAATACTGTACCAGATCGTACCAGGGAACTCCAATGGTAAAATGATACAGTATTTTATAAATGATTCCCAAAACAATATTCTGATAAACCAGATGAGGATCCCTCACTTCTCTTGCGCCATTGATCAGCTCCCGGATCGCCACATCGTCGTTGGACTCATACAAAGGCGGCATAAGCGCAAGGGTGCAGACCAGGATCACAAGATTCAGAGATACCGCAAACCACAGCTTTCCTTTATGCTTCCTCAGAAATATCCCCACACTCCTCATTTTCTCCTCCCATGCCCGTTTCTTCCTCCGGTGTCTCAGTCTTCTCACTGACAATAAATCTGGGCCTTCCCTTGGTTTCCAGGTAGATCTTCCCCACATACTCTCCGATCAGCCCCAAAACCGTCAGCTGGATCCCTCCGATAAAGCACACGATGCAGACAACACTTGCCCAGCCGGAAACGGCCCTTCCCATAAGCGCCGCCGCAACTGCCCAGAGAATTCCGCAAAAACTCAGGAGCGCCATTACCAGGCCGACCGCCAGCACCATCTGCAGCGGCCGGACAGACAGACTGGTGATACCGTTGAAGGCCAGCGCAGTCATTTTTCTCAGGGGATAATGGCTTTTTCCCGCTATCCTGCTCCTCCTCTCATAATAGACGGAGGTACTTTTAAACCCCACCAGCGGAAACATACCTCTCAGAAAAATATTCACTTCTTTAAAATTATCAAGCTCCTTCAGCACCCTGCTGGACACCAGCCGATAGTCCGCATGGTCATAGACCACATCCGCTCCCATCCGCCGAAGCAGCCTGTAGAAACTCTGGGCCGTAAACCGTTTGAAAAAAGTATCCGTCTCTCTGCTGCTCCTGACCCCGTATACGATCTCACAGCCATTCTGATATTCCTCCACCATCCTGTCCATGGCGTCCACATCGTCCTGTCCGTCGCAGTCAATGGAAATCGTGATATCACACCGGCTTTCTGCCTCTGTCAGTCCTGCCAGAAGCGCATTCTGATGTCCCCGGTTGCGGCTGAGGCGGATACCGGAAAAATGCCGGTCTTTCTCTGCCAGTTTCCTGATGATCATCCAGGTATGGTCTCCGGACCCGTCATCCACAAAAAGAATCCTGCTTCTGTGATCCACCTTCCCTGCCTTCTCCATGGACAGCAGCTTATCCAGAAATATTCCGGAAGTGACAGGGAGGACCTCCTCCTCGTTATAACACGGAACTACTATATATAATACAGGTCTGTGTGACACGCTTCTCCTCCCTTCTGCACAGTACAAAAGGCGCGGCAGACCGTGATCGGGCCGTCACCGCTTCAGAATATTTTCCTCTTCCCGCTGCAGGCAGCGGGATCACAGATCGTCTGTCATTTCATTTTAGCCCATTTTGTTCTTAATTTCAATAGAACATTTTGTTCTATACTATAATTTCCCAAAAAGGAATGAGCTCATGAGACTGCAACGCATCAAAGACTTACGAGAAGACCTGGATCTTACACAGACAGAGCTTGCCGCTATCCTGAATATCAGCCAGCGCGCATTATCCCACTATGAATCAGGCACCAGAGATATCCCTGTGGAAATTCTGATAAAGATCGCTGACTATTTTCAGTGTTCTACAGATTTTTTATTGGGGAGAACAGATCAGAAGCATATGAACCAATAGAGTGTCGCTGCGGTAAAGCCGGACTCAAACAGTTTTCCACCGGCATCCGATATGTAAAAAGTATTGTCAGGGAGGTCAGCAAACAGGCGGCGGAAATATACGGCCGGAGTCTAATGGCATCTCCGCCGCCTGGTCAGGTGTAATCCTATCCGCCCAAGTGTAATCACGAAATCTTATACGAAATACATCGCCTGCACAGCCGCAGGAGAAATGCAGATGTTCCTGATCCCCCGATCTTAAAGGAAAAATAAAAACACCGTCCCCGCAGCTCCCAGTCTGCAAAAACAGTGCTTTTAGTGCGCCTTCAGGGACTCGAACCCTGGACAAATAGATTAAGAGTCTACTGCTCTACCAGCTGAGCTAAAGGCGCTTGTCTTTTGTTTTTTACCACTTCCGTGGCACAAGATGTATTATATGCGATGTTCAGGAAAAATGCAAGTACTTTTTTACATTTTTTTCATTTTTCTTTTACCCTGTTTTTTGCTTCCCAAAAAATCGTCCAGTTCCTTCACAGAATCGTGGATTCTCGTCACTCTCCGATCCCACTGAGGATTGCTGTAGCTCCAGCCCCACAGAGGGGGCCTGGCGCATTTCCTTTTTTTTAACACCGGCGCCGCCTCCATTCTTTCAGAGGATCACCGGCGTACAGGATGCATGCTGACCGGTACGCCGGATACTATATGGTATGCGCCGTTTCCGAAACAGCGACACATTTCTCATCTTTCTATGATCATCTTATGAATGGGATTCCCCAGGGAGGAAAACTTTTCCTCATATTCCGTCATCACGTTTCCCTGCATCAGCTTCGGATCGTGGTGCAGGTCAAAGGTATGGGCCGTCACCTTCCAGCCTGCAGCCGGGGCCTCCAGAAGAGAAAAGGAAAACAGATCTCTGTTATCCGTCTTGAATTCCACCTGCCCGTCCCGGGAGAGGATCCTGTCATACCGCTCCAGAAACTGCCGGGAGGTAAGCCTTCGCTTGGCATGGCGGTCCTTGGGCCAGGGATCGGAAAAATTCAGATAAATCCTCTCCACCTCTCCCTCATCAAATACCTCCGGAAGTGTTCTGGCATCCATACGGATAAAAAGAAGATTCGCCGGTTTTTCCTCCAGCTTCTGCCATTTCTGCACCGCCCGCAGCAGCACACTGTCGTACATCTCGATTCCTATGTAATTGTTCTCCGGGTGAAGAGCGGCCATTTCCATGATAAAACGCCCTTTTCCCATCCCAACCTCGATGTGTATGGGGCTGGAATTACCGAACACCTCTTTCCATCTTCCTCTGTTCCTCTCCGGCTCATGAACGACACAAGCGCTGGCGGCGATAGCCTCCCTGGAACCCTGAATATTTCTAAGCCTCATAAAATCTTCCTTTCTGTAAAACAGTAAGCCTCCATATTTTCCATTTTCTTCATTATAATTATCGTATAAAATGACGTGTTTTGTGCAACCCTGCAAAAAAGATGCTTCTATTTTACTATAAATTGAACCAATTTGAAAGTTTGATTTACTTTTTTTTGAAAAGGGTGTAGAATACCAGCAAAGGTTGTTTTCGAGGTCAATCTCTGAAAAAACACTGCTGTCCGCGGTCCAGATACCTTGCTGTATTCGCGGTTGAATCTGCACTCTTTGTCGGCCGGCGCGCAGCGTATGCCGCCGGCATACAGCGACCTTCGCGGAACAGCAGAAGGCTGAATTGCAATAAGGAGAAAACAAAGATATGGAACAGATTATTGACAAATTATCTGAAATCGAAACTGCCGCATCCCGGATCATGGAATCTGCCGCCAGCGAAAAACGGCAGATGGATCAGGAGCAGGAAGAGCGGATCGCCGCCTGTGACGCCCGGGTTGAAGAATCTGCCCGCAGGGAGCTGGAAGAGCTTCGCGCCGCGCTTCAAAGCCAGTCTGAGGCAGAGCTCAGAAGGCTGGAGTCCCGCATGGCTGACACCCTTCGCCGGATGGACGAGACGTATGCCAGGGACCATGGCAGGATTACCGATGAAATTTATCATAATATAATCAGGAAGTGATGCAGACATGGGAAATTTACTGTCCTACAGCGGGCTTGCCACCAAGCTCCGCGCTATGCAGAGCCGTCTTCTTACGGATACCCAGTACCGGGAGCTGGCCGAGCAGAAAAGTGTTCCCCAAGCCGTAGCCTGGCTGAAGCAGCGGCCTGCTTATGAACACACCTGGGCTTCCCTCTCCGAATCGGAGCTGCATCGCGGCAGGATCGAGCAGCTTCTGATAAATTCGGTCCATGAGGATTTCGCCAAAGTTTACCGTTTTGCCAATGTGAACCAGCGAAAGTTCCTGGATCTCTATTTCGGAAGATATGAAGTCCGCCTCATGAAGGAATGCCTGAACAAGATCTTTGATCACCGGGATGTGGATCTGGATCTCTCCCTGTTCAAACCTTTTTTTGACCAGCATTCCAGACTGGACATCAGCCGTCTGACCGCCGCGTCCTCCATTCAGGAGTTTGTGGAGAATCTGAAGGGGACTCCGTATTATATCCCCCTCCGTTCGCTGTCCGGCATTGAGGAACCTACCCTTTTCGATTACGAGATGACACTGGATCTGTACTATTTCAGCGTGATCTGGAAGACCAAGGACAAGATCTTTAAAAAGAAAGATCTGGAAGAGATCACCAGGGCCTACGGCAGCAAGTTTGATCTGCTGAACCTGCAGTGGATCTACCGCTCCAAGAAAGTATTACCGCATGGCCACAGCCGATAT
The DNA here is from genome assembly GCA_963929535.1 of uncultured Lachnospiraceae bacterium. GTDB lineage: Bacteria > Bacillota > Clostridia > Lachnospirales > Lachnospiraceae > Pullilachnospira. The sequence continues at coordinate 9,187 of CAWVIZ010000005.1, read as the reverse complement.
CTACGCGCTGCTGATCCCTGTAAACTACAAGATCAGCCAGAAGGAAACCGCCGCGCTGGTGGAAGCGGAGAATATGAGTCTCTTTGAATCGCTCCTGGCACAGACCTATTACGGACGGCGGTTTGAACGTCTGGGCCCGGAAACCCTGGAGGAAATGTATTCATGGATCATGAAGCATATCCTGCTTGGAGAAACCAGAAAAGATCCCTATTCCGCCGCCTGTATCTACTGTTACTTTTACCATAAGGAGCATGAGATCGACCGGCTTACCACGGTTCTGGAGTGTATCCGCTACGGAATTTCCCCGGATGACACCATGAACTATATTTTAAAATATTAACACCACCGGAGGATGTACACTTATGATTGAAAAAATGGAATTTATCAGCATCACCGGGCCGAAAACAGATATTGACCGGGTCGTGGAGCAATATCTGTCCAAGTACGAAATTCACCTGGAAAATGCTCTGGCGGAGCTGAAGACGGTGCAGAATCTGTCGCCGTATCTTCAGATCAATCCGTACAAATCCCTGCTGGCCAAAGCAGCGGAGCTTCAGAGTCTTCTGGAGCCGGAGGAACGGGAGGAGCTGCCGTCCCTGACGCTTGAGGAATCGGTAGCCCTTGTGGAGGAGCTGGATCAGAAGCTGACGCAGCTTCATGAAAACAAAAAAGAACTGGAAGAAAAGCGGAAGCATGTGGAAGAGCTTCTGGAAACCCTTAAGCCTTTTGAGCACCTGGAATACGATCTGTCCACGCTTCTGAGCTTCCGGTTTGTATACTGTCAGTTCGGAAAGATCCCCAAGGAGTATTACTCCAAATTCGAAACTTACGTCTACGACAATATGGAGACCCTGTTTCACCGCTGCTATGCGGATGACCACTATATCTGGGGATTTACTTCTGCCCCAGAGCGGAAGCCGACCGGATCGACGCGGTTTACGCATCCATGCATTTTGAAGTGCTGGATATTCCGTCAAAGATCCGGGGTGTGCCCCAGCAGGTAAAGAAGGATCTTTCCATTCAGCTGAAAGATATCCGGGAATCCCTGGTAACCGCCGATGGTCAGATCCGTCAGGTGATCAGCAGTCAGGGCGACCGTCTGTGCGCCGCCTGCCGGAAGCTGGAATCCCAGTCCCGGAACTTTGATGTCCGGAAGCTGGCTGCCTGCACCAAGGAGAAGAACCGGGAAGTATTCTATATTCTCTGCGGCTGGATGACAGAAAAAGACGCCAAAGCCTTCCAGAAGGATATCTCCGAGGACAAAAATCTGTACTGCTTTGTGGAAAACGGTGACTCTGAAGGGCATGGAGAGCCTCCCACCAAGCTGAAAAATCCAAAGGTCTTCCGTCCCTTCGAGATGTTTGTCCGGATGTACGGCCTTCCTTCCTACCATGAGATGGATCCCACCATCTTTGTGGCTCTTACCTATATCCTGATCTTCGGAGCTATGTTCGGAGATGTGGGACAGGGTCTTTGCCTGGTTGCGGGAGGATTTCTTCTGTATAAGTTCAAAAAGCTGGATCTGGCCGCCATTATCGGCACAGCGGGTATCTTTTCCACTGTTTTCGGACTGCTGTTCGGCAGCATCTTCGGCTTCGAGGACGTGATCCCGGCACTCTGGATCAAGCCTACTACGGCCATGGCCGACGTGCCGTTTCTTGGGAAGCTGAACACCGTCTTTGTGGCAGCCATCGGATTTGGCATGTTCCTGATCCTGTTGACCATGGTATTCCACATCATCAACGGAATCCGAAGCCGGGATGTGGAAAACATCTGGTTTGACCAGAACGCTGTTGCCGGACTGGTCTTTTACGGATCTTTGGTGGCCGTGATCCTTCTGTTTACCACCGGCCATCAGATCCCCGGAACCATTGTTCTGGTTGTTATGTTCGTCATCCCTCTCCTGATCATCATGCTGAAGGAGCCGCTGACCAGACTGGCGAAACGGCAGTCCCCCGTCATTGAGGACGGAAAGGTGATGTTCTTCGTCCAGAGCTTTTTCGAGCTGTTCGAGGTGATGCTCAGCTATCTGTCCAACACCCTCTCCTTCATCCGTATCGGCGCTTTTGCTGTCAGCCACGCTTCCATGATGGAGGTGGTCCTGATGCTGGCCGGAGCGGAGTCCGGATCCCCCAACTGGCTGGTGGTGGTCCTGGGCAACCTGTTCGTCATGGGTATGGAGGGACTTATCGTGGGTATCCAGGTGCTTCGTCTGGAATACTATGAATTGTTCAGTCGTTATTACAAGGGAAGCGGAAAACCGTTTAAACCTTTTTTAAAAAGAGAATAGCTGTCCGGTTTTGCGGCCGGGCGGGATCGCGCAAATCAGGACCGCTGCCGCCGGATTGTATCAGTTCATCCTTCCGGCTTCACTGTCACAAAAGCAGGCACACAGCGGTCTTCGCGGGACCGCTGAAGGCTGAACTGTAACGCCGGATTACCCAGACAGCAAATAGAAAACTTATTGTTACGGTTCACAGGCAAACTGTAACAAGCGAATTAACAGGAGGAATTTATTATGACTACCATTATCGAAATCACCGTTGCCGCTGCACTGATCTTAAGCATTATCGTTCCCTGGGGAGCATTTCTTCTGGGAGAAAAGAACCGGAAGCGGTACAAAAGATCCCTTGCGGCAAACTGCTTCTTTTTCTTCGGCACTCTGGTCATTGCTTCCGTAGCGATGCTGGCCGGAGCACAGACCGTACAGGCTGCTGCTGACGCTTCCGGAAGCGGACTTGCAGAAGGTCTTGGCTATCTGGGCGCCGCCCTGGTAACCGGTCTTTCCGGTATCGGTTCCGGTATCGCTGTAGCCAGCTCCGCCAGCGCGGCTCTGGGCGCTATCAGCGAAGATGGATCCCTGTTTGGTAAATCCATGATCTTCGTGGCCATGGCGGAAGGTATCGCCCTGTACGGACTGATCATCTCCTTCATGATCCTCAGCAGACTGTAAAAGGCGGAATGTACAATGAAAATATTTCTGATCAGCGACAACATTGACACCCAGACGGGCATGCGTCTGGCGGGAGTGGATGGTGTGGTGGTTCATGAGCGGGAGGAGCTGAAGGAGGCCCTGGAAAAGGCTCTTGCCGACAAAGATATCGGTATCCTGCTGCTCACAGAAAAGTTTGGACGGGAATTTCCGGAGATCGTAGACGATGTGAAGCTGAACCATAAGGTTCCCCTGATCGTGGAGATCCCGGACCGTCATGGAACCGGACGGAAGCCTGATTTTATCACTTCCTATGTCAACGAGGCCATCGGACTGAAATTATAGTGTAAAGAAGGTGAAGACTTTGACAACCGAAGAAAAATTACAGCATTTTTATGAGGCTTCCGTGCAGAGCGCAGCCGAGGAGGCTGAAAAGATGAAAAAGGAGCACCGTGCGGCCCTGGATCAGATGTACCGGGAACACAAGGAAACCGTGGAGCGCCAGGCACGCAGCAGGCTTCAGGCAGAGTCTGACAAGCTGAAACGGGAGATCAACAAGACGGTTTCCGCCAGACAGCTGGAATTCAAGCGGGCGTATTCCGCCAAAACGGAAGAGATCAAGTCCAGGCTGTTTGCGGAAGTGGAAGAAAAGCTGGAACATTTTAAGACCACTCCGGAATATTTTGATTATCTGTGCGGCAAGATCCAGGAAGCACTGGATTTCGCGGGAGATGACGCACTGACTGTTTATATCGACCCTGCGGACCAGGCGCTGATCCCCAGGATCAGCGAAAAGCTGGGTTTTACTCCTTCTGTATCCGCCCAGGCCTGGAAAGGCGGTATGCGGGCGGTGATCCGCTCCAAAAATATCCTGATCGACAGCTCATTTGCTACCCTGCTGGATGAGGCGCGGGAGGAATACATCTTTACCGGAGGTATGGCAGATGAATAAAACTGGAATCATCTACGGGATCAACGGTCCCGTTGTTTATCTGAAAGGAAATACCGGTCTGCGCATGTCAGAGATGGTGCATGTGGGGCAGGAAAATCTGGTGGGAGAGGTCATTGCCCTGTCCAAAGACCGGACTACAGTCCAGGTATTTGAGGAAACCACAGGGCTGAAGCCGGGCGCTGAAGTGACGGGAACGGGAGACGCCATTTCCGTAACGCTGGGGCCCGGTATCCTGAACAATATTTTTGACGGTATCCAGCGGCCCCTGAGTGAGATTGCCGCCCGTTCCGGCAAATACATCACCCGGGGAGTCAGCGTGGATTCTCTGGACACGGAAAAGAAATGGAAGGTTCATCTGACGGTTCAGCCCGGCGATCAGGTCCTGGGCGGAACCATCATCGCGGAAACCCAGGAAACCGCTTCTATCCTGCACAAATCCATGGTGCCTCCGGATCTGAAAGGTCAGGTGACCCGGGTGGCTCCCGATGGAGAATACACCATCCTGGATCCCATTGTGACCCTCAGGCTGGAGGACGGCTCTGAAAAAGAACTGACCCTCTGCCAGAAATGGCCCATCCGGATTCCCCGGCCCACGGCCAGGCGGTATCCCGCTTCGATTCCCCTGATCACAGGACAGCGGATCCTAGACACCATGTTTCCCATCGCCAAGGGCGGCACTGCTGCCGTTCCCGGGGGATTCGGAACAGGAAAGACCATGACCCAGCATCAGATCGCCAAATGGTCGGATGCGGATATCATTATCTATATCGGCTGCGGTGAGCGCGGCAATGAGATGACCCAGGTTCTGGAGGAGTTCGGAGAGCTGGTGGATCCCAAGTCCGGCAATCCCCTGATGCACCGGACCGCCCTGATCGCCAACACCTCCAACATGCCCGTAGCTGCCCGCGAAGCTTCTATCTACACGGGGCTGACACTGGCGGAATATTACCGGGATATGGGATACGATGTGGCGATCATGGCTGATTCCACTTCCCGCTGGGCTGAGGCTCTGCGTGAGCTGTCCGGCCGTCTGGAGGAGATGCCTGCGGAGGAAGGATTTCCTGCATATCTGGCCTCCCGTCTGTCAGCATTTTATGAGAGAGCCGGCATGATGGAGAATCTGAACGGTACCGAAGGAAGCGTATCCATCATCGGCGCCGTATCTCCCCAGGGAGGTGATTTTTCTGAGCCTGTTACGCAGAACACCAAACGTTTTGTCCGCTGCTTCTGGGGGCTGGACAAATCTCTGGCTTATGCCCGGCACTTTCCGGCTATCCACTGGCTGACCAGCTACAGCGAGTATCTGGGAGACCTGGCTCCCTGGTATCAGGAGCATGTCAATAAGAACTTTATCGATCTGAGAAATCAGCTCATGGCCCTTCTGAATCAGGAGAGCAGCCTGATGGAGATCGTAAAGCTGATCGGAAGCGATGTTCTTCCCGATGATCAGAAGCTGGTACTGGAGATCGCCAGAGTGATCCGCCTGGGCTTCCTGCAGCAGAATGCCTTTCACAAGGAGGATACCTCTGTGCCTATGGAAAAGCAGTATAAAATGATGGAGACCATCCTTTACCTGTACAAAAAATCCCGGGCACTGATCACCATGGGAATGCCTATGTCTGTCCTGAAGGAGGATACCATCTTTGAAAAGGTCATTGCCATCAAATATGATGTTCCCAATGACAGACTGGAGATGTTCGACGAATACAGGAAGGCCATCGATGCCTTCTATGACAAGGTACTGGAAAAGAACGGGTAAGGAGGAACCATCATGGCAATAGAATATTTAGGCTTAAGCGAGATCAACGGTCCTCTGGTGGTCCTGGAGGGCGTAAAGGACGCCGCCTATGAGGAGATCGTGGAATTTACCATAGACGGCCGGGAAAAGAAGCTGGGACGTATCGTGGAGATCTACGAGGACAAAGCCGTGATCCAGGTGTTTGAGGGCTCAGACGGAATGTCCCTTGACAACACGCATACCCGTCCCACCGGCCGTCCCATGGAGATCCCCCTGTCGGAAAAGATTCTGGGAAGAACCTTTGACGGCATCGGAAAGCCCATTGACGGGCTGGGTCCCATCGTATCCGACACAAAAGTAAATATCAACGGGCTTCCCCTGAATCCCGTTACCCGGGAGTATCCCCGGAACTATATCCGGACGGGAATCTCAGCCATCGACGGGCTGACCACCCTGATCCGCGGTCAGAAGCTTCCCATCTTTTCAGGAAACGGCCTGCCTCACGACAAGCTGGCCGCCCAGATCGTGCAGCAGGCTTCCCTGGGCGGGGATTCCGATGAGAAATTCGCCATCGTATTTGCTGCCATGGGCGTCAAATATGATGTGGCAGAATTTTTCCGCCGTACCTTCGAGGAAAGCGGCGTATCCGATCATGTAGTCATGTATCTGAATCTGGCCAATGACCCGGTGGTGGAACGTCTGATCACCCCAAAGGTGGCCCTCAGTGCCGCCGAGTATCTGGCCTTTGAAAAGGGAATGCATATCCTGGTGATCCTGACGGATATCACCTCCTTCTGCGAGGCCATGCGCGAGGTTTCCTCCTCCAAGGGAGAGATTCCTTCCCGTAAAGGATATCCCGGCTACCTGTACAGCGAACTGGCAACCTTGTATGAACGGGCTGGTATCGTCCGGGGCGGAACGGGTTCTGTGACCCAGATCCCCATTCTTACCATGCCCAACGACGATATCACACATCCGATCCCTGACCTGACCGGTTACATCACCGAGGGGCAGATCGTTCTGGACCGCCAGCTTCACGGACAGTCCATCTATCCGCCCATCAATGTGCTGCCTTCCCTGTCCCGTCTGATGAAGGACGGCATCGGTGAAGGCTACACCAGGGCTGATCATCAGGATGTGGCCAACCAGCTCTTCTCCTGCTACGCCAAGGTGGGAGACGCCCGGGCGCTGGCGTCTGTTATCGGCGAGGATGAGCTGTCTCCTCTGGACAAAAAGTATCTGGTCTTTGGAAATGCTTTCGAGAAACAGTTCGTAGGCCAGGGAGAATTTGAAAACCGGACCATTGAACAGACGCTGGACATCGGCTGGAAGCTTCTGGGAATCCTTCCCAAGGAGGAACTGGACCGTATTGATACAAAGATCCTGGATCAGTATTATCAGCCCACCCAGGTGGATCTGGCAGCTGAGGCCCAGGCAGAAGCAGAGGCTATGACGGAATAGCAGGATACAGGAAGGGGAATTTCATGGATCCGAATACTTTCCCCACCAAGGGAAATTTGATTCTCGCGAAAAACTCGCTGGCATTGTCCCGGCAGGGTTTTGATCTGATGGATAAAAAGCGGAATATTCTTATCCGGGAGATGATGAGCCTGATCGAGGAGGCCAAGGGAATCCAGTCCCAGATCGACCAGACTTTCCGGGAGGCGTATGCGGCTCTCCAGAGAGCCAATATGGAGATCGGCATCAATCAGGTGCAGACCATCTCCTATACAGTTCCCATCGAGGATTCCATCCGCATCAAGACCCGGAGCATTATGGGAACTGAGATTCCCCTGGTACAGTCCGATCCTGACGGGAAGAATCCCACCTATGCCTTCTACCAGACCAAAGAATCCCTGGACAAGGCCAGAGTGGCTTTTGAAAAGGTGAAGGAACTGACCATCAAGCTCTCCATGGTGGAAAACTCCGCCTATCGGCTGGCCACCAACATCAAAAAGACACAGAAGCGGGCCAATGCTTTAAAGAATATCACGATTCCTCACTATGAACAGCTCACCAAGGACATTTCCAATGCCCTGGAGGAGAAAGAGAGAGAGGAATTCACCAGGCTGAAGGTGATCAAGAGGCAGCATTTTGCTTCGTGACACCACCTCCCGGATCCATGCCTACGGCGCCGGGAGATATTTTCCGGGAGCCGGAGCTTATCGGCAGATAGGCTCCGGCTCCCGGATTTCTTTTTGGGAAATACACATTCTCTATTTTCTGTTCTTTTTTATCTATTTTGCACAATTCCCCTCACATCCGACCTCCCTTCCCCAAATCCCTCTGAACACCGCATTCGGCAGCATTTTCAACGCCTGTTTACATAATACGAAAGTAAATTGTGCGATAATTTGGCACAATTTTCACCCCTATTTGACATTCTATTTGTCAAGATGTTTTCCACATTATTTGCTTCTAAAATTCGATTTATCACATATATACAAAACATCTGTTTTATTTCTCATTATGTAAATCAGGGTTTTCCACACCAAAAAAAGTGGATAATGTGTATAACTTTGTGTATAACTCGATTTTAAGGCATTTCCGGATTTTTGAGATGTGGATAACTGGAGGATAAGTATTTCCTTATCCACCTTAATTGTGTTAATTTTCGACACAATTTGTCTATTTTTAACAAAGCCCTTGTTTTTTCCCCGGCATTCCACAGAATCAGCGGCAATTTCCATTTTTCAATTGTATCTGGTTTCTGTATTTTACATAAGTTTTACACAGAGAAACTTCCTACAACGGATTCCTGTCTTATCCTGAAACAGTATGAAATCTCCTGCCGGTTCCTGTCCGGAAGACCGTATCTTATGTATACTGCTTCTGAAGTTTTTCCGTTGAACATAACAATGCCGTCAGGCAGCTGCAAAAATCGCGGCAGCCTGACGGCATTCACATAATATTATCCCTTTTTCTTCTGTTACCGGAAGTTCTCTCTCAGATATTCCTCCGCGGAGGTGATGCAGTTTGCCCCGTCTGCCGCTGCGGTAATGATCTGGCGAAGCTGCTTGGTACGGATATCTCCCGCGGCAAATACGCCGGGCACACTGGTTTTTCCGTCCTCTCCGGCCACAATGTACCCCTGCCCGTCCAGCTTCAGAAAATCCTTTACAAACTCCGTATCCGGGGTAATCCCCACAGCAATGAATACGCCGTCCACATCCAGCTCCTGCCGTTCATGGGTTTTGGTATTCTCCACCGTGATCTTCTCCACCTTCCCCTGTCCATGGATCTCCGTGACGATCCCATTCCAGTACATCTCCACACCCTCTGTGGAAAACAGGCTATCCTGAAGGGTTTTGGCAGCTCTCAGTTCATCCCGCCGATGGATCACGTAGACCTTTCTGCAGCCCCTGGCCAGAAAAATAGCGTCCTCCACTGCCACATCTCCGCCGCCCACTACAGCTACGGTCTTATCCCGGAAAAATGCCCCGTCGCATGTGGCGCAGTATGACACGCCCATTCCATTCAGCGTCTCCTCTCCGGGCACGCCCAGCTTTCTGTGGACTGCTCCGGCGGCGATGATCAGCGTCCGGCAGAACACGCGATCTAGTGT
>CAWVIZ010000004.1:0-80336 GCA_963929535.1 uncultured Lachnospiraceae bacterium | reverse complement strand
CAAATTATAAAAAATCTAAAACTTTTTTCTATTATCATTTGGTCTGTCAAAAATAATCAAAAAAAGTTAATTTCAGACACTGTAAATTCCCCTGATTTCCTTTCTATATATGAAGAGGTTCATATCATGCCTCTTCGTATTAAAGAATGGAAAGAGGTATGCGTGATGGTAGAAAAACGATGTTATACAGTAGCAGAATTACGGGAAATCCTTGGAGTCAGCCGACCAACAGTCTATAGCCTTTTGAAAAGGAATGAATTTCGCTGGATCCAGTTGGACGGTGGGAAGTACCGAATCTCCAAGAAGAGTTTTGACGACTGGCTGGATAAACAGCCTTCCGAGGAATAATTTCCGTATGAAAAAAGTTCATCGACATAGTAACGATATTTTTATATTGCCGTTATCCTTTTAGCAGGAAGGGAGGACTCTCTATGGGTAAAAAGGAAGAATGGATAAAAGAAGAATATCAGGATTTGATTAAGGACATTGAATCCAATAGTCCATATAAAAGAAACCCATCTCCTCAAAAGAAATGGATGAGCGTAACGGAAATGGGAGAATTGTTAGGACTTAAGAAGACGGATCGGTACTGGCTCCTTCATAAAAATGTATTTGAGTCCAGGGAGATCGCCGGCAAGCTGCGGGTCAATATTGCCAGTTTTGAAAAGTGGTATGCCAATCAGGTGAAATACCAGAAAGTGACCCGAGAAGAGCCAGGGGTGGAGTTAAAGAAATGGTCCTATTCTGTGCGTGATATTGCACAGCTGTTGGAAATTGAAGAAAGCGTTGCCTATGATCTGGTTAAACGGGAAAATCTTGAGACTGTTACAATTGACTACTGGAAACGGATTCCCAAAGAAGAATTTTGGAATTGGTACAATGGACAGTCGAAGTATCAGACAGTTGAGGATCGTAAGGCAAAAAAAGAATTGTATGAGGCAACTATCAGTATGCCGGAAATGGCAAGGCTGCTTGGAATCAGCAGAAAAGATGTTTATGCGCTGCTGAAAAGTAAAAAATATGGAAAATATTTTTCAACCGTTATTATCGCTGATCAGAAGCGGATTACAAAAGATAGCTTTCAGAAATTTCTTGATGAGCAGGAAGAGTATCAGTTGTCGCCCTGCAATGATTATAAAGAACTTGCTATGGAGGAAAATGTTGCTCTGGCAAATTTCAGAAGAAAGAAACTTTTACAATCCGGGAATCGAAGATGCAATGGAAATCTTAATTATCTGACCCCGGAAGAAGCGGCGCTGATGGCAAAGGTTTCACGATCCACGATCGTAAACTGGTATCAGCGGGAAGAATTCCCAATCATACATATTGGAAACCGTGTACGGATCAGCAGAAAAGAATTTGAATCATGGCTGAAAGAAAGGGGAAAGAAAAATGGCGTCCATACAGGAACGGAACCACAAGTATAAGGTGGTCTATTATTATAAGAACGATGCGGGTGTGAGGAAACAGAAATGGGAAACCTATGATACAAAAGCAGAAGCCCGTAAAAGGAAGAAAGAAATTGAATATAAGCAGGAACTGGGAACATTTGTGGCTCCTAAGTGTACTTATCTGTCTGAGCTTCTCGATGAATATGTTTTTATTTATGGGACAAAGGCATGGGTAATGACTACCTATCAGGGAAAAATCGGTCTGATCAATAACTATATCAAGCCGATGATCGGCAATGTAAAATTGTCAGATTTAAATACGCATTTTATGGAAAAATACTATCAGACGCTCCTAAAGACACCAGCGGTTGTCAATCCGATGACAAAAAAGCCGAAAAATGAATTTGTAGGAACAGGCACAATACGGGAGATACACAAACTGCTCCGCAGCTGTTTTGAGCAGGCAATTAAATGGGAACTGATGGAGAAAAATCCGTGCCAGCGGGCAACTGTCCCCAAGCATACGCCTAAAAAGCGTGAGATATGGGAAGCGGACACTATGATGCATGCAATGAATCTGTGCGTTGATGAGAGAGTTGTCCTTGCCTGTAACCTTATTTTTGCCTGTACCCTCCGCCCCGGAGAAGCTACGGGGCTTACCTGGGACAGTATGGATATTTCTGAGAAAGCGATTGAAGAGGACCGGGCTTATATCATCATCAATAAAGAACTGCAGAGAGTGCGGAAGGATGCTTTGCAGGCATTAGATGGAAAAGATGTTCTCCTTGTATTTCCGGGAACCAGAAAATCCAATAAAACAGTCCGCATCCTGAAAAAGCCAAAGACGGAAGACAGCGAAAGAAAAATATTCCTTCCGCGGACAGTGGCTCTTATGCTCGTAGATTGGAAAAAGAAACAGGACCAGGAAAAAGAAGTCCTTGGTGAAGAATATATGGACTACAATCTAGTACTGGCAACGGCCTATGGTCTTCCGGTCGGGGAGGATGTGATTCTGAGAGGACTGAAAAAACTTATCGCAGATAATAATCTGCCTCCTGTAGTTATGCATAGTCTCCGGCATACCAGCGTTACCTATAAGCTGAAACTGAATGGCGGAGACATTAAGGCTACGCAGGGAGATTCCGGCCATTCCCAGGCCAATATGATCTTGAATGTATATTCCCATATACTGGACGATGACAGGAGAAAGAATGCGGAACTCTTTGAAAAAGCATTTTATGAAAAGAAAGAGCTTGAACCGGATATTCACCAAAAGATGCCGGAGAATACAATGCAGGTGCCGGAGGGAGTGGATCCGGAACTGCTGGGAAAAGTGCTGGCAGATCCGGAAATGACGGCGTTACTGGCAGCTATGGCCTCAAAAATGAAAGGAGAAGCGTGATCAAGATAGACAGTAAATGTGGATTTGCTTATAATGAAGATATCAGATTGAGATATTTTTGTCTGTTGGTATTTCAGAAAAAGGGCAATTGAAAAATGGAGGTAAATTATAATGAAACTAAAATGCCTAAATTCCGATTTGACAGATACCAGTCTACGGTGGTGATGCCAAATCTGAATTATAATGTCCCCCGGAATGTCCCTCAGAATGTCTCTCAGGATAATATGGAGGATCAGATTATTATCTTAATTCAAAAAAACAACAAGATAAGCACAGAAAAGATGGCTATGATTTTAGGTGTGAGTTCTAAGACGGTAAAACGTCGGATAAAAGAAATGGAACGTGTAAATTATATTGGCCGGGGATCCAATGGGCACTGGGAAATTTCAGAGGAGGGATAATAGTTTACATTTATGCTTAAATAGATAAAAATATAAGAAAAAATGTAAAGCGAGGATGGATATGTTTAAAAGACGATAGAGAAAGGCCGTAGTCGAAAAAACGTAGACAAACCGACTATTACACGGTATAGTATAGATAGTAAATCTGATCAATTGAATATTGTATATCATTCCTGCTAAGGCGGGCATGGTAGCCGATCCTGTCGGGAGCCATTGACAGTAATGCGGACACCTTTTATTAGCCGTAGCCAATAGCCGGCTAATATTTACCGGTTGTTCCGGGTTTACAGAGGCTGACAGCAATTGACCAGAAACGATTTGAACAATAGTAAAAATGCTTTAACAGCGTGCCTTGTGTGAACTGAACATGACTCAGATTGACAGTGGTCGGGAGACCTCCTAAGCGGAAGGCCAGCGGTTCGAATCCGCTCGGGAACGTAGACTGAAGATACGGAAGGGTATGATATCCTTCCGTATCTTCATTTTAGGGAAATAAGTCAGCCTGCTGCAGATGAACTGCGCAGGCTGTTTTGCTATTTGGAGGCAGAAGGAACGGCTGCCGGAATACGGTTTTTCTGCTTCCCTTCCAGCCAGGAGTACAGGTTGTCAAATACGATTTCGGCTCGTTGTTCCAGCGACTCCGCTGACGCGAAGGCAATGTGAGGAGTTACGATGGTATTGGGCGTGTGCAGAAGCGGATGATCCAGGGGAAGCGGAGGCTCCTTATCAAATACATCACAGGCAGCCCCGGCGATCCGGCCTTTGTGCAGTGCGTCCGCCAGCGCGTTCTGATCCACCACATCTCCTCTGGCGGTATTGATCAGCAGGGCGCTTTCTTTCATCTGAGCAAGCTGGGCCTGGCCGATCAGTCCTCTGGTCTCTGGCGTGAGGGGACAGTGGAGGGATACGATATCGGACTGGGAAAGCAGCTCGTCAAGGGACACCTGGCGCTGGATCCAGGGATCGGAGACCGGGCTCCTGTTATAAGCCAGTACGGTGCAGCCAAATGCTCCGCAAAGGGCAGCAACCCGTTTTCCTATGGCTCCGGCACCGACGATGCCTACGGTTTTTCCGCAGAGCAGGCTGCCGATCAGACCGTCCTTTGTACCTCCGCGTCTTGCCCGCTCCTGTGTTTTTTCGATATTCCTCAGAAGCTGGATCATGAAGCTGACACACAGCTCAGCCACTGCCTGAGTAGCGTAGCCGGAGGCGTTGCTGATGGCTATCCCCTTTTCCGCGGCCAGAGCTGTGGGAATGTGATCCACTCCGGTAAAAGCCACGTCAATAAACTTCAGCTGCTCTGCCTGTTCTACGGCCGCTGGCGCCAGGGGCATATTGGCAAGAATGATAACGTCCGCGTGACGGCAGCGCTCCGCCTGGATTTGCGGGTCTGTATTTTTCTCATAGGTCACCAGAGTATGGCCCATTTTTTTTAGTTGTGTCCGGTGCTGCTCTATAATGGAGTCGGAAATACCCAGGCTTTCCAGTAATACGATCTGCATAGAAAATCCTCCTTGTTATGACATACCAGTAAAATCCAGGGGGTCAAACTGATATGTAAATTCTGTTTTTCAGTATAAATGGAACTGCCAAAAAAGTAAAGAAAAAGGATGAGCTGTCCGTGAGTAAGCGTAACAGCTCATCCTTTTTCCGTTTTACACCGGCGCTGCCGCCAGGAAAAACATCGTAACAAAATGGCAGGCACTGCCGCCCATCACGAAAAGATGAAAGATTTCATGAGAACCGAAGTTCCTGTGACGGGCATCGAAGAGCGGCACCTTCAGGGCATAGATGATACCGCCGATGGTATAGATGATCCCTCCTGCCAGCAGCCAGCCGAATGCAGGGCGGGACAGCGCGTGAAAGATCTGGGAAAATGCCAGAACGCACAGCCATCCCATGCCGATATAGATCACGGAAGAAAACCATTTAGGACAGGTGATCCAGAACGCCTTGATCAGGATGCCCAGAATGGCCACCGCCCATACAAGGGCGCAGAGGATCGTTCCCGTCTTTTTGTCCAGCGCGATCAGGCATACCGGAGTATAGCTTCCGGCGATCATCACAAAGATCATCATATGATCCAGCTTCCGCAGTCTGCGGTTTACGTTTTCATTGATATCCAGCGAATGATAAAGGGTGCTGGCCATATAAAGGAGCACCATGCTGAGAACGAAAATGGATAGAGCGATCACATGCAGATTATCCGGTTCCCTTGCTGCGGTGATCAGAAGAGGAGCAGCCGCCAGCAAGGCCATGATCATGGCAATAAAATGAGTGATCGCGCTTCCAGGATCTTTTAATTTAAACTTCATAATAACATCTCCATTCATAATTAAAGAAACGACAAGGTGCGACATGTAGTAATTAAAACTACGTTGTGATATTATAATATACCGTTTCTGTGAAAAATACAATAGAGATTATGAAAAAAATATAACACTTCCGTCTTTCACTGCCCTGCCAGGGTCCCGTGTGCCGCCGGCACGCAGCGGCCTCCCCTCCGCCAGATGGATATGCGGTCACATCTGTTTGGCCTGCTGTTTGCGGAAATAAAAACGGAACCCTGGTCTGAAAAAGACCAGCAGTTCCGTTTTTTAAGAAAATACTGTAATCAGCGCCGTATCAGTTCAGTTTGATATTGGCGAACAGGGATCCCAGGCTGGTGGTGGCTTCCTCTGTTTTGGGAAGCTGGTAAACCTCCTCATGGATCTCCTCGGCTGCCACATCCTGCAGTGCCTTCATGCTCAGGCTGAGCTTGCCGTCCTTGATGGCGATAACCTTTACCTTTACCTTATCTCCCACAGACAGAACAACAGAGGGATCCTTGATCCTCTTGTCGCTGATCTGGGAAACATGAACCAGGCCGGAAAGTCCGCCGCCCAGGTCAACAAACGCGCCGTAGGGCTTGATGCTTTCCACAGTACCCTCTGTCACCAGTCCGATCTCCACATTGGAGATCTTTGCTTTCCTCTCCTCGCGGGCTTTCTCCCGGAGAATCTCTCTTGCGGAGAGGATCAGGCGGTCTTTGGAGCGGTCAAGATCGATAACCTGTACCTGGATAGCCTTGTTCAGATACTCATTCAGATCTTCCACGTAGCTGAGGGACAGCTTGGACGCGGGAATAAATCCCCGGATTCCCTCCACGTATGCTACTACTCCGGCGTTCACCACGCCCTTTACGGTTACATCCAGGACGGTCTTGTCCTCCATATACTGGTTCAGCTTCTCCCAGGCCATATCCTCGGCAGCTTCCACACGGGAAAGCAGCAGGCAGCCTCTCTTGTTGTCCTGACCTTTGACGGTGGCGGTGATCTCCTCTCCCACCTGAACATTTTCTTTCAGGGAAAATCCCGGTTCCCGGCTGTAGTCTTCCCTCTTGATGATGCCTTCCGTGTAGGACTTCAGATCCAGTGTAACCTCGTCATCGTCTACCGCGATCACCACAGCGGTCACCATATCTCCTTCCTCCAGCTTCTTGAAGGAAGCCTCCAGTTCGGTCTCATAATCGGCCATGGAGGATTTTTCCTCTTCAGCAGATGCCTCCGGCGCAGCGTCCGTGTTTTCCACAGCGGTCTCCTGGGATTCCACGGCAGCCTCTGCGGTTGCTTCTGTTGCGGTCTCATCAACTGTCGGTGTTGTATTCATTTCGTTTTCCATTGTCAGCCCTCCTTTAAACTTCATTGTTTCTATTATATACCAGAATGGAGAGGAATGGGAAGAAAAATTATCTTAAGTTGGGGATTGATAGAAAAGATAAAAGAGAATATGATGGATAATAAATTCAGGGCAAAAAACAGGAGGAATTGACCCCCAAAATCCATTATGCTATGATTGAAAAAATAAGGGTATCTGCAAATGATATTCCAAAAACCTAAGGAGCGATCATCCATTGAAAAAAGAAAAGATATTTATCATCGGACACAAGAATCCGGACACGGATTCCATCTGCTCCGCCATTGCGTACGCGGATATCAAAAACCGCACCTCCAAAGGCGCTTATGTGGCCAGAAGAGCGGGACAGATCAATGAGGAAACGGAATTTGTTTTGAAATATTTCCATATGGACGCGCCGGCGTATCTGCCGGATGTGGGTACCCAGGTGAAGGATATGGATCTTCATATGACGCCGGGAGCGGAAAAATCCATGTCGGTGAAGAAAGCCTGGAATCTGATGAGGGAGCACAATGCAGTGACTCTTCCCATCACGGATAAGGAAGGTAAGCTGGAGGGACTGATCACCACCGGCGATATCGCCAAATCCTATATGGACGCCTATGACAGCACGCTGCTGTCCGAGGCCAGGACCCAGTACCGCAGCATTGCGGATACCCTGGACGGAAAGGTGATCGTGGGCAATGAGCACGGGTATTTCGTCAAGGGAAAGGTCCTGGTGGGTTCCGCTCACCCGGATATGATGGAAAGCTATATTGAGGACGATGATCTGGTGATCCTGGCCAACAGGGCGGAGGATCAGCTCTGCGCCATCGAGAATAATGTAAGCTGTCTGATCGTATGTCTGGGTGCCAAGGTGTCCCAGACGATCCAGCGGTTGGCGGCGGAGAGGGACTGCGTGATCATTACCACACCTTATGATACCTTTACTGTGGCCAGGCTGATCTATCAGAGCATTCCCATCAAGTATTTTATGAAAAAGGAGAATCTGATCACCTTCCGGAATGATGATTTTACCGATAAGATTAAGGATGTGATGACCAAAAACAGATTCCGGGCCTTTCCCGTGGTGGATAAAAAGGGAAAATACATCGGAACGGTTTCCCGCCGGAACCTGCTGAATATCAAGAAGAAAAAGCTGATCCTGGTGGATCACAATGAAAAGTCCCAGGCTGTGGATAATATTGATGAGGCGGAGATCCTGGAGATCATCGATCATCACCGCATCGGTTCCCTGGAAACCTTCCAGCCGGTGATGTTCCGGAATCAGCCGGTGGGCTGTACCGCCACCATCATGTATCAGATCTACGGAGAACAGGAACTGGAGATCCCGGCAAATATCGCGGGGATTCTCTGTGCGGCTATTCTGTCGGATACTCTGATGTTCCGATCCCCCACCTGTACGGAAAAGGATCAGGAGGCGGCCCGGACGCTGGCGGAAATCGCCGGCATTGACATGGAATCCTTTGCCGGAGAGATGTTCCACGCGGGAAGCAATCTGGAGGACAAGACTCCTGAGGAGATCTTCTATCAGGACTATAAGAAATTTATTGCCGATGATGTGGTATTCGGCGTGGGCCAGATCAGCTTTATGTCCGAGGAGGAGCTGCAGTCGGTGAAGGAGCGGCTTCTGCCCTATATGGAGAAGGAGTGCGGAAAGCATGGGGTACAGATGGTATTTTTCATGCTCACCAATATCATCAAGGAGTCCACAGAGCTGCTGTGCTACGGAGACGATGCCGGAGATCTGGTGAAGGAAGCCTTTCGGATGGATATCCGGGAGGGTTCCTGCCGCCTGGACGGCGTAGTATCCCGAAAGAAACAGCTGATCCCCAGATTTATGGCTGCGCTGCAGCAGCAGTAGGAGGAGTATGGTATATGGCAAAACAGCAGTGGAAACCAGGGAATATGCTTTATCCGCTTCCTGTGGTGATGGTCAGCGTGCGGGATAAAAAGGGAGAGGATAACATTATCACAGTGGCATGGGCGGGAACCGTCTGCACCAATCCGCCCATGGTATCCATCTCCGTCCGTCCGGAGCGGTACTCCTACCGGATGCTGCGGGAGAGCGGGGAATTTGTCATCAATCTCACAACAGAGGAACTGTGCCGGGCAACAGACTACTGCGGAGTACGGTCCGGACGGGACGTGGATAAATTCCGGGAGCTGGGATTGACCAGGGAAGAGGCGTCCGCAGTCAACGCGCCCATGATACAGGAATCTCCGGTAAATATCGAGTGCCGGGTGAAGGAGGTCCAGGAGCTGGGCTCCCATCACCTGTTCCTGGCGGAAGTAGCGGCTGTTCACGCCGATGAGGCGTGGATGGATGAGAACGGCCGGTTTGATCTGGCCCTTTCCCGTCCCATCGTGTATTCTCACGGGGAGTATTACGGGCTGGGGAGAAAACTGGGTACCTTTGGCTACAGTGTAAAGAAGCCCCAGAGGAACAGGTCGGTAAGAAAGAAGAAAAGCACTGGAAAAGCTGCCGGTATTCAAGATCGGAAAAAGGGATCCCCCGGAAAAAATAAGGATGGAAAGATCCCAGGAAAGGGAAGGGAGCAGGGCAAAAATGCTCCGGGCGGCAAATTATAAAAACAAAATGACGGAGCAGATCAAATAAATTTCATATTTATTCAATAAAACTTGTAAAAACCATGTAAAATGAATTTTTTTGACATTGAGCTTGCTTAAAATGAAATTTTTCCTTGTATTTACCACTTTACCGTGATATAATACCCTCATGTTTTAGGAAATACACCGACGGGAAAGCGGAGAATTTTTCCGGCAGTGACGTTTTTTGTCTGTCTGTCAAAGATTCTGCTCCGTCAATTTTAAGGAGGAAAGAGTCATGTCATACGTTGATGAAGTCTACGAGTCCGTAGTTGCCAAAAACCCCAGTGAGCCGGAGTTTCACCAGGCAGTGAAAGAGGTTCTGAATTCGCTGCGCCCGGTGATCGAGGCCAATGAGGAAAAGTACAGAAAAGAAGCCATCCTGGAGCGTCTTGTGGAGCCGGAGCGGGTTGTGATGTTCCGCGTACCCTGGGTAGACGATAAGGGACAGGTTCATGTGAATAAAGGCTACCGCGTACAGTTCAACAGTGCCATCGGTCCGTACAAGGGAGGACTGCGCCTGCATCCCTCTGTAAACCTGGGCATCATCAAGTTCCTGGGATTTGAGCAGATCTTTAAGAATTCCCTGACAGGACTGCCCATCGGAGGCGGCAAGGGCGGATCCGATTTCGATCCCAAGGGCAAATCCGACCGTGAAGTGATGGCTTTCTGCCAGAGCTTTATGACAGAGCTGTCCAGACACATCGGCGCTGACACTGACGTTCCTGCAGGAGATATCGGAACCGGAGCCAGAGAGATCGGATATATGTTCGGACAGTATAAGAGACTGAAGAATGTCTATGAAGGCGTTCTGACAGGAAAGGGCCTTACCTTCGGGGGATCTCTGGCAAGAACAGAGGCAACGGGATACGGTCTTCTGTATCTGACCAGGGAGCTGCTGAAGCTGAACGGCATTGATATCGCAGGAAAGACCGCGGTGGTATCCGGCGCCGGAAACGTGGCAATCTATGCTACAGAGAAAGCGCAGCAGATGGGCGTGAAGGTTCTCACCTGTTCTGACTCCACCGGCTGGGTTTATGATCCGGATGGAATCGATGTGGCTGCTCTGAAGGAGATCAAGGAAGTAAAGCGCGCAAGGCTGACAGAATACACAAAGTACCGTCCCAACGCTGAATACCATGAAGGCAAAGGCGTATGGAGCGTGAAAGCAGATCTGGCTCTGCCCTGCGCGACACAGAATGAGCTGGATCTGGAGGATGCCAAGAAGCTGGTGGCCAACGGTGTGATCGCCGTATGCGAGGGAGCCAACATGCCCACCACACTGGAAGCCACAGAGTATCTGCAGGAGAACAAGGTGATCTTTGCTCCCGGAAAGGCTGCCAACGCCGGCGGTGTAGCTACCTCCGCGCTGGAGATGTCTCAGAACAGCGAGAGACTCAGCTGGAGCTTTGAGGAAGTTGACGCTAAGCTGCAGAATATCATGATCAACATCACCCACAACATGGCAGACGCCGCAAAACGCTACGGCTATGAAGGAAACTACGTGGTAGGAGCCAATATCGCGGGATTTGAGAAAGTGGTTGACGCCATGATGGCTCAGGGGATCTGCTGAAAGATAAGCGGATCGGTTATGAAAAAGTCCTCTGCCATGGAGCGGCATTCCGGTGAAAAGGATGTAAGGATGTCCGATCAGACCGGCGGAGGATGACAGGAAAAATAGATAAGGACTGAATCAGAGACGGCTGCACAGGAAACCCGAAAATCCATCTATGGCCATTGAGCCTGCAAGGTGGAAAACAGCGGGGGTTCCGTGCAGCCGTCTTTTTGATATTTCTGAGCCGGAGATTTCGCGGGAGCAGAAATATGTAAAATATCATTTCTCTTCATGATCTGCCATCTGACTTCCTTTTATAACAGCGTCCACACCGTATTTTCCCCGGATCTTATCCAGGGCCCGGTCCAGTTTCTGCTGTCTGGCCACAGCGGCGGGATCGTAGGAAAAAAGGCTCATCTGAACGGGCTCGCTTTTGTCCGTCAGCTTTCCTGCCCGGACGCCAAGAAGCCGGATGGGATTCCCATTCCACAGAGCGTCAAACAGAGAACAGGCATTCTGCCAGAGGATATTCCCGTCCTGAGTGGCTTCCGGAAGGGGCATCTGGCGGGAATACTTGTCAAAGGTGGAATATTTGATCTCCACGCACAGGTTATTGGCAGACTGCCCGGATGCCTCCAGCCTTTTTCCTACTTTGTTGGAAAGACGGCGGAGAATGGGGTACGCTTCCCGGGCGGAGGTCACATCCTGAGCCAGGGTGGTGGAATTTCCCACGCCTTTTGCCTGGGACGGCTCACTCTCTACGGGGGAGCTGTCGATGCCATTGGCATATTCCCAGAGCGTCCGCCCGTGACTTTTCAGGTGCAGGGAGAGAATGACCGGATCCGTGCGGGCCAGATCCCCGATCGTACGGATCTCCAGCTTTTCCAGAACGGCTACGGAAGCGTGGCCGGCCATGAAAAGGTCTGAAATGGGAAGGGGCCACATCTTTTCCCGGATCTCCCAGGGAAAAAGGGTGTGGGTTTTATCCGGCTTCTCCAGGTCAGACGCCATCTTGGCCAGAAGCTTATTGGTGGAAATTCCCACATTGACGGTAAAGCCGTAGATATCCCTGATGTGGTTCCGGATGTAGGCGGCTCCCTCTTCAGGGGAGGAAAAACGGCCGGCGATGTGGGTGTAGTCCAGATAACATTCATCGATACTCACCTGTTCGATTTCCGGTGTCAGAGAGCGGAGAAACTGGATGAATCTGCGGCTGTATCGGGAATAGAGCTGATGGTCCGGAGGAATGATGGCAAGCGTGGGACATTTCTTCAGGGCACTGGCCACCGGTTCAGCGGTCCGGATACCGTACAGCTTTTTGGCGGGGAGTGACTTGGCCAGAACGATTCCGTGGCGGGTCTGACGGTCGCCGCCGATGATTGCCGGGATGGTGCGGATGTCCACGGCATCCGGATCGTCCCGGAGGATCTTCAGGGCGCTCCAGCTTAAATAGGCAGAGTTCACATCGATATGAAAAATGATACGGTCCATGGCGGGCTCACCTCCTGCTTCCGTACGCTTTGGCGGGTTAATAAGTCTTCCTTCCGCTGTCATAAAGGACATGGACGGGGATAGATCTTTTGGGATTCTGTGTACTGTAATCAGTATAATACAGAACACACGTTTTGAAAATAAAATATGTTGACTTTTCCTGTGGGAAATAGTATGCTGAATTATATAGTTGCGTCTGCAATAATTGTAGGCGCAATATTTTGCAGCGATACGCCCGGCAAGCAGCCGCCATGCTTGCATGAGCGGATATTTGCCGGGCAACGGGCAGCGAGCGGCATTAGCCGTGAGCTGTCCGAAGTATCGCGTGGATCGGATGGGGAAGGGAGTTCCCCTATCCGATCGATACGCCCGGCAAGCAGCCGCCATGCTTGCATGAGCGGATATTTGCCGGGCAACGGGCAGCGAACGGCATTAGCCGTGAGCTGTCCGAAGTATCGCGTGGATCGGATGGGGGAAGGGAGTTCCCCTATCCGATCGATACGCCCGGCAAGCAGCCGCCATGCTTGCATGAGCGGATATTTGCCGGGCAACGGGCAGCGGACGGCATTAGCCGCAAGCTGCCCGAAGTATCGAGTGGATCGGATGGGGGAAAGAAATTTCCCCCATCCGATCGGGGAAGGGGTGTCTTTACCATTGAAAAAGGTATTTCTCTATCTGCGTCCGTATGTCCTGCGGATGATCCTGGGAGTGACCATCAAGTTTATCGGAACGATCATGGACCTGTTTCTGCCGTGGATCCTGTCGTATATGATCGATGTGATCGTGCCCCAGAGGAGTATGCGGAAGATTTTGATCTTCGGCGGTCTGATGCTGGTCTGCTCTGTGGTTGCCTGGGCCGGAAACGTGATCGCCAACCGGATGGCATCCAGGGTGGCCAGGGATACAACGGAACGGCTGAGACACGATCTGTTTGCCAGGATTTCCTATCTGTCCTGCCGCCAGACGGACGGTTTTACCATTGCTTCCCTGGAATCCCGGCTGACGTCCGATACGTATAATATCCATCAGATGATCGGAATGATGCAGAGGCTGGGGATCCGGGCTCCCATACTGCTTCTGGGGGGCATCACCATGACCATGTTCATGGATCCGGTGCTGACCCTGGTGCTGATGGCCATGCTGCCTTTTGTGGGAGTGACGGTTTTCTATATTTCCAGAAAGGGTATTCCGCTGTATACCCAGCTGCAGCAGGCCGTGGACCGGATGGTACGGGTAGTCCGGGAAAATGCCTCCGGGATCCGGGTGATCAAGGCCCTTTCCAAAACGGAATATGAAAAAGAACGGTTCCGGGCAGCCAATGAAAATATCGTTCAGAAGGAGACGAAAGCCTCCGTTACCATGGCGGCCAGCAATCCCCTGATGAACATGTTCCTGAATGTGGGACTTACGCTGGTGGTTGTGGTGGGAGCATTCCGGGTGGCTGCGGGAGAGACGCAGACGGGTACGATCCTGGCGTTTCTTACTTACTTCACCATTATCCTGAACGCGCTGCTGTCCATCAACAGGATGTTCATGCTGTTTTCCAAGGGCTCCGCTTCCGCGAAGCGTATCAGCGAGGTGCTGGACGCACCGGAGGATCTGCATCTCTGGGAGAAGGATCATCAGGATTCGGAATACCATGTGCAGTTCGATCACGTATCCTTTGCCTATCATACGGGCAGGACAGAAGTGGTATCCGATATCTCCTTTGCCCTGAAGAAAGGGGAAACGCTGGGGATCATTGGGGCTACCGGCTGCGGAAAAAGCACCATCATCAATCTGCTGATCCGTTTCTATGACGCGGACAAAGGGACGATCCGCATCGGCGGGGATGATGTCCGCAGCATTCCTTCCAGTCAGCTTCACAAAAAGTTCGGCATCGTATTTCAGAATGATGTGCTGTTTGCGGATACCATTGAGGAAAACATCCGGTTCGGACGAAATATCAGCGATGAGGAGATACAGAATGCCATTGACTGTGCGCAGGCCCGGCCTTTTATCCAGGAGCAGGAGGGCGGTCTGTCCTATAAGCTGGCTATCCGGGGTTCCAACTTAAGCGGCGGGCAGAAGCAGCGGGTGCTGATCTCCAGGGCATTGGCTTCCCATCCGGAGATCCTGATCCTGGATGACTCCTCCAGCGCCCTGGATTACCAGACAGATGCCAGACTCCGTCAGGCCCTGGCGAAGAATTTCAAGGGGACCACTACCATTATCGTGGCCCAGAGAGCCAGCTCCATCCGTCATGCGGACCATATTCTGATGCTGGAAAATGGAAAGGAGATCGGCTACGGCACCCATGAGGAGCTGATGGCTTCCTGCGCGCCGTACCGTCAGATCAGTATTTCACAGATGGGAGATGAGAACTATGCGGCGTCCGTCTGACGCGGAGAAAAAGAAAAAAAATTCCTTTTCCTTCTTTGGGAAGGCCCCGCTGTCCCAGGAGGATGAGATCTACCGGCAGGGAAAACCCAGAGACCGCCGTTACGTGCTGATCCGTCTGTGGGGATATCTGTATCAGTACAAATGGCTGCTGTTTCTGGCGCTGTTCCTGACTCTGGTCAGCAATCTGCTGGGACTGGTGGGACCCATGCTGTCTGGGTACGCCATCGACGCCATCCACGGAGTGGGAGACGTGGATTTTCCCAGAGTATTCTTTTATGCGGGGCTGATGATCGGATTTTACGCGGTTTCCTCCCTTCTGACCTACATACTTTCCCGTATCACCATCCGCTTCAGCCAGCGGGTGATGTATCAGATGAGAAAGGATATTTTCGACACGCTGATGGGGCTTCCGGTGGGATATTTTGACAGGACCCAGACCGGAGATATTGTCAGCCGTATTTCCTATGATATTGATACGGTGAATGCTTCTCTGTCCAACGATCTTCTGCAGATCTGCACCAGTGTGATCACAGTGGTGGGATCGCTGGTGATGATGCTGATGATCGCTCCGGTGCTGGTGTCGGTTTTTGTGATCACCATTCCGGCGTCCATCTTTCTGACCAAGTTCATGACGGGAAGAGTGCGGCCGCTGTTTCGGAAGCGTTCCGCAAAGCTGGGAGAGCTGAACGGTTATTCTGAGGAGATCATCAGCGGTCAGAAGACCATCAAAGCCTATCACCAGGAGGAAACCATGATCTCCCGGTTTGATAAGAAAAATACGGAAGCCGTGGACGCCTACTACAATGCGGATTACTACGGCAGTATGACCGGCCCTTCCGTAAACTTTATCAACAATCTCTCCCTTTCTCTGGTGAGCGTGCTGGGAGCCATCCTGTATCTGGGTCAGAGTATTTCCATTGGAAATCTGTCCTCCTTCGTGCTGTATTCCCGGAAATTTTCCGGGCCCATCAATGAGGCGGCCAATATCTTAAGTGAGCTTCAGTCCGCCACTGCGGCGGCGGAACGGATCTTCCGGCTGATCGACGAAGCTCCGGAGCCTGCCGACGCGCCGGATGCCCGGGAGCTTACGGATGTGCGGGGAGATGTGCGTATGGAGCATGTCCGCTTTCGGTTATCTGCCGGGGCAGACGATTATCCACGATCTCAGCTTCCATGCGGAGCCCGGCAGCCTGACTGCCATCGTGGGTCCCACGGGCGCGGGAAAGACAACGCTGATCAATCTGCTGATGCGGTTCTACGATCCTCAGGCCGGATCCATCACCGTGGATGGAAAGGAGATCTCCAGGCTTACCAGAAGCAGTCTGCGCCGTGCCTATACCATGGTGCTGCAGGATACCTGGCTGTTTACGGGAACCATCTATGAAAATCTCTCCTATGGAAAGGAAGACGCCACGCTGGAGGATGTGATAAAGGCCTGCAAAGCCGCTCATATCCATGAAGCCATCATGCAGATGGCAGACGGCTATGATACGGTTCTGACAGGAGACGGCTCCGGACTTTCCAAGGGCCAGAAGCAGATGCTCACCATCGCCCGGGCCATGCTGCTGGATTCCAAGATGCTGATCCTGGACGAGGCCACCTCCAATGTGGATACCCAGACTGAGGAGAAGATCCAGCTGGCCATGCGGGAGCTGATGAAGGGAAAGACGTGCTTTGTGATCGCCCACCGGCTGTCCACGATCCAGAACGCGGATCATATCCTGGTGGTGCAGAACGGAGATATCGTGGAACAGGGAACCCACAGGACGCTGCTGGAGCAGGGGGGACTGTACGCGAAATTATATTATTCCCAGTTCCAGTAGAGAAAAACGCAGCAGTCCGGCCTTACGGTTTCACCGTTACAGAAAAAAAGCGGTGCGGCCGGAGGGCCAGACTGCTGATCGATCCATCGGATCCCTGTGATACTGCGGGCAGCTTGCGGCAAAGACGTTCGCTGTCCGTTGCCCGGCAAATACCCGCTCATGCCGGCATGGCGGTGGCTTGCCGGGGGTATCGCGCAAAAACCGGAAGAATATCCGTCATTTTTGAGGACGTTCTTCCGGTTTTGTTTTATTCCCGCGAGCAGCGAGCCAAGCGGACATGCTTGCATGTCCATTTGGCGGCGCTGTGTGCCAGCGGCACACGTTTAGCGCCGACCGCAGTGAAGCGAAGACCAAATACCCCGCAGCTCTGCTGCGCTGCAAGTTTGATGCCCCGTAGCTTGCTGCGGGGTATTTGGCTTCACAGGATGCTTCGTTTCCGAAATCAAAATGCTCCGCCAGGGCGCAGGATATGACGGGTATCTGTTATACGCCGGTCGGAGTGGAACGGAGACCGCGCCGCGGCCGATGGGAAGATGCCGCCTGACCTGCCGCTGGCGGAATCCTGCCAGGCAGCATTTTTCCTACAAACAAGAAATCAGATGCCTACAGGATCTGCTCCATCCCGATCTTCTGGATAGACAGACCGCATTTCTGATAAAATCTGTAGGCGGATTCATTCAGCGCCCAGACATTCAGCGTCACGTTGTAACAGCCGCTTTCTCTGGCAAAGTCCAGCACATACCGGTAAAGGCCGCTTCCGATGTGGGCGCCCCGCTGTGCGTCATCCACACAGAGGTCATCAATATACAGGGTTTTGATATCTGTCAGGATATTGTCATCTTTATGCTGGATAAAGATACAGAATGCATACCCCAGGACAGCGCCGGTTTCGTCCACGGATACGAAGACGGGTCTGCCGTCATCGCGGAGCATAATGGCCAGTTCTTCTTCCGTATACTTGCGTCCTCCCCCTTTGAACAGATCCGGGCGGCCTTTGTGATGGATGTCGTTCACCTGATAGAGAAGCCGGAACAGCCCGGGAATGTCCCCTTCATTGGCTCTTCTTATAGTATTCATGTCTTATCACCTCTTTAAAGCATTATAATGCTGATGCGTCGGAGTTTCAAGGGCAGGATGCCTGTTCCTCATTGTAAGAAAAATGACAGTTGTTGACGCCTGTAAAAGCTGATAAACTATCCTTATAAAGCTGTATGGAGGGGTGTTTATGCCGCAGGAATTTGAATCCAATTATGAAAAGGTGTTCCGTCATTTCCAGCAGGAGTTTCTGAAGCTGGATCAGGAAAAGACAGCGGTCAAACTGGGCTTTTCCGTCACGGATCAGACCATTTTTATTCCCTGGTTCCGGGAAAGATGGGAGATTGACCGGGAATCCGGAGTTATAAGGGATGGAAAGGGGCAGATCCCTCCGGTAAACGACAGGCTTCTGATCATGCACCATCTGTGCTTTGCCCGGATGGATGCCGTCCGCAGCGGGAAATGGGTGCCGTTCCGGCAGATCCGGGAGGCAGCCTGCTTTGAGCGGGCATACAAAAAAAGCGCGGTGGATCCTGTGACAGAGCGTTTTTCCGGAAGGACGGAATTGTTTGACCGGGCGGCCAGGGCGCTGGGAGGATGCCCGGTGCCCTACGGGGACGCGGGATACCGGATCACGGTGTTTCCCCGGATTGAGCTGACTTATATATTTTACGACAGTGACGAGGAATTTCCGGCTTCCTGCAATATTCTGTTTGAATCCACCATTACTTCCTGGATCCATCCGGAAAGCGTGCCGTCTCTGGCATCGGCGGCCACGGAGCGGCTTCTTCGGGCTGCGGAAGGGGAGTCAGGGGATAAACGAGAGCTGTAAGGCATTGTGAGGATACAGAGAGGAGTGAAGGGGTATGGCGATGAACAGAGAGGCGCAGCCGGTCCTGCGGGCGATCCAGGAGATAAAGAAAGCGGTGATCGGCAAGGATGACTGCGTGGTGAAGATCATGACGGCTATTCTGGCGGGAGGACACATTCTGATCGAGGATATTCCGGGGGTGGGGAAGACCACCATGGCGCTGGCATTCTCCAGGGCTCTGGGTCTGGAGCAGCACAGGATCCAGTTTACGCCGGATGTGCTGCCGTCGGATGTGGTGGGATTTTCCATGTATCAGAAGGAGACGGGGAAATTTGTCTATCAGCCGGGGGCTGTGATGTGCAATCTGCTGCTGGCGGATGAGATCAACCGGACGTCTCCCAAAACCCAGGCGGCGCTTCTGGAGGTGATGGAGGAGGGAAAGGTGACGGTGGATCATGTGACCAGAGAACTTCCCCGGCCTTTTGTGGTGATCGCCACCCAGAACCCGGTGGGGAGCGCGGGAACATCCCTTCTGCCGGAATCCCAGCTGGACCGTTTTATGATCTGCATGAATGTGGGATATCCGGACATGGAATATGAACTGGAGATCGTAAAGGGCAGAATCCGCCAGGATCCTCTCCAGGAGGTGACTCCTGTAATGGGAATCTCGGAGCTTCTGGAGATCCGCCGGCAGGTTGGCGGCGTTTATATCCACGATGCTGTCTATCAGTACATGGGACGGCTGGTGACTGCCACCAGACAGCATTCTCTGATCGAGCTGGGGGTAAGTCCCAGGGGAACCATCGCGCTGGCGAAAATGGTGCAGGCTCTGGCGTATCTTCGGGGAAGGACCTATGTGGTTCCCGAAGACGTGGAGGATGTGTTCCTGGATGTGGAATGTCACAGGGTACGGATGAATGCCAAGGCCAGAGTCAATCAGGTGACGGCGGAAAGCGCGCTGAAGGATATCCTGGACGGAACCAGAAAACCGTCTGTGATGAAAAAATAGATTCCGACTCGGCCTTTGGCTGCTGCCGGAACAGGCAGCAGCTTATCCGGCGGGCTGAGCTGCTTTCCGTGGGAGGGGATGAAGCTTGAAGGGGAAAATATTATATCTGCTATTGCTGGCAGCCACTGTTTTCTGGGGAATCCTGTATTACAGCAGCGCGCTGATCAGCCTGACGGTACTGGAGCTGCTGGCGGCCGCGGCCTCCTTTCTGCTGCTGCAGATACAGGCGGGGAAGCTTAGAGGAAAGATTTACCTGCCTCTGTCGGTGACTGAGAAGGGGGAACGGATGGAAGCGGGGCTGGAGCTGGAAAATCGTTCCCTGCTTCCGGTGACCAGGGCAGAGGCTGTTCTGTACTGCAGAAATACCCTGTATCCGGAGACCCAGAGGATTTCTCTTGGGGGAATGGCGGACGGGAAAAGCCGTACCCGGATCTTAAAATATTTTTCCGGTGAGCACTGCGGGCCGGTGGAGCTGGCAGTGGAGGAAATAAGGATATGGGATTTTCTGAGGATCTTCAAAAGGAAGGTGAAGCTTTCGGCCGGGGAGCGCTGGGTGATCCTGCCCCGGATGTACCGGGCCATGATCCTTCTGGAAGAGACCACCAGAAATGCTCTTGCGGACAGTGAGGAATATGACCGGGACCGTCCCGGGGATGATGTGTCGGAGGTTTTTCAGCTCCGGGAATACAGACCCGGTGACAGGATCCAGAGTGTTCACTGGAAGCGAAGCGCTGCCGGTGAGGATCTGATCGTGAGAGAGTACAGTCTTCCGGTGGGAAATGCGGTGGTGCTTTTTCTGGACATGCGCTGGAGGGAGGGCTATCTGGACGATTTCCTGGAGGCTGGTCTTGCCATCTCCGGAGGGCTTCTGGAGGCCGGCTGCCGCCACTATGCGGCCTGGATGGACAGCTCCGGAGATGTGTCCCGTATGGGAATGTCCCAGCAGGAGGACCTGTATGCTCTGACGGAGGCGCTGTTCCGTGCAGGCGCTCACGGCCGCAGTGGAGAACTGGAGGAGCTGTACCGGGAAAAATACAGAGGTGAGTCCTGCAGCTGCAGCCTGCGGCTGGATACGGATATGCGGTTTTGGAAAAACGGGGAGCTTCTGAGGGATCTTTCGGAGAACCCCAGGGTCATCCTGGAAAGCGGCGAGCTGCTGATCTGAATTTACATCCCTCCTGTTTTGGGGCGCTGTGTGCCTGTGGCACACGTTAAGCGCCGACCGGAACGAAGTGAAGACCGCTGTGTGCCTGTGGCACACGTTAAGCGCCGACCGGAACGAAGTGAAGACCGCTGTGTGCCTGTGGCACACGTTAAGCGCCGACCGGAACGAAGTGAAGACCGCTGTGTGCCTGTGGCATTCCCGATGACAGGATGAAAACAGGTAACAGACAGAAGGAAACCGTTCTGGACAGATACGGTGCCGCAGCCGGGCGGACAGGAAAGCCCGGTCTGCGCGGAAGAAAACGAGGGGATAGTATGGGGAAATACGAATCAAATACGGGAATTTCCATATCCCATGAGACCAGACTGCAGAGTACGGCAAAGCTGGGTAACGGAAGGCTGACTCTTCTGGTTCGGGCGGGGTATTTTTTCCTCTGTATGCAGGGATCTCTGTGGATGGTGAGGGATTCCCTGAAGCTTTCTTTTGATATGACTCAGGCGGGAGCGCTGCTGCTTTTGGCTGTCGCCCTGGCTTTGGCGATTGCCCTGCTTCCGGCATACCGGAGGCTTGCAGGGGCTGTGCGCTGGGGGGCGCTGGCAGGTGTGTGTTTTCTGGCCAGGGAGACCCTGGCTGCAGGATATCTTGCGGTGGAAAACTGTGTGCGGGAACAGCTGAACGCCCATTATCAGTTTCATCTGGCCCAGCGGGCGGGGGCGGATCCCCAGGCCGAAGTGTTTCTGGCCGCGGCGGTATACGGAGCTCTCATCTTTCTTCTGGGCAATTCGGTGATCCGGGGCGGCAGGATAGCTCTGCTGGCCCTGGTGCAGCTTATGGTGACGGCTTTGCTGCTGCTCTGCGGGATATCCCTGGAAAGCGGCGGTACGCTGGTGGCAGGGGGAAGCCTTCTGCTGCTGTATATGATGAACGCCTCATCGGGAGGGAGAAACAGCCGGGTGCAGCGCAGGGTGGGGATTGCGGCAGGGCTGCTGCTCCTGGTGCTGGGGATTGCGGTGTCCCAGTTTGCGGGACCGGCGGTATTTGCCAGGATCGGCCCTTTGAACGTACAGCTCTTTGGTGTGGTGAGGGATGTGCAGCAGAGCCTGGAAGGGATGGCCGGGAACGGATTATTGGGAGGACAGCCTGCCACCATCAACGGAGAGCTTGGAAACAGCTCTGTTGACCAGGACGGGGAGACGGATCTGACGGTGACGCTTCAGCAGCAGCCCTCGGAGAACCTGTATCTGAGAGGATTTGTGGGAGATACCTATGAGGGGACCTACTGGCACCAGGCGGATGAGGAGATGTTTTATGACGTGTTCCCCCGGGAAGGAGAGGACTGGACGGTTCAGAATCTGCTGTATCTTTATCTGGGAGGAGACAGCGGGGAGGGCCTTGGGCAGGCTGCGGTGGAAAAGGTCCGCGCAGGAGGGGATTACGGTTTTGTCCCCTATGGTTTTGAGACTCCTGCCAATGAAAATCTGAGAGGCGATGCCATCTACGGGAGCACAGACACGCTGATGGAATATCAGGGTTATGTAAACTGGAGCGGGGAGCTGAGCCAGGGCGGTCTGCCGGAGGAGGTTTTTTCTCTGGAAGCTGCCTACCGGGAATACGCGGCCGGAGAGTATCTGAAGGTTCCTGTGGAAAATCTGGACAGACTGAAGGAATACTGCAGATCCAGGGAGTTTGGATCTCTGCAGGAGGTGATCGACTTTGTGGTATCTTCGGTGCAGGAGGGACACCGGTACAGTATGGATCTGGAGCCGGTTCCGGAAGGAACGGATTTTGCGGAATATTTCTTTTTTGACCAGCGGGAGGGCTACTGTATCCATTTTGCCACTACCGCCGCGCTGATGTTCCGGATCCTGGGAGTCCCTGCCCGGTATGTGACGGGTTATCTGGCATTCGCCTCTGATTTTGTACAGGGGGAAGAGGGCTGGACTGCTCAGGTGCCGGATACCCAGGCCCATGCCTGGGTGGAGATCTACTGGGATCAGGTCGGATGGATCCCGGTGGAAGTGACGCCCGGATACACGGAGACACTCCAGAACGGAAGCGCGCTGATGGAGGATCTGCTGGACAGCCAGGAGCAGCAGGAAGCGCAGATCACCCCTGCGCTTCAGCCTGAACAGCCGGAACCCACTCCCCAGGAAGCGGTTCCCACAGAGGAGGTTCCTCAGGAGGAACCGGATGGACAGAAGGATGCCGGAGACGGCAGCGGGGAAGCAGATGGGAAATCGGGAGGATTTCTTTGGGGACTGCGGATGGTTGTCAGGATCGCGGGAATACTTCTGGGGGTATGCGGAATACTGCTGGCGGCTGCTGCCGGTATCCGGCTCAGAAGAAAGAGGATCCTGATATCCAGAAGGAGACGTTTCCGGCAGAAGAATCTGCGGGCTGCCGTCAGGGAAATATCCTGGGAGCTGCGCCGTATCCTGGAGGACGGAGGCGCGTTCCTTACGGGGGATGATCCGGAGGACGCCCGGCGGCTCCAGAAGGAATGGACCGGATTTGTCCCGGGAGAGATGGAGGAATTTGTGCGCATTGCTCAGAAGGTTGTGTACAGCAGAGAAGAAATTTCTCAGGAGGAGAGGGATTTCTGTGACAGCCTGTACCACAAAACGGCAAAATATCAGTGGCATCATATGGGAAAGAAGAAAAAATTCTGGTGGAAATACATGAAATGCCATGAAATCTCATAGACTGGATAATAAATGGCGGAAAATGCCGGTGATGGGATGCCAGGATGGATGAAGTACGCTGCGGCTGGGGGACTGTTTTTGCTGCTGCTGCCGCTGGCGCTGACCGCGCTGATCTCCGGAAGGGAAGCAGTGGCGGTGGTAAAAGAGCCGGATCTGGAGAGTTGCCTCCCCATGATCCTGTGTCAGGAGATCCCGTGGGATTTCCAGGAGGAAACTCTGAAAGCGCAGGCTGTTCTGGCCAGGAGCAGCCTGTATTTTTATAGGAAGGGAAATGGCAGTAGAGGAGAGCTGCCGGGAGAGGAGCTGAGCCTTTATCAGGAAGAAAAGGATAAAAAGGAATACCGGGAAGCGTATGAGCGGATGGAAAAAGCCGTGCAGGATACCAGAGGCGAGGTGCTGATGTACCAGGGAGAGGTCTGCAGAGGAGCTTTTCACCGGATCAGCGCAGGGACTACCAGGAGCGGAGAAGAAGTTCTGGGAGACGCCGGGTATCTGGATTGTGTGGAGAGCGTCTGGGATCTTCAGTCGGAAGAGTATCTGACCGGTCATTATTTTTCCTTGGAGGCCTTCCGGCAGAGAGCGGCGGAATGTTTTCCCCGGGCGAACCTTACCGGGGATTCGCTGGAGGAACAGCTGGAGATCTTAAAACGGGATTCCTCCGATTACGTACTGGAGATCCGGGTGGGAGATCAGACCGTGCAGGGGGAGGAGTTCCGGGAAAAGCTGGAATTGTCCTCCAGCAATTTCACCATACAGGAGCTGGACGGAAAGCTGCGGTTTCTCTGCAAGGGTGCCGGTCACGGGCTGGGGATGTCGCAGTACGGCGCCAATGTCATGGCCGGGGAGGGAAAATCCTACCGGGACATCCTTCTGTATTACTTCCCGGAGGGAACTCTGGGACGCCTGTCGGGACTTTCATAATCCCGTGTATAAATTTCATCAATCTGGAAATTCTATGAATGTAAGGGAAGCATTACTGTTTGCGGAGCGGCGGTGGCGGCTGTGACGGGACAGGGGGATTCCATTTTTAAGACATTGATAGAGGTGAAAGGTATGATGAAAAGAAACAAGGTTTTACGAATCGCGCTCAGCAGTACACTGCTGCTGGCTGTAGTGGCGGCGGGCGTTACCATGTACCGCTCAGAAAACAGTGTGAAGAAACAGGAAGAAAATCAGGCGGAGGAACAGCAGATGGCGGAGGAGACACCTTTATCTGAACTGTCCCAGGGCCAGGAGGACGCCATGAAAAGCGGCGGAGGAGACGATACTGCCGATGTGAACGCCAGTGATGCCCAGGCTGAGAATACGGAGTCGCTGACTGAGGGTAATCAGGACGGAGAAGCTGACAGCGCTCCAGGCACCCAGACCCCGGAAGGAACGCCGGCGGGAGAGGAGACAGCGGGTACTCAGGAGGAACAGCAGGCTCAGGATGGCGCAGCTTCGGATGATGCATCCCAGGATGCGGCGGCCCAGGTGCAGCCGGAGCTGAATTTTACAGAGGACAGCACACTGCTTTGGCCGGTAAACGGGCAGGTGCTGATCGACTACAGCATGGATGCCACTACGTATTTCCCCACGCTGGACCTGTATAAATACAATCCTTCTGTGGTGATGGCGGCGGCATCGGGAGATCCTGTGCAGGCAGCGGCCAACAGCCAGGTGCTTTCCATCACCGAGAATGAGGAGACAGGAGTTACCCTCACCATGGATATGGGAAACGGATACCAGGCAGTATACGGCCAGCTGAAGGACGTGGCTGTGCAGGAGGGTCAGACTGTGGAGGCGGGAGCCATCATCGGTTATATCAGTGATCCTACCAAGTATTATGTGGAGGAGGGTTCAAACCTGTATTTCGCAATGACCAGGGACGGAGAGCCTGTGGACCCCATGATCTATATCGAAACTGTAGTAGAGTAGAGGATAAAATTGCGTCAGTGAAGACACTGAGCTGTTGAAAAAGGACAGTTCATACAGGAACCGGAACGCGGAGGGCGCATATATTAAATTAGGTTAACAGTTGGGAAGCCAATCCGCAATCGAGTTTATTTTACTGGACAAATGGAAATGGCGCAGCAGGCACAGCCGCAGGACGGTACTGCTGCAGCCCGGCAGCTGCGGCCCGATATTTCCGGAAGGGAAACCGGCAGCTGCCGTCCGTCTGTCTGCTGCGGATGACCGGAATGACAGGAGGCTCCGTTTCCCGGAATGCGGCTGACAGGCGGGGAATCTGCCATGGAGGATTCCTTGGGTAAAGTACGGTGGGTGCAGATGCCGAAGAATTCCGGCGCTGCTGCGGATCGATTGCTTCACATAGAAAGCAGGGTTTTGCAGTATGAAACTGCAAAGCCTTTACATATTTTGTGACAGGGATGCCGGAAGGCCGAACTGTCACATATTTTTGTGCCGGGATTTCCAGCGAAAGACTGAACTGCCGCAAAAAAACAGAGGGCAGGGCAGATTGGGAATTGAGCGCTGCAGCGGACAGTGGTAAAATAATCATAAACAGCAGGGCGGCAGAAAATGCCGTTTTGATATATTGCCGTTTACAGCAGAGGAAAAAAGATATGAGACAACAGGAGGTATGAGTATGGTAATCGGAAAAGGAGAGACACTGGTGATCACCGGAGACTCTGTGACGGACTGCGGAAGAGCGTATCCTGTGGGCGAAGGAGAAGGGAACATGGGAAATGGATATCCCAGAAACGTACAGGCGCTTCTGGATATGAATTATCCGGAACGCCATATTCGGGTGCTGAATACCGGCATCAGCGGAAACACCAGCAGGGATCTGAGAAAACGGTGGCAGACGGATGTGCTGGATCTGAAGCCGGACTGGGTGGCGGTGATGATCGGAATCAACGATATCTGGAGAAAATTTGACCAGTGCCTGCATCCGGAAATGCGTGTGGATCTGGAGGAATATGAGGAGAATCTCCGCTGGATGCTGCAGACCACCCTGCCCGGGGTGAAAGGTATGTGCCT
The DNA here is from genome assembly GCA_963929535.1 of uncultured Lachnospiraceae bacterium. Lineage (GTDB taxonomy): Bacteria > Bacillota > Clostridia > Lachnospirales > Lachnospiraceae > Pullilachnospira. The sequence continues at coordinate 53,902 of CAWVIZ010000004.1, read as the reverse complement.
GCTGCCTCCCTGCTTTATGGAGCAGAATCATCAGGATGAAATGCGTGCCATGGCGGATCAGTACCGGGAAAAGGCGCGGGCGCTGGCTGAGGAATACGGTGTGATCTTTGCGGATGCCCAGGCGGGAATGGACGCTTATTTCCGGCATTACCCGGCAATTTACATGTCCTGGGACCGGGTGCATCCCAATCAGGTGGGGCATATGATCATCGCCAAATCCCTGGTAGACGCGCTGGGATTTCAGTGGCAGACCGGAAAAAACTTGTGCTGAAAAATTTTCTGTGCTAGAATATAAAACAATAGTTCAGGGCATCCTCTGGTTATCTGACCAGTGCAACAGGGAATCTGGAAGACAGAAGGGCTGCCGGAACTTTTACAGTAATGCACAAAGGAAAAATTTTAATGAAAAATAATATCGTACTGATCGGAATGCCCGGCGTGGGAAAGAGTACGGTGGGCGTTATCCTGGCCAAAGAGCTGGGATATCAGTTCTTGGATGCGGATCTTCTGATCCAGAAGCGGGAGAATCGTTTATTGAAGGATATCATCGCCCAGGAGGGCGTTGATGGATTTATTGAGATTGAAAATCAGGTGAACGCGTCCATAGAAGCTGAGAGGACAGTTGTGGCTACGGGAGGAAGCGTGGTGTACGGACAGGAGGCCATGGCCCACTTAAAGGATATCGCCACGGTGATCTACCTGCGTTTATCCTATGAAGAGCTGCGGAGGCGGCTGGGAAACCTGAAAAACAGAGGGGTGGTGCTGCGGAAAGGACAGACATTGGAGGATCTGTATCGGGAACGTATCGTACTGTATGAAAAATATGCGGATCTCATAGTTGACGAAGAAAATAAGGGGATAGAAGAAACTTTACAGGCGATTGTAAAAGTTTTGTAAAAAGAATCAGAAAATAAAGAGGGGCAATGTGAACAAAAAAGTAAGAATTTCTTAATCTTTATTTACAAAAAGTTTTGTTTGGTATAACATAAATAGGAATATAACGGATTGAGAATAACGGACTCACATTGGCTGAGTATAAAGCATAGAGGTGGACTATGGAGCAATATATTATAAAAGGCGGCAGCCCGCTGGTTGGTGAAGTGGAGATCGGCGGGGCAAAGAACGCTGCGCTGGCGATTCTGGCGGCTGCTATTATGACGGATGATACGGTGCGGGTGGAGAACCTGCCGGATGTAAAGGATATCAACGTGCTGCTGGAAGCCATTGAAGGGATTGGAGCCAGCGTGGAGAGAGAAGACCGCCATACTGTTCGGATCAACGGCTCCACGATCGGAGAGGTCAGTGTGGATTACGAGTATATCAAGAAGATCCGCGCCTCTTATTATCTGCTGGGAGCTCTGCTTGGAAAGTATAAAAAGGCGGAGGTTCCTCTTCCGGGAGGGTGCAACATCGGAAGCCGGCCCATTGACCTGCATCTGAAGGGGTTCCGAGCGCTGGGAGCCGAGGTTTCCATCCGCAACGGAGCCATTGTTGCCACAGCTCCGGAGGGACTGAGGGGATGTCATATTTTCATGGATACCGTGTCGGTGGGAGCTACGATCAATATTATGATGGCGGCATCCATGGCCAGGGGAAGCACGATCATTGAGAACTGTGCCAGGGAACCGCATGTGGTGGATACAGCCAATTTCCTGAACAGCATGGGAGCCAATATCAAGGGAGCAGGGACGGATGTGATCCGGATCAAGGGTGTGGAGCAGCTTCATGCCACAGATTATCCCATTGTTCCCGATATGATCGAGGCGGGAACCTATATGTTTGCCGCGGCAGCTACCAAGGGTGATGTGCTGGTAAAGAACGTGATCCCCAAGCATCTGGAAGCGATCACAGCCAAGCTGGAAGAAATCGGATGTGAGGTGGAGGAGTTTGATGACGCTGTCCGGGTGATCGCGTCCAAACGTCTGAGAAGAACTCATGTTAAGACGCTTCCCTATCCCGGGTATCCCACGGATATGCAGCCTCAGATCGCAGTGACGCTGGCGCTGGCATCAGGGACCAGTATCGTGACGGAGAGTATCTTTGAAAACCGTTTCAAGTATGCGGACGAGCTGACCCGTATGGGCGCATGCGTGAAGGTGGAAGGAAACACAGCCATCATCGATGGCGTGGAGAAGCTGACCGGAGCCAGGGTCAGCGCGCCGGATCTGAGAGCCGGAGCCGCGCTGGTGATCGCGGGAATGGCGGCAGAAGGAATCACGATCGTGGATGATATCGTATATATCCAGAGAGGATATGAGGATTTTGAAGGAAAGCTGAGAAGCCTGGGAGCTGAGATCGAGAAGGTGAGCAGCGAGAAGGAGATTCAGAAGTTCCGTTTAAGGATTGGATGAGGACAGACCGATACCTGAAGATCAGGAGCGGCAGGACGTACGGCAAAGCCGTATCCTGGCTGCTCCTGTTTATATTTCTGCGGCTTTCGGCTGTTGAACCCTGCCGATTTCCTGTACCGGCGGATCATAACAGTTCAGTCTTCCAGCCTCGCTGTACCGGCGGGTTGTAACAGTTCAGCCTTCCGGCTTCACTGTCACAAAAGTATGCACACAGGCTGCGTTTCTCGCAGCCTGGCGCCCGCAGGCCTCGGGATCCCGCTGCAAATACAGCGGGACACCTCGCGGGACAGTTGACGGCTGAACTGTAACGGCGGGTTCTTTTTCCATTAGAATTTGTTTTGACAAGGCATACGGGGTATGATACACTTAAAAAGATTATAAAATCAATGATGAGAACGAGTCTTAAAGTCAGAGGTGAGTACATTGGATAAGACAGAGTATCGTATGAAATTAGATGAGATCAACAGTCTGGTTGAAGCGCAGGATTATGAAGGGGCCCTGCAGGTAGCGGACTCGATTGAGTGGCGGAGGGTGAAGAGTATCCGTACGCTCTGTATGGTCGCAGATATCTATGAGGTGAACGGCAGACTGGAGGACAGCATGAAGATGCTGCAGCTTGCCTATAAGCGGTCTTCCGTGGGCAAGATGATTCTGTACCGCCTGGTGGAGCTTTGCCTGAAGATGGGCAGGTACGATGACGCTGTCAGCTATTATAATGAATATCTGGAGACTGCCTCAAACGATACCTCGAAATACATATTAAAATATAAGATACTCAAAGCGCAGAAAGCCCCTCTGGATGATCAGATTGAAGTGCTGGAGGAATATAAGGAGAGGGAGTATACGGAAAGATGGGTATACGAACTGGCCAGACTTTATAAGAAAGCAGGAAAGGAACGCAAATGTGTGGAGACCTGCGATGATCTGATCCTCTGGTTTGGAGAGGGCAAGTATGTGACCAAGGCCATGGAGCTGAAGATGACATACACCCCGCTGTCGGCCTCCCAGAGAGAAAAGTACCGGAGCGCGTCGGGAACGTCCGGCCGTGCTGTTTTTCCGGAAGCAGGGGTTGGACAGACGAAAGCAGACCAGGCCGGAGCCGGAAAAGAAACCGGAGGAATATCCGGCGGAGGTATTTTCCGGGAAGGCCAGACGGCCGGAGGCATCAAACCGGCGATGGCTATGGAAGCCGCAGCGGCGGCATCCGACAGCAGTATGCTGGAAAACAGTGATTTGGGACGGCGGGAGAAAGCATCTGAAGAAAGAGATGTAAGAAAGACCGGAGCGGGCAGGGATGTCTTCCCCGGGGAAGCAGCCCCGGCTGCGGCAGAGCAGCCTGCGGTGGATGCCGGAAAGATCCGGGAGAACAGCGTACAGCTTCAGGAACGGCTGGCCAGGAGCTTCCAGGAAGTGCTGTCGGGAATCAACCGGACGAAAACGGTAAACGCTTTTGAGGCTTTGGGCAAGGCAGCGGGAACAGAACCGCTGAAGATGCCGGAGGAAGAGGAGAATATCAGCGAGTACCAGGTGAAGGATCTGGAGCCTGAGAACACGGAAGAGGAGATCATTTCAGCCGAGAAAGGCGAGGCTATCGCTCACAGAACAGAGAAGCCTCTGCAGCCTCCCAGGGAAGAGAAGCCCAGACCGGAGGATCAGGAGATCACCAGTGTGAACGATGTAGATCTGGATGCGCTGTTTGCGGAAACTTCCAGTATGATCGCGGAAGCCATCGGCGGAGCCGTGCGGAAGGAAGATGCTTCGGAATCTGTTGAAGTGAAGAAGGAAGGAACTGCCGCTCAGGATATCGGTTTCACGGAGGATACAAAGCCTGCGGATCCGGAGGGGGCGGAGTCTGTCTCCGGAGCCGGAGACAGGGAAGCGCAGGAAGAAGAGCCTGAGACGGAAGACAGGGAAGTTCAGGAAGACATGCCTGAGACGGAAGGCGGGGAAGTTCAGGAAGACATGCCTGAGATCGAAGCCGCAGAAGAACAGGTGAATGTCTCTGAAGCTTCAGAAGAGATTCCCGCGGACGGACCGGAGAAGGAAAAAGAGACACAGGAAGCGGATTTTTCCGATATCGAGGAAGCGCTGGCACAGGCAGCCAGAAGCTATATGGAGGAGAATTCCGGAGAATATACGGAAACAGAAGACCAGGCTTCGGAAGAGAAGGCAGTGGCCCAGGAGAAAACGGAGGAGCAGCCGGAAGCGGTTCGGGAATCCCGGGAGGATGCAGCGGAAGAAACTTCCGATGGGGACAGGCTGGATGACCAGGAGAGAGCCATGGCAGCCTTTGCTGCCAGTCTTGGCGAGCTGGAGATCGGTGAAGAACCGGAGATGGACGGGAATCCGGAGCAGGAAGAGAGATCCGGAAGCGAAGAAGAAACGGCGGAAGCTGATCCGGAAGCGGAGCTGCCGGAGGATACCATCCCAGATGAGGATGATCAGGAGCCGGTAACGGAGTCCTCCGACCAGGAGGATATCAGTGAGGCAGCTATGGAGGCCTTTGAGGCGTCTCTGGATTTTGACGGAGTGGAGTTTTCGGCGGAGGATATCCAGGAGCCTTCACTGGAACGGCAGCTGGGTCTGCAGACAGAAGAAGAAGCCCCGGAACAGGATGCAGAGGTTTCTGCGCAGCTGGATGGAATGACAGAGACGGAAGACCAGGAAGAGCAGCCTGCAGGAGCGCTTCATGGGGATACCGTGGATATAGAGGCAGAGCTGCGGGCGGTTTTGGGAGAGGATCCCGTTTCGGAAGATACAAGATCAGGTGAGGATCTTGCGGAGCAGCTTTTCGGAGCGGAAGAGGTCCGGGACGAAGATCACCGTACGGAAGAAGCGGATGCCCTGGATATCGCTGCGGAACTGGGGCTGGATATTTCCTCCCAGGAGGAAGAAGACAGAGGCCTTGAGGAAGAGGCCAAAGCTCTCGCGGAGGAGGAACCGTATACCGAAGCATTTGATATGGATGCCCGGGACATGGAAGCCCAGCTGGAAAAGGCGCTGGGAGAGAACCCGGAACAGACGGATGAACCGATGGCGGCAGAGGAGACATCCGGGGAAGCGCTGGAAGCTTACATAGAAGAGGCTGAGGAAGAGATATCCGCCGATGCCGATACAGATGAGCCGAAGGAACAGGAAGACGGCGATATGGATTTTACGCCGGATCTTGATATGGATCTCGTACTGGCGGCTCAGAAGGAAAAGGAGCAGGAAGAGGAAGCGCTGAATATTGATCAGATGCTGGAAGAAGCCGAGGCCGAGCCGGAGATCCCGCAGACTGTTCCTGAGAATGAGACGCCGGAAGAGAAGCGGATCCGCATAATGAATGCCACCCGTCCGGACAGGCTGACGGATCAGCAGAAGAAGCTGTTTTCCTATTTTGCCAAGGTGCCGGGGATGGATCAGCAGATCCTGGACGCTATTAATGGCGCTCACAGCCATGCAGGAGAGAAAACCTCCCACCGGGGAAACATAGCTATCATGGGAAGCCATGGAACCGGAAAGACCCGTCTGAGCGACGGACTGGTGAAAGCTCTCTGCAAGGATCTGGGACTGCCGGCTGCTAAGTATGCCAGACTGGATGCTTCTGATATGAACAGCAAGGATCCGGTTCGGGTGATCGGAAAGATGGCGGGAGGATTCCTCCTGATCGAAAGAGCCGGCCATATGAGTGCCGAGACCATTGCCAAGCTTTCCAAGGCTATGGATTTCAGAACAGACAGCCTGATCCTTATTATTGAGGATGATAAGACCAGCATGAGAAAGCTGTTGGCGGATTATCCGGAATTTGCGGAAAAATTTACCACTGTGATCTCCATTCCGGTATTTACCAACGATGAGCTGGTGACATTCGCCAGAACGTATGCCAGAGAGAACGGATACCGGATGGATGAGATGGGAGTGCTGGCGCTGTACACGCTGATCGGTGACAATCAGAGAGAGGATGAACCCATTACCATCGGTAAAGTGAAAGAAATGGTGGACGGAGCCATTCGCAAGGCAGGCGGAGGCCTGAAGCTGGGAAGAAAGATTTCCAAGCGCCATACGGACGCGGAGGGAAGAATCTATCTCTACGAAAAGGATTTTGATCTGTAGAAAGACATTTGAGATAAAGGGCATGGCAGAAAGCTGTGCCCTTTTTACAGTAAACGGCCTCAACGGTAAAGGCAGGAACGTAAAATCGTTTCGGGAAAGGAAAAAGTATGAAGGAAAAAAGACAGCCGTATCTTGGAAATCCCCAGGAGACCATAGCGGTTCTCAATAAGTATCATTTTGTATTTCAGAAAAAGTTCGGACAGAATTTTCTGATCGATACCCATGTACTGGACAAGATCATACGGGCAGCGCAGATCACAGAGGAGGACTTTGTGCTGGAGATCGGGCCGGGGATAGGGACCATGACCCAGTATCTGGCGTGCGCGGCCAGAGAAGTCTGCGCGGTTGAGATCGATCGGAACCTGATCCCTATTCTGGAAGACACATTGCAGGACTATGATAATGTAACGATTCTGAACCAGGACATTCTGAAGGTGGATATCGGGCAGCTGGCCAGAGAGAAAAATGACGGAAAGCCCATAAAAGTCGTGGCAAATTTGCCTTACTACATTACCACCCCCATTATCATGGGGCTTTTTGAAAGCCATGTGCCTGTGGAGTCCATTACGGTAATGGTGCAGAAGGAGGTGGCAGACCGGATGCAGACAGGGCCGGGGAGCAAGGATTACGGAGCGCTTTCTCTGGCTGTTCAGTATTATGCCCAGCCCTATATTGCTGCCAATGTGCCGCCCAACTGTTTTATGCCCCGGCCTAAGGTGGGAAGTGCGGTGATCCGGCTGACTCTCCACGATCACCCGCCGGTGCAGGCGGAGGATGAGAAACTGCTGTTTCAGATCATCCGCGCATCTTTCAATCAGAGGAGAAAGACGCTGGTAAATGGACTGAGAAATTATGAGGGACTGGATTTTTCCAGGGAAGAGATTGAAGATGCTCTGGAGCAATGCGGATTTTCTCCTTCTGTGCGGGGAGAGGCACTGTCTCTGGAGGAATTTGCCCGTCTTGGGAACGCGCTGGGAAGAAAACGGAAACAGCAGAAAGCATAAAAAGAGTGTTGGCCATGACACCGCACGTCACGGCCAACACTCTTTTATATTTAAAGGAAGGAGAGTCGATATCTCTATCGACATATGAAAAAGAAAAGTTATAAAATAATGTGATCAATTATTTTATGGTCTTAGTATATCCATAAAATGTGAGAGAAAAGTGTTCAAGTTGTAAAGAATATATGAATGAATATCAAAAGATTTGTGAATAAGAGCAGGAGCCGGAGAGCTTTTTAAGGGATTCTTAAGAGACAGGGCAGGAATGCCGTGTTATAATTTGATTGTTACAGTTCGGAGGGCAGGAACTGTATGAGCTGAAAACGGCTGAAAACAGCCATCTGTTCCCGCGGCGGATGTTCAGCGCCAAGAGGGGCGCCGGGCTGCGGAGCGTTATGAGACTGTAAACCGGAAACAGAACGAAAGGGGCAGATAAAGAATGAGATTTGCAAAATGGAAAGCGAAAGCAGCGGCATGTCTGGCGGCTGTGACCGTTTTGGGGAGCCTGGCTGTGCCGCAGACGGTGAAGGCCGATTCCCAGGATACGCCGTATATTGCGCTGGGAGCGGATCTGACAGCGGAACAGCGGGCAACAGTGCTGGAACTTCTGGAGGTGACGGAAGAGGATCTGCAGAACTATACAGTAGTGACAGTGACGAACCAGGAGGAGCACGAATATCTGGATTCCTATCTGGACAGCAGCGTGATCGGGACCAGGGCGCTCTCCTCTGTGGTGGTGGAGAAGCGGGATCCGGGTCAGGGGATCCAGGTGAAGACCAGTAATATATCCTACTGCACCACAGGAATGTATCAGAATGCTCTGGCTACAGCAGGACTGGAGGACGCGCAGGTACGGGTGGCCGGACCCACCAGGATTTCCGGAACAGCGGCTCTGGTAGGGGCCATGAAGGCTTACAGCGCCATGACCGGAGAAGAGGTAGATGCAGATAATGCGGACGCGGCAACGGATGAGCTGGTCACTACCAGTGAGCTGGGAGAATCTCTGGGGGATCAGGATAAAGCGGAGGCCCTGGTGGGGGCTGTAAAGGACAGCGTGGTATCGCTGGAGGCCCAGTCGCCGGAGGAGATTGAGGCTGTGATCGACGACACAGCGCAGCAGCTGGATATCCAGCTTACAGAGGAGGACCGGGCCAGGATCACTTCCCTGATGGAGAAGATTGGCCAGCTGGATCTGGATGTGGATTCTCTGAAGCAGCAGGCTCAGGATCTGTACGACAAGCTGGAGAGTATGGATATACAGATTGACAGCCAGCAGGTAAAGGGATTTCTGGAAAGAGTCGCAGACTGGTTTGGCGGGCTGTGGAATACCCTGAAGGGATATTTTCAGTAACGGCAGGGAAAAGGCTTTTTCGGCGGACTCATCGCCTGGCATATCAATTTTCTGATGGCCGGGCTGCTGTGAATTCATGAAATGCACATAAAATCAAGAGAAAGCGATGAAAATATGCGGAAAAAGTCGAAGGAAATCAGTGAGTACAAGAAAAAAGCTGGTTATATGCACAATAATAATGTAAAAATACGGGACTATTTGTGTGAATTAACGATAAGTTCAATTGGCGTTCATAGAAAGTTCATATTATAGTGATATGCTGTATTCAGTTCCGAAAGGAATGAACAAGTTGTGTATTGTAATGGGTTCATTACACATTAAATTTTTTCATAATAATTGCCTGCGGCAGCCGATGTCGCAGGCACTCCTCGTTTACAGGGGATGAAAAAGGATATTCAGCGGAAGGAGCTGCGTCGGAAAGGGAAAGACGAAGAGCTCCTTCCGTTTTGTATTACAGGCAGCGGGGGTATCCTCAATGGCCGCTGCCGGAATCTCCCGAGGGCGAGCATTTTTGAATGGCCTCGTTCAGGGACAGCATCTTGTCATCCAGCTCCGCTACGATCTGGGCACAGGCCCGCAAATCCCTGCTGATGAATTCCGGGCCGTCCCCCTCGAATTTGTAGTAAATCTTATGCTCCAGACTGGCCCAGAAGTCCTGGGCGATGGTGCGGATCTGAATTTCCACCTTGGTATCCACCACTCCGTCTGAGAGATAGACGGGAACGGATACCAGCATGTGGTAACTCCGGTAACCGCTGGGCTTGGGATGGGCCAGATAATCTGTGAGCTCCAGCACCTTCAGATCTGTCTGACGGGCGATCAGATCCGCGATCCGGTAGATATCCGGAGTAAAGGAGCAGATGATGCGGATCCCGGCGATGTCCTTGATATATTTTAACATGTTGGCCAGAGTCACATCATGACCCTGCCGTTTCAGCTTTTTTACAATGCTCTGAGGTTCTTTGATGCGCGACTTTACGTGTTCTATGGGAGTGCGCTTGTGTATATGGATAAATTCTTCGTTCAGTATATCGATCTTGGTGGCTACCTGACGGAGCGCGGCATCATAGAGAAACATCAGGGTTTCCCAGTTGTCCACTTCCGACAGATCCTTTTCCGTAATATCCATAGGTTCCATATCAATCATCACTTCGCTTTCATTTCTCAATGCCCTTTCTGGCCGGGAGCCCCCGGTCAAAGGGATGCTTGATCTTCCGGATCTCTGATACATAGTCGGCCTTTTCCACCAGGGCAGGGCCCGGATCCTGACCGGTGAGAATGATCTCCAGATCATCGGGTTTCTGATCCAGATAGGTCAGCAGCAGATTTTCATCGAACAGTCCGGCCCGGATAGTATAGATCAGCTCATCCAGAAAAAGCACGTCAAAATTTTCCAGGGCCGCTTTCCGTGTAACCAGTGAAAACTGTTCTTCGTAGTAGCGCTTTCTGTCGGCCTTTTCCTGTGGTGTCATCTGGAAGCTGAACTTTTCACTGGTAAGTCCGTCCAGAAATGTAATATTGGGAGACTGTTCCAGAAGCTTCCGTTCACTGGTGGAATTATCCTTCATAAACTGATAAACCAGCACCCGGTAGCCATAACCGGCGGCCCTGGCGCACAGTCCCATTCCAGTAGTGGTTTTTCCTTTGCCGTCTCCGCAGTAAATATGAATATATCCTGTCTGCTTGTCCATGTATATGTCCTTTCTGTAAAAGAAACAGTAAAGCCCGGAGACCAGGTTCTCTGAGACTCCGGAACGCCGCAGGCTTATTATAACATAAAAAGCGGGGCCATGACAGCCCCGCTTTAAGAAAATCCATTAGTAGTTTTCCACTTTTCTTTCAAAGTAGGCTCTGGGATGTGCGCATACCGGACAAACCTCAGGCGCCTCCTCTGCCTCATGTACATATCCGCAGTTGCGGCACTTCCAGCCCAGAGGAGCATCGCCTTTGAACGTATTTCCGGCTTTGTAGGTTTCCAGAAGCTTGCGGTAACGTTTTTCATGGGCAGCCTCTACACGGGCAACGCCTTCAAACTTAATGGCAAGCTCTTCAAATCCTTCCTCTCTGGCTTCTCTGGCCATGCGCGCGTACATGTCCGTCCACTCATAGTTCTCTCCCTGGGCGGCATCCTCCAGATTGGTCTCAATGTCGTGGATTCCGTGGAACTCCTTGAACCACATTTTGGCATGTTCCTTCTCCTGATCTGCAGTTTCCAGATAGAGAGCGGCAAGCTGCTCGTAACCGGCTTTTTTGGCTGCGGACGCATAGTAGGTGTACTTATTTCTCGCCTGGGATTCACCGGCGAAAGCTTCCAGAAGATTCTTCTCTGTTTTGGTTCCTGCGTACTTGGACATATCGTATTCCTCCTTTGCTTAAGTGAAGACCACGCGGTATCGGCTGCGGGATCCTCAGGATCATGGAATCCGCGGCATAGGGGATTCCTGTGTAAAAAAAGAGACCTGGGAAGAAGTCCCAGGTCTCTTCCAGCAACAGTCCGGTGCTATGACCCGGCTGTAACCTTTCCATTTGCCATAAGGTATGCGCTTCCTGTACGGAGAAGCGCCCGGCGGAAAATATCAGATTCCGCCTGGAAGAGAAGACGGATTATTCTCCGAAATATCTCTTCAGCAGACCCGCAAATGCCTTGCCGTGACGGGCCTCGTCTCTTGCCATCTCATGTACAGTGTCATGGATCGCATCCAGGTTAGCGGCTTTCGCGCGTTTTGCCAGGTCAGTCTTTCCTGCAGTAGCGCCGTTCTCTGCCTCAACTCTCATCTCCAGATTCTTCTTGGTGCTGTCGGTAACAACCTCACCCAGCAGTTCGGCAAACTTGGCAGCATGCTCAGCCTCTTCGTAGGCTGCCTTCTCCCAGTACAGGCCGATCTCCGGATATCCTTCTCTGTGAGCTACTCTGGCCATAGCCAGGTACATACCAACCTCAGAACATTCGCCCTCGAAGTTTGCTCTCAGATCTTTTACGATGTCTTCCGGAACGTCTTTGGCAACGCCAACTACATGCTCGGAAGCCCAGGTCATCTCGCCGCCCTGCTCAATGAACTTCTCAGCAGGTGCCTTACAGATGGGGCAGAACTCCGGTGCGGAATCACCCTCATGAACGTAACCACATACACTACATACGAATTTTTTCATTTTTTATGTCTCCTTTTCTTAAAATTTTTGACTCACAATAATAGTAATTATTACTATTTCAATCTAGCATATGAACCGGTAATTGTCAATAGCTTTTCCATAAAAATCCCTTTTTATAGATCAGAAGTTTTCATTCTGCGACTTTTTCAGACATTCGCTGCAAAGTCCGTAAAAATTAGTGGTATGGCCTATGATTTTCCCGTCAAAGTGCTGGGAGGCCTTTGACTCGATATCGGACATGAATTCCATATCCAGATCCATTACCTGATGACAGCTTGTGCAGATAAAATGGTAATGGGGAGCTGTGGCAGCGTCAAAACGGTCGGGGCCGTCACCGGTACTGATCTTCCGGATGTCGCCCAGATTCGCCAGCAGGGACAGATTCCGGTACACGGTGCCCAGGCTGATATTCGGATAAATCTGACGGATATGGTGGTAGACCGTGTCGGCGGTGGGATGGTCTGTGCGGCTCATGAGAAAGCTTTTGATAGATTCCCGCTGCCGGCTGTATTTCAGATTTGCCATGGTGCCTCCTTTCGATAATAGTAATTGTTACTGATACTATAATACACTTAAAAAAAACAGATGTCAAGAAAAAATTGCGCGGCAGTTGGGCCATCAGGGCCCGAGGCCCGCAGCAATCCGGCATTACGGCTTCACTGCCGCAAATACGCCCGCAGCTCCTGTTTGACAGAAGGAGCTTTTCATGGTATAGTAAACCGGAATGCGGCAGCAGAGTCCAGGGCTTTGCCGCTGAAAAATATATTGTGAAGCCTTTTGGCTTCGCGGGTTATGAAATGAAAGAAGTAATTGCCGCCGGGTAAGCATTGATATCGTATCGACAGGCCTTAGAAGATACGACAGTCAATGCTTTTCTTTATGCCGGAAAGTAAAGCAGCCCTTCAGGGCCTTCGGCGCGGGAGAAATACGGCGGGAAGCAAGTGGGAGGTTGATCAAATGCATTCAGGTACTTTTAAGGAATTCGGGAAATACGTTTCTCTGAATGTTATGGGAATGATCGGTCTGTCCTGTTACATACTGGCAGATACTTTTTTTGTGTCCAAGGGACTGGGAACAGACGGACTGGCTGCTCTGAACCTGGCGATACCGGTTTACAGCTTTATCCATGGAAGCGGTCTGATGATCGGAATGGGAGGAGGAACCAGATATTCTATCCTGAAGAGCCGCGGAGAACGGGAAGAAGTGCACAGGACATTCACCAATGCGGTTTATCTGGCAGGGGGATTTGCTGTGTTTTTCATGCTGCTGGGGCTGTTTTTTTCCGGAGAGATCCTGCGCCTTTTCGGAGCGCAGGGACGGGTATACGATATGTCTCTGACGTATCTGACAGTGATACTGCTGTTTGCCCCTGCGTTTCTGATGAACAATGTGCTTCTGTGCTTTGTGCGCAATGACGGAGCTCCGCAGCTTTCCATGGCGGCCATGATCGGCGGAAGCCTGTCCAATGTGGTTCTGGACTGGGTGTTTATCTTTCCGTGCGGTATGGGGATATTCGGCGCGGTATTTGCCACCGGACTTGCGCCCGTGATCAGTATGGCGATCCTGTCGCCTCATATGATAAGAAAGCACAACGGATTCCATCTGGTAAAGTGTCTTCCCCAGGGGAAGCGGATGATCAGGATCCTTACCAGCGGGGTTCCCTCACTGGTGACGGAGGTCTCCTCCGGGATCGTTATGATCGTGTTCAATTCTATTATCATGGGACTGCAGGGCAATGTGGGTGTGGCAGCCTACGGAGTGATCGCCAATCTGTCGCTGGTGATCATGGCTGTTTACACGGGGATTGCTCAGGGGATCCAGCCTCTGATCAGCAAAAGCTTTGGCGCGGGAAGACGGGATGAGCTGCAGGTTTTTCTTCGCTATGGGCTGACGGTGATGCTGATTTTTTCCGTTGTGATCTACGGGGGGCTTTTCCTGGGAGCAGAGCAGGTAGCCGCGGTTTTTAACAGCGAGAATAATGAAATGCTCCAGAAGATAGCGGTGGAGGGAATACGTCTGTATTTTATTGCCTGTCCGTTCGCGGGATTTAATATTATCACCTCAGTATATTTTACATCGGGCGGAAATCCGGGGCCGGCCAATATCATGTCGGTGCTGAGAGGGTTTCTGGTGATCATTCCCATGGCGTTTCTGCTGTCACGGACGGCAGGAATTGTGGGGACGTGGTGCGCATTCCCTGTGACGGAGGCTGCGGTGGCAGCCCTGGGTGCCGTCTTCTACTTCCGCGCACAGCGAGCCAGGTAACTGAAACGCCCCCGTAAGGCTTCCACTGAGCCTGCGGGGGCGTTCTGCTGCCCGGACTGTCCGGGGATGGGAAATTCAGATAAATTTGATCACATCGGAAATGCTGCAGTGCAGGGCCAGACAGATATCATGTATGGTTTTTACCGTGAGATTCTCCTGATCTTCCAGGATCTCTCTGACCTGGGGTCCGATCCCGTAGTCGTTCATCAGCTGTTCACGGCTGATATTTCTTTCTTTTAAAGTATTCCATAATGGTTCAAAACTAATCATACGTATTACTTCCTGTTCCTATTACTGTTTTTTGTTTGCAGGGCTGTTTTTGGGGATCCGTTTCCCCGGCAGCTGAGCCAGGATGATGGCGGCGAACATCAGGGCGCAGCCGGCCAGCTCCCGCCAGGAGAGCTTCTGCCCCAGGATTGCCCAGCCGGCCAGCACAGAGATGCAGGACTCAAGGCTGAGGATCAGAGAGGCCACAGTGGGATTCATGTTTTTCTGTCCCACGATCTGCAGCGTGTAGGCTATGCCGCAGGAGAAAACACCGGCATACAGCACGGGCCCCCAGGCGGACAGGAGAGAGGAAAGACTGGGGGATTCCAGCAGCAGCGCAGGGATTCCGCAGAGGATGCCGCATACAAAAAACTGGATACAGGACATCTTTACTCCGTCCGCCAGCGGGGAGAAATGGTCAATGACCAGGATATGCACGGAGAATAAGACCGCGCAGATCATCACCAGCAGATCTCCCTTCCCAATGGAAAAAGAGTCGGTGATGCAGAGCAGATACAGACCTGCCAGTGCCAGGATCACGGCGAGCCAGATGGAGGGGGCACATTTTTTCCGCAGGAAGATCAGACTCAGGACAGGGACGATGACAATATAGCAGGCGGTGATAAAGCCGGCACGCCCCACGGTGGTGTACTGGATACCCATCTGCTGGAAGCTGCTGGCGGCAGCCAGAAGGATACCGCACCAGATCCCGCCGGTGATAAGATTTTTCCGGGAAGCAGTACCGGAGGTGCTGTCCGGTTGGGAAACCGTCCCGGATGTATCCTGCGTATTTCCTTTTTGGGAATTCCGGGAACCATTCAGCCTGTCCAGAAGGAAAATGCAGGGGATCAGCACGATCCCTCCGATCAGGCTTCGCACCGCATTGAAGGTAAAGGGACCTACATAATCCATTCCCACGCTCTGGGCCACGAAAGCGGTTCCCCAGATCGCAGCGGTCAGAAAGAGCAGAAGGGAATTTCTCAACTGTGTTTTTTGCATGGGATACTCCTTTTCGCTGGTATTTGTATACAGGCGTCAAAATGCCGTCTGACGCTTATTTATCAGAGAAAATAGTACCATGAAAAAATCAGTCTGTAAACTGTTGAAAACAGAAGCTTAAAGCCTTTCTGCGCCGATAGCCGCAGCTGACGGGTGGGCGGCAGTCCTTCACGCCGAGATCCTGCTGCCGGCAGCCGCTAATATACAAATTGACGGGAAAACCATACAAGAGGTAAAATAAGGGTACAAGTAACGTATCTGCGGGAAACCGCAGGACAGAAAGGATTGAAGGAGAAGAGAAAAACAGATCACCGGGCGCGGAGGACAGGCATGCCGTGGAAAACGGAGCGCCTGGGAGGCTGCCGGGCACGGACCAGGGCAGGGTGATCAGTAAGGAGGGTGTAGCGTGAAAACCAGATTTGCGATGGTGGGCTGCGGCTGGAGGGCGCAGTTTTACATCCGGGCGGTCAGGATGGTGCCGGGGGAATTTGAGATCACATCCATTGTGACGCGAAATGAGCAGCGGGCCGGGGAGATATCCGCCAGGACAGGAATCCCGGCTGTCTGTGAGCTGGAGAAAGCACTGGAGACAAAGCCGGATTTTGTGCTGCTGTGTGTTCCCAGGGAAGTGATGAAGGACTGGATCGTCCGTTTGATGAAAAGAAAAATACCGGTGCTGTGTGAGACTCCGCCGGGAAAAGACATCGGGGAACTGAATCAGCTGTGGAAGGAGAAGGTAAGGCTGGGAGGAAATGTGCAGGTGACGGAGCAGTATTTTCTTCAGCCCTATTATTCTGCGGTGATCCGGCTGGCCAGGTCAGGACTTCTGGGAGAGATTTCCAATATGAATATGTCGGCTATCCATGGATACCATGCGGTGAGTATTTTCCGGAAGGTGCTGGGGATCGGCTGTCAGGACTGTGCGATCACCGGGAGGCGGTACCGCTTTCCGGTGGCAAAGACCAGAGACCGGGCGGGATGGCATGAGACGGGAGAAATCCTTATGGCTGGAAGGGACCGGGTGGAATTGACTTTCGACGGAGGGAAGACGGCATTTTTTGATTTTTCAAATGAACAGTATTTTTCGCCTATCCGGAGCAGGACCTGGAATGTGCAGGGCAGCAGGGGAGAGATCCGGGATATGGACGTTTGCTGGCTGAATGAGAAAAATCAGGTGATCCGGGAACATATGCAGCGGGAGGACGACGGGGTGTACAATATCGACGGATGGAGCCATCTGTGGATCACCCTGAGGGGAGAACGGATTTACAAAAATCCCTTTCCCGGAGCGAGACTGAACGATGATGAGCTGGCTGTGGCGGATGTACTGCGGCATATGGGGATAAGCGCCCGGGAAGGCAGGGATTTTTATCCGCTGAGCGAAGGGCTGCAGGATGCGTATCTGAATTTCTGTATGGAAGAAGCCCTGGAGACGGGAAAGGAGATCCGTACCGTCAGACAGAGCTGGGCATGACAATTTTATAAAATTGACGGAGGAATAGGAAATATGGACAAGCTGCTGTACGGCGCAGCGTATTATGACGAATATATGCCCTGCGACCGTTTGGAAAAAGATGTGGAAATGATGAAGGAGGCGGGGATCAATGTGGTGCGGATCGCGGAATCCACCTGGAGCACCTGCGAACCTCAGCCGGGAGTATTTGATTTCAGCCATGTGGTGCGGGTAATGGACGCCATGGAAGAGGCGGGGATCTCGGTGATCATCGGAACCCCCACCTATGCAGTCCCCACCTGGATGGTGAAGGCCCATCCGGATGTGCTGGCCGCCACAAAGAATGGAAGAGGGATTTACGGAGCCCGTCAGATCATGGATATCACCCATCCGGTATACCGGTTTTATGCGGAGAGGGTGATCCGGGAGCTGATGAAGGTGACTGCCGCAAGAAAATGTGTGATCGGTTTCCAGCTGGATAATGAAACGAAATATTACGGAACCGCAGGCCCCAATGTGCAGGAGCAGTTTGTGAAATATCTGCGGGAGAAGTTTGACGATGATCTGGAGGCTATGAACGAAGCCTTCGGGCTGGATTACTGGAGCAACCGGATCAATGCATGGGAAGATTTTCCCGATGTGCGGGGAACCATCAACGGCAGCCTGGGAGCGGAATTTGAGAAATTTCAGAGGACGCTGGTGGACGGGTTCCTCCAGTGGCAGGCGGATATCGTGAAGGAATACGCCCGGCCGGATCAGTTTATCACTCATAATTTTGACTTTGACTGGAAGGGATTTTCCTGGGGTGTACAGCCCATGGTGAATCATTTTCATGCGGCCCGGGCGCTGACGGTGGCGGGGGTGGATATCTACCATCCCACCCAGGACGATCTTACAGGAGCGGAGATTTCCTTCGGAGGAGACAGCACCCGGTCCTTGAAGGGGGATAATTATCTTGTCCTGGAGACAGAGGCCCAGGGCTTCCCCTGGTGGACCCCTTACGACGGCCAGCTGCGGCTGCAGGCCTACAGTCATGTGGCTTCCGGCGCCAATATGGTGGAATACTGGCACTGGCATTCCATCCATAACTCCTTTGAGACCTACTGGAAGGGACTTTTGAGCCATGATTTCAAGGAAAATGACACTTACCGGGCCGCGAAGGTGATCGGAAAGGAATTCCGGGAGATCGGAAGCCATCTGGTGAACCTGAAAAAACAGAACCGGGTGGGATTTCTGGTCAGCAACGAGGCATTGACAGCTCTGAACTGGTTTCCGGTGGACGGGGCAGTGGGCGGTCAGGGGGACTTCAGGTACAACGATGCGGTGCGGTATGTCTATGATCAGCTCTACCGGCTGAATGTGGGATGCGATTTCCTGTGGCCGGATTCGGAAAATCTGGAAGATTATGATCTGCTGGTGGTCCCGGCGCTGTATGCGGCTCCGGAAGAGCTGCTTTTGCGGATCCGCCGGTTTGTGGAGAAGGGAGGCCATCTGTTTACCACCTTCAAGACGGCCTTCGCGGACGAGAACGTGAAGGTATTTCACGACTCTCAGCCTCATGTTCTGGACGAGTGTCTGGGGATCAGCTACAGCCACTTTACCCGTCCGGTGAATGTGAAGCTGACAGGAGAGACCTTTGACTGTCCGGAGAATGAAGTGAAGGTGTTCATGGAGCTGCTGAATCCGGAGGGAGCCAGGGTACTGGCATCCTATGACCATGATAACTGGAAGCGGTACGCGGCTGTGACCAGGAACCGGTACGGAACAGGTACGGCCACGTATCTGGGCTGTGTCACCAGCGATGGGATGCTGAGGCAGATCCTGTCGGATGTGCTGAAGGAAGCCGGACTGTGGACCTACGATCAGGAGGTGGAATTCCCGGTGATCATCAAACGGGGAGTGAACCGGGAAGGAAAGCAGATCGTGTATTATTTCAATTACTCCGGCAAAGAACAGACGGTGACGCACCGGGATGGAAGCGGTATGGAGCTGACCGGAGGAAAGACAGTGGCTTCCGGGGAGACGCTTACCATCGGCCCGTGGGATCTGCGGATCGTGGAGTGGGAGTAAGACGGGGATTTCAGGGAAATGCTTCCATGACGGGAATGAGGATGGAGACGGAGGATTTGAAGATGGAAGATTTCGGATTAAAGGAAATGCTGGCCATGCAGCGGGCGCTTCAGGAAAAGTACAGAGACAAGTGGGGCGGACTGTTCCCGGAAAAGGGAAGGGAGCAGCTTCTGTGGATGATCGCTGAGACGGGGGAAGTGGCACAGGTGATCAAAAAGAACGGGGACGGAAAGATCATGGACAAGGAAGAAGTCCGGACACATTTTGTGGAAGAGATGTGCGATGTGCTGATGTACTTTAATGATGTCCTGCTGTGCTACGGCATTACGCCGGAGGAGCTGAAAAAGGCATATCAGGAAAAGCATGAGAAAAACATGAACCGCTGGTGAGAAAAAGGGAACTGCCGGACTGAGGACAGGGCGGCAGCGGATGGACAGCCTCCGGGACAACGCCGGGAGGAACTGCTGGAGAAAAGCGGATGCGCCGGGAGTTTACGGATACTCCCCGGCGCATTCTTCGCATAGAGGATCATGGCTGCACACAAAGTGGAGGACTGTATCGGGAACCCGTGTGCAGGTAGCCTTTTTAAAAGTGATTTTGTGGATAACCTTGGAGCCATCCCGTGGGCAGGTGGATAACTCTTCTTTTTCATACACGGCTCCGTTTTTTTCCATATCCGTATGCCGTGCAGGATCAGCTTTCGTGTGACTGCTTGGCGCTGTCTTCATAAGATTCCTTCTTTCCATTGGATTTTTCCGCCATGCTGTTTCTGTACTGGCGGGGGGACATTCCCGTGCTTTTCCTGAAAATCTGCGAGAAATAGTTCTGGGAGGAAAATCCGGCCGCCTCCGCGATCTGCGTCACGGAGTAGTCGGTGGTTTTCAGCAGATACTGACTGTGCTCGATCCGTTTTTCCAGCAGATAGTTGATGGGGGAGATACCGTAGGCTTTGGAAAACTGGTGGGAAAAGTAGAATTTATCCCAGTGGGCCAGGGCAGCCAGGGATTCCAGAGTCAGGGGCTCCCGGAAATGGGCGTCCAGATAGCTGCGTACCTTTTCGCATTCATAGGGAATGGAAGAGGGCTGGGAAATGGTAAATTCCCGGCCGGTGATCCTCCGGATCATCAGAAGCAGAATGGAAAGGTAATGCTGGCAGATCTCCTCATAACAGGGATTTTTGGATCGCAGTTCCTCCAGGATCACGGAAAGCAGCGGAAGTACCGTGCTGCGGTGAGAGGCCACAGTAAAAATCTCAAAGGGCCGCAGAACGGCATCTTTTCCGAAACGGAACTGCAGATTGTCAATGCCCAGGACAATATACCGCATATTCTGAGCCGCGGAGGAGCGCTCCGTGTGCCGGAAGCGGGGATTTACCACCACCAGCTGATCCTGATGGAGGGGAATGGTCTGATCCTCTGTGCAGAAGGAGCCTTCGCCGCCGGTCACATAGAAGATTTCCGTACAGTCGTGGGCGTGAAGGATTCCTTTCCAGTCTTTTCCGTAAGCTGCGGCAGAGATGTACCGGAGCCGGTTTTCCTGATGATCCAGGGAAAGATCGGTAAATGAGTAGGAAAGATTGGACAATCTGGACACCCCCTTTCGTTTCCTGAAACAGTTCAGCCTTTCGGCCAACGGGTCATATTTTTTTCAGTATAGCTCCAAACGTTTTTTTCTGCAAGCAAAATGAGGACAAGATCTCTAATATTTGCGACAAAAGAACCATAGAAAAGCAGCAGAGGATTTCCTATAATGAAAACAGCGAAAGGGCGGCCATACGGCCAGAAATAATGAAATCCCACAAGGGGATACCTTTATGGCTATACGGCCAGAAATAATGAAACCCCGCAAGGGGATACCTTTATGGCCATGCGGCCAACAATAATGAAATCCCACAAGGGGATACCTTTATGGCCATACGGCCAGAAATAATGAAAGGAGAAGGGTATGAGCGAAGAACTTACAAGGGGCAGAGTGACAATTCCCACAGATGTGGACGTGGTGCCGGAGACGCTGGAGCTGGTGAAACGCTGGGGGGCGGATGCCATCCGGGACTGTGACGGTACGGATTATCCGGAGGAGCTGAAGGCAGTGGACGCCAAGGTGTACGCCACCTACTACACCACCAGAAAAGACAATGAATGGGCCAAGGCGAACCCGGATGAGATCCAGCAGATGTACATTATGACTTCCTTCCATACGGCGACGGGAGGAACTCTGTCCATTCATCTGATGGATCATCTGTATCCGGATATGCTGAAGGTGAACTCCCATGACGATATCACCCGCTGGTGGGAGGTGATCGACCGTACCACCGGAAAAGTGGTTCCCACCAGTGAGTGGAGCTACAGCGAGGAAACAGGGGATGTGACCATTCATCCGGCAAAGGCATTCCATGATTATACGGTCAGCTTCCTGGCTTACATCATGTGGGATCCGGTACATATGTACAACGCGGTGACCAACGACTGGCAGGGTGTAGAGAAGCAGATCACCTTTGATGTGCGTCAGCCGAAGACGAAAGAATTTTCCAAAAAGCGTCTGAGAAAATTTCTGGAGGAGCATCCTTATGTGGATGTGGTGCGTTTTACCACCTTTTTCCACCAGTTTACGCTGATTTTCGACGAGCTGGCCAGAGAAAAATATGTGGACTGGTACGGCTATTCCGCTTCCGTAAGCCCCTACATTCTGGAGCAGTTTGAAAAGGAAGTGGGATACAAGTTCCGTCCGGAATTTATCATCGACCAGGGTTATATGAACAACACCTACCGGATTCCCTCAAAGGAATTTCTGGATTTCGCTGCCTTCCAGCGCAGAGAGGTGACGGCTCTGGCAAAGGAATTTGTGGATATCGTTCATGAGTACGGCAAGGAAGCCATGATGTTTTTGGGCGACCACTGGATCGGCATGGAGCCCTTTATGGACGAGTTCAAGTCCGTGGGCCTGGACGCCGTGGTGGGAAGCGTGGGAAATGGAGCTACGCTGCGGCTGATCAGCGATATTCCCGGCGTGAAATATACGGAGGGCCGGTTCCTGCCGTATTTCTTCCCGGATACCTTCCACGAGGGCGGAGATCCGGTGAAAGAGGCCAAGGTAAACTGGGTGACTGCCCGCCGGGCAATTTTGAGAAAGCCCATCGACCGGATCGGTTACGGCGGATATCTGAAGCTGGCTGTTCAGTTCCCGGAATTTATCGATTACGTGGAGAGTGTGTGCCAGGAGTTCCGTACACTGTATGAGAATATCAAGGGAACCACCCCCTACTGCGTAAAGACCGTGGCTGTGCTGAACAGCTGGGGCAAGATGCGGGCCTGGGGCAATCACATGGTGCACCACGCCATTTACCATAAACAGAATTACTCTTACGCAGGCATCATGGAGGCGCTCAGCGGCGCTCCTTTCGATGTGAAATTCATCACCTTCGATGATATCCGGAAAAATCCGGACATGTTGAAGGATATCGACGTGATCCTGAATGTGGGTGACGGCGATACTGCCTACACCGGCGGCGACAACTGGACAGACGAGACCATCGTCAGCGCGGTCAATGAGTTCGTGTACAACGGCGGCGGATTTATCGGAATCGGAGAGCCCACCGGCCATCAGTGGCAGGGAAAATATATCCAGCTGCGCAGCGTGCTGGGTGTGGAGAGAGAGAATGGCTTTGACCTGAACAAGGACAAATATAACTGGGAGGAGCACAGCCATTTCATCACCGAGGACTGCAAGGGAGAGGTGGACTTCGGAGAAGGCAAGAAAAATATGTACGCGCTGGACGGAACCGAAATCATCTGCCAGAGAGAGAAGGAAGTGCAGATGGCGGTCAACGAGTTCGGCCAGGGCCGGGGCGTGTATATCAGCGGTCTGCCCTACAGCTTTGAGAACAGCCGTGTGCTGTACCGGGCGATTCTGTGGGCTTCCCACGATGAGGAGAACCTGCACCGCTGGTTCAGCACCAACTACAACGTGGAGGTGCACGCTTACGTGAAGAACGGAAAGTACTGCATCGTAAACAACACCTATGAGCCTCAGACAACCACTGTGTATAAGGGAGATGGAACCAGCTTTGAGCTGAATATGGAGGCAAATGAGATCATCTGGAAGGAGATCTGAGACAGATCTGCCGGAAATACCGCACAGAAAGGGGCATGCCGTACACGGCATGCCCCTTTTGCCCAGGGTTGGGATTTGCAGCTGGAAGTTCCGGCGGCAGTTTGGCTTTCACTGTCCGGGAGTTACTGGTGTGCCACCGTCATCTGCTTTACATCCGGAATGGCGATGAGGATGGGGTAAAGTACCATGGAGATGATGAGTCCGCTGGCTCCCTGGATCAGGTTGGCGGGAACACTGGCCAGCGCGCCTCCCAGTCCGTAGATGAAGGATTCGCACAGGCAGTAGCCTCCGGCCACCAGAAGAATGTCTGCCACACCGCCTGCTGCTACCGCCGGATAACGGAGTTTCGGATTTTTGGATGCTTTCTGATAGATCAGCCCGCACAGAAGAGCTACCAGGCCCTTTATGACAAAGGTGATGGGAACATACAGGAAATATCCGCCGATCAGGTCGGACAGGGCGGATCCGATGCCTCCGGCCAGAAATCCGAAAGCAGGCCCCAGGATCACTCCGGACAGGATCACCAGAGCGTCCCCTGGATGGATATAGCCGCCGGTTCCCGGTGTGGGGATCCGTATGGCCATGGTGGCGGCGCAGGTAAGCGCCGCGAACAGAGCGGTCATGACATATTTTTTCAGATCATTTTTCATAATAAAACCCTCCTATTTGTAACAGTCCAGCCGGAAGGCCCAACGGTTACCCTTATTCAGCTGCTGCCTTGGAGCGTACCACCAGGAGCAGCTTTGATGCTGGGAATACTTTACAACAAAAATGGCTTGAGTAAAATAGCCAGATTTATAAAAAATAACCATACCAGTTTGAAGCCAAAAAGCGTTTGACATATCAAGTAAACCTCCTTTATACTTTTGAATGGATATATGGTGAATACACGGGAGAGGAGCAAAGATCTGTGAATAATGCACTGATGGGAAAGTACGTAGCCGTGGTGAACCGGCGGGAACAGAAATATGTAAATGAGATCCTTCAGCCCTACAATCTGGGATTTTCCTGTTACAAATTTCTGCTGTTTCTGTCCAGAAATGAAGGCTGCAATCAGAAGAAGCTGTGCAGGGATATGTGCGTGGATGAGGCGGTGGCCACCAGAGGGATGCGGAAGCTTCAGGCGGAAGGATATGTCTGCCGGAAGCGGACAAAGGAGGATGGCAGGAGCTATGCCCTGTACCTGACGGATAAGGGGAAGGGACTGGTGCCTGTGATCCGGGAAACCGTGAGAGACTGGTGGGATCAGGTGATGAAGAATTTTACGGAGGCGGAGAGGGAGACTCTGATCCGTCTGCTGGAACAGATGTGGAGAAATGTGATGGAACTCACTGAGGAGGAAAAGGAAGGAGAAAGTACAGATGGAAGCCAGAGGAAATAGCGCCCTGGGAACAGAGGCGATCGGAAGCCTTTTGAGACGATTTGCCATTCCCAGCATTATCGCCATGCTGGTCAGTTCCCTCTACAATATCGTGGATCAGTTTTTTATCGGACGGAGTGTGGGAATGCTGGGAAACGCGGCCACCAATGTGGCGTTTCCCCTTTCGATCACATGTACGGCGCTGTCGCTGCTGTGCGGCGTTGGAGGAGCCGCGAATTTTAACCTGAATATGGGGGCGGGAAAAAAGGAGGAAGCGGAAAAATTCGCGGGAACGGCGCTGACCCTGATGGTGACTCTGGGGGTGATACTCTGCGTGACGGTGCGCTTTTTCCTGGAGCCGCTGATGCAGGTGTTTGGGGCCACCAGCGATATCATGGACTATTCCCTGGTTTATACAGGGATCACGTCGCTGGGATTTCCCTTTCTGATCCTGTCCACCGGAGGGAGCAACCTGATCCGGGCCGACGGAAGCCCTGCGTTTTCCATGGCCTGCACGCTGACGGGAGCGGTGATCAATACGATTCTGGATCCTTTGTTTATTTTTGGATTTGACATGGGCATGGCGGGAGCGGCATGGGCCACGGTGATCGGCCAGGTGGTTTCCGCCGGAATGGTGATCGGTTATCTCACCAGATTCAAAACTGTAAAGCTGACGCTGAAATCTCTGGGGCTCAGCCCCCGATACTGCCTGGCTGTGGTGGCGCTGGGTATGTCTCCGTTTTTCAACCAGCTTGCCATGATGGTGGTGCAGATCGTGCTGAACAACAGTCTCACCTATTACGGAGGGATGTCGGATTACGGCAGTGAGATCCCGCTGGCCTGCGCAGGGATCATCTCCAAGGTGGGAATGATCTATTTTGCGGTGGTTATAGGAATCGCCCAGGGACTTCAGCCGATTGTCAGCTTTAATTACGGCGCCGGAAAATACCGGAGAGTCAAGGAAGCTGTGAAAAAGGCGTCGGTGGCGGCTCTGATCATTTCCGCGGCGGCATTTATAGTATTCCAGCTGTTTCCCAGACAGATCATCAGTATTTTCGGATCCGGGAGCGAGGAATACTTCCGGTTTGCGGAACGGTATTTCCATATCTATATGTTTTTTACCTTCCTGAACTGGCTGCAGTGCATTGCATCCAATTTTTTCACCGCCATCGGAAAAGCCATCCGAGGAGTTTTCCTTTCCCTGACCAGGCAGATCCTTTTCCTGCTGCCGCTGATTCTGCTGCTGCCGCTGGTAATGGGAATCGATGGGATCATGTATGCGGCGCCAGTTGCGGATTTTATTGCGGCGATCCTGGCTCTGGTGTTTATGAGGCATGAATTCGGGAGGATGAAGGAGCAGGATCAGGTTTAAAACATCGAAAAAGAAGAAAAGATGGCCCGGACAGGCCATCTTTTCTTATGCGGAGGACCAGAGGATCCTTCGTCAGTCTTTCTGAGATTTTTCCCGGGGCAGGATCAGATTCAGCATAACAGCCATCAGGGTGGCAATGACCACCGGGGATTTTCCGAAGATCATGGTGGCCCAGTCCGGGAACTGAGCCAGAGAGGCCGGTGCCTGGGAGATTCCCATTCCCAGAGCCACGGAGAGCCCTACGATGGAGGTATTCCGGAAATTCAGTTCCTGACGGGTGATCAGCTTGATGCCGGTCATCGCGATGGAAGCAAACACGGAAATTGTGGCTCCGCCCAGAACACATTGGGGAATGGTGGTCAGCAGAGCTGAAAATTTCGGTACAAATCCGGCAATCATCAGAATAACTGCAGCCAGTCCCAGCACGCAGCGGTTGATCACCTTGGTGGTGGTAACGATTCCTACATTCTGGCTGTAGGTAGCAGTGGGAAGTCCACCCAGAAAAGCGTCCAGAATATTGGAAAGTCCGTACATGACGATACCCCCCTGCAGCTCCCTGGTCTCAGGATCCCGGTTCATGCTTCCCACGGTGGTTGCTGAAAAGTCACCGATCGCCTGAATGGAGTTTACCGCGAACAGAATTCCAATGGCGATGCAGGCGGAAGGATCGAATTTAAGAGAAAAATGCAGAGGCTGCGGAAGCTGGAACAGGCCGGCGCTCTGGATGCCGGAAAGATCCACAAGTCCCAGACAGGCAGAAAAAATATATCCTGCTATGATGCCTACCAGTATGGAGGCCAGCTTGAGAAAACCTTTGGAAAAATGGTTCAGGCCAACCACAACGATCAGGGTAAAGATGGCCGCCAGCCAGTTTTTCCATGAACCGTAAGAGGCGCTGGAAGTACCTCCGGCCATATAGTTTACGGCTGTGGGATACAGGGAAAGACCGATGGTAAATACCACTGTTCCCGTAACGATGGGCGGAAACAGCACACGTATCTTGCTGATGGACAGTCCTACCAGAACGGCCACCACGCCGCCCACAAGCTGGGCGCCCAGGATCGTACCGATATCGGCTACCTCGGCAATGGCCTGCATACTTGGTACGTAAGCGAAGCTGATACCCATGATGACCGGAAGCGAAGATCCCAGCTGAAAACGTTTTGTACGCAGGATCGGAAACAGCTGAAGCAGAGTGCTGATGGCCGAACAGAACAAGGCGGCCTGGATCAGTATGACCCGGTCAGAATCGCTGATACCCGCCACTCCCGCAACTATGATAGATGGCGTAACGCACCCTACGATCATGGCTACCACATGCTGCAGTGCCAGCGGAAGAGCCTGGCTGAAAGCGGGAATCCCGTTCAGATCAAAAACGGAAGCACGGCTTTTGGCGTTGGGTGATTCTTTGGTTGATTTCATAATTCATATCCTCCTGTGTGTCTCTGCCCTGGCAGCCGAATGCTTCTTTGGCCGGGCAGGAGTGACTGCGGCTGCAGACCGCAGATATATACGCATAATACTATATACAATACAGAAGGAAAATGCAAAGGAAATCTTGAAAAACGGTGTTTCCGGCGTAACTATTCAGCCTTCCAATATCCCGCGGGGCGCTGTGTGCCGGTGGCACACGTTAAGCGCCGACCGAAGCGGAGCGAAGACCGCTGTGTGCCGGTGGCACACGTTAAGCGCCGACCGAAGCGGAGCGGAGACCGCTGTGTGCATGCTTTTGTGACAGGGAAGACGAAAGGCTGAACTGTCGCTTTCAGGCAGAAGACGTCAGGATGATGCCCTTCTTCTCTCCATTATCCTGCAGAAAATGACGGCTGCCCCTGTGCTCACAGCTGTTGCCAGAATTGCCGGACCCACGATCGCTGTGGGATTGGGGCTTCCGTATTGGCTGCGGTAGGCGATGATATTGACAGGGATCAGCTGGAGAGAGGAGATATTGACGATCAGAAAGGTGCACATCTCGTTTCCGGCAACCCCCTTCTGGCGGGCGGGACCTGCAGACTGTCCCAGCCTTCGTTCCTCCTCCAGATCCC
This sequence comes from uncultured Lachnospiraceae bacterium, assembly GCA_963929535.1. Lineage (GTDB taxonomy): Bacteria > Bacillota > Clostridia > Lachnospirales > Lachnospiraceae > Pullilachnospira. The sequence continues at coordinate 26,013 of CAWVIZ010000004.1, read as the reverse complement.
CCAGAGCTTCCATTGCCTGAAGTCCTGCCGGAGTAGCGGCCCATCCAAGCCCCAGGAAATTGGCGATGATATTGACAGCCATATGTTTTTCGGCCGGATGTCCCGGAGGAAGCTGTGGAAAGAGAAATTTCATAAGGGGATGCATTTTTCCCAAAAGCTGGTTGATGAGCCCGGAGTTTTCCGCGATCCGCATGATGCCTACCCACATGGAAGTGACGCCTGCCATGACGATGCAGAGACTGACGGCTTCCCTGGAAGAATCCACTGCCGCCTCCGCCACAGCCTCCAGGCGGCCGGTAGCTGTGCCGTAGAGGATGCCGATCAGTATCATTCCGCCCCAGAGATAGTTCATGGATACCTGCCTCCAATGGTCCTTTTTATAAATATATCCGGTACGGATGGAAGTATTCCGGTAACGGTTCAGCCCTCCGGTTTTCTGCTGCATCCTTTGGGTGACAATGAATTCCGGGTTACAGTTCAGCCTTCCAATATTCCGCGAGGGCGCTGTGTGCCAGTGGCACACGTTAAGCGCCGACCGAAACGGAGTGTAGACCACGCTGCATTCGCAGCGTGATCCCGAGATTTGCGGGCGCCAGACTGCGATAATCGCAGCCTGTGTGCATGCATTTGTAACAGTGAAGCCGGAAGGCTGAACTGTTACAATTCCGGAAGGCCCAACCGTTACTTTTTTTGAAAAGTCATTGACAGCACCTGAGTAAATGGTTATAGTAGAAGTACAATTCTAAGCGTGATGGTTCGCATCACGGATTTTCCCTTAAATCAACAAAATATCGTATTTCAGCAATAAGATAACGTTTTTCCTGGGGAGGAAAAGCCAGGATTTTATTTGGTAAAAAAATATGCATTATTTAACAGCGGCGCATACAGATGCGGGAATTAAAAAAACGGCCAATCAGGACGCGCTGTTTTTGGAAACGGCCTCCACGGATCACGGACAGGTACTTCTTGCTGTGGTCTGTGACGGAATGGGCGGTCTGGCGATGGGAGAAGTTGCCAGCGCGGCATTGGCAGGAGATTTTGCGGACTGGTTTCACAAAATATTTCCCCGGATGCTCTACCGGGAACTGACACCGGAGGGAGTGAAGGAGAGCTGGACGAGACTGATTCTTCATGCAGGCCGGAAGCTTGAGGAATATGGGATGAAGCTTCAGGTAAGCCTGGGAACCACAGTGACGGCGCTGCTTCTGGCAAAAGGGGTTTTCTACATCATCAATGTGGGAGATTCCCGGGTGTATCTGGTGGATGAATGTATGAAACAGCTTACAGTGGATCAGACGTTTGTTCAGCGGGAAGTGGAGTGCGGCAGGATGACACCCGGAGAAGCCCGGATAAGTCCCCAAAGAAATATGCTGCTGCAGTGCGTGGGAGCCAGCAGGATCATCCGGCCGGATTTTTACGTGGGAAGGTATAAGGAAGGTCAGGTATTTATGCTTTGCTCGGACGGATTCCGCAATAAGATCCTGCCGTCGGAATTTTTTGAGCGGATGAATCCGCAGGTGATGAATGGCCGGGAAATTATGGAGGAGACGGCGGTATATTTTACTGAGCTCAGTAAGTCCAGAAAGGAAAATGACAATATTTCAGTGATTCTCATCCGCGTCTGCTGAGGGAAAAAACATGCTTCAGATTGGATCTGTGATCGATGGAAAATATAAGATACTGAACAAGATCGGCCAGGGAGGAATGAGTGTTGTTTATCTGGCCATGAATGAGAGGGCCAACAAGCAGTGGGCCGTCAAGGAAGTCCGAAAAGATGGCATTGAGAATTTTGAGGCAGTAAAGCAGGGACTGATCGCGGAGACGGAGCTGCTGAAAAAGCTGGATCATCCCAGCCTGCCCAGCATCGTTGATGTGATCGAAGAAGAGGGGACTTTCCTGATCGTAATGGATTACATTGAGGGAAAATCCCTTGGCAGTATCCTGAAGGAATACGGGGCTCAGAGTCAGGAGGATGTGGTCGACTGGGCAAAGCAGATGTGCGATGTGCTCAGCTATCTCCATTCCAGGCAGCCTCCCATTATTTACAGGGATATGAAGCCTTCCAATATTATGCTGAAACCGGACGGCAGGGCGATGCTGATCGACTTCGGGACCGCACGGGAGTTCAAGGAAAAAAGTACAGAGGATACCACCTGTCTGGGAACCCAGGGGTATGCGGCCCCGGAGCAGTATGGCGGCTGTGGGCAGACGGATGCCAGAACAGATATCTATAGCCTGGGCGCAACCATGTATCACCTTATCACAGGACATAATCCCGGAAAGCCGCCCTATGAGATGTATCCTATCCGCTGCCGGAATCCGGCTCTGTCTTCCGGGCTGGAGGAGATCATTTTAAGATGTACCCAGAGAAATCCCCAGGATCGTTTTCAGTCCTGCGCGGAGCTGATGTATGCTCTGGAACATTACAGTGAGATGGATGAAGGATACAGAAGGATACAAAACCGGAGGTGGCGCGCTTTCCTGGTTTTGGGCCTCCTGACGGCAGCGCTGGGAGCCGGTGCGGCGGGATTTAAGCTGGCAGAGGACAGTACCATCTCCGCCACGTATGACGCTTACCTGAAGGAAGCGGAGACGCTGGGAGTCATAGATCCGCAGGAAGCCATCGGATATTACAGCAATGCCATCAACCTGGATCCTTCTCAGGGGGAAGCTTATGGGGAGATGCTGAGATTTTTTCTCTGGGAGAAGAATGAACCGGCCGGTGATGATATGAAAACAGTGATCTGTGTGTTCTCTGCTGAGGAGGAACAGCAGATCCGGAAAGCGCTGGGGATCAATGGCGGCCGATCCCGGAGCAATGAAGAATATCTGAAAGCGAATACAGATGATTACAGCAGATTTGCCTATGACCTGGGAATCGCGTATTTTTATTCCTACAACGGGATCGGAAATAAATCAGCCGCCCGAAAATGGCTGGAAATCGCGGCCCGGGCCAGCCCATCCAGGGTGCTGAATGAGGCGAATATCCGGCGGGCGGACAATCTTGGCAAGATTGCCGGTTACTATGACAGTCTGAATATCCGGAATCAGGCGGGGGATTCCAGGGTCTCCTATTCGGACTACTGGTATGACCTGACCAGTATGGGAGATCAGGAGAGCGGCGCCCGGGACAACAATGTGAACATCCTCCTGATCTATCAGGAGATGGCTTCTCAGATCTTTTCCGGCGGAGTCCGGTTCCGTGATGCCGGGATTACCCGCAAAAGTATGGAGGAAGAGCTGGAGATGATGCGGGAGAACCTGGAGGGGATGGTGATCCTTACCGGTTCTGCCAATGCCCTGTATGAAGAGGAATTAAAACAGGAGGTTTTGAAAAACGTGGAGCTGGCCAGGAAAAATCTGGATGCGGTATTCAACACGGATAATATCGGAGGAGGGGAGAATCGTGCAGCAGATCCAGCAGAAAATTCAGTTGTTCCATAATCTTTGCCTGATCTGTCTGGTATTATGCCTGATCTGTCTGGCACTGACCATATTCTTTTTTGTCAGATTCGATATATGGAATATTTTCCATATCCGAACAGGACTTTCCGAAAAAAAGGCGGTTAAACGGATGGAAGAGCGAAATGCCGGGACCGGGCAGAGACGCTGGGTGCAGGTCCGGGGCATTTCCGGCAGCAGGCAGATTCTGAAAGAAGAGCCTGTGGTTCCGGAGACCGGAGTTCTTTCGGAGAACACTGCTGCGGAGGCCGTAACGGCAGGAATGAAAACGGAGCTTTACGAAGACGTTGAGACGGAGCTTCTGAAGACGGATACCCGGGAATACAGCAGTCAGAGGGCACAGGATCAGGTGGATCAGAGCTATGGGAAATTTCTTCTGGAATCCGGCGTGATGCTGATCCACACGGAAGAGAAGATAGGAAAGACAAAGACACCGTTAATGTAAAAACAGGACAGAGAAAAGGAGATGGAAGTGATGCGGAGAAGGGGAAAAAGCGGGATATGGATTCGGGCCGGGGTGATATCTCTGCTGTTTTTGACATGGATCGTGTTCCGGGAAGCCGTTATCAGCCAGGGTGCTGTTGCGGAAGAGACAGATCAGGAGCAGGACCGGAGCCCATCTGTGCCGGAGCCGGATGAGAGCGCTGTGCCCGAAAATGAAATTGTGTGGGAAGAAAGGGATGTTTACGGAACACCGCTTGATGGAAAGGCGCAGACCGGGAATGTGGTAACCATTCCTTATGGAACCCTGTATCAGGAGGAAGGAGGCTTGCGGAATCATAACTACAGGATCCCTGTGGATAAAAAGGCTTCCGGAGTTTCTGACGGGGATATCTATGTCTATGAGGTGACGGATGAGGAGGGAGCACCTCTGCAGGACCCGCCGTACCGGGTGGACGAAAACGGAATCGTCTCCTTCCTGCGGGCAATGGGAGAGGAGGAACGTGTTTTCGTGCGCGTCAGAAGGAAATCCGGGGTAGAAGGATATGGGGAGGCCGCGGCCGTCATAGAGCTGAGAGTTACGCCAAGAAAGCTTCTGGTGGACACTGAGAATACGGCATTTGAGGCGGTAAAAACGTATGACGGAACCTCTGATACCGGGAATGTCCGGATCACGCTGAGGGAGCAGCCGGTATTCCGGGATGCAGACGGGGATGATGAGCTGTTGGCGGAATTGCTGGCAGAAGAGGAGATCACAGCGGCGCTTACAGGAGGTACACTGGATTCCCAGGGGGTGGATGCCGGTGTGTATCAGGATCAGAAAGTAAGAAATGTCCGGATGACCCTGCAGGGAGCCAAAAGCGGCAACTACTGTCTGGAGATGCCGGGAGAGATCTATGGGGTTTATACCATCCTGCCGAGAGAATACCGGATCCGGATCACCGGTGGGAATAGAGAGTACGGAACCAGGGAATACATCACAGAACCGGCACTGAGCAGGGAGGAGCGGGAAACCAATTTTCTGGACCACCTGGATGAACAGAGCAGGGCTGACAACGACTTCCGAAGAATTCAGGAATGTATCAGATTACATGATGATTCCACAGAGACCTCCCCTATGGAACGTCTGAGAGGGGACAGATCCAACCGGTATATTTCGGCGGAAATACTTTGTGAGGATGCGGGAAATTACACGATCGTATCTGACGGGGAATCACAGGGGGAGCTGGTGATCACGGAGGAGACGATCGCTCCGGAAGAGGTGATGTCCCGGATTTTGCTGGAAGGTTCTGAGAATTATGTTTTTGCGGAGGGACAGATCTGGCTGAAGGGGGAATACGATGATACTCCCGGTAAGCTGAAGATCAGTTCCGGAGAGAAAAGCAAATACAATACGGTAACAGTGATCCGGGATCCGGATTACCGGATCTGGGAAAATACAGAGGATACGGTTTCGGTTCCCGTAAGGGAGGGGGAGAAGAGGGAATCCGTTGTGAGATTTAAACTGCAGAACCGGGATGAGCAGGGGATCACAGCTGAGACCGGAGAAATCCGGCTTCCGATAAACGTTGATTCCCAGAAACCGGAAGCGCTGATCACGGAGCCGGAAGAAATCCCGCTTTTATCACTGGAATCGCTGGATGGAGCTGTTGGATCCGGAATATATAAAAATACCGGATATGAAGTGAAGGCAAAGGTGACAGACAAAGGGGCGGGAACGGCAGCCTGGTCCTATGCGGTGCTGGAGGATACAGGGGAAAATCTTACGGCCGGGGAGATCAGGGAGTACGGGGAACGTGGAGAACTCCTCTGGAGATCGGGAACGGAGGATGGCAGAATTGCCGTATGTGAGGGAGATATCCGTCCCAATGGAAATGATATTCTGGAAAACCGGGTGATACTGATCCGCGCAGATGATAAAGTGGGAAATTCTGCCATATACACCTCCATGGGCGTGATCATCGACAATTATCAGCCGCAGGTGGAGATCGCCGGTCTGGAAACGTATATCCGGATAAGCTGTGATGACCCTGAAGGCAGGACGCCTTTCCGCCTGACAGTCAGTGATAAGGCAGAAGGCGGGGAAGACAGGAAAACGGCTGGCATCAGCAGCATCACCGCACAGATCTGCGGGGAGCAGGATGAAGGAATTCTTTTGCGGAAGTCCGACGGACAACCGGCGCAGTGGAAGGAGCAGGAACTGACAGAGGAGCTTCTGTTTATCCCATCCGCAGAATACATAAAACAGAAGGGGTTGAAAACAGACCGTCTCCGTCTGGTGGTATCCGCTGTGGACAAGGCTGGAAATAAAATTCAGGAAACAAAGCAGCTCGTCATGGATACGGTGCCGCCGTCATGGAAGTGGGAGTTTGAGGGAACTTCTTTTTCTCAGGATGCCGATACCGGTAAAAAATATACCAGGGATCCGGTTTCGGTCAAGGTGACGGTAAATGAAAAAAACTTCGATCCGGATCAGACGGTGCTGACCATAGAACGTGACGAGACACGGGAGGATATCCGTTTTTCAGACGCGGAAAGCGGGATGCTCTCCCTGGCAGGTGATACGGAAGCCGGATACAGCGAAAACGAGTATACGGATAACAGAGTACTGACATACATTCTGCGCTTCCCGGAGGAAGGAGATTACACGCTCTCTCTGAGGGTAAAGGACAAATGTGGGAACGCTGCAGGTGAAGGAGAGCCCTTGGCCTTTGTCATCGATCAGACAGCTCCGGAGGTATCCATAACTTTTGAGGAGAATCAGTCGCTGAGGAATGAAACATATTTCCGGAGCCCCAGAACCGCCGTGATCGTATTTCGCGACAGGAATCCTGATATGGAGAATATGGGGATCGCTCTTGATACAGAGGATTTTGCGGGAAAGGATCTGGGTGAGGGGAATACCTATACGCTGCGGATGCTGAAGCAGCGGATGGGAACGGGAGCACTGTTTTCCGTAGTTTCCTGTGAGGATTCGGCGGATGAGGAGTCCGGAGAGCAATGCATGGATGAAAGAACGGTAACAGTTAAAGTGCAGTTTCATCCGGATGCTGTATATACGGTTCGGGAGATCTTCTGCCGGGATCTGGCGGGAAATCGGGCAGAGAGTCCCCGGTATGACGGACAGAAACCGTACCGGAAATTTACGGTAGACTGCCAGGAACCGGAAGGTACAGTGGAGCTTTCCGCTGGAAATTCTCTGTGGAAAAATCTCTGGAGCGCAGTAACCTTTGGACTTTTCTCCAACAGGGAGCGGGAAAAGATAACCATAACTGCTTCGGATGCGGTCTCCCCTGTGGAACGGATCCAGTATGTGGTGCTTCCGGAAATCATCTCCACAGAGGAAGAATTTGCGGAAAGGGAGGAAGCAGGAGAATTTGACCGGCTTTGGAAGCAGTGGACGGGAAGCGGGGATTCCAATGAACTGACGGGTTCTTTTACCCGCAGTCCCAATGAGAGAGCGGCTGTCTATGCAAAGCTTACAGATGCTGCCGGAAATGTACGGTATATAAGCTCCGATGGATTTGTACTGGATGATGCGGAACCGGTCTGGGATGAGATAACCGTTCTGGATATCAACCGGACGAAAAGCGGAATATTTAACGGGGATGTATCTCTGCGTGTCCGTGTGCGGGATCCCGGCATACAGGAGGATGGCGGCGCTTCTGAAATGATCTGCTCCGGCCTGAGGGACGTGTACTACATCGTAAAAGATATCCACGATGCGGGGAGAGAAGATATCTATTATATTCTCCGGGACGGACAGCTGGCGGACGGGGATCAGGAAAACGGAAATAAACATGCCAGTGCCCGTATTGTAAGGGATGCTTACCGGGAGTTTCAGGAAGACGGAACGATGGGGATCCGGAGCCTGGAAGCCAGTATCACTGTTCCGGCATGGAATGGAGAAAACGGCTATAACAGCAATGGTCTGTATGTGGAACTCTTCGCTGCCGATCATGCGGGAAATCTGATTTCCGCGGACACGGACGGCGGAAGAAGGATAAAATTTTCCATCGACACAACGGTTCCGGCGGTTTCTGTTTCATACGATAAAAATGATCCGGCAAACGGCAGATATTTTAAGGAAAACCGTCAGGCGGTGATCTCCTTCCGGGAAAGAAATTTTGACCCTTCCGGAGTGGAGATGGATCTGACGGCGGAGGGAGTCCGCTATACGGATACCCTGGAGAACCTTATGAAAGCAGATATTGTGGACTTTCAGGGGAAAGCGGCAGTGGATTTTGCATGGGAATATGATCCCGCGAGCACGGAGATTCCCATGAGAGAATATACGGATTCCAGGATCAGCCGGCTGCGTATTACTTTCAAAGGGAATGCTTCTTATGAGCTTCATTCTGTTTCCGTGACAGATGCGGCGGATAATACGTATACAGCCTGCGTTCAGGATCTGAAAGAGACCAGAAGACAGATCTCTGACTGTGATCCGGGTACCTTTACCACTCCTGAGGGAACCCAGGCCCCTCTGAGTTTTGTGGTGGACAAGATCCCCCCGGAAATTTCGGTAAAGTATACCGGAAGTAAGGAAAGCGCCGTCCACAGCGGGTACTATTTTAAGGAACTGACGGCTGATTTTACAGTAAATGAGCATAACTTTGACCAGCGGGTGGAAACGCCGGAATTTGTGATCACATCCAGGGATCTGGAGGGGAATCAGATAGAGGGGCATACGGTGAAGGACGCCTCGTGGACTTCCAGGGGAGATATCCGGACTTATGCCATCCAGTTCCAGGGAGATGCCAACTATACCTGGGAGGCCTCCTACACAGATCTGGCAGGAAATACTCTGAAAACACGGCAGGCGGATACGTTTACGGTGGATAAGTCAGCTCCGGGAACTGCAGCCATTGATATTAAGGAGCATGGTATCTGGCGGAAGCTGGTATCTGTGATCACGTTTGGCCTGTTCGATGATCATGCGGTGCAGGTGTCCCTGTACGGGCAGGACGGAAACGACGGGAAGGGAGGAGGGACACAGGAACCGGCGGTTTCTCCGGTGGAGCCGCTGCAGTATTATAAGGGGACCGGACAGATGACAAGAGCCCAGCTGGATGCTCTTCCCCCATCCGCATGGATCACGGGAAACAGTCTGACAGTAAATCCGGATCAGAAATTTGTGATCTATCTGAAGGTAACCAATTATGCGGGTCTCACCTCCTATTTCAGTTCCGATGGAGTGGTTGCAGACAGCACAGAGCCGGTGCCCGGGATTACCATTACGAATATGAGTCAGGCGCGCAACGGCATTTTCCGTGAAAATGTACTGCTGCGGATCGATGTAAAAGAGCCGGCAGAGGATGAGATCTATGCAGGTCTGAAGAAGGTCTGGTACAGGATCTGGTCCCAGGGAAATTCCCGGGCTTCGGAGGAACGTGTGATACTGGACAATACCGGGCATAAAGCACAGGGGGACAAAAATTTCAGCTATATTCTCGAAGTGGATGGGGATACATTTAACAGCAATGACGTTCGTGTCCAGGTTTTTGCTGAGGATATGGCGGGAAATGAAGCAGAGAGCCAGATCACACAGTTAAAAATCGATGTGACAGCTCCCTCTGTGACAGTTTCCTGGGATCGGAACGATCCGATGAACGGAAGATACTACAAGGATACCAGGACCGCTGTTGTGACGGTGAAGGACAGAAATTTTGATCCGGAGCAGGTAAGGTTCACGATCACCGGTACGGGTGGGGCTTCCCCATATATCAGCGGATGGAGCGGCAGTTCCGATGCCGGAATATCTGATCAGGCTGTCAGTACCTGCCAGGTATCTTTTCCGGAAGACGGGGACTACACCTTCACACTGGAATGCACGGATCTGGCCGGGAACAGCGGCGGGTACGGGCATACAGAGGAATTTACCATTGATAAGACGCTTCCCAGGATACAGGTTGCGTATGGGAACAGCAGCGCGGTCAGCGAAGGGTATTATAATCAGGAGCGCAAAGCGGTCATTACCATCACGGAGCGCAATTTTAACCCATCAGATGTAAAGACGGCTATAACTGCATCTCTGGAGGGGCGCGGGATTTCTGCTCCTTCTGTAAGCGGATTCTCCGGAAAGGGGGATGTGCATACTGCTGTGGTAAGCTATGATGCGGACGGAGATTATACTTTTGATATTGAGTATGCGGATCTGGCGGGGAACGCGGCGGAGGATTACAGGCCTGACAGCTTTACCGTGGATCTGACAGCGCCGGAGCTGGAGATTTTTGATATTGAAGACAGATCCGCCAACAATGACGTGGTTGCTCCCGGAATCCGGTATTCGGATGCCAATTGTGACAGGGAGAGTCTGTTCATTGCGCTGGAGGGCATCCACAATGGCGCCGTGGACCTTGAAAGAGATATCACGTTCTTTGACGGGGGACAGAGTATCAAGTTTCATGATTTTCCCAGGAAGGAGGAAATGGACGATCTGTACAGGCTGACCGCCGGGATAAAGGATCTGGCAGGAAACGAGACAGAGAAAACCGTTCTGTTTTCCGTCAACAGATACGGATCCGTTTATGTTCTGGATCAGGCTACGGCCGCATGGCTGTCCCCGAAGCCCGATGACAGCACCTGTATCAGGCAGGAGCGCAGGGTTGGCGTACAGGAATACAATGTGGATGAGATTCAGGAATACAGCATCACAGTGAACAGAGACGGGGAACTGACGGTTCTGGAAGAAAATATGGATTTTGCCGTAAGAAAATCGGGAGACGGCACACAGTGGAAGGTATGCCATTACATCATAAACGCTGAAAATTTCAGTATGGAAGGCAATTACAGGATTACCATCTCCTCCAGGGACACGGCAGAAAACAGTATGACGAATGAGACCGTCAAGAAAGGAGAAGGAAAACGGCTGCCGCTGTCCTTTACCATAGACAAAACAGCTCCTACAGTGGTGGTTTCGGGGATACGGGATGGAGGGCAGTACCGCGCCTCGTCCAGAACGCTGACCATTGATGCCAAAGACAATATTGCTTTGGAACGGGTGAGCGTAACGATTGGAAACCGCCGGCGGACGTATGAAGCAAAGGAACTGAGAGAATCGGAAGGAATCATTGAGACGGAGATTTTCGGCGCCGCAAACTGGCAGAAGGTGGAAATAACTGCTGAGGACGCGGCGGGCAATCAACTGGGACAGAAAAAGCCGGGCGGAAAGGCGGAACCGGTGGTAATGACAGTTCTGGTAACACCCAGTGTCATGATCCAGTATTTTATGAATAAACCGGTCTTTTACGGATCGCTCCTCCTTCTGATCTTTCTGGCTGCAGCAGTAATCCTGATGAAAAGGCGTTCCCGGAACAGATAAGAGTCATGTCACAGCATCAGATTTCCCAGGATCACGCTGGCTATGGTCCCTCCCAGAGTAGCCAGCAGAGCTCCTGCCAGCGTATATCGTGTCCGGGTGATCTTGGCGGCTACAAAATACACACTCATGGTGTAAAAGATCGTTTCCGTGCTGCTGAGAAGCAGAGATGCGATCAGCCCTGCCTGGGAATCCGTTCCGAACTGCTTATACACATCCAGCAGAAGACTGGTGGCTGCGCTGGAGGAGAACATTTTCACAAGCGAAAGGGGGACGAGCTGGGAAGGAAATCCCAGCCGGTCCGTAACGCTTCCAAGAATGTCGCTGAGCATATCCAGAAAGCCGGAGGCCCGAAGGATCCCCACGCCTGTCATAAGACCGATCAGGGTGGGGAGGATCTGCACCACTGTTTTCAGACCGCTTTTGGCCCCATCGACAAAATCCTGATACACATTACTCTTCATCAGCAAACCGAATCCCACGATGTAAAAAATGATCAGCGGGATCATCAGATCGGACAGGAACAGGAGAAATTTCATGGAGTTTCCTCCCAAACTGCTTTCTATCAGTATATTTCAGAAGGAAAGGAAACATGCCCGTTTCCTATCTCCGCACCTCTCCAAAATGTTTTTCCCGTATCCGGTAATAGATGATGAACAGCACTGCAGTGATCAGCCATGTTACCGGGTAACTGAAAATAATGGTTTCCAGACCCGGACGGAACGGAACTACCAGCAGTACCCAGATGATCCGCAGTATGCACACACCGCAGCAGGTGATGATCATGGGGATCATCACATCGCCGGTACCGCGAAGAGCTCCGGAAAGAAGCTCAATAAACACGAACAGGAAGTAGGCGGGAGCCATCAGCCGAAGGATCCGCATACCAATGGTGATCACACCGGAGTCGGTGGTAAACAGATGGAAAATGGGTTTTCCCGCAAGGAAGAACAGGCCGGTGATGGCCACGGCGGCCACCAGAGCCATACCGATCCCCACCCGTACGCTGCGCTTCATACGGTCATATTTTCCGGCGCCGAAGTTCTGGCCTACAAAGGTGGTCACCGCGATTCCGAAGGAGTTGTTTACCATCCAATAGAAGGAGTCGATTTTTCCAAAGGCGGTCCAAGCGGCCACCGTATCGGTTCCCAGAGCATTCAGTGATGTCTGGATCACCATATTGGAGATGCTGTACATGGTGGACTGAAAACCTGCGGGAAGTCCGATCCATATCAGGGAGATCAGGGCGTTTTTGTAAAAACGGATTTCCCGGAAACGGAGCTGATAGAGATCCTGGGAGCGCGCCAAAGCCGCGGTTACCAGCACGGCGCTGACTGCCTGGGAGAATACGGTGGCAATGGCGGCTCCGGCCACGCCCATATGGAATATCACCACCAGGACCAGGTCCAGGACGATATTCAGGATACAGCAGACGATCAGATAGTACAGAGGACGTTTGGAGTCGCCTACCGCCCGCAGGATACTGGAACCCATATTATAAATAAAAACAAACAGAATCCCTCCGAAGTAGATCCGCAGGTAAATCAGGGAATCCTTCATCAGCTGTTCCGGCGTGTTCATCAGTCTTAAAAGCCATGGAGCCAGGGCGATGCCCGCAATGGTAATGACGATACTGCCTGCGATACAGAAAGCAAATGCGGTATGCAGGGAACGGTTAAGTTCCTGCCGGTCTTTTGCCCCGTAAAACTGAGAGATGACCACTGTAGCGCCTGAGGAGAGGCCTACAAAAAAGCCTACCACCAGGTTTGCGATCTGGGCGGTGGATCCGCCCACGGAGGCCAGCGCCTCCTTGCCCACAAACCTTCCCACCACTACAGTATCAGCCGTATTGTAGAGCTGCTGAAAAAAAGTTCCCAGCACGATGGGAAAGAAAAACAGCAGAAGCTGTTTCCAGATCACCCCCTCGGTAATCCGGTTGACAGAATCAGTATTCCCTTTCATTGGTCAAAATCCTCCTGAGTAAATAGATATTGCGTTTCATGTCAGTCTGCGCCTCCGCATAATGAGACCTGATGCCTGCTGGTCTGTAACAGCCCCTCATCCCGCATCCGTTTGAGTTCCCGCATCATGGCGCTGCGGTCCACGGAGAGATAGTCGGCCAGCGCGCTGTAGGAAAAGGGCAGTGAGAATGTGCGGGATTGGTTCTGCTCCGCAAGCAGACCGAAGTAGCACAGCAGCTTTTCGCGGATAGAACGTTGACTGAGTACCTCCAGACGTTCGCTGAGATGTACGGCCTTCTGGGAGATCATCTGCAGTGCGTTGCTGACAAGCTGGCTGTGAAAGGAACAGGCTTTTGGGCAGCGTTTGATCAGATGACTGTAGTCAATGAACTGGATCCGGCAGCGAAAAGAACAGATCACCTGGACCGTTGAGGAGTTTTCTGAGACAAAGGATAATGCCTCGCTGAAAATATCTCCCGGCCCCAGCTGCTCAAGGATCGTCTGCCGGCCGTCCAGATGGGTCCGCAGAAGCTGTGCGGTACCTTCCAGGACGATGCCGATGGATTCACTGTTGGAGCCATAGGTACAGATCAGTTCGCCGTGGTCGTACTGCTTTTCCACAGATTGAAAGCAGATCATCATTTTTTTGTAGTCATCCCTGCTGATTCCCTGGAACAGGTGCTGAACCTTGTTCATATGTAATACCTGCCTGCAGCTGACGGCGGGCAGATCCGGTCCGCCGGGCTGCAGCCTTTCCCAATTAAAATTTGAAGCCGTTCAGAAAAACAGGACCGGCTCTGCTGCCGGTATTTTGCCTTCTGTCTTTTCTTAAAAAATTTCCTTAACTGTTGTAAATGCAACAGTAATTTTGGCACTACAGGAATATAATAATCCCATAAGGCAAATCTTATATTATTATAAATCAAAGAAAGGCTAAGGTGAAGAGAAAATGAAAAAATATGTTTGTGAGCCCTGCGGTTATGTGTACGATCCGGAGATAGGAGATCCGGACAACGGAATCGCTCCCGGAACAGCCTTTGAAGATCTGCCGGAGGATTGGGTATGCCCTATCTGCGGCGTAGGAAAAGACGAGTTCGCACCGGAAGAGTAAACAGCGGGCGGCGGCCAGGCCGAGAGGACAGGCTGCCGCCTGTATTATAAGAAAAGATAAGCGGGAGGTTACAGAGATGAAAATCGTATTTGATGAGAGCCTGTATACAGGTAATGAGCTGATTGACAACGAACACAAAGAGCTGATCGAAAGAGCCAATAAACTGATGGAGAGCTGTGAGAAGGGGACAGAAAAACTGACAGCTGTGAAGACGCTGGATTTTCTGATGGATTATACAGAGATCCATTTTGCGGATGAGGAAAAGCTTCAGCAGGATGCAGGATATGACAAGTATCAGCAGCACAAAGAACAGCACGATCTGTTCAAGAAATCCGTAGAGGAGCTGCGTCAGATGCTGGAGGAAGAGGAAGGCCCTACAGATGCGTTTGTAGCAGCCGTGAATAAAAATGTAGGACAGTGGCTGGTAAACCATATCCAGGGCTGGGACAAGGCCGTTGCGGAATTTGTGAGAGGTTGAATATCTGCGCAGCAGTTTGGCCCTCCGGTTCAGCGCCCGCAGAAATAAGCAGCAGGAAGACAGGATACGGCAGCCTGGCTGTAACGGGATCAGGGAAGAATGCTGCTGATGAATAGGAGTTTACGGATGAAAGCATTTAAGTTAAGAGACAATTTTTACTGGACAGGTATTGTGGATGACACGCTTCGTGTTTTTGATATCATAATGTATACCGAGTTCGGTACCACATACAATTCCTATGTGATGAAGGCAGGAGATAAGACGATCCTGTTTGAAACTGCCAAAGAAAAGTTTTTTGATGATTATCTGGAGAAGCTTCAGGAAGTGGCGGACGTAAGAAGCATTGACTATCTGGTGGTGAACCATACAGAGCCGGATCATGCGGGAAGTGTGGAACGGCTGCTGGCACTGAATCCGGGTCTGAAGATCATTGCCACCGGATGTGCGGCAGGATTTCTGAAGGAAATCGTCAATGGGGATTTTACGGTTATTACTGTGCAGGATAATCAGGAGATGAGGATCGGCGATAAGACGCTCCGGTTCCTGGTGGTTCCGAATCTCCACTGGCCGGATACCATGTATACCTATATTGAGGAGGAACAGATCCTGGTGACCTGTGATTCTTTTGGATCCCATTATGGGTTCCACGATATCCTGGTAAGCAAGGTAACCGATCATGAAGGTTATATGAGGGCAACCAAGTATTATTTTGATAATATTATAGGACCCTTTAAGCCGTATATGCTGAAAGCCCTGGACCGGGTGAGAGAGCTGGATATTTCCATGATCTGTACCGGACACGGACCGGTGCTGGATGACAAGATCGATTTTATGCTGGATACCTATCAGGAATGGTGTACGGTAGTAAACCCCAATCCCAGGAAAACGGTGGTGATGCCTTATGTCAGCGCCTACGGCTATACGAAAACACTGGCAGAGAAGATTGCCGAGGGAATCCGGGACAGCGGAGATGTGGATGTTCGCTGCTACGATATGGTAGAGGCCGACCAGGCTCAGGTGCTGGGAGAACTGGGATTTGCCGATGGTATCCTGTTTGGAACGCCTACGATCGTGGGAGAGGCATTGAAGCCTATATGGGATCTGACCACCTCGATATTTGCGGGAACCCATGGCGGGAAGCTGGCCAGCGCGTTTGGAAGCTATGGATGGAGCGGAGAGGGCGTTCCTCACATCATTGAGCGGCTGAGACAGCTGAAAATGAATGTTGTGGATGGCTTCAGGGTACGGTTCAAACCGGGTGAGAGCGATCTGATCGACGCTTATGATTACGGTTACAACTTCGGGTGTCTGCTGCAGCAGAAGGAGAATCCCAAAAAGAAGTCCGGGAGAACCGGACTGGTGAAGTGCCTGGTGTGCGGAGAGATTTTTGACGCGTCTCTGGAGGTCTGTCCGGTGTGCGGCGTTGGAAAAGAGAATTTTGTCCCTGTGGAGGCGGAAGAAACACAGTTCAGGAAAGACACCAAGGATTTCTACGTGATTATTGGAAATGGAGCGGCCGGTCTGAATGCAGCCAAAGCTATCCGGGAGAGGGATAAGACAGGTTCCATCCTGATGATCTCCAATGAACCATACAGTACGTATAACCGTCCCATGCTGACCAAGTCCATCATGGCGGGTCTGGATGAGAATCAGATCGCGGTGGAGAATGCCGCTTGGTACGAGGAGAACAATGTGATTCAGATCCTGGACAGGACTGTTGCCTCCATTGATACCGGAGAGAAGGAAATTTCCATGGATGATGGAACAAAGCTCCGGTATACCAAGCTGATCTATGCAGCTGGTTCCGAGTGCTTTATACCGCCGATCCCCGGATCAGACAAATCCCAGGTGATCGCAATCCGCAGACTGTCGGATATCCGCAGGATCGAGGAACTGCTTCCTTCCGTGAAAGATGTAGTGGTGATCGGAGGCGGAGTGCTTGGTCTGGAGGCTGCCTGGGAGATGCACAAGGGCAGATGCCGGGTAACAGTTTTGGAGCTGGCGCCCATGCTGATGGGACGGCAGCTTGATCAGGCCGCCGGTGATATGCTGAAAATGATCAGTGAGGGTCAGGGAATCCGGATTCACACGGGTGTCCAGATCGATTCCATTGAGGGAGAGGATTCTGTGACCGGAGTGAAGCTGGGAAGCGGAGAAGTGATTCCCGCTCAGCTGGTGATCGTGTCCTGCGGTGTGCGGGCCAATACGGCACTGGCACAGACTGCGGGCATTGCCACGGACAGGGCTGTGGTCGTGGATGGCGGGATGAGAACCAATGTGGAGAATATTTTCGCGTGCGGAGACTGTGCCCAGTATGAAGGCATCAACTATGCTATCTGGCCGCAGGCTGTAGAGCAGGGGAAGGTCGCGGGAGCCAATGCCGCCGGAGACTCTCTGGAGTACAGGACCGTTCCCGCAGCACTGAATTTCCACGGAATGAACACGGCTCTGTTTGCGGCGGGAGATGCGGGAAAGAATCCCAATCTGGTCTACAAGACTGTGGAATTTAAGGATATGGGGAAAAAACAGTATCAGAAATATTACTTCCTGAATAACCGTCTTTGCGGTGTGATACTGATCGGAGATGTGAGCCGGATGGCAGAGATGACAGAGGCTTTGGAGAGTCATATCACATACCAGGAATTTATAAAACGAAGCTGAAAAGAGTGAAGGCTCGGCCTTTGCTGCCTTATGAGGATGCTGCAGACTGCGTAAAAACATCGCAGCGCTGGCCGAAAATAAATAAAGGCTAACAGCCCGCTGCCTGACCCAGGAGAAGTCCTGGTCCGGCGGCGGGCTTTTTGCCGTGCAATTTCATAGATCCCCCTTCGGACTCATAGAATGGAAATAGCAGTTCCCGCGGGAAGGAAGTGGAATACTGTCCGGAACTGTCAGGAATGGAAGGGGGCATCCGATGATTTCAATAAGTCTCTGTATGATCGTGCGGGATGAGGAGGCGGTACTGGCGAGATGCCTGGACTGTATCAGGGAAGCTGTGGATGAGATCGTGGTGGTAGATACCGGATCGGAGGACGGAACCAGGGAAATTGCCCGGAGGTATACGGAGAAGGTGCTGGAATTGCCATGGAGGGATGATTTTTCAGAGGCCAGGAATTTTGCGTTTTCCAGGGCCAGCGGGGATTACTGTATGTGGATGGATGCGGATGACGTGATTTCACCGGCCAATTTGGGGAAGCTTCTCAGGCTGAAGGAAAATCTGCAGCCTGAGGTGGATGTGGTGATGATGCCTTATATCGTTGCCTTTGACGAGGAAGGAAATCCGGAGTTTTCTTACTTTCGGGAGCGTATTGTGCGAAACAGTCCCCAATACCGCTTTCAGGGCAAGGTACATGAGGCGATCTCTCCCAATGGATACGTGATCTATGCGGATATTCCGGTGGAGCATCGAAAGGAAAAAAGAGGAGATGGCAGACGGAATTTGAGGATCTACCAGAAAATGCGGAAGGAGGGGGAACCCATGGATGCCCGGAGTCTGTATTATTATGGAAGAGAGCTGCTGACGCATGGAGAGTACAGGGAGGGTATCCGGATATTGAAGGAATTTTTGGGCAGACCGGAGGGGTGGGTAGAAAATCAGATTGACGCTACCAGGCAGCTGGCTCGCTGCTATTATGGGGAAGGAAGGGAAAGAGAGGCTTTGGAGGCATTGCTGGCCGGGCTGAAATATGACGTGCCCAGAGGGGAGACCTGCTGTGATCTGGGACGTCATTTTATGGACAGAGGCAGATATCAGCAGGCCATTTTCTGGTACCGGCAGGCTCTGAACGCGGAAAAAAAGGCAGAGTCCGGAGCGTTTGTGCAGGAAGACTGCTACGGTTTTCTTCCCGCTATTTCCTTGTGCATCTGCTATGACAGACTGGGAAGGAGGAAAGAAGCAGAGTATTATAATGAACTGGCCGGGAAATATAAGCCCCGGTCACCGTACGTTCTGCAGAATAAGATATATTTTGCTTCCCACAGAGGAACCGGGAAGAGAACGGAAGACTGAACGGTTACAGAAAAGACATCATATAATAAAAAGAAGTGTCAATGAAATGGGGAAATCAGTATGTCATGGTTTAGAAGAAACCAGAAGGAGATGGAAGATCAGTCCTGCGGCTGTCATCCCTGCAGGCCCAATTGTCCGCCGCCCTGTCCGACCGGCCCGACTGGCCCAAGCGGAGCGACAGGCCCAAGTGGTCCAACTGGAGCGACCGGTCCAAGTGGAGCGACCGGCCCAAGCGGTCCAACTGGAGCGACCGGTCCAAGTGGAGCAACTGGCCCAAGTGGTCCTACTGGAGCGACTGGTCCAAGTGGAGCGACCGGCCCAAGTGGTCCAACTGGAGCGACTGGTCCGACCGGCCCGACTGGCCCAAGCGGAGCGACCGGCCCAAGTGGTCCAACTGGAGCGACAGGTCCAAGTGGAGCGACCGGCCCAAGCGGTCCAACTGGAGCGACCGGTCCGACCGGAGCAACTGGCCCGAGTGGTCCAACCGGTCCAAGTGGTCCAAGTGGAGCGACTGGCCCAAGTGGAGCGACTGGCCCAAGTGGTCCAACTGGAGCGACCGGCCCAAGCGGAGCGACTGGTCCAACCGGTCCAAGTGGTCCAACTGGAGCGACTGGCCCAAGTGGAGCGACCGGCCCAAGTGGAGCGACTGGCCCAACCGGAGCGACTGCTCCGTCAATATATGCACAACACGGAAATTGCCGTAACCATGCGGCTTTCCACTATCTTAAAGACAATTAAACAGCCCCTATGATTACACCTAAAACGCCGTAGCAAGGTTGGACAAGCCTTGATATGGCGTTTTTAAGTGGGTAGGATATGCCGCCGCAGCTTCAAAGAAGTTGTGGCGTTTTTTTATGCCCGCAGGAAAGGAGGCGCAGCCGGAATGTATTTCACAAAGGGCAAGCAGCGGGCGTTTGAACTGCTCATGCAGCAGAAGCCGGGATTTGACCGCTATCAATCCGGTTGTGCCGGAGATGATGAAGATTGCGGCACTTGCCGTTTCTACCGCCCCGGGTGGAAATATGAGTTTTGCGTTTTCAAAGAGTGTCCCTATTGCCCCGGCAAGAGGACGCGGAAAACGCCCGCCAGCATGGACAAATAGACGGGCAAAAGCCCTTGTGCCATGCGGCTTTGCAGACGCGAAAACGGCAAAGGGCATATTGCAATACCAAAACCGCCGAAAACGGCTTTCTAATTGTCCACGCAGACCAAGAGAGGAAGTGAGGAAATATGGCAGTTTTCAGAGTGGAGCGAAATACGGGATATACCGTTATGAGCAACCACCACTTGCGCAACAAAGAATTGTCCTTAAAGGCAAAGGGCTTGTTGTCGCAAATGCTGTCTTTGCCGGAGGATTGGGATTATACCCTTGCGGGCTTATCCCATATCAACCGGGAGAAGATCGACGCAATCCGCGAAGCGGTAAAGGAACTCGAAAAAGCCGGATATATCGTGCGCAGCCGGGAGCGCGACGAAAAGGGACGCTTGCGGGGCGCGGATTACGTCATATACGAGCAGCCGCAGCCGCGAGAGCCGGAAGCAGCTACCAGCGGCGGACAGCCGCCTATATTGGATTTACCTACATTGGAAAATCCAACATTGGATAATCCAACGTTGGAAAAACCTACGCAGGAAAAACCTACGTTGGAAAATCCAACGCAATTAAATAAAGATATATCAAGTAAAGAACAATCAATTACGGATTTATCAAGTACCCATTCCTTTCCATTCCATTCCCTAAACCCCTTGCCCTTTGAGCAGGGCGAAGCGGCTACGCCGCCGGAAAGGAAAAGAACGGAAGCGAAAAGCAATAGCGCAGTAGAGATTTACAGGGAGATTATCAAGGACAATATCGAATACGACCATCTCATTCAAAACTGCAAAATTGACGCAGACCGCCTAAATGAGATAGTTGACCTTATGCTGGAAACCGTCTGCACAGCGCGAAAGACAATCCGTATTGCCGGGGACGACTACCCCGCCGAATTAGTGAAATCAAAGTTTTTGAAGCTGAACAGCAGCCATATTGAGTTTGTTTTGGATTGCATGAGGGAGAACACAACCAAAGTGCGCAATATCAAGCAGTATTTGAAAGCGGTACTGTTCAACGCGCCGAGTACCATTGACAGCTATTATACCGCCCTTGTCAATCACGACTTTTACGGCAGCAAATGAGCATAGCCGCAGTTTACCGGGAAAGGAGTTGATACCTTGCAGGAGGAAGTAACCCAAAAAACGATTGCCCTATCCGTCAATGTGGGAAAAGGCGCGGCAAGGCTTACCGAACAGGCGTTGCAAAAAGCAATCAAGAAGTTTTTGGAGCAGAAAAGCAAAGCCCCGCATGGGAAACAGACCATGCGGCAGCTTATGAAGCAAAATGCGGGTGTTTCCAACATCGAGATCACCGACAGCAATATCAAAGCCTTTGAGAGTACCGCGAAGAAGTACAACATAGATTTTTCGCTGAAAAAGGTTAAGGGCGAACAGACCCGTTACCTTGTGTTTTTCAAAGGCAGGGACGCGGACGTTATGATCGCAGCGTTTCAAGAGTTTTCCGCAAAGAAGCTGAACAGGGATAAAAAGCCCTCTATCCGCAAAGCCCTTGCCGCAGCAAAGGACAAGGCGAAGCAGCTTAACGCCGCCCGCGACAAGGTAAAGAAAATAGACAGGGGGCGCGAGATATGAAGCAGATAAACTACAAAAAGCTGATAATCCCGAATATCCCCTATGTGTTCTTTGTCTATCTCTTTGATAAAGTAGGACAGGCGACGCGGCTTGCCCCCGGCGCGGATATTTCCGAAAAGATACTCAATATCACACAGGGATTTTCCGAAGCGTTTTCAAATGCCTTGCCGAGCGTTCACCCGTTGGATTTGCTTATCGGCATTGTCGGCGCGGTGGTTATTCGTCTGATTGTCTATGTCAAAGGGAAAAACGCAAAGAAATACCGCAAGGGCGCAGAATACGGCAGCGCACGTTGGGGCAACGCCGAAGATATAAAGCCCTACATCGACCCGGATTTTCAGAACAACATCATTTTGACGCAGACCGAACGCCTTACCATGAACAGCCGCCCGAAGCAGCCGAAATATGCGAGAAATAAAAACGTCGTGGTGATCGGCGGCAGCGGCAGCGGCAAGACAAGGTTTTTCGTAAAGCCTAATTTAATGCAGCTTCATTCTTCCTACGTCTTGACCGACCCAAAAGGCACCGTCCTAATCGAGTGCGGAAAGCTGCTGCAACGGGCAGGCTACCGCATTAAGGTACTGAACACGATAAACTTTCGGAAAAGTATGCACTATAACCCCTTTGTCTATATCCGCAGCGAAAAGGACGTGTTAAAGGTTGTCAATACCCTTATTGTCAATACCAAAGGCGAGGGAGAAAAAAGCGCGGAAGATTTTTGGGTGAAAGCCGAGAGATTATTATATTGCGCGTTGATCGGCTACATTTGGTATGAAGCCCCCGCCGAGGAAATGAGCTTTACAACGCTGCTTGAACTTATCAATGCAAGCGAAGCACGCGAGGACGACGAGGAATACCAAAGCCCCGTTGATCTGCTCTTTGCCGATTTAGAAGAACGCAGCCCCGACCATTTCGCGGTGAAGCAATATAAAAAATACAAATTGGCGGCGGGAGATGTATGCTCTAAGTGACTTCTTAATCATGGTTTTTGTCATGGTTAGTGAAGCAGTCACTTAGAGCATTTTCATTTCAGGAGGTACAGCCATGAGAAACGAGAAAATCACCCCTCTGTATGAGCGTTTGAGCCGCGATGATGAGTTACAGGGCGAGAGTAACTCCATATCCAACCAGAAAAAGATGTTAGAGGAGTTTGCCCGCCGGAATGGTCTGCCGAACCCCACCCACTTCACCGATGACGGCGTATCGGGAACCCGTTTTGACCGCCCCGGCTTTCTGGCGATGATGGAGGAAGTCGAGGCCGGACGGGTGGAGGCCATTGTTATCAAAGACATGAGCCGCCTGGGGCGCGATTATCTGAAAGTCGGCCAGGTCATGGAGATTTTGCGGCAGCGCGGCGTCCGGCTGATCGCCATCAATGACGGTGTGGACAGTCTGAAAGGCGATGATGATTTTACCCCTTTCCGCAACATTATGAACGAGTTTTACGCCCGCGACACCAGCCGGAAAATCCGCTCCGTGTTCAAGTCCAAAGGCATGAGCGGCAAGCACCTGACCGGCACCGTCATTTACGGCTACCTGTGGGACGAAAAGCGGGAACACTGGCTTGTGGACGAAGAAGCCGCCGAAGTGGTGCGCCATATTTTCGCGCTTGCGATGGAGGGCTACGGCCCCTATCAGATCGCAACCAAGTTGTCAGAAGAAAAAATCGAAATGCCCGCCGTTCACCTTGCCCGCTATGGCGAAGGAGTGAACAAGAATAAGACCTTTGCGGATATTTATCGTTGGAGTGCCTCTACCGTTGTTGAAATCCTGAAAAAGCGGGAGTATTTAGGCCATACGGTCAATTTCAAGACCCGCAAGCACTTCAAGGACAAGAAAAGCCACTATGTTGACGAAAGCGAGTGGACGATTTTTGAGAACACCCATGAGGCCATCATCGACCAGGAAACCTTTGACAATGTGCAGCGTATCCGGGGAAACGCCAGACGCTACCCGGACGGCTTTGGGGAGGCCCATCCCCTGACCGGCCTGATGTACTGCGCCGATTGCGGCGGCAAGATGTATGTTCACCGCACATACAACGGCAAGCGCGTCCCGCAGTACACTTGCGGCCAGTATGGGAAATACCCTATCGGCTCCCTTTGCCCTACACAGCACCGTATCAAGGCCGAAGCCGTTCTGACCCTGATTGCCGATATGCTCCGGGCCATCGCGGAGTATTCCAAGAATGACCGGGCCGAGTTTATCCGCACCGTCCAGGAAACGCAGGCCGCCCAGCAGACCGCCGACATATCCAAGAAGCGGAAACGGCTGGCCGCCGCCCAAAAGCGGGCCGGGGAACTGGAAAAGCTGATTTGCAAAATCTATGAGGACAACGCCCTGGGTAAGCTGCCGGACGCCCGGTATGAGGCCCTGGACGCACAGTATGCCAAAGAGCAGGACGCTCTCAATGCGGAAATCGCGGAACTGGAAAAGGCCGTTACTGGCTATGAGCAGAGCCGGAAATCTGCGGAGAAGTTTATTGCCCTGATTGACAAGTATGAAAATTTCGACACGCTGACAAATACCATGCTCAACGAGTTTGTAGAGAAAATCCTTGTCCATGAACGCGCCCGCAAAGGCAGCCAGGACACCACACAGGAGGTTGAAATCTACTTCAATTTTGTGGGCCGGTATATCCCGCCCGCCTTGCAGCCGGTTCCCCTGACCCCGGAGGAACAGGAAGAACTGCGGAAGAAGGAGGAACGCAAGGACAGGCTTCACCAGAACTACTTGCGCCGCAAGGCAAACGGCAAGCAGAAGGAATGGGAAGAACGCTACAACGCCAAGCGCAAGGCCCAGGTGGAGGCGGCAAAGGCCGCGATCCGGGCCGAGGACATGGAAAAAGGCATTTTTATCCCTGTCAGCCAGTTGCCCAGGCAGGAGCCGCGCAAGGCCACCGTATCGGCCAGTGCCGCAGTTTAACCATCACAGTGCAAAGGAGAATGAACATGAGCGAATTGACTTACACCCGCTGCGGAGATTACTACATCCCCGACCTGAAACTTTCCGAGCAGCCGGAGGCCCCCATCGGCAAGTATGGCCGTATGCGGCAACGCTACCTGAAGGAACACCGGCCCGGCCTTTACAGCAGCTTGATTTTGAGTGAAAAGCTGTACCCGCACCTGTTGGAGATTGACCGGACGGCGCGGGAGCGCATGGACGCCATGCTGCCCCGCATGATGGAGGCGGCGGGCGTCACCGAGGAACTAAAAGCCCGTGACCCTATGCGCTGGGTGGGGCTGATGGACACTCTGAAAGTGCAGGTGGAGGAAATCATTCAAGACGAATTGATCTACAATTAGCTTTTAGGTAAAGACTTCGATTTGCATTAAATTATAATAATACCGACACATTTCCCACCTTGTATTCCGCAAAACAAAGAAATATAATTGGATATATGGGAAAAAACCGGATAAATAGTTTGAAGTCAAAGAACAGAATTTGCAAATCATAAAGGAGAAGTGGGATGAACAAAATTTTAATTATAGATGATGATAAAGAATTATGTGAGTTATTACAACGAAGCGTATTGGTAGAAAATATAAACGCTGATGTTTGCCATTCGGGAAAAGATGGAATATTTCTTCTCTCAACCAAACAATATCAGTTAATTGTATTAGATATAATGATGCCTGGATTGGATGGCTTTGAGACAATGGAGCATATCAGAGAAAAAAGCAATATCCCAATTCTGATGTTAACGGCGAAAAGCGATAATCTTAGTAAGGTTCGGGGACTGCGGGCTGGCGCAGACGATTATCTGACAAAGCCGTTTGATGTTGATGAATTTGTGGCGCGTGTTATATCTCTGATTCGTCGTTTTACCCAGTTCAGTGTGATTGATGATACTTTGGGAAAACTGGTTTACAAGGGGTTGGAGATCAATCTGGACGAGCATAGTGTTACCACGGAAAAAGGTACTTTTGAATTGCCAAATAAAGAATTTGAACTTCTTTTATACCTTGCGCGCAATCAGGGAAAAATTCTGACAAAAAAACAGATTTATGAGGCTGTATGGAAGGAAGAATATTGTTTTGACGATGCAAACATCATGGTTATGATTAGCAAACTCCGCAAAAAAATAGAACCGGATTCTGACAAATCTTCTGTTATTCAAACGGTAAAAGGTATGGGGTATCGCTTTAGTAAGGAGGTGTAAGGCTTGCTGTATTCAAATGCTTTTGTATATGCCCTTGGAGGATGTATATTTTTCTTCCTCGTATCAGTGATACTATGGGCGAAACTGATTCATACAAAGAAAAAATTTTCAGATATGGAAGAGGCTTTGGGGGAAATTGAAGGTGGAAATGCAAACCTTAAAATACTTGCAAGCCAAAGTGACCTGACAGCCCCGTTAGCCTATAAAATCAATGCGATTGTAAATAATTATGAAAGCCGCATTATTTCCATGAACAAACTGGATGAAGCCAACAAACAGCTAATGTCAAGCCTATCTCACGACGTAAGAACACCGCTTACCATTCTGATCGGCTATCTGGATGCTGTTCATAAAGAAATTGTGGTTGGAACTGATAAAGAAGC
>CAWVIZ010000003.1:0-389707 GCA_963929535.1 uncultured Lachnospiraceae bacterium | reverse complement strand
TGAAATGAACTCCAAAAACCCAGCGTTTATACGGGTTGCAAGCAAATTTGTTTAAGCGTTGGCAACGATTTGGCAACATTTCGGGTATCACTCACTGAATAACAGAATACTTCAATAACAGAAAACCTTACTGATTTTCAGAAATGAAGCTGAAAGTCGGTAAGGTTTTTTGCGTCTGTAATGAAATTATTATTTGTCTGGTTTTAGCCTGTCTTTGAAGGCTTCTACGAGATAATCGCTGAGTTACTTTGAAGGCGAAACTTTATGCCATTGTCCGGATGTATCCAGCGCCGGATAATTATACCGCCATTGGTCATATTCGTTTTTTGTGATTTCTCCCCGTTCCAGACGAGCAGCCTGTTCCTGCCATGCATGGAACATATCAAACATGGTGGAGTAAGTGGAGCCGGTGGATTTGTCCAACCGCAGACACACTTCTCCGTCAATCTCTCCGATTTTCAGCCCGTACATATCTTCCAGAGCAAAGAGGGTGTGCATAAGACCAAGGTAGCTGTCTATATCCGGCACGTCGATTGCCCGTGGACTGACATCAAAGACGTGAGCTATTTCTTTGACGAGATCGAGTTTGGGTTTTCTGGCTTCGGATTCGTATTGCGCTACACGGACATCAGAGGTCTTTCCGAGAAAGCCGAGAATTTCACCGAGTTGTTTTTGTGTCATGCTTTTCCGATTACGGAAAAAGCGGATTCGCTTGCCGATTGCCATAATAAAACCTCCGTTGCAGTTATAGTGATACAATCATTTTGACTTAAACAAATTTGTTGAATTTAGTATAGCATGACACAAGAGGAATAGCAAGAAAAAACTTAAATAAAAAAAGTTAATATTTTTCTGTAAACCACTTGACTTAACGGAATTTATTTAGTATTATGCATATAGGTATTAAGCAAAAATGGTTAAGAAAGGGAGACGACAGTATGGCAGAAAGATCATTTATGACAGTGGAAGAAGTGGCAGAGGAATTGCGTGTGTCAAAGTCAAAAGCCTACCAGATTGTGCGAGAACTGAATGCAGAATTACAGAAACAGGGCTATCTGACAGTGGCGGGACGTGTGAGCGCTACATTTTTTCATAAAAAGGTTTGTTACAGCGATTGACGGAAAGGAGATGATTAAATGGCTGTATACAAAGATAACGCTACGGGAACGTGGCGGGTAATCTATCGTTTCACGAACTGGAAAGGGGAGCGGAAGCAGACGCAGAAACGGGGATTTGCTACAAAGAGAGAAGCACTAGCGTGGGAGCATGAGGTAATGCTGAAACAGGGAGCGAAACTGGATATGACGTTTGCTAGTTTCTTTGAGATTTATGAAGCTGACAAAAAGCAGCGGGTGAAAGAAAGCACATGGGAATCTAAAAGCCATGTAATCCGCACAAAGATTTTACCGTATTTCGGGAATCGAAAGATAGCAGAGATTGAAGCAAAGGACGTTATTGCATGGCAGAATGAACTGATGGCATACCGGGACGAGAAAGGAAAGCCTTATTCAGGGGATTATCTGAAAACGATACACGCCCAGCTGACAGCGATTTTCAACCATGCGGTAAACTTCTATAATCTGCCCTACAATCCGGCAAGGAGAGCAGGAACAATGGGAAATGAGGTTCCGAAAGAAATGAACTTCTGGACGAAAGAAGAATATCTGAAATTTTCCGAAGCCATGATGGATAAGCCCCGTTCCTATTATGCCTTTGAAATGCTTTACTGGTGTGGAATCCGTTCTGGCGAGCTTCTGGCTCTTACGCCTGCTGATTTTGATTTTGAGAAACAGACGGTCATGATCAGCAAGACGTATCACCGTTCTAAAGGACGAGACATTATCACAAGCCCAAAAACGAAAAAGAGTAACCGTACAATTAAAATGCCGCCATTTCTCTGCGAAGAAATACAGGAATATATCAAAATGCTGTATGATATTCAGCCGGACGAGAGAATGTTTACGGTCACAAAATCCTATCTCAACCACGAAATGGAGCGAGGGGCGAAGCAGGCAGGTGTAAAGAAGATACGGGTGCATGATATTCGTCACAGCGCAGTTTCTCTGTTAATTAACATGGGATTTTCTGTGCTGGCGATTGGGGAGCGCATGGGGCATGAGGCCGAGAAAATCACCTACCGCTATGCTCACCTGTTCCCTACGGTGCAGACGCAAATGGCGGAGAAACTGGAAATGGAGAGAATGACAAAGGAGAACACAAATGGAAAGAACACTTGATTACAAAGGGCGATGGCGCAATCATACAGTAGCGTTCCGGGTATCGGACGAGGAAGCAAAGCTGATTAACGATTTGGTTGCACTGTCCGGTCTGACAAAGCAGGATTATATCACAAGGCGTCTGCTGTGCTGGGACGTAGTAGTACAGGGTAATCCGAGGGTGTATAAGGCTCTGAAAAATCAGATGGCTGCTATCTATGAAGAATTAAAGCGGCTGAAAACATTAAGCCCTGACAATGATGAGCTGCTCTACACGCTGCAGGTAATCGCAATCACATTATACGGTTTGAAAGGAGAAGATGAATGACAAAAAAAATAAAAACGACTGCTCCCGTATCATCTGTTGGCGCAGATGGGGCGCAGCCGCAATTAAAAAATCACACTGAAATTATAGCAAATGAAACAGCACAAATCAATCTGCAAGCCGTACAAAACCCGGAGAAATCCGGGAGCGGCAGACTTCAGACCGTTTCCATGACGGAACTGTACGATACGGTCTATCCGCCGAGAACACCGATTGTAGATGGATTCCTTTACGGTGGCACTTACCTCTTTGTGGGGGCACCGAAAGTAGGAAAATCATTTTTTATGGGGCAGCTTGCCTACCATGTGGCAATGGGGATCTCTTTATGGGATTATCCCGTCCGAAAAGGGACGGTGCTGTATCTGGCGTTGGAAGACGATTACGCAAGGCTTCAGCGGCGGCTCTCCGTCATGTTTGGTGTGGAATGTGCGGATAATCTGTATTTTGCGACACAGGCAAAAACCTTGAATGAGGGCTTAGACAGGCAATTTGAGGAATTCCTGAAAGAGCATACTGACGCAAGGCTGATTATCATTGACACGCTCCAGAAAGTACGTGAGGTCGGCGGGGACAGGTACAGCTATTCCAGCGATTATGAGATTGTGACAAAGCTAAAATCTTTCAGCGACAAATACGGTATCTGCCTATTAGTGGTACATCATACACGTAAGCTGGAATCTGAGGATAGCTTTGAGATGATCTCCGGCACAAACGGGCTTCTTGGAGCGGCAGACGGGGCGTTCATTATGCACAAGAAAAAGCGCACTGACAATCTGGCAGTGCTGGATGTTGTGGGACGTGACCAGCCGGATCAGGAACTGACCATAGAGTTTGACCGGGAGCATTGTGTTTGGAAATTTAAGAAGGCAGAGACGGAGTTGTGGAAACAGCCGCCGAATCCATTGCTGGAAGCAATCAACAACTTTCTGACAGAAGACAAGCCGGAATGGGAGGGAACAGCAACGGAACTTGCAGGTCAGCTGACAGATATACAGATACAGGCGAATGTCTTGTCCAGAAAGCTGAATGTAGCTAATAGCCAACTGCTCAACGATTATGGGATTTTCTATAATAACAAGCGGGGGCATGAAAGAAAAATTATTCTTAAACGGCTTGAGCCGAAAGAGTAAAAGCGACGATATGCGACGGCTGCGACGGTATTTTTTACAGCGGGCTAGTATGGAAATTATCGACGCTACCGACGCAAACCGACGCAGAAAGGATGAAGTGATGAAGAACGTGCAAATCCCTTATGAATTATTTGTATCTCTGCTCCGCTATCATCTAATGGAAGATAATGATTGTCTGAATGAAATCCGGCAGGGGTTGGAGCAGAAATTGGATTCAATGGTGCGCCATGAATTATATGCAAAATATAAGACTGCGCTCACACAGGAAGATCGGGAAAAAGCCAGACAGGAATATCTGGATAAACGTGGAGTGTGGGACAGTTTCCGCTGGTAGTTTTCCTTTGAGGATAATAAACAGGAGCGTGCCACGCTCCTGTGGATAACAGACAACGAGAAAGGTGTGATTCGAGGATAATTCAGCCGGAATGGGGAACCCGGAATGTGAACAATTTTTACGAAAGTGAAGCCTGGAGAATTGCCGCACTCAATGAAACTTTTGAGGAAATGGAACTGACGGCGGCAGAAGAAAAGCGACAGGAACAGTCGCTCCGTCCGTAGGACGAAAGCTCCCGGCAGGGCGCAAAGGCAGCTTTTGATGGACGGAACGGCTGTCAAAAGTGCTTTTGCGTTACTTTCGACGAAAGTAACAAAGCTTATGCGCCGTATCCGGCGCTGATTACTGCCCGAAAAGGAGAGAGGAGAGTTATTGAAGAGAACGATCAGTTTTATGACAGGCAAAGGCTCTGTCAACCATAACAGTAGGAAATTCCATGCGAAGAATACAGATCCAGAGAGAAGCCATCTGAATGTGGAGTACTGCAACGAAAATATCAAAGATGTTTATCACGAATTATTTGATGAAGCGTTAGCTCGTTACAATGAAAAACAGACAAGGAATGACCGCAGGATTGACGATTATTACGAAAAAATCCGTTCGGGAAAACAGGAGAAGCCATTTCATGAGATTATCCTGCAGATCGGCGACAAGGCGACAATAGGGGCGGAAACAGAAGAAGGACGGCTGGCGGCAAAGATACTGGATGAATATATGCAGGGGTTCCAGAGGAGAAATCCTACATTAAGAGTGTTTTCTGCTCATCTTCATATGGATGAGGCAACGCCACATTTGCATATAGATTTTGTACCTTATACGACAGGAAGCAAACGAGGGCTGGATACAAGAGTATCGCTGAAACAGGCATTAATGGCTCTCGGATTTAAAGGAGGCACCAGACAGGAAACAGAACTAAATCAGTGGGTATTGGCTGAAAAGCAGCAGCTTGCCTCAATCATGCTGGAACATGGGATTGAATGGGAGCAGAAAGGCACGCATGAAAAGCACCTGTCTTTATTGGATTTTGAAAAGCAGGAACGGGCAAAGGAAGTGGCTGCACTTGAAGAACAGAAAGCAGAGTTGGAAGAGCATAATGCCACTATACAGGAAGTCAATAAAAAATATTTTGATCAGTTGGAAAATATTGAACGGAAAATATCCGTTGCATATGAAAACCGGAACGAGGCTGATAAGCAGGCGGATCAGGCAAAGAAAAAGGCGGCACAATATGAGAAAGAACTGACAGAGATCGCCCCTATGGTAAAAGAGATGGAGAGGTTTGCAGAGAAATATTCTGCTGATCCAGAAGAGGTACTGCCAGAGGCAGGAACATTGGAAACGGGAAAATCTTACCGTGAGAAAAAGGCAAAGCCGCTGATAAAGAAGATTGTGACGGTGCTGCGGTCAGTTTATCGGGCTTATCTCGATCTTTCCATAAAATTCAGCGATATGCAAAGGTCATATGAAAGAGCGTGGGACAAGGTCAATTCCCTTACTGTCCGTGTAGATGAACTTTGGAATGAGAATAGAACACTGAAGGAAAGAATGGGAGATTTTTATCTGGTAGAACGGGCTTTGGGACGAGATACAGTTGAAACCATTGTTCTAAGAGAAAAAAGGCTGGAAGAAGAACAAAGAGTGCAGAGACGAAAACAAAAAAGAAAGATGGATAGAGATGCAAGATAATGAAAGTAACTATAAAATACAAAGGGAACGGATTAAAACCGCTCCCTTTTTCCATTATTATAATACCACAAAATTGCTCTGAAAACAAGGCTACCAATGTCTCAAAGACGGTGCTATAATCTCTTTCCAAATACGAAGATGGGGAGGGGTTCTTTTGGACAAGGACTGGATGATTTTATTAAAGGGACAAAATCAACTGAGTAATGTGATTAAAACAAACGAGACAACCGAACGGTTTGGACTTTCCTTAACAGAGCAAGATGCTAAATTGATTTTAGCGGAACGGAAAAACGCACTGGCGGAACAAAAAAGAATTGAGTTTGGTGAAGGAATTGCGACAAAAATCATTTATGAATTTTGCGATTCTGAGTACATTCATCAAAGCAATTATGTAGAAACAATTATTCGATTGCAGGAAATATTTTATCTATATAAAAATGAAATGCATGATGAAATTACAGATGATGAACTTCTCCATTTAATGAAAGAACAGTTTGAAAATATATGTTTTGGCGATTTGGATTATTTAGAGAGTACCTGTCTTGCTAATTTTGCAGAAGCAATCCGAGCTGGCTACGAAGGATATAAAAGTTCGGACGGCTATGGAGAATATTCAAAATTTGATGATGTAAAGAGATGGGATTATGACTTGTATCTTGAAACCCTGAAAGAACTCTGTTGGAGGTAAATCTGATGGACTATGAAATGGAAGAATTAGTGCCGATCGTGGGCAAACTGGCTGAGAAATATACATCACATGAAAGTACATCCATAACCTACGAAAAAGCAGAACAGCTTATGGGGGCTGTCTTATATTGTATTCACGAATTATGGGAAAGCAGTGGAAATGCGCCGTCATTAAATAAAAAATTATCAGTGCAAAGAGCGTATGAAATGGGTGCGGCATATGTTAGAGACAAAACAGGAAAAGCACTGGATTTATATAACAGGATTCTGCCGGAATTTTGTCACTATGAAAATAAATGTCTGTATGATACTTTTGTTAAAGGGATACCAGAATTTTTCAAGTGGTATGATGTTCAATTTGAACCGCAAAATACAATTTTGACTCTTGATTATCCTTTATTGAAAGATATTTCAGAATATACAGGAATAGATAAGATTTTTGAATTTATCAAGGCTATTGGTCTGGAACAAAAATTTTTGAAATTATTTCCCGCAGGTTACGTTATAAATATCTTGTCAAAGGATAACAGGAATTGGCAAGAATCAATGGATAATATATGTGAAATAGTTTTTATCCATGTAATAGGACATATAATACTGGGAAAATCATTGACAGTAATTGAGCTGGAGGAAGACGATTATTCTTATATGCAGAAGATATTTAAACAGGCAACTTTGGAGGATATAAAAAAACAGTTGACGACTGCACTTGAAATTTTTATAAAAAATTACTATGAAAATGACAGAGAACTTTTGAATTATCTTTCAGGCGCTATCAGCGGTATCGTTGTCCGTTTGAAAAATGCTGCTGATAATAAAGTGCTTGGCAATATAATTTAACATTGTAGCTATGCAGTATTGTTTTATATCTGTCGTTCCGACAAAGGGATTCTACTGTGTAACATTCGAAAAATAGGTTGTCAATCTTTGTGGATTTGTTATAATAGGGGTGTGACAACATGTTGGGAATAGAAGATCAGTAAAGTAAAATAGTAAGCGCTTTATAACCAACCGGATAGTCAAACTTCAACTTTTGTGAGATACTTCAGATACTTGGAGTAATTCACTTCCTATCCGGTTCTCGGGATTGCAAAAGCTACGCTTCAATCTCATATCTTTGGTCGCTGCTGCTGTACCTGGTTACTCCAAAATCTCACATTGGAGGAGATGAATCAAATGAGTACAACTTCAAATGATGAACATTGGTTAAATCTGATCACCCAGTGCAGATCCAGCGGGCTTACCGACCGCCAATGGTGCATAGAAAACGGGATCCCTGTCAGCACATTTTACTATCACGTCCGGGCTTTACGCAAAAAAGCCTGTAAGGTTCCGGAAGCAGTGGATGCTGCCGCACAGAAACAGGAAGTTGTCCAGATCTCACTCTGGGAAAAGGAACAGCATTCAGATACCGTAGCTTTCCATACGCCCTCGATCTGTCTGGAAATGCAGGGCATCCGTATCGAGATCCATGAACAGGCCGGGGCGGATGTGATCCGGAATACTCTTCTTGCCCTGCGGCAGCTTTGTTAGGTGAATTGTCCGGTGTGGCCAAATTTTTCCTTGTGACAGGCTATACCGATATGCGAAAAAGTATCGATGGCCTGATGGCAATCGTTCGGGATACCTATGAATTAGATCCCTACAGCAATTCCCTGTTTCTTTTCTGCGGCAGACGCTGTGACCGGATCAAAGCGCTGCATTAATTCCGACATCGGAATTAATGAAGTTATTCCGATTTTTCAATTATTTCGACAGAATTGGGCCATCCATTATAGAATAGGATCATGAGCCTAATTCTATCGGAATAAGTAATTTATGCTAAACCATACAGTTTTTTGATCACTCCTACATTATTCTGCCATTCCGGAGGAGCAGATATTGCAGCACCGCCTTGACATTTTTCAATTGCCCTGCGTTTCATTTCGGTGTCCGCATAAGCGTAGATCTGCGTTGATACAACTGATGCATGCCCCATGTACTCTGCTAAAAGCTGAAGGGGCATACCATGCCTATACAGATGCATTGCACGGGTATGACGGAATTGATGTGGCGTAACCTTGGCAGGCATTTCGTCACATACTTCTCTTGCCATAATGGTGTATTTCTTCAGAAACCGTGCAACATTATCATCGGACATCTTATTGTGCGTTCCGTGTGAAACTGTATAAAACAGCCAGTCCTCTTCTCTGGCATCTTCTGAATGGTAGACTTTGATATATCTTTTTAAATGGTTGACGGTTTTCTTCATTAATGGGACATACCTTACCTTATTTCCCTTGCCTTCCAGCCTTATCTTTGGACTGCCATCTTTGAGGTCCAGAGAATTCAGGCGCAGATTTAACATTTCACAATCTCTTGCTGCAGTATCATACATAGTAATCATGAAACACATATCCCGCAAGCCGATCTTAGTTGTGTCATCTGGCTGGCGTAAAAGAGCTGCCATTGCATTTTCGCTTAAAAATACAACCGGTTCTTTGCTCTCCTTTGCTACTGCAATCCCTGACGCTTCAAGGGATAATACCGTTACCTCCGGATTAGATATCCTGGCATACTTTAGGAATGACCGTATCGCAAACAATCTTTGGTTTCTGGTAGATGCCGATACATTCCTTTCATTCTTTAAGTACACAAGGTAGTCGCTGATCGTTTGGGCATTCCATTCATTGAAGGATATCTCATCGTAAGGGATCCCCTTTTTTTCCATTATAAACCCTAGGAACTGATTGATGACTTGCCTGTATGAATCTATCGTACAATTACTTAATCCACGCTGCTTTGGCATATATACAGTCAGAAATGCCCGTATCTTTTCAAACATTGTTTTACTGTCATTCGTCATTCTTCGTACACCTCCGGTATGATTTCTGAGAACCGTTCAAAATCGAATCCTGACATTTCAGAGAACTGTTCCGGTAAAAAATGCAGGTAATACAGCGTATGCTGATACTTTGAATGCCCCATGTAAGCACTTAAGCTAGGCAGAAGGGTACTGATATCTTTTCCTTCTTTATGCCATTGATAGATCCGGTGCGTTGCGAAAGAATGACGAAAGCTATACATGTTCGGTCTTCTTGTGCCAGATGTTTTTATCCCTGCTCCATCCCGGCAGTGTTCAAAAAGATACTGCTGTGTTGATTTTGAAAAGTATTGGCCTTTTCTGTCAACAAACATGGCTATGCTTTCTGGGAAAACGGCGCTTATCTGATTAAGATAGAGTTTTGTAAGTGACAGCAGTTCATTCGGCGCATAAACAACTCTTTCTTTATTATATTTTGATTCTCTGATAAAGACCCTTCCTGTTTGAACGTTTACGTCCTTGCGGTTCATGTTTCTGGCTTCAACCGGACGCAGCCCACAACAGTACATGTACCGAAACATAACAGGTGCCACCAGATGACGGACTGCTGACTGATAATAACGTTCCATCGTATCCGTGTATTGGAAGAACGATTTCAAGGATTCCTGAGAAAAAACATATGGCATCAATGGCATGGTTCCACCTTTCAATCCGTCAGGCAGAATAAATGCTTCCTCCCCCATCATGACAAGATATTTACCAAACTGCCGCAAAGTTGTTATTCTTGAAAGATATCCATTGGAAGTCTCGGTTTCTTTAATAACCGACCATCTCATAACCATTTCTTCCGTTAGCGTATCTTTATGTGGATACTCTGCGAGGCAAAAACGGTCAAACTCCAACAAGTGATATGTCTGAGAACCATATGCATGGCCAAAATCTTTTTTAAACTTTATAAAAGCTTCTTCCTTATACCGGAGAGCGCTTTCAAATTTCATTTTACTCATTGCTCTCCGCCCTTTCATTTATTTCTGGCATAGGCATAGGACAACTGCGAAGCATCTGTTCGGAAACAGAAATGTATCTTTTCGTTGCTTCTATATCCTTATGCCCAAGAATCTGTGCTACCATCTCAAGGCTTTCCCCGGAATCGATCAGTAAAGTTCCCAGGCTTCTTCGAAATGTATGCATGTTGATTTTTTCCGCTGCCGGGCGAGTTATGCCAGCTCTCTGCATGAGTTTTTTTAAACGTTGGCATAGTAATGAAGAAGTCAGCGAAGAATCACAGTATGATTTTTTCAAAAACACGTAGGGAAGGGATGAAGTCCCTCTGGCATTAAGGATGTAATCGGCCAGAGCGTCCCCCGTTCTCTCTGAAAACGGGATTGAGACCTGTTTCCCTGTTTTTTTCTGGATAATGCTTATCGAAGCTGAATACCAATCAATATCCCTAAGCTTCAAGTTACACAGATCAGAACTTCTTAAACCGCAATCCATGGCAAGCAGCAAGATAGCTTTATCACGCTTCCCGATATCAGAATCTCCATCCGCAGCATCTAACAATTTTTCCCTTTCGACGTCTGTGAGAATCCCATAAATTCGTTTATGCGGTGTATCCCATGCTTTTATTGCGGCAAGAATGTTAGGCTGTGCATTCTCATTCTCAATCAGGTAAGCATAAAAGTGTTTCAATGCAGATGCAGTACTATGAAGTCCCGCTGGCCGCAGTTTTTTCATATGAGATAAAAAATCCAGCATATTTTGTGCATCAGCTTCAAGAATGCGGATTCCATTTTTTTCTGCATATAAAATATACTGCCTGATTATGTTTTCATCCCGCTTTATTATAGATTCGGCATGTCTACTTTCTCTTTGCTCGCTCGCGACAAATGCTCTGAGCAGAGTTTCATTCGCATCATTGCCATACTTTTTCCCGTATAATGGTGCGCATTTCCAGGTGATATGTCCCGTTTCTATTAACTGCAGCATTCTGAATGCAAGCCTTCTGATTCGGAGAAGCTTATCTTTTGAAATCATTTCTGACTCATAGGCATCTCCGGTTCGCACAATTCCCTGTTTTATAACGTTTCCGGCATCACCTCCCTTTGTATCACAATAATCTCTTATGAATACATTGTAAGTATGTCTCGTTCTTTTTAATGTAGCGTCAGAGTAGCCTAATCCAACTTTCAATGCTTCCGCTAGTGTGTCCCATTCCGGGATGATGTTTGCTGTTTGCATAGTATTTTCCTCCCTATATTTGATATAGAATAGGAGAATACTTATTCCGATATTTTTCAACTGTTTTTAACAAAAATATATCATCATGCGATTCTGTCGGAATAATTGAAAAATCGGAATAACTTCATTTTGAAAAAGATGGATTCTGTCTCTATTATAAACGCTTAGATAATGGGCGGTTCCAGTGGCCCCGGGATTCTTCCGAAGTAAGGAATCTTACCCGGCAGGAATACCGCTGGCTTTTAGAAGGGCTTTCCATTGATCAGCCCAAAGCAATCCGGCCTGCCGGGAGAAAGGATTTCTGACCTTTGTGCAAAAGGGAGAAATTTTTTCTTCCCCTTATGGGTCAGAAAAAACGCTGCGGATGAGTTATCCACATAACGATGGAACCGCCGGGAGATCGGGAGGATAACGGTTTCCATTTTTCCAGGGGTGCCGTTTGCGTGTGGAAAACCCAACGTTTTTCATAGGGAATATCCCGCCGAAGCTATGTGTTTTCCACATTTTCCTTTCGTCAAAATGACGGCGGCAGTACGGCGGAGAATTCGCTTTTCTGCCGGATTTCCGGTATAATAGGAACCAGCAAAAAGAAAGGTGGTCCCTTAATGCCGCAGTCAGAAATGGAAGCGCTCATACAGCTTCAAAAAGAGACAATTGAATCCCTTCGTCAGCTGGT
Source organism: uncultured Lachnospiraceae bacterium (assembly GCA_963929535.1). Lineage (GTDB taxonomy): Bacteria > Bacillota > Clostridia > Lachnospirales > Lachnospiraceae > Pullilachnospira. The sequence goes on along the minus strand of CAWVIZ010000003.1, from coordinate 377,609 downwards.
GGACAGCCAGCGCCGTACGATCGAGCAGATGGCCAGAAGCCATGAGGAGCAGACAGCACAGCTGAACCAGACGATCGCAAATCTCAATGAAACGGTCGAATATCTGAAGAAAAAGCTGTTCGCATCTTCCAGTGAAAAAACAAAAAAGGATACCTTTCCCGGACAGATGGATCTGTTCAATGAGGCAGAAGCCGCTGCGGATCCTTCTGTCCCGGAACCGACTCTGGAAGAGGCTGTTGGTGGTTATAATCGTAAGGCAAAGAAACCAAAGGCCACCAGGGAAGAGATCCTTGCAGGGCTTCCTGTGGTGGAAGTTCCCTGCACCGTGCCGGATGAGGACAGGAGCTGCCCCTACTGCAATACTCCGATGGAAGTCATCGGGAAAAAGGTTGTCCGTGAAGAACTGCGGATCATCCCTGCAAAAGTGGAACGGGTCCAGTATGTCCAGGAAGTTCTTGGCTGTCCGGAATGTAAAAAAGACAGCGCTTCCGTTATCGTTGGGGCTGAAACACCAAGCCCCCTGATCAAGCACAGCCTGGCATCTCCGTCCACGGTTGCTTACGTGATGTACCAGAAATATGTGAACAGCGTCCCGCTTTACCGCCAGGAGGCGGACTGGAAACAGCTTGGAGTGGAGCTTTCCAGGGCGACACTGGCGAACTGGGTCATCAAATGCGGCATAGATTATATGGAGCCGGTGTATGAACAGCTTCACCGGCATCTGCTGAAGAGGGACATCATCCATGCAGATGAAACACCCTGCCAGGTACTGAAGGAGGAAGGGAAAACGGCACAGTCCAAGTCCTATATGTGGCTGTATGGCTCTGGAAATGACGGGCTGCCGCCGATCCGTCTGTATGATTACCAGCCCAGCCGGGGCGGATATCATGCGGAAGAATTCCTGAAAGGATTCTCCGGGTACCTTACCTGTGATGGCTTCAACGGCTACAATAAGCTGAAGGATGTCATCCGCTGCGGCTGCCTTGCCCATATGAGACGGTACTGGCATGATGCACTTCCCGGGAAATCGAAGAAATCCCCGGATAAAACTCCGGCAGAGATCGGTTTCGATTACTGCAGCCAGTTATTCGAACGGGAAAAGGAGTATGCGGATCTGGATGCCGATACACGGAAAGCCAGGCGTCTTGAGACGGAGCCTGCCATATGGGAGGCTTACTGGTCATGGCTTGAAACAGTGAACCCAGCTGGCGGAAGCCGTCTGGCCAAAGCGGTGACCTATGCGAAAAACCAGAAGCCATATATGGAGAACTACCTGTTGGATGGGCGGTGCTCCATATCGAACAACATCGCAGAAAATATCGCCCGCCCCTATGCAGTAGGGCGGAAAAACTTCCTGTTCCATGATAGGGTAAAAGGTGCCCGGGCCAGTTCCATCATTTACAGTTTAGTAGAAACTGCAAAACTCAACAATCTGAACATCTACGCATATCTGGAGACTGTACTGCTCTATATGCCGGACTACAAAAATGAGCCCGAAGGGATAGAAGAGCTGATGCCATGGTCTGACATGATACAGCAGAGATGCCGGATCAAATCGAAAAGTTGAAGTTGGAGTATTTTACTTCAACTATAGCGGAATATTTTGTGAAAAGATAGCCATTATTTTATTGAGCGCTTACGTAAAATAAATGATGTAATTGGAGTAAAAATCGGTGTAGATTTGCATAATATATTTATAATTGCTTGTACTATATTTGTTTTTTTGCCGATAGGAGGGAAAATAATGCTATCACCACAGTTAAGAAAAATCAAAATACAATTAGAAGAAGGAGCGACTAATATTGATATTGATAAAGAAGAACTATTAGCTGAATTGAATGAAATGGAAGCAATTCAAGGAGTTTTGCTAAAAAGCTTATCATTATCAACAAAGGTTTGTCCTACATGCGGAAAGAGGTTGTAAATATGGATTATAGAGAACTTAGAAAATTAAAGATGGAACTATTACAAAAAAACAATAAATCAGATTCGGAAATTCAATTATTAGCTGAACTGCAGTCGCTAAGTGGAATAATTGATAGAATGCAGCATTCTATATCATTATCTACAAAAGTATGTAAATCATGTGGGAGACCATTGTAGTAATGAAAGGATATTTTGTCGTTTATGAAAATGAGGATGAACAATTTGATATAAAGTGTGATCTTCGTCCCGATGTTGAAGATGAAGTTCCAGAATTACAAAGTCTATTATACTCGGAGATAGAGAATACTTGTAATGTTCTTAAAGCATTAGATAATACGTCGGATGAGATTAAACGGAAATATTTTAAAAAGCTATTATCTCTTGCTCAAGTAGGTCTAGTACATCGAATAATAATTAACTAGCTACATTTACTTTTCGCTTCATCCTCAGATATTTCATCAAGCTTATATGTCCAATGAAATACAACAGGCTCGGCATTAACTTCGTCAAAGTATTGATATATACGCTTCGACAGCTCCTCTTTCGATTTAACTCGGATGCCTTTTAACATTTGTTTTGTCATTTTGCTGAAAAAACATTCAATCAGGTTAAGCCAGGAAGCATGCTTTGGCGTAAAAATAAAGACATAACGGCCTTCCGGTTTCGTTGCCAGATAATTCTGGACTTCTTTCGAACGATGGGCTGAATGATTATCACAGATGATTCTGATGATATCTCCTTCTGGATACATATTATCAAGCTTCTCAAGTAACAAGATAAAGTCTGAACTTTTATGTGTTTCGCTTACTACTGGAACTGCGATCCCAGTAAGAAGGTCAATCCCGGCAATGAGCGATAGTGTTCCAAGGCGTTTATACTCATAGTCTCGATATACGCAGCCTTTTTCGGCAGTAGGCCTGAGATCATCTCCCGTTGTTGCAATTGCCTGTATCCCAGGTTTTTCATCGCAAGATACTGTGTGAACCATGGGACCTTCCGTCGGGACAATGATATTCCCGTTTTCGTCGAACTGCATCTCAACCTGTTTGTATACGACTAAAACATCGTGCATTTTAGATTCAAAATCTGGATCTCGCTTTTCGCAATAATACTTTATTTTAAATGGTTTGATCTCTGATCTCTTTAGTATTTTTTGAACCATGGGTCTTGTAATTGTAGCCAGTCTTGGATATCCAGCTTCTTTTGCATGGGTCTGTATATGTTGATGAAGATTTTTTAAAGTCCACAGTTCCTGCGAGTAACCAAGATCACAAGGCCTCTGGCAGGCCAGGCTGATAATCCAGGCTACTGCATCATCTGTAATCTCAACAGGCCGCCCTTTGCGCTGGTCATCAAATAACGCTCGCTGTACACCGCCTTCTTTAAATTTGGAAAGGCAAAGCTTAACTGTGTTGATATTGACATCCAAGCGTTCTGCGATATCATTGTTTGATGCGCCTTGAGATTTATATAAAAGTATTTTTGCACGATCAACGACCTGCGCCTGAATCGTACGTTGACGAACAAGAGACTGCAAATATTCTAAGTCATCGTTTGTGAGCGTTATTGCTTTTGCATGTGCCATACTGATACCTCATTTCTTCTTTATGCTTTCAGTATAGCACAAACAAAAATATTTAGCTAGTTATTTAATTTCTTTTGTACTAGTGCCGGAAAATTCTGCACAACCTAAAATGGCGATGGTTGCCTTAGATAAATTAAAAACCGAAATGCTACATATCGAGGGAAAGCGAATAAAAAATCGGTATATGAAAAGATTAGGGATTACAGCCATAATTTTATCAGCTATTGTGGGATGTATGATGTGCTTACTATTCCACTTATTAAAAAGTAATGTTTTCTGTATGATGGGGTATACATGGTTTGGCGCAATGATTGGAGCATGGGTATCATATGGTGCAAGAAAATTTCAACTTGAATTTGAGGATATGTCGCTTATAGAAAAGGATATGTTAGAACCAATCATTAGATTGATATATATCGGAATTTGTTCTTTAATATTTGAACTTTTTTTATCATGTGGATTTGCAACGATAACAGTAGGAAATATTACAACAGAAAGTATAAAAAATTATCAGGAAATTCAAATTTTAGTTGGCATTATTTGTGGGTTGGTAGAAAGCAAAATGGGAATTGACATTTACAAAAGGGCTAATTCTGTGTTAGAGACTGAACTGGAGAAAGAATAGTATAAGGTTCTGGCGTGGCAACATCTTGGCAACAGAAAATCAGTAAAGCAAAATAAATGATGTAATTGGAGTAAAAATCGGTGTGGATTTGCATAAAACTTAAGCAAATACAGTTAATAACAATAAAGAACACGCCGAGTTTGAATAACAGACATGTTTTGGTGTAACCCTGATTATCCTGTTTGAGGCAAAAATCTCTATCCTCTTTATGAGGCAAAAACCGAGTCGGAAATCCGGTGGAAAGCCGGGGATCCGGTTCGGATTCCGTTCCCCCATCCGGTCCGGAAAGCCGCATAAATACGGGGTTTGAAGCAATTTTCGCTCCGAATTCCGTTACGGAAAGCGGCAAGAGGGATGGGGTGGTATGAGGAGGGGAAGGGAGAGGTATGGAGGATAGAGATTTTTGCCCATTGGAGGATAAACAGGGTTGCATCGGGACATAGTGGTTTTTGAAAATGGTGTTTTTGGGAAACGGTGCAGATGGCTGTAACCCGCATAAAATCAAGGTTTTTCGGGGATGGGTACAGAAATCCCCAAAAGTAATTCATAAGAAATCCTGTTTTTGGGAAAAATCAAGCGTTTTTGGGAAGCTTTTTGGGAAGCTCCCGGAAGCGCTTTTCTTTTTGGGGAAATTGCGGGGGAGCGGTGGGAACAGGTTCCCTTTTCGGGGACATTTATGGGAAATGGTGATGTATTCCCTTTTCGGGAGCGTTTTGGGAAACGTTGGAACTTCATTCCCTTTTCGGGGACATTTTTGGGAAATGCCGGAGCTTTATTCCCTTTTTGGGGACGCTTTTGGGAAGGCCAGATGGCCGGGGGCAGAAGGAGGAGGTGTTGGATATGCGAAACAAGAACTATAAGGGACGCTGTGAAAAACGTACCAGTGAAAAGAGCCGGGAGATCTGCCGCATCTATGACGATATCCAGAAAACATACCTGTCTGTCCTGGAAGGACGTGGGGATATCGCAGAGATCCGATGTAATGTCTGGCTGGAAGGGCTGGAAATGGGAGACTACACGTCCGACTTTGTCTGTATCAAAGCGGATGGGGACCTGCTTGTCCGGGAATGTGTATTCCGGAAGTATCTGACGAAACCGAAAACCGTAAAGCTTCTGGACGTATCCAGGACGTACTGGCAGAGGCGTGGCGTACAAGATTGGGGGCTGGTGATTGATGAAGAAAAATAGCCTGTGGAAAAGGGATGAAACGATCCTGCGTGTACTGGAAATCCAGGATGGCCGGATGCTGGTGATTGACTGTATCCGGTGTACGATGCCGGTATGGAAGGATGGCGGGGAATTACAGGGGTATGAACCATGTACAGAGGAGATGCTGAGAGAACAGACCGGCATTGTCCTCTGTAAGATGGAAGAGCTGGACGCAGACCGGAAGAAGACCGCTTATGAGCGGTTTACCTGGATTGCGGGGATCCTGCCGTTTCTTGCGGAGGACGGGAAGCGCAGCAGGATGATCGCGGCGCTGGCGGCACAGCATCAGGTCAGCAGGCAGACGATCCGCAGCTATCTCTGCCAGTACCTGGCGTACCAGGATCCTTGCGTCCTGGCCCCCTGCCAGAAGAAGAAGGGGAGGCCGCTGACACCGGATGAGAAAAACATGCGGTGGGCGCTGAACCGGTTCTATTACACGAAGAACCAAAACAGTCTTTCCACGGCGTACACGCAGATGTTAAAGGAACGGTACTGCGATGCCGCCGGAAAGCTGCTTCCGGAGTATCCGTCCATCCATCAGTTCCGCTACTTTTACCGGAAACACAAGGACCTGAGGGGGCAGTATATTTCCAGGGACGGAAAGTCCGCTTACCAGAGGAACCACCGCCCCTTGCTGGGGGATGGGGTACAGGCGTTTGCCCCGGCGGTGGGGGTCGGCATGCTGGACGCTACAGTCTGCGATATCTACCTGGTCAACGAGGCCGGAGGGCTTGTGGGCCGTCCCATCCTGACCGCCTGCGTGGACGCTTACAGCAGCCTCTGCTGTGGCTACATGCTGTCCTGGGAAGGCGGGACGTACAGCCTCCGTGGCCTGATGCTGAACGTGTTGGCGGATAAACAGGAACACTGCCGGAAACATGGGATCGAGATAGAAAGGAACGCATGGGACTGCGGCCAGCTCCCGGCCACCCTGGTCACCGATATGGGAAGCGAATACGTTTCCGAGACCTTCGGGCAGATCGCGGACCTGGGCGTGACCCTGGTGCATCTTCCGGCGTACCGGCCGGAACTGAAAGGGGCGGTGGAAAAGTTCTTTGACCTCGTCCAGGAGTCCTACAAGCCGTATCTCAAAGGGAGAGGGGTGATTGAACCGGACTTTCAGGAACGGGGAGCCCATGACTACCGGAAGGATGCCTGCCTGACCATGGAGGATTTCGAAAAAGTGATCCTGCGGTGTATCCTGTATTACAATACCCGGCGTGTCCTGGAAAACTTCCCTTATACGGAAAAGATCCTGGCTGCCGGGATCCGCCCCCATGCCTCCGATGTGTGGAATTACGGAAAAACGCAGCCGGGGGCCAGCCTGATCCCGGTTACCCGGGAAAACCTGATCCTCACCCTCTTCCCCAGAGTGACCGGGAGGTTTACCAAGTACGGCCTGAAGGTGAACCGGATGCGGTATAAGAATGAACACTTTGCGGACCGTTTCCTGCGGGGCGGCACGGTGACTGTCGCTTATAATCCGGAGGATGTGAGCATGGTCTGGTTGATCGAGGACGGCAGGTATCTCCCGTTTGACCTGATCGAAGGCCGGTACGCAGGAAAGAGCCTGGAAGAGGTACAGGGGATGCAGGAAGCGAAAAAGCAGCTGGTCAGAGCGGCGGCGGAGGAAACCATCCAGGCAAAGATTGATCTGGCGGACCATATCGGAGCCATAGCGTCGGCGGCCGCAAGAGGAGGAAAGACGAAGATCCGGGATATCCGGGAAAACCGGAGAAAGGAACAGAACCGCACCCACAGGGACTATTGGAAAGGGGGAAAACAAGATGCCTGATACGACCCAGATGCTGCGTGCGCTGCTGCCCATGCTTTCCGGTGAGCAGCTGAAACAGGAGCTGGCAGACCTGCCGGCGTACACAGGAGAGATCCGGGAAAAGGATCCGGCGGCCCGGCTGCTGGGGCTGTCCGACCTGTACCGTGTCTATGTACCCTCCCGGATGTCGGCGGAGATCTACAGCAAGCTGTACCTGGCCATGATCCGTTCCTTGCAGAAGAAGGGGACGAAGCTGGCCGTGGAGCAGCGGAATGAAAACGCGAAAGGTGTCCATGGACAGGAATACCGGGGGATCCTGGGAGGCTCCGACAGCTTTACCATCATCGGGACCTCCGGGATCGGGAAATCCAGCGCCATCAGCCGCGCGATTTCCCTGATTACCGGGAACCGGATCCTTGAGGTGCGATGAGGGGTTCCGGGAACTGTGTGAGACCCTATTCCGCTATCAGTATGTAAAAGAGAAAGCGGAGATCACGCCCGCCATTTTGGAGTGGCTGTATGAACACAGCTGGGGAATCCTGTCGGTGGTGGTGTCGCTGCTCCATGATGCCCAGGAGATCGCCATTTTGACCGGGCGGGAAGTGCTGGATCTGGAAGCTTTGCGTCACGCATACCAGCAGCGTATGGGGCTGATGCACGATTACATCCGTCCGGCACAGGGCAGACAGACTTCCCAGAAAGAAGGATTTCCGTTTTTTTCTTTGGATAGAGCGTAGGCATTGCTCTATCGTCGGATTCGATGTTTTTGCAGCAGCCTCATTTTTTCTACGTCAGGATCCTATAGCAGGTGCTTTTTTATTAGAAATTATGTTATACTATACAAACAAAGCTGGCCGAATACAGAAGGAGGGATTTTTATGCAGTCCATAGATTTTATAAAACGTTTGAAAGAACGGCTTTTTATTGAATTTAGCAAACAGGATCGCAGCGGTGTCTACGGATATACACAGCGTACCATGGCATACAATTCCAATCGTATTGAGGGGAGTACCCTTACCGAGAAACAAACCGCTTCAATCTTTGAAACCGGAACGGTGTATTCGGATGATCCGGATACGATTTTCCGAACCAAAGACATTGAAGAGATGACCGGGCATTTCAAAATGTTTAATTATACCCTGAACCATCTGGACGAGCCTTTGTCTGAAACATTCATCTGCGGCATGCACCGCAATCTGAAAGAAGGAGTGTTTGAAGATATTGCCAATGGCTACGCTATTGGAGCCTATAAGACCCGTGCCAACCGGGTGTCCGATATTACGACAGCGCTTCCACAGGAGGTTCCGGGGCGTATGCGGGAATTGCTGGAAAGCTATCATAAGAAATCCGAGCTTACCATTCTGGATATCGCAAAATTGCATGCGGAATTTGAAACAATTCATCCGTTTCAGGATGGCAACGGAAGGGTTGGCCGGATGATCCTTTTTAAGGAATGTCTCTGCCATAATCTGATACCTGTGCTTATCCGGAATGAGAACAAGACAGAATACATCCGCCGTCTCAATGAGGCGCAGATTCATCAAAACTTTGATGGACTCGTTTCGTACTTTAAAGAGGAACAGAAACACTATTTCAAGGAAACGGCACCGATGATCTTTGATTATCGGGAGCTGCCGGAACTTCATATGGATATGCTGTGAAATTTGATTCCTATATTTTTGATGGAAAGGGTTGGAACCTCTCAAAACGGGAGGTTCTTTTTTTCTCTCTTCTTTTCTCTGTAAAAATTCAAGGGAAAGATAATTATCGTGGAAATATACCTCAATCAGAAGTTGATAAATTGCTAGTGGATTGGGAAAATAGTAAGGAAAGTAATGATTTGACAAATGGCGTGAGGTTCACGGAAGATTCACGTAAAACGAAGGATGGCGATTGAAATGGCCTTTTTTAAAGGGGATATCAAAATGGCTTATGTGTATAAGATTGTTTGCACTCGTCTTGTATAAAGCAATGATAGACGTTGTAAAAGAGAGGATAGCCATAATTGTAATGGATTCCCAGATGATAATGTGATAGAATCAAGATACAAAGATAAAAACGCAACGTAAGAGGAAATCTCTTGCAGAGCCGGTAGGTAGCCCGGCCGCACCGTCTGGTGTAAGTAACCCTCCCTCCTTAGGGTCGTCCGTTCTTTGTTCATTACAATCATTTAAGGAGGAATTGTCATGGACAAAGTATCAGGAAGATTGACAGTATTTTTTGAGGAACCATTCTGGGTGGGCGTTTTTGAACGTATATCGGAGGGAAAGCTTTCTGTATGCAAAGTTATGTTTGGAGCGGAGCCGAAAGATTATGAGGTGTATGATTTTGTTCTGAAAAATTACTATCGTCTACGATTTAGTCCGGCTGTGACAATTGATGTAAAGGTAGCTGTCCGTAATCCGAAACGGATACAGCGCGAAGTGCGGAAACAAGTACAGAACAGCGGAATAGGAACAAAATCGCAGCAGGCTTTGAAATTGCAGCAGGAGCAGTTGAAAGCTGAACATAAGACTGTGAGCCGGGAACAACGAGAGGCGGAGAAGCAGCGGCAGTTTGAACTGAAACAACAGAAAAGAAAAGAGAAGCATAGGGGTAGGTGACATCTGCTCTTATGCTTCTACAAGAGTATTTAAAATATGAGGAGGATTCCGTATGGAAAATTATTTGCCATACATAGTATCAGTAGTCGGTGCTTTGATTTCTGGTATTACAAGCTATACTGTTGCGAGAAGGCAGAGCAAAGAAGATATTAAAAGACTTGAAAAGACTTATGAATTGGATTTGGAAAAGGAAAAAGAAAAACATAAATTGGAAATTGATAAATTAGAGTTGGAACATAAACATCAATTAGAATTACAACAAAAACAATTTGAAAATCAATTGGGTGGTGATGTGATAAATACGCTTTTCTCTGAGGCGATGAAGATGCCAGAGGTTAAAAAACAAATTTCTCAGGGCATGAATGCCGTGGGTAATAAAAGACGGTAATTGTTCAGTTGTAGAATACGCATATATTTGTGTATTTATGTTGGACCTAAAAATGGATTTTTCATTAAAATATTGTAGGAGGGGTTATGATAATTCCAAGGTTACCATCAAGATATGAAGATATAGATACCTCATACAGGGGAAGATTACTTCCTAATAACCAATTGTTGCGGTTCATGTTTCTGGCTTCAACCGGACGCAGCCCACAACAGTACATGTACCGAAACATAACAGGTGCCACCAGATGACGGACTGCTGACTGATAATAACGTTCCATCGTATCCGTGTATTGGAAGAACGATTTCAAGGATTCCTGAGAAAAAACATATGGCATCAATGGCATGGTTCCACCTTTCAATCCGTCAGGCAGAATAAATGCTTCCTCCCCCATCATGACAAGATATTTACCAAACTGCCGCAAAGTTGTTATTCTTGAAAGATATCCATTGGAAGTCTCGGTTTCTTTAATAACCGACCATCTCATAACCATTTCTTCCGTTAGCGTATCTTTATGTGGATACTCTGCGAGGCAAAAACGGTCAAACTCCAACAAGTGATATGTCTGAGAACCATATGCATGGCCAAAATCTTTTTTAAACTTTATAAAAGCTTCTTCCTTATACCGGAGAGCGCTTTCAAATTTCATTTTACTCATTGCTCTCCGCCCTTTCATTTATTTCTGGCATAGGCATAGGACAACTGCGAAGCATCTGTTCGGAAACAGAAATGTATTCAAAGTATCAGCATACGCTGTATTACCTGCATTTTTTACCGGAACAGTTCTCTGAAATGTCAGGATTCGATTTTGAACGGTTCTCAGAAATCATACCGGAGGTGTACGAAGAATGACGAATGACAGTAAAACAATGTTTGAAAAGATACGGGCATTTCTGACTGTATATATGCCAAAGCAGCGTGGATTAAGTAATTGTACGATAGATTCATACAGGCAAGTCATCAATCAGTTCCTAGGGTTTATAATGGAAAAAAAGGGGATCCCTTACGATGAGATATCCTTCAATGAATGGAATGCCCAAACGATCAGCGACTACCTTGTGTACTTAAAGAATGAAAGGAATGTATCGGCATCTACCAGAAACCAAAGATTGTTTGCGATACGGTCATTCCTAAAGTATGCCAGGATATCTAATCCGGAGGTAACGGTATTATCCCTTGAAGCGTCAGGGATTGCAGTAGCAAAGGAGAGCAAAGAACCGGTTGTATTTTTAAGCGAAAATGCAATGGCAGCTCTTTTACGCCAGCCAGATGACACAACTAAGATCGGCTTGCGGGATATGTGTTTCATGATTACTATGTATGATACTGCAGCAAGAGATTGTGAAATGTTAAATCTGCGCCTGAATTCTCTGGACCTCAAAGATGGCAGTCCAAAGATAAGGCTGGAAGGCAAGGGAAATAAGGTAAGGTATGTCCCATTAATGAAGAAAACCGTCAACCATTTAAAAAGATATATCAAAGTCTACCATTCAGAAGATGCCAGAGAAGAGGACTGGCTGTTTTATACAGTTTCACACGGAACGCACAATAAGATGTCCGATGATAATGTTGCACGGTTTCTGAAGAAATACACCATTATGGCAAGAGAAGTATGTGACGAAATGCCTGCCAAGGTTACGCCACATCAATTCCGTCATACCCGTGCAATGCATCTGTATAGGCATGGTATGCCCCTTCAGCTTTTAGCAGAGTACATGGGGCATGCATCAGTTGTATCAACGCAGATCTACGCTTATGCGGACACCGAAATGAAACGCAGGGCAATTGAAAAATGTCAAGGCGGTGCTGCAATATCTGCTCCTCCGGAATGGCAGAATAATGTAGGAGTGATCAAAAAACTGTATGGTTTAGCATAAATTACTTATTCCGATAGAATTAGGCTCATGATCCTATTCTATAATGGATGGCCCAATTCTGTCGAAATAATTGAAAAATCGGAATAACTGCATTTCGAAAAGGATGGGTTCTGCCTCTATTATAAACGTTTGGATAATGGGAGGTTCCAATGGCCGCGGGATTCTTCGGAAGTAAGGAACCTCAGCCGCCAGGAATACCGCTGGCTCCTGGAAGGGCTGTCGATCGACCAGCCAAAAGCGATCCGCCCTGCCAGAAAGAAGGAGTTCTGACCTTTGTGCAAAAGGGAGAAAATTTTCCTTTCTCCTGCAGGGCTGGGAAAATACAGCGGATGACTTATCCACAGGATCACGGAACTGTCCGGGAAACAGGGGGATAACTGCTCCTGATTTTTATGAATCGCTGCCTGTATGTGGAAAACACAACGTTTTGCCTGGGCAGAAGCCTGAAAAAACGACCCGTTTTCCACATTTCCTGTCCGTCAAAATGACGGAGGTTCTATGGCATCAGATTCGCTTTTCTGCTGGATTTCCGGTATAATAGGAACCAGTGAAAAGAAAGGTGGTTTCCTGATGCCGCAATCAGAAATGGAAGCGCTCATACAGCTTCAGAAAGAGACAATTGAATCCCTGCGCCAACTGGTGGACAGCCAGCGTCTTACGATCGAGCAGATGGCCAAAAGCCATGAGGAGCAGACCGCACAGCTGAACCAGACGATTGCGAACCTGAATGAAACGGTCGGGTATCTGAAGAAAAAGCTGTTCGCATCTTCCAGTGAAAAAGCAGAGAAAGATGCATTTCCCGGGCAGCTGGATCTGTTCAATGAGGCGGAAGCTGCAGCGGATCCTTCTGTCCCGGAACCAGCTCTGGAGGAGGCTGTTGGCGGCTATAACCGCAAGGCAAAGAAACGAAAGGCCACCAGGGAAGAGATCCTGGCAGGGCTGCCTGTGACTGAAATCCCATGCACGGTGCCGGAGGAAGACAGAAACTGCCCCTACTGCAACACCCCGATGGTAGTCATCGGGAAAAAGGTTGTCCGTGAAGAGCTGCAGATCATCCCCGCGAAAGTGGAACGGATCCAGTATGTCCAGGAAGTTCTGGGCTGCCCGGAATGTAAAAAAGACGGCGCTGCTGTTATCGTTGGGGCGGAAACCCCAAGCCCGCTGCTCAAGCACAGCCTTGCATCTCCATCCACGGTTGCTTATGTGATGTACCAGAAGTATGCAAACAGCATCCCGCTTTACCGGCAGGAGGCGGACTGGAAGCAGCTGGGAGTGAAGCTTCCCAGGGCAACCCTGGCGAACTGGGTCATCAAATGCGGCTTAGATTACCTGGGGCCGGTGTATGACCAGCTTCACCGGCATCTGTTGGAAAGGGCTGTGATCCATGCAGATGAAACACCCTGCCAGGTACTGAAAGAGGAAGGGAAAACGGCACAGTCCAAGTCCTACATGTGGCTGTATGGCTCCGGAAATGACGGACTGCCGCCGATCTGTCTGTATGATTACCAGCCCAGCCGGGGCGGATACCATGCGGAAGAATTCCTGAAAGGTTTTTCCGGATACCTTACCTGTGATGGCTTTGGCGGTTATAATAAGCTGAAGGATGTCACCCGCTGCGGCTGCCTTGCCCATATGAGGCGGTACTGGTATGACGCGCTTCCCGGGAAATCGAAGAAATCCCCGGATAAGACCCCGGCAGAGATCGGTTTCGATTACTGTAATCAGTTATTCGAACTGGAAAAAGAGTATGCGGATCTGGATGCCGATACCAGAAAAGCCAGACGTCTTGAGACGGAGCCTGCCATATGGGAGGCTTACTGGTCATGGCTTGAAACCGTAGCTCCAGCTGGCGGGAGCCGTCTGGCCAAAGCGGTGACCTATGCGAAAAACCAGAAGCCCTATATGGAGAATTACCTGTTGGATGGGCGGTGCTCCATATCGAACAATATCGCAGAAAATATCGCCCGTCCCTATGCGGTAGGGCGGAAAAACTTCCTGTTCCATGATACAGTAAAAGGTGCACGGGCCAGTTCCATCATTTACAGTTTAGTAGAAACTGCAAAGCTCAACAATCTGAACATCTACGCATATCTGGAGACTGTACTGCTCTATATGCCGGACTACAAAAATGAGCCCGAAGGTATAGAAGAGCTGATGCCATGGTCTGACATGATACAGCAGAGATGCCAGATCAAATCGAAAAGTTGAAGTTGGAGCCTTTTACTTCAACTATAGCGGAATACCTTGTGAAAAGATAGCCATTGTTTTATTGAGCGCTTACCTTAAAACTCAGCGATGAGCAATTGACAGCTTTTACTGCTGATTTTGAAGCAAGACTGCCGAAATATCTGCGTAACGCACTCCATCCTGAGGCTATAGGGGCATAAATCACTATTTTGTCAGCTGAAATATTGAATTTTCAAGGAGCGAAGCCCATTTAAGGTATGGGAAGTCTTAGTTAATAAGAAATAGAAAGTGGCCGAAACCGCCACCCGGTCCGCTGTTATTCCGGAATTTCCTTGGGAGGAATGTACTCCATAATATCCGGGATAGAACAGCGCAGGATGTCGCACAGCACGTCCAGGGTTTTGGTGGTAATGGCTTCTCCGTGCTTCATCCGGTGAAGGGTATTGGCCGGAAAACCCTCTTTGAAAATGAGGGCGTATTCTGTAGTGTTTTTTCTCAGCAAGGTTTCATAAAATGGTTTGTATGAGATCATGCGATTTCCTCCTTTGTATGGTAATGTCAGAGAAAATTATATCCCGACATGCAATAAAAATGTTAACAAACATCGGCTTTTTCTTAGGTTACTTTGTCAATTGAATGAGAGATAAAATATTGTATATGCTAAGAGATTATGGACAAGTATGTTTTCTGTGAGGCTGCGGCATCATCATCCACATCAGCTAAAAATGGTACGTGAAAGATTGCCTGCGTTGGGAAGATGACAATATTTGTATTTGGCAGTATAATGGATATATTGATACGGGATCTGTGAGGGCTGTTTTGCGTATGTGGAGGACTGCAATTCGATAAATGCAGAAACGAAGGAATTAATGAGGGAGGAAGAACATGAGACTACTATTTAAACAGCGATTTTTTTCATGGCTGGACAGCTATGAAATTTATGATGAGTATGAAAATACCGTTTATCTGGTAAAGGGGCAGCTGTCATGGGGGCATTGCCTCAGGATATTTGATTCTTGCGGCCGTGAGCTGGGAACGGTGAAGGAACGCGTGCTTACATTTCTTCCGAGGTTTGAGGTGTATGAAGGAAATCAGATGATCGGATCGATCAGTAAGGAGCTGACCTTCCTGAAGCCGCGCTACAATATCGATTTTAATGGATGGAATATCCAGGGAGACTGGACAGAATGGAATTATTCTATTACAGATAGCGCAGGGAGAATGGTAGCAGTCATATCCAAGGAACTTTTTCACATGACGGACACTTATGTTCTGGATATCGCAAATCCGGCAGATGCGCTGCATGTACTGATGTTTACATTGGCGATTGATGCGGAAAAATGCTCAAGACAATAGAGGGGAACCCTGGGATAACTGCCGTATTTGGGAAAAAGAGGAATTCTATGATCGAAGTAGAAGTAAAGCTGCCGGTGGAAAATCTGGATTCCATTAAGGAAAAGCTTTTGAAAATGGGGTTTGAAGAGACTGGGTGTATTGAAGAACGGGATACATATTTTGACAATCAGCAGGGAGAGATAAGAGCCAACGGCGAGGCGCTGCGGGTGCGTGAAACGAAGGATCATTTTTCAGGAAAGAGCCGGTATCAGATCAATTTTAAGGGGAAGAAACTGGACGCCTGTACGATGACCCGGGAGGAGCTGGAAACCGGTGTGGAAAATGGAGCAGTCTGCAGAAATATTCTTCAGGCAATCGGGTATCTGCCGGCAGAGCCTGAAGTGATCAAGAACAGGACAATGCTTCGGAAGGAGCCGGTAACCGCCTGTCTGGATAACGTACACGGACTTGGCGAATTTCTGGAACTGGAGATTCTGGCTGACGGAGAAGAAAAGAAAGATGCTGCACTTGGACAGATCGAACATATTCTGAACAGTCTGGGGTATCGGGTTTCGGATACTGTGCGGATGTCCTATCTTTCCATGCTTCAAAACAGAATAAAGGTGTAGCCTTCATATGTAACGCAGGATTCCAGCCTTGTTTAAACCTTATTGGTAAGCTGTCATAGATGGGAACAAAAAATAATTCTGACCGTATTAACCTGAAAAATTTCTTAAAAGTTGGAAAAGTGGAAGGAGACCGGTAGTGAAAGACGAAAAATTACAGGGAAATGAAAAGATTGAAGCGGCCATCGAAGGCCTCAAGAAAGAACCAACCCAGGAGATGCTGGCCCATGCGCTGACAGTGATCCGCCGCCGGATGAAAGAGGATGCGGAGCTGATAGTTGCGGTGGATCCTGCGATGGAAGACTCTCGGCTGAACGTTCATGTGCTCCGCCTGGAGGATGGCAGCAGCTGGTGGACGGTATTTACCAGCTTTGAAGAGGAAATAAAGGGGGCAGATAAAGTGATGTCTACCTTTATGGGAAATATGAGGCAGATATTTGAAGCGGTTTTAAATGCAGAAGGGGTAGATGGGATTATCATAAATCCCTGGAATCGGACGCTTATGCTTGATAAAACCCTGATCCGTATTATTTTGGGCGGGACATCATAGAGAGAGCTGTTTTGACGCTGAGTCATTTGATTTCTCATCGGCTGCTTTGCAGTGCTTGTGAGTCGGTATGATGAAGCGACTCTTTTTGAGGAGCCTGAAACACGCCGCCGGATGCTGGCAGAAGGAAAGAGGAGGCCAGACAAACCCATGGCCGCTGACAAAAGTATTAAAATAACCAAAAAACAAACTGCAGATCACTGGCAGGAGCATGTACAGCTTCAATGTTAATATACATTGCTTGCGGCAACGGGCAGTTTTTCGTACAATATCAGCAACAACAGAACGAAAGGAGGATATTCCTGATGCTCAGCGAAAATATCAAAGCAATCCGAAAATCAAAAGGACTGTCGCAGCAGGAGCTTGCTGTCAGGCTGAACGTCGTACGGCAGACCGTTTCCAAATGGGAACAGGGATTATCAGTTCCTGACGCTGATATGCTGATCTCCATATCGGAGGCGCTTGAGATACCTGTAAGTACTTTGCTTGGAGAAACTGTTATGGAGGCGAAGGCAGATGACTTAAAAGCGATTTCTGAAAAACTGGAGATTATAAACCTGCAGCTTGCGCAAAGGAAGAATGCAGGACGAAAAGTGCTCCATTGGCTGTTTATCTTGCTGGGGGCGGTCATAGTAACAATTTTTGCGGGTCTCATAGTGTTAAACAGTCCTTATCTGGGGTGGGATTATAGTGACCCTGAAACCGCCGTTGCCGGCGCGGCCTTTCATATGTTTGAATGGCTGTTTATCAGAGTGGCGCCGATTGGCCTGCTGGCTGTAATCGGCGGGATTTTCCTAACACGGAAGAAAGCATGAGACTGCTCTGATTTTGAGAAACTGTTCAGGATTTAAGACCCAGGCAAGCCTCAAGCCGCAATTGGATAACAACTTTGCGGCAACGGCTGGAAATACTGGCAGAGGCAGAACTCAGACCGGACAGATGTGACGGCCATATGACTTACAAAACGAATTTTCGTCAGACAGTCAAGATCTGTCAGACCAGGAGCGGCACAGCCGTATCGCTTCATTTTTCCGGATGGTCTGTGGGATATCTGGAACAAATTGCTTGACTGTAAACCTTGTTTATAGATTATATTCAAGGTAAAATACAGGTACCTGGGAAGAGGGGTGTATGATATGACGATTAAAGAGGTTGAAGAACGGACAGGGCTATCGCGTTCTAACGTGCGGTTTTATGAAAAGGAAAAACTGATCGCTCCGGAAAGAAATAAAAGCAATGGTTACAGGGACTATTCAGATAGTGACATAGAGAATATAAAAAAGATTGCATATCTTAGGACATTAGGGATTTCCATTGAAGATATACGCAGTGTCATATCGGAAAAGACATCCTTGCGTGAAGTGATCCGGAAACAGAATGAGCTGCTGAAAGATCAGATTACCGATTTGAACAGGGCCAGAATCCTGTGTGAAAAAATGCTTGACGCAGAAAATATAGCTTATGAGGACTTGAATGTAGAACAGTATGTGACAGAACTGGAAGAGTACTGGAATGATAACAGGCCTGTTTTCCGATTGGATTCCGTCAGCTTCCTGTATATATGGGGAAGCTTTCTTACATGGGCAGTCATTACGGCATTCTGCTTATTGACAGCTTTGCTGTCTTACACAAAACTGCCGCCTGAAATTCCTGTACAGTGGAGCGGCGGGATGGCCTCCTCGCTGGTGGACAGGAAATTTATTTTTGCCTATCCGGTGGCGTGCATTGTGATCCGTTATTTGATCAGACCATTGATTTATGCAAAAGTGCAGATGAGTAATCATTATGGAGAAATAATAACAGAGTATCTGAGCAATTATATGTGCTTTGTCGCGCTGTCGGCAGAAGCTTTTTCCATCCTTTTTATTTATGGCGTTGTAAAAAATATCGTGGCTGTTCTGCTGGTGGATACGGTTGTACTTATCGGCCTGCTGGCAGCAGGTCTTACTAAGATGGATCGGAAAGGAAATGTTAAGTCTTAGGCAGCTTGTGTGCACGCATTCGTGACAGGGAAGCTGTAAGGCAAAGCTGTTCCCCTTTCATACAGGCAGACGGATTCACGGTATGGGATTTTGGATGAAGATGTGTTAAAATAGGAAAAGAGCGGACAGTGGGCATGATAAACAGGAAAAGGATTGTCCGGCAGGGAGGCTGCCGCGGGAGCAAAATCGCTCTTTACAGCGGGAATTCGACTGGAAGTAACGATTAACAGGAGGATGATAAGGATGAACATGATAGGGATTATCGGAGCTATGGAAGTAGAAGTGGAGACTCTGAAGCAGCATATGACGGAGGTGGAGCTGTTTAAGAAGGCCTCCATGGAATTTCATAAAGGAAAGCTTAACGGTAAGGATGTGGTAGTGGTGCGTTCCGGGATCGGCAAGGTGAATGCTGCTGTCTGCACTCAAATCCTGGCAGATGATTTTGGGGTGGAAGCGGTGATCAACACGGGTGTGGCCGGCTCCCTGAAGGCGGATATCAACATCGGGGATATCGTAGTTTCCACGGATGCCCTTCATCACGATATGAATGCCACAGGATTCGGATACGTCAGAGGGCAGATCCCCCAGATGAAGGTGTTTTCCTTTGAAGCGGATGAAAAGCTGCGGACTGTTGCTGCTTCTGTGTGCCGGCGGGTGAACCCGGATATCCGGGTGTTTGAGGGCCGGGTGGTAAGCGGAGACCAGTTTGTGGATACCCGCCAGGTGAAGGAGGATATTTCCCGGGAATTTGGCGGATACTGCACGGAGATGGAAGGGGCGGCCATCGCCCAGACGGCATACCTCAACGGGATTCCTTTTGTGGTCCTCAGGGCGATCTCCGATAAAGCGGATGACAGCGCTTCCATGGATTATCCCACATTTGAAAGACAGGCGGCCCAGCACTGTGTGCGTCTGGTGGAGGAAATGGTAAGAGAACTGTAGACAATTGCGGGAATACACGGAAAATGACGGTAATTTGACGAACGATTTTTGTTCCATCCGGGGAATATGCGCGATATAATAACTCCAGAAGTCTCATACAGCGGAGACGGAGATTATTAAGGGGGTAATTGCATATGTTACAGGCATGGATGGAACAGCATTATTTATTTTACGGTATGGCTGCAGCGGGAGTTTTGGGCCTTTTGTGTATTGTACTGGTGAACCATTTTTACAGCAGGGCGATCCGTGATCTGCAGAGACTGGACAACCCCAAGGGAAAGTGGACAAAAGAATTTCTGAACGAATATAAGATGCGCAGAGCAAAAGAGCAGGAGATCGCCAATCCGGAGGCGTTTATACGAACGCAGATGATGAAGGGAAAGGTACTGAGGGTCAGCCTGCATAAGCTGAAGCAGGGGATCGGTCTGGGAGCTTTGCTGTGTTTCCTTCTGATGGTGACTGCGGTGTACGGAACCTACCGCTATGAAGAAACCTGGCTGATACGTTATCAGTACGTGACGCTGGGGGTGGGGATATTTGCCCTTCTGCTGCTGCTCCGGCAGTTTATGGGCTTTATGAATAAAGAGGATATGATACTGGACGGGCTGGTGGATTATATGGAGAACAGCGGGATCAGGGAGGTGAAGGCGCCGGATCTGGATGTGATCCGGGAACAGACCAGAGAGGAGCTGATCGAGCGGGTGACGGATGGAATCCGTCAGACCGCTGCCAGCGAAACGAAGTTTTCTCATATGCTGACGCCCGAAGAGGAAAACATCATGCGGGAGGTGATACGGGAATATTTAACTTGATAAAGATTGAGTGATTTGATACACTATTTTTGAAAATGATCGGAAACATGGAAGAAAAGGAGCTAAAGATTATGAGTAAGGTTACGTTTGATTATTCAAAAACTGCCAGATTTATCCGCGCAGAGGAAGTACAGTCTATGAGCAGGATTGTAGACGCTGCCAGGAAGGAACTGGTGGAGAAGGACGGCCTGGGAAATGATTTTCTGGGATGGATCGATCTGCCCGTGGATTACGATAAAGAAGAATTTGACAGGATCAAGAAAGCGGCGAAAAAGATTCAGGAAGATTCAGAGGTCCTTCTGGTGATCGGAATCGGCGGTTCGTACCTGGGGGCCAGAGCAGCCATTGAATTTTTAAGACATGGCTTCTATAACAATGTATCCAAAGAAGTTCGTAAGACTCCTGAGATCTATTATGTAGGCAACAGCATCAGTAGCAGCTATATCCAGGGCCTTGTGGATGTGATCGGAGACAGGGATTTTTCCGTGAACATGATCTCCAAGTCCGGAACCACCACAGAGCCGGCCATTGCGTTCCGGGTGTTCAAGGAGATGCTGGAGAAGAAGTATGGAAAGAAAGAGGCAGCCGGAAGGATCTACGCCACCACCGACAGAGCAAAGGGAGCTCTGAAGAAAGTGGCCGATGAGGAAGGCTATGAGACCTTCGTGGTTCCGGATGATGTGGGCGGCCGTTTTTCTGTCCTGACAGCTGTAGGTCTGCTTCCCATTGCTGTCAGCGGTGCTGATATTGATAAATTGATGGAGGGCGCTGCTTCCGGAAGAGAACTGGCCCTGAACCAGCCCTTCGAGAGCAACGATGCCCTTCAGTATGCGGCTGTCCGCAACATTCTGCACAGGAAAGGGAAAACCGTAGAGATCCTGGCCAATTATGAGCCCAGCCTGCATTACGTTTCCGAGTGGTGGAAGCAGCTGTACGGCGAGAGCGAAGGCAAGGATCAGAAGGGAATCTTCCCGGCGTCTGTGGATCTGACCACTGATCTGCACTCTATGGGACAGTTTATTCAGGATGGTTCCAGAATTATGTTTGAAACGGTTCTGAATGTGGAAAAGTCCAGAGTGGAGCTCACCATCGGCAAGGAAGAGGTGGATCTGGACGGACTGAACTATCTGGCGGGAAAGACCGTGGATTTTGTAAATAAGAGCGCCATGAACGGAACGATTCTGGCCCATACGGACGGCAACGTTCCCAACCTGATGGTGACCATCCCGGAGCAGAATGAATTCTACCTGGGACAGTTATTTTACTTCTTTGAGTTCGCCTGCGGCGTCAGCGGGTATGTGTCCGGCGTGAATCCCTTCAACCAGCCGGGAGTGGAGAGCTACAAGAAGAATATGTTCGCGCTTCTGGGCAAGCCGGGTTATGAGAAAGAAAGAGAAGAACTGTTAAAGAGATTATAAGAATATGAAAATTGTCATTTTGGAAGCAAAAAGCCTGGGTGACGATATTGCTTTTACCTCCTTCGAGCAATTCGGGGAGGTAAAAGTTTATCCCAATACCAGACCGGAAGAGATGAAAGAGAGGATCCGGGACGCGGAGGTGATCGTGGCCAACAAGCTGCCCATCTGCCGGGAGACACTGGAGGACGCTCTCCATATCCGTCTGGTATGTTTAAGCGCCACAGGCATCAACAATCTGGACGGGGATTACCTGAAGAGCCGGGGGATTGCCGCCTATCATGTGGCCGGATACTCTACAGAGGCAGTGGCGCAGCATACTTTCGCGCTCCTCCTTTACCTGATGGAGCGGCTGCGGTACTACGATGATTTTGTAAAATCCGGAGAGTATTCCCGGTACGATGGATTTTCCTGGTTTGGTGAGCCGTTTATGGAGCTGGCGGGAAAAACCTGGGGGATCCTGGGCCTGGGAGCCATCGGGCGAAAGGTGGCGGCCATCGCGGAGGCCTTTGGATGCAGAGTCATCTGCTGTTCAGCCTCCGGACACCGGTATGAGTCCGGGTATGAGCAGGTGGAGTTTGAGGAGCTTTTGAAGCGCTCCGACGTCCTGTCTATCCATGCGCCCCTGAATAGGTACACGGAAGGCCTGATGGATAAGAAAGCTTTCCATGCCATGAAGCCGTCCGCCTTTCTGGTGAATGTGGCCAGGGGCCCCATAGTGAAGGATGAGGCGCTGGCACAGGCCCTGGAAGAGGGCCGGATCGCCGGAGCCGCGCTGGATGTGGTGTCCAGTGAGCCTATTTCCCCGGATAATCCGCTGATGCGGATCCGGGACAGCCGGAAGCTGGTGATCACTCCCCATATCGGCTGGGCGCCTGTGGAGACCAGAAGGCGGTGTGTGGAGGAAACAGCCGCCAATATCGCCCGGTTTCTGAAGGGAGATTCCACAAACAGAGTATACTGAAAAAAGTTTCTTGAAAAATTTTGTTTCTGTTTGCTATAATAGCAGCGAAAACGAGCAGTGTATGTCACGTAAGTCCAGTTGACATACACTGCTTTTTTTTCGCGACACGCCTGGCAGGCGGCTGCCATGCCAGCCTTCCGGCTGCATTGCTGTAAAAAAACAGAAGAGAGAGGAGTAAATACGATGCCGAAAACAAAATTTCAGGAAGTGGTGTATGCGGTGCTTATGACATTTTTCATGGTGATGGCCATGGAATTTTACAACACAGGACTGCGGATGGGAGGAATGACGAACCAGGGATTCCTTCTGGCCTTCTCGGAGATGAGGATCATGTTTCCCATCTGTTTTGTGATGGGATTTTTCTTCATGGACAGGCTGGCGCCCAAAATCGCATTCCGTATGGTAACACCGGGGGAGGATAAGCCGATTCTGGTGGTGACTGTGAGAGCTGCGGTAACCGTTTGTCTGATGTGTCCGGTGATGAGCTTCTGGGCTACGCTGATCTTTAAATTTCCCGGGAAGGAATTTCTGGCGGTATGGCTGCAGACACTGGTGTGTAATTTTCCTATGGCGCTTTGCTGGCAGATCTTTTTCTGTGGTCCGCTGGTGAGATGGCTGTTCAGAAAAATTTTTTCCGCCTGAGAATAGCAACAACAGAAGATGGGCTTGTATGAATACGGTCTGCTGAAGGAAAAGTGAAATGATCTTCCCCGTTTTGCTGATAATAGCTGAACTATTGTTAAATATACATAAAATTTCGTAAAATAAATTGACAAATACAAAAATAGTATTACAATTTAAAGTAGAAAAGATTTGTGATGTATCAGTCTGCAGTGGAAAGTGAGATGAGAATATGGAAAGTGCAGATACAAAAAGGATAAGGATCAAGATCAGCGGATTGGCCAGATTGTGTGAGGTGGACTGGGTCAACCGGATCCGCCCGGATTATGTGACGTTTGTTTTTTTTGACAGCCATTGCCGGGTGGGAATTGATCAGGCGGAATATCTGAAAAGAAAGCTGCTTCCCGGAATCCAGGCGGTGGGAAGCTTTTCCTGCCTTTCCTGCTGGCTGGTCGCGGAGCTTCTGGGAAGCGGAGTGATCGATGCGGCGCACATTCACGGAGACTGCACTGTGGAGGAGATGGAACAGCTTCGGAGGCTTACGGACAAGCCTCTGATCAAAACGATTTACATTGATTCTGCGGAAAGTATCCGGCGGGCGCAGGAATATCCGGTGGATTATCTGATGTATGACTGCAGGGATGAAAGCAGTGAAGGCCAGAAGAGGTATCTGAAGCTGCTGGACGAATACGGACCTCAGAAAAGGGAGTTCTTTCTTTCTGACCGGCTGTGTTCGGTGGGAGTGGAAGAGGCCATAGCCGCAGTGAAGCCATATGGCATTAATATCAACAGCCCGATCGAAAAGCGCATGCGGGGAGATCCGGAACAGATTGCGCGCCTGGTGCAAAAGGTAAGGGAGCTGGAGGCTGTATAGGCAGCAGCGCAGGTGGAATCATCCGCCTGCGCTGTTATCACTCTTCCTCCAGAATCTGGATCTCCAGATAATCAAAGTCGATGGAATCAATGAAGTTGTCTGCACGAAAACGGGTCTTATCGTGCCGTTTGAATTCCGTGATATTATGATCCAGCCACAGCGGCTTGCTCAGATCCCACAGGTAGCACAGCTCCTCCAGGGAATTGAAGATCTTGTGGGTGCGGGTATCATTCGTCTCATCACAGATGACCGTGTCTTTTACCAGTCGGTTATCTTTCCAGATTTTTCCCCATAAACGAAACATGGAAATTCCTCCTTTGGCAGGATATATAGTTCTCTGAAACAGGTATCACTGCTGATTCATTATTATAGCATGGAGGGAAGAAAGAATCCATATACATTTATCTCTTTGGAAAATACTCATTTTTTTCATCAAATCTTAAGATTTCCCCTCTCTGAAATAAAGAAATGCCTGTTATGATATTTCCAGACAGCAGAAAACAGGCAGTTTGTCCGTGAGCTGATGCGGAATGACTGCAGAACTGCCAAGAAAGAACTGGCGTGTCCGGCTCCTTTTGGGTATAATGAAAGCGAGGTGATGAAATATGTATAATATCTTAGTTTGTGATGACGACAAAGAAATTGTTGACGCGATTGAAATTTACCTTTCTCAGGAAGGTTATCATATCCTGAAGGCCTACGATGGGATCCAGGCGGTGGAGATGCTGAAAAAGGAGGAGATCCACCTTCTTCTGATCGATGTGATGATGCCTCATCTGGACGGCATCCGGGCCACCAGAAAGATCCGGGAGTACAGCAGTATTCCCATAATTATTCTGTCCGCAAAATCTGAGGACGTGGATAAGATCCTTGGACTGAATATCGGGGCGGACGATTATATCACCAAGCCTTTCAATCCGCTGGAGCTGATCGCCCGGGTGAAATCTCAGCTCCGGCGCTATACTCAGCTGGGGAACATGCCGGTGGAAGAGGAACATGCGGTCTATCAGTGCGGAAGCCTGGTGGTGGATGATGATCTGAAGATCGTTACCGTGGATGGGGAGCAGGTAAAGCTGACGCCTATTGAATATAACATTCTGCTGTTGCTGATCAAGAATCAGGGGAAAGTCTTTTCTATTGAACAGATTTACGAAAATATCTGGAATGAGCAGGCTATCGGTGCGGATAATACAGTGGCTGTGCATATTCGCCATATAAGGGAAAAGATTGAGATCAATCCCAGGGAACCCCGCTATCTGAAAGTGGTTTGGGGAATCGGTTATAAGATAGAAAAGATGTAACCCCCGCAGGAGGTTATGATTATGGAAGAAAAGAAAGGCAGAAGTATCCTCTGCGCGGCACCTGCGAGAGTATTGACCGTAGTGGTGACTCTTTTGTGTGTCGCGGTGTTTTCCGGGAGCGTGGGAATGCTGATGACGCTCAGCTCCAATGGCATGGGTATGGAGGAGCTGTGGAGCACAGGTGAGAAAAGTTATGAGAGCACCTGGAGGTGCGGAAGCGATATTGCCAACTACATGGTTTATCTCAATGAGCAGGCGGAGTATGGAACAGCATTTACCACAGATGGAAAGCTGGACCCGGAAAAGACGGTGGATATCACCGATGAGGAACTGCCTGTGGGAAAACAGCGGGAGAATACCTCCTATACTGTGGAGAACCTGCAGAGGCTGTCCCAGTACGCGGTGGAGTTTTCGGATCTGGTTTATCAGGCGGAGAACGGTTACTATGAGTACTGGGAGGAGGAAAGCGGTGAACTTACACAGGAGAATTCCGAGGACTCCTATTCATCGGCTTTTCGCTATCTGTACGAGAATGGCAGGGATCTGGAGCAGGAGGCTCTGCCCGTATCAGGAACAGCGCTGGCGGATTATGCCAGAGAAAACAGCGATACGGTATCCCTTCTGGATCTGTATAAAGATCTGAGCCGGGTCCTGGAGAACATGAATAGCTACCTGTTTGCCAGCGAGCAGATGAACGTGGAGACCAATATCCTGTATTGTGTGGAGAACACAGATACGGGAGTGATCTATACCAATGTGGATGAATGGGAAGAGGGCTACCGGGATCTGAATAAGTTTGAGGAATATAAAGAGCAGTTCTTTTTCCATGGAATCCGGACGGATGGGAACCTGGAAACCGCGGCGGACAGTATTTCGGATTCATTTACCGCAGAGCATTTTGACAACCTGCCCCTGACAGGTGAAAACGAAGAGATCATCCTGATGGTGAACACGGATTATCCGGTACAGGATTATATGGCCACGTCGGCGGCTTTTTACGAGCGGTACATTTCCTGGGGACAGGTACTGGTGATCGCTGTGATTGCCAGCCTGGCATTGGGGATCATCAGCTTTATCCTGCTGACACTGCAGGCCGGACGGGTAAGAGAAGACCGTCAGCTTCATCTGAAGAGCATGGACCGGCTTCCTACAGAGGTGACAGGGGCCATAGCGGGAATTGCGCTTTTCGTTATGACCGGAATGGGAATTTCCATGAGCCTGAACGGCAGTTCCCTGTATTGGGAAAGCACGATCCTGATGGCGGTGATGGAACTGGGGGCTGCTGCTGTGTTCCTGTGGTTTTACACCAGCCTGGTGCGGAGATTTAAAGGAAAGCTGCTGTGGAAAAGCAGTCTGACCCGGAATATTCTGGTGAGCTGCCGGAAGGTGTATGCGGCCCGTATGACATCCGGACGGATGATCACAGCGTTTATCCTGCTGATGCTTGGCAATATGTTTGTGCTTCTGGCATTTCGCAGTTTTGGGCTGCTGCTGGCGCTGATCGGTGACGGAGTAGTGCTGCTTTATCTGCTGAAGGAGGGAGCCGGACGCCAGGTGATCCGGGATGGACTGGCCAGAATCGCCGGAGGAGAACTGGACTTTAAGATTGATGAGCGGGAGCTTACAGGAGACAACCGGGAGATGGCGGAAGCTGTGAATCATGTGGGGGATGGACTGCAGAAGGCAGTGCAGGAGACGGTGAAAAGCGAAAGGCTGAAGGCTGATCTGATCACCAATGTGTCCCACGATATCAAGACGCCTCTTACCTCCATCATCAATTATGTGGATCTGCTGAAAAGGGAAAATATCCAGGATCCAAAGATCAAGGGCTACATTCAGGTGCTGGACAGCAAATCCCAGAGACTGAAGCAGCTTACAGAGGATCTGGTGGAAGCCTCCAAGATCAGTTCCGGGAACGTGGTGCTGGATATGCGTCCCATCAATCTGGGAGAACTGGTATGGCAGACCAACGGGGAGTTTGAGGAAAAGTTCGCATCCAGAGGACTGGAGATTGTGAGCCGTATTCCTGATACGCCGGTGCGCATACTGGCAGACGGGCGCCGGATGTGGAGAGTAGTGGAAAATCTGTACAACAATGTGGCCAAATACGCGATGCCCGATACCAGAGTCTATGTGGAAGTGAAAAAGATCGGATGCAGGGTGGTTTTTCAGGTGAAAAATATTTCCGAGCATTCGCTGAATGCCATCAATGCGGATGAGCTGACCGAACGGTTTATCCGGGGAGATGTATCTCGCAGCACAGAGGGAAGCGGTCTGGGGCTGTCCATTGCCAAGAATCTGGTGAAATTGCAGAAAGGTACTTTTGACATCTATCTGGACGGAGATCTGTTTAAAGTGGTGATCACCTTCGCCGCGGCAGAAAACCAGGAAAGCCCAGAGAACAACGGGTAAATATCGCAGCAGTTCCGCCTTTCGCCGGTTTGTAAGGACTGTGAACCTGCATTGGCGGCAGAGAATCCGTAAGGGGGAACTGCTGCAGATCATCCCCAGGAAAACAGGGGGAATGACCTGCAGCATCCGACGAAAGAACAGGAAGACATGTCCGCTGGAAAGTTTGTCTGCGGAAATAAAAAAGGGCCGTCCCGGGAATCCGATGGCAGTGTGATCTGCATCTGCAGATCATCTGCCTTCAGGAAATTCCAGGGGCGGCCCTTGTTCCGTGTACGGTTATTTATTTTCCGTATCCTCCTCGCTGCTGTCCTGGGCTTCGGAAGGAATATCATCGGATTCCTCCGGGGCATTTTCTCCGCCATTGTCAGCGGAAGAGGTATCCTCTGCGGGAAGCTCCCAGGGACGGGCGTTGGGATCAAATCTGCTGTCATCCTCACCTGGAAGGTCGTTGGTGGGCTGGAGATTCTGGAACACAGAGGTGTCGATCTCCACCTCCTTTTCTCCTTCTTCCTGATCCTCCTCATTGGGAATATACCGGTCAAAAATCTTTACAAAGAACCGGGAATTGATATATGCGATCACTGCGAAGCCCATCAGAATATAAAACAGGATCACAAAGGACCCGATCTGTCCAGCGAAGATCATGATCAGAATAGGTGCCACCGTAACTGCCATCATCAGAAGGGTGTAAGGAAGATGACGGATGGACATCAGCAGGGAATTCCGGAAGGTATTCTTCACGGAGTTGTAGAACTTGGCCAGCATCGGGTAGATATAGGTAAAGATCATCAGATATATTACGATACCCACCATAAAGACATAAGTGAGAACCTTATACATCACGTTCTGATCGGCCATCTGCCGGGTGAAATAAAGATCGAACACCAGGATGATGCCTACCACCAGCATGATCAGATGGATTACGATGCCCTGGCGGAAGTTCTGCTTAAAGGAATGAAAGAATCCCTTCAC
This sequence comes from uncultured Lachnospiraceae bacterium, assembly GCA_963929535.1. Classification (GTDB taxonomy): domain Bacteria; phylum Bacillota; class Clostridia; order Lachnospirales; family Lachnospiraceae; genus Pullilachnospira. The sequence goes on along the minus strand of CAWVIZ010000003.1, from coordinate 348,635 downwards.
AATATAAGTCTCCTCACCGCGGACCATCTTCAGAGTCACATAAAACATGGCTGTGATGGATGCTCCGGCTGTGATTACAGGAATACAGCAGATGATACAGAGAAAATTCAGGATCATCAGATCCGCAACCTTAGCCATAAATGTAAAAAACTTGTTGTCCGGATTAAATAGATTGCCCATAATTTGCCTTCCTTCTTATTATAAGTCTGTATAAAATGCCCTCCGGAGCCTTACGGCTTCCGGATAACTGCTCTTTTTAGTATAGCGAAAATGGCACAAAAAAGCAAATAAAGAAATGATAAAATGCATATTCGTCAATCTGTATATGAAATTTAGAATATTTTAGTCAATATGCCCCAAAAGGTGGGGTGCCAGTACCATGACAGGCAGAATTGCCAAGCTGAAAACGAAATATTTGTGTAAATATGGTATAGCGGTTCCGGGGCAATTCCTTTATACTTAGAACCAGTTACAGGACGATGTCCTGATGGGAAATTACACATGCAGTACAAGCAGGAGGTATTAGAATGGCAAGTTTATCCTTACAGCACATTAATAAAACATATCCCAACGGATTTGAAGCAGTAAAAGACTTCAACCTGGAGATTGAAGACAAAGAGTTTATCATCTTCGTAGGTCCTTCCGGATGTGGAAAGTCCACCACCCTTCGTATGATCGCCGGACTGGAGGAGATCACAGGCGGAACCCTGAAGATTGGTGATAAAGTTATGAACGATGTAGAGCCGAAGGACAGAGATATCGCAATGGTATTCCAGAACTACGCTCTGTATCCGCATATGACTGTATATGACAATATGGCTTTCGGTCTGAAACTGAGAAAAACTCCCAAGGATCAGATCGACAAGATGGTAAAAGAGGCAGCTAAGATCCTGGATCTGGAGAAGCTGCTGGATCGTAAACCGAAGGCTCTGTCCGGTGGTCAGAGACAGCGTGTTGCTATGGGACGTGCTATCGTTCGTGATCCCAAGGTATTCCTGATGGACGAGCCGCTGTCCAACCTGGATGCAAAGCTTCGTGTTCAGATGAGAACTGAGATCTCCAAACTGCATGAGAGACTGGGTGCAACCATCATCTACGTAACCCATGACCAGACAGAGGCTATGACCCTGGGAACCAGAATCGTTGTTATGAAGGACGGTGTGGTTCAGCAGGTAGATACTCCGCAGAACCTGTACAACAAGCCGGGTAACCTGTTTGTTGCCGGATTCATCGGATCTCCGCAGATGAACTTCCTGGATGCTACCGTTAAGGTATCCGGAAAAGATGTAGACCTGCTGATCGGACAGTACAAGCTGAGACTGCCGGCCGAGAAAGCAAAAGCAGTGATCGATGGCGGCTATGACGGAAAGACTGTTGTTCTGGGTATCCGTCCTGAGAACGTAACAGACGATGCCACCACATTCCCGGACAGCGTTGTTGAAGCAAGAATCAACGTATACGAGCTGCTGGGTGCTGAGGTATTCCTGTACTTTGAGGTTGAAGGATTCAACATGACAGCCCGTGTAAATCCGCACACCACTTCCAGACAGGGAGATACCGTGAAGTTCAGCCTGGATATGTCCAAGGTTCATGTGTTCGACAAAGAGACAGAGCAGGTTATCACAAACTAATATCAGGAATAACAGAAGGTTTTTCGGAGGGTATACGAAAGTATACCCTCTGTTTTTATGTAAATACCGTGATTATTGTTTGCTATTTTACGAAAAATACGATATATTAGTAGATAGTTACTAAAGGTTTGCTGACGATCATTGATTCCCGCGGGCAGTGAGCCAGGCGAACGTGTCTGGGTCGGGCCGAAGCGGAGCGAAGACCTGCCGGGGGAAGTCAGGATCTGTAGCGCTGCTGTGGGTTTTTGACTCGGATTCAGAAAGAGACAGGAAGGAAGTGAGAACTTGGTTTCAAGCCAGGTATTACAGAGAACGATTGACGAGCTGCGGGCCATTACCAGGATCGATCTGTGCGTGCTGAATGTGGAAGGACAGATGCTGGTGACTACGATGGAGGATGAAGAGCTGAATGCGGATCATATCCGGGATTTTGCCCAGTCTCCGGCAGACAGTCAGGTGATGCAGGGATACCATTTTTTTAAAGTATATGACGATCAGACAGTGGAGTATGTGCTGGTGGCCAAAGGAAACAGTGAAGATGCGTATATGATCGGAAAGATCGCGGTCTGCCAGATCCAGAATCTGATCATTGCCTATAAAGAGCGTCTGGACAAGAATAATTTTATCCAGAACCTGTTGCTGGATAATCTGCTGATGGTGGATATCTATAACCGGGCCAAAAAGCTTCGGATCGAGACGGACGTAAAACGGGTAGTCTTTATGGTGGAGACAAAGTATGAGAAGGATAACAACGCCATGGAAACGATCCGGAGCCTGTACGCCTCCAAACCCAGAGATTATATCACGGCTGTGGATGAGAAGAGCATCATCATTGTCAAGGAGCTGAAGGATACGGATGGATATGAGGAGCTGAACCAGATTGCCCGGACACTGGTGGATATGCTGAATGTGGAGGCTATGTCCCAGGTCAGGGTTTCCTATGGAAATATCATCCGGGAGATCAAGGACGTGTCCAGATCTTACAAGGAGGCCAAAATGGCCCTGGAAGTAGGAAAGATTTTTTATGCTGACAAGGTGGTGGTGCCCTACAACAATCTGGGGATCGGCCGGCTGATCTATCAGCTGCCCATTCCTTTGTGTCAGATGTTCATGCGGGAGGTGTTCGGCAAGCAGCTTCCGGATACGTTTGATGATGAAACCCTGACCACCATCAATAAGTTCTTTGAGAACAACCTGAACGTTTCAGAGACTTCACGTCAGCTTTATGTACACAGAAATACACTGGTATACCGTCTGGAGAAGCTGCAGAAGAGTACGGGACTGGATATCCGGGTATTTGACGATGCCCTGACGTTCAAGATTGCCATGATGGTGGTAAGCTATATGAAATACATGGAAAACCAGGATTGACCTGAGAAAGGGAGTAAGAGATGATTCAATTATATGAAGGCGGAGCATATCTGACAGGTGGAACTGAGATCGTAGAACCGGAGAAAGCGGCTGCGCAGGGATTTCCTGCACCTAAAGAAGCTGCGAAGAATACCATTGCATATGGGATTTTAAAGGAGCATAATACCTCCGGAAATATGGAAGAGCTGCAGATCAAATTTGACAAGCTGACATCCCATGATATTACCTTTGTGGGAATCATTCAGACAGCGCGTGCGTCCGGACTGGAAAAATTCCCCATTCCCTATGTGCTGACCAACTGCCACAATTCTCTGTGCGCAGTGGGAGGAACGATCAATGAGGATGATCACATGTTCGGACTCACATGCGCCAAGAAGTACGGCGGCGTGTATGTTCCCCCGCACCAGGCTGTAATCCATCAGTATGCCAGGGAAATGCTGGCAGAAGCCGGGAAGATGATCCTGGGTTCTGACAGCCATACCCGGTATGGAGCTCTTGGTACCATGGCGGTTGGCGAAGGCGGACCGGAGCTGGTAAAACAGCTTTTATCCAAGACATATGATATCAGTATGCCGGGAGTGGTGGGAGTATACCTGAAGGGAGAACCCATTCCGGGAGTGGGACCGCAGGATGTGGCCCTGGCTATCATCGGCGCTGTATTCAAAAATGGATATGTGAAGAACAAAGTGATGGAATTCGTGGGCCCCGGTGTGTCCAGCCTCAGTGCGGATTTCCGTATCGGCATTGATGTAATGACCACTGAAACCACCTGTCTGTCATCTGTCTGGAGAACCGATGAGAAGATCCGGGAATTTTATGAGATTCACGGAAGAGAGGAAGCGTATAAAGAGCTGAATCCAGGTGAGATCGCATATTATGATGGCATGATCGTGGTGGAGCTGGATAAGATCCGTCCGATGATCGCCATGCCCTTCCATCCCAGCAATACATACACCATTGATGAGCTGAACGCCAATCTGACGGATATTCTGGAGGATGTGGAGAAAAAGGCTCAGGTCAGTCTGGACGGTAAGATTCCGTTTACGCTGAAGAATAAGGTGAAGGACGGAAGACTGTACGTGGATCAGGGGATCATCGCGGGCTGCGCGGGAGGCGGATTTGAAAATATCTGTGCGGCGGCGGATATCCTGAAGGGAGCCAGCATCGGGGCAGATGCATTTACGCTGAGCGTGTATCCGGCCAGCACGCCCATTTACATTGAACTGGCCAAGAATGGTACTCTGGCCACATTGCTGGAGACGGGAGCTGTGGTAAAAACTGCGTTCTGCGGTCCCTGCTTCGGAGCTGGAGATACACCGGCCAACAATGCCTTCAGTATCCGTCATTCCACCAGAAACTTCCCCAATCGGGAGGGATCCAAGATCCAGAACGGACAGATCTCATCAGTGGCGCTGATGGATGCCAGATCCATTGCGGCCACAGCAGCCAACAAGGGACGTCTGACTCCGGCTACAGAGTTTGAAGGAACGTACACCAATCCCAGATATTTCTTTGACAGCACCATTTATAAGAACAGGGTGTTTGACAGCAAGGGCGTGGCGGATCCGTCGGTGGAGATCCAGTTCGGACCCAACATCAAGGACTGGCCCGAGATGCCAAGCCTGGCGGACAATCTGGTCCTGAAAGTGGTATCTGAGATCCATGATCCTGTAACCACCACCGATGAGCTGATCCCGTCCGGAGAGACTTCTTCTTACCGCTCCAATCCCTTGGGGCTGGCGGAGTTTGCTCTTTCCAGAAAGGATCCCGCATATGTGGGACGGGCAAAAGAGGTGCAGAAAGCACAGAAGGCCATTGAAAAGGGAGAAGACCCTGTTGGAGCAGTGCCGGAGCTGGCGGATGTGCTGGCTGCGGTACGTAAAGAATATCCGGAGGTGAGTGCATCCAACCTGGGTGTAGGATCCACAATTTTTGCTGTCAAGCCGGGAGATGGTTCCGCCCGTGAGCAGGCAGCATCCTGCCAGAAGGTTCTGGGGGGCTGGGCTAATATTGCCAATGAATATGCCACTAAGAGGTACCGCTCCAACCTGATCAACTGGGGTATGCTTCCTTTCCTGATTCCGTCAGGGGATCTGCCTTTTGCCAATGGGGATTATCTGTTTATTCCGCAGATCCGGAAAGCGGTGGAGGAGAAGGCCGAGACCATCACGGCTTACACAGTAAAGGATGGAGGGCTTGTACCCTTCCAGTTAAAGCTGGGTGAGCTGACGGACGATGAGAGAACGATTATCCTGAAGGGATGTCTGATCAATTATTATCGGGGATAATAAGATACAGCGGCAGATGTGCCGGTCTGTTTCAGGACTTGAAACTCCTGGACAGGCCGGCTTTTTCCGATCCTCCCGGGGGGTGCCGCCAACGCCAGGCAGTCTTCGTTTTGTTCCGGGCGGTGTCAGATGCGTGCCGGCGGTATATGCCTGGCTCCGAAAAATGGATATGTTTGCATTTGCGAGGGGGCTTTTTGAGAATGAAATTTTGAAATGAAACGCTATACAAAATAATCTGAAAAAATATGAAAATAAACTACAATTAATAGTTAAAGAACGGATAAATATAGTATTAAAAAATATTTTTAAAAATATCAAAAAAATGTGTTGACAAATACAGGGGCTTCTGCTATTATAATATCAACAACAAACAAAACACTTACTTCAAAACATCAACACCCCATTTTCTATGAAGGAGACGAGAAATCCTCATAAGAAGAATGGAAGAAGGAACATCAAAGGAAGCGGAATTTCATCATACGACAGAATCTTATCAGATGAATCGGATTTCCGGAAAGTTTGGGCGGTAGGATATCAGGTATCTTATTCAAACATGATAAAGAAATCAAAAACAGCTGACAGGATCTGAAGTACAAAAGAAATCGGTATTCATTAGATGAGATGTGAAAAGTAAGACCTCGAATCGAAAGATTGAGCGGAAAGGGTGATTCCAATGGGAAAGGAAGAATCTAATAACCAGTGTAAGAGTGGTACGACATAACGTTCCCCGCAAGAAAGACCTTTCATGAAGGATGAAAAGAAAAAGAAGATCATCACAAAGAAGATGATAAAGAGATTAGATGAAAGGTAAAAAAAGTTAGTACTTACACTGAGCAAGGTACCACACCAATAATAAAAAGATTTTAAATTATATGTAAAGAAATATAATTTAAAAAGGTTTTATCTTCTATTGAACGACACTATATAATATTTAAATGGTGGAATCCATAAAATATAAGTAAAAGAGTAAAATATATGGGCTGACAGATGAGCAGCAGATGTATTTGAAAAGAAAATCTTATATTTTAAGTCTCTGATTCGGAAGTACGATTATATAGCAAGTGAAAGTAGAGGAAAGCCTGGAAGATTCATTACGGGAGATAAATCGGAAACTTTTTATTATCACATATATATAACATTTCTAAGTAAGTGAAAGCTTACGAGCAGGGAAGAAAAATTGATATAGATAATTGAATATGGAACTGTCAAGAACATTTCGTATCGGGTAATTATCTAAAAAGATAGGTAAATAAGAAGAAAGAAAAGTAAGAAGAGGTTATAAAAATTGAATAAAGAACATCATTAGAACAACCGTTATGTCGAAGCGATGAGATGTAACGGTTGTTCTAATGTTGTCTGATCGGGGTGGAACTGTCACAACGGTGGGGAGATAACCTGGGATGAGGGATGGCATTTTCGGATAAAATAGGGTATACTACGTTTGCAAGTCGCGGAAGATGGTGAAATGCTGTAGGTACATGACGGAAAAGTAACAGTAAAGCCAAAAGGCTGAACTGCTGCGAAACACAGGAGAAAAGTTAGATGAGACAGTGGACAAAAGAGGATATTCTGTATGAAGACAGAGAAATCCTGGTGTGCAGGAAGCATGCGGGTATGGCAGTACAGAGCGCCAGGATTGGACAGATGGATATGGAGAGTGCGTTAAAGGCTTATCTGCAGGGCGGTTATGTGGGAATTGTGCAAAGACTGGATCAGCCGGTGGAAGGGGTGCTGGTATTTGGAAAAACTTCCCGGGCGGCAGCGGAGCTGAACAGGCAGCAGCAGAAAGGCCGGATGAAAAAGTGGTATCTGGCCGCCTTTTGTGGAAAACCTCCGGCACTGGAAGGACAGTTTGTGGATTATCTGGAAAAGGATGGCCGGTCTAATATGTCCAGAGTGGTATCTCCGGGGACGGAAGGGAGCCGCAGGGCGGCGCTGAATTACAAAATTTTGACATGGAAAGATCCGGAGGGACTGGCAGAGATTGAGCTTTTGACTGGAAGGCATCACCAGATACGGGTACAGATGGCATATCACGGAATGCCGCTGCTGGGAGACGGAAAATATAATTCTCAGGCGGGGAACGCAGGAGAAAAGGGAAATCTGGGGCTTTGCGCCTGCAGGCTGGAGTTTGATCATCCGAAAACAGGAAGGAGAATGCATTTTAGTGTAAAACCGGAGGGAAAATGTTTCCGGGATTTTGAAGAAACTGTCAGCATATAAAAATGTGCGGAACGGATACTATGGAAGAACGGAATCCATGGAGAGGCGATGAGGAGCCTGTCCGCAGCAAAACGGCAGGACCGGGAGATAACTGGACAGACTGTTTCGCAGGAAGCGGGATAAGATCGCTGTGGAGGAAGGGATTTCACAGGAAAGCGTGGTGAGGACAGTGGATCGGAAAAAATGGACGTGTTTGATCGGAATCGGGTTGGGAGTGTATCTGGGTATGCGGTATCTGCTTCCTGCTGCGATTCCTTTTTTATTGGGCTGGATGCTGGCTTCCATGGTTCTCCCGGCAGCAAAGTGGATGGAACAGAAGTGGAAGATCCGCCGGGGAATCGGAGGAGGGATTCTGATCGCTGTATTTGCTGTTCTGCTGGCCGGAGGAATCTGGAAGGTGGGAGAACTTTTGGTGGGGCAGGCCCAGGAGCTTCTTTCCGGAATTCGGGGGTGGAGATCGCAGGTTGATGGATTTTTAAATACCTGCTGCTGTGTGCTGGAGGATATTACAGGGATCGCGGCAGAAAAGAGCAGGGAGTTTCTGCTGTACCAGATCGGAGTGGTACAGGAGGAGGTGCAGAATAAGCTGGGTACGGCCTGGCTGGGATACCTGGTGACTCTGGTGAAAGGGATCATTGCCCTGGTGGGAGGTATTCTGGTGGTGATCATATTCGGAACCCTGGTGCTGAAGGATATGGAGCAATTTCGCGAATGGATGAAAGGAGGAAGAGTAAGGCGGGGAATCGGCAGAGTGGCCGCCCGGCTCTGCCGGGCCGGAGGAAGGTATCTGAAGGCACAGGTGCTGATCATGGCGGCGGTGGGACTGCTGTGTGCGGCCGGGTTCTGGCTTTTGGGAAATCCCTATTTTGCTGTGGCGGGAGCGGTGGTGGGATTTCTGGACGCGCTTCCTCTGATCGGAACGGGAACAATTCTGATTCCATGGGCGCTGATCCTGTGTGTACAGGGAAAGTATATGCTGGGGCTGGGATACTTTGGACTGTACCTGGCGGCAGATCTTCTCCGCCAGTTCCTGGAACCGCGGCTGATCGGAAAAGAGATCGGGCTTCACCCGGCGCTGATGCTGATTTCTGTTTACGGAGGTTTTTTTCTATATGGACTGATGGGATTTTTCCTGGGGCCGGTGAGCGTGCTGCTGGTACAAAATATATGGAAGGAATTGGAACCCGGGGAAGGAAAAATGGAAAAAGGGAAAGAATGACAGAAATGTTACGATTATAATAAAAAATACACAAAAAAATCACAAAAATCTTAAGAATCTCCTATGGACTATTTTTGCCGGATATGTATAATGAAGAGGAATACAATTTTTGTTAAAGGGCTGTAAAATTTTCGGCAGAAAGGTGTGCGAAAGTGCAGCAGCTTTAAGTATGACGTACAGACAAGGGGATTCGGAATGAAGAGGAGAAGAAGTATGCTGGCGATCCTGCTGGCGGCGGGTGTCCTGCTGGCGGGGTGCGGAGACGGAAAGAGTACGGTACAGACAGGAGCCAAGACTCCGGAGTCAACTCCCACAGAGGAGCCCACCGCGGAACCCGAGGAAGAGGCAGAAGTCACAGATGAGGCAGAGCAGCAGGATGAACCTGAGATAGATCTTCCGGATGAGGAGGAAATGATAGCGGATTATACTTCCGCAGAGGGACTTCCGCTGGAAGAAGGTACCTGCTTTGCGGTAGTGGCCAAGAATACGGGAAGCGGTTACTGGGATGCGGTGAAGGAAGGGATTTCCCAGGCGATTGATGATCTGAATGAAACACTTGGGTATGAGGGAGATGATAAGATCACCTTCACCTTTGAAGGGACCAAGGATGAGACGGATGTGGATAGCCAGGTGAATACTTTGGAAGCTGTTCTGACAGAGGCCACCTTATCCGGTAAGCCCTATGTGCTCTGCCTGGCGGCAATTGATATGAATTCCTGTGAGGCCCTTCTGGAGGGCGCTGATGGAAGCGGGATTCCGGTGATTGTACTGGATTCCGGTGTGACCAGCGATCTGGTGGAGACATCCTGTGTGACGGATAACTATGCTGCCGGCCGTGAAGCGGCAAAAAGGCTTTGCCAGGAGATCGGGGATGCCGGACGGATAGCGGTAGCGGCGCATATGAGCCTTTCTGAGAGCAGTCAGAAGCGGGTGAGGGGATTTACCGATGAGATTGCGGAGAATCATCCGGAGGTGTCCGTGGTGGAGATTTCCTATGAGCCGGAAGCTGAGGAAGATCTGTCCATTCAGGAACAGATGGAGTCAGTGCTCACCCAGTATCCGGATCTGAAGGGTTATTTCTGCACCAACGAATCAATGAGTACTCAGGCGCTGGCAGTTCTGAAAGATTATGAAGACCGGGGAATCGTACTGGTGGGATTTGATATGGGAAAAACTCAGATGCAGGCCATCAGGGACGGACAGGAGGCCGGCGTGGTGACGCAGAATCCCTATGGGATGGGGTATGCCACAGTGGTAGCCGGTGCCAGAGCCATACTGGGAATGGAAAATGAGGAGGAGATCGATCCTGGATTCCAGTGGATCGATCAGGAGAATATCGATCTGGAAGAAAATCAGAAGTATATATACGAATAGTGAAACATACGTAACAGTTCAGCCTTCCGGCTTCACTGTTACAAATGCATGCACACAGGCTGCGAAAATCGCAGCCTGGCGCCCGCAAATCTCGGGATCACGCTGCGAATGCAGCGTGACACCTCGCGGGATATTGGAAGGCTGAACTGTAACAAACATACAGCAGCAGGATACGGCGGCTGAATGGCATCTTACTGCTGGGATCAGTTATGAAGAACTGGCGCATCCAAATACCGGTGCGCCGGTTTTTTTACTGATAGAGCCGGTAAGCGGATGCAATGCTTACTGTATCGCGGAGCGCTGCCGGGGTTCGCCGTTAAGCTGCGGCGGCTGGGGAACGGACCGATGTGGTTGCGGATCGGTTCGGCCGTGTGATATGATATGACCGTAAGGATCCGGCAAAGGGGATGCGGACAGAGCAAACAGGAAGCAAATGAAAGAGAAATGAGGATGAGAAATGAGATTTCGGCCGTGTATTGATATACATAACGGGAAGGTGAAACAGATTGTGGGCGGCAGCCTGAGGGATCAGGGAGATCTGGCCAGAGAGAATTTTGTCTCGGAACAGGATGCGGCCTTTTATGCCCGGTTTTACCAGTCATATGGGATACGGGGAGGACATATTATATTACTGAATCCAGAGACTTCGCCTTACTATAAGGAAACAAAAGAGCAGGCGCTGGCCGCTTTGCGGGCTTATCCGGGCGGACTGCAGGCAGGGGGCGGAATCAGGCCCAAGAACGCCTGGGAGTTTCTGGATGCAGGCGCCAGCCATGTGATCGTAACCTCCTATGTTTTCCGGGACGGACAGATTTCCTGGGAACATCTGGAGAACATGCTCCGCTCGGTGGGAAAGGAGCGGATGGTTCTGGACCTGAGCTGCCGGAAAAGGGACGGCGCTTACTGGATCGTCACGGACCGCTGGCAGAAATTTACCCAGGTGGAGGTGAACCGGGAGACGCTGGACAGGCTGTCCGGCTGCTGCGATGAATTTCTCGTACATGCAGTGGATGTGGAAGGGAAGGCCTCGGGGATCGAGACGGAGCTGGCCGCCCTTCTGGCTGAATGCGAGGGGATTCCCATTACTTACGCAGGCGGAGTCGGAAGCTTTCGGGATCTGGAAAAACTGAAGGAAGCGGGAAAGAACCGTCTGGATGTGACGGTGGGAAGCGCGCTGGACCTGTTCGGCGGTCCGATGCCATTTTCACAAATCAAAAAATTTTGTGAAAATTAACTGTAAAAATCATAAAAACACTACAAATTATCGAATAATCGTTGCAAAAATGGCTGCAAATTGGTATAATAAAACTACTTACAGAGAAGGAACCAGGGAACAGCCGCTGTAGTTTGGCTGTGAACAATAACATACGGACAACAGGCCGCAGGAAGCGCGGTATGCGTGCATACATTTATGACAGCGAAGCCGTAAGGTCTGAACTGTTATATGTGCGGTTCACAGACTCTGTAAAATATAGGACGAAGGGGTTGACAGCATGAAATTTATTATCAGCGGAAAAAATATCGAAGTGACGGAAGGTCTGAAAACCGCCGTACAGGATAAACTGGGTAAGTTGGAGAGATATTTTACTCCTGAGACAGAAGTCCATGTAACCTTAAGTGTGGAAAAAGAGAGACAGAAGATTGAAGTTACCATTCCTGTAAAAGGGAATATCATCCGTTCGGAGCAGGTGAGCAGTGACATGTACGTGTCCATTGATCTGGTGGAAGAGGTCATTGAGCGCCAACTGAGAAAATATAAGACCAAGATCATCAATAAGCAGCAGGGCGGAGGGAACTTCCAGAAGGCCTTTGTGGAGGACGATTTCATGGAGGATGAGGAAGTAAAGATCATCCGTACCAAACGATTCGGTATGAAGCCCATGTATCCGGAAGATGCCTGTGTACAGATGGAGCTGCTGGGACATAACTTCTTCGTATTCCGCAACGCGGAGACGGATGAGGTAAACGTGGTATATAAGAGAAAGGGCAATACTTACGGTTTGATCGAGCCGGAGTGCTGAGCCACAGAAAAAGAGAGAAGCCGTCCGATGGGCGGCTTTCTTTTTTCGGGAAAATCCCAGCTATGTAAAAGAGGGAACGCGGTATGCAGTTGTGACAGCGAAGCCGGAAGGCGGAACTGTCACATATTTTGCGGAAATCCCATATTCTCAGGTTGTGCAACAGGAAAGAAAGTGCTAAAATAAGAAAGGTATTTTGGTAACAGCTCAGATATCAGCGCCATCGGCGGGTCTGTGGTCTGATGGATGAGCTGTCGTTGTATTGAAAACCAGCAGAACTACAGGAGTGGATTTATGAAATTTGCAGAAAAGATTTTTGGAACCCACAGCTCCAGAGAACTGAAACGAATTATGCCGTTGGTGGATAAGATCGAGGCGCTGCGCCCCGATATGATCAAACTGACGGATGACCAGTTAAAGGATAAGACAAGAGAATTTAAGGAAAGGCTGGGCAAGGGAGAGACTCTGGATGACCTGCTTCCGGAGGCATTTGCCGTGGTACGGGAGGCGGCCAGACGTGTGCTGAACATGGAACACTACCGGGTACAGCTGATCGGCGGTATCATTCTTCATCAGGGCCGTATCGCGGAGATGAAGACCGGTGAAGGAAAAACCCTTGTTTCGACCTGTCCCGCATATCTGAACGCCCTGGAGGGCAAGGGTGTGCACATCGTTACGGTCAATGATTACCTGGCCAAGCGTGATGCTGAGTGGATGGGAAAGGTTCATGAATTTCTGGGCCTGACTGTAGGTGTGATCCTGAATTCCATGAAGAATGATGAGCGGAGGGAACAGTATGCCTGCGATATCACCTATGTGACCAACAATGAGGATGGTTTCGACTATCTGAGAGACAACATGGTGATCTACAAGGAGCAGCTGGTACAGAGAGATCTCCACTATGCCATCATTGACGAGGTGGACTCGGTGCTGATCGATGAGGCCCGAACCCCCCTGATCATCTCCGGACAGAGCGGAAAGTCCACCAAGCTGTATGAGGTCTGCGATATTCTGGCAAAGCAGCTGGAGAAGGGCGAGGCCAGCGGTGAGATGACTAAGATGACCGCCATCATGGGCGAGGAAATCATCGAGACCGGGGATTTTATCGTCAATGAGAAGGATAAGGTGGTGAACCTTACCGAGCAGGGTGTGAAGAAGGTGGAGGAGTTCTTCCACATTGAGAACCTGGCGGATCCGGAGAATCTGGAGATCCAGCACAATATTATCCTGGCTTTAAGAGCTCATTATCTGATGTTCCGGGATCAGGATTATGTGGTGAAGGACGATCAGGTACTGATCGTTGATGAGTTTACCGGACGTATCATGCCGGGAAGAAGGTATTCCGATGGCCTGCATCAGGCTATTGAGGCCAAGGAGCATGTGAAGGTGCGCCGGGAGAGCAAGACGCTGGCTACCATTACTTTCCAGAACTTTTTCAATAAATATAAAAAGAAAGCCGGTATGACCGGTACGGCGCTGACTGAGGAACAGGAATTCCGGGATATCTACGGCATGGATGTGGTGGAGATCCCCACCAATCGTCCGGTACAGCGTATCGACCGGGAGGATGCGGTCTATATGACCAAGAAGGAGAAGTTCCGCGCGGTTGTACGGGAGATCAAGGCTGCCCATGAGAAAAATCAGCCGGTGCTGGTGGGTACCATCACCATTGAGACCTCAGAGCTTCTCAGCAACATGCTGCGGCGGGAGGGAATCAAGCATCAGGTGCTGAACGCCAAGTTCCATGAGCTGGAGGCGGAGATCGTGGCCCAGGCCGGTGTGGCGGGCACAGTGACCATCGCCACCAATATGGCCGGCCGTGGTACAGATATCAAGCTGGATGATGAGGCCAGAGCCGCAGGCGGACTGAAGATCATTGGTACGGAGCGGCATGAATCCAGACGTATCGACAATCAGCTGCGGGGCCGTGCCGGCCGTCAGGGAGATCCGGGAGAATCCCGTTTTTATATTTCCCTGGAGGATGATCTGATGCGCCTGTTCGGGTCTGAAAAGCTGATGAAGGTATTTTCCGGTCTGGGTGTGGGCGAGGATGAGCAGATTGAGCATAAGATGCTGTCCGGGGCCATTGAGAAGGCACAGAAGAAGATCGAGAGCAATAACTATGGTATCCGTAAGAACCTGCTGGAGTACGACCAGGTAAATAACGAGCAGAGAGAGATCATTTACAAAGAGCGCCGCAGGGTTCTGGACGGAGAGAATATGCGGGATGCCATCTGCAAGATGATCACGGACACCATCGACAACACCATTGATATGTGTCTCAACGATGAGGCGGATTCAGAAGACTGGGATCTGATGGAGTTGAATACAGTGCTTCTGCCTATCATTCCTGTTAAGGTGATCACCACTGAGCGGGTGAAGGGTATGAAGAAAAACCAGCTGAAGCAGGAGCTGAAGGAAGAGGCCATCAAGCTGTATGAGCTGAAGGAGGCCGAATTCCCGGAGGCTGAGCAGATGCGGGAGCTGGAACGGGTGGTGCTTCTGAAGGTGATCGACCGGAAGTGGATGGACCATATCGATGATATGGAGCAGCTTCGTCAGGGCGTGGGTCTGGCAGCTTATGGACAGAGAGACCCCAAGGTGGAGTACAAGATGAGCGCTTTCGAGATGTTCGATGGCATGATCAGCTCGATCCAGCAGGATACCATCCGGCTGCTGTATCATGTGCGTATTGAACAGAAAGTGGAACGGGAACAGGTGGCACAGGTGACGGGAACCAACAAGGATGAATCCGCAAAAGGGCCGGTGCGCCGGGCAGAAGGAAAGGTTTACCCCAACGATCCCTGTCCCTGTGGAAGCGGAAAGAAATACAAACAGTGCTGCGGACGGAAGGTGCTGAAAGCCTGAGGGCAGAGAAGCCGAAAAGCCGCCGCTGCGGGGAATTGCCCGAGACAGATAAGAGAGGGAACCTGGAGAAGAGATCCGGGCTCCCTTTTTCCGTCGGCAGCAGGCGGAAGAATGGAACAGAGGAGAAAACAATGATTTGGAGAGGAATGGAGATAGACGGAGCGATTTTCGACATGGATGGGACACTGGTGGATTCCATGGGGCTGTGGAATGATCTGGCGGATCTCTATGTGATCGGAAAAGGGTTTGAACCGGTTCCGGGGCTGCGGAATTCCTTCTGGGACCAGGGAACGGAGAAAGGATGCGCGTATCTGAGAGATACGTATGGGATCACAGATGATCCGGAGGCAGTGCTGCGGGATATGAATGGGATCGCGGAACGTTTTTACCGGGAAAAGGTGGAGGAGAAGGCGGGAATCCGGAAAATCCTGGAGGAGCTGTCAGAAATTTATCTGGTGCTGGAGTGAGCCAGGCGAATGCCGCTGTGGAGCGGCGGCACATGCCTGGCGCGGCTGAAACAGAGTGCGGACCCTGTGGATTGACGGTGTGATCCCGGTTACTATTCACAGCCGTTTCCTGCTTGACAGCACACGCGTTGTGCTTGCACAAAAGCATCTGCTGGCAAGTAGGAAACAGGACTGCGGAAAATATTCCGGGTCTTTGGTTGCCTTTTGGGAAAAGCTGGTTTATAATGAAAAAAATGCAGCGGCTGGAGAGGGCGTATACCCTGCGCCCTGGTTCCAGGCTGATGCGGAAAACTCATGGAGGTATTGAGATGGCAAGACGCAAAAATTATGCAAAACAGCTGGAGTTACTGGAGAAGAAACTGGGAGACCTGAATGGAAAGTACGATGCCGCCAAGGAGACAATGGAGAAGCTGGAGGAAGAGAGAGAACAGATCCAACAGGAGATTTCAGATCTGAAGATTCAGAAGCTGCAGCAGCTGATGGCAGATCGGAATGTTACGGTGGATGAGCTGACGCGGCTTCTGGAGGAAAGAGAATAATCCGAAGGGAAAAGCGCAAAAGCGAAGTACTGCATGGAAAAAACAGATATATTTCCGCCCGGCACACGTTTTGCACCCACCGAAGCGGTGAAAACCTGCCCTGCGGCTGAAAACGGTACCACGGATCAAACCCCGCAGCTATGCTGTGATGTAAAGCTTATGCATCACAGCTCTGCTGCGGGGTTTTTTGAGC
The DNA here is from genome assembly GCA_963929535.1 of uncultured Lachnospiraceae bacterium. Lineage (GTDB taxonomy): Bacteria > Bacillota > Clostridia > Lachnospirales > Lachnospiraceae > Pullilachnospira. The sequence goes on along the minus strand of CAWVIZ010000003.1, from coordinate 332,444 downwards.
TTTGCGGGGAGCGGAAATGACTTACCGATGGGAAACGCCGCCTGCCGGAAGCGTACGTCTGTGAAGGAACGGCCGCAGCGGAGTGTCAAACCCTGTGGGTCCGCTGGAGTACGTCAGGGGTAACAGTTAAGCCGGAAGGCTGAACTGTAACTGTCAGGGCTTTCTCCAGATACTTTGACCGTCTTTGATGGTTTCCATTACCGTCAGATCTTTCAGCTCCTCTGGGGGGAGCTTTAGGGGATTTTGCCTGAGGATCACCAGGTCGGCTCTTTTACCGGGGGTGATGCTGCCCTTTTCACCTTCTTCTCCATACTGCCAGGCGGCGTTTGCTGTGACAGCGGCAAGGGCTGATTCCACCGGGATTCTCTGGTCGGCTCCCAGGAGGATTCCCTGCCGGGTGTGCCGGCAGACAGCGCACCACAGCGTCTCCGCCATGTTGGGACGAATGACGGGGGAATCCTGATGGAAAGTAAAGGGGATCCCCAGCCTTAAAGCTGATCCGGCGGGACTGATATTGGAGGCCCGCTCCAGACCGAAGTTCCGGATATGGATATCACCCCAGTGAAAGATGTGGGCGATAAAGAAGGAGGGGATCATCCCCAGAGCCTTCACTTTGGGGAGCTGGTCCGGTCCCAGAAGCTGGGCATGGATCATCACAGGGCGGATATCCGGGCCATTTTCAGGATCCGGTCCGGCAGCGGTCTCATAGCACCGGAGATACTGGGCGGCGGCAGCATCCCCATTGCAGTGTGCCAGGATCTGAACTTTCCGGTCCAGAGCGGCCCGGCAGGCCTGTATCACATCGGCATCATCCATGGTAGGGTATCCCCGGTAAGACTGGTCATCTGCATAAGGGCTGCGCATCCAGGCAGTTCTTCCCTGGGGAGAACCGTCCAGGAACATTTTGCAGCCATTGATCTTCAGACGGCGGTGGTACTGCCGTCTGGACAGAGGAAACTCTTCCAGGACCTGATCGATCTCCTTCCAGTCCGGATAACCCACCACATCCAGGCGGAGCAGCTTCTGGCCGGTAAGGCTGCGGTATAATGGGATCAGCTGACTGCTGAAATATCCTTCCTGGATGGTAGTGATCCCATAGGAAGCGTAGATATCCTGGGCTCTGTCAAAGGCGTTCAGCAGCTTTTGGGCAGAAGGAAGGGCAGGGGCTTTCTGAAGAAAATGGATGAATGCGTTTTCTTCCATATATCCGGATGGCTGACCGTTGATCTGTTCCAGAACGCCTCCGGACGGACAGGGAGTATCCCGGGTGATTTCCAGAAGACGGAGCGCCAGGGTATTGAAAACACCCACATGACCGGAGGCATGCTGAAGGATAATGGGATGGCGGGCGGACGCCTGATCCAGAACCTGGCGGCGGGGATGATTTTTCTCCGACAGAAGGTTGTGATCATATCCCTGCGCGATTACCCACTGTCCTTCCGGGATCTGATTTTTCCTGATAAATTCCTGTATACGCCGGATAATATCCTGGAAATCCTCTGCGCCCTCCAGGGAGACCTGCAGCAGGGAATTGGCTACAGCGGAGAAATGACTGTGGCTGTCGATAAAAGCCGGCATCAGAGTATGACCTTCCAGATCCCTGAACTGGCAGCCGGGGTGAACCTGACTTTTCAACTGTTCCAGAGAACCGGTGGCCGCGATCAGACCGTCGCGGACCAGAACGGCCTGGGGTGGCTCTGCCTGGGCGGAAGTCCTGGGGGCATATGGATTGGAGCGTTGGGCGGCAAAGGAAACTGCAGGAACTGTTGTAACTGACGGATACTGGGATATCGATGGAAATTCCATAGTAAGAATCGTGCCGTTAAAGTATAAAGTTTCGTTCATGGGCGGCTCCTTTCTGCGTTGGATGCGGATACTTGAAAAGCAGGTTTGATCAGGTACTTGGCGATGAGCCAAATGTTTCTGTACGATACAGCTTATGACTTCATCAACATTTAAGGTTATTATACAGGAAAAAATAAGAGAGAGATAGGGGAAAGCGGATTTTACTTTAGCAGGAGGGACTGAAAATCGCTAAACTCCGGAAGTTGATATTGCAAATTCTTATAAAATAAGATATAGTTATTATTAAGCAAAAATAAAAATATAAAATGCATAAATTATCAAATTATATGCAAACGCATAAAGAAAAAGTATCCAAAAAGGAAAAGGATGAAAAAGATCAGTGGAGAAATTTGCAATAAAAAGTGGAGAATCCGACTATATTAGCTGTCGGATATTCTATGCTATAATTTTTATATCTAAATATAGATAATTATCAAAGCAGATATGAAGGAACTGGAAAGAGAGAATGGCGGGTAACAGTTCAGCCTTCCAATGTCCCGCGAGGTGTCACGCTGCATTCGCAGCGTGATCCCGAGATTTGCGGGCGCCAGGCTGCGAAAATCACAGCCTGTGTGCATGCATTTGTAACAGTGAAGCCGGAAGGCTGAACTGTTACAATGGCGGATAGCTGACAGCATTCCATGGATTTCGGAGGAGAAGAGACAGCAGAAATGAGGAACTTACAGTCCGGAAAGCGAAAGAAAACCATTTTTTTATATCGTAACTGGTCAATACAGCGTAAGATGGCAGGAGCACTTGTTATGTGTATCCTGCTTCCTTTTTCATTGGTAGGAGGAATTATTTCCAACAAAATGGTCAGCCAGGAGAAGGACAGTCAACGAGTCTATGAACTGAGTGTTTTGGAAGAATTGGCAGCGGAATTGGATAATGTTCTGGAACAGGCCCGGCAATTTACAAATACTTGCCAGGGGAATGCCAATATTTCCAGGATATTAAATAACAGGGGAAAATCAAAGGATTATCTTGCGCTGGCGGATTTTTTTGAAGAGGAATTCAATCAGAATGATTATTGGTTCGCGGCAGGAATCGGTGACGGGGAAAAAATCGTCTTTCAGAGAGGAGATAAGTATCTGAATGACGAGATGGATCCGGCACAGATGGAACGGCTGGAGAATGAAACCTCTTTCTGGACCGGCGCGCAGAAAGCAGAGTACTGGGAATATGGGAAACTGCAGCAGGAGCAGGTAATTACGCTGTATTCCAATATATATAATGTATATCGAAATTCCCGGATGGGAGAAGTTTTTGTCTGTCTTTCCGAGGAAAAGCTGCGGATACGTTATCTCAGCTATTTGCCGGAAGATGGACGGGATTCTATGATCATTAATGAAAAGGGAGAAGTGATATCCTCACGCTGGAAGCGTGATCTGGGAAAGAACAAAGGATATCTGGAGACTATTCTGCAGCAGGAAGATCAGGAGTCAGGTTATTTCCGTATCCGTTGGCGTGACACGGATGCCTGGCTTTATTATGTGAGATGCCAGAACGGGTGGTATCTGATCAGTATTATGGAAAATAGCGGTACGAATTCAGGAATCATTTTTATGCTGGTATCTGTAGGTGTTTGTCTGGTATTTGGAATGACGTATGCATGGATTCAGAATCGCTACATCATTGCTCCTTTAAAGAGACTTTCTATTCGGATGAACAGAGTGAAATGGGGGGAAATGGAGCAGAGCAGTCTGCCTTCTAATGAAGACGAGATTGGCAGTATCATCCGAAACTTTGAAGATATGATGGATAAGATCAACCATCTGGTAAATCAGGTATATCTTGAGAAAATCAAGACTCAGGAAGCAGAGAGGGAAGGACTGCTGACCCAGATGAAACCTCATTTTCTTTATAATACTCTGGACAGTATTCACTGGACGGCGATCCGCAATCGGGATTATGAAGTGGGACGTCAGTTGGAAGCGCTGTCGGAAATTTTTAAACATGTGCTGAATTTTGGAAAGGAGACATTGTGCATCCAGGAAGAGCTGGATCTGGCGCAGTCTTATTTCTATTTGGTGAAGAAACGCTATTCCGTTCCGGTAGAGCTGGAAATTTCTGTGGAGGAGGAATTGAAAGAGGCCGAAATCCCGAAACTGATTGTTCAGCCATTGGTGGAGAATGCGATAGTTCATGGATTGGAGGAGAAAGAGAACGGCGGAAAGATTTTGGTAAGAGTGAGAAAACGGATCAAAAACAGAGAACAGTTGGTGGAAATTACAGTAGCGGATAATGGGGTGGGAACAGATCAGGCGCGGGTGCGCGCCTGGATGCGTTCAGAGTCTGATCCCTCCAACGCCTTCGCGTTAAGGAATATTGATGAAAGAGTGCGCCTTACTTCCGGAGAAAACTGCGGTCTGAGGTTTTACAGCAGAAAAGGAGCGGGCACCATAGTAAAGGTGCTGCTGAGATACTCTGAACAGACAGAAAAACAGATGCGGATTTCGCCTTGAACGGATATTTGAGGAGGTGGAATATGAAATTAATGATCGTGGATGACGACAGGCAGATAAGAGAAGGAATACGGTATGGCATTGACTGGGAGACCGTAGGAATCGATCAGGTGCGGGACTATCCGAACGGAAGGGCGGCATTGGAGGAACTGAAAGATTTTAAACCGGATATTATTCTGGCAGATATCCGGATGCCCCAGATGAATGGATTGGAATTTCTGCATGAGGTGAGAAAGTTTGACTCGGAGGCGCGCTTTCTTATTCTCAGCGCTTATGCTGACTTTGATTATGCCCGGGAAGCGTTGAGAAATGGAGCTAACGATTATGAACTGAAACCGGTTCGGATGGAACGGCTGATTCAGTTGGTTGACAGACAGGTCAGAGATATCCGCGAGATGCGGCTGCAGATGGAACGGGAGGAGCAGGAGGAAAAACTTCGGTATGCGCTTTACCATCCGGAGGAAGAAAGGGATCTGTCGGAAATCATTTTAGGATTGCTGGGAAAAGCCGGGAGCGACAGACCTGTTCGGATTCTGGTGAATAAAATCCGCATAGAGTATGGGGATGAGAGGGAGATTGGAAAGTCAGAAGTAGAACATGAATTGGAAGGGATGGCTGATTATTTTGGCGGGATTTTTCTGCGGATGGAACGGGACCGGTGCAAAGAGATCATCCTGTTTTTTTGCCCTGGGACAGTGTCTGTCCTTCAAATGTATCAGCAGAAGATAGAGATAAAAAATCGGATCCAGGCGATCAATGAACGGATGAAGGAAGAAAGGGTAACGGCGACTGCGGGAATTTCAGACGGACATTCCAGCCGTGGGATTTATCGGGCCTGGCAGGAGGCCGGAGAAGCATTGGAGGAGAGCTTTTACATCGGAAGGGGAGCGGTTATTTTCTGGGAAGGTTTGAGAGAGGATTCCATCTGGACTGAAGAAAAAACAGAAGTATTGTGCAAAGCTGTTCTGCAGGCAGGAGAGCGCGCGGACAAAGAAGCGCTGGGGCAGGCAGTGACAAAGCTGAAACGATATGCTGCAGATGCGAGACCCGGCAAAGGGCAGCTCAAGGAGTTTCTGATGCGGATCGTTCACGAATTGACGAAGAATATGGAGGATTACCTGTCCCCGGAAGGGATGAGGACAGCCTGGGAACAGGCGGAATATCTGGAAGAGTATATTCAGGCTTTTGGAGAATTTCTTTTGGAGGTGGCGGATCAAAAGGCGCAAAAACAGCGGTTAGATCTGTTTTCCCCCACTGTGGCCGCAGCGGTCAAATATCTGGAAAAGCATTTTTCGGAACCGGTAACGATAGAGAAGGTAGCGGAAGAATTAAAAAAATCCCCCAATTATCTCAGCTCAATTTTTAAACGGGAGACGGGGCGCCCTTTTACCGATTATCTGCTGCGGATTCGGATGGAGGAGGCAAGGCGTTTACTGCAGAATACTTCGTTTCCGGTAAAAATGATTGCGGAACGGGTGGGATACAGTGATTATGTATACTTCTCTAAGCTGTTTAAAAAGACTTTTGGCTGTTCGGCAAGTGACTGCCGAAATCAAAAAATATGATAGAAATTTCCTATATGATGTGAGAATTCTGCTATTTTTGAAACATCTTTTTTTCGTTAGGATATAGGTATCAACAAAACAACCGGCTGATACGGAAACATGGCCGGAGAAGGAGGTATTTATGAGAAACAAAAAGAGATGGCTGGCCTTAGGACTTGCAGGACTGATGATGATCAGCGCGGCGGGCTGCGGAAGTTCGGATGAGGGTTCCGAAAATTCCGGCAAAGAAGCATCGTCAGAGAGCGATTCCGGAGAAGATTCCCAGGAAGGTTCCGGCGAAAAAGAAGATCTGGTCTGCGTATTTATGAAAACAGAGGCTGATGAACCGCTGCAGGAGATGCTTCATGAAAAATTTGACGACAAATACAATCTGACGATCAAGATCCTGGATCAGACGGCTTTGGAACAGACTGTAAAAACCGCGGCTACAGCGGGAGAACAGATCGATGTAGTAATGTATTGGCCGAATCAGATGAATTCCTTTACTTCTGCGGATTTAGCTACCGATCTGACAGAGTATATGGATGACGAGTGGAGAGATCAGTTTACAGACCCCTCTTCGCTGGAGATAGGAACGTACGATGGGAAGCTGTACAATGTGCCCTATGGAAGCGTGTATCCGCTGATTATTGCCAATACGGAACTTACAGATGCCGCAGGTGTGACGCTTCCGGAGGATGGGGCGTGGACCTGGGATGAATTCATTTCCGCCTGTGAGCAGATTACGGAGAAAACAGGCAAATTCGGCGCCTGCATAGATGAGAGCTGTGCTTGCTGGACGATCCGAAACGCATATATGCAGTGCTGGGATACGGATGAAGAACTGGACGCATGGAATGCAGGAGAAGTTTCCTTCAAAGACGATAAGATTGTAGAAGCTACGGAAATGGTGGCAAGCGCCTATGAAAACGGTATTTTTTACCCTGGAGAAGGGGCGCTGGCTGTTACCGGAGATCAGGCGATCGCGGCGTTCTCTCAGGGAGAATATGCATTTATGTTCGCGGTAAATGGAAGTGTGGCGACGAATCTGGAAAAGACAGGGCTGGAAACGTATAAGATCATGGATTGGCCGTCCATGGGAAAGAATCCTACAGATCCTCTTCTGGGAGGAAACGACGGATATTTCATTCCCACCTGTACCAAAAATCTTGAGGGAGCTCTGGAAGTTATGAAGTATCTGACTGGTCCGGAGATTGCCACCATGAGAGCGGAAATCGGTACGGTAGTAACAAATAAAATCAATGAGGACGCGGATGTGAACGCAGAGTTGATGGCTCAGGTTTCAAGAAGAACATCCTCCGTATATCCGACAGAGATTATTAATATCGATGCAGAACTGTCCCAGTATATTATGTATCAGATGCCTGCGAACTATGTAAATAACGGAGAAAGCGCGCTGGACGATATGGAGGCCATGCGTCAGGCCGCTGTAGGCGAATGATAAAGAGCCGCAGGAAATACTGCTGAAATCAGACAGATGAGAAACAGGGATAAGAATTCCGTCTGAGAAGGGCTGCCGTGCCAGGCGTACTGCCGAGACGGCAGCCTTTGATGATTCATAAATATATTTTGGGCTGAATGGACTCTTTGGGATGTCAGGAGGAATGATAGATTATGAAGACAAGTAAAATAACAGCACCCTCTTCCCCAGGAAAGAACGCAATCACCAGAAAGCTGAGATTTTTTGGATTTCTGTTTATTTTGCCGGCTGCTCTTATGGTATTGCTGACAATGATTATTCCGGTGGGATGGAACATTGTACTGAGTTTTTGTGACTGGAATGGAAATTCCGCGATAAAGTTCGTTGGGATTACGAATTACGTCAAAGTATTTACAGATAATGCTACGTTGAAGACCATCGGCCATTCGCTGGCTATTTCTGTGATAGCCGCCGCTGTAGCCATGATTCTGGGGATGGCTTTGGCGCTGATGATTTATAAGGTGAATCGGGTAGAAGGGGCCTTTTATCGTTTTGTGTTTTACAGTCCGGGAATGCTTCCCATGACGGTAGTGGGTCTGCTGTTTACGTTTGTATTGGCTACAGATCAGGGACTGGTCAATAACCTTCTGGAGGCGGCAGGGCTGGGAGCTCTGACACAGCCGTGGCTGGCTAAAAAAGGTCTTATTCTGGTAGTTATCGGAGTAGTTCAGGGGTGGAGATCTTCCGGAGCGATTATGATGCTTACCTATACGGCTATTCTGAGCTTGCCTGAGTCATTATTTGAGTCCGCCAGACTGGACGGAGCTACTTATTGGCAGGAAATCAGGCGGGTGATTTTACCGCTGATAAAGCCCAGTATTAAGATGGTATTTTCCATGATGGTGATGTGGGCGTTTAAGACATATGATATTGTGGCTACCATGACAGGAGGAGGCCCTGGAGATTTGTCCAAGACGGCGCCGATCCGTATTATTGAGCAGGCATTTACCTATAACAAATTTGGTTATGCATCGGCGCTTTCTCTGGTATTTGCCGTACTTATCATTATACTGATACTGCTGGTGAGAAAGAGTCTGGGAGGTGAAACGTATGAATACTAAAAAATACAGAAAGCATTCCAAAATTTCCAGAACTCCTTTATATGTCTGGCTTTTCCGTGTGGTTTTGATTCTATTTTCTGTGGCATGTCTGTATCCGATTTTTTTCTCCTTTCAGACGTCGCTGAAAACTATGAATGAATTTTATGGGGATATCTGGGCGTGGCCGGAACAGATGCGTTTCGGAAATTATATAGAGGCTATGGTTACAGGGCATGTAGGGGAATATTTTCTGAACAGCGTGATAATTGCTGCGCTGTCGCTGCTGTTGATTGAAACTTTTTCTATTATGGCGGCATATGCGATTGCCCGGCTGAGACTGCCGCATCCGGAACTGATCCTGCTGTTTTGTTTTGGCATCCAGCTTTTGCCGACAGAAACGATCATCATTCCGTTGTATATTATGATGTCCAGACTGGGAATTCTTCGGACGATGTTCTGGCCAATAGTGATTGCTTATGTCGGGTGGTCTATTCCAGGAACTACGATTATTCTGAAAAATTATTTTGATACGGTGCCGTCAGAACTTTTGGAATCGGCCAGAATAGATGGGGCCGGAGAAATCGTTACGATGTTCAAAATTGTCCTTCCGCTGATGAAGAGTGCTTTGGCGACCTGTATTGTAATGAATTTTTCATTTGTATGGGGAGAACTGATGTGGGCTCAGACAGCCACGCTGACCACAACAAAGGGAATTCCGCTGACAGTGGGACTGTTGAACTTTAAGGACCAATTTGGAACCAACTGGCCGATGCTGTGTGCCGCCGTATGCGTGATCGTGATTCCGCTGTATCTATTGTTTATTTTCCTGCAGAAATACTTCGTGGCTTCTATGACAGCAGGCGGGGTGAAGGGATGAATACATTGGGAATCTCCGGATTGCCGAATTCAGGTGACTGATATAATGAGCGAAAGTGAGCCGAAGAAAGCAGAGCTTGCTTCTGGCGAACGGCGAATGGCGTTCACCGGCGGAGCCGGTGAAATAATAGGAAAAAGAACAGGAATCTGCTGAAAACAGGGAGGTGACGGCAATGCCAGTCATTGAGAAGGCAAAGGAAACCATGAGCGCAAAGGAGCGGGTAAGAAAGACTTTTCAGATGGAGAAGACAGACCGGGTGACCATCGGCTATGAGGCGAATCCCGGTATTCACCGGCGGCTGTGTCAGCGGCTGGGGATTCCGGGAGAGAATCTGGAGCTGCTGTACCAGGCTCTGGGGGTGGATTACAGAGGAGTACCCATGAAGTATGCCGGACCTTCGCTGTTTCAGGCCCCTCCGGGAAGAAGAGTGGATCCTGTGGAGGGAGCTGTTATGCGCTGGGTGGAGCATGACACAGGCGGATACTGGGATTTCTGCGATTTTCCCCTGAAGGACGCTGATCCGGAGGATTTTGATAATTTTCCTGTTCCCGATCCGGATGACTTTGATTATGATCTGGCCTATGACTACGCAAAGGAAATGCAGGATTACGGGATTTTTCTGGGAAGTCCCGGAGACCCGGATATCATCAATTCCAACGGACGTCTGATGGGAATGGAGGATGTGCTGTGCTGTCTGCTGACAGAAGATGAGGCGGCGCTGCGGTTTATCAGGAAGCGGGCACAGATGAAGCTGAAAGTGATGGAGCGTATCCTGGACCGCTGCCGGGGAATGATCGACTTTATGTGGCTGGGAGAGGATCTGGGAACCCAGCGGGGTCCCATGATCAGTCTGGAACTGTTCCGCAAGCAGATCCGCCCTATTCACCAGATGTATGTGGATCTGGCGGATGCTTACGGGATTCCGGTGATGATCCATACCTGCGGAAGCTCCAGCTGGGCTTATGAAGATTTTATCGAAATGGGAATCCGCAGTGTAGATACCCTGCAGCCGGAGGCCTGGCACATGGAGCCGGAATATCTGAAAAAACATTTCGGAGGACGGCTGTGTTTCCGGGGATGTATTTCCACGGCCGGCCCTCTTGTTTGGGGGACACCTGCACAAGTGGAGGAGACCTGCCGCCGGACACTGGAAATCATGATGGATGGATACGGGTATCATTTTGCGCCCACCCATGAGATCCAGGATAATACGCCGGTGGAAAATGTTATCGCTATGTACCAGACGGCGCACAGAGAAGGAATCTATAAGTGAGCAGCTAGGAGATCTGATTCCTGTCAACAGAAGAAAGTATACAGTCATGGAAGGCCGCATCCATCCGCGCCTTCCATTTTTTGGCGCGATACGCCCGGCAAGCGACCGCCATGCTTGCATGAGCGGGCATTTGCCGGGCAACGGACAGCGAACGGCTTAGCCGTGAGCTGTCCGTGGTATCGCGCAGATCGGGGACCGATGGATACGCCCGGCAAGCGACCGCCATGCTTGCATGAGCGGGCATTTGCCGGGCAACGGACAGCGAACGGCTTAGCCGTGAGCTGTCCGTGGTATCGCGCAGATCGGGGACCGATGGATACGCCCGGCAAGCGACCGCCATGCTTGCATGAGCGGGCATTTGCCGGGCAACGGACAGCGAACGGCTTAGCCGTGAGCTGTCCGTGGTATCGCGCAGATCGGGGACCGATGGATACGCCCAGCAAGCGACCGCCATGCTTGCAATCTTCCGGAAGGGATGCTATCCTGAAGTGGACAGCGGATGCGCGCCCGACGCGGGGCCGGCAGGTCTGCGCTTGGTTTCGTTCGGTGCTGACCGTGTGCCGCCGACACACAGCGCCGCCAAAGGAATATGCCGGCATGTCCGCCAGGCCCGCTGCCCGCGGGAACAAACAGAATTTGGAATGGATGGGAGAACGTTCGTATGAAATTACTGATGATCAGGCACGGGGATCCGGACTATGAGAGAGATTCCCTGACGGAGAAGGGATGGCGGGAGGCAGAGTATCTGTCCCAAAGGATCTGCCGTCTGGATGTGAAGGAGTTTTATGTTTCGCCTTTGGGGAGAGCCAAAGATACAGCCTCCTGTACGCTGAAGAAACTGGGGAGAGAAGCGGTGGAATGTGAATGGCTTCGGGAATTTGCCTGCAGAGTGCAGCGGCCGGATGTGGAGGATCAGGAGACGATTGCCTGGGACTGGCTTCCCCAGGACTGGATCCGGGAAGAGAGGTTCTATCAGAAGGACCGGTGGTATGAGCCGGAGGCTTTCCGGGAGGGGAAGGTAAAAGAAGAATATCTCTGGGTGACAGAGAATTTTGACAGACTTCTGGCTGAGCATGGATATGTGCGGCAGGGGAATATTTACCGGGCGGAAAGACCCTGCAATGACACGCTGGTATTCTTCTGCCATTTCGGACTGACCTGCGTGCTGGCGGGACATCTGACGGGAATATCTCCCATGGTGCTCTGGCAGAATACCATAGCCGCGCCCACAGGAGTCACCACCTTTGTGACAGAGGAGCGGCGGAAGGGTACCGCGTCGTTCAGGATGACCTCCTACGGAGATACGGCGCATCTGTACATACACGGAGAGCCCCCGGCGGCGGCCGGCCGGTTCTGCGAGGTATATGAGTGAAGGTAACATTTCAGCCTTCTACTATCCCGCGAGGGCGCTGTGTGCCAGTGGCACATGTTAAGCGCCGACCGAAACGGAGTGTAGATCACGCTGCATTCGCAGCGTGATCCCGAGACTGGTAGGCACCAGGATGCGATTATGCAGCCTGTGTGCAGGCATTTGTAACAGTGAGGCCGGAAAGCTGAACTGTTATGAATAAAGAGAACTTTTCCAATTCCCTATTGAAAACATCATAGATTCCGCATATAATCAAAGCAGAAAAAAACAATTGCTCAAAGACAGAAATCCGCTTTTGGCTGCTGTGATAAAGGAGAAAAGGAATGGAAGATGAACTGAAAAAATATCAAGCTGCAGACGGGGATGGAAACGAAGCCGCCGGGGAAGCAGAAGACAAGGCAGAGAGTAAAGCAGTGAGGGAGACTGGGGATGAGACTGCAGATGAAACTGCGGATGAAACTGCGGATGGAACGGTGAAGGAGGATGAAATCGAAGAGGACTGGGATGCGGATGAAGAAATTTCGTTGGAAGATTTTCAGGCGGAATGTGAGAGAATACGGGAAGCAAATGATGAGTATCTGGATCTCTTTGAGGCGGATATGAAGGAGAAAGGCCTTTCTGAAGCCACCGTCCGCCGCCATCTGTCCAATGTAAACTTTTATCTGAATACATTCCTGCTGAGCGATGATATCATTTCCATGGAAGAGGGATGGGGGTATATCGGAGAGTTCCTGGGGAACTTCTTTATCCGCAAGTGCATGTGGTCCACACCGGCCACCATCAAAAGCACGGCGGCCAGCCTGAAAAAATTTTACAGGTCCATGGCGGAGTATGGGAAGGTGGAACAGGCGGATTACAAAGAGATGTGCGAGATCATCAAATCGGAGATGGAGGACTGGCAGGAGAACTGCCGGCTCTATAACGATCCCACCGAAGAGAATCCTTTCGGTTTCTGGGGATTTTAGGAGCAGGGACTGTGTCGGGTGATCGGTACGGAAAACGGTTTTGATACTTTTTCCCGGGAATGGAGCTGTATATGGATTTTTACAGAAGAGTGCGCCTGGTCTGCGCCCAGATCCCTTATGGGAGGACTGCTACCTATGGGCAGATCGCTCTGCTGTGCGGAAAGCCCAATAACGCCAGACAGGTGGGATATGCCCTCCGCACCGGAAGAGCCGGGGAGGAAGTCCCGGCACACCGGATCCTCAGTTCCAGAGGGATACTGAGCGGCGCTGCTTCTTTTGATACGCCGGATATGCAGAAGCGGCTGCTGGAAGGAGAAGGCGTAAAGGTAGAGTGGACGCCGGAGGGTTATCGGGTGGATCTGAAGCGTTTCGGCTGGAGAAATACACTGGAAGAGGCGGAAGCGCTTAGAGCGCGGTTTGAAATGGAACAGATCTGAGGGATGAATGCCTGCGGCCGGATGGCCGCTGTGTGCGGAGGTTCCTCTGAAGTTTGCGACAACGAAGTCGGAAAGGCGGACTGCTGTAAAATACCAGCGCCGCGCACAACGTGGAAAGGAGCAGGGATTATTGGCAACACCGCAGGAGACACTGAAAAAATACTTTGGATATGATTCCTTCCGGCCGGGGCAGGATACTCTGGTGGAAGGGATCATGAACGGCAGGGACGTCTTGGGGATCATGCCTACAGGGGCAGGAAAATCCCTTTGCTATCAGATCCCTGCTCTTTTAATGCCGGGAATCACCCTGGTAATATCGCCGCTGATCTCATTGATGAAGGATCAGGTGACTACTCTGAACCAGGCGGGGATCCATGCGGCGTTTCTCAACAGTTCCTTAAGCCTGGGGCAGTACCGGAAGGCATTGGCCCTGATGGTACAGGGGAGATATAAGATCGTATATGTGGCGCCGGAGCGCCTTCTTACGGATTCTTTCCTGGAAGCGGCAGGACAGATTTCCATTTCCATGGTAAGCGTGGATGAGGCCCACTGCATCAGTCAGTGGGGACAGGATTTCAGGCCCAGCTATCTGAGAATCTCGGAATTTATCCAGCGGCTGCCCGGACGGCCGGTGGTCAGCGCGTTTACGGCTACGGCCACCCGGGAGGTGCGGGAGGATATCCTGGCGCTTCTGGATCTGCGGGATCCGGTACAGGTGACCACTGGATTTGACCGGAAAAATCTGAAATTCCTGGTGCGGCACCCGGCCAATAAACTGAAGGCGCTGCTGGAGTATCTGGGAGAACATGACCAGGAATGCGGCATTGTTTACTGCCTTACCCGGAAGCTGGTGGAGGAGATATCCGGGGAATTGGTGAAGAGAGGATATTCTGCTACCAGATACCATGCGGGACTGTCCGATGAAGAACGGAGGAACAACCAGGAGGATTTCCTCTTTGACCGGAAGCAGATCATGGTGGCTACCAATGCCTTTGGTATGGGGATCGACAAATCCAATGTACGTTTTGTGGTGCATTACAATATGCCGAAAAATATGGAGAGCTATTACCAGGAGGCGGGCAGGGCCGGGCGCGACGGGCTTCCCTCGGAATGCCTGCTGTTGTACGCGGGGCAGGATGTGGTGACAAACCAGTTTTTCATCGACCGGATGGGGCCTGCCGAGGAGGAGACAGATCCGGAGACGGCGGCGCTGATCCGGGAGAGGGAGAAGGAACGGCTGAAAAAAATGACCTTCTACTGCTTCACCAGCGATTGTCTGCGAGCCTATATTCTTCGGTATTTCGGGGAATATGGAGACAATTACTGCGGAAATTGCTCCAACTGCCTTACCCGGTTTGAGGACCGGGATGTGAGCGAGACGGCCAGGATGCTCATCGGCTGTGTGGATTCTGCCCCCAGAGAATACGGGATGACAGTGATCGTGGACACGGTGCACGGCAGCAGAAATCAGAAGATCGTCCGCACCGGCATGGAGAGAAATCCCTGGTATGGAAAGGGAAGCCAGATTCCCGTGTATCAGCTCCGGCAGGTGATGAATCATCTGATCTGGCACGGGTATCTGACGCTTACAGAAGACGAATATCCGGTGCTGCGGATGACCGGGGAGGGCCGTCGGGTGCTGGATGGGGAACCGGTGATCATGAAGGTGCCGAAAGAAAAACCGAAGCCGAAAGCCGCCCCGGACAGAAAGTCCGGGGGAAAGCTTCCGGCTTCGGCCGGGGATGCAGATCCGGATCTTTTCGCAAAGCTCCGGGAGCGGCGCATGGAGATCGCCAGGAGGGAGAAAGTACCTCCCTATATCATATTTTCCGACAAGACGCTGGTGCAGATGTGTATCCTTCACCCCACCACCCGGAACGGCATGCTGCAGGTATCCGGTGTGGGAGAGGTAAAGTTTGAAAAATACGGTCAGGAATTCCTGGATATCCTGAGAGAATATCATCCAACAGTTCTGTCATCGTCAAAATGATAAGGCAGGCGCAGGAAGCTTGCTTGTATCATACAGCTTTATCATTTGGGAATGGGGGAGTCTAAGTAAAGATGGACAATCTTCCGCCAATGTGTTACACTCCCGGTATGAGTGGCATGTTTCAGGAAAAAGGCGATGGATTTAAGGGAGAACGTATGATCGTGCTCCCTACGGAGGCATTCCAGGATTACGTGGAGCATCCCCAGGTTCGCCGGATGTACCTGACGGATGTAGGATTTTTCCCCCGGGCAAAGGATCATTTCAGAGAAAGAAAGGACGGGATCGAGGAATATATTCTCATATACTGTACGGAGGGAAGCGGCGTCATATGGGTGGAGGGCAGGGAATACCGGCTTGGCGCCAATGAGGCATTCTGCATCCCCAGATTTAAGGGACACCGGTACTGGGCCAGCGGTGATGATCCGTGGAGTATTCTCTGGGTTCACTTTAAAGGGGAAGATACGGGATTTTTCCCCCTGGAGGAGCGGAAAGTGATAAAAATGAGCTCTGTCAATGCCAGCAACCGGATAATGTTTCTGTTTGAACTGCTGTTTCGGGTTCTGGAGGGGAACTATACGCTGGGAAATTTTATCTATATTTCCCAGGTGCTCTCTCTGATTCTGGCGGAGATCTACGAGAGGGAAAAACGGGATTCCACCAGGGAGCAGAACCGCCATGTGACCAGGGTGGTGCGGTATATGTACAAGCATATCCACGAAAATCTGACTCTGGAACAGATTTCAGCGGAATTTGAATTGTCCAAAAGTCATCTGAACGCTATTTTTCAGAAGTATACCCAGCATTCTACCATGGACTTTTTTATCAATCTGAAGATGAAGGAGGCCTGCAAGATGCTGAGGTCATCGGAGCTGTATATCTATGAGGTGGCTCAGAATCTGGGATATGGGGATCAGTACTATTTTTCCAGGATCTTCAAGAAAGTGGTGGGGATCTCTCCTAAAGAATATAAGAACAGCGATTATGTCCATTATAAGGAATGATTACCGGAGAATCACGGCAGGAGGCTTTCGCGGAGACTGTAGCTGCGCACTGGAGCCTTCCAGCGGGTACTATGATGATATCCGGACAGCCAGGGAAAATGGTACGGCATATATGCTGAAAAAGAATGAGCCGATGATCTTTGATCTGGAGCTGATCTTGGCGGAGTTGTAACTGGCGTGTTTCCCTCCGCAAGGGGAAGAAGGAAGGCGCAGCATCCGCTGCGCTGACCGATGATAATGCCGCGGATGGAAATCCAGGCGAAAAAGATGCGGCAGTAAAGCCGGAAGGCGGAAGGGTTAACGTATCTGGTGGAAAAAATGGAAATCAGTTGACATGGGAGTGGAAAAGGGGTATAGTATATCCAAAAGTTCACGAAAAAGGAGAACAATAATTTCATGAAAATCATAGAAATGGATATACTAAACGCTCTGGCCCAGGAGAAGTACCGGGGACAGCGGGAACTATCCGCAAGGTGCGGGTATTCCCTGGGGAAGGTGAATCAGTCGCTGGCCGGGCTGCAGCAGCAGGGGTACCTGTCGGAGGAATACCGGCTGACAAAGCAGGCTCAGGAAGAGATCCGGGAAAAAAGCCCGCGAAACGCAGTGATCCTGGCTGCGGGATTCGGACTCCGGATGATGCCTATCAATCAGGAGGTGCCCAAGGGATTGCTGGAGATTCATGGTGAACCGCTGATCGAGCGGCAGATCCGTCTGCTGCAGGAGGCGGGAATCCGGGATATCACGGTGGTAGTGGGATTTATGAAGGAGGCCTACGAATATCTCATTGACAAGTTCGGAGTGCGTCTGGCAGTGAACAGTGAATACGCATTAAAAAACAACCTGTATTCTCTGGAGCTGGTGAGTTCGCTTCTGGGAAATACATACATTATCCCATGTGATATCTGGTGCGGGGCGAATCCATTTTCCAGCCGGGAATTGTATTCCTGGTACATGGTATCGGATCTGGTGGATGATGAAAGCGGGATTCGGGTAAACAGAAAGCTGGAGCTGGTGGAGGTGGAGCCGGAAAGAGCCGGAAACGCCATGATCGGTATCGCTTACCTGACCCGGGAGGATGCCTGCAGGGTGCGGGAACGGCTGCAGGAGCTGTGCCCGAAAAAGTCCAGCGCCGGATATTTCTGGGAAGAAACACTGATGCAGGGAAAGAAGATGTGGATTCCGGCCAGAGTGGTCTCCTCCAGAGATTTTTTCGAGATCAATACGTATGAGCAGTTAAAAGAGCTGGATGAAGGCTCCAGAAACCTCCGTTCCTCTGTTCTGGAAAAGATCGCCCATGTGCTGGGCTGCGGGACAGAGGAGATCCTGAATATCCAGGTTTTGAAGAAAGGAATGACCAACCGCTCATTTCTGTTTGCCTGCAGAGACAGAAGATATATTATGAGGATCCCGGGAGAAGGAACGGGGCAGCTGATCAACCGGAAGCAGGAATATCTGGTCTATCAGACTGTTGCGGGGGAGGGCATCAGCGATACGATCCGCTTCTTTGATCCGGAGAATGGCTGCAAACTGACGGAATACCTGGAGGACAGCCGCTGCTGTGATCCCATGGTTTGGGAGGATGTAAAAAAATGTATGGATTTTCTGAGAAAATTTCACGGGAAATCGCTGTCTGTGCCGCATACCTTTGACATTTTTGAGCGGATCCATTTTTATCAGGGACTTTGGCAGGGAGAAACTTCCTGTTACCGGGATTACAGCCAGACATTGGAGCATGTGCTGGAACTGAAGGAGTTTATCGACCGCCAGCCGAAGCGGTGGACTCTTTGCCATATCGATGCGGTGCCGGATAATTTTCTGATGCAGGATACGGAAGAGGGAACCCGGATCCACCTGATCGACTGGGAGTATTCCGGAATGCAGGACGCGGATGTGGATATTGCCATGTTCGCCATCTACGCCATGTATGAGAAGGAACAGGTGGACCGGCTGATCGAAAGCTACTATCCGGAAGGAATTGAAAAAGAGCATCGGCTGAAGATCTACTGCTATGTGGCCGCCTGCGGCCTTTTATGGAGCAACTGGTGTGAATTCAAGCGGCTGCAGGGAGTTGAATTCGGTGAGTATTCACTGCGGCAGTACCGGTACGCCAAGGAGTATTACCGGTATGTGAAAAGGGAACTGGAAGCGGAAAACGGGAAAGGAGAGTAAAGAAAGATGATAACTGGACTTGCGGCCGGGATTTTCTGGGCCATGGATACTGTGATCCTAGGGATCGCGCTGACAATGACACCGTTTGTAGCCACGGAGCAGGCGGTATTTCTGGCGCCCTTTATCAGTACGTTTCTGCATGACCTCTTTTCGGCCCTGTGGATGATCCTGTATATGGGAATCCGGAGGCAGTACCGGAACGTGATCCGGGCGCTGAAAACCAGGAGCGGAAAATTCATCATTCTGGGCGCTCTGTTTGGAGGTCCCATCGGAATGACCGGTTATGTATTTGCCATCAAATATCTGGGCGCCACGTATACGGCCATGATCTCTGCCATGTTTCCGGCTCTGGGTTCTTTTCTGTCCCATATTTTCCTGAAGGAGCGGATGAAGAAATATCAGATGGCAGGTTTCCTGATCAGTGTGTGCGCCATGGCTGCCATGGGATATGCGCCGGGCGGGGGTCAGGTGGAAAATCTGCCTCTGGGAATCTGCTGCGCTCTTCTCTGTGTGGTGGGATGGGCTGTGGAGGTGGTGATCTGCGCCTATGGAATGAAGGACCCCAATGTGAACAATGAGCATGCCCTGATGATCCGGCAGATCACATCCGCTGTATTCTACGCAGTGGTGATCATGAATGTGATCAGAGGCTGGAGCTTTGTGGGAGACGCCCTTCCCACTGCGGCGGCTCCGGTGATCCTGGCCTCCACATTCTTCGGAACAGCCTCTTATCTCTGCTACTATAAGGCGATCCGGGATCTGGGACCCTCCAAGGGCATGGCCCTGGATATCACTTATTCCGTATGGGCGATCCCCGTCTCGTTTCTTCTGACGGGAGCAGTGTCAGATGTGAGAAGTATCATTCTGGGACTGGTGATCCTGGCGGGATCCCTGGTGGCAGCCACAGATGTGAGGGAAGTATTTTCCGGCAGGAAACAGGCCGGCTGATATTTTCCGATTCCGGGGTCAACGCGCTGCTCGCTGCTGTCCGGCCGGCTGTGTCTGCCCGGCAAATGTCTGATGATACGGGCATTTGCCGGGCTTTTTTTGCGAGAAACGCCAGGAAAACGGCCGCCATGCTCCAAGGAACGGGTCCCGGCTTTGCTGCGGTGGGTGCTAAATCCGTGCCGCCGGCACGCGGCACCATCTGCCGGACAACGGGCAGCTAACGGCTTTGGCAGACTTCCGCTTTCCTTTCTCCCTTCTTTTCCAGACATACCAGACAGAAGCTGACAGAAAGCGGAAGGATCAGAAGCAGGCTGGCGTGAAGGCCCAGCATCAGATAACCGAAATAGGAATATACCACTCCTGCGTGGAAAAACAGCAGGGTGCCGCCGAAGAATTTTCCTTTTCTGAGCTGCTCCGGATCTTTCTCACAGAGATAATGGGTAAATCCCAGAACCGTCTGCTTAAAATTATTGGTGGAAAATATTGTAGAACAGGAGTAGCCGTATACTCCCTGAAACGCGCACCACTGAAACGCGGTGGCAAAGAAAATGGGGTACAGGCTGAGAATATGATCCAGGCCTGCGGGAATACAGAACAGGATCAGCGCCGCCGCTCCGTCCAGGAGAATGGCAGAAAGTTTCAGATCCCAGCCCAGTCTGCGGGGGATGACAACGGACAGGACGATAGCCAGTCCGTAAAGCGCTGCCGCTCCTAGGCGGATCAGAAGTTCCTGGGGATTTCGCCCCAGAATTCCCATTATCAGAGAGATCAGGTTGGCCGTCTGAGATGAGCCGAAGATATCACAGTGGTTCAGCAAGGCATAGGCCCCGAAAAATCCGCCGGTAAACGCCATGGAAAAGTGAATGCTTACTGCAAGCGTCTGTTTTTCTTTCATGAGAAATCCTCCCTGAAAGTCCATTATAGCACAGCTGGCCAAAAAGAAAAGGTACATTTCCTGACAAATTTTCAGCGTATATTTTTATAGATTCGGCACATATTAAGGTTATCAACCGGATGGATAAAAAGGAGATTGAAAAAATGAAAAAATTGTGGAAAAAATGGATGATAACAGGAATGATGGCGGCAGCACTTTGCCTGGCAGCAGGATGCGGAGACAAAAATACGGATCATACAGAAACCAATGATGGGACGGTCACGGACGATGGGACAGTTACGGACGACGGTACCGGGATGGATGACGGTACTGCCGCGGATGACGGAACCACCGTTAATGACGGGACAGCGGAGGATAATGATAATGTAAATGATGTCACCGCAGGCGACGACAGGGATGGAAACAGCAATGACGGACAGAATGGCAACGCAGTGGAGGATCTGGGTGAAGACGTGGGAGAAGGAATCAAGGATGTGGGAGAAGGCGTCGGAGAAGGAGTGAAAGATGTGGGAGAAGGAATCGGTGAAGGCGTAGAGGATATCACCGGGAACGAAAAAAATACAGATAAATAAGACGGAAAACGGATTTCAGGTGCTCAGCAGCGAGTGACGGAAAGGACGGGCGGGAAGCCCCGGAGAAAAATAGAGAAAATTTTTGCAGAGAGCCGGCCCAGATATGGTGAAAATCCGATAAAAACAGGTTGACGCAGGAATCCCCGGACGGTATAATATAGAACAGACCGTTTCTGAAAACGGGACAGGGAGAGTTGTCCGAGTGGTTTAAGGTGCGGCTCTCGAAAAGCCGTGACGGTTCATCCCGTCCGAGGGTTCGAATCCCTTGCTCTCCGTAAAAGACCCGCAGTTTTGCGACTGGAGGGTCTTTTTTTTCGCGATACACCCGGCAAACGGCCGCCATGCCTGAATGAGCGGGTCTTTTTCACTTTTAATTGTTATACTTGTGTCAAATATTGGAACAAATCTTAATATTTTCCTTACAAATTCTCAAAAGAAATCTTAAACAAATTTACGATTTCGGAATGTCCTTGTTCTCTCTTATATTTGCTATATACTGTTGAAAAAACGCGAAAGGAAGTGACAGAAGTGAATATTTTGGAGAGGATACATAACTACGCAAGGATCATTCCCGAAAAAACAGCGGTTTGGACGGGGAAAGAAGCCCTGACCTATGGGGAACTGGATCAGATGTCCGACAGGCTG
Organism: uncultured Lachnospiraceae bacterium; assembly: GCA_963929535.1. Lineage (GTDB taxonomy): Bacteria > Bacillota > Clostridia > Lachnospirales > Lachnospiraceae > Pullilachnospira. Next base: position 310,908 of record CAWVIZ010000003.1, on the reverse strand, counting down.
GCCCGGGAACTGGAGACGGTCTGCGGGGACAACCGGGAACCGGTGGCAGTTTACGGGCATAAGCATCCGTATATGCTGGTGAGCTTTCTGGCCTGTGTGAAATCGGGGAGAGCTTATTGTCCCATCGACTGTTCGGTACCGGAGGGCAGGGTGGGAGAAATCCTGGCATCTCTGAAGTCCCCGGTGGTCCTGGCGCCGGACGGGAACTTTACAGGTGCTGTGAAAGACGAAGATACGGAAGAGGCAGAAGCGCCGGCCCGTCAGAAAGACAGCGTTTGGATACCAGGGCAGGCAGGCGCAGGTCAGGGAAAAAAGCAGATATGGGGGAGAGAACGGCTGGAGGAGATTTTCCGTTCCGGCGGGGAACAGGATGTCCGGGAAAATTATCCAAGACCGGTGTCGGGATCGGATCTCTTCTATATTATATTCACCTCGGGAAGTTCAGGAACTCCCAAGGGAGTGGAGATCACTGCGGACTGTCTGAACCATTTTCTGGAATGGTCCGTATCTCTGGGAGCTTCTTCCAAAGGAGGAGCGGTGTTCCTGAACCAGGCGCCCTTTTCCTTTGACCTGTCGGTTATGGATCTGTATACCTGCCTGGCCTGCGGAGGGACACTGTGGTGTCTGGAAAAAGGAGTGCAGGAGGATTACGGAAGTCTGATGGATTCGCTGCAGGCGTCCGGAACCCAGGTGTGGGTGTCCACGCCATCTTTTGCGGAGATGTGTCTGGCAGATCCCAGATTTGACCAGAGATTGCTGCCGGGTCTTGAGACCTTTCTGTTCTGCGGGGAAACCCTTCCAAACCGGACGGTCCTGCGGCTGATGGACCGATTTCCCCGGGCTGCGGTGGTGAATACCTATGGCCCCACAGAGTCCACAGTGGCTGTCACGGAGGTGTCTGTCACCCGGGAGATGGCGGAAGAAAAAACGCCGCTGCCTGTGGGACGCCCCAAACCGGGCACCTGGCTGGAGATCCAGGATCCGGAAGGAAATATTCTGCCGGAAGGGGAGCAGGGAGAGATCGTGATCCTGGGAAATACCGTGAGTACCGGTTATCTTTCCAGGCCGGATCTGACAGATAAGGCGTTTTTCTCCCGGGAAACAGAAAAAGGAGAAGTGCGGGGGTACCATACCCGGGACGCGGGATTTCTCAGGGACGGGATGCTGTACTGCACAGGAAGGATGGATCTTCAGGTGAAGCTTCACGGATACCGGATCGAGCTGGGAGACATCGAAAATAATCTGCAAAAGCTGCCGGGGATTTCCCATGCGGTGGTGATCCCCAACAGGAGAAACGGCCGAATTTCCAGCCTGACTGCCTACGTTTCCCGGGAAAACCCCGCGGACGGAGCAGTTTCAGAGCGGCAGAGGGAGGAAACGATTCTGGAAGCCGGCAGGATGCGCCGCCAGCTGGAGGAACTGCTGCCCGCGTACATGATACCGAAAAAGATCATATTCCTGGACCACATGCCTCTGACCAGCAACGGGAAGGCGGACCGGAATGCGCTGGAGGGTGAAAAGCTGTGAATTTTTTTGAAGGCTATCCGTTTTTTCTCTGTCTGATTCCGGTGCTTTTGGCGGCGCTGCTTCTGGGAGTTCTGGAGAAGCCGCTGCGCTGGTACAGTCTGGCGGTTTCCTGCCTGATGATCTGGATGATCTGCAGAAGCGCTCCGGAGCAGATGGTTTACCTGGCAATCTTCTTTTTCTGGGAATACGGGATCATCCGGCTGTATCTGGGAGTACGTACCAGAAGGGGACGCCGGGGAACCACCTACGGGCTGGCGCTGGCGGCCGCGCTGTTTCCGCTGGTATCGGGGAAAATTGCCGGCGTGTGGGGCATATCATTTTTCGGATTTGTGGGAATCTCCTATCTGACGTTTAAGACCGTGCAGATGGTGATCGAGATCTACGACGGGGTGATACGGGAAGCGGACTTCCTGGAATACGCGGGATTTCTTCTGTTTTTCCCCACGCTCAGCTCCGGTCCCATTGACAGAAGCCGCAGATTCGGTGAGGACTGGAAAAGAGTGATCCCCCGGAAAGAATATCTGGAGCTGGCCGGAGAGGGTATCTGGAAGATCTGTCTGGGGCTGGTGATCGCTCCGTCGGAGGTACAGCGTTCGGATATGGATACGCCGGCAAAGATCGTGGCTCTGGCGGAGAGCAGAAAGCAGGGATGATCTGTGAAGAAACTGACTGCATTTTTTCTGGCGGTGATCCTGGCGGCGCTCAGCGGAGTGGGGATCCATCTGTTCTGCAGGGAGCGGGCGGCAAGGGATCCTCACGGGTTTGCCGTCTGGAGCAATGAAAAGAAATTTTCCTCCTGGGAGGGGCTGAAGGAAAATCTGGATGAAAATGTGATCCCGGTGTTCGGATCCTCGGAGATCCAGCACGGGACGGATACGGAATTCCATCCCAATCAGGTATTTGCGGATACGGAATTTCAGCCGCTTCTGTTCGGGGCGGGCTACTACCAGAGCCTGGGACATGCCATTACGCTGGCATCTCTGGGAGACAGCGTGAAAAGCAAAAAGGCGGTGCTGCTGCTGGCGCCCCAGTGGTTCCGGGGACACGGGGTAAAGGCGGAGGCATTTGCCTCCCGGTTTTCGGAGATCCAGTTTATCCATATGCTGGAAAATCCACGGATTTCCCCGGAGACAAGACAGTATCTGATACAGCGGACAGAGGAGCTTTTAAAGAAGGATCCCCAGACTCTGGAGCGGATCCGGCTTTATACCGCCGGCGAAGAGGAAACAGGACCCTGGGAAAAGCTCTGCGCAGGGCTGTATCGGGCATTCCTGAAAGAGAAGGATCTGTGTCAGACAGTGCTGGCGGAGGAGATGGACGGGATTCCTCTGGCTTCCGGAAAGACCTCCGGGAAAAGCAGCGGGACGGCTGCGGAGCAGACGGACAGGGAGGTCTCCGGAGAGCAGGCAGGAGCCCTTCCGGAGGGGAACACAGAACCGGACTGGTCCGCGCTGGAAAGAAAGGCGCAGGAGCAGGGAGAGAAGAGCGAACAGAATCCCTTTTATATGGAGCCTGCCGCCTGGGAAAAGAAGAAACGTCTGATAGAGAAGGGAAAAGTAAAGCGGGACCAGGTAACAGATGGTTACAAATCCTTGGAGGAAAGGGGAGATCTGGAAGCGTTCCTGGATGTATGCCGGGAGATGGAGATAGAACCTCTGGTGGTGATGCTTCCGGTGAACGGTTACTGGTATGATTACACGGGTTATGGAAAGGAGGCCCGGGAAAAGTATTATCAGAGAATCCGCGCATTACTGGAAGAGCGGCAGGTGGAGTACGCGGATCTGTCGGGAGAGGAGTACACAAAATATTTTTTTGAGGACGGTATCCATCCGTCCGGAAAGGGATGGACAAAGATCAATGAAATTCTTTACCGGTTTTATCAGGAGGGTTGAAAAGCATCCCCGACTGAAATTTGTTCTGACCACTGCAGCATTTTATCTGATGCTGATGGCATTATATCTGTATCTGATGAACGCCAATCTTTCCACAGCTCCGGAATTTGTCTACAGCCAGTTCTGAACCAGAGCTTCGGAGTTTGTCTACAGTCAGTCCTGAGCCGCAGCCTGGAAATCTGCCGGCAGCCGGTTTTGCGTGGGAGGCGCTGATCCAGATCGGGCAGGTTTCTTTCAGGGGAAGGCCGGCGAAAATCTCCGGACAGTCAGACGCGCAGAAGGTGTCTGACTGCGCCGGCAGCGGACTGATTCGGCCGGTCTGGAAACCGTAACAAAAAGTCAGAAAAGGGATAAAAGAAGTCAAAATCTGCTCTAACAGTTTTCCCGGAATACAGCTATAATTGGGATAAATCATAATGTCCGGAAGACGGCAGTCAGGGAATCCGGCAAACAACAGGAGGTTGACATAAGATGGAAAGATGGTGCAGAGCCTGGCGGCAGCCAGGATTGCCGTTGGGAAAGGACGGCAGAAGAGTGACGGGAAGTCCGGAGCATATCCGGTTATCCAGGGAAGCGGCGGCAGAAGGTATGGTGCTTCTGAAAAATGAGGGACAGGCGCTGCCTTTTGAGAAAGGGACCCGGCTGGCTCTTTTCGGTAAGGGAACCATGGACTATGTGAAGGGCGGAGGCGGAAGCGGAGATGTGACAGTGGCCTATGTCCGGAACCTGTATCAGGGACTGAAACTGAAGGGTGCGGATGTGCTGGAGTCTCTTGCGGATTTTTACAGGGAAAATGTGGAGGAACAGTACGCCGGGGGCGCTATTCCCGGATATACCAGGGAACCGGAGATCCCGGAGGCGCTTCTGGCTCAGGCGGCAGCCTGGACGGATACGGCGGTGATCTCCATCTGCCGTTTTTCCGGAGAGGGTTATGACCGGAAGGGAATCCCGGGGGATGGAGATTTCTATCTGACCCGGGAGGAGCAGACAATGGTGGACGCTGTGACGGCTCATTTTCCCCGGGTGATCGCGGTGCTGAATGTGGGAGGAATGGTGGATACCTCCTGGTTCCGGGATAATGACCGGATCCAGGCTGTACTTCTGGCCTGGCAGGGAGGAATTGAAGGCGGACTGGCCGCGGCGGATATCCTGTGCGGCGATGTGAATCCATCCGGAAAGCTGACGGATACCTTTGCAGGCTCCTTTGAGGACTATCCTTCCTCACAGAGCTTTCATGAATCAGAGGACTATGTGAACTATACGGAAGATATCTATGTGGGCTACCGGTATTTTGAGACGCTGCCGGGAGCGGCGGAAAAGGTGAATTATCCCTTTGGATACGGGCTTTCTTATACCGGATTTTCCCGCAGGTTCCTGGGGGCAGAGACAAAGGACGGCGTGATCCGGGTGACGCTTAATGTGACAAATACCGGAAGCCGTCCGGGAAAGGAAGTAGTTCAGCTTTACTACAGCGCGCCTCAGGGACTTCTGGGAAAGCCTGCCAGAGTTCTGGGAGCTTTTGGGAAAACACGGCTGCTGGAAGCAGGGGAGACACAGACACTGTGCCTGGAACTGGCAGTGAACGATATGGCTTCCTATGATGATCTGGGGAAAATTCAGAAATCCGCATATATACTGGAAGCCGGAACCTACAGCTTTTATCTGGGCGGTTCTGTACGGGAAGCGGAGAAGATCGGATTTTCCCATACAGTTCCCGAAAATGTGATAACTGCTCAGTATTCGGAAAAGGCAGCGCCCCGGGCTCTGAGAAAGCGTCTGCTGGCAGACGGGACTTATGAGGAACTTCCCTTTGGAAGTGAGAGGGAAAGGGTGCTGGGACTTACACCCCAGGATGTGGACGGACTGGAAGGTGTAATGCCGGAGGTGGTAGCCAGAGCGGCTGTGCCCAGGGATCTTCCAGCCAAAGAGGGCACAGTCATGCTGGAGGATGTGGCCTGCGGAAGGGCCTCGGTGGATGAGCTTATCGCCCAGCTTACAGATGAAGAACTGGCCAGGCTCCTGGGCGGACAGCCCAATACAGGGGTGGCCAATACCTTTGGAATGGGAAACAATCCGGATCACAGAATTCCCAATATCATGACTGCAGACGGCCCTGCAGGACTGAGGATCGAACCGGAATGCGGCGTATGCACCACCAGCTGGCCCTGCGCCACGCTGCTGGCCTGTACCTGGAATACAGATCTGGTGTACCGGGTGGGTGCTGCCGGAGCCGCAGAGGTAAAGGAGAATAATATCGGTATCTGGCTGACTCCGGCCATGAACATCCACAGAAGCCCCCTGTGCGGACGGAATTTTGAGTATTATTCCGAGGATCCGCTGGTGGCGGGGAAGATGGGAGCCGCTATGATCCGGGGAATCCAGTCTCAGCATATCGGCGCTTCCATGAAACACTTCGCCTGCAATAATAAGGAGACCAACAGGAAGGACAGCGATTCCAGAGTGTCCGAGCGGGCCCTGCGGGAAATCTATCTGAAGGGATTTGAGATCGCGGTGAAGGAAGCGCAGCCCTGGACCATCATGAGTTCCTATAACAAGGTGAATGGCTGCTGGGCATCAGAGAACCGGGATCTGCTGACGGGAATCCTGCGGGATGAATGGGGATTTGCCGGAGCTGTCACCACTGACTGGTGGACGCACGCGGAGCACTATCTGGAGACCAAAGCCGGAAATGATATCAAGATGGGCTGCGGCTACCCCCAGCGCCTTCTGGAGGCAAAGGAGAAAGGTCTGATCACCAGAGAAGAGATGGAGATCTGCGGGAAGCGGATCCTGGAACTGATCCTGAAGGTGGACTGATCGGGGGATCCTGCAGAGAGTAAAGAAAGCGATATTCTGGAAGGAAAAGATGGGCTGCGCAGATGGAGAAGAGAGCTTCTTCCTGGCAGTCCGGCTTTTCTTTTCTGCAGGCCCGGCAGGCGGCAAGCCGCTTTCCAAACTGCTGCGCAGCGTGCATATGCATGGAGACAGGAACTTTCCCCCGATGCCTGCGGTCCGCAGAACATCGGGGGAAAGTCCTGGATCAGAAGATTTCTTTCATTCTTTCACAGTAATATTTCACATTATCCCAGGTGGCATCCGGCGCGATCCGGTGGTCCGGGCAGGGAATAAAACCGCCCGGCGCTGCCAGTTCCTTCAGCCGGAGGATTTCCCGGTCAATGGAATCCCGGTCCTGGGAGAACACCAGCTTGTTCATGCCGCCCACACCCCGGATTCCGGAACCGCAGGAGGCCCGGAGAGATGCGATATTTCCGCCCCATGTTCCCACTTCGATGGGAAACATGGTATTGACTCCGTTATCCAGCCAGGTGGGTACCAGAGAATCAATAAGACCATCGCAGTCCAAAGAAACGATTTCAATTCCATGCTCCTTCAGAAGACCTGTGATCTTTCCATACCAGGGGCCTACCTTCTCATCGAATACATCGGGGATCACCAGCGGACCGTTCTTATAACAGATGTCCTCCCAGAAGTGACCGAAATCAAAGGTCCAGCCCTGATCCAACACATACTTTACGGTCTGATAACAGAGATCTCCCACCGTGTCGATGATCTCATCATACAGATCTTCATCATCGGCGTACAGATAGCTGATGCCTTCCACTCCCATGATGTCCCGGATCTTGCCGAAAAGACTGCCGCAGTGAAGTCCTATGGGATTTCCCTGGTTTACGGATTTGATCTTTTCATATTCCGTCTGAGAAATACGGGAAGGGTCGAACTGAAATCTCCATTTATAGTCGTTTTCCCAGGATTCCCGATCCTTCAGTGTGTGATCGATTTCCGCGGGGATGGAGCCGGCCCCGTCCTTTTGCAGGATGATCACCCCATCGTAATTCTGTACCATCCGCCCGCCGGAGGGATATGGGCCCACATCCTTTGTCTCGAAGGCCGGGGACAGTCCTGTGTTGGGAATAAAACAGGTATACCAGTTGAAATCGAAGCCCAGCTTGTCACCGATGGAACGGTCATATTCGTTGCCGTCAGCCCATCCCTTCCATTCCTCCCGGGTGATGTGGCCTTCCCGGTACCATTTTTCCAGTGTCTCTTCCCAGAAGCCAAAGTGGACTACCGGCATCCTGTCATACGGCTGATTATGAAAAATTGCGGAAACTCGTTCCCGGTTGTTCATAATGAAAATCCTCCTTAATACTGTTTATTCCCGCGGGCAACGAGCCAAGCGGAGATGCTTGCATATCCATTTGGCGACTGCCGCGAGGGTCTTTGACCTTCCGATATTTTGGGTTTATAATATCTCTGTAACCGTAAGATGGCAATACGGGAAATTGACAGGAAATTGAGGAAAATTGACAGATGAGAACAGAGTATGATCTGGGGGAGGCCAGGCTGACGGAATCCTTCTCCTTTGCGGCCGGGGAATCCAGGCTGCCCTATGGAGCAGATGTGGGCGGAGTGTATGAATGCGGCCCTTCGTATTTTACGGAAAGGGACTGTTTTTCCCACTCCATTCTTCTGTATACCTTGGAGGGCTGCGGAGAGTACCGGTACCGGGGCAAACATGGGTTCCTTCCGGAAGGAACCATGATCCTGCTGGATGCCAGATACGGACACAGGTATCAGACTGCAGCCGGAAAGCGATGGAAATTTATCTGGATGCACTACCAGGATCGGGGAAAATATTCCCTGGCAGATTATTTTTTTGAGATGGGAGTGGAGGTGCAGCAGGTTCCCCGTCAGGAAGCCTGGAGATTTTACCAGGAGCTTGTGCGGCTTTCCTCAGGGGCCGCTCCGTTGGGAGAGCTTCAGGCGGCTCAGACATTTCTGCGGTTTCTGGGGGACTGGGGAGTATACAACTTTCAAAGCGCATATCCGGTGGTACGGGAACATGGGGAGACCGTTACCAGAGCGCAGCTTTATATTCAGGAGCATTATGCCCAAAAACTGGATCTGGGCGAGATCGCCCGTGCCTGTGCGGTGGATAAGTATCACCTGATCCGCCTGTTTGGGAAATATCTGGGAATGACTCCTCACCAGTATCTTCTGCGGGTGCGGATCGGCCAGGCCAAGCTTCTGCTGCTGTCCACGGATCTTCCTGTGTCCCGGATAGGAGAGCAGGTGGGGTTTGGAAATGACAGCACTTTTATTTCGGCTTTTAAGAAACTGACGGGAAGTACACCGCTCTGGTTCAGGAATTACCGGGGAACATAAAAAAATAAAGCAGTCTTTTGGACGAAAAAACCGCGGAGAAAGCGGGTCTGTCCGGAGGGCTGCTTTTGTTTTTGGGGGATGAATTTCCCGAGGGATTTTCGCTGAGGAAGGAAAGAAGGATAATAATAAGATAATAAGAAGAAAAAATATATAATATCAAAAATTTGGTGATAAATATTGACTTAGTACAAAAAATGACACATATTGTTATAAAAAGTGACTATAAAAGGAAAACAATAAAAAATATAATGAAGGCACAATAAATAAAAAAAGAAAGGAAGGTAGAAAAATGAAAAAATTGCAGAAGAACGTGATCGCAGCCGGTTTGTCCGGTGCTATGCTCCTTTCATTATGTGCCTGCGGCGGAGGGGGGAGTTCTGACAGCGGCCAAAGCAGCGGAAGCGGATCAGAGGATTCCGGATCCGGGGAAAAAACAGTGGTGAAATTTCAGACATGGAATCCGGGGGAAGGGGACGCCATTAACGAAGTGATCGCCGCATTTGAGGAACAGAATCCGGATATTACCATTGAGTACACATATATGCCGTATTCTGACCACATGCAGAAATTGAAGGTGGATCTGGCCAGCGGCGGCGGACCGGATGTGTACGGGATGCAGACTGGCGCGTCCCTTACAGAATTCCGCGATTTTGAGATGGAATTGGGAAGCTACGCAAAAGAAGAATATGGAGATGACTGGGCTTCCGACTACAAAGAATTTGCCATGAATCTGCTGAATGAAGACGGGGAGTATTATGCGCTTCCCCTGGGACTTACTTATGCAGGATTCATATGGGCGGATATGTCCTGTTTTAACCAGTATGGTCTTACGATCCCTCAGAATTATGAGGAATTGGTGAGTGTGTGCGGAACCTTCCGGGATAATGGGGAATATCCGGCAACCATCGGGGCCAAGGATGAATGGATCAATATTGATACCTGGATGAGCATTGCAAATGATATTAATTCCGAGAAGCTGTATTCGGCTATTGAAGGAGAAACTTCCTTTGAAGATCCAGAACTGGTGGAATCCTTTACGATCTGGCAGAATTGCTTTAAGGATGGAGTATTCCAGGATGGCGCGGTAGGTGTGAATGTATACAATGACACCAGTGATCTGTTCCAGAAAGAAGGGAGCGTTCCCATGTTTATGAATGGAAGCTGGGGAATCGGATGTTATCTGGATACGGATCCGGATGTACAGAACGTATTCAATTCAGATGGGGCGGATCATGAAGCTTTCCTTATGGATTGGAATGGAGACGGCAAAGTAAATCCTGTGGCTGCAACTGTGGATGTGGCGCTTTGCATGAATAAAAATACCAAGAATGCGGATGCGGCATGGAAATGGATTGATTTTCTTCTTCATGAAGGACAGGATATCCTGGTAAACAAGTATCTGTCTTATTTCCCGTCCAGAAACAGCCTGGAGTTTTCGGTGGAAGGCCTGAGTGAAAACGGTCAGAAGAATCTGGAATTCATTGAGACCCAGACGGAGAACAATGTGGCAGGATATCGGGAAATGCCGTATCCGGAGCTGAAGCAGACGATTTCAGATAATCTGCAGGCGCTGGCATTGGAAAGCGTAACGCCGGAGGATGCCGCCAGAACCATTGAGGAGGCGTCACAGGCACAGGAAAGATAACGAAAAGGGGAGCCGGAAGGAAAGACCCGGACGGCTCCCAGTCAGGACGGGGTGATCTTAATGAATGCGAAAAGAAAGCAGGAGCTGCAGAACTATCTGTTTATTCTTCCCATCGTTGTGCTGTTTCTCGGGCTTGTGGTGTATCCGCTGATTTACAATATTGTCATCAGCTTTTATGACTGGAACGGGATCAGCCTGGAAAAGACGTTCAATGGGATCGAAAATTACGCCGCGATTCTGCAGGATCCGGTTTTTACAAAAATTTTATTTAATTTTGTGGTATTCGCGCTGGTGACAATCATCGTACAGGCATTTTTCGGACTGATCTTCGCCTCTCTGTTTATGCGAAAGATCCGCTTTTCCGGTATCTACCGAATCCTGTTTTATCTGCCGGTGATCGCCACTTCCACCATTGTGGGAAACATTTTTTCCAAAATCTTTGAAACCAACCGGGGTTATCTGAATGGTTTCCTGCGGCTGATCGGGCTGGATTCCCTCTGCCAGCAGTGGATCGCGGATCCCAAGCTGGCGCTGGGCTGTGTGATATTTGTAAATATCTGGCAGTGGACGGGATACAGTATGCTGATGTATTACGCCAATATGCTGAATATTCCTCAAAGTCTGTACGAAGCGGCCACCATGGACGGAGCCTCGGCCATTCAGCAGTTTACCAAAATAACGTTTCCGCTGCTGCGGGGAACGCATTTTACCTTGTTTGTGATGGGAGTTCTGGGATCTCTGAAGTGCTTTGATATTCCCTATGTGCTGACCAGAGGAGGCCCCAACTACGCCACGGAATTCTTTTCCACATATATCTATACAAAATCCTTCGACCTGTTTAAGCAGGGGGAGGCATCGGCGCTGACAGTGATCATGCTGATCATCGCTCTGATCATCACAGCGGTGCAGCTGAAACTGTATTTCAGGAATGACAAAGACAAGGAGTTGGCTGGATAATGAAAAATTCACGGACTTATAACATATGCGGACAGATTATCTGTATATTTGCCACATTTATCTTTATGTTTCCGCTGGTATTGATGCTGATGAGATCCTTTCAGACGTCCGGGATCGGAAACTATATCCAGGTATTTCAGACGATCAATATTCTGCCCAATTTTACCACCAGCGTGATCGTGGTTTTCGGTACGCTGCTGATCGTGGCGGTGATCACTTCCATGGCGGCGTTTGGATTTTCCAAGCTGGAGTTCCGGGGGAAAAAGACCATTTATTACATGCTGCTGACCGGGATGATGATCCCCACATCCGCGCTGATCTTTCCTCTGTATCAGATCGTGAAAAAGGTGGGACTGATCAATACGCCTTTTTCCCTGATCCTGCCGTACGCGATCCTGAATGCCTGCTTTAACCTGATGGTGCTGAAAAACTACTATGACGCTCTTCCCAATGAACTGATCGAGGCGGCTACCATCGACGGAGCCAGCAAAAAGAATATCTTTATCAGGATCATGCTTCCCATCGCGAAGCCGGGCCTGGCTTTCGTGCTGATCCAGACATTCCTGAGCGCCTGGAATGAACTGCAGATGGGGATGATCTTTATCAACGATACGGAAAAGCAGCCCCTGTCCATTGTCCCGCTGCGCTTTACCCAGACGGCGGGCGTCCAGGGGTTTCCTCTGGAAGTGATGTACGCGGCGCTGGTGGTATGTCTGCTTCCCATTGCAATCTTCTATATTTTCGGCTCCCGGTTCCTGATAGCGGGACTTACACAGGGAGCGATAAAGGGATAAAATGAAGAAGATATCATACGCGGCAGCGTGGATATAAAAATGTCTAAGACAGGAGGTATCTTATGAGACTGGAACAGAAACAACTGCAGGACAAGCTGGCCGGCTGCTGGGTGGGGAAAAACATCGGCGGCGTGCTGGGAGCTCCCTTTGAGGGGAAGAGAGGGGTCTTTGAGGTGGATTTTTACACCCAGGATCTCTCCATGGGGCCGCCGCCCAATGATGACCTGGATCTTCAGATCGTGTGGCTGGCCGCGGTGGAGCGTTACGGGAGAAATGTAAACGCCTCCATTCTGGGAGAATACTGGCTTTCCTATGTGATCCCCAACTGGGTGGAATACGGAACCGGAAAAGCAAATCTCCGGGCAGGGCTGGAACCGCCCATGGCCGGAGAGGTGGACAACCAGTATAAGAACAGCTGCGGCTGCTTTATCCGTTCGGAGGTGTGGGCATGCCTGGCTCCGGGGCATCCGGAGATTGCCGCCCGCTATGCTTATGAAGACGCCATTGTAGATCACGCGGGAGAAGGAATGTATGGAGAGATCTTCTTTGCCGCCCTTCAAAGCTCTGCATTTGTGGAAACAGATATCCGTAGGCTGATCCGGATCGGGCTTTCCTACATACCGGAGGAATCCGCAACCGCAAAGGCCATCCGGGAGGCTGTCAGCTGTTATGACAATCAGGTGGATTTTTACGAGGCCAGAAAGCGGATCCATAACACGGCTCCCGGAACCTTCGGGATCCAGAGCGTAAGTCTGGATGAGATTCCCAGTGAAAATAATGAAGGAATGGAAATCGGGGAACCGGGATTTGACGCGCCGGAAAATGTGGCGTTTACCATTGCGGGGCTCCTTTACGGGGAAGGGGATTTTGGAAAGAGCATCTGCCTGGCCAATTCCTGCGGTGAGGACACAGACTGCACCTGCGCCACTCTGGGAGCCACGCTGGGTATCCTTTACGGGGAAAGCGGACTTCCGGAAAAATGGAAGGCTCCGCTGGATGATAAGATCGCTACCATGTGTATCGACAAGACATCCAGAGGAATCTGGGTTCCCGATACTGCCACGCAGCTGGCCGGAAGGATCATGAGAGACATTCCGGGATTTTTGGGACAGGATCTGTGCGACATCTTCGGGGAGAACGGCATGACCATAGAGTGTGACGAAAATCGCCTCATGTGCGCGGACACCGGAAGGTATCTGACTTATATGAATGGAAACGGAAAGAGCGAGGAATACACGGTGAAAGAGCTGTGCAGTCTGTCTCCGTACGTGGTGAGGAAGGAATTTCCCGCATTTTCCGTAACCGTAGATTATCTGGATTCCGTGTTCTACTCCTGCGACCAGCCCAGGAAGCTGAAGGTGACAGTGAAGAACTCTCATACCATGTGCCAGCAGCAGTGGGTAAATATCCGGCTGTGGTATCCGGAGAATGTGGAAAACATGGGAGCGGACACCCGTACCCTTCCGCTGAACAATCTGTACAGGTCCTGTGCGGAGGCAGAGTTTGAACTGAATCTGGAAAATTACAGGCAGGGACGTCTGGATCTGATCCTGGACGTTTCGCTGGCAGGCCGCCATTCATGCGGGGCAGTGAAGGTGACACTGTTCCAGAAGTAGGGAGCTGAAGAAAATGCGGCAGTAACAGTCAGGTTTTTATAGGAAGTGCGCAGAGGCCATTCACAGGGCGGGATGCCTGGGTGGATGGCCTTTTGCGCGATACGCCCGGCAAGCGACCGCCATGCTTGCATGAGCGGGCATTTGCCGGGCAACGGACAGCGAACGGCAAAAGCCGTGAGCTGCCCGTGGTATCGCGGGGATCGGATGGGGGAAGGGAGTTCCCCTATCCGATCGATACGCCCGGCAAGCGACCGTCATGCTTGCATGAGCGGATATTTGCCGGGCAACGGACAGCGAACGGCAAAAGCCGTGAGCTGCCCGTGGTATCGCGGGGATCGGATGGGGGAAGGCGCGGGAAAGAAGACAGAAGATATCCGGGAGGGAATACGATGGACAGACTGACAGAGATTGTTGTGGTAGACGATGAGTGGATCATCCGGGAAGGGATAAGGAAACTGTTTCAATGGGAAAAATACGGCTGCCATCTGGCGGGAGAGGCAGCGGATGGACTGGAAGCCGTTGCGGTTGTGGAGGAAAAACGGCCGGATGTTCTGATCATTGATATCAATCTGCCCATCCTTTCCGGCCTGAAGGTGATTCGAAAACTGAAGGATACGGTTCCCGGACTGGATATCATTGTGATCAGCGGATACGATGATTTTAAATATTGTCAGGAAGCGCTGAAGCTGCAGGTGGCAGACTATCTGCTGAAGCCTATCGATTATGAGGAACTGGGAGAGGTCATAGAAGCGCTGAGGAGAAAGAGGGCAGAAAAACGGTCTGAGGAAATTTCATACACCGGAGAAAACCGGCTGATCAGCAGGGTGATAGGCTATATCAGGGAACACGCGGCGGAGGAGATCAGTCTGGACATTCTGGCCAGGGAATTTCATGTGGGAGCAGCCTATATCAGCAAGAAGTTCAAGCAGGAGACCGGGAGGAACTATTACGAATACCTTACCGGAATCCGTATGGAGCAGGCGAAGGATCTGCTGCGCGGTACGGACCGTACGGTCACGGAAGTGGCCGATCTGGTGGGATTCAGAGATTACCGGGTGTTCAGCAAAAGCTTTAAGGAGAGGGAGGGCATGACTCCCAGGGAGTTCCAGAGCAGAAGAAAAGATGAAGGATAAATTGAAAAAGAACAGTATCTTGAGAAAGATCAACATAACCAACAGTATCGTGATCACTACGGCCTGCATTATCATTTTTCTGTGCTTTCTGTTTGTCAATTACCGGATGATGGTCGGCAATGAAAAACAGATGATTGAAAACAGCATGAGAAATTCCGTGATCACCCTGGACGATAAGCTGAAGGATATGAGCAGAGTCAGCCTGGTGTGCTATTCTGACAGCAGGATTCAGGAAATCCTGAAGGAGTACGGAGAGTACGATCAGATCAGCAAGGTGGAGGCAGAAAATTATCTCAGCAGCTTCTACACGTCCATGATCACTATCCGGAATGATATTGCCGGAATATATCTGTTTACCCTGGACGATCTGATCTACTATTCTGACCACACCATTTCTTCCGTGAACCGGCAGTACGATATCAGGAGCTTTCTGCAGGATGTGGGAAACAGATATGAAAACGGAAACGGCGAGCCGGTGCAGCTGATTTCCCAGGAACCGATTCCTTTTATCCGTTACAAATCCGGTGATTCGTCGGACGGATATCTTTATATGATTTATCCGGTGAAGGCATTTTCCCCCAACGAAAAGATCGGGTATATCATGCTGAGTATTTCCAGAAATAAGATCGAAGATATTATCGACGCCTATATGAAGGAGAATTCCAGGTACTGGCTGCTGAATGAGTCAGGCCAGGTGATCCTTGGGGACGGAGCGCCGGATGAGTATGTGATAGCGCAGGCAGATGGAGAAGGTGATGAGATTTCCCATCTGCAGAGGCTGTTTGGGAACGCAGCCATTGTCAGCAGCGGCGACTCCCAGTACAGCAGGATGCGGCTGATCACGGCCACATCTCTGGAGGATATCCATGCACGGTACGGGAACATCATAAAGGTGATGGTGATCCTTCTGACAGTGATGAACCTGTTTGTAATTGCGGTTCAGTCCCTGCTGATGAAGGAGCGGCTTTCTCCGCTTCAGATGCTGGCCAGTTCCATGCAGCGTTTCAGTGAAGACAAGATCTACACCAGGATCCCGGTAAAGAATCGGGATGAAGTGGGACGGCTGACCCAGTCCTTTAATTACATGATGGACGTGATCGAGACTCTGATCGAACAGGAATATAAGCATAAGGAAATGCTGCAGCAGGCGGAGATCAATCAGCAGAAGATGTCCATGCTGTATCTGAAAAATCAGATCAATCCTCATTTTCTGTATAATACCCTGGATATGATCCGTACCAAAGCGCAGCTTAACGGGGACAGAGAAGTGGCGGATATTATTATGCAGCTGGTGGAATTTTACCGGCTGAATGTAAAAGCAGACAAGCAGATCGTCACAGTACGTCATGAAGTACTTCTTTTGAAAAAATATATGAACATCATGCTCTACCGGTATCCCAGCCTGCAGTTTTCCTGTGAGATCCAGGAGGAACTGATGGATGTGCAGATCCCCAATTTCCTGATTCAGCCGCTGGTGGAGAATTCGCTGCTCCACGGACTGAAAAATGCCAGATATGAAGGGATGGTGTCGGTGAGCATTGCGCAGACACCGGAAGATGCGGGGAGGATCCGGATCGTGGTGAGAGACAATGGAGTGGGGATGTCCGGGGAGGACGTGGAGCGGATGAATCAGACTCTGGAAAGGATCACGGAGAATTCAGAGGAGAGCGTTACAGACCGGATCGGCATAGAGAATATTCAGAAACGTCTGCGGATGTATTATCCCGGTGTGGGAAATATCCGGTATGAGAAAAATCAGGGGAGAGGAATCTCCGTGTATGTGACTCTGCTCCGGAAGATACAGATTCCTCAATGAAAAAGCCTCCAGGCGATCATTCCTTCGGAAAAAGGAATGATCCCATGGAGGCAGATTTTTGTCATATTATTTTTGTGCGCGCCGCACCTCGAACTCCCTTCACAGACGTTACTCCTACAGTTAACTCGGCCCAGGCGCCCTCACGGCACACAGGAGGTTCTGCTTAGTGCTGCTGCATTCCTGCCCTGACACGGTTCACAGATTCCTGTTGCGTAAGACCCAGGCGTCATCGCCACTTATAGAAGGCAGCTCCGCAAAGAAGAGCCCTCAGATTGGCATCACCCCTGCTGTAGCGGATTGCAGGTACAGGGCACCGCTATCTCCCCGGCTGCGCAGAATTCAGTATATCGTGTTTTTGGGGCTTTGTCAATGAAATTTGCTGCATTTGCGATGGGATCCGTAACAGTTCAGCCTTCCGGCTTCACTGTTGCGAATGCATGCGCCCAGGCTGAGGTTCCCGCGGCCCGGACGCCCGCTGTCCCGGGAATTTGAAATTTCTCTGAAAAAACAATTGACTTGAAGTTTACTCCAGGGTTTAAGATAAATAAGAAGAGGGCGGTGATGGAGCCGAATCAAAAGACGGCAGCCGCTCTGGCGGGCTGCCCGCCGGGACAAAGCCGCGAAGGCGGGAAGACGGGAAGGACAAGGGGGAATTTCTATGAAGCTTATTGAAAATCAGACAATGGACCAGGAGCGCGCCCTGTATGGAAGTGAGGATATCCTGGTGAGAAACTGTTCCTTTGACGGACCGGCGGACGGGGAGAGCGCCCTGAAGGAGTGCCGGGATGTGCAGATGGAGAACTGCTTCTGCAATCTGCGCTATCCTTTCTGGCATGATCATGGATTGGTGATCCGGGATTCCGAAATGACGGATCTGTGCCGGGCGGCAATCTGGTATTCGGATCATATCGAGATCACCGGAAGCAAACTTCACGGGATCAAAGCATTGCGGGAGTGCAGTCACGCGGTGCTGAAGGACTGTGACATCGTTTCACCGGAATTCGGATGGTCTGTGAAGGATATCCGGATGGAGGACTGCCATGCGGAAAGTGAATACTTTATGATGCGCTCAGAGGATCTGGTGTTTAGAAACGTACACTTTAAAGGTAAGTATTCATTTCAGTACATCAAAAACGCGGTTTTTGAAAACTGTGTGTTCGACACCAAGGACGCTTTCTGGCATGGAGAAAACGTGACGGTGAAGAACAGTGTGGTAAAGGGGGAGTATCTGGCCTGGTATTCGGACGGACTGACCCTGATCAACTGCAGGATTATCGGAACACAGCCCCTGTGCTACTGCAGGAACCTGAAGCTGATCGACTGTGAGATGGAAGATACGGATTTGTGCTTTGAAAAATCTGATGTGGAGGCCACGATTACCACACCGGTGATCAGCATCAAGAATCCGCTTTCCGGCAGCATCCGGGTACCGCAGGTGGGAGAGGTCATCCGGGATGACGGGAATTCCCGGGGTGAGATCGTAGTTGGACAATAATGGCCGCAAGGTCAGAACATCAGGAGGAGAAACGTATGATTTACAGAGATTTTCAGGATTTGAAGTTGTCGGCGCTGGGAATGGGAGCCATGAGACTTCCGGTGATCGACGGAGATGATTCCAGAGTGGATGAGGAGGCGGCCCGTCAGATGGTGGCCTATGCCATGGAGCACGGAGTGAACTATTATGATACCGCCTGGGGATATCATGACGGACAGTCAGAGCTGGTGATGGGACGGGCTCTTGCGGAATATCCCAGAGACAGCTTCTATCTGGCTACCAAGTTTCCGGGCTATGATCTTTCCAATATGGATAAGGTGGAGGAGATCTTTGAGAAGCAGCTGGAAAAATGCGGTGTGGAATATTTTGACTTTTATCTGTTCCACAATGTCTGTGAGATGAATATTGACGCTTACCTGGATGAAAAATACGGCATTTACGATTATCTGATCAAACAGAAAAAAGCAGGACGCATCCGCCATCTGGGATTCTCCGCCCATGGAAGCATCCCGGTGATGAAGCGGTTCCTGGAGGCATACGGAAAAGATATGGAATTCTGCCAGATCCAGCTGAATTACCTGGACTGGACCTTCCAGGATGCCAAAGGAAAGGTGGAGCTGCTGAAGCAGTACAACATTCCCGTATGGGTTATGGAGCCCCTCAGAGGAGGAAGGCTGGCGGCCCTGAAGGAAGAGGAGGAAGCAAAGCTTAAGGAAATGCGTCCCGAGGAAGGGATTCCGGCCTGGGCGTTCCGGTTCCTTCAGTCTGTCCCCGGCGTTACTGTGGTGCTGTCCGGAATGTCCAATATGGAGCAGATGCAGGACAATATCCGTACCTTTGAGACGGATAAGCCGCTGAGTGGGCAGGAAATGAAGGAACTGCTGGAGATGGCTGACGATATGGTGAAGAAGATCGCGCTTCCCTGTACTGCCTGCCATTACTGTGTAAGCCACTGCCCCCAGGAGCTGGATATCCCATCTCTTCTGGCGCTGTATAATGAGCATTGCTTCACAGGAGGAGGATTTATCGCGCCCATGGCGCTGTCTGCTGTTCCGGAGGACAAACGGCCGGGCTCCTGTATCGGATGCAGAAGCTGTGAGGCAGTCTGTCCGCAGCAGATCAAGATCTCAGAGGCCATGGCAGATTTTGCCGGGAAGCTGGGGATGTAAGAACACTGTGGGCCCGCATTTGCCACAGGGAAGCGAAAAGGCTGATCTGTCACAGGTCAGCCGGGAATCAGCCGGGAGATCATCTGCTCGATGGCTTCCCGGCTGATGGACCCTTCCATGGGACCGAAGGCGGCAGTGTTGAGAGCTGCCGCCGCTGACGCCATGCGGGCGGCCTGAAAAAGGGGGCGTCCCTCCAGGATACCGCAGAGAAAAGCGGCGTCGAAACAGTCGCCGGCTCCGGTGGCATCCCGGACTTCCACAGGATAGACCCCCATGGTGACGGTCTCTTTCCGGGTATAGACCGTACATCCCCGGGAGCCGTCCTTCAGAGCCAGGATCCGGATTCTGGGATTGGAAAAACAGGATGCCACGGCGTCCGGGATCGCGGATTTTCCACTGATGGCCTGAAGCTCTGATACGCCGGGAAGAAGGATGGAAGAAAGCTCCATGGCCTGACGGATCAGTTCCATGGCCCAGTTGCTTTTCATCAGCTCCGGCCGTATGTTGGGATCGAAGGAGATCATGGCGCCCTTTTGGGACAGCTCTCCGGCCAGCTTCAGGATTTCCCGGCCAAATTCTTTTTTTGCGGTGAGAGAACACCCCATAATATGGAAAAGACGGCAGCCGGTTCCCAGAGCGTCAGCTTTTGGAGCTTTTGGGCGGGTGGCCGGTGTGTCTGCAAAGTGGTAGAGAAATTTTCTGGAACCATCCGGGAAATACGTGACGAAGGCTGCTCCGGTGGAGCCGTCCCGATACCGGGTGATCCGGGAACAGTCCACTCCGTCCTTCTGCAGACGGTTCAGAAGACAGGCGCCGAAGTCATCTTCCCCTACGCCGCCTATGATGCCGCAGGAGTGTCCCAGACGTGCGGCAGTGTCGATAAAGATTGCCGGAGCTCCGCTGGGGAAAGGTCCCAGAAAGGTTCCGGGTTCGTACAGCGGAATGCCTGCCTGCGGCCGCATGATCTCGCAGAGCAGTTCTCCCATGGTCCAGATTTCAGCCATTTCATTTCTTCCTTTCTGATCCGCCCGGATCGGGCTGTGATCGCATGTGTTGACGGATCCTCCGTCTGCCCGTTAAGACCGGGCTTTTATAAAATAGTAACATATTTTGCGGAGGCTGAGAAGGAGTATTTCTGTAACAGTGAAGCCGAAATACGGTTGCTGCCGGAACTGCCCCGGCCCGTTACAAAGGTTATCTATTTCTTAACTTCGGGCTTTACAATTTCCCTTTTAAAAGATTATAATAAGACCGGAGCGGCAGCAGATGCCCGGGAAGAGAAACCGATGTACGCCCGGCCGGAGCTGTCCGCCGGAGTCGGGAGTCCCGCGGCAGCAGGCATGCCGGCTTCATGACCGCAGGGATCATCCAGGCGGGAGTCAAACAAAGAAACAGGAGGGGTGTTTGAGAACAGCCCTCTTTAGTCGTTGTACAGAGAAACGGAGGCATAGAGATGACAAAGATTGATATTATTTCCGGTTTCCTGGGAGCAGGAAAGACTACATTGATCAAAAAGCTGCTGAGCGAAGCCCTGAAGGGACAGCAGGTGGTCCTGATCGAGAATGAATTTGGCGAGATCGGTATTGACGGAGGATTTCTGAAGGAATCCGGCATTGAGATCCGTGAGATGAATTCGGGATGTATCTGCTGCTCTCTGGTGGGCGATTTTGGAACCTCATTAAAAGAAGTGATCGATACGTATCATCCGGACCGGATCGTGATCGAGCCCTCCGGCGTGGGCAAGCTGTCCGATGTGATCCGGGCGGTGCAGAATGTAAGAACGGATGCCGAGATCAGTCTGAACAGCTATACCACGGTGGTGGATGTGAATAAATGCAAAATGTATATGAGAAATTTCGGCGAATTTTTTGAGAATCAGCTGCAGTATGCGAAGACCATCATCCTCAGCCGGACGGATACCCCCAAAGCTACGGATGAAAAGGTGGAGAAGGCGGTGGAGCTGATCAGGAGCGTGAACCAGGATGCGGTGATCATCACCACGCCGATCGAAAAGCTGGAGGGCAGCCAGATCCTGGAAACCATGGAGCACGGTCTGGATAAGGAACCGGAGATCTGCCCGGTATGCGGCCATGATCACCACCATCATCACGATGAGGAGTGCGGCCACGAACACCACCATCATCATGACGAGGAGTGCGGCTGCGATCACCACCATCACGATGAGGAGTGCGGCCACGAACACCACCATCATCACAATGAGGAGTGCGGCCATGATCACCACCATCATCACGACGAGGAGTGCGGCCACGAACACCATCATCACCACGATGAGGAGTGCGGCCATGATCACCACCATCATCATGATGAGGAGTGCGGCTGCGGCCATGACCATCATCACCATCATGCAGATGAAGTGTTCACCAGCTGGGGGAAGGAGACTCCCAGGAAGTTTTCCAGGGAAGAGCTGCAGGAGATCCTGGAGAAACTGTCACAGGAGGAGAGCTTTGGCGTGATCCTGAGGGCTAAGGGAATGGTGGACAGCCCCAGCGGGGAATGGTTCTATTTTGATATGGTTCCGGAGGAATATGAAATCCGCGAAGGAGCGCCCCAGGTAACGGGGCGGCTGTGCGTGATCGGTTCCAAACTGGATGAAGACAGGATTGCAAAATTATTTGGAGTGAAATAGTCATGTTTGAGAGAGATGTTCCAGTATATTTGATTACAGGATTTCTGGAGAGCGGTAAGACCCAGTTTCTGGATTTTACCATTCATCAAAAGTATTTTCAGATTCCGGATCAGACCCTTCTGCTGGTATGCGAGGAGGGAGAGGAAGAGTATGACGCGGAGGATCTGAAAAAGTACAATACAGTGATGGAGATCATTGAAAATCCGGAGGATTTTACCCTGGAGACCCTGAAGAACCTTGACAGGAAATACCGTCCGGAGAGGGTGCTCATCGAGTATAATCCGCTCTGGTCTGTGGCAAAGTTTTATGAGATGTCCATGCCCAGAGGATGGGATATGGCCCAGCACATCGTGACGGTGGACGCAAGCTGTTTCCAGATTTACATGAACAATATGAAGTCCATTTTTATGGAAATGATCCGGGGAGCCGACATGGTAATCTTCAACCGGTGCCAGCCGGATCATCCTCTGGCCAATTTCCGCAGAAGCGTAAAGGTGGTAAGCCCGGCGGCGGAGGTGCTGTTTGAGGACGAGGAAGGCGAGATCGAGGATATTTTCCAGGACGAGATGCCATACAATATGAATGCCGATGTGATCGATATCGAGGATATCGACTATGGAATCTGGTACATTGACATGATGGATAACCTGGATGATTATGTGGGGAAAACTGTGCGGTTTAAGGGGCAGGTACTGAAAAGCCGGGATCTGAACGCCGGATTTTTCGTGCCCGGACGGATGGCCATGACCTGCTGCGCGGATGACACCCAGTTTATCGGCTATGTGTGCAAGAATCCGGATGCCCGCAGACTGCGGATGGGCTCCTGGGTGGAGGTGACGGCCCGGGTGGAGAAGGAGTATATGGAGGTCTACCACGATGAGGGGCCGGTACTGTATGCTACCCAGATCGAGGCGGCCGAGAAGCCGGAGCAGGAGATGGTGTATTTTACGTAACGGAAAGGCCGCAGCAGTTACTATTTTTGCCTGACAAGGAGAACAGAGATGTTTATCATAGTGGGCCTGGGAAATCCAGGGAAGAAATATGAGAACACCCGTCATAACGTGGGATTTGACGCAGTGGATGAGCTGGTGGATCATTACGGGATCCCTTCGGCGGGTGTAAGCCACAAGGCTATGTACGGGAAAGGGATCATAGAGGGACAGAAGGTGATCCTGGCAAAGCCCCTTACCTATATGAATCTCAGCGGAGAGTCGGTGAGGGCGCTGGTGGATTACTATAAGATCGATCCGGAGTCGGAGCTGCTGGTGATCTATGACGATATCAGCCTGCAGCCGGGAAAGATCAGGATCCGGAAGAAGGGAAGTGCCGGAGGCCATAACGGGATCAAGAGCATCATTGCCTGTCTGGGGACTCAGAATTTTCAGAGGATCCGGATCGGAGTGGGAGAGAAGCCGGGAAAATGGGATCTGGCGGATTATGTGCTGGGAACATTTTCCAGAGATGACCGCATGCTGGTGGAGGATGCCATTGGGCATACGGTGAAGGCTGCTGCCATGATCGTTCAGGGGCAGACAGACGCGGCAATGAATCAGTTCAATTAACCTGGCGCGTATGGTGCGTGAAAGAAAGGAATATGAAATGGATGCATTCGTACAGCCGTTACATCAGTTGGCGGATTTTGAAGAGCTTGGCAGGCAGGTGAAAAAGAAGGGGATCGTGCAGGTTTCCGGATGTCTTGACTCCCAGAAAGCCCATTTTGCTTATGGGCTTGCCCGGGAGTTTCCTTTTCGTCTGGTGATCACGGAAAATGATCTGAAGGCCCGGGAATTTTACGAGGATTACCGGATGTATGATCCGGAAACGCTTTTGTATCCTTCCCGTGACCTGATCTTTTATCAGGCGGATATCCATGGAAATCTGATCACCAAAGAGAGGGTGAGGGTGATCCGCGCGCTTCTGGAGCGGAGAGAGCTGACGGTGGTGACGTCCATTGACGGCTGTATGGACTGCCTGGCTCCCCTTGCCTCCATCCGGGCAGGTGTACTGCATTTTCAAAATGACAGTCCCCTGGATCTGGAGTCTGTGAAAAAGCGGCTGGTGGAACTGGGCTATGAGCATACCACTCAGGTGGAGACTGCCGGACAGTTTTCCGTCAGAGGAGGGATCCTGGATGTGTTTTCCCTGACAGAGGAAAATCCCTGGAGGATCGAACTGTGGGGGGATGAGATCGATTCCATCAGAAGCTTCGATGTGGAAAGTCAGCGTTCGATCGAGAACCTGGAGAGTATCACCATCTATCCGGCAACGGAGCTGGTGGTGGATGAAAAGAGCAGAGAGCAGGGACTGAAAGCCATAAGGAAAGAGGCTCAGACCTGTATAAAGAAGCTGCGGGAGGAGTTTAAGACAGAGGAGGCGGCCAGGATCCGCCAGATGACGGAGGAAATCTGCGAAAGGATCGGGACCAGCCAGAATCTGAGCGGGGCAGAGGGATTTGTCCGTTATTTTTATAAGGATACCGTCTCATTTCTGGATTATTTTCCCCAGGATACGCTGGTGGTGCTGGATGAGCCCAATCGCCTGGCGGAGCATGCCCGGGCTACGGAAGAGGAATTTCGGGAGAGCATGATCCAGAGACTGGAGAAGGGATATCTGCTGCCGGGACAGATGAAGGTGATCCGGCGTCCGGTGGAGACCGTGCATCAGATCAATCAGAGGCACGGGCTTGCCCTGTCCATGATGGATCCCAGGATCGGAGACTGGGAATTTATCTATCAGAGTCAGATCACGGTAAAATCGGTAAATCCCTATAACAACAGCTTTGAGATGCTGGTAAAGGATCTGAAGGGCTGGAAGAGATCCGGATACCAGGTACTGCTCCTTTCCGGTTCCCGTTCCCGGGCAGCCCGGCTGGCGGAAGATCTGCGGGAGGAGGGACTGGCCGCCTTTTACAGCGATGATCCCGGGAGGGTGATCCGATCCGGCGAGATCAAGGTATCCTACGGCCATGTGGCCCGGGGCTTTGAATATCCCTGGTGCAAGTTTGTGGTGATCTCCGAGACAGATATCTTCGGCAAGGAAAAGAAGAAAAAAAGGAAAAAATCCCAGTACGACGGCAAGAAGATCCAGAGCTTCAGCGAGCTTTCGGTGGGGGATTATGTGATCCATGAAAATCATGGGCTGGGTGTCTATAAGGGGATCGAAAAACTGAAAGTGGACGGCGTGATCAAGGATTACATCCGTATTGAGTATGAGGGAGGGAGCAGCCTGTATATCCTGGCTACTCAGCTGGATCTGCTGCAGAAATACGCCGGAGCAGACGCCAGACAGCCAAAGCTGAACCGTCTGGACGGGACGGAATGGAAAAAGACCAAGACAAAGGTGCGGGGCGCGGTGAAAAATATCGCCAGGGATCTGGTGGAGCTGTACGCGGCCCGGGAACAGCAGAAGGGCTTTCGATATGGGCCGGATACTGTATGGCAGAAGGAATTTGAAGAAATGTTCCCCTTCGAGGAGACAGAAGATCAGCTTGCGGCCATTGAGGCGGCCAAGCGGGATATGGAAGCGGGAAAGGTGATGGACCGGCTGGTATGCGGTGATGTGGGGTACGGCAAGACAGAGATCGCCATCCGGGTGGCCTTTAAGGCAGTGCAGGAAGGAAAACAGGTGGTTTATCTGGTTCCCACCACCATTCTGGCTCAGCAGCATTACAATACCTTTTCCCAGAGAATGAAGGATTTTCCGGTGCGGGTGGATCTTTTGTGTAGATTCCGCACTCCGGCCCAGCAGAAAAAGACAGTGGAGGATCTGAAAAAGGGGTTGGTGGATATTGTCATCGGAACGCACCGGGTGCTTTCCAAGGATGTGCAGTATAAGGATCTGGGAGTGCTGATCATTGATGAGGAGCAGCGTTTTGGTGTGACTCATAAGGAGAAGATCAAGCAGCTGAAGAAAAACGTGGATGTTCTCACGCTGACGGCCACCCCCATTCCCCGGACGCTTCATATGAGCCTGATCGGGATCCGGGATATGAGCGTGCTGGAGGAGCCCCCTCAGGATCGGCTTCCCATCCAGACGTATGTGATGGAATACAACGAGGAGCTGGTGAGGGAAGCCATCAGCCGGGAACTGGCCAGGGGAGGGCAGGTATTCTATGTGTATAACCGGGTGAACAATATCGAGGAGATCACCGGGCAGATCTCCCGGATCGTGCCGGAGGCTTCGGTGGCCTTTGCCCACGGACAGATGAGCGAACGGCAGCTGGAGAAGATCATGGTGGGATTTATCAACGGAGAGATCGATGTGCTGGTTTCCACCACCATCATTGAAACCGGACTGGATATTTCCAATGTGAATACCATGATCATCCATGACGCGGATCAGATGGGACTGTCCCAGCTTTACCAGCTCCGGGGCCGGGTGGGGCGTTCCAACCGGACAGCATACGCATTTCTCATGTATCGGAGAAATAAGATGCTGAAGGAAGTGGCGGAGAAAAGACTTCACGCCATCCGGGAATTTACAGAGCTGGGAAGCGGCATCAAGATCGCCATGCGGGATCTGGAGATCCGCGGCGCGGGAAATCTGCTGGGAGCGGAGCAGCACGGCCATATGGAGGCTGTGGGTTACGATCTGTACTGCAAGATGCTGGCGGAGGCTGTGCGGGAGGCCAAAGGAATCCCGATAGATGAGGATTTTGAGACCACCATTGACATGAATGTAAATGCCTATATTCCGGAAAAATACATTGCCAATGAGTATCTGAAGCTGGATATTTATAAGCGGATCGCCGGGATCGAGAGTCAGGAGGAGTATGACGAGATGCTGGAGGAGCTTCTGGACCGGTTCGGAGAACCTCCGAAGACGGTACAGAACCTGCTGGCCATTGCGGGGCTGAAGGCATTGGCCCACAGGATCTATCTGACAGAGGTGAAGCAGATGGGAAATGATCTGAAGCTGACCATGTACGAAAAAGCCCGGA
Organism: uncultured Lachnospiraceae bacterium; assembly: GCA_963929535.1. Taxonomy (GTDB): domain Bacteria; phylum Bacillota; class Clostridia; order Lachnospirales; family Lachnospiraceae; genus Pullilachnospira. The sequence goes on along the minus strand of CAWVIZ010000003.1, from coordinate 284,091 downwards.
TCAACCCGGAGAAGGTTCCCCAGATCATCGCCCGCCATCCGGAGGAACTGAAGTTCAGGGCGGAGGCCAATCCGTATTTTATCTATCATCCCAGAAATTCCAGGGCAAAGGAGAAAATTTCCATGCTGGATAAGGCACGGGAACTTTTGATGGAGATGCAGGATTTTGTGGAGGATGTGTGAGGCGGCGGAATGCCCATGCACCATAGAAAAACGGTCTGCCGCAAGTAAGCTTGCCCAGTCCGTTTTTTTATGTGCGTCCGGCTCAGCTGCTGCAAGAAAATAGTTACAGTTCAGCCTTCCAATGTCCCGCGAGACCGCTGTGTGCATGCATTTGTAACAGTGAAGCCGGAAGACTGAACTGTTATAAGAAAAATATGAAAAAAGTATGAAAGAGGTTGCCGGGACTTTTAAAAAGGAATATAATAAAAACCGACAGTGCCCCAAAGCGGGCGCAAGATTTGGGATTCGGAGGATAACATGAGAAAGTTAGGTACAAGACTGACATTCGGTATGGCAGCGGCTGCTATAGGGCTGACTGGGCTGTCCGGATGTGGAAGCTTAGATGGAACGGAGATCGTGGCCACCATAGATGGTGAGGAGGTAACTCTGGGACTGGCCAGTTATCTGGCCAGAGTAGGTCAGGCGCAGACCCAGAGCTATTACGATATGATGGCCCAGAGCTACGGCGTGGATATGGGAAGCGGCGGATTCTGGGATGAAGAAGGAGAGAGCGGAAAGACCTACGGGGAGAGCACCAAGGACAGCGTGATGGATACCATCAAGGAGATGTATGTGCTGAGAGCCCATGCGGAGGAATACGGTGTGACGATTTCGGATGAGGAGCAGGCGCAGATCGAAGAGGCTGCGGCTCAGTTCATGGAGGATAACAGCGCCGAGACGCTGGAGGCGCTGGCAGTATCGGAGGAGGATATCATTACCTACCTGCAGCTTTCCACATACAGGGAGCGTATGTATGATCCCATGGTTGCCGATGTGGATACTGAGGTGTCAGATGAGGAGGCTGCTCAGACCAGGATCACTTTTGTGGAGGTTTCCACAGTGGGAACGGAGACGGATGAGGACGGCAACACCATAGAACTGACTGATGAAGAGAAAGCGGAGAAGAAAGATATTGCCCAGCAGGTATGGGATAAAGTGAATGCCTCAGAGGATGTGGCCAACGCTGATATGGATGCTCTGGCCAAAGAGGTGGATGAGGATCTGGCTGACAATGACAGGATTTTTACCTCCAGCGGAGAGGGCGATGAAGTGACTGATCAGGCCATCAAAGATGCAGTGGCGGACCTGGAGGACGGACAGCTGGTTCCTGAGGTTGTGGAAGGTGAGGATGCCTATTACGTGGTGCGCCTTGATAAGAAGTACGATGAGGAGGCCACAGAGTCCAAGAAGAGAGTTATTATTTCCGACAGAGAGGAGGAGCTGTATAATGATCTTCTGACAGAGTGGACGGATGCCGCTGATATGGAGATCGATAACAGTGTCTGGAGGAAGGTGAAGCTGACAGATTCGCAGCCGTATACCCTGAAAACCCAGGATACAACCACAACAGATGAAGCTGCAGACAGCGCGGAAACGGACGAGTCCGCAGCCAGTGAGGACAGCGCGGAAACAGATGAGACCGCAGCAGGAGAGGACACCCAGGGAACAGACCAGGCAGACAGCAGCGGGGACAGCAGCGGAGCCGCGGATGAAGACAGCGCCGCAGCAGATGAGACAGCGGAAGGCGATGGAGCAGACGAAGCGGCAGATACCGCCGAGGACAGTGCGGAATAACAACGGACAGAAGGAACTGCAGGGTTCCAGCTTCCTAAGATAATAAAAAGGAGGGAGCCGCCGTGAAATGGGAATTGATACATTTCACGGCGGCTCCCTCTTTTTGGATTTTCCGGCAGGATTCCAGGAAAGAACCTGCGGAAATGAAAGTGATAAAAAACGAACAGAGGATAATTAAGAATTATCCTCTGAAAGTCTGTACGTATTTCTTCTATACTATACCACCGGCTATCTGGAATTTCAACATGAAATGACAATTTGAAAAAAATAGTATAACAGTTCGGATACCAGCAAGGGGATAAGCCGGTCTGCGGCAAACAAATGAATATTTATGGCCGGATCATAAAATAATTACTGCATATATCGTTTTGAAAGCAGAAAATCCCCAATAACCTTTAAATATGTCATCAACAGGACTGCCGCAATATCTTTCCCGCAGCCAGAGGATCAGGCGGAAGGTTCCGCAAGTCCCTTTGGCAGAGGGGCTTTGATTTTGCAGGCATTTCTGTTATGAAATAAATCAAAAAGGAGAATAAACAGCATGAACAACATTACGGAGCTTATGGAAAGGTACTTGGAAGAATGTGAACTGAAAAAAGAACTGAGTCAGAAAACGCTGAAGGCTTACCGCATAGATCTGAAGCAGTTCGGCAGCTTTCTGGAGGCAAAAGCCTGCCGGGATCTGGAGGATAAAAAGCTTCTGAATGCGTATATCATGGAGCTTCACAGAAACTATGCGGCAAAAACCACAAAGAGAAAAATCGCCACGTTGAAAGCGTTTTATCACTATCTGGAATATGAAGACATTCTTTTGGTGAACCCGTTTCGCAAGATCAACGTAAAATTCAGGGAACCCCAAAGACTGCCGAGAACCATGTCTCTGAACACCATTGAACATCTGATCGGCTGTATTTACCGAGAGGAACAGAATGCAGAAACAGAATACAGAAAACGTATGGCATTAAGGGATATTACCATTGTGGAACTGCTGTTTAATACGGGAGTGAGGGTATCGGAGCTCTGCTGCCTGGATAGCCGGCATGTGGATCTGCTGACCAATACCCTGATCATCAAAGGAAAAGGAAACAGAGAACGGATGATGCAGATTACAAATCCCGAGGTTGCGGAATTGCTGAAGCGATATTATACGGAATTTGAAGAGGATATTCAACAGGCGGGGTGGTTTTTTGTAAACCGCAGGCACAGGCGTCTTTCCGAGCAGTCTGTCCGGGATATGCTGTGCAAGTATGTTCAGCAGTCTGAACTGAATACACATATCACACCCCATATGTTCCGCCATTCATTTGCCACACTGCTGCTGGATGAAGGCGTGGATATCCGGTATATTCAGCAAATGCTGGGACATAGCTCTATAAAGACCACAGAAATATATACCAGTGTTTCCATGAAAAAGCAGATCAGCATACTGATAGAAAAACATCCGAGAAATCGTCTGCATCTGACAACTGCATCCTGAAATGTGTTCCAGCCGAAGGTAATTCTTAATTATCTTTGGTTTATTTTTTGGAGTAAAAGATATGAGTAAAGGAAACGCCAGGGCAGATACCATCGATCTGGATTTTATGGAGATTGGACGAGTACTGCTGAAAAAGAAAATATGGATCATTCTGACGGGAGTACTTTTCGCCGCTTCGGCTGCTGTTGGAACAAAATTTCTTATGACCCCCCAATATCTGTCCACCACTAAAATGGTCATTCTGACCAAGGAATCTGAAAAAACTGTTACAAATGCAGATCTGCAGGCCAGTTCACTTCTGACAAAGGATTATGCCGAACTGATCAGAAGCCGCTCGGTTCTGGAAAACGCAGCGATAAAACTGGGTCTGGACGAAAGCTATGAACAGATGCTGAAAAAGGTATCTGTGGAAACAAAGGAGGACACCAGGATCGTGAGCATCAGTGTCAGTGATGAGGATCCCCAGCGGGCAGCTGAAATAGCGGATACCATCCGGGAGACGGCAGCCGTACATATTCAGGAGGTAATGGATACCGGAGCCATTAATGTGGTGGACCTGGCCAATGTACCTGCGAACCCCTATAAACCCAGCGCCAGACGGAACGGAATGGTGGGCGGAGTGATCGGCATACTGCTTGGCAGCATAGTGATCACCCTCATGTATTTGCTGAATGATTCCTTAAAGGCAACGCAGGATGTGGAGAAATATCTGGAATTGAGTGTGCTGGGAAATATTCCGGAACCGGCAAAAGAAAAACATGGCAGGAGAGGACGAAAATGATCAGTATTCAGATAAAGAAACCAGAAATGGACTACTTTTGTGAAGAAGCGTACAAATCTCTGAGAACGAATCTGCTGTTGTGCGGAAGCGATAAAAAAGTAATTGCTTTGACCAGCTGTACCTCGGGAGAAGGGAAAAGCAGCGTGTCTTTGAGCCTGGGGATATCTCTGGCAGAAGCCGGAAAACGAGTGCTCCTGATCGAGGCTGATATGAGAAAACCTGTTCTGGCAGGGAGGCTTGGGGTGACTGGGGTGAACTGCGGACTTTCCCATGTACTGGCAGGACAGGCTCAAATGAAGGATGCTGTCTGCGCCGCGGATATTCCGGACTTTTATGTGATGTTTGCAGGGGCTATTCCGCCCAATCCCACAGAACTTTTGGGAAATGATATCTTGGGACGTATGATAAAGGCTCTGAAACGGGTATATGACTATATCATTATTGATACCCCTCCTCTGGGGCGGGTGATCGACTGTGCGGTGGCAGCCAGATACTGCGATGGGATCATTCTGGTAGTGGAGGCAGATGCCATCAGCTATCGATTTGCCAAAGAAGTGAAGCAGCAGTTGGAAAAAACCAATTGTCCCGTACTGGGGGCGGTATTAAATAAGTGCAAGAGAGAGAATTACGCTTATTACGGGAAATACAAGAGGTACGGGGAGTACAAAAGATACCGGAAAGAGGATGAGGGGGAAGCATGAACAAAGGGCGGAAAATTTCTGTGGCCGGAGCTGGATATGTTGGTTTGAGTGTGGGAGCTTTGCTTGCCCAGAAAAACCAGGTGACGATCATTGATACCGAGGCTGAAAAAGTACGGATGGTCAGCCAGGGGAAATCTCCGGTGGCGGACAGAGAGTTGGAAGAATATCTGGCATCAGGGAGACTGATGCTGAAAGCTACTCTGGATGAGGAAGAGGCGTACAGAGATGCTGATTACGTGGTGGTGGCTGTTCCCACCAATTATGACAGCCATAAAAATTTTTTTTGATACCACGATAGTAGAACAAGTGATCGGACGGATCTTGGAATATAACGACAGGGCAGTGATCGTGATAAAATCCACAGTTCCGGTGGGGTATACCGCTTCACTGCGGAAAAAGACAGGATACGGCAATATCATTTTCAGTCCGGAATTCCTCAGAGAGAGCAGGGCGCTGTACGATAACCTGTATCCCAGCAGGATTGTGGTGGGGACTGATGACAGGGACTGTATTCTGACAGAGAAAGCCCGGGAATTTGCCGGTTTGCTGGCCCAGGGAGCCATGGAAGAACAGGTCCCTGTTCTGTTGATGGGATTTACAGAAGCGGAGGCGGTAAAGCTGTTTGCCAATACTTATCTGGCGCTCAGAGTTTCCTACTTTAACGAGCTGGATACGTATGCGGAAATGAAGGGACTGGATACCCGTCAGATCATTCAGGGGGTCTGCCTGGATCCCAGGATCGGAGAACATTACAACAATCCATCCTTTGGATATGGAGGGTATTGTCTTCCCAAGGATACCAAACAGCTTTTGGCTAACTACCGGGATATTCCGGAAAATCTGATAGAGGCCATTGTGGAATCCAACAGAACCAGAAAAGAGTTTATTGCCGGCCAGATTCTGGAAAAAATGGGACGCCGCAGGATGCGGGAGACGGAAGGAGAAATGCCTCCCGGAGCGGTAGGAATCTACAGGCTTACCATGAAGGCCGGGTCGGATAATTTCCGGAACAGCTCGGTACGGGGGATCATGCGAAGGATCGGTGAAAGAAATACAGAAATGGTAATCTATGAACCGGCACTGGAGGATGGAATTCTCTTTGAAGGCGGTCGGGTAATCAATGATCTGGAGCGCTTTAAGGCGCAGAGCAGCCTGATCATCGCCAACCGATATGACCCATGCCTGGATGACGTCAGGGAAAAGGTATATACGCGCGATCTGTTTTCCCGGGATTGATGGGAGAATTTGGCTGCTGGAAGGAAGATACCGAAGCGGGAGGAAGTATGAAGAAAAAAGTAAAGCAGAAGGTATGTTTTGCCGCATCTTCAGGGGGGCATCTGGAGCAGCTGATGATGCTGCGGCCCCTGATGGAGAGGTATGACAGTTTTATCGTCACAGAAAAAACAAAATACCAGCCGGATCTGAAGGGGGTCAGGGCATACCGGCTGCCCCAGGTAAACCGCAGGGAACGGACGGCTCCTGTGCGGCTTTTGGCCGGCGTACTGCTTTCCTTTGAGATCTTTCTGCGGGAGAGGCCGGATGCAGTGATCTGTACGGGAGCACTGGCAACGATCCCCATTTGCCTGCTCTGCAAACTGTTTGGGAGAAAGGTGGTCTATATAGAATCTTTTGCCAAGGTGGACAGCGGCAACCTGAGCGGAAAACTGCTTTACCGGTTTGCGGATCAGTTTTATGTTCAGTGGGAGAACATGCTGAAGGTATATCCCGGTGCGATTTATCTGGGTGGGATTTATTAAGGGGGAAAAATGATTTTTATAACGGTAGGATCTCAGAAATTCCAGTTTAACAGACTTCTGAGAAAAATGGATGAACTGATCCAGGGGGGAGCTGTGAAGGATGAGGTATTTGCTCAGACGGGAGCCAGTGATTACAGACCTGTTCATTATCCTTGGATTGATTTTATGAATACAACTCTCTATGCGGAGATGGAGGAGAGAGCGGATCTGATTCTTACCCACGGAGGGACGGGGGCAATCCTGGGCGGCGTAAAAAAAGGGAAAAAGGTGATCGCGGTTCCCAGGCTGGCATGTTATGGAGAGCATGTGGACGATCATCAGATACAGCTTTTGGCACAATTTGAGAAAATGAAGATCATCTGCGTCTGTTGGGATATAGACCGGCTGGGAGATCTGCTGAAGGAAATCCAGGAGATAGAGCTGCAGCCTTACCAGTCCAATACAGCAGCCATTATCAGCAGTATAGAAACATTTCTTTCAGGAGGACAGAAGATATGAGCATGGATAACCGGAAAAAAAATTTTTTGCTGACTCCGTTCAATCTTCTTTACAGGATCAGCCCGCAGGCGGATTTGAGCCTGCTTTTTCGGTTAAGACAGGGTTATCGGCTGAATCTGGAAAATCCCAGAACATATAACGAAAAATTACAGTGGATCAAACTTTACGATCACAATCCGCTGATGCCGGTCTGCTGCGATAAATTTGCGGTCCGGGAGTACATCCGGTCCAAAGGGCTGGGAGATCTGCTGAACGAAATATACTGGGAAGGTTTCCGGCCGGAGGAGATTCCTTTTGAAACCCTGCCGGATCGTTTTGTGATAAAGGCTACGCATGGTTCCGCTTTTAATGTGATCTGCACAGACAAGGAGAAACTGGATCAGAAGAAGACAATACGGCTCTGCAGAAAATGGCTGAAGACAAAATTCCTTCCTTGCTATGGCGAGTGGTTTTATGGAATGGAAAGACCCAGGATCATCGTGGAAAGATATCTGGAGGGCGATGGGGCCCAGGGACTTTTTGACTATAAGATTTTCTGTTTTAACGGTGAACCCCGGATGCTGTATGTGGATACCTGGAAGGATGGAAGGCACGCGATCAATGCGTACGATATGGATTTCCATTTGCTGGAAGGCGTACAGCTGGGATATCCCAATGACAGGGAAACCGTCATAAAAAAACCGGAGGCCTGGGAGGAGATGAAGAAAATTGCCAGGCGTCTGGCGGAGGATTTTCTTCATGTGAGAGTGGATCTTTACTATACCAAGGGGAGAATTTTTTTCGGAGAGCTCACTTTCACCAAGGGGGCAGGATTCGGGAAAATAAAACCGCTGGAATTCGACTATCTTATGGGCGACTGGCTGAAGCTCCCTGAAAAATACGATCAAAGGACGGGAAAAAGAGAAAGATGAAAATTATGGTAATCGGCCCCAGCGATACTCGTTCCCGGGGAGGGATGGCTACTGTCATCAAAGAAATGAGGGAAAGCAGATTCCTGAACCGGAAATATGATATGACAATATTTTCCTCTTATATTGACGGAAACATCGCAGTCAGACTTCTGTACTCCATGGGAGCATATTTTCGGTTTCTGACAGTATGCAGACGATATGATCTGTTTCATATTCACACGGCTTCCTTTGGAAGTACGTTTCGGAAAGCCTGCTATCTGAGAGCTATTAGAAGGGCAGGGAAAAAGGCAGTTGTGCATATCCATGGAGCCAAATATCTGGTTTTTTATGAAAAACTGGGCGAGGCAGGGAAACGGACTGTACGGAATTTTCTGAACAGCGCCGATCTGGTGCTGGCGCTTTCTGAGGACTGGAAAGAAAAATTCGAGGAGACCATGGGGATCAGGAACTGCCAGGTCCTCAACAACGGGGTTGATGCGGATCTGCTGGAACAGGGGATGGCCGATCCGGAAAAGACAGCGGGAAGTTTCCTTTTTTTGGGAAGGATGGGAGTGCGTAAGGGGACTTACGACCTTATCCGGGCTGTGAAACTGGCTGCGGACAGCCATCCGGATGCGCATTTTTATCTGGCCGGAGATGGGGAAGTGGAAAAGGTAAAGGAAGAAGTACGAAAGAACGGACTGGAAAATCAGATCTCCGTTCTGGGATGGATAGGGTGGAAGGAAAAACTGGAGTTGATGAGACAGTCTTCTGTGATCGTACTGCCATCATATCACGAGGGACTTCCCATGGCTCTGCTGGAAGGGATGGCTGCCGGCAAAGCAGTGATCAGTACCTCAGTGGGCGCTGTTCCCGAACTGGTGTCAGAGGAAAATGGATTTCTGTTGGAGCCTGGAGATGTACGGGGACTGGCAGAAGCCATAGAAAAATGCTGCGAGGATACGGAAATGCTTAAAAGAATGTCGGAGGCCAACCGAAAAAAGATAAGAGATGCGTACAGTATAGAAGAAATACATAAAAAACTGGAGGGTTATTACAGGCAGGTGATGAAGCAGTGAAAAGGTATAAATTGGGACTGTGCGTCTGTCATGATACAAAGAACTATGGAAGTCAGCTGCAGGTGCTGGCCACGATCCGGGCGGTGGAGATGCTGGGCTACGACTGGGAAGTCATCCGGTATAAAAAGAAGCTGACTCCGGCGCTTGCGATCCGTTCACTGCCCCGGCTGCTGAACAGAAATTTTGTGACGGGAAAGAAGAAGGCGATCCAAAAGAGGAGGGAAATTGCCCGGAATCCCCGCATCAGCCGAAATGTACAGATAAGAAACAGAAGATTTGAACAGTTTGCCCGGAAATATTTTTATCAGAAATCTGCAGAATACAGAGGTTATAAGTCCCTGAAAGAGGGAGTGTCCGGCTATGACGGCTTTCTGGTGGGGAGTGATCAGCTTTGGCTTCCCGGAAATCTGGGCAGCCGGTTCTATAATCTTCTGTTTGTGCCGGATGGATATCCCAAGATCGCTTACGCCACCAGTTTCGGAGTGAACCGGATCCCCTGGTACCAGAGGCGAAGGACGGCCCGTTTCCTGGAACGGTTTGAGGCATTAAGCGTCAGAGAAGAGCAGGGAAAGAAGATAATAGAAAAACTGACGCAGAGGAAGGTTTCTGTAACGGCGGATCCCACGCTCCTGTTTGACGGGAAGCAGTGGGAAAAGATGATCCCGCCAGCGTCTTTGGTCCAGGGGAAATATATGCTCTGTTACTTTCTGGGAAAGGGAACGGCATACAGAAAGGCGGCCCGCAGACTGCGGGAGGAGACGGGACTGCAGATGGTGATGCTTCCGTTTCTGGATAATTTCGTGGAGGAAGATGAGAATCTGGCAGATCTTTTACTGTATGACATAGGAGCTGCCGATTTCCTGAATCTGGTACGGAATGCAGAATATATCCTGACGGATTCTCTGCACTGTACGGTCTTTTCCATTCTGTACCACAAGCGGTTTCTGGTATTCGACAGATTTTCCCAAAACAGCAGGGAAAGCAGAAATTCCCGGATCGAAAGCATCTGCAGGGCGCTGGGGCTGGAAGAAAGGCATTGTCCATGGGAACAGGAGGGATGGGAAGATATCCTCAGCCGAATGGAACAAAGGACAGATTTTGAAAAGGCAGACCGGCGTTTGGAAGAATGGAGGCGGGAATCCCTGACCTGGTTAAAAAATGCGCTGGAGGAAGTGGGAAATATATGAAGGATATTTATGATCCACAGGTTATTGAGAAAAAGTCCGGAGTGCTGCGGGTGGTCCATATGGTGCCTTTAGGGGCCGGAGGTATTACCAGTATGGTGCTGAGTCTGGCGGAACAGATGAAAGAGGAAAATGTAATCTTTGATTATCTTACCTTCCGTGATCAGGAGGAATTCAATGAAAAAAGAGCGCTGAGCTATGGGGGGAAAAAACTGGTAGTACCCAAGGACAGGTTTCGGAATCCGGTGCTCAGAGGGATTTATAAGTTTTGGGGTACCGTTTCCGTGCTGAGAAAAAGCCAGGCGCAGATCATCCATGTAAACGCTTCGTTTCCATACGACATTGTGGTGGGCCTGTCTGCCAGAATTGCCGGGATAAAGAATGTGGTCTTTCATTCCCATAATTCAGACATGCCTTCTTTCGGAAGAGGAAAACGGCTGGTCATGGTTTTGTGCAGGCCGCTGATCCCCCTGATATCGGACTGGAATGTGGCGTGCTCCCAGAAAGCCGCGGCATTTATGTTTCCCCGTCGGGTCCTGAAGAAACATCAGTATGATGTGATCCGCAATGGGGTGGATCTGAATCGGTACGCTTATTGCAGAGCGATACGCATGGAAGCGAGAAGAGCACTGAATTTGGAGGATAAAGTGGTGATCGGTCACATAGGCCGTTTTACAGAACAGAAAAACCACAGATTTCTTCTGGAGATTTTTCGGGAAATATGCTGTCGGAACCGGAATGCCAGGCTGCTGCTGATCGGAGAGGGGGAAATGGAAAAGGTCATAAGAGATAAAACAAGGGAAATGGGACTGGAAGGATACGTGATCTTTCTGGGAGCCACCACCCAGGTCCCCAGGTTTCTGCAGGCTATGGACTGCTTCCTGTTTCCGTCCCTGTATGAGGGACTGCCGATCGCTGTGATCGAGGCGCAGGCAGCGGGGCTGCCGGTAGTCCTCTCTGACCGGATCACAAGGGAAGCGGGATTTGCAGAACATGTAAAATATCTGTCTCTGTCCTGTCCGGCAAAAACATGGGCGGACTGGACACTGAAATTCTGCGATATAAAGGAAGACAGAGGTAAAGGCGCGGAAGCACTTCAAAAGGCAGGATACGATATTTCCTCCGTTTCGGAACGCATACTGAAGGGATACAGGAGGTTGGAAGGCTGCAGATGTCAGTGATAAAAATCCATACAAAGATACAGCTGAGTATCTCGCAGATATTCTGCGCGATATGTCTGCTGGCACAGTTTGCCAGATCTTCCGCCTGGTTTAAAACCACCGGTGTTCTGGATACATGTATGACGATGGTGCAGATCGTCTGTATGGTTTGGTTCGGAATGAAACGGATGGTGGAAAAGCGTTTTTCCTATCTGGATGGGGGGATCATGATCTTCTATCTGACGCTTCTGATCTCTACGCTTACTGTCAGCAAAGATGTGTTCAGCTGGGCAACCTATGCGATACAGGGAATAGGGAGCATTTTTCTGATAGAAGAACTGCTGGAAGAAAATGAAAAAGGCGGTATGCGTCTGATCAGGAATACAGCGTTTCTCTTCCTGTTGGGAAATCTGGCAACAATGGTGGCATTTCCCAATGGAATGGGGGCCTCGGGATATGACCTTCTGGGATCTCGGATTGGTTTTACACCGTATGCTGTGATCGGTGCGGCGGCTGCTCTGATCTGTGAAATGCTGGAGGAAGACAGAAAGTTTTCTCTTTCCGCAGCTCTTGTGATCGCGGCGGCGGTTCTGAACCTGGTGAAAAAGCAGGTGTCCACCGGTCTGATAGCACTGAGCGTGATGGCGCTGCTTTTACTGTTGAAATGGATGCTGGGAAAATGGGGAAAGACTATTTTGAATTACTGGCTGTTTCTGGGGATTGCCGCATTGCTGTTCATGGCTGTGGTGCTAATGGGAAGTTCAACATTTCTCCAGTCGCTGTTATCCATATTTCAGGAGAATACCACTTTTGGAGGCAGGACCATAATCTGGGAGACGGCATTGTCCTATATTGAACAGAGGCCAGTCTGGGGATATGGGGTGACGGCCACGGGAGCTTTCTGGGTATTGGGCTATGTACAGAATCGTATGCTCCCGGCTCATAATGAGATCCTGAATATCCTTTATCAGGGGGGGATCGTGTCCCTATGCGCGTTTTTGGCCCTGTTTGTTCTGGTGGGAAGAGCAGTCCGGAAGTGCGGAGGAAGAAATATAGAAGAAACGGCAACGATCTGTATCTTTGCATTTGGCTGTGTGATGATCACAGAAATTCAGACACAGAAAGCAATCATATTTCTGATGCTGGCAATGCTGTATCAACTGGGAAGAAATAGATGGAGGACTTCAGATGAAAAAAGTACTGTTGCTGGGAAGTAACATTGGAAGCAGAGAGATGGTGGAATATATCCATCAGAGGGGAGATTACGCCATTGTATCGGACTTTTATTCCAGAGAGCTGTCCGAAGCGAAACAGGAGGCGGATGAAAGCTGGGATATCAGTACGTTGGATATGGACGAACTGGAACGAAAATGCCGGGAAAATCATATACAGGCTGTTCTGGCCAGTACGGGAGAACAAAATCTGGAAAGCGCCATCTGGTTGGCGGAAAGGGGAAATCTTCCATTTTATGTAAATCGGAAAACCTGGGAAATATTGAATGACAAAAAGCGGTTTAAGGATCTGTGCAGGAGGTATGGCCTTCCCGTTCCGGAGGATTACACCCAGGAGAATCTGCCGGGAGAACAGGAATTCCCGGTAGTGGTAAAGCCTGCAGATAACTGCGCAAACAGAGGGCTGTCTGTGTGCCGCACCCCTGGAGAGGCAGCCATTGCCTGTCAAAAGGCATATCAGTTTTCTCCGTCCGGGAGAATCATCATCGAGAAGTTCATCCAGGGGACTCAGATCAATATCTTCTATCATATGGCAGATGGGAAGATTGCGCTGAGCGATGTGATGGAGTCGCTGGTGAATCCCGGATGTCCGCCCAGTTGTTATGCTGTCACGGTTTCCAGAAAACGATATCTGGATATGTTTCTGGAACAGTACAGGGATCAGGCTGAGAAAATGCTGCGCGAACTGGGATGCAGAAATGGTACCGCCATTCTGCAGGCAATGACAGACGGGGAGAATCTGTATTTTCTGGAAATCAATTACCGGCTGGACGGTCTGGGATTTTTTAATACCCTGAAGGATGACTGCGGCATTGATGCCGTGAAGATCATTACGGATATTTCCATAGATGGAAAAACAGATTTTTCTCCTGTGGAATCGGCAAAAGAAGATGGAATTTCCTGTATCTATACACTCTGGACCCATAAAAGCTGTACTGTACAGGGGATTGAAGGCATTGAAAAAATCAGGGAAACAGTGGAGGGAATCCATCTCCAGGTAATGTGCAGGAAGGGAATGAAAATTGAGGTCCCGGAGGGAGGAGGCGTTCTTCTGCTTTCCTTCTCGTTCAGAAGAAAAGACGCGGGGGAAATTGGTCAGGTGATCAAATATATTAATGATGCAGTACGGGTGAAGGACACTTTTGATAATGACGTGCTGGAGAAATTTGACTCGCTGGAAGAAATATAAACGGTAAGTGAAGGGGGAAGAAGCGGAATGAAGAAAATTCTGATACTGGGCAGCAATACAGGAAGTCTGGAAATGGTGGAATATATCCGCAGGAGAGGAGACTATGCCATTGTTTCGGATTTTTACCAGATGGAGCAGTCTCCGGCAAAGCAATTGGCCCACGAACACTGGGAGATCAGCACTCAGGATCTGGAGCTGCTGTATGGAAAATGCCTGGAAGAAAATGTACAGGGAATTCTGGCCAGTACGGGAGAAGCCAATCTGGAAAGCGCGATAAAGCTTTCCGGCCGTCTGGGTCTGCCCTTTTACGTGGATGAAAAAAGCTGGAAATATACCAATGACAAGCTGCTGTTCAAGCAGGCATGTATGGAACACGGTCTGCCTGTACCGCAGGCGTTTTCTCTGACGGATCTGCCGGAGGATGCGGATTATCCTGTTGTGGTGAAGCCGGCAGACAATTGTTTCAGCCGGGGATTGACGGTATGTGAAAATAAGGAAGCTCTGCCGGAAGCGATAGCTCTGGCTGAAAAATATTCAGGGAAAAAGCGGGTAGTGATCGAAAAATATATCGAAGGGATACAGCTTAACGCAGGATATTATATGGCAGACGGGGAAATTGAGTTAAGCGATGTGTTCGGAAGCTTTGTAGGTCCGGGAGAGCCTTCCACCTGCTACAGCTTCTTTACGACAAAACACCGTTACGAGACCATGTATCTGGAAAAATATAATGAGAAAGTGAAACAGCTTTTAAAGGATCTCGGGTGCAGAAATGGAAAGGCGTTTATCCAGGGGATCGTACAGAAGGATACCTTGTATATGCTGGAGGTGAATTACCGGCTGGACGGTATGGGAATGTTCAATCTGGGGAAGGAAGCATATGGACTGGATTCTGTTAAACTGCTGGTGGATTACTCTGCTGACGGAAAAACCAGTATGCCGAAGATTCCGCCGAACAGAAAAACTGTCACAGCGGCATATGCAATATGGACCCGAAGCGAGGGGACGATTTCCAGAATCTATGGTCTGGAGAGATTGAAGGAGAAAATACCGAATGTCAGGGTCAGATGTATGTTCCGGGAGGGAATGACCGTATCCGAAGCCAGGGAAAACGGCCGGCTTCTGATGACTATCGCGTTTATCAAAAACAGTGAGGCAGAAGTGGAAGAAACGGTGAAATGGATAAACCGGAATGTGGGTGTGCTGGACCAGGAGGGTAAGGACATGTTGATCCGGTTTGAAGCTTTTGATCAGATTTAACGGAGGGAATACATATGAAGCTGGCGGTTATGCAGCCGTATTTTGTGCCGTATATCGGATACTGGCAGCTTTTGAATGCGGCAGACCAGTTTGTGGTCTACGATGATGTGAACTACATAAAAAGAGGATGGATAAACAGGAACCGTATCCTGGAGGAGGGAAAGCCTCTGTATTTTAATATTCCGATACGGAAGGCCAGCCAGAACAAACGGATCAATCAAATTGAAGTAAATCACGATGAGAAGCTGAAGGTGAAAAGTCTGAGGACCATTGAGCTGGCTTATAAAAAGGCCCCGTATTTTGGGCAGGTATATCCGCTTGTGGAAGAAATAGTACGGTCTGAGGAGGAAGTATTATCAGAATATATCCTGCATTCGCTGAAGGTGATCTGCAAATATCTGGGGATAGAAACACGGCTGCTGAGGTCCTCGGATATACCCAAGGACAACGGGCTGAAAGGACAGGATAAGATCCTGGAGATCTGCTCCATTCTGGGTGCGGAGGAATATTATAACGCCATTGGGGGAAGAGATCTATATTCCTTTGAAGCGTTCCGTGCACGGAATATCAGACTGGGATTTATCAAAACGGGCGATATCCGATACAGGCAGTTTGGAAATGAATTCTGTGAAAATTTGTCCATTCTGGATATCATGATGTTTAATTCTGTGCCGGAGATCAGGGAAATGCTGGAACAGTATACCGTTATTACAGAAGACAGAGGAGACCAATGAAAAAAGTCAGGAAAAGAAAAGGGGTCAGGATCTGTATAACAGCAGGCATTGTCATTGCTGGTATATGCGGGCTGCTGACCGGCGTCCAGGCGTTGGGAATGGTGCCGGGAATCGGTTCTGAGAGCGTAGTGGTCGACCCTGGAAATATTGTGGGGCAGATGAAGGCTGTAAACGGAATCAATAACGGCCCCAAATCGGGTTATCAGGAAGTGAACGGCGAGGATACCTGGGAACTGGACGCTTCAGAGATCTACGAAGAGCTGGATATTCCCATGGTCAGGGTGCACGATGCGGAATATCCCTATGGGCAGGATAAGTTTGTGGATATCCACTGCATTTTTCCGGATTTCTCCAGAGATCCGGAGGATGCGGATGCCTATAATTTTCAATATACGGACAAATACATAGCGGAAATTGTGGAATCAGGAGCCCAGGTCTTTTTCCGACTGGGAGAATCCATTGACCATTCGGGAAAGGATCTGTATATCAACCCTCCAGAGGACTATGAGAAATGGGCCAGGATCTGCGAGCATATCATCCGCCATTATAACCAGGGCTGGGCAGACGGATTTTATTACGGCATCCAGTACTGGGAAATATGGAATGAACCGGACAACGCAAAGATGTGGACGGGGACGCTGGAAGAATACTTTGAACTGTATAGAGTAACCGCCAGATATCTGAAACAGCAGTTTCCGGATATTAAGATCGGCGGATATGGCGCCGGAGAATGTTCGGAGGAAAATGCAGAGGCTTTTTTGAAGTATCTGACCTCGGACGGGGAAAAGACACCGCTGGATTTTTTCAGCTGGCATACCTATACCCA
The DNA here is from genome assembly GCA_963929535.1 of uncultured Lachnospiraceae bacterium. Lineage (GTDB taxonomy): Bacteria > Bacillota > Clostridia > Lachnospirales > Lachnospiraceae > Pullilachnospira. The sequence goes on along the minus strand of CAWVIZ010000003.1, from coordinate 267,530 downwards.
GGAGCCGGATCTTTATACGGAATATGGAAATGGTTTGCGGAGTATCCTGGATGAAAACGGGTATCAGGATACAGAGGTGATCCTGGGAGAATGGAATTATGTGGAGAACTGGGATGAGATAGAGGAAAGCGGCAGGCTGATCCAGTCAGCCCAAGGCGCCGCCTTTACGGCTGCCAGCCTGATCTGTATTCAGAACAGCGCCTCAGACAGCGCAATGTATTACGATGGGCAGTTTGTATCCGGCGAGGCTGTCTGGTGCGGCCTGTACGGGGAAAATGCCGAGAAAAGACCCGGCTATTACGCCTTTCAGTTTTTTGACAGGTTATATGATCTGGGAGAACAGGTAAAAACGGAGGAGACAGCGGATTCTCTGTACTGCTGCGCAGCTGCGGATGGAAAGGGAAACTACGGCATTCTGCTGGCAAATTACAATGCCGGGGAAGAGACACCTGTGTATATCAGCCTGAAGCTTCAGGGAGCAGGAAAACATGTGAAAATCACCCGGGTCGGTGAAAATCACCCCAACGGTGATACAGAAGAGCACTGGTGGCTGTGGAACAGAGGAAATTTAAGGATTGAGCCGGGAGAACTATTGTACATAGAAGGAAACACGCAGCAGTGAGATGACACGGGAATGGAAACAGGTTACAGCATTACCACATGGAGAATGACGCTCAGGTGCCGGCATCCGGAATGGCTGAAGGATACAGAGGCCATATACAGAAAGATCTGCCTTTTTTATTACCAGGTGATCCGTGAACAGAATCTGCTGGAACACGGAGGAAGCATGCAGCAGCTTCAGAGAGAAGCAGAGCGGCTGACGATAAAGGGGAGGAATGGGGACACGCCGCTGTATATCCTTCCTTTTAAGAACATTCCGGCATATTTCCGCAGATCAGCTATCAATAAAGCTCTGGCGGCGGCAAAAAGCCAGCGCGCCAGAGATGATACCGGAGAAATGGAAAAGATGGATGCCTCTGTGACATTTTTCAAGGGAACATACAGAAACATGACGGAGCGCGGAGTGGAGCTGAAGGTGTGGAACGGAGAGGAGTGGACATGGATGCACTGCCGTCTGAAAGGAAAACCCTTTCCGGAGAAGGGACAGATCATGTCACCGGCTCTGGTGAAAAAACATGGAAGCTATATGCTGCATGTCCCTGTGAAAAAGGAAATTTCAGATGTGAGACCGGCCCGGGAACGGGTGAATGCCGGGGAACGGATCTGCAGCGTACAGTTTACGAATACAGATCATTTCGCGGTGGGATGCGTACTGGACCGGGAAGGCTCTCTGCTGAAAGTCAGATTTTTCGGAGGCGGCAGCGAGTACAGGCACCGATGCCGGCTGCTGGAGGAGAGGATCCAAAGATCCAATGAGTCTATGGGGCATGTCTCTGAGGGACAGGCCAATAAGAAATATTATATGCACCTGAAGCATCTTGCAGAGTATTACGGACATCTGACCAGCAGGAGGATCGTAGATTTCTGTACTGAGTGGCAGGTAAAGACCATAGTCATTCCCGAATATGAAGAGAATTATTCCAGGATCGTACAGATCAGAGCAGGCAATTATTCTCCCCTGCATCTGTCGGGGAGAATACGGTCATATCTGAATTATAAAGCGTGGGATGCGGGAATGATCGTGATGAGAGTTCCGGCTGCCGGAACCAGCGGAAATTGTTCCCGGTGCGGACTGAAGGTAAAGCGGAGAGAAAACTGTGTGATCTGCGAAAACGGACACAGGGAACTCCGGTTTGTCAATACCGGTGTGAACCTGGGAAGGAAATATCTGATGAGTATGAAAACAGGAACCGGGAAAGGGTTGGATAAGAAGTGAGAGATCACTCTTATATAGATGGTCAGGAGACTGGCAGAAGGCCGGGAACCGGAGGTACCTGGCTTTGGGCAGAACACCGCCCTCCGGCACTTTTGCAGTGTGGGTAAAGACCGTTTTTGCGAAAACGAGGGTGTTCAAAGTTATGAAAGGAAAAAGAAAGATGAAGGTATCCATATTGACAACCGCATACAATCATGCGCCTTATATCGCCAGAGCGCTGGACAGCTTTCTGGAGCAAAAGACCAGATTTGCTTTTGAGATTATCGTCCATGATGATGCATCGGAGGACGGAACTGCGGAAATTATCCGTCAGTACGCAGAAAGATATCCAACGATGATAAAGACAATCTTTCAGGAGAAAAATCAATATTCTCAGGGAGCGGATATTTATTCATTTATGAAACCGCTGATCACCGGGGAATATATCGCGCAGTGTGAAGGGGATGATTTCTGGTGTGATCCTCAAAAGCTTCAGAAGCAGGTGGATTATATGGATGCACATCCGGAGTGCAGCTACTGTTTTTGCAATTCCTACAATGTGGATCTGAATTCCCGGATCATCGGAGAGCAGACTCCGGTGGATGTGAGCCGTGTATTTTCCAGCCGGGAGATCATTGCTGCACCGGAAATCTTTCTGGCAACGGCAGGAACCCTGTACAGAACACGGGACGCGGCGGAATTCCCCAAGGAGTTTTTGGCAGGCGAAGCCGGAGATATCCCGCTGAGGCAGTTTTTGATGCTGAGGGGAAATGCCTATGGGTTTGCGGAACGGATGTGCTGCTACAGGATGATGACGCCGGGTTCCTGTTCAGACAGATACCGCAGGGAAATGAAGAAGAACAGTCCGAAGTTTTTAAAAATAAACGAAGATTATATTCGCTTTTATAAAGCGTTTGATGACTATACGCAGGGCAGGTACCATGAGGAGTTGGCTTCAAAACTGAATCTGAGATTGTATCAGGTATACCGGATGAAGTCTGACTGGAAGGCGCTTCATACTCCGCCTTTTGACACGATGTTCCGGTCCTGTCCCGCCAAACAGAAGGCGATCGTGTTTGTAAAGTATTACTTTCCCTGCCTGGTGAAGGCTTATCGTTTGGCCCGATACGGGAAAAAGGGGATGGAGAAGGAGTATTAGGAAACATCATGATATCTGTAATTGTTCCGATTTATAAGGTAGAGCAGTATCTGGACCGGTGCATAGAAAGCATCGCAGGGCAGACCTGCCAGAATCTGGAAATCCTTTTGATTGACGATGGCTCTCCAGATAGCTGCGGAGAAATCTGTGACCGTTGGGCCAAGCGGGATGAGAGGATCCGGGTGGTCCACAAGACCAACGGGGGTCTGTCGGAAGCCAGAAATACGGGGATCCTTATGGCCAGGGGAGAATATTTGAGTTTTGTGGATTCTGATGACTGGATCGAATCAGATATGCTGGAAAAATTACTGGATGCCATCCTCAGGGAAAATGCAGATATTGCGGTATGCAATTTCGTCTATGAGATGAGCGGCTGCAGGGAGGAGGCAGAAGAAAAGAGAGCCTATCAGATTCAGGAAGAGAAAGTATTGTCCGGTCGGGAGTTCATGTTTCTGATGGATCAGGGAAAATACGCGTTTTGCGAAATTGCGTGCAATAAGCTGTACAGGAAACAGATATTTGCCAATCTCCGATATCCCGTGGGAAAAATTCACGAGGATGAATTTGTATTTCACCGGATGGTCTATCCCTGCAGCCGGATCGCGTGCATTCCTCAGGAGGGTTACCATTACAGGAAAAGACCGGAAAGCATTACGGCGGGAGGGAGGAATTCTTTTCACTTTACGGAGGCTTTGCTGGACCGGGGAGAATATCTTTTGGAAAGGCAGGAGCGTGAGCTGACAATCTCCTGTGCCGGAAGGATTCTGGCAGAGATAAAGAGGATGCAGATGACGGGGGATGGAAGAACCCCGGCAGAGCTGAAACACAGATATTTCCATCTGTCTAAGGAGATGTACAGATATCGGTGGATATCTTTTTTTACACTTTTAAAGCGCTTTGTCAGATGTGAATGGTTGTAAAGGAGGGTTTATATGAAGCAGGGAGCTCCTTTCTTCAGCGTTGTGATCCTTGCTTATCAGGTGAAAGAATATCTGGAGCAATGTGTGAATTCCGTTTTGCGGCAGTCATTTCCAGATTATGAAGTTATCCTGGTGGATCCAGGATCTTCAGATGGGACAGAAGTGCTGTGCGAAAGATATGCGGATCTATATGAGAAGGTAAAAGTAATTCATAAAAAAAATGAGGGGCAGCTTCTGAATCGTGTGGCGGGATTTGGGATTGCCGCAGGAGAATATCTTTTGTGCATGGATGGAGATGACTGGTGGCAGGAAGATCTGCTGGAGCGCCTTTTTGCTGATATCCAAAAGGAACATGCGGAGCTGCTTATTTTTGGACACCAGAGGATCAAAGGACAGACAGTTGTCAGGCAGGTATTGCATGTATTTCCCCACCAGGCGATCTTTTCCGGGGGCAGAAAGAAAGAAATCTATGAAAAGCTGATCCAGGGATTCCCCATTAACGAGGTGTGGGCGAAGGCCATGAGCAGAAAGGTATTCCTGCGTATTCCGGAAAGCTTTTCCGACTGTGCGGATATGCGAAAAGGAGAGGACCTGCTTTACAGTCTGTATATGGTTCAGTATGCGGAGAATATCCAATATATTGATCTTCCTATGTATAATTACCGACTCAGAGAGGGAAGCGTGATACATACATTCCGCCCAGGGGATCTGGAGGATATGCTGAGGGTAAAAAAACATACAGAGAAAATGATGCACTGCTGGGGACTGACACAGTCCAGAATTTATGAAAAGTTTTATACATCTATAGCCAGATTTCTTATGGACTATATTTACAGATGCTGCGTATCGGAGCTTCCGGTCAGGGAAAAAAAGATGCTGCTGAGACGGATACGGACGGAAGAACTGTATTTCAGAACCGAGCCATTCCAGAAACTGGTACCTATAAGCAGAAGGGTCCGGCTGTTTGCTCAGCTGTTCAGGATAGGAGAAGACGCGGCGCTGTGGTACGGTGTGGTCTACAGCCGGCTGAAAAGGACGCGGAAAAAATAACATGACAGAAGGGAATGCATATGATTTCAAGTAAGAAAACAGTGATCAGCAACATGATGTGGAGATTCGCAGAACGATGCGGCGCTCAGGGCGTTTCCTTCGTGGTCTCTATCATACTGGCGCGTCTTTTGCTGCCGGAAGAGTACGGTGTGGTTTCTCTTATTACAATCTTCACAACTATTCTGAACCTGTTTATTGATTCCGGGTTTAAAAATGCGCTGATCCAAAAAAGGGATGCGGATCAGACGGATTTTTCCACCGTGTTTTATTTTAATATTTTTATGGGGATGGTGCTGTATTTTCTGATGTTTTTTGCGGCTCCTGCTATCTCTGCTTTTTATGGTCGGAACGATATGGTTCCTTACATACGGGTGATGTCGCTGACGCTGGTGATGGGAGGCGTCAATGGGGTACAGACAGCGATTGTATCCAGGCGGATGGAATTTAAACGTTTCTTTTACGCTACGTTGGGAGGAACTGTTTTTTCCGCGGTGATCGGTATTGAAATGGTTTACTCGGGAATGGGGGTATGGGCTTTGATTGCGCAGCGCCTGGTAAATCAGGCCATAAACACAGTGATTCTCTGGTTTACGGTGCGGTGGAGGCCATCCCTGGTGTTTTCCCTGGAGAGGCTTGGGCCTATGTTCCGGTATGGAAGCCGACTGCTGGGTTCGGCCTTTCTGGATTCGCTGAATTCCAACCTGGCCAGTCTTGTGATCGGGAAGGTATATCAGACAGATACGCTGGCCTATTACGACAAGGGGCGGAGGATCCCTAATCTGGTGGTTTCCAATCTTCAGGCGTCTGTTCAGAGTGTATTGTTTCCGGTGGTTGCGGAACGGCAGGGAGAAAAGGAACAGGTGGGAATTATTCTGCGGCGTTCCTTTACAACGGCGGCGTATGGGATCTTCCCGTGTATGGTGGGACTGGCTGTTTGCGCAGAAACCATTATCCGTCTGCTGTATACGGAGAAATGGATTTCCATGGTTCCCTATATGCAGCTGTGGTGTTTTATTTTTGCATTTTATCTTCTTCATACGGCAGATCTTCAGGTGATACAGGCAGTGGGAAGGAGTGATATCATCCTGAAGATCGAAATTATCAAGCAGATTCTGACGCTGGCTGGGATCGTGGTCTCTATTCCATTTGGAGTTATGGCGATGCTGGGAGTAAGCTGCGGCATTACGGTAATTTGCTTGTATATCAATTCCAGCCCCAATAAGGAACTGGCGGGATATGGATTTAAAGAGCATATCAGAGATTTGATTCCGATTATACTGCTGAATGCTGCGATGGGAGCTGTGGTATGGCTGGCAGGATTTCTTCCTCTGGCAGACATACCCCGGCTAATTCTGCAGATTATCACAGGCATTGCGGTCTACATCGGGCTTTCACGACTGTTCAGAATAGACAGCTATGAGTACATATGGAAGATATTATGTGGCCTGCTGAAGAGAGACAGCACCTGAGGCCTCAGGAAAGAAGGGCGAAGATGAAAAATATTGTAATGGTAACGCGTTCCTCCATGCCGGAATTCGGGGAATACACAGAGGAAATACGGGAAGTCTGGGATACCCATTGGATGACGAATATGGGGGTAAAGCATCAAAAGCTGCAGGAAGAACTGAAAAAATATCTGGGGGTGGAGAGACTCGACCTGTTTACAAACGGGCATATGGCGCTAGAGCTGTCTTTGCAGGCGCTGAATCTGAGAGGTGAGGTTATCACCACCCCGTTTACCTTTGCTTCCACCACACATGCTATCATCCGGAACGGTCTGGAACCGGTATTCTGCGATATTGACCCGGAGACCTTTACCATCAATGCGGATATGATAGAGGAGCTGATCACGGATCGGACATCGGCGATCGTACCGGTGCATGTATATGGGAATCTGTGTGAGGTGGAAAAAATAAAAAAAATCGCGGACAAATACGGGCTGAAGGTGGTCTATGATGCCGCTCACGCATTTGGGATCCGGTATAAAGGGACGGGAGCAGGGAATTTTGGAGACATATCCTGCTTCAGCTTTCACGCTACCAAGGTTTTTAATACCATAGAAGGCGGCGCTGCCGTGTTTCATAGCGAAGAACTGGGAAGGAAACTGTATCAGCTGAAAAACTTCGGGATACGTGATCCGGAGAATGTGGATGGGATCGGCGCCAATGCCAAGATGAATGAGTTCTGCGCTGCAATGGGAATCTGCAACCTGCGTCATGTGGAGGAGGAGATAGCCAAAAGAGGGCGCGTGGTCAAACGGTACAGAGAGTGGCTGGAAGGAGTGGAGGGCCTGAAGCTGAATCCCATACAGAAGGATGTGCAGCAGAATTTTGCGTATTTTCCCGTGATCATTGATGAAAAGAAGTTCGGAGCCAGCAGAAATCAGGTATTCGATACGCTCCTCTCTCATGGAATTTACGCGAGAAAATATTTTTATCCGCTTACCAATACATTTGACTGTTTTCACAACAAATTTGATCCGGAAAAGACACCTGTGGCACTGCATATCAGCAAACGGGTGCTGACTCTGCCGCTGTATGCGGATCTGGAGCCCGAAACCGTTGATCAGATCTGTAAGATATTGCTCTCTTGCAGAAAATGGAGGCGATAAAATGCCAAATTGCAGCAGCCTGGAAGGAAAACGCTTTGGGAAACTGGTGGTGGTGGAAAAAACAGGAGAGAGACAGGATGGTTACTGGGTCTGGAGATGCCGGTGTGACTGTGGAGGGGAAATCCTGGCAAATACCAAGCGGCTGAAACGCGGAACCATAACCAACTGCGGCTGCGTTCCCAAGAATACGGCCCGCAACGGAAATATACCGGAAGATCTGACAGGACAGCGGTTTGGGCATCTGACAGTATTGCGGGCGGTTCCCAACAGGAACGGGAGAAGACATTGGGAATGCCGGTGTGACTGCGGAAAGATTCATGTTGTCTCGGCTCATAATCTGAAAGCCGGCAAGGTGAAAAGCTGCGGCTGTCAGCAATATCAGACGGGAGTGAAGGGCTGTGATATCACAAACCAAAGGTTTGGGCGCCTGACCGCACTGTATCCCACAGAAAAAAGAGACGGGAAAGGGTCGGTGGTGTGGCATTGCCGATGTGACTGCGGAAAGGAACTGGATCTGGCGGAAGGAGCATTGGTTCATGGAAATTACAGGAGCTGCGGCTGCCTCAGGGAGGAGTACCGGAAAAATATTAACAAACAGCTTCACCTGATAGACGGTACCTGTATCGAGTGGCTGGAAAAACGAAAGTACCGCAGCGACAACACCAGCGGTTTCCGGGGAGTCTATCCGCTGAAAAACGGAAAATTCCGGGTGTCTATCGGATTTAAAAGGCAGCGCTTCCATATAGGGATCTTTTCCAGTTTTCAGGAGGCGGTGCAGGCAAGGCTGGATGCGGAAAAGGTCATCCATGAAGGATGTGTGGATGCGTATCGGCGTTGGAAGGAGCAGGGGGAAGAGACGCCTTTTGTGTTTGAGGTGATAAAGACGGAAAATGGATTTCAGGTTTACAGCAATGTGAAGTAAAGCAGGGATTGCTTTTTGTGCAAAAAATAGGTAGAATATTCATAACGGTTCAGGACGGCGGGAATGCAGATGCGCCGTCCTGAATTATTTCTGGGGATACACAGAGTTATTTCGCTGCGGTTCAGCTGTGAGCGGCAACGATTTTCCGGGATGGGAGAAAGGATGAGCGCATGACAAGACAGGAATTTACAGAACTGACAGACAGAGGCGTGGTGCTTTTGGACGGAGCTACCGGATCAAACCTGATAAAAGCGGGGATGCCCCGGGGGATCTCTTCTGAGCAATGGGTGCTGGAGCACCCGGAGGTGCTGCAGGAGCTGCAGCGGTCGTACGTGGAGGCGGGAAGCCGGATCGTGTACGCCCCTACCTTTGCGGCCAACCGGATCAGCCTGAAAAACTTCGGGCTGGAAGACCGGGCAGTGGAGCTGAATGCCCGTCTGGTAAAGATTTCCAGGGAAGCTGTGGAAGGAAGGGCATACGTAGCGGGGGATCTGACCACCACAGGCCAGCTGATGGAACCCAAGGGCGATCTCACCTACGGGGATCTCTATGAGGCGTATAAGGAGCAGATCAGGGCGCTGGCGGATGCGGGGGCAGATCTGCTGGTAGCAGAGACCATGCTGAGTGTGGATGAAACGGTGGTGGCGCTGGATGCGGCTCAGGCGGTCTGTGACCTGCCCATGATGTGCAGCCTGTCGCTGGAAGCGGATGGAACTGCCATGTACGGGGGAAATGCAGTGGAGGCTGTGCAGACCCTTCAGGAAATGGGAGCGGCTGCCGTGGGGCTTAACTGTTCTGTAGGGCCGGATCAGCTGGAATCAGTGGTGCGGAACATGAAGGAAGTTGCACAGGTGCCGGTGATCGCCAAGCCCAACGCGGGAATGCCGGTGATCAGCGAGAAGGGCGAGGCAGTTTACAGCATGAACGAGGAGGATTTCGCCAGATACACCAGGATTCTCACAGAGGCCGGGGCCGGTCTTGTGGGCGGCTGCTGCGGAACCACTCCGTCCTATATCAGAAGGCTGGCCCAGGTTCTGGGACTGCGCTGACAGACAAGGCGGGTGACGAACAATGGCAAAGATCAAAGAGTACGATATTGAAGAGATGGAGGAGCTGTACGATCTGGGAAAGGCTCTGGCATCTCCGGTGCGCCTGGAGATCCTGCAGCTTCTGTACGATAAGAGCCTGATCATCGGAGAGATTGCCAGGGAGATGGATCTGCCGGCTTCCAGTGCGGCATTTCACCTGAAGATCCTGGAGAAGGCGGGACTGATCCGGATGGAGGAGCAGCCGGGAACCAGGGGAAGCACCAGGCTGTGTACCAGGAAGGTGGATCAGATCCATATCGGGCTGATCAAACGGAACGCAAAGATCAACGAACTGGTAAATATGGAGATGCCGGTGGGAGGCTATACCGGATGCCGTGTATTTCCCACCTGCGGCATCTGGTCTGTGGACGGTGTCCTGGGAAATGAAGATATGGAGCAGTGCTTCTATCTTCCGGAACGGATCCGGGCAGGGATCCTCTGGACCTCCGGCGGTTATGTAGAGTACAAGTTTCCCAACCAGGTGCCCCGGAAGCGGGTACCCAAAAGACTGTCTTTTTCCGGGGAGATCTGCTCGGAGGCTCCGGGCTTCCGGGAGGACTGGAAATCAGATATCACTGTCTGGATCAACGGGAAGGAGTGCGGCACCTGGACCAGCCCCGGAGATATGGGAGGCAGAAGGGGAAGGCTGAATCCTCCCGTGTGGCCGGACGGCAGCACCCAGTATGGTTTCTGGGTTACCTGGGAGATCGACTCCCGGGGATGCCGGATCAACGGAGAACCGGCGGGAGATACCACCATAGAGGAGCTGTGCCTGATGGATGCAGCTTTTGTCAAACTGCGTCTGGGGAATAAAAAAGACGCCAGATATGCAGGAGGATTTAATCTTTTTGGAAAGCATTTCGGAAATTATGATCAGGATCTGATCATGACGATCGAATACTGATCCTGGATGACGGCGGCGAACTGCCAGCTGACGGAAAGGTTCACTAAGAAGCGGAAAGGGACTGGAGCTGCCCTTTCTGTCAGGCTCCAGCTCCTTTGGATCATATCTCAGCATTCATTCCCGCGAGCAACGAGCCAAGCGGACATGCCTGCATGTTCATCCGGCCAAACAAGCCCGCTGCTCTGCAGCGGTCACGAATATGGCAGGGGAGCCTTATCCCGGCCAATAACAGAGAATGTGTAAAGGGAAGGAGAAAATCCCTAGAAACAAACAGAAATATTGTTTAAATAATAAGAAAACGATAATATAACATATAATTAATACAAAAAAATATTGACATAGCTGGAATAAATGATATCATTGTACCAAAACAAACAGAAATACTGCTATAATGATAAAACAGGAGGAAACAGCAGATGATGAAATGCTATGTAAAGGATTATCCGAGACCGCAGTTTGTGAGAAACAACTGGGAGAATCTGAATGGAACCTGGGATTTTGGATTTGATGACAGCAACTGTGGTGAGCAGGAAAAGTGGTATGAAAATTTTAAGGGCGACAGAAAGATCCAGGTCCCCTTTACTTATGAGACAGAACTTAGCGGCATCCAGGACGAGAGCCGTCACGATAATATCTGGTACCGGAGAACCGTCCAGGTGGATGGAAAACGGCTGGAAAAAGACAATTACATCATTCATTTTGAGGGCTGCGATTTTGTCACCAAGCTGTGGGTGAACGGCCAGTATGCGGGAAGCCACAGAGGGGGATACGCCCGTTTTACCTTTGATATCACAGATCTGGTAAAAGATGGAGAAAATGAACTGGTGGTGAAGGCGGAGGATTCCTTCGACATGCAGCAGCCCAGAGGAAAACAGCGGTGGATCGACAAGAATTTCGGCTGCTGGTACGTACAGACCACCGGCATCTGGAAAACTGTATGGACAGAGTATGTGCCCAAGGTAAGCCTGGATTCCGTGAAAATGACGCCGAATCTGGAAGACTACAGTCTGGAGCTGGAGTACAATGTGAACGCCCCGGAGTGCATGCTGGACGGCAGTCTGATGGTGGAAGCGCAGATCTCCTTTAAGGATCGGCTTATCAGCCGGACTTATACCGCTATGACGGCAGGTCATATGGCAGCCAGGTTCGACCTGGATGTGAAGAAAGCAGACTGCCTGGAGTGGACCGTACAGACCTGGAGTCCGGAGGAGCCGAATCTCTATGATATTGAGTTCCGTCTGGTGAACGGGGGAGAGGTTCTGGATCAGGTGGGTTCCTACTTTGCCATGAGAGAGATCCGTATCGATGGTCCCAATATTCTGTTGAACGGCCGTCCGCTGTACCAGAGGCTGATCCTGGATCAGGGATACTGGGGTCCTTCCCATTTGACACCGCCCAGCGAGGAAGCGCTGATCGAGGACATCGACAAGATCCACGCTCTGGGATACAACGGTCTGAGAAAGCATCAGAAGACAGAGGACGAGCGGTTCCTGTACTGGTGTGACGTAAAGGGTATGCTGGTGTGGAGTGAGGTTCCCGCTGCCTATCAGTTCACTGACTACGCGGTGGAGGAGTTTGCCAGAGAGTGGATGGAAATCGTACGCCAGAACTACAATCATCCCTGTATCATCACCTGGACGCCCTTCAATGAGTCCTGGGGTATCAATAAGGTGGAGACAAAGCGGACAGAGCAGCATTTCACCGAGGCCATCTACCATCTTACCAAGAGTTTTGACAGGTATCGTCCGGTGATCGTCAACGACGGATGGGAGCATACGGTGTCCGATATCATTACGCTGCACGACTATGAAGAAGTGGGAGAAATTCTGAAACAGCGCTACATGCGGCTCAAGGATGAGATTATGACCACTGAGGTTTACCACAGCAGTACAAAATCGGCGTTTGCAAATGGTTATGGTTATAAAGGACAGCCGGTGATCATCAGCGAGTACGGCGGAATCGCTTTCAACAACGATGATTCCGGATGGGGCTATGGAAACAAAGTAAATACCAAAGAGGAGTTTGTGCGCAGGTTTGACGATATCACCACGGCAGTGAAGGAGATCCCCTATGTCTGCGGATTCTGTTACACCCAGGTATCGGACGTACAGCAGGAGATCAACGGACTGATGGATACCAGCCGGAACTTTAAAGTGGATCCGGAAGTGATCAAAGAAATCAATGAGAGAAAAGTGGGATACTGGAGGTCCTTTATGTAAAGGGGCTCCCGAGACCTGCGGGAGACAGGCTGCGTAAAATCGCAGCCTGTGTGCATGTTTTTGCAACAGTGAAGCCTTCCAATATCCCGAGACTTTGATAAAGCGAGCAAGTGGAATCAGGCATCAAAAACCCCGCTTACCTTCTTCAGATATTCTGATACCGGCAGCTTCTGGGGACAGCGGCGCTCACAGCTTCCGCACCGGATACAGTCCGCTGCCCGCCCGTGATCTGCTGTCAGACGCTGATAGGCGGGAGTGATCTTCCACCCGTCCTGGGGAGCTCTGGAATACTCGTTATACAGACGGAAATAGTCAGGGATACGGATATGCTTTGGACAGGCGCCAAGACAGTAGCCGCAGCCGGTGCACGATATTGCAGTGGACTGACTGATGATCTGGGCCGCCTGCTCCAAAGCCGTCCGTTCCCGGGAAGAGAGCGGCGCCTCTGCCTGCAGATTATCCAGAAGCTGCTCCATGGTGTTCATGCCGCTGAGTACGATCTCCACATTGGGAATATCCTGGGCAAAGCGGACAGCCATGGAGGCAGGACTGGCTCCGGGACAGGCCTCCTCCAGGAGCCGGGCGGCTTCCATGGGAATGGAGGCCAGGGTGCCGCCCTTTACCGGTTCCATGACAATGATCTGTTTTCCGTGCTTCTGCGCCGTCCGGCAGCACCGGGCGGCCTGGATGGAAGCGCTGTCCCAGTCCAGATAATTTACCTGAAGCTGTACATAGTCCACTTCCGGATATTGTGAGAGAATCTCGTCCAGCAGATCAGCCGTGTCGTGATAAGAAAATCCGATCTTTACAGCCTTGCCGGAGGCTTTCAGCTCCTGGAGAAATTCAAATTCCTGATACTGCCTGGCGATCCGATAGTTCTTATCATTCAGCCAGTGAAGCAGATACACATCGAAAAAATCCACCTGGCAGCGTTCCAGCTGCTCTTCAAAATACCGGTAACAGTCCTGGTGGGACTTCATCAGATATCCCGGCAATTTGTCAGCCAGAAGAAAGCTGTTCCGGGGATGGCGCTTTACAAGAGATTCCCGGATGGCCCATTCGCTTTTCCCATCCAGATAGGTATATGCGGTGTCAAAATAACGATTCCCATGGGCCAGGAAGGTGTCTGTGAGCCGGTTCAGAAGCTCCAGATCGATCTGACCGCCGTCTGTTTGCGTCATGGGAAGTCTCAGAAAACCAAAGCCAAGTTTGTTCATTTTTACCTCCGGATATCGTATACTTATTGTATTTTGTCTGCTGCTTCCAGCCGTACGATCCTTGTACATCCCGTCAGCGTGGACGGCCGGTGGGACACCAGGAAAATCATTTTATCCTGAAATCCCTCCTGCAGCGTTTTCAGCAGTTCTTTTTCATGCAGCACATCCAGGCTGCTGGTGGGTTCGTCCATCACCAGTACGTCCGGGTCGGTGAGCATGGTGCGGGCGATTCCCACCCGCTGCCGTTCGCCGCCGGACAGCCGGGCGCCCATCTGTCCCATCTGGGTGTCATACCCATCCGGAAGACCGGCGATAAAATCGTGAAGTCCGGCCCGCTTAGCCGCCCGGATGATCTCCTCCCTGGAGGCTTCCGGCTTTCCGATGGAAATATTGTCGGCGATGGAGCAGTTAAACAGGAAGGTATCCTGCTCCAGCACGGCGATGCGGCTGTAAAGCTCTTCCAGGGATAATTCCTGAATGGGGATGCCGTTGACCAGGATCCTCCCCCGGCAGGGATTCCAGAAGCGGAGCAGCAGCCGGAGAACTGTGGATTTTCCGATGCCGCTTTCCCCCACGATCCCGATTTTTTCCCTCTCCCCCACATCCAGATCAAAATCCCTTAATACTTCTTTTCCGGATCCCGGATAGCTGAAGGAAATATGCTCAAACCGGATGGAACGGATAGGCCCGCAGGCTTTCGGCTGCCGGCATTCCTGAATTTCCGGCGGGGTATCCTGGATCAGAAACAGCCGTTCTGCCGCGGCGTAGGTTTCCAGAAGGCTGGAAACCACCGTAGTCAGAGACTGGGTGGAGGAAAAGGAGGCCATGGCCACAAAGGACAGCACCACAGTTTCCGCCGGTTTGACAAACCCTCCCGCCGCCAGCCAGGAGGCTGCGGCGATGATGGCGATCCGGGCCAGATAGACGAAGAAGGCAGGGGCGGCCAGGACCGTCTGCTGGTGGAGCACCAGTCCGTGAGCCGCCCGGCTGACGGCCCGGTTCTGCTCCCGGACCATTTCCAGACGGCGGCTGCCGAAGCTGAAGATCTGGATATCCTTCAGGCCGTAGATGCTTTCCAGGACGAGAGATTTCAGCCTGCCCAGGCGCTCCCGGTACCGGGCGCCGATGGGACGGCCCAGCCGTACGGCGATACAGGGAAATACCACGCTGATGATCACATAGATGGGCAGGAGTACTGCCGCGAACAGAGGCTGGATGGACAGAGCCAGTCCCAGAGTAACGCAGGGCAGCAGGATTACCGTGAACATCGGACCAATGGTATGAGCGAAAAAGAATTCGATGGTTTCAATATCGGATACCGCGATATTCATCAGGTCACCCTTTTCCCGCTCCACCAGGTAGGCGGGAGCCAGCCGCCGGATGGAACGGAACAGCTCTACCCGCATCCTGGCCAGAAGATCATAGGCGCCCACATGTGAGACGACACCCTCCAGATACCGGCAGACCACGATCAGAACGCCGCTTGCGGCAGTAAAGATGCCGTAAGTCCAGGGAGAAGCGGAGGCGTAGGAAGAGCCCCAGTCGGTGCAGGACAGCAGGAGGAGAGCTCCCGACCCCATCAGTCCCATCTGGGAGAGATTGCCCAGGATACTGGCAAAAGTAGAGATCAGCAGCGTCTTTTTTACAGGCGCCGCGATTCTCAGAAGCCGCCGGGTCATGGCGGGGATTGAATATTGGAATTTTTTAGCCATGGATCAGTTCCTCCTCCCCCGCTGCCTCCAGCGCTTCCTGTTCCTCCGTCAGTCTCCGGTAGAGACCGTTTTTCCCCATCAGTTCCTGATGCGTGCCTTTTTCCAGAATGACGCCCTGGGAGAGAACGCAGATCTGATCCGCATCCCGGATGGTGGACAGTCTGTGGGAAATGATGATCAGTGTCCGTGTCTGCGCCAGCCGGTGGATACAGTTCCAGATTTCCTGCTCACTCTGGATGTCCACACTGGAGGTGGCCTCATCGAAAATAATGTATTCCGCGCGGCAGAGGAGCGCCCGGGCAATTCCCACCTTCTGGCGCTGGCCTCCGGACAGCCGGCTTCCGGAATCGCCCACCTCCAGATCCAGACCCTCCGGACGGGACATGGCCCAGTCCTTCAGCATCACCTGCTCCAGCGCTTCCCAGAGCTGCTCATCGGAGGCGCCGGGATCCGCGATCTTCAGATTCTCCCGGAGAGTACCGGCAAAAAGGCTGACCGTCTGAGGAACCATGATAATGTGCCTGCGCAGCTGCTCCGGCGTCATGGAGAGATAATTTCTTCCGTCCAGATACAGAGAGCCGGAGTCAGGATCGTAAAAGCGCATCAGCATTCCGGCTACTGTGCTTTTTCCGCATCCGGAAAGGCCCGCAAGGGCAGTGACGGAGTTTTTGGGAATCGTAAGGGAGATATCCCTGATCGCCGCGTTCCTCCCCTGGTAGGCGTAGGATACATGCTCCATCCGTATCCCCTGAGGAAGGTCCTTCCGTACAGGAAGGGAAGGGTCGCAGGGACGGGAGGTATCCATATCCAGAAGCCGGGAAACCTTCTCCGCCGCCGCCACGCCGGCCAGGGCGGAATGGGTGGCATTCATCAGCTGACGGAAGGAGGAAAAGAAGCTGTAGGACAGCATCAATACCATTAGGGCAGAGGAAAAGGAGATGCTTCCCCCGGCCAGCTGCCCGAAAGCGATCACTGCCGCCAGAACCACCGAGGCATAGATCAGTCCATCAGTAAACAGGAAAGAAGTAAAGTTCACCCGCATAACCGCCATGATCCTGTCGTTGAAACGATCCGCCTTTTCCTGGAGGATGGCGGTCCTCCGTTCGTCCTGATTGGTAAGCTTCAGGGCAGTCAGGCCCTGGATACTCTCCAGATAATATCCGGTGAGATCCTCCATGGAATCCCAGTAATCTGTTTTCAGAGCCTCGATCCGGCTCCGGAACAGGTTGTTGGCCGGAAGCAGGATCAGGGCGACCGCCAGAAGGATCACCGCAGCGGGAAATGAGCTGTCCTTTAACTGGAAAAACAGATAAAAGGGGGCGCACAAGCAGTAGATCAGCCCCGGCAGGTACTTGCTGTAGTACACCTGCATGGATTCCACGCCATCCACCGAGGAAGTGATGGCGGATACCGGACCGATCTTTTCGATATTACCCACATCCAGCTCCAGGGCTTTGGAAAAGATTGCCGTCCGGAGGGACTGCCTGGCCCTGGCAGCGCAGCGGAATTCCGCCTCCCCTGTCAGAAGGTCGGCGGCCAGGACCGCCGCCGCGGCTCCCAGAGCATGGAGAACAGCGTTTCCTGCCTGATCTGCAGTCATGGAAAGAGAACCCAGATCTCCAAGGAAGGAGGATACGGTCCGGGAAAATACAGCCGTACCCGCCAGCGCCAGAAGCCTGCAGGCAGTGATCGCCAGAATCCAGCCCCACAGTCCCCGGGCCATCCGTATCAGTGTTTTGTTAAGAAGTAGCATAGCGGTAAGATCCTTTCTGTTCCGTTGTTTCGGAACCTTCTGTCTGCCGGTGCGGTCATCCTGTTTCTGTTTTTTGTATACAGTAATGCCATTTCTATCATAGCAGATTTGGAAATGAATACAAGATGGAAATTTCATTGCCGGTGTGATATGATGGGGGAAATAAGTGAAGGCGGAGGGACAAACTGCTTCGGGAAGATGCTGACTGCTGCTGCCTTGCGGGAAGCAGCTCTGGTTTGCTGAGAAAACAGAATGGGGAAAGTGCAGGATGCTGGATAAAAAGGAGATGAAACGATGCTGTTGGGGATTGATATAGGGACTTCCAGCGTAAAGGCGATGCTGATGGAACCGGACGGACGGATCATTGCCGTTAAGACGGCGGCGTATCAGGTGGAGATTCCCCATCCGGGATGGGCACAGCAGCATCCGGACACCTGGTGGGAAGGGCTGTGCCGGATCCTGGGAGAGATGAAAGCGGAGCATCCCCGTCAGATGGAAGGCATCTGCGGGATCGGGCTTTCCGGACAGATGCACGGGCTGGTGGCTGTGGACAGGGAAGGGCAGCCGGTCTGTCCTGCAGTGATCTGGATGGATCAGAGAGCGGAGGAGGAGACAAGGGAAATTGAAGAAAAGATTTCCCGGAAAGAACAGGGAGAAATACTTCATAACCGGATATTCAACGGATTTGCCCTGCCTTCGCTTCTGTGGATGAGAAAGAGGGAAGGGGGACTGTACCGGAAGATCTTCCGGATCTTTCAGCCCAAGGATTACATCCGTTTCCGGCTGACGGGAGAGATGGGAACGGAGTATTCGGATGCTTCAGCCAGCCTGATGATGGATGTGGGAAAACGGGTATGGGCGGAGAAGCTTTTGGAAAAACTGGGGATTGAGAAAAATATCCTCACAGAGCTGCATGAATCTGTTCAGGTGGCCGGGAGCGTGACGGCGGAGGCTTCCCGCCGGACGGGGCTTCGGGAAGGAATTCCCGTGGTGTTCGGCGCCGGGGACCAGCAGGCCCAGAGTATCGGGAACGGAGCGGCAGAAGAAGGAATGCTGATCTCCAATATCGGAACGGGGGCTCAGATCTCGGCATTTTCCCGGACAGATTTCTATGATCCCCAATTGAGGACCCATACTTTCTGCCATGGGATCAGCGGAGCATATACTGTTTACGGAGCCATGCTCACCGGGGGAATGTCCCTGCAGTGGCTGAAGGATCAGATTTTGAAGGAGAAAAGCTTTTCGGCTCTGGGGCAGATGGCAGAAAGCATCCGGCCGGGCAGCGACGGTCTGCTGTTTCTTCCTTACCTGGCAGGAGAGCGGACGCCGCTTATGGATCCCCAGGCCAAGGGCGTATTTTTCGGTCTGACTCTGGGACATCAGGCGGGGCATCTGGTACGGGCAGTGATGGAGGGGGTAACCTTCGCGCTGAAAGATTCCCTGGAAATTATGGAGGAGATCGGTATCCGGGGAGAACAGATCATCGCCTCCGGAGGCGCGGCCAACAGTCCGGTGTGGCTTCAGATACAGGCGGATATCCTGGGAAAGACCGTCCGTGTCAGCCGTATCCGGGAGCAGGCATGCCTGGGAGCATGCATCCTGGCGGGTGTGGGATGCGGGATCTATCGGGATGCGGCGGCCGCGGGAAGAGAACTGGCAGTGCTTTCCGATGAGATTTACGAACCCAGAAAGGAATTTTCCGGGCTCTATGAGGAGCTTTACCGGAAATTTCACGGTATTTACCAGGGGACCAGGGAATATATGAGAGAGTGACGCATGGGAAGCGGGAAAACGGAGAGACTATGGAAAAACAGTGTGCAGGAGGAGTGGATATGAAAAAAATCGCGGTATTGCTGGCGCTGGTTCTGGCTATGGGACTATGGGGATGCCAAGGAGGATCTGAAGGCACCGGGGAAGCGGAGGGGACGACAGGACAGGAAGGAAGCGGCCCGGGGCAGGATACCGGGGGTGCGGCGGACGATGGAGACGGGGAATCGGAACAGCAGGCGATCCGGGCAGTCTATCTGAAGAATGACTATGGAGACCTGTTTGTGGATCTTCAGCAGGAAAGCCCGTTTACCGGGACGATCCCACGGGAAATCCTGGATGAGGAAGGAAATCCTCTATCCGCTGACCAGCTGAACAGCGGAGACGTGCTGGATGTCTACGGAGACGGGATCATGCTGGAATCTTATCCGGGACAGTATCCCGGCATCACAAAGCTGGTACGGACAGAAAAGGAAAATCAGGAATATCAGGAAAAATATCAGGAGCTGCTGGATCAGTTCTGCCCTGCCCCTGACAGGTCAAAACCGCCTCAGCTTTCTCTTGATTATCGGCAGACGGAAGCGGTGGTGACTGCCGCGTGTGACCAGTTCGGGTATCTGTGGGAATATACCGATGAAAACGGGGAGACTAAGGCCACTGCAGTGGATTCCATCCATGTGCTGCAGAGTGAGGATCTGGTGCGGCATACCCTGGAGGGTGAGACTCAGATGACGGTGGTTTCCGAATATCAGCCGGATCAGATTACAGTGCTCCGCTGGGAGACAGCCCAGAGGGAGAAGAGCAGGGAGGAGATCCCGGAAGGCGAGAACGTGCAGGTGGAAGAAGGGGAAGAGGGCCCGATGTTTACCGCGCAGCCGGGGTATATCTACCAGCTCACCGGAAGCTGGCCGGAGGGAGAGGCTGTGTACGGGTTTGAGGCAGTGGAAAAAGAATGACGGAATCTATCGTTTTTCAGTATAAGAAGCCAGAAGCTTTTCAATCTGCAGATTCAGGTTCTCCGGTGTATGATGGATGCCGGAGGAAGGGATCTGGATCCACAGATGAAGATTCCGGTAACCGGCGGGGTTACCGGATTTTCTTTTCGGCTGGCTGGCGGCGGTGAGTATCCGGATCCGCACATTCCGCTGTTCCAGAAGGGGGATCACCGCATAGTAGAGACGGTCATCCGGAAAGGAGAGGTAGCCCAGTTCCTTTCCATCACGGTTTTTCAGATACAGACGATGCCGGCGGATGGCGGAGGGGGCCAGAAGTTCCTCCGGCTTTGGGGCCGGAACGCCGGGAATCAGCTCCAGCATGGAGGACAGGCGGAAGATCCGGGATCCGTCCGGACGCGGGGACTCTTCCCGTGCCAGCATCTTAAGACAGGACAGGCTGTCCAGAAACTGCTGGGCCAGAAGGTAGACCAGTCCGGCCTGGATTTCCAGTCGGTGGGAAGAGGACTCTCCCGGTACCCGGAAGCTGTTTCTTACAGAATCCGCCTCATCCAGCAGAATTTTGCTGCACTGGCAGAGACTCTTCAGAAACAGGGAAAAATCCTCCTCCGGGGTCCAGAGATACTTTCCGCGGGCTATGGAAAAATGCCCCAGAGGATTTCCCTTACAGTCCTCCGCGTAATGGAGGATTTCTCTGTCGCAGAACGCGTGAGGGTTGACAGGGGCATTCCAGATATTGGAATGCCCGGCGGAGGCGGACCGGGATCTGCGGACAGGATCAGTGTTTCCGGAGAAAGGCGGGCCAGGATCATCGGAAAAAGTCCTTTTGAGAATCCCGTACGCCAGGTTCAGTTCCTGGGCGTTGGGGCCGGATACCGCAGTGCGGGAATCCGGGGAGGCATCCGGATGGATCTGATGCATCAGACGCCGGTACTGCTTTTTGATATCCAAGAGAGGGGCTTCCGGGGAAAGTCCCAGAAGTTTCAGTGCTTCCCTGGAGGTCATGGCATTCTCCTTTCCTGAGCAAACTGCTGCAGCGGTATATCAAAAAGGAAGCTCCGGTTCTGGCTTCCAGAGCTTCCTTTTAGTGGAAAATCTTCCCGGATTTTCCTGATGTCAGTAACAGTTCGGTTTTCCGGCTTCGCTGCAACGGATGTTATTCCCCCTGGCAGAGGGATCCTTGCATTATTCTGCCACTTCCAGAGAGGTAATGTGGGGATTCACACCCTCATACCAGTACAGGAAGCCTTCCATATTGATAGTCTGTCCCACCTGAAGGTTCTTCACTGCGGAATATACCTCTGTGGAGCTGTCACACAGGTAAGACTCGATGGTGAAGGTGTAGGTCTCGCCATTATAGGAAGCGTTGAAGTACAGGTCATCTCCCTCGCTTCCGGATCCATCGTAATTGTACAGGAATGCTGTGGTGTCATCGCTTCCGTCTGTTACGGCGGGTTCCACGGTCAGACCGTTGAACTGTACGAATTCATTCTGATGGCTGATCAGCTCATCAGTTCCCAGCATATCAGTTACATCCAGAGCCGGCGCGATATATTCGTCAGCACCTTCCACAAACTCAAAGGTTCCGTCCATGATCTCGATCTCACCGGACCACTCGGATTTGTAGCCGGTTACCTGGATCTTGGTTCCGGGAGTCAGCTTATCATAGTCCTCCTGGGCACAGGCCATGTCATACAGGAAGTATGCGCCGTCCTGATCCTGAGCGTATACTGTAGCCTTTCCCTGGCCTTCATCCTCCCACCAGGACTGCTTGGCCTGAACGTAAGCCTGGATGGTTACCTCAGTGTCCAGATCGGCAGCCATATACTCTTCATAGCTCAGCACATCGGCGGAAGCAGTGTCAGCGCCGTCCTCAGAAGCCTCGCTTTCAGACGCATCGGCTGTGTCTGCGGAATCAGAGCTGTCCTCGGAAGCCTCTCCGTCTGCGGAATCCCCGGTGTCCTCTGCGGACTCCTCAGTGGTACTGTCAGCGGAGGTGTCCCCGGAAGTATTTCCGCCCCCTGCGCAGGCGGTCAGGGCAAATGCCATGGAAACAGCCAGCAGCATGGATAATGTTTTCTTTTTCATAATAATTTCTCCTTTTTGAAATATGGGTTTCTTAACAACAAGTTTATTATAATCCAAAATCCCGGAAAGTCAATATTCCATATCTGTTCCGTCTCACTTCCAGTATGCTGTGTAAGACGGGCAAAGGCCCCGGAAGCTGCTGCTTCCGGGACGCCTGCTACACCCGTTTCCGGGACCGCAGCCGGGATACGGCCAGATAGATAAGGATCAGTGCCCACACGCCGGCCAGTCCTCCCAGAAGCGCCTTTGCTGTGGCGGGAAGGGGGCCCAGATCTGCTTTGCCGCCGTTTGGGCCGCTGTATTCGTCCAGATGATACAGGGAGGTCACGTCGCTGTAGAGATTCTGAATGTAGGTGTCATCCACGGTCTCCCTGCGGCGGACGGATTTCACCACATTGTCGATAAGCTGGCCCGCTGCATTCCGCAGGGAGGCGGAGCCGTTGAACACCGGTGTGACGAAGGTATCCTGGGCATGATCCAGAAGGATCCGGGAGGCTTTGATCTTCACATCATAATAGGTGTTATTGTCTTCTCCGGCCCGGGACAGATAATCCAGATATTCCTCAGATTCCTGGGCAGTCTGGGTCACAGGCACATAGCCTTCGGTGCCGGAGTAGGCGATCTGCACCTGGTTGGTCAGCAGATACTGGGTGAACAGCCAGGAAGCCAGCACCTCCTGGGGATCTTCCTTATTGAAAATACAAAGGGAGGGACCCTGGGAGATCATCTGGGGATGCTCCGGATCATACTGGGGAACGGGCATTACCTCTGTTTCAAAATCCATCACAGCATCCTGAGAGATATCCACAAGCGGAGCGTCGCTGCCCATCCAGGTGGCTCCGGCTGTGGAATCTATGGCGAAGATACACTGGCCCGCATTGAGAAAATTGGCAGGATAGCCGGAGACAGTGAAGGTGGAAAATGCCCCGCTGGCCGTATGCTCCGCCACCGTATAAAGAATGTCCTCTGTGGTGGCGTTGAAGATCTCCACCTCACCGGTGCCGGTGGAATATCCTGCGTCCTGCTGCTTCAGCATCTGGATCATCATATTGTCCGAGGATTTGTAAATAAAGGGGATCAGCACCTCCTGACCGTTCAGCTTAAAGGTCCCATCCGCGTTTTTTTCCGTGGCGGCCTCGGAGACCTCCCAGATAAAATCCCAGGTCAGCGTTTCCGGAAGGGTATAGCCCAGGGCTTCCACATACGTCTTGTTGATATAGCAGGCTTCTGTGGAGCGCATGAAGGGCAGGGCATAGTAAGAATCCCCGATCTCACATTCCTCCAGAAACTGGGGTACGATCTGAGACTGCCGGGGGGAATCGAAGAGAAGCTCGCTGCCTCCCAGGCCGTACTGTTGGTCCTCCATCAGTTCATTCAGAGGAACTACCACATTGTCACCGGTAAGATAGGTGGCGATGTGGTCGGGATAGGTGATGCACACGTTGGGGGTGGTCCCGGTGGAAATATTCGTGATCACATCGTTGTAAATATCCCCGTAATCCGTATAGAGCCGCAGGTTCACGGTGATATTGGGATACAGTTCCTGAAAATCGGAAATAGCCTGCTTATAAATCTCTGTCTGGGTTTTGTTGGTGTCGTTTTTGGCCCAGAAGGTGATCTCATAATTCCGGGAAGCATCAAACTCCTCCGGTACCGTAAATGCCGCCTGCTCTCTCTGGCCGTGGCAGCCGGAGAGCAGAGGCAGGCTCAAAGCGGCGGCCAGAAGCAGGACGCCGGTCCGTGACCATTTTGTTTTCGGATGCGCTGCTGTGCTCCTGTCAGTCCATAATTTCATCCTTTCAGTCCTCCTCTTGATACGCCGGCCATGATCTTCTTTCGGAACACCAGAAACAGAATGATCAGAGGGACGGAAATAACCACTACAGCGGCCATCATGGCGGGGACATTTTCCCGCCCGAAGCCGTTTTCCCGGATTTCCTGGATGCCGTTGGACACCAGATAATAGGAAGGATTATCCGTGATCAGCCGGGGCCACACGTAGGAATTCCAGCACTCGATCACCTTCAGGATGGTGATGGTGACAATGGTGGGACGGCAGATAGGGATCATCACCTTCCACAGATATTTCAGATCGGAGGTCCCGTCCACCTTGGCGGCCCGGTACAGCTCGTCCGGCACCTGCTGAAAATTTTCCTTCAGCAGATAGATGTAGAATACCGAGGTGACGGAGGGGAGGATCAGACCGGCAAAGGTATTTCTCAGGTCCAGATTGGTGATGGTGACAAAATTGGTGATCACCACCAGTTCGCTGGGGATCATCATCAGGGAGAGAAAGATGGTGAATACCAGGTTCTTTCCCCGAAATTCCAGCCGGGCAAACGCATAAGCGGCCAGAACGCTTACCACTACCATCAGCGCTGTGGTAGCCACAGTAAAGATCAGGGTATTCAGCAGATATCCCATCAGCGGCACGGTGGTAAAGGCGTCAATGTAGTTCTGCAGAGTGGGCGACAAAGTGAAGAAGGCGGGGATGTGTTCCGCGTTGTAGGCACCGTAGCTCTTTACGGAGGTCAGCACCATCCAGTAAAAGGGGAACAGTACGATCAGCGCCCAGATTCCCAGAAAAATGTAAACAGCGACCTTTCCGGCTTTTTTTCGCCGGTTTGTTTTTTTCTGCAATTTTTGATAATCAGTAGTTTGTTCCATAGCGCGACCTCTCAATATTGAAGCTTCTTCCTGCTGACCAGGAGATTGATGCAGGTGACTGTAAGAACGATGGCAAACAGGATGATGGCTGCCGCCGAGGCATAGGAGGGATAGCCGCCGCTGTCCCCGTAAAGCATATCGTAGACGTATCCCACGATGGTGTTCATTCCGGCAGCGTTGAGATCGGTGCCGAAAAGAGCCACCGCATCGCTGTAAGCCTTGAAAGCGCCGATAAATCCGGTGATCACCAGGTAGAAGATCATGGGAGAGATCAGCGGCAGGGTGATCCTGGTAAAGATCCGGAAGCGGGAGGTTCCGTCCACCCGGGCGGCTTTGTAATAGTCCTGGTTCACCGAGGCCAGAGCACTGGTAAGCACCAGGATCTTAAAGGGCATGACCACCCACACAGTGTAAAAACAGAGGACAAACATCTTTGCCCAGTAAGGCCCGTTGATAAAGTCAATGGGTTCCCCGCCGAAAAGCCCGATCACCAGATTGACCAGTCCGTCGGTGTACTCCGTTTTCTGAAACAGGATCATAAACACCAGCCCCACCGCCAGAGTATTGGTCACGTAGGGCAGGAAATAAATCGTCTGAAACAGATCCCGCAGCGGTTTGATGGAACTCAGGCCCGCAGAGATCAAAAGAGCCAGTCCTGTGGAGACAGGGACTGTAATGATCACCAGGATAAAGGTATTTTTTACAGCCTGAAGGAAGTAGGGATCGTGGAGTACATAGGAAAAATTGTACGTCCCCACGCCCAAATAGGTCTGGGAAGCAAAATTAAATCCTTCCTCCACGGAATAGACCAGCACATCGATCAGCGGATATACCATGAAAACAATGAGAAAAAGCAGCGCCGGCAGAAGATAGAGCCAGGCCTTTTTATTATTCCCATTCATAAGGATACTCCTTTCCTAAAAATCCATGTCCGCGGACACGGATACTTTCCTAATACGAAAACCGGATGCGCTCTCCGGCGTCCCTGGAGAACAGGAAGACTTTTTGCGGCTTCAGAGAAAATCTCACCTGGGGGGAAGCAGTATCCACCCGGGTTTCTCCGCTGATGATGGAGCGCACCGTCTGTCCTTCGCAGGAATTGTGGGAGGAGATCACGCTGATATCCCGCCCCATAACCTCAATACGTTCCAGTCTGCAGGCAAGGGGGCCGTCCGGGCAGGGAAGAAATCCTTCCGGCCGGATACCGGCCCATACCTGCTGGTCAGCTGCGCCTTTGACCGGGAGCACAGGCTGTCCGTCCAGAAGCAGCATTTCCCGCTTTACCTCCCCCCGGAATACATTGATGGGCGGGGTTCCCAGGAATTTGGCCACAAAAAGGCTCCGGGGATCATCGTAGACCTCCTGGGGATGGCCCTGCTGCATCAGATTTCCTTTTTCCATGACCACGATCCGGTCGCAGATGCTCATGGCCTCTTCCTGATCATGGGTGACAAATACGGTGGTGATGCCTGTTTTTTTCTGGATCTTTCGGATCTCCTCCCTTGTCTGGAGGCGCAGACGGGCGTCCAGATTGGAGAGGGGCTCGTCCAGCAGAAGGACCTGGGGGAATTTTACCAGGGCGCGGGCGATTGCCACCCGCTGCTGCTGGCCGCCGGAAAGCTCCCTGGGCCTGCGGTCCAGAAGCTCTTCGATCTGCACCAGAGCTGCCGCTTCCAGGACCCTTTTTTCCATCTCTTCCCTGGAAAGACGATCCTTGCCCTTCAGGTTTTCCAGGGGGAACCGGATGTTTTGACGGACGTTGAGATGAGGGTAAAGGGCGTAATTCTGAAATACCATTCCCACTCCCCGAAGCTCCGGCTCCAGGGAGGTGACGTCCTTGCCGTCAAAAAGAATCCTGCCGCCGCTGGGTTTTTCCAGGCCGCAGATCATGTTCAGCGTAGTGCTTTTCCCGCAGCCGGAGGGACCAAGAAGCCCCACCAGTTCCCCGTTGGGGATTTCGCAGGAAAGGGCGTTTACGGCTGTAACCTTGCCGGGATTCTTCCTTCCCCGGCCGGGAAATTCTTTTGTAAGCGTTTCCAATACGATTTTCATGCTCTCTCACTTCCTGTTATAGAGTAGTAGATTTTCCGCGGCAGTCCGTTTGAGGGCTGCTGCGATTTACCAATCCGATTATAGCGAATTTTCATGGATTTCTCAAGATTTCAGGAGGAAATTGTGGATGGCGCGGACAGATGTGGGAGCTTCTGCCGGATTGCCAGAGTACTGTGTACCTGCGGTATCCGCTCAGAGCCCGCCGAAACGGAGGGAAGACCAAGCGGTTCCTGTTGATGGCGGAGACGAGAGAAAAAGGATTGAACTCTTCTGAGGCATGTAGTATACTTTAGATGTCTTAATAAACGATTATGACAGATTCCAGTGTCACTGACTTAATAAGGAATAATGTGAAATTCATTAGCAGCTTACACCTGAGGTAAGGCGGACAAGATTTCAGATGCCATTGCAAAGCAGTTTGTGAGAAGGCGAAATTGCGGTTGATGCCAAGTCCTAAGACTTGCTGGAGTCATCTTGCGAATTCCTGGTAAGAGGAAGGAGAAAGGGGACGAGGAAATGAAAACTTAATCTGGTCTGGCGGTATGTGAAGGAGCGGCAGCTGTTTTTTTGTTGCAGGGAAATCCCATTTTCCGGGAAATTCCCGTGAGAGTATACCGTCTGAAGAGGAGAATCTGGTGAACAGCAGGGCAGACGCGGCCCGGCAATGGGGACACCGGATTTTTTGTTTCATAGGAAATTGTTTTCCTATGAAATAAAAAACGCTCCGCGAAGGCGCAAGATGTCCGGTAGACATCTGTTATGCGCCCACCGAAGTGGAATGGAGATCGCACTGCGGCGGAACGGAAGTTTTCCCGCAGGGATTGCCGGACAGGGCATCTTGTGTCCAAACAGGATGTTCTGTAAGAAAACAGAAGGATGCCGGACGGCGTTTCCGGCCATTACAAGTTCCGAAAGGATTAATAGAGAAACCGGTGAGATTCCGGTACGATCCCGTCACTGTGAAAGGGAGCTGCAGGGCAGAAGGCCACTGGAAGATATTCCGGGAAGGCGCTCTGCAACGATGAACTTGAGTCAGGAGAACTGCTTGTAATGAAATGATGCATGGATCTTACGGAGTATAAGAGTATGCTTTTTTTTCGTGGACAAATGAAGGAGAGGGGCAGAGCCTGAAGTTTCCGTAAGATCAGTAAGAACAGGAAAAGGAGAAATGGTTATGAAAAACAAAATAGCAGGATTCTTATTATCTGCGGCAATGATAACGGTACTGGCTGCGGGGTGCGGATCTGCCCGGGAGAACGGCGGAGAGGACAGCCAGGCGGCTGCTGGAGAGAAAACAGAGGAGGCTGCCGGGCAGGAGGAAACGGCCGCGGGAGAAACAGGAGGGGAGGACAACGGTTATGAGCCTGTGACGATCACGCTTAATCTGGAACGGTCCGGTCTGGGAGAAAATGTGGAATATACGTTTACAGAGATTCCGGATAAGGTGGTGGCATCCGGAGATCAGATGGCAGATTTTTTCTTTGACCTGGGACTGGAGGATTATATGGCGGGATATACCAGAGGGTCAGCCTGGAGTCTGGTGGCTGATTTCCCGGCAAGAGAAGAGGTGCCGCAGCTGGCCGAGCCCGGAGTCGGCCTGTCAACGTTATCCAAGGAGGAACTGCTCTCCACAGGCTGCAACTTTCTGATAGGCTGGGATTCCGTATTTTCCGATAAGGCTTTTGATCCGGATTTCTGCAATGAAAACGGGATTGCCATGTACTTCCCTTACGTGTGCTCTGACAGCGCAACCTTTGAAGATCTGTATAAGGACTATGAGACACTGGGAAAGATTTTTAAAGTGGAGGATCTGGCTGCTGAGAAAATCCAGGCTATGAAAGACAAGCTGCAGAAGGTGCAGGAGACGCTGGGAGATCAGGTATATCAGGAGCCGGTGAGCGTATTTGTTTATGATTCCGGCGAGGACGCGCCCTTTACAGCCTGCCAGGGAATGCCGGGAGATATCATCCGGCTGGCGGGAGGAATTTCCATATTTCATGATATCGAGGCCGGATGGGCCACTCCCTCCTGGGAAGAAGTGGTGGAGCGGGATCCAGACGTGATCCTGGTGCTGGACTATGACGGCGATGTGGAGGAGAAGATTGAGTTTCTGAAAACCAATGACGCAACCAAAAATCTGAGAGCAGTGCAGGAAGGAAAGATATATTCTGCGTGCTGCGCGGATATGCAGGGCTCTGCGGATTCCGCGCACACGGTGGAGATCATAGCGCAGCAGCTGTATCCGGATCTGTTCGCATAAGCCCGGAAAAGGAGATGTTCAGAAGATGAGTGGTCAAATACGGGCAAAAAAAAGCCTCCGGTATCTGACGCTTCTGTTGGCGGTCTGCCTGCTGATTCTGGCAGCCGCCTGCCTCTCCGTTTCCATAGGAGCAGTGCAGGTGAAGCCGGCGGAAACATTTCAGATCATCCTGAACCGGATAGCCGGGAGAGAGGTGTTCCCTCCTGTCTGGGAGGCAAATACAGAAACGATCATCTGGAATATACGGTTTCCCAGGGTTCTGATGGCATGGATCGTGGGGTCCGGTCTCTCAGTCTGCGGTGTGCTGATGCAGGCGCTGACGAAAAACTCCCTGGCGGATCCTTATGTACTGGGAATTTCCTCCGGGGCGTCCACCGGCGCTGTATGTGCTATTGTACTGGGCTGTTTTCGTTTTATGGGAGGTTACGCAACCACCTTTGGAGCAATTCTGGGAGCGGCCCTGTCCATTGCCATGACTATGGGAATCGCCAATTACCGGGGAAAGGTTACGTCCACGCAGCTGGTATTGGCTGGCATCGCCACCTCCGCGCTGTTTTCCGCGCTGACCAATCTGGTGATCTACGGGTATCATACCGGATCGGACAAGACGAAAACGGCGCAGTACTGGATGGTGGGATCCCTGAGCGGCGCGGACTGGGAAACGGTGGCTTACGCGGCGGGAGCGTTTGTGGTTACAGTGGCGGTGATTCTTCTGTTTGTGCGGGATCTGGATATGCTGATTCTGGGAGATGACACGGCGGAGAGTCTGGGGGTGCATACCGGACGGATTAAACTGGTGATCATCCTGATGTCCACGATCCTTACAGGAATTGTGGTGTCGGTAAGCGGAGTTATCGGTTTTGTGGGATTAGTGGTTCCTCATATTGTACGGACGCTGGTGGGATCGAAGCATATCCGCCTGATTCCCATGGCGGTCCTGACAGGAGGGCTTTTTACTATGCTGGCGGATGTGGTGTCCCGGGTGATCGCGGCTCCGGAGGAACTGCCTATCGGGATTATTTCCGCCCTGATCGGAGCGCCGTTCTTTCTCTATCTGATCAGGAAAAACAGGAAAGGATAAGGGACTGCGTATGCTGAGAGTAGTGGGACTGGATTATTTGATTGAAGATACCCGGATACTGGACGGAGTTTCTCTGGAAGTAAAGGATGGAGAATTTGTTGGTCTGATCGGGCCTAACGGCTGTGGGAAATCCACGCTTCTGAAGCATGTCTACCGGACCTGCCGGCCTGGGCAGAAGGTGGTTTATATTGACGGCAGGGATGTGACAGAGCTGACATCCCGCCAGATGGCCCGCAGAGCCGCTGTGGTGGCACAGGAAAATTCCATGGAGTTTGATGTGGAAGTACTGGATATGGTTATGTATGGACGGTATGCCCACAGAAAATTTCTGGAACGGGAAAAGAAGGAGGACCAGGAGCTCTGCAGGCGTTTCCTGGGAGAGGTGGGGCTTTCCGGATACGAACACCGTTCTTTTTTCAGCCTTTCCGGAGGGGAAAAACAACGGGTGCTCCTGGCCAGGGCGCTGGCGCAGGAATGCAGGCTGATCGTGCTGGACGAACCCACCAATCACCTGGATATCAGATATCAGTATCTGCTGATGCAGATACTGAAAAAGCAGCAGATTACGGTATTTTCCTCAGTACATGATCTGAATATCGCGGCCATGTACTGTGACCGGATTTTGCTGATGAAGGGAGGAAAGATCCTGATGGCCGGGAGGCCGGAGGAGGTATTGACAGAGGAGAATATTTTGCGGATCTTCCAGGTCCGTGCCCAGATTACCGTCAATGATCTGACGGGAAAAGTGCAGATCTATTATCTGCCGGATTCCGGTGTCTCAATCGGTCCTTGATGATCTTTCCGATCCGGAATATAATAAGAGGAGACATCAGAAAACGATATTTTGAAGAAGGCGGAATGGGAAAGGAGGCTCTCCATGGCAGACAGGACGTATCTGGCAATCGACTTAAAATCATTTTACGCTTCTGTGGAATGTATCGAACGGGGGCTGGATCCCATGGACACCAATCTGGTGGTGGCGGATATCAGCCGTACGGAAAAAACCATCTGTCTGGCGGTGTCTCCGACTCTGCGGGCTTATGGGATACCGGGACGCACCAGGCTGTTTGAGGTGGCCCGGATGATCCGCCGGGTAAATGAGCAGCGGAGGCTCTGCGCGCCGGGACATACCCTGTCCGGCTCTTCCTGGAAGGACGGGGAACTGAAGAGCTCCCCGCAGCTGGCGGCCGATTACCTGGTGGCCCGTCCCCGGATGGCTCTCTATATGGAGTACAGCTCCCGGATTTATCAGGTGTACCTGAAGTATATCGCCCCGGAGGATATTCATGTATACTCCATCGACGAGGTGTTCATGGATGTTACGGACTATCTGGAAACGTACGGAATCTCTGCCCGCGCTCTGGCGGCCCGGATGATCCTGGATGTTCAGAAAACCGTGGGAGTTACCGCGGCTGCAGGAATCGGCACGAATCTGTATCTCAGTAAGGTGGCCATGGATATTGAGGCAAAGCATACGCCGCCGGATGAGAACGGAGTGCGGATCGCCCAGCTGGATGAGATGGGGTACCGAAGAGCGTTGTGGAGTCACCGCCCGCTGACGGATTTCTGGCGGGTGGGCCGGGGATATGCCAGGAAGCTGGAGGAGCATGGCCTGTATACCATGGGGGATATCGCCAGATGCTCTCTGGGGAAGGATGACGATTATTATAATGAAGAGCTTTTGTACCGGATGTTCGGGATCAACGCGGAGCTGCTCATTGATCACGCCTGGGGCTGGGAGCCCTGCACGATTAAGGATATCAAGGCGTACAAGCCTGCCTCCAACAGTGTGGGATCCGGGCAGGTGCTTTCCTGTCCGTATTCCTTTGAAAAGGCCCGGCTGGTGGTGAGGGAGATGGCGGATATGCTTTCCCTGGATCTGGTGGACCGGGGGCTGGTCACGGACCAGCTGGTGCTTACCGTGGGGTATGACCGGGAAAATCTGCAGAACCTGCAGGAAAGGGGCTCCCGGGAGGAGATCACCAGGGACCGCTATGGGAGAGAGATTCCCAGACACGCCCACGGTACGGAGAACCTGGAGGAATATACCGCCTCCACCAGAAGGATCGTGGACGCGGCAGCGGCGCTGTTTGACCGGATCGTGAACCCCTGGTTTTCCGTGCGCCGCCTTTATCTCACCGCCTGCCGGGTGGTGGAGGAGGGATGCCAGCCCCGAAAGAACGACTTTGAGCAGATGGATCTGTTTACCGATTATAAGGCTCTGGAGGCGCGGCAGAAAAAAGAGGAGGACCGGCTGGAAAAAGAAAAACGGTGGCAGAAGGCAGTGCTGGATATCAAGAAAAAATATGGGAAAAACGCCATCCTCAGAGGAATGAATCTGGAGGAGGGCGCCACTGCCCGGGAGAGAAACCAGCAGATCGGAGGACATAAGGCATGAGGGAGAGAGACAGTTCCAGGAAAAACAGGGGAGGGGACCGGGAAAACGATCCGGATCAGAGGCATATGGCCTATGAGGATATCCTCCATCTTCCCCGTCATGTGTCCCGGGTACATCCTCCCATGCCCATGGAGGAACGGGCAGCCCAGTTTTCCCCGTTTGCAGCTCTTACCGGATACGGGAATGTGATCCGGGAGACTGCCCGGCTCACGGAAGACCGGAGGGAGCTGAGCGACAGCGTGCGGGAGGAACTGGAGAGGAAGCTGGCGGCGCTGGCGGATCCTGAGGGATCCGGAAAGAAGAGACCGGTGGTCCATGTCACCTACTTTCTGCCGGATCAGCGAAAGGAGGGAGGCGCCTATGTAACCGCCTCCGGACGGATCAGGCGGGTGGACGGTACGGAGCGGATGCTGCTGATGGAGGACGGACTGCGGATTCCGCTGGAAGAGATCCTGGATATAGAAGAAAAGGTGTCGGGTTTATCCGACTGCCAGGCAGAAGAGTACCGGATGAGAGAAGGGGACGGCAAAAGACGGTGAGGATGAAAGGGCGGTGACACACATGACGGAACTGGAATTTGCCATACTGGATTTTATACAGAACCATCTGCGTACCCCGGTGGGGGACACGATGATTCCATGGCTCACAGGGCTGGGACACGGAGGGATCCTGTGGGTGACCGCCGGGCTGCTCCTTCTGATTCCTCCAAAGCACCGGAGGACAGGAGCGCTGGTGCTGGCGGCTCTGGCCATAGAATATCTGCTGTGCAATGTGTGGCTGAAAAATGCTGTCGCGGCGCCCCGGCCCTGCGATCTGAACCAGTCGGTACAGCTTCTGATCGCCCGGCCGGAAGATTATTCCTTTCCCTCCGGGCATACGGGAGCATCCTTCGCGGCGGTGACGGCGCTGCGGCTAGGCGGGGAAAAACACTGGTATCTGGCGCTGATCCCGGCCCTGCTGATCGCGTTTTCCAGAATGTACCTCTATGTGCATTTCTTGTCGGATATTTTGGGAGGGATCCTTGTGGGATGTATCAGCGGGCTTCTGGCCGGCAGATTAACCGGTGTCTTTGAAAAGTGTTATGGAAAAAGAAAGAAGGAATGAAAAATGTGGATTTTTTATGCTGCCGGCTCTGCCTTTTTCGCGGGGATTACATCCATATTGGCAAAATGCGGGATACGAAAGACGGATTCCACCGTGGCGACAGCGGTGCGGACCATCGTGATCCTGCTTTTTTCATGGCTGATTGTGGGAATTGTGGGATCGGGTTCCCAGCTTTATTCTATTGACAGAAAGACCTTGCTGTTTCTGGTTCTTTCCGGGGCAGCCACGGGGGCCTCCTGGCTCTGCTATTTCCGCGCGCTGCAGCTGGGGGATATCAATAAAGTAGTGCCTATTGATAAATCCAGCACGGTGCTGACGATCCTGCTGGCCCTGATCTTTCTGGGAGAAGGGATCAGCGTTCCCAAGGCGGCGGCTGTGGCGGCCATCGCGGCAGGGATTCTGCTGATGATCGAAAAGAAGGATGTGAAAGGGGGAGAAAGGACGGGCCGCAGGGGCTGGATGCTGTATGCTGCCGGCTCTGCATTTTTCGCCAGCCTTACGGCCATACTGGGGAAAATCGGTATTTCCGGAGTGGAGTCCAATCTGGGAACGGCTGTCCGTACCGCCGTGGTGCTGGTGATGGCATGGGCGATGGTGCTGGTGACCGGAAAGCAGAAGGAGGTTGGGAGGATCCCGGGAAAAGAACTGGCCTTTATCTGTCTTTCGGGAATCGCCACGGGAGTCTCCTGGCTCTGCTATTACCGGGCGCTCCAGGAAGGGCCGGCCAGTGTGGTGGCGCCTGTTGACAAGCTGAGCGTACTGGTGACAGTGGCATTCTCCCGGCTGGTATTCGGGGAAAGACTGAGCAGAAAAGCCGCGGCAGGGCTGGCCCTTCTTACTGCCGGTACAGTGGCTATGGCGGTACTGTAGTACGGAAGATTCGGGCAATGGCAAAGAAAAGCCCCGGACGTTATGGATCTCCATAAAAAGAAGGTATTGGACACCGGATGGGACGCACCTTATAATGGAGCAAAAAGGAGGGGCAGAAATGGAATATCGAAAATTACCTCATGGAACACAGCAGATCAGCGTGATAGGATTGGGAGCCAGCTCTATCGGCATGGCGGGAGAGAAGGAGATCGAGGCCACCATGACCATGGCGCTGGAAAACGGCATCAATTATTTTGACATGGCTTCCTCGGACGCGGATCCGTTCCCCGCATACGGACGGGCGCTGGCGGGAAAGCGGAAGGATGTGTACTTCCAGATCCATTTTGGAGCCAATTATGAAGGCGGGAAATATGGATGGACCACGGACCTGGATACCATCAAACGCTCCGTGGACTGGCAGATGAGATCACTGCAGACAGATTACATTGATTTCGGATTTCTTCACTGCATCGATGAAGCCTCGGATCTGGAACACGCTTTAAAGGGCGGGATCCTGGATTATATCCTGAAGCTGAAGGAAGAAGGGACGGTCCGTCATATCGGACTTTCCTCCCATACGCCGGAAGTGGCGGAACAGGCGCTGGATACGGGACTGCTGGATATGCTGATGTTCAGCATCAACCCCGCCTACGATTACCGGAAGGAAGGGGATTATGCCATCGGAAGCGTCCGGGAGAGAGCCGCGCTGTATCAGAGATGCCAGAAGGAAGGCGTGGGAATCTCCGTGATGAAAGCATTTTCCGGGGGACAGCTGCTGAATGAGAAGACATCGCCCTTTGGGAAAGCGCTGACGGAATATCAGTGCATCCAGTATGCTCTGGACCGCCCGGGTGTACTGACTGTCCTTCCGGGAGTCCGGAACCGGAAGGATCTGGAGCGGATCCTGGAGTTTGTAAATGCGGATCCCAAGGAAAAGGATTACTCTGTTCTGGGGACCTTTGTCCCCCAGGAGGACAAGGGGGCCTGTGTGTACTGCAACCACTGCCAGCCATGTCCCGCCGGGCTGGATGTGGGGCTGATCAACAAGTATTATGATCTGTCCATGGCAGGCGACGCGCTGGCGAGAAGTCATTATGCCAGTCTGGAGAAGAAAGCGGGAGACTGTGTCGGCTGCGGCCACTGTGATTCCAGATGTCCCTTCCGGGTAGGCCAGTCAGAACGGATGCAGGCCATCCGGGAATATTTTGGAGAGTAAGATCCCCTGAACGGCGCGGCCCATGGGGATACGGCTGAGGAGGAATGCGAGACTGTGGTATGGTTCCGTCTGAGGGACGGAAGGCATATCAGGTGTCTGCATTCCTCTTTTTTGTCCATCCCAGGGCTCCCTGACAGAGAAGCCGCGGAAGGCGGAAGCGCCGGAAGGAGGAGCTGCTGCAGCGGAAAAAGCAATGACTTGCGCCAATTTTTGATGAGAAGTATGATAAAAAAGTTAAGCAGGTGTAAGATTCAGCCTTCACAGAGGTTCTTCTCTTTGTATGTATCTTAATAAATGGTGGCTGTGCTATAATAGGCGTGCATGATAAGCTGTGAGGTATTTTCAGTATGGAAAGGATTCTTGTTGTGGAGGACGATCTTGCGCTGAGCGCAGGACTGTGTTTTGAACTGGACGCGGCAGGTTATATTTCCTCCCCTGCCTACAACTGTAAAAAAGCGGAATATCTGCTGGATTCAGACTCATTTTCGCTGGCGATACTGGACGTGAATCTGCCGGACGGGAATGGGTTTGATTTGTGCCGGAGATTAAAAGCGGCACATCCCGGGCTTCCGGTGATCTTTCTGACGGCCAATGATCTGGAGGAGGATGTGCTGACCGGGTTCGATCTGGGGGCGGAGGATTATGTGACAAAGCCCTTCCATATGCAGATCCTGCTGCGGAGGGTGGAAGTGGCGCTCAGAAGAAGCGGAAAGAAACCGGAGCCCCAGGGGGAGCGGTGGTCAGACGGATATCTGTCCCTGGACTTTTCCGGGCTTTCTGCTGTGCGGGGAAAGGAAAAGCTGACCATCACCCCCAATGAGTATAAGCTTCTGAAGCTGATGACGGATAACGGGGGCCAGGTCCTTACCCGGCAGGTCCTGCTGGACAGCGGGGCTGGACAGACTGGAGCAGACTGGGGAATATACCGGACTGGTGATCGGTATGGAGGGAGCATACCTGGAGTACCTTCTGGAGAACTGCCCCTTTACCAGCGGAGCTTACGACGCCCAGGCATTTGCGGAAGGAGATTATGTGCTGGCGGGCGGAGCCTATCATGAGGGGATCTCCACATTGGCGGAGGGAGAAAGCGTTACCCTGGAGGGCGAGACCTTTCAGGTGATGGGATCCTTTATGCATGACAGCGCCTATCTATGCGGGAGCAACAGCCGGGACGCAGCGTTCTATCTGGCCTTTGTGGTGCCCATGGAAACCTTTGACCGTCTGTTTCCGGAGCATGGGATCCGGCAGATAGCGGTGAATATCGATCACGGCCGGCAGGAAACCTTTGAGGAGTATCTGGATCAGTATGACCAGGGAACCAATCGGGGAGTGGGGATCACCCGCCGCAGCGAGTGGCAGGAGAATTTCGAAAATGCCCGACTGAATGAGGTGCTGGTTCCCATGATCGTAGGCGTGGTACTCATGGGGATCGCGCTGGTGAATTTCCTGAATATGCTGGTGGTCAGGGCCATAAGCAGAAAGCGGGAATTTGCTGTTTATCAGAGTCTTGGCATGACCCGCGCCCAGCTTTGCACCCTGCTGCTGTTGGAGGGGGTGTTCTGCGCTGCTTTGATGGCTGCGGTCCTGATACCTGTTACCGTATTATTTGCCAGACTGGTGATGCCGGGGGTGATCGCCGGGCTGTCCTGGATATCTGTATATACCTTTTCTCTGAAACCGCTGTGGATCATTCTCGGGGTGGTCCTGGTGACGGCGGTGGCGGCTCCGCTGATCTGCCTGCATTTCCTTACCAGAGGAACGATACAGGAGAGACTGGGAGCGGTGGAATAAAAAGAAACGCTGCCAAAGGCTGTGGAATCGGGCCTGAGGCAGGCGGAGGATCCTGCTTTGCAGGATCCTTTTTTCGGTTTATCGAAACTGCGTTCCTATGAGATCAAACGCTCCGGAGGGCGCAGGATGTCCGGTGGAAGGAATGTTGCCTGTCTGACCACAAAAGTTACAAAACTGTACCTTCCCAGTTCCTTTTCTGTGATATTGGAGTAGTATCTTATCCTTAAAAGAAAATACGTAACAGCAGGAGGATACAAGCTATGACGGATACGATCATTCTTCAGGCCCGCGGGCTGAAAAAATACTATGGAAAGGGTGAAACCCAGGTCCGTGCCCTGGATGGGATAGATCTGGATATTGAGCGGGGAAAGTTTACCGCTGTTATCGGAACCTCCGGATCCGGAAAATCCACACTTCTGAATATGCTGGGAGGGCTGGATACGCCCACTGCCGGTACCATCCAGGTGGGAAATACCCGGCTGTCTGATCTGAACAGTGAGCAGGCCACCATTTTCCGCCGCAAGCAGATCGGCTTTGTGTTCCAGAACTATAATCTGGTTCCGGTACTCAGCGTATGGGAGAACATTATTTTCCCTGTTTCCCTGGATGGGCGGAAGCCGGACAAAGAATTTGTCATGAAAATCGTAAGGCTTTTGGGGCTTGAAAAGAAGCTGGACAATCTGCCCGGGAATCTTTCCGGCGGGCAGCAGCAGCGGGTAGCCATTGCCAGGGCCCTGGCCTCCAAACCTTCCATTATCCTGGCCGACGAGCCCACAGGAAATCTGGATTCCAGGACCAGTGAAGATGTGATCGGCCTGCTGAAGGTGACCAGCCAGGAGTTTCATCAGACGATTGTGATGATCACCCACAACCCGGAAATCGCGGCTATGGCAGACCGGGTGATCCGTATTGAGGACGGCCGGATCGCCGCGTGAAGAAATGAGCCGTGGCAGTAACCCGGAAGGCGGAACTGTTGCCCGGGGATTGACCGCCAACGGCAGGAATTCGGTATAACAGAGAGGCAGGTATCTGAAAATGAGAACATTTTTTCGTGAAAAGCATACGTGGGTCATCCCCATATATTTTCTGTTTTATCTGACAGCATTCCGGCTTTTGGAGCTGCGGGGAAGCAGAGGGATCCATCTGATCCATACAGAGCTGGATGACAGGATTCCGTTCTGTGAATATTTTATCGTCCCATATTTTCTATGGTTTGTCTATGTGGCGGCAGCTGTGGCGTATTTCGCCCTGGCAGAGAACAACGTCCGGGAATACTGGCGGTTTATGATAACACTGGCGGCAGGCATGACAATGTTCCTGCTGGTATCCTGGGTATTTCCCAACGGGCATCAGCTCAGGCCGCAGACTTTGGAAAATGAAAATATTTTTACTCAATTGGTAGAAGGGCTGTACCGCATGGATACCTCCACAAATATTTTCCCCAGCATTCATGTGTTCAACTCTCTGGCGGTTGCCGCAGCAGTGGACAGATGCACAAGTTTGAAAAAATACAGGATCCTGCGGAAGGTATCCTGGATATTAGCGATATCCATCATCCTTTCCACCATGTTCTTAAAGCAGCATTCCGCAGTGGACGTCCTGGGAGGGATCGCGCTGTACCTGATACTATGGAAAATGGTTTACGGAAGAAAACCGAGGCGGACTGCAGCGGGTGTGAAAGTGATAAGAAGATTAAGCTGAGGCGGGACCGGATAGAAAAGGAGAATATTATGAGCGGAAATAGGATAGCAAAACGGATGATCAATCATATGTCCCGTCAGAGTGTCAGGGCCAGCCGGATGCGGAATCTGTTTGTGATGCTGACCATCCTGCTGGCCAGCGGGCTGCTTGCGGCCATTCTGATGTTCTGGTGGGGCCAGCAGGAACAGACGAAACGGAATCTGGACAGGCAGCAGGAGGTCAGCTACATGGACCTGACGGAGCAGCAGGTACAGGCACTGGAAAAGGATGAGCGTATCGCCTGTCAGGTGCAGGCGAAGATGGGAATTCTGTCGGAAATGGACGGGTTTTCGGTGCTTCCGGCCTATGTGAGCCAGCTGTCCGGACGTATCCGGATCGGAGAACTTGTGAGCGGAGAGTATCCGGAACAGGAATCGGAGATCGCTGTTCCTGCCGCGCTCCTTGACAGACTGGGAATACAGCCGGAGGTTGGATGCCAGGTCACGCTGGATTTCTATGATGGGAATACGGAAACCTTCACGGTGTCCGGTATCACCAAAGGAGATGACTCGGCAAAACAGTTTGTGATCTTTTTCTCGCGGGCTTACGCGCAGGAAGGAAGTCAGCTGAAGAATGTACCCTGGGAAGTATATGCAAAGCTGTACGGGGCAGCTGAAATGGGAGAAGAAGAATGCCGGGAGGCCATGAACCTGATCGGCAGCAATGCGGGAATTGATCAGGAGAACATCCAGCCTTCCAGGGCTTTTCTGGATTCCAAAACAGTCAATCTGCAGGAAACGGCAGTATACGGACTGGTGGGGCTGGTGATCCTGGCAGCCTGTATCCTGGTGATCTACGGTGTGTTTTACCTGGCAGTGGCAGGAAAAATCCGTCAGTATGGACAGATGGCCGCTCTTGGAATGACAAAAAAGCAGATAAAAACATTGGTGTCCCGGGAAGGAAACCTGTTATTCTGGCGTTCGGCGCCTCCGGGAATCCTTCTGGGATGTATCGCCGGATATTATCTCATACCGGAAGGGTTTCATATCCTCCATACACTGGCTGTGAGCGCGGTAGTTTTGGGGATCATCTGGCTGGCCGTCAGAATTTCCGTCAGAAAACCGGCGGGGATCGCCGCGGGCGTATCGCCTGTGGAAGCGCTGCGTTACGTTTCCGGAGACGAGCAGGACAGAAGAACTGTAAAGAACAGAAACCGGCTGCTTACACCTTTGAGTCTGGGGATGATGAATTTTACCAGAAACCGGAAAAAGGCAGCGGTTACCATGGTGTCTCTGGGGCTGGGAGGAATCCTCTTTATGGCTGCCGCTGCCTATATGTCTTCTTTTGACCGGGAGCAGTATGTGAGGCAGGGAGTTTTTCAGAACGCGGAATTTGAGATCAGTTACGGACAGGATGCGGTAGAACTGAGTGACACCGGCATGAGCGGACTTCAGGCGAAAAATCCTCTGGACGCTTCCGCCGTGGAGCGGATCCGACGGGTAGAGGGAGTAAAAAACGTGGAGGAGATTCAGAATTTCGGCATCCAGTATGATTATCCCGCCCGGAAGGAGTATGGAAATGCCGACACAGTGCTTCCTGTAGATTCCCGGGAGCTGAAAGGACTGGACGCTTACCTGGAGGAAGGAGATCTGGATCTTCGGAAGCTGGAATCCGGCGGCGGTGTCCTTATTACCAACAATGATCTGGTGGAGGAAATCTACGGCTGGAGGTTCCGCGTGGGGGATAAGATCACTTTACACTATTTCGACGGGAGCGGCATGGCGGAAAAAGAGATGGAAATTCTGGGCTGCTTAAACAGTGATTTCCGCATGGCTCACCGGGAACTGGAGGGATGGTTCGTTGTGCCCGGGAATGTTCTGGAATCCTGGCTGTCCTATGACTGTCTGAATTCCGGCCTTCTGGTATCTGTGGAAAACGGAAAGGAGGAAGCGGTTGGGCAGGCTCTGGAAACATTTGTTGACAGCCGGCCGGAGCTTACGATGGAAACACTGGCGGAACGCAGGGTCCGTTATCAGCAGTCCATTGACCGGATTTTCGGAGTGATCAGCGGGCTTTCTGTTTTTATCATGATGTTCAGCATTCTCAGCATGATGAACACGCTGATTACCAATATCGTATCCAGAAAAAGAGAACTGGCCATGATGGAATCCATCGGTATGAGCAGAAGACAGATCCGGAAAATGCTTCTGGGAGAAAGTCTGGTGCTGGTTCTGGTCACATTGGCCGTTACTCTGACTGTGGGGACTCTGGCCGGCTGGGCCCTGACAGGAATGCTTTTCAGAAACGGCGCGTTTTATATGGTGTTCCGCTTCCCTGCAGTGTTTGCCGCAGGATATGCAGGGATCCTGCTGCTGGTTCCTCTGGTGATCACCGGCGCGGCAACCAGAAGCTTTTCAAAGGAACCGCTGGTGGAACGGCTGTGGCAGGCGGAATGCTGAGAGCGGCAGGGAAGGCTTTATACTTTCTTGGCAATTGCTTTGCGATTGATTTACCATATTCTTCTATACTGGCAAAAGAAGGGCAGAGGGCTGTGGGACGTTGGGAGGATCAGCCCTGTCTGCCGAAAACCAGGAGGTAGGATATGAGAAACAGAAAAAAAGAAGTTGGAAAAGTAGTGGCGGGAACCGTGGGAGCCATCGGAAGCCTGATTCTGTCTCAGCTGCTGGCGCAGCTTTTGGCGGAGCTTCTGATGAAGCTTCTGGTTTCCGCCTTTTCTTTCCCGGGAATCCAGAGGGATATTCCTGTATGGCCATTGATCTGGCTGGGAAACGGAGCGGCGGGGTTCCTGTATCTGGCTTTCCTGCTGGGCTTCCTGAAGCTTCTGGCGGAAAAAGGACTGAAATGCCGTCTTACGGATCTGGGTATCCCACGTTTTTCCATAAGGAAAAAGTGGCTGCTGATCGGAGTGCTGCTGCCTGCGGGAGTATCGGCTGTAAATCTTTTGCTTCCCGGAGAATTTTTCCGTTCGGATATGGGAGCGGAGGAGCTGGCGGCCAGTCTCTTTGCAGGAGTCTTTTATACCGGGATTGCTGCGGGATTTGCGGAAGAAATGGTGTTTCGGGGTGTGATCCTGCATCTGCTGGATCGGACTGCCGGGAGAAAGACGGCCATACTGGCGCCTTCCCTGCTGTTTGGAGCGGTGCATATGATCGGAACAGGATATGACGCGGTCAGCTCTCTGCAGGTATGCGCGGCGGGGACCTGCGTGGGGATCATGTTTTCTCTGATCGCGCTGGAGAGGGATTCTGTATGGAACAGCGGAGCGGTTCACGCGCTGTGGAATATCTTTATGCTGGGAGGGATCCTCTTTATAGGGGAGAAGGCGGATGTATATTCCCTGATCTCCTATGTGCCGGATATCAGATGGTTCCCCATTACCGGAGGAGCCTTTGGGATTGAGGCATCGGTGACAGCCATTGCAGGGTATCTGGCGGTGGGGAGGCTTGCGCTGCCTGCCGGGAGGAGAAACCATTGCTGATTTATTCCCGCGGGCAACGAGCCAAGCGGACATGCTTGTATGTACATTTGACTTTTTTCCAACACTTTCCCGTTCTCAAACGTTATAATAGTACAAGAGTCAAAAACAGTGAGTGCCGGTACTTTTCTTTTGGCGATTGTATGCGGAGGGACTGTTATCCGCAGCCCGGGCGCAGATGGAAAAGACAGACCGCTTCCCGTCACAGGCAGCTTCTTCTGCCGGGCAAAAGGTTTAAGATGGCAGGAGAGGCCGGGGGAACGGTGCTGGAAGGAGAAACGAGATGTTAGAACAGTTTTACAAAAACTGCCGCGGGGAGCTGACCGGCTGGTGCAGAACCATGACACAGGATGCTGCGCTTGCGGAGGATCTGGTACAGGAGGCTTTCGTACGGGCCATGGAGAATCTGCCAGTGCTGGAGGGACTGGCGGAGCCGCAGATAAAAGCCTGGTTTTACCGTACCGTAAAGAATCTGTACAGGGATCGTCTGCGCCATATGCGCTTTGAGACTGTCCAGGAGACGCTGCCGGAATCAGTCCGGGAGATTACGGAGTATAACAGCATTGACTGGGAACTTTTGCTGAACAGCCTGCCGGGAACAGAGGGTGTCCTTTTTGCCATGCGGTATCTGGAGGGATACACTTCCCGGGAAATCGGGAGATTTTTCAATATCCCTCCCGGGACCGTGCGGGCCAGGCTCTCCTCGGCCAGAAAGCATCTGAGAGACGCGCTGGACATGGGTAGATGAAAGGAGAAAAATGATGTCTGAGAAGAAAGTTATGATTATCAATTGTGATGTATGCGACGCGAGAAAAGCAAAGGAGGAGGATCTGTCCGGTTATGAGCATATTTTGATCAATACAGATCTGCTGTTGGTGACTCAGGAGAGCAAGGGAGTTCTGGAACGGCTGCCGGTGATGTGCAATACGGATAATACGATGGAACTAGAGGGGGATGTCAATGTGATCGTCCAGAACGAAAACTATGTGATAGGAGGAGCCGCTGCGGTGTCTGAGAATTCAGTACTGGTGGTAAACGGAGATCTGGAGATCCGTCCGGATGCGGCCAGAGAGACTCTGGAAAATTTTCGGGCAGTCACTGTCAATGGGGATTTTCTTTCCCCGGTATCATTGGCTGGCTGCCTGCAAAATCTTACTGT
The DNA here is from genome assembly GCA_963929535.1 of uncultured Lachnospiraceae bacterium. Taxonomy (GTDB): domain Bacteria; phylum Bacillota; class Clostridia; order Lachnospirales; family Lachnospiraceae; genus Pullilachnospira. Next base: position 223,577 of record CAWVIZ010000003.1, on the reverse strand, counting down.
CAATGGAAGCATGGAGGCTTATCCGGATGACTGCGCCGTTTTGGAGGCTGTATTTGTGCCGGATCGTTATTTCCATCTGAGAGCCAAAGAGGGAAGAAGATATTATGTGGCAAAAGAGGTGCGTCTGACGGATCCGGAAGCCGGCATAGCCATGCTGAAGGAGAAGAATATCCGGTTTGTTACGCCTGCGTTCCTGGTACCTGAGGAGAGGGCGGAGGAATCTCTGGATCTTTTTGAGGAGACCTCCAGGATGGAAGTGATTCCCCGGGGGATGACCTTTGTGGGAGCAGACGCGAAACTGAATGAAAAGCTTTTGAAAACCCATGGGAAAAACCTGTATATAAAAGGAAATCTTACGCTGGAGGAGGAAAGCGCCCCGCTGCTTTCCCAGGTGGAAAAGATCCGGGTAAAGGGAACAGTCCGCGTTCCGGAAAAACTGGAGGAGGCCTTCCTAAGCAGTGAGACAGAATGTGATTCCGTGGAGCTCCTGGAGGAGGAGAAGGGGAGGATTCTGGAAAATCGTTCCTCGGCAACCCTGAACAGCAGTATGATGGATGCCTCTCCGGAAGGAATAGTCATTCAAAACTGCGCGGTTCTGAAAATAAAGGAGGATGTGGAGCCCCAGAAGATCCTGGATCTTGTGAAGATCAGGAACTGCGCCCAGGTACACTGCACCGAGGAACAGAAGCCGGCGGTGGAGCTGGTGGGAACGAATGTGGACCAGATCGGAACAGAAGAGGAGTGCAAGGATGGCATGGGCTTTCTGGGAATGATGGGAAATCTGGGAATGATGGGAAATGCTGCCATATCCAAGGTTATTAATGCGGATAAGTACATTCTGTAAAGCCCCGGTATCCTGCCAAATGGACGGGAATGTAACAGTTCAGCCTTCAACTGTCCCGCGAGGGCGCTGTGTGCCAGTGGCACATGGTTAGCGCCGACCGAAACGGAGTGTAGATCCCGCTGCATTTGCAGCGGGATCCCGAGACCTGCGGGCGCCAGGCCGCGAGAAACGCAGCCTGTGTGCATGCTTTTGTGACAGTGAAGCCGGAAGGCTGAACTGTTACACGGGAATGTGTGTCCATCTGGCAGGATACCCCCAGGAAGCATCAGATCTTTTCGTGATTCCGGTATTTGGTCAGCACCTTCTGGATCCTTTCCACAGGGTTCAGGAGCTTGCTGATGGAATCGTCATGGTTCAGTGTGTTGATGATCAGGGCGATATACTTGCTCATATCACAGTTTACATAATATGGACGTTCCAGCAGTTCCGGTACCTGATAGATCAGATTGGTGGTCAGGATCCGGTCAAACATCCCCTTCTCATAGAACTCATCGAATCTGTCCAGCCCGTTGGTGAACAGACCGAAGGTGGCGCACATAAAGATCTTTCCGGCGCCCCGCTCCTTCAGAAGCTGGGCCACTTCCAGCATGCTGTCTCCCGAGGAGATCATATCGTCAATGACGATCATATCCTTGCCCCGGACATCCGCTCCCAGAAATTCATGAGCCACAATGGGATTCCTGCCGTCCACGATGGTGGAGTAATCCCGGCGTTTGTAAAACATACCCATATCCACCCCCAGGTTGTTGGCCAGATAGATAGCACGGCTCATACCGCCCTCATCCGGGCTGATCACCATCAGATGATCCTTGTCCAGCTTCAGATCCGGCTGATTCCGCAGCAGGTTTTTGATGAACTGGTAGGCGGGCTGCACAGTCTCAAAGCCATAGCGGGGAATCGCGTTCTGGATCCTGGGATCATGGGCGTCGAAGGTGATGATATTCTCCACTCCCATGGCGATCAGTTCCTGAAGGCCGATGGCGCAGTCCAGTGACTCCCGGCCGGAACGCTTGTGCTGGCGGCTCTCATACAGGAAAGGCATGATCACATTGACCCGGCGGGCTTTGCCGGCAATGGCAGCGATCACCCGTTTCAGGTTCTGAAAGTGATCGTCCGGGGACATATGATTGATATGTCCGCCAACCTTGTAGGTCAGGCTGTAGTTGAGTACATCTGTCAGGATGTAGATATCGTCTCCCCGGACAGATTCCTGAAGGATTCCCTTAGCTTCTCCGGAACCGAAACGGGGGAGCTCTGATTTGATCAGATAGGTGTCTCTCTCATATCCGTCCAGGTGCAGGGAAGAACCCGGATCGCTCTGACTTCCCTTTCTCCATTGAACCAGATAGTTGTCCACCTTTCTGCCAAGGGATTCACAGCTGTAGGGGGAGATGATCCCCAGCCTTCCCACGGGAAGCTTCTGCAGAGCATTTGCTTTTTCTTGAGCCATGTTAATTTCCTCCTGTTAAAAATTTTTTCTGAATGCGGATGTCGTTACCGATGAGTTTGATCATCGTATAGCTGCTGGAGATCCTGGAGAAGATTCTTTCAGAATATGTTTCCTTAAAATTTTCCAGGGTCAGGTTGGTAGAGATGATTGTGGATTTTTTATGCATTATCCTCTGATTGATGCAGAGAAAAAGCTGAGAAGCCACAAAGCTGTTGGTCAGCTCTGTCCCCAGATCATCAATGATCAGAAGATCGCAGTCAAAGATATAACGGTTCATATCCTCCGCCTCCGGAGAATCCGAAAAAGTACTCCGGGCGAACATATCAAAAAGATCAAAGGCGGAAAAATAGATCACGCAGTGAGCCGTATCGATCAGCTCCCTGGCAATACAGTGAGAGAGAAAGGTCTTCCCCACTCCCGTATCACCGTAAAAAAACAGATTCTCAAAGGCAGTATCAAAATTCCTGATAAATTCCCTGGATTTTTTCACCGCGGCCCTGGCTGTCTGGAGGGCTGTCAGCCCGGTGACCGGGTTGCGGATCTCATCGGAATAATATGCAAAGGAAAAATGATCGAAATTCTCGGTCTGAAGTATCTCCCGGATGTTGGACTGGGTATAGAGAAGGTCGATAGCCGCCTTCTGAAAACAGATGCACCGCCGGTTGTCCACATATCCTGTATCGCGGCAGAGGGGACAGGTATAGCGCATCTGCAGATAATCCGGCGGAAAGCCGTGAGAGGCCAGCAGATCCGCTCTCTCCCGGGACAGTGCGCTGATCTGCTCCTCCAGATTGAAATCCTCTCCGGACGTCTCGCCCAGAAGCAGCCGGGCCTTCTTCATACTGACTGCGGCAATCTCCCGGTCGATTTGGGCCAGCCGGGGAATTTCCTTATAGGCCTTCTCCACCCGCAGATCCAGATCGTGCTTATTATGTAGCTGGCGGTCATTGTACTGGCGCATCAGCGCGTCATACTGTGAATTTTTTAAAGGCACGGCAAATCTCCTCTCTGATAATCAGTCAAAAGTCCCGCGGCAGATGGTCATACAGGCATGTCTGTCTGGCGGATTGTCCACGGAATACAGTGCAATCATCCAGTCCACAGGCTTCACTGCCGATTCAGAAGCTGTTTCTCCAGTTCCTCAAAATCATAATCTCTCTGATGGAAATTGTTGAACTTATTGGAGGATGCGGATTTTTTGTTTTTCTGCTCCGCTTTGTCCGCCTGGGCCTGCCGGTGCAGGGTATCCAGCGCCTGGATATCGGTGAGATGGCGGACTCCCTTTTGCTTCCACTTGGACAGGATCCCATCCGCGTAACGGAAGTTCACCTTTCCTGTCTGGGCAATGGTGCGGGAACAGGCCTCGGTGATAATGTCCATGGTGAAACCGTAGTCATTCAGCCAGTGATTCATGGTATTGATCTCTGACTGCACCGGATTCCGGTTGCTGATGCCGAAAGCTTTCAGTATGGAAAAATAATTCTTGTGATAAGCGGAGGTCTCCTGTCTGGCCATGGAGACTGTGGTGATCCCCGCCTCATGCCAGGCCAGCGCCACTTTCTCCATATACCGGATGCTCTTGCTGCCCTTGGATACACAGTACTCGATCAAGTATTCCACCAGATCAGCGGAAAAATGCAGCTCCTCATAAAAATAAAGGATCCTGGAGGTTTCCGAAGGGGACAGGGCCTTCCCCAGATACTGTTCCGCAATAAAAAGAAGCTGGACGATATCTTCATTTTCCTTTAACTGACGTACCCGGTCCGGACTCAGCTTGCCTGTGGAAGTCTCGCCGGACAGTTCTTCCGTAAACCGGGTTCCCCCGCTGTTTTCTTTTGAGACCGGACTGCCGGAATATCCCGCGTCATCTTCCGGGAAAGAAACCCTGGAAGCGGTGGGGGTTCTTCTGTATTCTCCGGCATTGGATACCCGGTACTCCTGGCTGCTTTTCCCTGCGCCGGAAGAAGCGGAATTCTCCCCCGCTTCCAAAGCGGAAGCCTGGCCTCCCTGAGGGGCGGTATCTGTCTGTCTGGACCAGGAAGCGGTCCCTCTGCCGGAAACGGTCATTCCCTCAGGGACCATGGGCTCCAGAAAATCCACGGAAGTCTGGGTGGAAGCGTTGCCGGACAGTACCAGGAGCCGCTCCTCTTCCCAATAGTGAAGCGCCCGGAGGATATCGGTCTCTGTGCAGCGGAAAGTATCCGCCACGGACGCCAGTGTCAGATCCGCCTGTTCCCCGGTCAGACAGCGGAGCAGATACAGATAAATTTTGACAAATTCCCCGTTGGCCCGGGGCATATAATAATCCAGAAAAATATTGGAAACAACAGTCACGCCGGAAGCGCTTCCATTATGTAAAGAAAGCTGCATGAAATCGCCTCTCCTTGTTTTGCTATTCATACCGGACGGTATACAGAAATCGCGCACTGACCGCCCGGGAAGATGAATCTTTTACGGAGCCATTATAGCATAGTCTTCCGGGAAATCAAATAGACATTTTTTGAGGGGGAGCGGGAGACGAAAAATCCGGTATTTTGTGGAAATTGTGGATAATGTGGAAGGAAAGATACCTTTGTCATTATTTGCAACTTCTTACTGTCGATAAAATAGGAGAAAATGCGGTTTTTCGTAAAAAAGAGGGAAATTTTATGTAAACGGAGTTATGCACAAAAAAATCCACACGTTTTTCCACTGAAAATGTGTATAAACGTGTGGATAATGTGGATAAATGTCTCCAATGCTGGTAAAACAAGGTATTCCGGATGTGAATAAATATTTTTTGGCGGCGGGTCCGTGGGCGGACGGCCAAACTGTCACTTACATCCCCAGCAGCTTTTCCCCAATGCGGAATACATCCCCCGCTCCCATGGTGAGCAGAAGATCCCCAGGAGCGCAGTTTTCCAGCAGATATGTTTCAATCTCATCGAAGGTGGGAAAATATTCACAGGGTGTTCCCAGCTCCTGGATGCATCTCTGCAGGTCTCTGGAGGATATTCCCAGGGTGTTCTGCTCCCTGGCTGCATAGATATCTGCCAGAACCACATGATCTGCCAGAGTCAGCGCTTTGGCAAAATCAGACAGCAGCGCCTTGGTCCTGGTATAGGTGTGGGGCTGGAACACGCACCAGGTGGTTTTGTGAGGATAATTTTTGGCGGATGTCAATGTGGCTGTGATCTCTGTGGGATGATGGGCGTAATCGTCAATAACAGTTACGCCGGCTACTTTTCCCTTATACTGGAAACGGCGGTCCGTTCCGGTGAAGCCCGCCAGTCCTCTGGCGATGGTGTCCGCGGCCATGCCCAGAACCTCCCCCAGAGCGATGACGGCCAGGGCGTTGGATACGTTGTGGAGCCCGGGTACCTTCAGGGTAAAGCTGCCTGCAGCTTCTCCGTCCCGCAGACAGACAAAGGAAGGATGTCCCAGATCATCCCAGGCGATATCCCGGGCGGTATATCTGGCCGGATGCTCCAGGCCGTATGTAATCACCCGGCAGGGGAGATCCCGGATGATCTCTTCATAGCAGGGAGTATCGCTGTTGATGATCAGAGTTCCGTCCTGGGGCAGTTTTTCAGCAAACAGCCGGAAGGAGTGGCGGATATCGTCAATGTCCTTGAAGAAATCCAGATGGTCCGCATCCATGTTCAGGATAATGCTGATCTTGGGGAAAAAGCTTAAAAAGCTGTTGGTATATTCGCAGGCTTCTGTGATGAAGGTGCCGGAATGCCCCAGCCGCAGATTACCGCCAATGGCCGGAAGGATCCCTCCCACGGTGACAGTGGGATCGAAGCCTCCCTCCAGAAGCATATGAGTGGCCATGGAGGTAGTGGTGGTCTTTCCATGGGTTCCGGAAACTGCGATGGGAATCCGGTAGTTTTTCATCATCTGTCCCAGAAGATCCGCCCGGGACATCATGGGAAGCCCTTTTTCCACTGCGCAGGCGTACTCCGGATTGTCCGGATGGATGGCAGCGGTATAGACCACCAGATCAATTCCTTCTATTATATTGGAAGCTCTCTGGCCGTAGAAGATCCGGGCGCCTTTTTCCTCCAGATGGCGGGTCAGGGGGCTTTCCCTGGCATCAGAACCGGAAACGGTGAATCCCTCTTTCAGCAGGATCTCCGCCAGACCGCTCATACTGATGCCGCCGATACCGATAAAATGGATGTGGATAGGTGACTGAAAATCGATCGTATACATGTAATAGACTCTCCTTTGTCGTATATTCCTGTCAGCAGCAGTTCCGGACAGATCTGCACTGCCGTACCAAAAGACAGCGGCAGTGCACAGATCACGCCGCCTTCGCAGCGGGATACCGGCGCCTGCAGGCGCCAAGCTGCGGAAGCCGCAGTTTGTGTGCGGATATTTGCCACAGCAAAGCCGGAAGGCTGGACTGCTGCAAAATTTCCCCCTTTATTATATGATGAAACGAAAAAAATGGAAAGGGTTTTCTTTTTCATAGGGTCCTTATCAGGAACTTGTATAAATGTCATAAAAAGTAGAAAAAAAAAGATAAAAATATGTAAAAGATGTTCACTAATCAGGCAAAGTGTGGTATACTTTTTTATTATATATGACAAGAGGTGATAGCATGATTAAGAAAGAAATGATTGCGATGCTATTAGCCGGAGGACAGGGCAGCCGTCTGGGTGTTCTCACTGAGACTGTGGCCAAACCGGCAGTAGCATTTGGCGGGAAATATCGTATCATCGATTTTCCGCTGAGTAACTGTATCAACTCTGGAATTGATACGGTAGGCGTTCTGACTCAGTATCAGCCCCTTCGCCTGAATACCCATATCGGAATCGGTATTCCATGGGATCTGGACAGGAATGTGGGCGGCGTCACCGTGCTCCCCCCCTATGAGGCCAAGGAGAACACGGACTGGTACACAGGCACGGCTAACGCCATCTTCCAGAACATGGCTTACATGGAGATGTATAATCCGGATTATGTTCTGATTCTGTCAGGCGACCATATCTATAAGATGGATTATGAGGTGATGCTGGATTATCACAAGGCCAACAAAGCGGATGTGACCATCGCGTGCATGCCGGTTCCCATCGAGGAAGCCAGCCGTTTCGGCGTGATGATTACCGATGGGAACGGAAGGATCACGGAATTCGAGGAGAAACCGGAGCATCCCAGAAGCAATCTGGCATCCATGGGTATTTATATTTTCAGCTGGAAAGCCCTGAAGGAATCTCTGCTGGCGCTGAAGGATCAGCCCAACTGTGATTTTGGAAAGCATATTCTTCCGTACTGCCGTGATAACGGCAAGCGTCTGTTTGCGTACGAATTCAACGGTTACTGGAAGGATGTGGGAACCCTGGGATCCTACTGGGAAGCCAACATGGAGCTGATCGACATTATTCCCGAGTTTAATCTCTATGAGGAGTTCTGGAAGATCTACACCAAGGGCGATGTAATCCCGCCTCAGTACATTTCCAGTGAGGCCATTATCGAGAGGAGTATTATCAGCGAGGGAACGGAAGTTTATGGTGAGGTACATAATTCCGTGATCGGCGCGGACGTAGTGATCGAGAAGGGCGCTGTAGTCCGGGATTCCATCATTATGAAGCATGCCAGGATCGGTGCCGGCTGTGTGATCGACAGAGCTATTGTGGCTGAAGAGGTCAAGGTAGGCGAGAATGTGGTGATGGGAGTTGGAGAAGAAGTGCCCAACGTGTACAAGCCGGCAGTATACAGCTTCGGTCTTGTGACCATCGGAGAGGGTTCTGTGATCCCTGCCGGTGTGAAGATCGGAAAGAACACGGCGATCAGCGGCGTGACGGTGCCGGAGGACTATCCGGACGGTGAACTGGCAAGCGGCGGCGTGATTATAAAGAAGGACGGTGAGTGAAATGAGGGCAGTGGGAATTATCTTAGCAGGCGGAAATAACAACAGAATGAGAGAACTGTCGCATAAGAGAGCCATCGCAGCCATGCCGGTTGCGGGAAGCTACCGGAGCATCGATTTTGCACTCAGCAATATGTCCAACTCTCATATCCAGAAGGTTGCCGTATTGACACAGTTCAATGCCAGGTCGCTGAACGAGCATCTCAGCTCCTCCAAATGGTGGGATTTCGGAAGAAAGCAGGGAGGTCTTTATGTGTTTACTCCTACTACCACCATTACCAACAGTTTTTGGTACCGGGGAACTGCGGACGCTATTTACCAGAACCTGGATTTCCTGAAGAAATGTCATGAGCCGTATGTTGTGATCGCATCCGGTGACTGCGTTTACAAGATGGATTACAATAAGGTCCTGGAGTATCATATTGCGAAGCGCGCGGATATTACCGTGGTGTGCACCGAAGCGAAGGAAGACGACGATATCACCCGTTACGGCGTTCTGAAGATGAACGAGGATTACCGGATCGAGGAATTTGAGGAGAAGCCTATGATGACCTCCTCCCATACCATCTCCGCCGGTATCTATGTGATCCGCCGCCGTCAGCTGATCGAACTGATCGAGCGATGCGCACAGGAGGACCGCTATGACTTTGTAAAAGATATCCTGATCCGCTATAAGAATCTGAAGAGGATCTATGGATATAAGATCACCGATTACTGGAGCAATATCTCCACGGTGGAATCCTACTACAAGACAAATATGGATTTCCTGAAACCGGAGGTAAGAGATTATTTCTTCCACCAGTATCCGTCGATCCAGTCCAAGATCGAGGACAAGCCGCCCGCAAAATACAATCCGGGCAGCAGTGTGAAGAACAGTCTGATTGCCAGCGGATGTATCATCAACGGCCAGGTGGAGAATTCCATTCTGTTCAAGAACGTCTATGTGGGCAATAACTGTGTGATCAAAAACTCCATCGTTTTGAACGATGTCTATCTGGGAGACAACACACATATTGAGAACTGTATCGTGGAGAGCCGCGATACCATCCGGGCCAACTCCTATCATTGCGGAGAAGAGGGGATCAAGATTGTGGTGGAAAAAAATGAGCGGTATGCGCTTTAGAATCCCGGCAGCACATGTGGTTTAAAGGAAGGCATATGAAAGGGGCAATACTATGAATATAACAGACGTAAGAGTACGAAAGGTAGCCAAAGAAGGCAAAATGAAAGCGGTCGTTTCGATTACCATTGACGAGGAGTTCGTGGTACACGACATCAAGGTAATTGAAGGGGAAAAAGGGTTATTTATCGCAATGCCCAGCCGGAAGGCTACGGACGGAGAATACAGGGATATTGCGCATCCGATCAATTCCGGGACCAGAGACCGGATTCAGAGGATCATTCTGGACAAGTATGAAGAAGTCATGACGGAAGAAGGAATTTCAGCAGAGGAATAAAAAAACCAATTGTCATATATTATGGGGTACAAAAAGCGGTGGTGGGGGCCACCGCTTTTTGCTGTGAAAATGAGGGTTTCCCCGGAAGGGTTTTTATGGTACGATACCAGAAGAATGAAGTGCCCGGGACGGTGAGCGGACCGGAAGCGGATGCTGCAGCGGCTCTAAGCGCCGGAAAGCGGCCGCAGGAAGGGCATCGGGAATGTGGGAGGCGTCATAAAAATGAGACAGGAACTGCCGGTGGAATTTGAAAGCAGAATGAAGGATATGCTGGGGGAGGAGTTCGGAGAGTTTCTGGACAGCTATCAGCAGCCCAGAGAGTACGGACTGCGGGTCAATACAGGGAAAATTTCAGGGGAACAGCTGGAAAGGCTGCTCCCTTTTCCGCTGAAAAGGATCCCGTGGGTAAAGGATGGTTATTTTTACCGGGAGGAGGACTCTCCTGCCAGACATCCCTACTATGCGGCGGGGCTGTATTATCTCCAGGAGCCCAGTGCCATGACGCCCGCGTCACGGCTTCTGGTGGAGCCGGGGGAGAGGGTGCTGGATCTGTGCGCTGCTCCCGGGGGGAAGGCCACTGCCCTTGGGGCGGCTCTGAAGGGAAAGGGGCTTCTGGTGGCCAATGACATCAGTGCTTCCCGGGCAAAGGCGCTGCTTCGGAATCTGGAGCTGTTCGGCGTATCCAATGCGTTTGTGACCAGCGAAACGCCGGGAAAGCTGGCCGGTGTGTTTGAAGGTTTTTTTGACAAGGTACTGGTGGACGCGCCCTGTTCCGGGGAAGGAATGTTTCGGAAAGATCCGGCAGTGATGAAGGCCTGGGATGCCCAAAGGCCGGACTATTTTGCCCGGCTGCAGGAGGATATCACCAGGAATGCGGTGCGGATGCTGCGCCCGGGAGGGATGATGCTGTATTCTACCTGTACCTTTGCTCCTCAGGAGAACGAGGGGACGGTTTCACGGCTGCTGGAGGAACACCCGGAAATGGAGCTGGTCCCCATGGAGGGGTACCAGGGATTTGCTCCCGGACGGCCGGAGTGGGGAAACGGAGATCCCGGACTTGCCCTGTGCGTGCGGATATGGCCCCACAGGATGAATGGGGAAGGACACTTTCTGGCTCTGCTGAGAAAAAAGGGAGAAGTGGGGGAGCTGCCGTTTCAGGAAAATACTCTCCTGAAACCTGACAGGAAAAGCCGCGGGGTGCTGGAAGAATTTTTCCGGGACAGCGGCTGGAAGCCGGAATGGGACCGGGTGGAGATCCGGTCGGGAAAGGTTTATCAGGTTCCCCGGCTGCCCCGGATTCCCGGAGGCATCCGGTTTTTGAGAAACGGACTGCTGATGGGAGAGCTGAAGAAAGACCGGTTTGAGCCCTCGCAGCAGCTGGCTGTGGCTATGGGCGCCGGCCAATATCCAGGCAGGATCCGGCTTGATCCGCAGGATGACAGGATCGGGCGGTATCTGCGGGGGGAGACCATCAGCGCCTGCGGGGAGGCAACGGTGAAGAGCGGCTGGCTGTTGGTCTGCGCCGGGGAATTTCCTCTGGGCTGGGGAAAGCTGGTGGGAGACCTGATCAAAAACAAATATGCGGCGGGATGGAGGCGGGGATAGAAAGCCAGTTCCCAGCTGCCGCTCTGCACTGGCAATCTTCCTGTCCGCCTCAACCCGGGCTCCCTGCGCCAGCCAGCTGGCTTCGGGTCCTCGGTATTGGGCGGGACTTTCTTAGGAATATATAACAAAAATGATAGGAAATTTCGTGAAAATATTACATAATTATTACGAGATATTAAAAAAAGCTTCCACTTTGGGCAGGCCTGTGCTATAATACCTCCTGTGAGGTAAAAAGACATGAAAAAAAAGATTCTAAGTATTGTACTTTCCGCGTTTATGGTAACGGGGAGTGTGGTGCCTTGCTTCGGTGCTACCACAGAGGAAAAGATTTCCGACGCAAAAGAGAAGAATGCAGCGACACAGTCCAGTCTGGAAGATACCCGTGAGAAAATACAGGACCTGGAGTCAAAGAAGGGTCAGTCAGAGGATTATCTGGAAGAACTGAACGGCCAGCTTACAGATCTGAAGGAGAGCCTGCAGGATCTGCAGAACAGGTATGATGCCAAGCAGGAAGAGCTTCAGCAGCTTCAGACGGAACTGGAGGAAGCCAAAGAGGTGGAGCAGAAGCAGTATGAGGCCATGAAGGTACGCATCCGCTACATGTATGAGAATACCACCGACAGCTACCTGAGTCTCCTGTTTGAGTCAGAAAGCATTGCGGATTTTCTGAACCAGGCGGATTACATATCACGGATTACGGAATATGACCGGGATATGCTGGAACAGTACACTCAGATTAAGGAAGAGATTGCCGAAAAAGAGGAGCAGGTTTCCCAGGAAAAAGAAGAGATCGTTGCTCTTCAGGAGGAGAGCACTCAGCAGCAGGAAGCGGTTGAGGAGCTTGTGCAGGCTACATATAACCAGATCCGGGAGTATCAGGAGGAACTGCAGGGGGCACAGTCCCAGGAGAGCAGCCTGTTGTCCCAGATCGATGAACAGAATGAAGAGATCAACCGTCTGCTGAAGCAGGCGAAGGAAGAGGAAGCCGCTGCGAAGCTGGCTGCTGAGAAAGCAGCTCAGGAACAGGCGGAGAAGGAAGCGGCACAGAAGGCTGAGAAAGAGGCCAGGGAGCAGAAAGAACAGCAGAGCGCCCAGAGCAGTTCCTCTGAAAACCAGCAGCCCTCCGGAACAGATACAAGTACCGGGTCGGAAAGCGGCGGGAATGAGGAGAGCGGCCAGAGCGATTCCCAGAGCGGTTCTTCCAGTGAGGAGAGCACAGGCAGTTCCCAGGGCAAGTATCTGGGAAGATTTAAACTGACTGCATACTGTACCTGCTCCATCTGCTGCGGAAGCTGGGCGGGAGGCGGAACGGCCAGCGGAACAACCCCTACGCCGGGAAGGACCATCGCCATGGGAGGCGTTCCATTTGGAACCAAGCTGATGATCAACGGTACGGTATATACGGTGGAGGACCGGGGTACGGCATACGGTCATGTTGATATCCTGATGGGAAGCCATTCTCAGGCGCTGCAGTTTGGTCTGCAGTATGCGGATGTTTATCTTGTGAGCTGAAGCCCCGGGGATACAGGCAGGACCTGTTCCAGGGAAAGCTGTCGAAAGATACGGCAGGCTGTGCATGCGGAACAGGAACAGAATATTTGGAAGATAGAAACAGACAGGCTTTGGAGAGATTTCCGGGGCCTGTTTTTCATTTCATAGGAGACGGTGTTCCTATAAAAGAAAAACGCTCCGCGGGGGCGCAGGATGTCCGGCGGGCACCAGGCTGCGAAAATCGCAGCCTGTGTGCATGCATTTGTAACAGTGAAGCCGGAAGGCTGAACTGTTACGGGATCCGCCGTCCGGGAATATTTTTTGCTTGAGTATTTCGGGAGAACCACGTATAATGGATTGTGAATAATGGCATGTGGCCGGAGAATATCGATCCGGGCATTTGGCTAAATTTATAAGGAAAGCAGGTGAAGCTTTTGGTAGAATTAGATCAGTTTAAGACTACGCTGAATTCCTATGCAAAACCATTAGTGGAAGTGAGGGATTCACTTTGACTTGGCTAACAAGGAAAAGCGGATCGAGGAATTAGAAAGAAAGATGGAAGAGCCGGATTTCTGGGACAATCCGGAGAAGGCTCAGGAGATGATGAAGGAGCTGGGCAGTCTGAAGGAGGACCGGGATGTGTACAACAGCCTGGAAAGTCAGATGGAGGATATGGAGACCCTGATCGAGATGGGATATGAGGAGAATGACGCTTCTGTGATCCCGGAGATCCAGGAGATCCTGGAGAAGTTCCAGAATGATTTTGAAAATATCCGGATGAAGACACTTTTGTCAGGGGAATACGACAAAAAGGACGCCATCGTTACGCTGCACGCGGGAGCCGGCGGAACCGAGTCCTGTGACTGGGCCGGAATGCTGTACCGGATGTACTGCCGCTGGGCGGAACGGAAGGGATTTTCCCTGGAGGTTCTGGACTATCTGGACGGAGACGAGGCGGGGATCAAGTCCGTGACCTTTGAGGTGCATGGAGAGAACGCCTACGGATATCTGAAGTCGGAGAAAGGCGTGCACCGTCTGGTAAGGATTTCTCCATTTAACGCGGCAGGAAAGAGACAGACGTCTTTTGTGTCCTGCGATGTCATGCCGGATATTGACGAGGATCTGGATGTGGATATCCGGGAGGAGGATCTGCGGATCGACACGTACCGTTCCAGCGGTGCCGGCGGTCAGCATATTAACAAGACCTCTTCGGCTATCCGGATCACCCATCTTCCCACTGGGATTGTGGTACAGTGCCAGAACGAGCGTTCCCAGTTCCAGAACAAGGATAAGGCCATGCAGATGCTGAAAGCAAAGCTCTATTTGCTGAAACAGCAGGAAAATATGGAGAAGCTTTCCGGTATCCGGGGCGAGGTGACGGAGATTGGCTGGGGAAACCAGATACGTTCGTATGTAATGCAGCCCTATACCATGGTGAAGGATCACCGGACAGGTGTGGAGACTGGAAATGTGGACAGCGTAATGGATGGAGGCCTGGATCTGTTTATTAACGGATACCTGAAATGGATCGCTCTGGGCGGCAGAAAACCGGAGGGTCAGGAGGATCAGGCATAAAAGGCAAAACGCTGATGCCCCAGGACGCTGGTCCGGCTGTGTCGGACGGAAGCCGGCAGAACTCATGATCTGCAGGTTTGCCAATGACGGGAAGGTAAGAGCCGCTGACGGGAAACCGGCAGCGGCTTTTCTGTTTCCCGCATGCCCATTTGGCAGCGCTGTGTGCCGGCGGCATACGTTCAGCCCTCAGGTTTTACTGTAACCAGGATTCTTTCGTAAGGGATACACGCAGTTGACGTTTGTAATAATTACAGGAGGTACTTATGGGACTTATCAAAGCAATTAAGGAAACCATCGGTGGATCACTGGGAGATCAGTGGCTGGAGGTCATTGAGCCGGAGGATATGGGAACCCAGACGGTGATGACCGGAGGCGTCCGTACAGGAAAGGGCGCCAACAAAAAGAAAGATCAGGATGTGATCTCCAACGGGTCGGTGATCCATGTGTATGAGGGGCAGTTTATGATGCTGCTGGATGGGGGAAAGATCGTGGATTACAGCGCGGAGCCGGGATATTTTACTGTAGATAATTCTTCCATGCCTTCCATGTTCAGCGGAAGCCTGGAGGAAGCTCTGGCCAGTTCCTTTGACCGTTTTCGCTACGGAGGAGCTTCGCCTGTGGCTCAGAAGGTTCTCTACATCAATCTCCAGGAAATCAAAGGTATCCGGTTTGGAACCCGCAGTCCCATCAATTATTTTGACCGGTTTTACAATGCGGAGCTGTTTCTCAGGGCACACGGCACATATTCTGTCCGGATCACGGATCCCATCAGGTTCTACGGAGAGGTTCTCCCCAAAAATCAGGATCAGGTGGAGATCGGCGAGATCAATGAGCAGTTCCTTTTTGAATTTCTGGATGCCCTGCAGGCAGCCATTAACAGGATGTCGGCGGATGGGGTGAGCATTTCCTACGTTCCTTCCAAAAGCAGAGAGCTGTCCCGTTATATGGCGGATACACTGGATGAGGATTGGAAAAAGCAGCGGGGAATGGAGATACAGTCTGTGGCAATTGCCAGTGTTTCCTATGATGAGGAGTCCCAGAAGCTGATCCATATGAGAAATCAGGGCGCTATGCTGGGTGATCCTTCCATCAGAGAGGGATATATGCAGGGCGCTGTGGCCCGGGGGCTGGAGGCAGCCGGAAAGAACGGGGCCGGAAGCGCCATGGGCTTTATGGGAATGGGCATGGGCATGCAGGCGGCAGGTGATGTTCTGTCCTCTGCTTCCAGGACAAATCGTCAGCAGATGCAGGAAGAGGGCTTGAAAACAGGGCCTGCGGCTCCCAGGGGAAATGGAGCGGGAGGCGGAGCTGCCTGGACCTGCGCATGCGGTCAGGAGAACACCGGAAAATTCTGCAGTGAGTGCGGAAAGCCCCGCCCTCAGACGGATGTCTGGGTATGCAGCTGCGGTCAGGAGAACACCGGAAAGTTCTGCAGTGAATGCGGGAAACCCCGCCCGGCAGCCGTCTGGACCTGCAAGTGCGGTCAGGAGAATACCGGAAAATTCTGCAGTGAATGCGGAAGCCCCCGTCCGTAAACAAGGAGGAGTGTTATGGCTGTAGTAAGTTTGCAATGCCCCAATTGCGGCGGAGAACTGATATTTGAACCTTCCAGCCAGCAATATGAATGCCCTTACTGTGGCTCTCATTTTGTTCAGGAGCAGATTGATGAGATGCAGGAAAAAGAGCAGTCGTCCCAGGCGGGGACGGCTGCTTTTGGTGCGGGAACGGAGGATGAACGGACAGCGTACAGGGAGAGTACGCAGACAGGAGAGGCGGTGGCATACCGCTGTCCCAGCTGTGGAGCAGAGATCATTACGGACGAGACCACCGCGGCCACTTTCTGTTATTTCTGCCACAATCCTGTAGTTCTTGAGGGGCGGGTTTCCGGGGAATATCTTCCCCGATGGATCATTCCTTTTTCTGTCAGCCGGAAAAAGGCGAAGGAGACCTTTCTGGAAACCATGAAGAAAAAGTGGTTTGTGAAACGGGGATTTTTCCAGAAGAAACAGATAGAGAAGCTGACAGGAGTGTATCTGCCCTACTGGAATGTGCGCTGGAAGGGCCAGGGCTGGCTGCGGGCAGAGGGAACCAGGGTCAGGATATGGAGAACCGGAGACGTGGAGCATACGGAGACCCGGTTTTACAGAATCCGCAGGGAAGGGGAGATGGAATTTCCCCAGATGATGGAAACAGCGCTGAAAAAGGCCAACCGGGTGCTGGTGGAAAGCGTGCAGCCTTACCGACAGGAGGAAGGAAAGGAATTTTCCATAGGCTACCTCTCCGGTTTTCAGGCGGAGAAAAGGGACATTGAAAGGGAAGAAGCCCAGCCTCATCTCCTCAGGGAGACAGAGGAGTATGCCGCAAGAATGCTGAGGGAAAGTGTTCAGGGGTATGCCACGGTGACCGGCCAGAACAGCCGGATCACAACCCAGGAGATGGACTGGGATTATGTAATGGTTCCGGTGTGGACCATCACGTATCGGGGCGGGAACGGAAAATTGTATTATTTTGCCATGAACGGTCAGACTGGGAAGGTGTCCGGTGTACTGCCCATTGATTATCCCAGGCTGGCGGGGGCTGCTTTGGCTTTGGCCGCCGCGGTATTGGGACTGGCGCTTCTGGGAGGTTATCTGATATGACAGGACGAAAATGGGCCGCAGGATTTCTGATGGTACTGGCCCTGCTTTGGCTTCCGCTGAGGGTACAGGCAGGGGAAAGCCAGGTGGCGGATCAGGCGGAGCTTCTGACTTCGGAGGAAGAGGAAAATCTGACTGCCCGGATGGAAGAAATGGAAGAAAAATGGAAGCAGACCTTTGTGATCGTCACCACCGGGGATGCGCAGGGAAAGGAAGCCCGGGACTATGCGGATGACTACTATGATTCCCACGGTTATGGGGACAACGGAGTTTTGTATCTCATCGACCTGGACAATGGAGAATTGTGGATTTCCACTGCAGGGAGCATGATCCGTTTCCTGACAGATGCCAGGATACAGGAAGTGCTGGATGCCGGCTATGAGGATATCAGCCAGGGCAGCTATGAAGCAGGATTGGAACGGATGCTGGATCGTACGGAGAAATTCCTGGAGGATGGAATTCCCAGCAATCAGTTCAGCTATGACCCGGAAACCGGAGAGGTGAGCCGTTACCGGAGTATAACGGGAATGGAAGCGCTGCTGGCCGCGGCTGTAGCTCTGGCTGCGGGAGGAATCTTTTTTGGGGCCGTCTGCGCCAGATATAAGATGAAGACAGATACCTATACATATCCGTTCCGGCAGAAGGGAAGGCTTTCTCTGACCAGAGAAGAGGATATCCTGGTAAATCAGGTGATCACTCACCGCAGGATACCCAAAAGTCCGCCTCCCGGAGCGGGAAGCGGAGGCGGCCGCAGCACAGTTCACACCTCTTTGGCGGGCAGAAGCCATGGAGGCGGTGGAAGACGGCTGTAGGCTGTGAACAGCGGCGAAAAAACGCTTGCGCAGGGGCGCTTTCTGTGATAATATCTTTTTCGTGAGTACAAATGTATTTCCGACGCGAACAATAAGAACCTGTTGTTTGTGATGCGGCAGTTGGGCTTTCTTCCGGCGACAGTGAAACCGGAAGGCTGAACTGTCGCTTTGCGGCGGAATATTTGACTTCTGGATCAGGAGGAGTTATGGAAAAACAGACGAAATATTATGTACTGAGGGAGAAGGCAGTTCCGGAGGTTCTTCTGCGAGTGGTGGAGGCCAAGAGGATTCTGGATTCGGAGAAGTCCGTGACAGTTCAGGAAGCCACGGAGAGAGCGGGAATCAGCCGCAGTTCATTTTATAAATATAAAGAAGATATTTTTCCATTTCGGGATCAGGCCAAGGGCCGTGCGGTGACATTTATTATCCAGATGGATGACAAGCCGGGAATCCTTTCGGGAATCCTGGGAACCGTAGCCAGATTCGGGGGGAACATCCTGACCATTCATCAGAGTATCCCTATCAATGGGATCGCTACTCTGACTTTAAGTGTGGAGATCCGGCCGGAGGCAGGAGATACGGAAGATATGGTGGAGAGTGTGGAACAGCAGGAAGGCGTCCACTATTTAAAAATACTAGGCAGGGAGTGAGGACATGATTCAGATAGCAGTTTTAGGATACGGCACGGTAGGCTCCGGTGTGGCGGAGGTGCTGACCAGGAACCAGAAGATTATTGATGAGAGAGCCGGTGAGGAGATCCGGATCAAATATGTGCTGGATCTGAGGGATTTCCCCGGAGATCCCATCCAGGAAAAAATTGTACATGACTACGATATCGTGGTAAACGATCCGGAGGTTCGTATTGTAGTGGAAGTGATGGGCGGAGTGAATCCGGCCTTTGATTTTGTAAAGCGTGCTCTGGAGGCAGGCAAGTCCGTCTGCACCTCCAACAAGGAGCTGGTGGCCAGACACGGTGTGGAGCTTCTGAAAATTGCCAGGGAGCATCATGTGAATTTCTTTTTCGAGGCAAGCTGCGGGGGAGGCATTCCCATTATCCGGCCCATGGTCACATCGCTTACCGGAGATAAGATCGATGAGATCACGGGAATCCTCAACGGAACCACAAACTATATTTTAAGTGAGATGGCAGCGGAGGATTCAGAGTTCGATGTGGTGCTGAAGGAGGCTCAGGACAAAGGCTATGCGGAGAGAAATCCGGCCGCTGACGTGGAGGGATTTGACGCCTGCCGGAAGATCGCTATCCTGTCCTCCCTGGCTTATGGAAAGTACGTGGATTTTGAGGATATCTATACGGAGGGCATTACAAAGATCACCTCTGCGGATATCCAGTACGCCAAGTCCTGGGGAGCCAGCATCAAGCTGCTGGCCACCAGCCGCATTGTGGACGGCAGGGTATATGCTATGGTTTCCCCGGTGATGCTGGACGCCAACGATCCTCTGTACAGTGTCAATGGCGTGTTTAACGCGATCTTTGTACATGGAAATATGCTGGGAGATGCCATGTTCTACGGAAGCGGAGCCGGAAAGCTTCCCACGGCCAGCGCGGTAGTGGGCGATGTGGTGGATGCGGCCCGCCACCCGGAAGGGAACGGCATGATGGCCTGGAGCGAAGAGAAACTTCCGCTGGCAGATCACAGAGAGCTGCAGTTCCGGTTCTTTGTGAGGATGAAGGGAAGTTTTACTGAGAATCTGGACAAGGTGGAAGCGGTATTCGGAGAGATCGATGCCAAGGTACTGGCCCGGGTGAATGGTGAGTTCGGATTTATCACGGGAAAAATGACGGAGGCGGAATACCAGGAAAAGGCAGCCCGTTTTGAGAATATTGTGGGAATGATCCGGGTAAGGATCTGATTTGAATTGAGGTGCAGGATGAAGTATGTGGTGGTTTTAGGCGATGGGATGGCGGATGAACCGGTGAAAGAGCTGGGTGGGAAGACTCCCCTGGAGTATGCCGACACCCCGGTCATGGACCGGCTGGCATCCATGGGGCAGATGGGGCTGGCGTATACCATCCCGGAGGGTATGAGTCCCGGAAGCGATACGGCCAACCTGTCGGTGCTGGGCTATGACCCGAGAAAATATTATACGGGAAGATCTCCTCTGGAGGCCCTCAGCATCGGTGTGGATATGGAGGAAACGGATGTGGCTTTGCGGGCCAATCTGGTAACGCTGTCAGAGGAAGGTGCATATGGGGAAAAGGTGATCCTGGATCACAGCGCAGGTGAGATCAGCACCCGGGAGGCGGAGATACTTCTGGATGCGGTGCGCCGGGAACTGGAGAATGATACCTTCCGCCTGTATACAGGTACCAGCTATCGCCACTGCCTGATCTGGAAAAACGGACGGACAGAGGAACTGACGGCCCCCCACGATATCCTGGAAAAGCCTGTGGGCCCCTATCTTCCGGTTCGGGAAGAACTGCTCCGGATGCAGGAACGGAGTTATGAGATCCTGTCCGCCCATCCTCTGAATCTGGAGAGAAAATCCAGAGGGCTGAATCCTGCCAACAGTCTGTGGTTCTGGGGAGCGGGAACCCGTCCTGCCCTGGACTCCTTCCAGGGGAAATTCGGGAAGAAGGGTGTGATGATCTCTGCAGTGGATCTGTTAAAAGGCATCGCTGTAGGCGCCGGACTGACAAATGTCATTGTGGAAGGGGCAAACGGCGGACTCCACACGAATTATGAGGGAAAAGCGCAGGCAGCGGTTGACGCGCTGACCAAAAAAGGGTATGATTTTGCGTATATCCATGTGGAGGCTCCTGATGAGATGGGCCATCAGGGAAGTACGGAACGGAAAGTGCAGTCCATCCGGTATCTGGACAGGAGACTGATCCGTCCGCTGACGGAAGGACTTGAGGCTTCCGGAGAGGATTACCGGCTGCTGGTGATGCCGGACCATCCAACTCCTATCCGTCTTCGGACTCATACGGCCGATCCGGTTCCCTGGCTGCTGTATGACAGCACCCGCCGGGAACGTCACACATGGACGTACTGCGAGGCAGAAGCGGCACGGACAGGCTGTGTCTTTTTGCGGGGACATGAGCTGATGGCGCATCTGCTGAAAAAGGAAATCTGATGCTGCAGTTTTGACAGAGAAGCCGTAAGGCTGAACTGCTGCCAGCAATCTGACCGGGAGGAAGCTATGTTAATCGTTAAGAAATTTGGCGGCACATCGGTAGCCAATAAGGAGAGAATTTTTCATGTGGCCCGCAGATGTATCCAGGATTATCAAAAGGGTAATGATGTGGTGGTAGTTCTCTCCGCCATGGGGAAGTATACGGATGAGCTGATCGATAAGGCCAGGGATATCAATCCCAATCCCCCAAAGAGGGAGATGGATATGCTGTTTACCATCGGAGAGCAGATGTCGGTGGCTCTGATGGCAATGGCTATGGACAAGCTGGGAGTCAGGGCCGTGTCCCTGAATGCATTCCAGGTGGCTATGCATACCACCAGCGCTTACGGGAACGCGCGGCTGAAGCGGATTGACACCGAAAGGATCCGCAGGGAGCTGGAGGACCGGAAGATCGTGATCGTTACCGGTTTTCAGGGTGTGAACAAGTATGATGACTATACTACGTTGGGAAGAGGCGGTTCCGATACCACTGCAGTGGCGCTGGCAGCGGCTCTGCATGCGGACGCCTGTGAAATCTATACGGATGTGGACGGAGTCTACACCGCTGATCCCAGACTTGTACCTCAGGCTACAAAGCTGAAGGCCATTACCTATGATGAGATGCTGGATCTGGCCACTCTGGGCGCAGGCGTGCTGCATAACCGGTCTGTGGAGATGGCCAAAAAATACGGAGTGCAGCTTGTGGTGCGCTCCAGTCTGAATGAATCGGAAGGAACCGTAGTGAAGGAGGTTGTGAAAAAGGTGGAGAGAATGCTGATCAGCGGCGTTGCTCTGGATCAGGAGGCAGACCGGATATCTGTGATCGGGATCAAGGATCAGCCGGGCAGCGCATTTAAACTGTTTCATACACTGGCAAAACGAAATATCAATGTGGATATTATCATCCAGTCCATTGGGCGGGAAGGAACCAAGGATATTTCCTTTACAGTAGCTCATGAGAACCTGAAGGAGGCTATCCAGCTTCTGGAGGAGTACCAGGAGGTGCTGGGATTTGAGCGGGTGGAGTACAACTGCGATGTGGCCAAGCTGTCTATCGTAGGAGCCGGGATGATGTCCAATCCCGGAGTGGCCGCCAAAATGTTTGAATGTCTTTACGAGCAGAATGTGAATATCAATATGATCGCCACCTCAGAGATCCGGATTACGGTTCTGGTGGACAAGAAAGATGCGGTATCCGCCATGAATGCGGTGCATGACGCTTTCGGTCTGGCGGATTAACCGGCTGCTGAACCTGCACGGCATGAGAGTGAAAACGCCTGTCAGATCCTCAGGAGAGGATCCGGCAGGCGTTTTTGCGGGCAGTCGGGCTGCCGTCTGTGTGTGCGATTTGTGACAGTAAAGCCGGAAGGCTGAACTGTTACAAGTTAATTCTGCCAGGGATTTTCCTGGTGATACGGGGGCTCCTGATATCCGTTGTCGAATTCCACTCCCTGGTCCTCCTGATCCAGTTCTCCGTCCAGCTCCCGGTAGAACATGGTCTGTGTCATGGACAGGTAAGGGCTGACCCACAGAAGCGCGATGCCGCAGGTCAGTATGGTCAGCAGAAGGACACCCAGGAAGGACAGTTTCATGTAGAAGTAGCGTCCCTTATGGCCTTTCATCATCCGCCAGCTTTCCTTCATGGCCCGTACCGGTCCCAGATCATCGTAATCCGTCAGAAGATAGAAGGCCTGGGAAAATCCTATGGAAAAGACAACCGCCAGGACTGCGCCTGCCAGCACCAGGAAGATACCGGTGATCAAGGCAGGAAAGGAAAGAAAGTATACTGCTGCAAACAGCACGATATATCCGGGAAGCAGGCAGGCCAGAGTTATCAGTCCCAGAAGCAGGCTCAGAAGAATAGCCCGGTCCGGATGGTGGCGAAAGCCGTAAAACAGATCGGAAAAGATCACCGGATATCCGCGGCTGCCGTCCAGATACATTTTCAGAAATCCAATGGTGAAGATGGACAGGATCAGTGATATAATAAACTCTGTCACATAAAACAGAACCAGGGCTCCCGAACTTACCAGACCGTTCAGGAGGGCGGCCACGGTAAAGGTGGGAAACACCAGGGTCAAAAGCATGGAAAGAGCGGTGGTGATCAGATAATACACCAGCAGGGCGCCGATGTATATTCCGTATTTTCCGGAAAGCCGCTCTCTGGCCATGGCTTTTAAGTCTGCACAAGAACGTTTCATAAGTATAACCTCCATGGTGAATGATATGATGTAACAGCTTGGCCGCCGGCAAATGATAGGACAGTCTGCGCAGGCTGTACTATTTTCATGCGGGCGCTGTTACCGATTTGGCAACTGCCGGAACAGGTATTGACGCAGTACAGAAAGGAGAAGCAGGAGTGAAGGAACATCAGACATCCGTACGTATCTGCCAGATCAGCTGGTGCGTCATCCTTCTGGGACTGATGCTGTATTGGCTCAGCCGAAACGCCGGGGTGGATCTTCCGGGACTGCTGAGCAGGATGCCGCCCTGCCTGATGAGAACATGGCTGGGGATCTACTGCCCCGGCTGCGGGGGAACTCACGCTGTACTTGCTCTCCTGGAAGGCCATCCTTTTCGGTCACTGGCCTGGCATCCCATTGTGATGTACGCCGCACTGCTGTATGGCTGGTATCTGATCAGCAATACGGTTCAGTGGCTGTCCCGGGGAAGGATTCCCATAGGCTCATCCTATCACCGGTGGTACGGTTACGGAGCTGCCGCCGTGGTCCTGGTCAACTGGATCGCCCGTAATATTCTGCTTCTTTTTTTCCATATTACTCTGCCATGAACGATGGGCCATGACAGTCTGCTCCGGATGGGCCGGGCGTATATTACAAAGGCTCCTGCCCGAAGGGAAGGGTACTGTAGCCTTCCCACTGGGGATCATTCAGATAATCATCCAGACCGAAATCGTCAAAATAGTCATAGTAGTCATCGTAATCATCATCAGAATAATGACGGTTTCCATCACCGTAGCCGCCGTTGCCATAATATTGATCGTACTGCTGCATGAAAGATATATAGGTGCTGTTTCCCACCAGAACCACAATGAGAACAATCAGACCGATCACAGATCCGGCAATGGAAAGCCCCAGACCAAAGCGTGCCTGAGAATCCATCCGGCGTCCTTTTCTGGAAAGGATGGCAAAGATGATGCCCAGGGCACCGAAAACGTAGGAAAATCCGCAGCATACCAGGAGAAGGGAGATGATTCCCATTACCAGGGATGCAGTGGAAAATCCGGAAGATGTCCGGAAGGCAGGCTGATAGTTCTGACCGCCGTAATTGTAATTCCCCTGAAATCCATTGCTCTGATGATAAGGCGGTGTACCGTAGCCGCCGGAATTCCCATTCTGAGAGCCTCCATAGCTGCCGCTGTTTGGGTAGGGATCGGAACCGTATCCGTATCCGGTATTTCCCGTCTGAGAAGAACCATAATCAGACTGCCCTGTCTGAGAAGAGCCGTAATCAGGCTGGCCCGCCGGAGAAGAGCCGTAATCAGGCTGGCCTCCCTGAGAAGAACCGAATCCAGAGTTCTGGGGAGAACCATATGTGCTTCCGTCTGTATGAGAAGCGGATCCCGGATTCCCGCCTGTGCCGTTCGTATTGTCTGAGCCGTTTGTTCCGCCGGTTCCGGAGGACGCGGATTCTGACGTATCGGAGAAAGGGGGCCGGGATGCGGAATCCTGCGGATGGGAAGTTCCGTTAAGATCCGGCCACCAGTTTTGTTTCTGGTTATCGTCCATAAGTATTCCTCCTCGAAGATAGAATGTTGCGTACCGTCTGGCCTTCTGCTGTCCCCAAAGAGCGCCGTGTGCCGATGGTATCTGCGGCCGCGCCGTGAAGATAGAAGGCTGAACAGTTACAATGTCTCCGGTCATTATATCACATCTGTTCCAGGAGCGGCAACAAGTATTGACAAGTGAAGCGGTCATTTGTTAAGGTATAGTTGTTGTTCAGGGACCGATGCTTATCCGGAGGTCCGGAAAAGGCTCTGAAGAAAGACAGAAAAAGGAGAATCTGTATGGATATTATTCAGGCATTAAGCGATGAGCTTCAGGTGAAAAAGTGGCAGGTGGAAGCTGCCGTAAAATTGATAGATGAGGGAAATACCATCCCGTTTATTTCCCGTTACCGTAAGGAAGCCACAGGCTCTCTCAATGACGAGGTATTGAGAAATCTTCATGAGCGTCTGCTGTATCTGCGGAATCTGGAGGAAAAGAAGGATCAGGTGCTTTCCAGCATCCAGGAACAGGGGAAGCTGACGCCGGAACTGAAAAAAGCGATCCTGGAGGCGCAGACGCTGGTGGTGGTGGAGGATCTATACCGGCCCTACCGGCCAAAGCGGCGCACCAGGGCCACCATTGCAAAGGAAAAGGGGCTGGAGCCTCTGGCCAATATCATCTGGATGCAGATGAAGGAAAAACCGTTGCTTGAGGAGGCAAAGCCTTATGTATCAGAGGAAAAAGGCGTAGCTACTGCCCAGGAAGCTCTGGACGGAGCGGCAGATATCCTGGCAGAAGCCATTTCCGATGAGGCGGATTACCGCATCAAGATCCGCAAGGTAACAGCCAATGGAGGCTATATCTCTTCCTCCGCAAAGAAGGAAGGGGAGCAGTCCGTGTATGAGATGTATTATGATTTCCAGGAGCCCATTTCCAGGATCGCCGGACACCGGGTGCTGGCGCTGAACCGGGGAGAAAAAGAGAAGATCCTTACCGTAAAGGTGAACGCGCCGGAGGAAGAGATTCTGAAATGGCTGAAGCGCCAGGTGATCCGCAGGGAGAATCCCAATACAACGCCATTTCTGGAGCGGGCGGCGGAGGACAGCTACCGCAGGCTCATTGCCCCGGCCATTGAACGGGAGATCCGGAATGATCTGACGGAAAAGGCGGAGGACGGAGCCATCAAGGTATTTGGGAAAAACCTGGAGCAGCTTCTGATGCAGCCTCCCATTGTGGGAAAGGTGGTGCTGGGCTGGGATCCGGCCTTCCGGACCGGCTGCAAGCTGGCGGTGGTGGATGAAACAGGAAAAGTGCTGGATACCACGGTAATCTATCCCACGGCTCCCACCACGGAAGCCAAGATCCGCGCAGCCAAGGATACCCTCAGGAAACTGATCGCCAAATACCATATTGAGCTGATCTCCCTGGGAAATGGCACGGCCTCCCGGGAATCCGAGCAGATCATTGTGGATCTGCTGAAGGAAATCCCTCAGAAGGTACAGTATGTGATCACCAATGAGGCGGGAGCGTCTGTGTATTCCGCCAGCAAGCTGGCCACAGAGGAATTTCCCAATTTTGACGTGGGACAGAGGAGCGCGGCGTCCATTGCCAGACGGCTGCAGGATCCCCTGGCGGAGCTGGTAAAGATCGATCCCAAGGCCATCGGTGTGGGACAGTATCAGCACGATATGAATCAGAAGAAGCTGGGAGAGGCCCTGAGCGGAGTGGTGGAAGACTGCGTAAACCGGGTGGGAGTGGATCTGAATACGGCTTCCGCATCCCTGCTGGAGTATGTATCCGGTATCAGCAAACCCATTGCCAAAAATATCGTGGCCTACCGGGAGGAAAACGGAAAATTCCGTGACAGAAGAGAACTTTTAAAGGTGGCCAAGCTGGGGCCGAAGGCATATGAGCAGTGCGCGGGATTCCTGAGGATCCTGGGCGGAAAGAATCCCCTGGATGCCACCAGTGTCCACCCTGAGACATACCAGGCAGTGGAGAATCTGTTTGAAACGCTGGGCTTTACGGTGGAGGAGTATTTCGGAAAGGGGCCTACGGCTATTTATATCAAGGATTACGGGAAAACGGCTCAAAAGCTGGGGATCGGAGAGATTACTCTGCGGGATATTGTCCGGGAACTGGGACGTCCGGGGAGAGATCCCAGGGAGGATATGCCGAAACCGGTGCTGCGTTCTGACGTACTGGATATGAAAGACCTGAAGGAGGGAATGATCCTGAAGGGGACGGTCCGGAATGTGATCGATTTCGGAGCGTTTGTGGATATCGGCGTACATCAGGACGGGCTGGTACACATTTCCCAGATGAGTGAAAAGTATATCAAGCACCCGCTGGAAGTGGTCAGCGTGGGAGATGTGGTGGAAGTGAAGGTGATCAGTCTGGATCTGACGAAGAAGCGGATCGGACTTTCCATGAAACTGTAAAGAAGATATCGGCGCTGCGGCTCAGACGCTGGCTGCGGTGCCGGAAACGTATAAAGATCCGCCGGACGGATCGCGGAGGTATAAGGATGAGACAGTGTATGGATTCGGAGAATCTGCATCGCCGCCTGAAAAAAATCATCGGGCAGGTGCAGGCCATTGACAGGATGATCGACGAGGACGTTCCCTGTGAGGACATTCTTTCCCAGATCAACGCCGCCAAATCGGCCCTCCACCGGGCCGGCCAGGTGGTGCTGGAAGGACATATCAAGCATTGCGTCCGGGACGGGATCGAGCACGGAGATGCGGATAAGACCATTGAAAATTTCACAAAAGCAGTGGAACGGTTCGCCAACATGTAAACAGCCGCTGCAGTTTGGCCTTCTACTGTCACAAACAGCCGTCAGACAGTGCGGGAATCCCCCCTCCCCCACAGCCTGACGGCCATTATTTTGTGAAATAAGCCCGGAAAGCGGCTGCGATGCGTGCATCAGCAGCCGTTAGCCGGGCAAACACAGCGGAGGCGAAGCCGGAGCGGTGGAATAAGCCCGGAAAGCGGCTGCGATGCGTGCATCAGCAGCCGTTAGCCGGGCAAACACAGCGGAGGCGAAGCCGGAGCGGTGGAATAAGCCCGGAAAGCGGGTGCGATGCATGCATCAGCAGCCATTAGCCGGGCAAACACAGCGGAGGCGAAGCCGGAGCGGTGAAATAAGCCCGGAAAGCGGGTGCGATGCATGCATCAGCAGCCATTAGCCGGGCAAACACAGCGGAGGCGAAGCCGGAGCGGTGAAATAAGCCCGGAAAGCGAAAACTCCTTGACATACCTATACCCCCATAGGTATAATGACCGTATGACAGAAAGAAAACGGCAGAAGAAAAAGGAGGATATTATGAAACGTCTGGAAGCTTTTCTGGAGTGGGGAGGGGTCAGGAAGGATATCATCTGCCTGGTCCTGGGAGGAATATCCCTGATCATCAGCATGTTTGACCTGATTCCCCTTCCTTTTGACGCGGCCTGGGCGGCCATCATTCTGTGCGGGATTCCCATTATACTGGAGGCGGTGATCGGGCTGGTGACAGCCTTTGACATTAAGGCGGATGTGCTGGTATCCCTGGCGCTGATCGCCTCTGTGATCATCGGAGAAGACTTTGCCGCCGGCGAGGTGGCGTTTATCATGCAGCTGGGGGCGCTGCTGGAGGATCTTACCGTAGCCAGGGCCCGGGCGGGGATTGAAAAACTGGTGCATCTGACGCCAAGGACAGCCAGGCGGATAACCGGATCCGGGACAGAGACGATTCCCTCGGAACAGGTGCGGATCGGGGATATGCTGCGGGTATTGCCGGGAGAGACAGTTCCGGTGGACGGCGTGATCGTCAGCGGACAGACATCCATCAACCAGGCGGTCATGACAGGAGAATCACTTCCGGTGGATAAGGAAGCGGGAGATCAGGTCAGCAGCGGGACGGTGAACCAGTTTGGCTCCTTTGATATGCAGGCTACCCGGGTGGGAGAGGACAGCTCCATTCAGCGGATGATCCGCCTGGTACAGTCGGCGGATGCGGGAAAAGCCAGGATCGTGGGACTGGCGGACCGCTGGGCCACCTGGATCGTGGTGATTGCCCTTACCGCCGCTCTGCTTACCTGGCTGTTCACCGGACAGATCATCCGGTCGGTTACGATCCTGGTGGTATTCTGTCCCTGCGCTCTGGTCCTGGCTACGCCCACCGCTATCATGGCGGCTATCGGGAATGCCACCAGGCATGGATTTCTGGTACGGGAGGGAGACGCGCTGGAGAGACTGGCCGGTGTGTCCAGGATCTGCTTTGACAAGACGGGAACGCTCACACTGGGAACACCCCAGGTAACCGGCGCAGTGAGCCTGACAGGCAGATACAGCCGGCGGGAGCTGCTGCGGTATGCCGCCGGCGCGGAACTCAGATCAGAGCATCCCCTGGGAAAGGCAGTGGTGGAATACTGGAAAGAACAGGATCATTCTGAAAATCATGGAGAGGAGCTCTCTCAGCCGGAGAAATTCCGTATGATTCCCGGCAGAGGCGTGGAGGCCTGGATGGAAAAAGAGGGGAAAATCCTGGCAGGGAACAGAGAGATGATGGAGGAAGCCGGGATAATTCCCACCCGGCAGGATCTTCAGCAGGCAGAACATTATCTGGAAGAAGGCTGTACGGTGATCTGGCTGGCGGTAAACGGCAGTCTGGAGGGGCTGATCGCTCTGGCGGATACATTAAGACCGGAAGCCGCCGGAATGGTGAAGCGGCTGGGAGAATTGAACGTGGAACCGGTGCTGCTTACCGGTGACCACAGAAATGCGGCAGGTCATATAGCCGGACAGCTGGGAATCGTCAGTGTACATCCGGAGTGCCTTCCGGAGGATAAGATGCGGTGGATCGGGGAAAGCCAGCAGGAAGGAAAGCAGGTCTGCATGGTGGGGGACGGCGTCAACGATGCTCCGGCGCTGAAAAAAGCGTACGTGGGGATTGCCATGGGAGGCGTGGGCAGTGACATTGCGGTGGAAGCCGCTGATATCGCGCTGGTGGATGACGAGATCCGGGAACTTCCCCATCTGCTGGCGCTTTCCAGGAGGATGATGCGGACGATTAAACTGAATCTGACGTTTTCCATGACACTGAATTTCATTGCCATCATCCTGGCTGTAACCGGAATCCTGAACCCGGTGGTGGGAGCTCTGGTACATAACGCCGGATCGGTGCTGGTGATCGTCAATTCCTCGCTTCTTTTGAAATGGAGATAGAGACAGGAGAAAGGAAACAGAGGCCGCTGAACGGATTTCAGCAAAGGCAGCCGCTGACCGTGCCGGCTGCCTTTGCCCCTTTGAACTGAAAACTGTTATTTCACAACATATTTCGCAGATGGACTCAGCGCATCTGCCGGGAACGTCTCAGCGGGAAGGAGAGACGGCGGCGGATTCCCCCGAACCGTACGGAAGGCTCCCTGCCGGCAGTATTTTCCGGAGCCTCCAAAGAAGCTGCGGATCTGGGAGCAATCTTACGGATGGTCAGGAAATAAGCGGCAGCCAGCGGAATACAGGCGCCGATCCAGGCCAGCGGATTGGAGGCGCATGCCCCGGCAAAACCGAAGGTTCCTGTAAGGAGCAGAGCGCCGAAGCCCCGCATGATCAGCTCCATGATCCCGGCAATGGTGGGAACAAGGCCGTTTCCCAGTCCCTGAAGAGTAAAACGGTAGATAAACAGCAGGGCCAGGACAAAGTAAAAGAGCCCGTTGATCACCAGATAATCCTTGGCCAGACGCAGAACCTCTGTCTCCCCGTTTCCCACAAAGACAGCCGCCAGCTGGCTGCCCCAGAAAATATTCACCAGAGCCATCAGGAAGGCGAAGCTGACAGAGATCAGACTGCACTGGAAGACTCCCCGGCGGATACGCTCCGCCTTCCCGGCACCGTAATTCTGAGCCGCATAGGTGGCCATGGTGGCGCCGAAGGAATTCATGGGCATGGTGGCGATGCTGTCGATCTTCTGCGCCGCTGTGTAGGCAGCCACGGATACAGATCCCAGACCATTCAGTACATACTGCAGCATCAGAGATCCGATGGCAATGATGGACATCTGGAAGGCCATGGGAACGGCCAGCTTCAGATGTGCGGCGGCATTTCCCCGCTGCAGGCGAAAGTCCTCCCGTATGATCCACAGCTCCGGGGTTTTCCGGCGGATATAAACCGCGCAGAACAGACCGGAAAGAAGCTGGGAGAGGATCGTGGCCCACCCGGCGCCTGCCACACCCATATGAAAGGCCAGGATGAATACGAAATCCAGCACAATGTTGATGCAGCAGGCGATCACCAGGAAATACAGAGGTGTTTTGCTGTTCCCCAGGGCACGCAGCACGCTGGACAGCAGATTAAACAGTACGGAGGCCGGGATTCCCAGGAAGATAATCCGCAGATAAGCCTCCGCGTCATCCAGGATCTCCGGGGGCGTCTGCAGAAGCACCAGCATGGGGCGGGTGCACCATACGGCGATCACAGTCAGTACCAGAGAAACAGCGGCGCTGAGCAGAATACTGACGGCAAAACTTTTTTTCACCCCATCCGCGTCTCCGGCCCCGAAACGCTGGGCCGTCAGGATAGAAAATCCGGAGGTGAGGCCGGAGACAAACCCCAGGATCAGGAAGGAGATGCTTCCTGTACAGCCCACTGCCGCCAGGGCATTGACCCCTATGGTACGGCCCACGATCAGGGTGTCTGCCATGCTGTAAAACTGCTGGAAAATATTTCCGATCAGCAGCGGGAATGTAAAGATCAGGATCAGTTTTGCCGGACTGCCGGCAGTCATATTTTTTGTCATAATCGATTCCCCTTTCTTTGATCTTTGGCCGTTTCCGGCTTTGCCGGAAGGCGGCGGTTTCTTTTGTGTTCAGTTCAGATTCATTATAGTGAAAAGCCGAAAAAGTGAAATGTAATTTCTTGTCCTGGAGATGTCATATGTTGTATACTTGACTGAGAAATAAGAAATATTTTTGACAGTGAAGCCGGAAGGCTGAGCTGCCGCGAGAGGAGCGAACAGCATGTGCCAGGAACAGTTTGACATCACCTGCGGGGATCTGAATCCCAGGTTTTTATTTTCCTGCATTGTGGATCGGACGGAGGATGAAACCAACTACCATTCCCACGATTTTGTGGAGCTGGCAGTGATCCTGAAAGGAGAGGGGATCTTTTACATTGAAGGAGAGGAGTATCCGGTGCGGGAGGGCAATCTGCTGATCATGAATCCCGGGGTCCGGCATAAGAGCCTGACCCGGCCGGGGGCATCCTCTCCGGCTATGGAATGCTATCTGGCGTTTTCCGGGGTGGAGTTTAAGGACTGTGTCCCGGGAACGCTGCCTCTGTTTGAGGACGGCAGCAGGATCCTCAGGATGCCGGAGCAGATGCGCCAGGAAATTTTCCGTCTTTGCGCAGCGGTGGGCAAGGAGTCGGAAGACTTCCGTCCCGGCCGGTATTTTATGCTGAAGGCGTATCTGATCCAGATCCTCTGCCTGATTGCCAGAGAACGGCAGACGGAGCAGGTGCAGAAAGCCTGGAAGGGCAGAGGAAAAGAACGGTATGTGTTCAAATCCGTCAGTAAAAAATATGTGGTGGAGCAGATCAAACGGTATCTGGAGGAACACTACCGGGAAAAGATTTCTCTGGATCAGATCGCTGCCAATATGTATCTGAGCCCTTACTATATTTCCAAGATTTTCAAGAGCGAGACGGGGGATACGCCCATCAATTACCTGATCAGCCTGCGGATGGAACATGCCCGGGAGATCCTGGATCAGGATCCGGAAGCGTCCATCCAGACAGTGGCTGCAGCGGTGGGATATGAGGATGCCTACCATTTCAGCAAGCGTTTTAAGAAATATTACGGACTGTCACCCCTCTATTACAAGGGAAGAGCGGGACTGTGACAGCAGTCCCGCGTAAGAGGGAAGGCGGCCTGCGGCGGCAGCAGCCGATAAAGCCCTGCAGCCGGGCGGACATGAACATGGATCGCTTATTTCAGAAGATCTTTCCGCAGGATTCTGTCCACCGTCTCCCGGTCCAGGCTGCGGATCACTCCGGCGGCCATGGACACTGCCGCATCGATATCTTTTACAGAACAGAAGTTGTAATGGCTGTGTACATAGCGGGAGGGAATGCCCAGCACCAGTACGGGTACTGCCCGGCCTTCCAGACTGATCTTTCCCGCGTCAGTGCTGCCGCCTCTGCGCACGGCGTCCTGGAAAGGAATGTTCAGCCGGCTGCCCACCTGATGGGCCAGTTCCATGAATACAGGATTGGAGATGCAGCTTTTATCCAGATGGCGGATCTGTACGCCGTTTCCCATTACACACTGGGCAAGGCCGGGAGAATAATAAAAGTCATCTGCCGGAGAACCTTCAAACACAATGGCCAGATCGGGCTTTACCACCTGGGAGGTCACTGCGGCGCCCCGGGTTCCCACTTCTTCCTGGGCGGCAAATGCGCCTGTCACATCCACCGGAAGCGCAGGATCTTTGGCCAGACGCCGCATGGTTTCTATGATGCAGGCACATCCCAGGCGGTTGTCAAAGGCTTTTCCAAAGCAGAGTCCCCGTTTTTCCTGATATTCAAAGACAACGTCGGGAGCAATGGGATCTCCCGGACGGATTCCGTACTCCTGCTCCACCTCTTCCCTGCTGTGGGCGCCCACGTCCACGGCCAGTTCTTCGATGTCCAGATTCTGGTTTCCTTTTTCACTGTCTTTCAGAAAATGAACGGGTTTGGAAGTAATGATCCCCCGGATCTTTTCGCCTTTTCCATTCCGGACAACAACGGAATGGGCGGGCAGGCTGGTCAGATGAAAACCGCCCAGCATGACGATGTTCAGAAGGCCGTTTTCCCGGACAGACTGCACCATAAAGCCGCACTCGTCCAGGTGAGCATCCAGCATCACCACCGGCTTTTTGCCGGAAAAATCCTTCCGTTTCATATAGACATTGCACATGGCGTCATTGACAACATGGAATTCCCGTGTATGCCGGGAGATCACCCGGCACACATCTTCCTCGAAGCCGCTGGGGCCAAATGCGTTGGTAAGTTCCCGAATCAGTTGAATATCAGCCATTTCTCTTTCCTTCCTTTCCTGTATGAAAAATAAATATGTGCGGAACAAAATACTGCCGCTTACAGCTGCAGCCCTGGGCGGCCCGGGTATGTCGGAGGGACGCGATCAGAGCTGACTGAAATGAATCGACGCCGCAGGCTGCGGCAGCTGAATATGCGGGGTCACAGATAGTTTCCGGTGATGCTTTCCGGATGGTTCCGGATATCCTCCGGTGTTCCGGCCGCCACCACCCGGCCGCCTTCCTCTCCGCCCCCGGGTCCCATATCGATGATGTAATCGGCGCTGCGGATCACATCCAGATCGTGCTCAATGACGATCACCGTGGCCCCGTGTTCGATCAGGGTGCCGAATACGTCCAGCAGTGTTTTGACATCCAGCGGATGGAGGCCGATGGTGGGTTCGTCAAAGACGAAAACAGAATCAGACTGGGCTTTTCCCATCTCGCTGGCCAATTTCAGACGCTGGGCCTCGCCGCCGGAGAGACTGGGCGTTTCCTCGCCCAAAGTCAGGTAGCCCAGCCCCAGATCCTCCAGTACCTGCAGCCGCTGATGCACCAGCCGGAGATTTTCGCAGGCGGCCAGGGCTTCATGGACGTCCATGGCCATCAGCTGCGGCAAGGAGTAAGAGCCTCCTTTTTTGTTTACATAATGTATTCTTTCCGCCTCTTTGTCGTAGCGGGCTCCCCGGCACTGGGGACAGGGGATCTGCACGTCCGGGAGGAACTGGACATCCAGACTGATGATGCCGGTGCCGTCGCAGACGGGGCAGCGGAGTTTTCCGGTGTTGTAGGAAAAGTCTCCGGCTTTATACCCGGCTTCCTTCGCCTGGGGCGTCCGGGCAAATACCTTTCGCAGTTCGTCGTGTACATTGGCGTAGGTGGCCACGGTGGAGCGGACATTGATGCCGATGGGCGTGGCGTCGATGAGTTTCACCTGGGAAATGTCATCGGCGTCCAGTGCGCGGATATGCCCGGGCAGAGGCTGCCGGTGAATCAGAGCCGAAAGCCCCGGAATCAGGCTTTCCAGGATCAGCGTGGTCTTTCCGGAACCGGATACGCCGGTGACCACCGTCAGCTTTCCTTTGGGGATCTCCACTTCCAGGGGTTTCACCGTGTGAATGGGCCCGGTGGACAGCCGGATGCTGCCGGAGGCAAACAGAGAACCATCGCCCGGGAGGGACAGTTCCGTATCCGATTTCCGGTTAGCGGCCGTGTTTTCTGCTTCCGTATGGACGGCTTCTGCCAGAAAAGGCCCGATCTTTGAGGCGGGATTTTCGGCGATTTCCTTTACGCTTCCCTGAGCGATCACCGTTCCGCCGTTTGCCCCGGCCCCCGGCCCCATCTCGATGATCCAGTCAGATTCGGCTAAAATCTGGGTGTCGTGATCCACCAGGATCACCGAATTGCCATCGGCGATCAGGTCGTGCATCACGCCGTTTAACCCCACAATATTGGCCGGGTGCAGACCGATGGAGGGCTCGTCCAGCACATACAGCACGCCGGTGGTGCGGTTCCGCACCGCCCGGGCCAGCTGCATCCGCTGCCGCTCTCCGGTGGACAGGGTGGAGGCGGCCCGGTCCAGGGTCAGATAGCCCAGCCCCAGATCCATCAGCCGTCTGGCGGTATCCTGGAAGGAGGCGCAGATACTCTGTGCCATGGGGCGCATCTCCTCCGGCAGGGAATCCGGCACCTCCGAAACCCACCGGAGAAGATCGGACAGAGTCATCCGGCAGGCATCCGCCAGGGAGATTCCCCGCAGTCTGGGAGCCCGGGCAGCCTTGGACAGACGGGAGCCGCCGCAGTCCGGGCAGACCTCCTGTTTCAGGAATTTTTCCACCCGTTTCATGCCTTTCTCATCTTTTATCTTTGCCAGCGCATTTTCCACCGTATATACCGCATTGAAATAGGTAAAATCCAGCTCTCCTGCCTGGTTGGAATTTTTCGGCTTATAAAAAATGTGTTTTTTCTCCGCAGGACCGTTGTAAACAATGTCTTTTTCTTTTTCCGTCAGCTCCCGGAAGGGAACGTCGGTGCGAACGCCCATGGCCCGGCACACATCGGTCATCAGAGACCACATCAGGGAATTCCAGGGGGCCACGGCGCCTTCATCGATGGTGAGGGATTCGTCCGGTACCAGGGTGGAACGGTCCACTGTATGCACCATGCCGGTGCCGTCGCAGGTCCGGCAGGCGCCCTGGCTGTTGAAGGCCAGTTCCTCTGCGGAGGGGCCGTAAAAATGCGCACCGCAGACGGGGCAGACCAGCTCCTGTTCCGCAGCCACCGCCAGAGATGGGTTTACATAATGCTCGTTGGGACACCGGTGACTGGCCAGACGGGAAAACATCAGCCGGAGGCTGTTCAGCAGTTCTGTGCCGGTGCCGAAGGTACTGCGGATGCCGGGAACCCCCGGCCTCTGATGAAGGGCCAGCGCCGCAGGGACATACAGAACCTGGTCCACCTGGGCTTTGGCCGCCTGGGTCATCCGGCGCCGGGTGTAGGTGGACAGGGATTCCAGATACCGGCGGGAGCCCTCCGCGTAGAGAACCCCCAGAGCCAGGGAGGATTTTCCGGAACCGGATACCCCGGCGATTCCCACAATTTTATTTAAAGGAACATCCACGTCTATATTTTTCAGATTATGCACTTTTGCGCCGCGGATCTTGATTCTGTCAGCCATTTGATACTCCTTTCCGGCGGGATAAAACCGTTCCGGTAATTTGTAACCGTTGGGCCTGCCGGCTTCACTGCTACATAAATTTCTTTTTTCAGTATAATTTTCCTCCCGAAGGAAGTCAAGAGGGTCTGGATAAGACCCAACCCTTTGGTATATACTGACAAACTTATCGGGTCTTCTGGATTGAAGCTGCCCCTTTTATAATAATCCTGTAAACATAAGAAGATCGCTGCTGCTGTTCTTTTCGGGACAGCGGCGGGGGTGACCTCTCAGGCATTGAATATCAGATTCGGTCAGGAGCCTTTACAGGAAAACGGAACGGAGACTGCGGTTTCGGCGGAGAGCGAAACCGGGCAGGGTACGGCGGTACTGCAGTACACGGCGGCAGGTTCCGGTTCGGTGGAGCAGGTGGTGCAGGACGCCATGCCGTCCATTGTGGCCATCACCGGAGTCAGCGTGCAGGAGATCCCCGATTTCTGGGGATACGGCAGCCGGCAGTATGAGAGCGAAAGCAGCGGCTCCGGCATTGTGATCGCCCAGACGGATACCCAGCTTCTGATCGCCACCAACGATCATGTGGTGGAAGATCAGAATACCCTGTCCGTGGTATTCACCAATCAGGACGGCAGCGCAGCTCAGGAGGGCTGGTCGGAGGGTGCCGTGCCGCCCGGATCCGGGGCACCTCCCCGGAAAATGATCTGGCGGTGATTTCCGTGGATCTGGCTGATATCCCGGAATCCATCCGGCCCAATATCCGGGTGGCGGCCATGGGGGATTCGGACGCCCTTCAGGTGGGAAACCAGGTGGTTGCTATTGGAAATGCCCTGGGCTACGGGCAGTCGGCCACCAGCGGTTATGTGAGCGCCCTGAATCAGCAGGTGGCTTCCGATACGGGGATCGGCACCTACATCCAGACGGATGCGGCCATCAATCCCGGAAACAGCGGCGGTGCGCTGCTGAATATGCAGGGGGAGGTCATCGGCATCAATTCCGCCAAGATCGCTTCCGACCAGGTGGAGGGCATGGGATTCGCGATTCCCATTTCTCTTGCGGAGCCGATCCTTGCCCGGCTGATGGCGGAATAACAGGAAGGATGAGCTGCAAAAATTCCAGGAGCCCGCAGGGCCCGCCGTTTTTATAGAGTAACTTATTTATTATGTTTATGGACGTGCGGAGAGTTCTTCTGCCGCCGCGCGGCCGGAATCAGAAAAGGAGAGAGAGAACATGGAAAAATTTGTCTATGAGTATGCCACGAAGGTTTATTTTGGCGAGGGGGCGGCCAGAGAGCATCTGGCGGCAGCGGTGTCCGCTTATGGCCCAAATGTGATGCTGGCCTACGGCGGCGGCTCCGTAAAAAAGAACGGTATCTACGATGAGGTAAAGAAAATCCTTGAGGATGCCGGAAAAAAGGTGACGGATTTTTCCGGTGTGATGTCCAATCCCACCTACGCCAAGGTGCAGGAGGGAGCAGCGCTGGCAAAGAAAGAGAAGATTGATTTTATCCTGGCAGTGGGCGGAGGATCCGTCATCGACTGTTGTAAGATTGTGGCGGCTCAGGCAAAAACGGAAGAAGATCTGTGGGAGATGGAGATGAGCAGACACCAGTTCCCCACAGAGGTGCTTCCCATGGGAGCCATCGTGACGGCATCCGGCACCGGCGCGGAGATGAACGGCGGCGCGGTGATCACCAATGAGGAAAAGGTGATCAAAGCAGGTATGGCGGCGGCAGCTCCCAGATTTGCCATTCTGGATCCGGTCTACACCAGTTCGGTTCCCCGGATGCAGGTGATTTCCGGAGCATTTGACACCCTCAGCCACGCCATGGAGACGTATTTCGGAAATTCCGATCAGGACAATGTATCCGATGATGTGGCGCTTTCCATTATGAGAAATACGGTGGTCAACATGCGGCGGATTTTAAAGGATATCAACGATATGCAGGCCAGAGGCAATCTGATGTGGGATTCCGCCATGGCGGAAAACGGGATCCTGAAGGTGGGAAGAGTCACCGATTTCCAGGCACATCAGCTGGAGCACCAGCTGGGCGCGTATACGGACTGCAATCACGGACAGGGACTGGCGGTGATCCATCCGGCTTATTACCGCCATATCGTAACGGATGCGGGCGGTATCCTTCTTTTCCTGGAAAACAGCCCTCATCATGTCCGCCTGTTTTGTGGCCTGTTTCGCGGCCTTTGCCCAGCCCATCATGCATCTGTTCATTCCGGAGGCGCAAACCAGCACCCTGGGCGCCAGCTTCCTGCGGATCGCCTGCCTGGCAGTGCCGCTGACGTCGGTGAATTTTCTGATCAGCTACACGCTTCAGACCATGGGAAAAGGAACCCAGTCGGCGATTCTGACCTTCAGCCGCCAGGGCCTTCTGAATATTCCGCTGCTGATTCTCATGAATACACTGGTGGGTCTGTACGGGATGATCTGGACACAGCTGCTGGTGGAAGTGATTATGCTTCCGGTCTCTTTTGGAATGTATCTGCATACGGCGTCGGATAAATCCCGGACGAACCGTTCGGAAGTGTAAAAATGAGGTGAAGAGGATGAAGAGAAAAATCATCGGTATCCTGCTGGTCGGTATATTGTTGGGTGTAAGCGGCTGCGGAGCGGCCCGGCAGGAGGAGCAGGCGGAAAATACCGCCGGGAATCTGGCCGGCGGGGAAGTGGACGCAGAAGAAGAGACACCGGCGTCCGGAGAAAATGGAGAGGCGAACGGATCGCAGCAGGAGTCCGCGGAGGACGGTGACAGTGAGCAGCAGGCGACAGAGCTGGTCACCGAGGGAACAGAGGAATACCGGGGATTTACCCTGGACAATGTGCTTCATTCAGAGACGGAGGGAGATATCCATTTTAACCTGTATGTGCCTGACAGCTATGACGGAAGCAGGCCCTACGCGGTATTTTTCACCCTGCCCGGATATGAAGGACT
Source organism: uncultured Lachnospiraceae bacterium (assembly GCA_963929535.1). Taxonomy (GTDB): domain Bacteria; phylum Bacillota; class Clostridia; order Lachnospirales; family Lachnospiraceae; genus Pullilachnospira. The sequence goes on along the minus strand of CAWVIZ010000003.1, from coordinate 184,315 downwards.
GTATTTTCAGGGAGTAGGAGAAAATCTTCGCAGCGAAGAGTTTGGCTTTGAGGCGCAGAACTATAATTCCGAGATGATTGTGGTGGCCCCGCAGCTGTCCGACTGGGGAGAAACCTCTGCCCGTCAGACCATTGCGCTGGTGGAGTATTTTCTGGACAACTACAACATTGATCCCGGACGGGTTTACGGGGAAGGATATTCAGGAGGCGGAGAGACCATGTCTCTGGTGATGGGCATGCGCCCGGATCTTTTCACCGCTTACCTCCAGTGCAGCTCCCAGTGGGACGGTGATTATGAGCCGGTGGTGGAAAGCCGGACACCGGTGTATATCGTGGTGGGTGAGAGCGATGAATATTACAACTCCCAGCCCTCCCGCCAGGCCTATGATCAGCTGCATCAGCTGTACCGGCAGGAAGGGCTGTCCGAGGAAGAGATCAGCGAACTGCTGGTGCTGGATGTGAAGGATGCGGAATATTTTGAAAGTCAGGGCGTCACGGTCCAGCACGGGGGAGGAAATCTGTTTGCTGCGGATGGAGAGATTATGGGGTGGCTTTTTGGAAAGGCAGAGACTCAATCTCAGTTTTAAGCCGTTCTATTTCTGCTTCAAGTGCATTTTTCTCTTCTTCGGATTCTTTCAGTTGTTGGCGTAATGTCTCGACAATCTGAAGATTCTGATTATAGTCATGATAAAAAGTTGGAAAATACTTTTGCAGGGTCAATGCTTATATTTGCTTATATATATCGGAAGAGGGAGAAATACGTCCGGATTGCTGATAGAGAATGCGATTGATGCTGACTGTCCGAATATCGTTTAGTTTTAAGAGGGAGTCATGTGAAATAAAGGGGAATTCATTATTTTTCAGAAGGAACAGATCACTTTTGGAATATGGATGCTCCACAGGATGATAGACGTCCGGATGTTTGCGCGGATCATAAGAAAAGATAGGAAGAACGTAGAGAAGCTTTTTCTTGACACCAATAACGAGACCGCGATGTTCATAGGACATTTCCGGAATATAATTCTTACCAAATTCAAATTGGTAGATATCACCTTTCTTTACGGGCTTTTGGCGAAACGTTCTGCCTCGGCTGTCGATCCAGCGAAAATCCGATTTTGAAAACCGCTCAAGCTCATCAGAACTGAATGTGTTTCTGATTATTGCTTCATTTGTTTTGCTTTGTGCTTTCAAATACTCTTTCAATAAGGTTTTCTCCTTGCGATTATGATATTAAAAAGGGTACGGTGCTAACCGTACCCCTGCTCCAGATGACCGGAGTGACCTTGTCGGTCAAATTACATACCTACAGAGGGGCCTTGTCGGCCCAAAAGCGCTTTTTAAATGCTGGTAAATTTTATTAGAGGTAACCCATACCTCTATTTTTATTATACACAGTTCTTCGGAAAAATCCAGTGCCTTTTAAATATTTTACTAAGACTTCCCACACCAATAAGGTGTGTTGAACCTTGAAAATTCAATATTTCAGCCAATAAAAAAGGCATAAATACATTCCGTTTGCTATAATGGAATTGTCAGAAACCACTTTCACAAAGGAGATTTATGCCATGTCCATTATAGCACAGAACAACACGAACGAGATAGCCCTACTTGACTGTATCCAGAGATTTTTTTCAAAACACCATATTGGAAAATTACTGGCCAAATGCAATGGCACGAAAGAAAAAGGCGTCCCTGCCATTTCTCTTTTGAGATATAAGCTTGGAAATGTTTTCGTAGGGCGAAGCATGTATATGCAGCAGCGCACTGGATCCTTCAAGGAAGGATTCTCTAAAAATACCTTTTACCGTTTCCTGAATTCCACAAAGACAAACTGGCTTCGTTTCACTTCGCTTCTTGCGGCAGATATCGTCAACAATAATCTGAAGGATCCTACAGATGAAAAGCGCACCAACGTCTTTATTGTAGATGACAGCCTTTTCAACCGGTCCAGCTGCAAAAAGACAGAACTGGGATCCCGTGTTTTTGATCATACAGATATGACCTATAAAAAGGGATACCGTATGCTTACACTCAGTTGGAGTGATGGGAATACTCTGATCCCGGTTAACAGCTGCCTGATTGCATCGTCAAAAGAAACCAATATCATCGGACCAGTCCATACTTTTGATAAGCGGACTATTGCGGGAAAGCGCAGAAAGCTGGCTCAGACCAAAGCACCTGAAGTAATGCTCACGCTTCTGGATACTGCTGTATCTTCCGGATTATCAGCGGACTATGTCCTGTTCGACTGCTGGTTTGCCAATCCGGCACAGATCACAGCCATTAAATCCAGAAACATGGATGTCATTGCTATGATCAAGAAAAGCAGCCGGATCAAGTACGGATACAAGGGTGAACAGCTTAACATCAAGGAAATCTATTCCAGAAACAAGAAGCGCCGCGGCAGATCAAAATACCTGCTTTCCGTTGATATCATGCTCGGGAAAGAGAATCCTTTCCCGGCAAAAATCGTATGTGTGCGAAACAAGGCGAATCGCAAGGACTGGCTTGCGTTCCTCTGCACGGATCCGGATCTTTCTGAAGAAGAGATCATCCGTATTTATGGCAAGCGCTGGCAGATTGAAGTATTCTTCAAAACCTGCAAATCCATGCTGAATCTGATCGGGGAATGCCACAGCCTTTCCTATGATGCACTGACTGCTCATACCGCAATTGTTTTTACCAGATATATGTTACTTGCTCTGGAGCAGCGTCAAAACGAAGACCAGAGAACGCTTGGAGAACTCTTCTTCTTCCTGGTGGATGAAATGGCGGATATTACCTTTTCAAGATCTCTTTGCATTCTGATGGATGCTTTCATGGCAAGTCTTCAGGAGATATTCAAGCTCAGTGAGAACCAACTGGCAGCATTTACTGCTGATTTTGAGGCTCGTCTGCCTGAATATCTCAGGCGTGCGCTTCATCCTGTGGCTATAGTTTCCGGGCTTGTCTGGCATTCTTCACGTAACTGGCTGCACCACTTGGAGATACTGGCTTTTGAGACGCCGTATTCAGCTGTGATACTTTTGTAGGTGCGTCCTTCTTCCTCATGGAGACGGACAATCTTCTTTTTAAACTCTGGTGTGTAATTCTGTGGCATGATAAGAACCTCTTTTCTCGTTGTTTTTAGTATATCTTATTAGCCACTTCCGTTACAACTTTATTATAGCACTTCAGGTCTATTCCTTGCCCCGGACAGAGACACCCCCGGAAGATTACACCCAGGTTTCCTTCGTCTGCCTGCGGCCCGATGGAGCTTATGAAGCCCCGGCAACGGTCAGCAGCGTATGCCGATACTCCCGAAAGAAGATCGGGGATATGGATGACTTTCATTTCCATCTGTTGAGGCATACATATACGACCAACCTTCTCTCTCACGGGGCAGCACCCAAGGATGTGCAGGAGCTGCTGGGACATTCTGATGTAAGTACCACGATGAACATTTACGCCCACGCCACCAGAGAGGCCAAGCGAACTTCCGCAAGGCTGCTGGATAAGGTTGTAGGGACGGCCTGAAAAAAGTTTCCCTCATTTCTTCTCGCAAGGGAAAAAATGAGGGAAAAGGGCCAAACCGAGGCGGCGAAAACGCTGGAAACACCAGTGTTTTCAAAGGGCATAGAAATTTTAACTGAGAAAATTCGATTTATGGAAAAAAATTACATTCCGCGGTTTGACACACAGAAGACGGAGCAGTATCTGTATGAAAATCTGCCGTAACAGTTCACCTTCCACTGTCCCGCGGGGCGCTGTGTGCCAGTGGCACACGTTAAGCGCCGACCGAAGCGGAGCGGAGACCGCTGTGTGCCAGTGGCACACGCTAAGCGCGGACCGAAGCGGAGTGCCTGGTAACCAAAAAGTTACCAGGTAACCGTTTTGTGCGTACTTTTCTTTTGAAACCTTATTTGTTACAATAGAATCCGAAGGGAGGCCTGGCGGCAGGGAAACCGGAAGGCGGAGCTGCTGCGAAACCCGAGATTTTATGGAGTGAGGTGAGCGCTGATGTTTGCGGCATTACACAGAAAAGAGTCTGACGAAAAAGGGATTTCCGGAGTGGAGCGGCTGAAAGGAGCTCTCCGGGAGGCTGAAACGGTGATCGTGGGAGCAGGGGCCGAGCTTTCTGCTTCCGCCGGATTTGTCTATGTGGGAGAACGGTTTGACAGGTATTTCGGGGATTTTGCCGGGAAATATCATTTCCGTGATATGTATTCCGGAGGATTTTATCCCTACGATACTCTGGAAGAACACTGGGCGTACTGGAGCCGGTATATCTATATCAACCGTTATATGAATGCCCCGAAGCCGGTGTATGAGCAGCTGCACCGGCTGTTGAGCGGCAAGGAGTATTTTGTGCTGACCACCAATGTGGATCACTGTTTTCAAAGGGCGGGCTTTGATAAGGCGCGCCTGTTTTATACCCAGGGAGACTACGGGCTTTTCCAGTGCAGTCAGCCCTGCCATGCGGCCACCTATGAGAATGAGGAGACAGTCCGCAAAATGGTGGAGGCGCAGGGATATGTGATCGGAGAAAAGGGAGAGCTGCTGCTGCCGGAGGGCGTGACGCCAAAGATGTCTGTTCCCGCGGAACTGGTTCCTTATTGTCCCAGATGCAAAAAACCCATGAGCATGAATCTGCGGGCGGATGATACCTTTGTGGAGGATGAAGGATGGCATCGGGCGGCCGGACGTTATCAGGAATTTCTGCACAGGCATCAGAAGGGGAAGGTGCTGTTTCTGGAACTGGCGGTGGGATATAACACCCCAACGATAGTCAAGTATAGCTTCTGGCGGATGGCATACGAGTGGGAAGATGCGTTGTATGCCTGTTTGAATTACGGAGAGGCTTTTGCCCCTGATGAAATAAAAAAGAAGTCAATTTGTATCAATGGAGATATTGGAGCGATTCTTAATCAACTCCAACCTACATAAGTATCACTGGCGTAATGCTGGAAGCCAAAGAGCGTTTCATCTGATCTGATGGGCGCTCTTTTTTTGCGCCCATTTTCAGGAGGAAATTCACATGGAACTTAACGAAGAAGAAAAAAGGAAGTTGTTTCAGGTTGGCGGTGACTGGTCCAAGACAGGTTGGGAAAACGACCTTATTGCAAAGAATGGCAGAGGCACAGCAAAGCGAAGGCGTAGAGCGCAAATATGTTACTCTGGATGATCCTGACGTCAGATACCTGGCAAAACGCGATCCTGCCCTGTTTTTACAAAGGTATTCCCCACCGGTATTGAATGACGAGATCCAGTATGCAACAGAGCTGCTGCCCTATATCAAAATGAGCGTTGACCGTTCCAAAAGGAAAGGTGATTTCTGGATCACTGGGTCGCAGGTTTTCCGTCTCATGAAAAATGTCAGCGAAAGTCTGGCCGGGCGGGTCGGAATCGTGAACCTGCTGGGATTATCCGATGCGGAGATCTACCAGGAACCGAGCGAGCCTTTCCAAACGGAAGCCGGACATTTGATGGAGCGTTTGTCCGTAAAAAGAAAAAAAGATTTGAATGAGATCTACCGCAGGATATTCAAGGGTTCCATGCCGGAGCTCTATGCAGATGAAAATGTGGATTGGGAGACTTATTACCGCTCCTATGTTGATACTTATCTTCAAAGGGATATTCGGGGTCTGGCGCAGGTTGCGGATGAAATGCAGTTTTTCAATTTTATGACGATTGTTGCTGCACAGACCTCAAAACCTGTTGTCTATGAGGAACTGGCAAGTGCCGCAGGCATTTCAGCTCCAACGGCAAAGAAATGGCTCTCTATTTTGGTGTCATCTCATATCATCGCGCTTGTACAGCCTTATCATAACAATGCACTCAAACGGGTTGTAAAGATGCCATTGATCCATTTCCTGGACACCGGTCTGGCAGCATATCTCTTAAAATGGGGCAATCCCGAAGCGCTGGAAAGAGGCACCATGTCTGGGGCGTTCTTTGAAAGCTATGTTTTTTCAGAGATTTATAAGAGTTATCTGAACGCAGGAAAAGAGCCGCCTATTTTCTATTACCGGGATAAAGACCAGAAAGAAATAGACCTGTTGCTTTATCAGAATGGTGTGCTTTCTCCGATAGAGATCAAAAAATCGGCGTCGCCGGGCAAGACCGCCATTAAAAACTTCAAGGTATTGGAACCCGCTGCCAAGGAATCGGCTTTTGGAGGCTTAGAGTCTTTGAAGGTCGAGATTGGAACCGGAAGCGTGGTCTGTATGGCAAACGATCTGTTGCCTGTGGACGAAAAGAACTGGTACGTACCAGTTTGGCTCATTTAAAATGAATAGATAAAAAATGCTTGTATTTATGCGTGTGTAAAGAAATCGACTCAAAATCGTATCATAATTGGTTCATGTACTTTGACGCGATTGAACCGATTCGTTATAATGAAACCATCAATGACAATGAAGGAGCAGCTGCAGGGAGACCGTGAACAGTCCCTGCAGCTGTTTTATGTATGGAAATGGAAAGGCCGCACAGCAGGCTTTCCATTGCGCCTGGATCAGATCAGGACAAAACGATCCGCCGTCCGGTCTGTGGCGTCTGCCGTTTTGGCAAAAGGCCCTGGAACAGGACGGATCCCCCGATCCTGTCCATAATAATCTGCCTTGAATACAATAGGCATCCCATCCGGTGATTCAAACTTCTGCTCCGGCTCAAAGGCTTCTCCCAGCACCTCCGTGCTGATCACGGAAGCGGGAACATCGGGCAGATACCGGTACAGATCTGTACAAAGGGTCCACGCTCCGTCTTTTTCTTCCAGCGTCAGCGTCACCGGATGCTCCGTCTCCCGGGCAAAATCCCGCTCCCGGTCGCAGGGCTGTGCCCCGTTGAAGAATACATTTCCTCCGGTATATACCGGAAGATGGTCGTAGAACAGATCCCGGTCGGGGCCGGTCACTGCCGTCTCATAAGTAAACCGGGAGAAATATTCCTCCGCTGTGGGATACCCATCGTAGGGCTTTGTTCCGCAGATCAGCTGCGCGCCGGTAATGGACGCGGAAACTTCCAGATCCGGCCGGATGGCCTTCTGCACGAAGATATTATTGTAAAAACGGGCGTCCCCGTGAAGGATAGTCATAAAGCCTGCGATCTCCGTCCGGTGGGGCACATGGTAGGGCGTATACCTGGGAGTGGGAAGCTTATTGCCGCCGTTGTCTGTTCCGGCTCCCACAAAGGTAAAGGAGCCTGCGATAAGATTGTGGACAAAGGCGAGTCCCTGGGTACTGATCCGGCAGGAGCAGTCCGACAGCAGCAGATTGTTGTCGATCAGTGTGGGGCCGTGGGAGACTTCAATGAAGATATCCTCCCCCAGCGCCAGCCCGTTGGTGATCTCTGTTCCCTCCGGGGGCACGTTGTCATGAAACAGGTTCTGGGATACCCGGGTACCCTGGGCCTGCCAGTCCAGCCACAGTCCCCTGGTACAGTGATGAAAATGGTTCCGGCGGATCACCACATCGATGGCTGCGTGCATCTTGATGCCGCCGATCTCCGCTCCGGCCAGATCCTGTTTGTTATTGATATGATGGATATGGTTGTCCTCGATCAGGGAGAACACTCCTCCCAGATGACCGACGATACCGGTCTGTCCGCAGTCATGGATGTTGCATCGGCGGACGATATGGGAGCCGATATTTTCTTTGGTCCACCCCTCTCTCTGGGCCTGGCAGATGGCGTCCCGTTCTGTCTGGGTGCCGTCCTTATACAGTCTGGTGGTCCATTTGTTCTCATTTTCCGGCTGCAGGTATTTTCCCAGAGAAATGCCGCTGCACCGGGAATCGGAGATCTCACAGTCTTCGATGATCCAGCCCTTGGACCAGTGGGGACCCACCATGCCCTCCTGATAAGCGGTGGGCGGAGCCCAGGTGGTGGCCGCCTGCTTTACCGTAAAGCCGGACAGGGTGATATAGTTTACCCCGGTCCTGTCCGGATAAAAGCAGTTGCGCCGCACGTTGATCTCCACATTTTCCCGGTTGGGATCGGCTCCCTGAAAATTGGCCCAGATCACGGTGTCGCCGCCGTCCTGCCGGGTGTACCACTGGTATACGGTATCCTCCGGATTCCAGGAAGTTTTCCGCACCTGGGGATCTTTCACAGATTCCAGGGAAAATGTTTCATACATGGCCTTTCCGTTCAGATAAACCTCTCCGGTGTGCACCGGCTGGGAGGCGGAATACCAGTCTCCGGCGATCACAGTGGTGTAGGGATTGTAGCTTCCGAAAATCCCGTTGGGGATCCGTGCCATCCATACGTTTCCTTCCGTACGTTCCCAGTCCTTTACCACTTCCGATCCGGTGATCACCGCCGCCAGAGGTTCCCGGGAACGGTAAATGATCCTGCTGTTTTCCTCTCCTCCATGCACTGGATTCACATATTCCCGGTAAATACCGGGAGCCACCAGGACCTGATCCCCGGCTTTGGCGATCTTCGCTGCGTCATTGATCCTCTGAAACGGACGTTTTTCGGAACCGTCTCCGCCTCTGGGGGCGTCTGCTTCTACATAATAAATCATATGCTTTCCTCCCGTAAGCCCTCCACGTCTTGACCCGGCGGAGGGATTCTGTTACTATGAGTATACTGCACAGGAACTTGCGGAAAAATAAATATTCTGCCGGAAAATATAAGGATCGTGCCACGAAGGAAGGTATGGATCCCGGTGTTCCGGATCTTGGGGAGGTGCCCCAGGCATCATGGCGAAAAGAGGGTGAGGAAGCCGGTATGAACATTGAGGAAGTGGACCGGAACGGTCATGTGAAAGAAAAAATATCCTATCGGAACAGCATGCTCCATTACGGACTGTATACTCCGGGAGAAGGTATTTTTCCGGAGATCCCATGGCACTGGCACCGGGAATTTGAATTCGGCTGTCTTACCGGCGGCTCTATCCGCTACAAGACCAGCCGGCAGGAATTCCTTCTGGAGGAAGGCGATGCCATCTTTGTGAACTCCGGGGTGCTCCATGCCCTGTATCCGGTGGGAGCTCCGGAAAAGATCAGACTCCATTCCCAGTTTTTCGACCGGGAATTTCTGGCTGGGATGGAAGGAAGTATTTTTGATCTTCAGTATATTGCGCCGGTGGCGGAGCAGAAATCGCTGGATGCGGTTCCCATTTACAGCAGGCTTGGGAAAAATGCGGAGTTTCTGGAAGGGCTGCACCGGGGAATTGCCCTCAGTCAGGAGGAAGGCCCTTTTTTCGAGCTGCGCTTAAGGAGTCTGTTTTCCAGGCTCTGGGAGACTGTGTACGGCTGGGCTGCCGGGGAAGAGCAGGAGGGATCCCGCTATAATGCGGCGGAAGACGAGAGGATCAAGCAGATGCTGACCTGGATCGGCGGGCATTACGGAGAAAAACTGACAGTGGAGGAGATCGCCAGGGCAGCTCATGTAAGCAGGAGGGAGTGTCATCGGCTGTTCCGGAAGGGACTGGGAACCACTCCGGCAGAATATACTCTGTCCCTGAGACTGCAGAAGGCCCGGGATTTTCTGCTGTATACGGACAAGAGTATCCTGGAGATCGCTTTGGAGACCGGTTTTGGAACCAGCAGCTATTTTGGAAAGATCTTTCGCCAGAATCAGGGAATGGCGCCGGGAAAGTATCGGAGAATGTATCGAAGCATTGGTATGTGACAGTTCCGTCTCGCGGTTTTGCCGTCACCAATGTGCGGACACAGGATGGGGCTGGCACACAGCGGTCTGCGGGACAGTGGAAGGCGGAACTGTTCCGGGAAAGTTACAGTTCAGCCTTCCACTGTCCCGCGAGGTGTCACGCTGCATTCGCAGCGTGATCCCGAGATTTGCGGGCGCCAGGCTGCGTTTCCCGCAGCCTGTGTGCATGCATTTGTAACAGTGAAGCCGGAAGGCTGAACTGTTACCCGGAAAAGGCACCCCGTTTGAGGAACCGGTTGCAGTTTTATAAGAAAAATGTTAAAATCATGACAGTTGTTTTCCGCAGTCAATAAGACAGGTGGACTGGACCCGGCCCCGTCTTTTGCTGCGGTAGTGCGGGAAGAACAGGCGTTTCCTGCATAGCTGAACAGGAAGGAAAAGGGGGACATCATGCCGGCGGACATGAAGGCGATCATTGCGGACACGTTTACGGAACTGATTCAAAAGGGAGATGTGGATAAGATCACGGTAAAGAATGTGATAGAAAAGTGTCACATTTCCAGGCAGACTTTTTATTACCATTTTCATGACCTGATGGACGTTATGGAGTGGTCTCTGGAGCAGACTACCAGGAAGCTGGTGGAGGAAAGTCTGGAGGCAAAGGATCTGACGGAGGCTCTCCGGAAGTTTGTGGAATTTACTGCGGATCATCAGAAAGTGCTGAAGCGGATACTGGATTCCAGGAAACAGGGAAGGATCCTGGAAATGCTGGTGGATGCGGTGGCCTCTTATCTGAAAGATCTGGTGGCATACCGGGAACCGGATCTGAAGATCAGCTACGCGGAACTGGAGACAGGCCTCTATTTTTACGCCTGCGGACTTGTTGGGACTCTTCTGAAGTACGCGCGGCAGCCTCACGCCAGTCAGGAACAGCTTATCCAGCTGCTGGAAAACCTGCTGACAAAACGGATGCTGGCCTGAGAGGACAGAAAAATATACAGCGCAAAGTAAAAATACCCTGCGGGAGATCATACATCTCCTGCTTTTTTTATTCCCGCGGGCAACGAGCCAAGCGGACATGCTTGCATGTCCATTTGGCGACTGCCGCGAGGGTCAAATACCCCGCAGCTCTGCTGCGCTGCAAGTTTGATGCCCCGTAGCTTGCTGCGGGGTCTTTGACTTCCGCGGGCAACGAGCCAGGCGGGCTGAACTGTTTTACAAATGAAACAAAGTGTCAAAAAAACTGACACATTTTCCATTTCGTAAATACACATCTCCCAAATTGAGAATCGCAATTTTTCCGGAAAACTGTTATAACCAGAATAAAGAGGGGAATTTACGGGAAAGGAGGGATTCCAGTTTATGGATATCGCACAGGAAGTATTCGCCATTAAGCTGTATGAACTGGAGCAGCAGTACGGAAAACTGCAGACCAGACTGCGGCTATGCGGAAAGGAAAACCACCGGAAAATCCAGGAAGAACTTCGGAAAGTGAAGGATGAATATGAGGAAAGTCATCTCCTGCTGCAGGAGCGGCTGAAAAATTGCCGGTCCCAGGCAGTTTCCAGATTGGCCAGAGCGCAGCTTGATTACCAGAAGGCTACGGAAGACATTGTGAAAAAACAGTTGGCCAGGGATCTTCACGGAGAGGATACCAGCTCCACCCAGGATGAAGCGGAAGCGTCAGCCCTGTATGCGGAATTTGCCATCGATTTTGCCACCCTGTCCATGCAGCAGGCTCTGATCGCGGCATTGTCCGCACTGGACAGACAGGAGAATGCCGGGAAAGAGGAAGAATGAAGGCGTTCAGCGGGAGCTCTCTTTTGATGACAAATCCGGTCCCGTCTGGAGGAGAAGGTTAGGAAGAGAGACTGCGGAGGAAGAATGGAGGATTAGATATGCAGGAAGTGAAGAAACCCAAAAAGCCATTGATCTACTATTATGTGATCGTGATGGCCATTTTGCTTCTGGTGAATTTTCTTCTGATGCCATGGATGGCGCAGAAGCGGATTCAGGAAGTGGATTACGGCACGTTCATGGACATGACGGAAGAAAAACAGATCGGTGTAGTACAGATCGATCAGGAAGAAAATCAGATCGTATTTACCGACAAGGAAAATCAGAACATTTACAAGACCGGTATGGTTACAGATCCGGATCTGACCCAGCGGCTGCATGATTCGGGAGCCAGTTTTTCCGGGGAGATTGTAGAACATGTATCCCCGGTGATCTCCATCCTGATATCCTGGGTGCTGCCGATCCTGATCTTTGTGGGAATCGGACAGTATATGTCCAAGAAGCTGATGGATAAAGCCAGCGGCTCCAATTCCATGATCTTCGGCAAGAGCAACGCAAAAGTATATGTGAAGTCCTCGGAGGGTATCCGGTTTTCCGATGTGGCCGGAGAGGATGAGGCCAAGGAAAATCTTGCCGAGGTGGTGGATTATCTGCATAACCCGGGGAAATACCGGGAAGTGGGAGCCGATATGCCGAAAGGCATTCTACTGGTAGGTCCTCCCGGAACCGGAAAGACCATGCTGGCCAAGGCTGTGGCCGGAGAGGCGAATGTGCCGTTCTTCTCCATGTCCGGTTCGGAATTTGTGGAGATGTTTGTGGGTATGGGCGCTTCCAAAGTGCGGGACCTGTTCCGGCAGGCCAAAGAGAAGGCTCTCTGTATCGTATTCATAGATGAGATCGATGCCATCGGCCAGAAGCGTGACGGCCGCGCGGGAGGAAATGACGAGCGGGAGCAGACGCTGAACCAGCTTCTGACAGAGATGGACGGATTTGAGGGCAACAACGGCGTGATCATTCTGGCGGCCACCAACCGTCCGGAGTCCCTGGATCCGGCGCTTACCCGTCCGGGCCGTTTTGACCGGAGAGTTCCGGTGGAACTTCCCGATCTGGCAGGCAGGGAGGCTATCCTGAAAGTTCATGCAAAGAAGGTAAATCTCTCAGAGGGAGTGGATTTTACCAAGATTGCCCGGATGGCATCCGGAGCATCCGGTGCCGAGCTGGCAAATATCATCAATGAGGCCGCTTTGAGGACTGTCCGTGACGGCCGCAAATATGTGACCCAGTCAGATCTGGAGGAAAGCATCGAGGTGGTGATTGCGGGATATCAGAAGAAAAACGCCATTCTGACCGATCAGGAAAAGAAGATCGTATCCTATCACGAGATCGGGCATGCACTGGTGGCGGCAAAGCAGACCAATTCGGCTCCTGTGCAGAAGATCACCATTGTTCCCAGAACCTCAGGAGCACTGGGATACACGATGCAGGTGGAGGAAGGAAATCACTATCTGATGCTGAAGGAGGAGCTGGAGAATAAGATCGCCACCCTTACCGGCGGCCGCGCCGCGGAAGAGCTGGTTTTCCAGACATCGTCCACAGGCGCTTCCAATGATATCGAACAGGCCACCAAGCTGGCCAGAGCCATGATCACCCGGTACGGCATGAGCAGTGATTTTGACATGGTGGCCATGGAAACTGTCAATAACCAGTATCTGGGGGGCGATACTTCCCTGGCCTGCTCCGCGGAAGCACAGGCGGAGATTGACCGTCAGGTGGTGGCGCTGGTGAAACGGCAGCATGAAAAGGCTCTGAAGATCCTGGAAGAGAACCGGGAAAAACTGGATGAGCTGGCCGGATATCTCTATGAAAAAGAGACCATTACCGGAGAAGAATTTATGAATATTCTGAACAGATAAACAAACAGGAAGGTGAGTACAAATGATCAAATCTGTAAAACAGGCGATGCAGACGTTTACCGTAAATCAGGCAATGAAATATCTGGAAAACGATCCGGAGGAGAATATCCCGAAGCTGATGGCTTTGGTGGACCGGCTGGTGCCCGATGACTGGTATGTAGGGCAGAGAAATGCCATCAGGAAAGCGATCCAGGACAAGAGCAACTGGTATCAGCTGATCCTCCGGCTGTATGAGCTGGACCCGGGAGTGAGGAGAAGCTTCTTTCAGAACTTTATCACCAATGCCAGCCTGAAAGGAAGCGCCGTGCAGGATGAAATGGCGGAAAAATATAACTGCAATATTCCATGGGCCATTCTGCTGGATCCCACTACGGCCTGCAACCTCAACTGTACCGGATGCTGGGCGGCAGAATACGGGCATCAGTTCAATCTCAGTCTGGAGGATATTGATTCCATTGTAAAACAGGGGAAGGAACTGGGTACCTATATGTACATCTATACCGGCGGGGAGCCTACCGTACGGAAAAAAGATCTGATGAAGATCTGCGAGATGCATCCGGACTGCGAATTTCTGGCATTTACCAATGGAACCATGATCGATGAAGAGTTCTGCCGGGAAATGCTGCGGGTGAAAAACTTCGTTCCCGCCATCAGCCTGGAAGGATTTGAGACGGCAAACGACGGGCGCCGGGGCAGCGGTGTGTACCAGAAGGTACGCCGTGCCATGAAACTGATGAAGGATCACAAGCTGCCCTTCGGAATCTCCGCCTGCTATACCAGCCGGAATTTTGAGGATATCAGCAGCGAGGCATTCTATGATATGATGATCGAAAGCGGCGCGCTGTTTGTGTGGTATTTCCACTATATGCCCGTGGGGAAAGGAGCAGTGCCCCAGCTGATGCCCACAGCCGAGCAGAGAGAGGAAATGTACCACAGGATCCGCCATTTCCGTCAGACCAAGGCTATCTTTGGCATGGATTTCCAGAATGACGGCGAGTATGTGGGCGGATGTATTGCCGGAGGACGGCGGTATCTCCATATCAATGCCAAGGGAGACGTGGAGCCCTGTGTCTTCATCCATTACTCCAATGTGAACATACATGACTGTTCACTGCTGGACGCTCTGAGAAGCCCGATTTTCCAGGCATACCACGACAGTCAGCCCTTCAATGAGAATCATCTGCGTCCCTGCCCCATGCTGGAGAATCCGGAGCGTCTTCCCCAGCTGGTGAAAGAGACAGGAGCTGTGAACACCGACTACCAGGATCCGGAGACCGCGGAAGAGCTGTGCGCCAAATGCAGACAGTATGCGGAAGATTGGGAGCCCACGGCCCGTAAGCTCTGGGAAGCGGGGCATCATGTGTTCAAAGGGGAGAGCCAGGAAGCCAAGGATTGATGAAATACAAAAACAGACTTGCAAGAAAGACAGTACAGGCGTATAATAAACCATGTAAAAAGGATAATTCTTCGGGGCGGGGTGAGATTCCCCACCGGCGGTGACAGTCCGCGACCCATGGAAGCATGGCTGAATTGGTGGAATTCCAATACCGACAGTATAGTCTGGATGAGAGAAGAAAATTTCGGCATTTCTGTATGGAATCGAGCCCTGAAAGTGTATACTTTCAGGGCTTTTTGCGTGATGCGCCCGGCAGGCAGCCGCCATGCCGGCATGAGCGGATAATTGCCGGGCAACGGACAGTGAGCGGCTTTGCCGTGAACTGCCCGCAGTATCGCGGGGATCGGATGGGGAAAGAAATCCCCCTATCCGATCGTGATATGCCAAACCCGGCGGGCGGATGCGGTCCGGCATCAGCGGATATCTGCCGGGCGATATCCGGGATGAGAAACAAATTTGCCGGCGATTCGGAGAATTTCCTTGAAAATTCAGGGCCCCTGAGGCCGAAAATAAGGAGGAGATCGTAACTATGAGAGAATCGGGCAATGAAAAAAGGATGGAGAATCTTTCCCGGGAGCGGGTGGCGGTAAAGAGCCTTTCCCCGGACCGGAGAGCGGCGGGGAACCGTGGGGAGGCCACCAGACTGCGGATGATGGTACAGATCGCCATGCTGGCCGGAGTGGCTACGGTGCTGATGCTGTTTGAGTTCCCGCTGCCGTTTATCGCCCCCACCTTCTACGAGATGGATTTCAGCGAGGTGCCGGTGCTGATCGGAGCGTTTGCCATGGGACCGCTGGCAGGGGCTGCCATTGAGCTGATCAAGATTCTGCTGAATTTTGTGCTGAACGGAACGATGACAGCCGGTGTGGGTGAACTGGCAAATTTCCTGATGGGGTGCGCCCTGGTGATGCCGGCGGGATTTATTTACAAACTGCGCAAAGACAGAAAGTACGCAGTGATCGGTATGGGTGTGGGAATCTGGTGCATGTGCGCTGCCAGTGCCCTGCTCAATGGATTTCTCCTGCTCCCTGCTTATGGGACCGCTTTCGGAATGCCGGTGGACGCGTTTGTGGAGATGGGGCATGCGATCATTCCCTTTGTGGACAGCCTGATCACTTTCTGTCTCATCTGTGTGGTTCCCTTTAATCTGATAAAAGGTATTGTGGTATCTCTGCTGACTTTGCTGCTGTATAAGCATATCAGCCGGGTGCTGAAGGGAAATGTGATGTAAGCATGGCATCCGGAACAGAAGGCTTCCGGTTCAGGAAATCATCAGCGGATGCGGCGTTTTTGTATGGTACAGCATCCTTCCGGGCTTTGCAGCCGGAGGGATGCTGTTTTTGTATCACGGGAAGCTGTGTCCCTGCGATATAAAGAACACTTTGCGGGTACGCAGGAAGAACATGTGATGGAAATTCCGGTTTACGAAACCATGCAGGTGAGGTATGATAGAACAGACAGCAAGGAATATCTGCCGCAGAAGGAAATAGGAAGATATGGAAAGGCCCGGACTGACGGGAAAGGAGTGCTATGGGGAAGATAACGAAGATCACACAGAAAACAGAGAACAGTCATTTGAATTTTTATGAGCTGGAGACGGTAAACCGGGTGGGAAGAAAGGGCCGGTATTTTGTGGCCTCCAGGGCGAAGGATACAGAGGAACTGAAGCTGTCCACACGAAAGAATTCACCGGATGGAGTGATCATTTACAGTCTGTATGGGGAAAAACGTGACAGAGTAGTTCTGATCCGTCAGTACCGTTATCCTATTGACGGATATATCTATGAATTCCCTGCGGGACTGGTGGACGCAGGAGAGACATACCATCAGGCGGCTGTCCGGGAACTGAAGGAGGAGACGGGACTGATCCTGGAACCGCTTCAGGTGGACGAGATGTATCAGAAACCGTACTTCACCACCATCGGCATGACGGATGAATCCTGCGGAACTGTATACGGCTATGCTTCGGGAGAGGTCAGCCAGGCGTTCCTGGAGGATGGCGAGGAGATCCAGGTGGTGCTGGCTGACAGGGAAGAAGTGAGAAGGATCCTGAAAGAGGAGCTGGTATCCATGAACTGTTCCTATATGCTGATGCATTTTCTTCATGATAAAGAGCCATTTGCGTTTCTGAAAGAGAACGGGAGGTAATTGCCATGGAATATTATAAGGTAACAAAGCTGACGGAGCACATCAGTCAGATCACGGATGTGACGGGGGCGTCCGCGTTTCTGGTGACGGGCAGGGAGAGGGCTGCGCTGCTGGATACCTGCTGCGGATATCATTCCCTGAAGGATGTGGTGAAGGAGCTGACGGATCTGCCGCTGGATGTGATCCTCACCCATGGACACTGCGACCATGGAGGCGGCGCGGCGGAATTTGACCGGGTCTGGCTGAATGAAGAGGACTGGAAAGAATATGAGGAGCAAGGTACGGTGGAGATGCGGGCTTCATATGTGGCGCTGACGCTGGAAAACTTTGACAGAAACGAATTTCTTCCTCCCAGGACAGAGGGATTTCTTCCTCTTAAGGACGGACAGCTTTTTTCGCTGGGGGATATAACCCTGGAGGCGGTGGCGGTACCTGGCCATACCAGGGGAATGACCTGTATCCTGATCCGTGAGGAGAAGATCCTTCTTCTGGGAGATGCCTGCAATACCCGTACATTTCTGTTTACAGGCAGCGGTACGGTTTCCCAATTCCGGCATCAGCTGGAAAATCTCCTGGAAACGTGCCAGGGCAGATATCTGCGGACACTGTACTCCCACGGGCCGGCTTTCTACGATGATATGATCCGGCCGAATA
Source organism: uncultured Lachnospiraceae bacterium (assembly GCA_963929535.1). Taxonomy (GTDB): domain Bacteria; phylum Bacillota; class Clostridia; order Lachnospirales; family Lachnospiraceae; genus Pullilachnospira. The sequence continues at coordinate 166,814 of CAWVIZ010000003.1, read as the reverse complement.
TGGAATTGTGCGATGAAATTCTGGCGGGCACGGACGCGTCCATACCTTTTTCTTTCATGTGGGAGACTGAGCTTTTCCGCGCGGCTGATGTGGAGGAGGTTGACGGCCGGCCTGTAACCGCGGACCTGGTGTACAGGAAGGAACAGATAAAATAATGTATAATAGGGACTCTGCATGGCAGGGTCCTTTTTGGGCAGCAGCTCACTCTTTCGCAGCGGGATCCCGTCCTGCATAGGATAAAAGAAAAGAGTATTTGCCCATGAATAATCAGAAAATAGGAGATCTGCTGAATCTGGCGCTTTCTGCCACTCCCAGCGAACGGGAGCGGTCCATGGAGCTGGATGTGGGATTCCAACGGGAGCTGCGCAGATGGGATGTGATCATCCGGTATTCGGGAGATATTGACAGCCTGGCTTCAGAGGAGATCAGGATCACAAAGCTGCTGGGAAATTTTGCCGTGGTGAATCTGCCCCAGGCGCTTCTGGAGGAATTTTCCGATCAGGTGCAGGTGGAATTTGTGGAAAAGCCCAAGCGGCTTTTTTTTGCTGCTGCCGACGGGAGGGCAGTATCCTGCGTCAATGTGGTGCAGAATCAGGGATATGAGCTTTTCGGCGAAGGGATCCTGGTGGCCTGTATTGATTCCGGCATTGATTACACACATCCCGATTTCCGGGAGGAGGACGGGAGCACCCGGATCCTCCGGCTGTGGGATCAGACGATTTCCGGAAAGCCTCCGGCAGGATACGCCATCGGAACGGAATATACCCGGGAGGAGATCGACCGGGCGCTGGCTGCTCCGGGACGGCAGGAAAGGGAAGCGATCGTTCCCAGCAGGGATGTCAGCGGACATGGAACCGCAGTGATGGGGATCGCGGCGGGGAACGGGAACGCCAGCGGCGGAGTATACCGGGGGATCGCCTCCAAAAGCCCGCTGCTGGTGGTAAAGCTGGGGATCCCGGATCCGGAGTCCTTTCCAAGGACTACGGAGCTGATGCAGGGAGTGGACTATGCGGTTCGCCAGGGCATTGCCCTGCAGATGCCAGTGGTGATCAATCTCAGCTTCGGAAATAATTACGGTTCCCACAGCGGCCGGTCTCTGGTGGAGGCTTATCTGGACGAGGCGGCCAATGCGGGACGGACTACCATCTGCGTGGGAACAGGGAATGAGGGCAGCGGCCGGGGCCATACTGCCGGGGTAGTGACGCCTGAGGGGGAAGAACGGGTGGAGCTGGGAGTGGGAGAATATGAACCTACGGTAAATGTGCAGATCTGGAAAAATTATGAGGATCAGATGGATATCCTGATCGGGCATCCTTCCGGACAGTATGTGGGGCCCATCCGGTCCGTGCAGGGCACCCATCGCATGAGAGTGAAAAATACAGAACTACTTATTTATTATGGAGAGCCCAGCCCTTACAGTACGGCCCAGGAAATTTTTGTGGATTTCCTTCCCACGGGCAGTTATATTGACAGCGGTGTATGGACCTTCCGCCTGATTCCCCGCAGGATCATCACCGGGGACTATGACATGTGGCTGCCGGGTGGCGGAGTGCTGGGGGAAGCCACACAATTTTACCGTCCCACGCCGGATACCACGCTGACCATTCCTTCCACAGCTCATCAGGCGGTTTCCGTAGGCGCCTATGATCCCCGGCTGCAGTCCTATGCGGATTTTTCCGGGCGGGGATATACCAGAGTGCTGCGCCAGGTGAAGCCGGAGCTGGCGGCTCCGGGAGTGGGGATCACGGCTCCGCGGGCAGGAGGCGGATACCAGGAGGTGACGGGTACGTCCTTTGCTGCGCCGTTTGTCTCCGGGGCGGCGGCGCTTCTGATGGAGTGGGGGATCCTTCGGGGAAATGACCGTTTCCTGTATGGAGAAAAAGTAAAGAGTTATCTGATAAATGGCGCCCGCCATCTGCCCACAGAGCAGGAGTATCCCAATCCCAGACTGGGATACGGGGTCCTGTGCCTGAGGGACAGTATTCCGGACTGAAAAAATATGCAAACGATTTGACTTCTTCTCCTCCAGCCGATATACTGAGAGACATACGGGTTTCCAGACCTATGCCGCGGAGGATCCGGCGGCCGGACGGCTGATCCCGGCCCGTCTGCTGCCGGATCCCATGGGGCAGATTCAATAATTTTCAACAGGGAGATATGGAAAATGGAACACAAACTGAGAAGACTGGCAGGATACTACAAGCCATACAAGGCACTGTTTTTTTCCGACATGTTTTTTGCCATGCTGGGCGCCGTGATCACACTGGCGATCCCGCTGCTGGTGCGGTACATCACGGGAACCGTGGTGAATTTTCCGCTGAACGAGGCCACCCGGGTGATCTTCCAGCTGGGAGCCGCCATGATCGCCATGGTGCTGGTGGAAGGCTTCTGTAATTACTACATTGCCTATTACGGCCATATGATGGGGGCCAAGATCGAATATGATATGAGAAATGAGATCTTCGGCCATTATCAGAAGCTGTCCTTCGCCTTTTTTGACAACCAGAAGGTGGGACATCTGCTGTCCAGGATCACCAGCGATCTGTTTGATATTACAGAACTGCTCCATCACGGACCGGAGGATGTGGTGATCTCCGTCATCAAGCTGTTCGGCGCATTCATCATTCTGGTGATGATCAATGTGAAGCTGTCGCTGGTGGCTATCGGCATTGTGGCGATCATGCTGGTATACGCGATTTTTCTGAACCGGCGGATGAAAAACGCTTTCAAGGAAAACAGGGCAAGGATTGCGGATATCAACAGCCAGATCGAGGACAGCCTTTCCGGTATCCGGGTAGTAAAATCCTTTTCCAATGAGGCGGCAGAGATGGACAAGTTCCGCCGGGGCAACGACCGGTTTGTGGCTGCCAAGCGGAAAACCTATCGTTACATGGGCGTTTACAATTCCGGGATGGGAGCCTTTTCCACACTGATCACCGTGTGCTCCCTGATCATGGGAGCGTATCTGATGACCACCGGAGAACTGACCAGCGCGGATCTGGTGACGTTTCTTCTGTATATCAGCAATTTTACGGAGCCGGTGAAGAAGCTGGTGAACTTCACGGAGCAGTTCCAGAACGGATACAGCGGCTATGAGAGATTCCTGGAGATCATGAATATCGCGCCGGATATCAAGGACAAGCCGGACGCGGTGCATCTGGATCAGGTGCGGGGAGATATCCAGTTTGACGATGTAAGCTTCCATTACGAAGGGAAAGAGGAGAATGTACTGTCCCATGTGAACCTGAAGGTCCGGGCAGGAGAGTATGTGGCCCTGGTGGGCAGCAGCGGGGCCGGAAAGACCACCCTCTGCTCCCTGATCCCCCGGTTTTATGATGTGACCTCCGGGAGCGTGAAGCTGGACGGCAGGGATATCCGGGATATCTGCCTGAAGGATCTGCGCAGACAGATCGGTATTGTGCAGCAGGATGTGTATCTCTTTGCCGGTACGGTGATGGATAATATCCGGTACGGCAAGCCGGAGGCTACGGATGAGGAGGTGATCCGGGCGGCCCGGGCTGCCAACGCCCATGAATTTATCATGAACCTGCCGGAGGGCTACGACACAGATATCGGACAGAGGGGTGTGAAGCTGTCGGGCGGACAGAAACAGCGGCTTTCCATTGCCAGAGTGTTTCTGAAGAATCCGCCGGTGCTGATCTTTGACGAAGCCACCTCAGCTCTGGACAACGAGAGCGAGAAGATCGTACAGCATTCCCTGGAGAAGCTGGCGAAAAACAGGACCACCTTTGTGATCGCTCACCGGCTCTCCACCATCCGCAATGCCCAGAGGATCCTGGTGCTGACGGAGGATGGTATCGCCGAGGAAGGGACTCATGAGAGTCTGCTGGCGAAAAAAGGCGTGTATGCCGGACTGTATCAGGTACAGTTCTGAATGAAAAACAAGGGAAAGACGATGGGATAACAACGGCAACGCAGCAATTCAGCATTTCACTGGTCCGCGGGACCGGTGCGCTGAAGGGAGCCGGGCAGGTGCCGCCGATGGCACAGAGAAGAAGGAGATGCAAATGAAAAACTGGGAAGCAAATGTGAGAAAAGTAGAGCCCTATGTGCCCGGAGAACAGCCCCGGGGAGAGAAGATCATTAAGCTGAACACCAATGAGAATCCCTATCCGCCGTCTCCCCGGGCGCAGGCAGCCCTCAGGGAGATGGATCTGGACGGTATGCGGCGGTATCCGGATCCGGAAGCGGGGATTCTGGTGCAGGCCATCGCGGACGCGTACGGCCTGAAAAAAGATCAGGTGTTTGTGGGAGTCGGATCGGACGATGTGCTGGCCATGATCTTTCTGACCTTTTTCAATTCCAGCAAGCCCGTTCTCTTTCCTGATATTACCTATTCTTTTTATGATGTGTGGGCTTCCATGCTGCGGATTCCCTATGAGACCGTGCCGCTTCGGGAGGATTTTACCATATGCCCTTCCGATTACCGGCGGGAGAACGGCGGCGTGATCTTCCCCAATCCCAACGCGCCTACCGGGGAGGAACTGCCCATGGAGGCAGTGGAAGATATTGTGAGGGCTAATCCGGATGTGATCGTGGTGGTGGATGAGGCATATGTGGACTTTGGCGCGGAATCGGCTCTCCCGCTGATCGAAAAATATGACAATCTGCTGGTGGTGCAGACCTTCTCCAAATCACGGGGTCTGGCCGGCATGAGGATCGGATTTGCCTGCGCGCAGCCCAAATTGATCAGATATCTGAATGATGTGAAATATTCCTTCAATTCTTATACCATGGATCAGACCGCCCTGGTGTGCGGTGCTGCAGCTGCGGCGGATAAAGACTATTTTCAGGAGACGGTGCAGAAGGTGATCGCCACCCGGGAGTGGACCAAGAAAGAGCTGGCTCGTCTGGGCTTTGTGTTCGGGGATTCCAAGGCCAACTTTATCTTTGCCTCCCATCCCTCCATTCCGGCCAGGGAACTGTTTTCCATGCTCCGGGATCAGGGGATTTATGTGAGGTATTTTCAGAAGCCGCGGATCGATAACTACCTGCGGATCAGTATTGGAACGCAGGAGGAGATGGAAAGATTGACCAGTGTACTGGAAAACTATCTGACCGCCGGGAGACAGCGGAGAAAAGTTTGACGAGGCTGTATGGCCGATACCTGAATATGGCTGCCGGAAGTTCCATAGAATAGTAGAAAGACGGTTTTGGGGCTGGCCTATGAAGAAGAATGGCACTGCAGCGGTGCTGCTGCTGGCGTTTGTGATGATTTCAGCCCTTTCCTGGGTTTATCAGCAGGAAAGAGGGGTTTACAGTGTGTCGGGAAATGGACGGAAGGAAAAAACAGAGCCGGTATACCGGGTGCAGACAGATGAGAAAAAGGTGGGGCTTTCCTTTGAAGCGGCCTGGGGCTGTCAGGGTCTGGAAGAGATTCTGACGGTTCTGGCCGAAAAAGAGGCGGGCGCCACTTTTTTTGCAACAGGAGAATGGATGGAGGAATATCCGGAACAGGCAGCCTCTATTCTGGAAGCCGGGATGGAACTGGGAAACGGCGGGCCGGGACTTGAAGAGATGGAAGGGTTTTCCGTAAAGGAGTTCCAGAGGGGGATCAGGGAAACGGAGGAAGCGGCAGAAGGCCTGGGAGCCGGAAATCTGAGACTTTTCAGACCCCCGCTGGGAGGTTTTGATGAAAACCTGCTGAAGACGGCGGCCGCCATGGGATATACCACGGTTCTCTGGTCGGCGGACAGTATGGACTGGAAGAATTATGGAGCCGAAGCCATATTCCAGGCCGCCGGGGGCGGCGGACAGCCGGAAAGGGGAGCCATCCTCCGGTTCCGGGTGGGGAACAAATACACGCCCCAGGGGCTGGAACTGGTCCTGGATTGGCTTGAGACAGAGGGATTTGCGGCAGTCTCCATTTCGGAGCTGCGGCAGTGAAGTTTTCCTGCCGGCAATCCCTTTCCGGCAACAGTTCAGCCTTCCGGCTTCATTGGTACAGATGCATGTGCTAAACATGTGCTGCTGGTACCGCCCTCGCGGGATAGTGGAAGGCTGAACTTTCATTTCCGGTCAGACTGGCCAGGAAAAGATTTACACTGTCCGGCAGGGAAGCTATAATAGAAAGGAAAGCGGCTTCGGAGACGGGAGTCAGGAAGGCCGCGCAAGGACACAGATTTCCGGGGAGCCCCCCGGATGAGGTATCTCTGGAAGATCCAGAAGAAAGGACGGGCAACATGAAATTTACAAAAATGCAGGGAATCGGCAACGATTATGTATATGTCAACTGTTTTCAGGAAAAGGTGGAGGATCCCTCCGGCCTGGCTGTCAGAGTCAGCGACCGGCACTTCGGGATCGGCTCGGACGGGCTGATCCTGATCAAGCCCTCCCGTGAGGCGGACTTTGAGATGGAGATGTACAACGCGGACGGCTCCAGGGGGGCCATGTGCGGCAACGGGATCCGCTGCGTGGCCAAGTATGTTTATGATTATGGCCTGACGGACAAAACGGTCATCACTGTCAACACAGGGAGCGGAGTAAAGACACTGGAACTGACAGTGGAGGAGGGCAAGGTGTCCCGGGTGCGGGTAAACATGGGAAGTCCCTGTCTGGAACCGGACAAGATCCCCATGGCGGCAGACGCCTGCAAAGGTGAGGGGATTTCCCGGGCGGTGGATTATCCCATACAGGTGGGGGGAAAAGAGTACAGGATCACCGCCGTCTCCATGGGAAATCCCCACGCGGTAACCTATATTCCGGATGTGGACGGACTGGAGATCGAGAAGATCGGTCCGCAGTTTGAAAACCATCCCCTGTTTCCCGACCGGGTGAATACGGAATTTGTCCGGGTATTGGACAGAAACACTGTGCAGATGCGGGTGTGGGAACGGGGATCCGGGGAGACGCTGGCCTGCGGAACGGGAGCCTGCGCTGTGGCCGTAGCTTCCATATTAAACGGGCTGACGGAGGATCATGTCACGGTAAAGCTTCTGGGAGGAGATCTGGATATTTTCTGGGACAGAAAAGAAAATCTGGTCTACATGACCGGCCCGGCGGCAGTGGTGTTTGACGGGGAGATCGAGGTGTAAAAATACGGGGGCTTTCGGAAAGATCCGGGAAGGAAAAACTGCAGCGCCGCCTGGCAGACGTGCAGACCGGTTACTGATCACAAGGATGGCCGGTCATGCCAGTACACCAGGCGGCGGCAGGAAACAGGATGCCCTAACAGATCTCCTGGGCAGAGCATCCGCAAAGGGGAATGCTTTTTGAAATTACAGAAGCGGGATACCGTGCTCCTGCGCTATCCGGAGCGTCTCCCTGGGCCACAGGGAACAGTGGACCTCACCGATATGGGCTTTCCTCAGATAGAACATACAGATTCTGGACTGGCCGATGCCTCCGCCGATGGTCAGCGGGAGTTCATCCGCCAGAACCGCCTTCTGAAAGTCCAGCTTTGCCCGATCCTCACAGCCGCTGATGGCCAGCTGACGCTTCAGGGATTCGGCATCCACACGGATACCCATGGAAGACAGCTCCAGCGCGATATCCAGGACCGGGTAGTAGACGATGATATCTCCGTTCAGATCCCAGTCATCGTAGTCCGGCGCTCTGCCATCGTGGCGCTGGCCGGAGGCCAGATATTTGCCGATCTGCATGATGAATACCGCACCCGTCTCTTTGGCGATCTGATACTCCCGCTCCTTGGGAGTAAGATCCGGGTAGCGGTCTTCCAGTTCCTGGGCGGTCACAAAAGAAATCTCCCTGGGAAGGATTTCCTCGATATAATCATACTGGATCGCCATATATTTTTCTGTTTTCTTCAGCGCTTTGTATACCTTCCGGACCACTTCTTTCAGCGTATCCACATTCCTCTCCTGGCGGCTGATGATCTTCTCCCAGTCCCACTGATCCACATAGATGGAATGCAGATTGTCTGTTTCTTCGTCCCTGCGGATGGCCACCATATCGGTATAAAGTCCTTCTCCATGGGAAAAACCATATTTTTTCAGAGCGTACCGTTTCCATTTGGCCAGAGAGTGAACGATTTCCGCATCGGAACCGGGCGCCTCCTTGATATCAAAACACACCGGACGCTCCACTCCGTTCAGATTATCGTTCAGTCCGGAAGCCGGATCCACAAACAGCGGCGCGGATACACGCAGAAGATTCAGCTGTTCGGAAAGGGACTTCTGGAAAAAATCCTTTACGGTTTTGATGCCCACCTGGGTATCATACAGGTTCAGGGCAGGATGGTAGTTTTCGGGAATGATAAAATGGTTCATAATAAATCCTCCTCACATCATTGGTACTATTATAGCAGAAAATTTCCGAATTACAATAAAAAATATCAACTCACTGCAATGGTAAAGCGGCGAAGAACCCTCCGTATCTGCAGCAGGATCCCGAAAGCGGCGGGCTGCGGGGGACTGGAGCACGTCCCGCGGGCATGCGCTTGGCGGCAGTGAAGCCGTAAGGCCGGACGGATATGGAGATGGGGAATTGTACTGAAAAAGATATTGCGCCTCCTGGGAAAGTATGCTACGTTAGAAATAATCGACTGCCCGCAGGGAGAACAGTACGGGCAGGTCCGGAGGATCCCATGACGGCCATGCGGCCTGAAGCAACGAAACCCTCCGGAGTCCCATAATGGCCATGCGGCCTGAAGCAACGAAACCCTCCAGAGGGTCCCATGATGGCCATACGGCCTGAAGCAATGAAACCCTCCAGAGGGTCCCATGATGGCCATGCGGCCTCAAGCAATGAAAGGAGAAAAGATGATGGAAAAGATACTGGTAGTGCTTCCTGTGGAAGAGCGCCACAGGAAGATGTTTCAGAAAGCCGCTCCCCAGGCGGAATTTATCTGGTGTCCGGCGGCGGATGTCACCAGGGAGCAGGTCCGGGAGGCCAATATTATCATAGGAAATGTTCCCAGGGAATTCCTGAAGGATTCTCCCAATCTGCGGTGGATCCAGCTGAACAATGCGGGAACAGAGGGATTCTGTGAGCCGGGCGTTCTGCCGGAGGGCACACTGCTCACCAATGCCACAGGAGCCTATGGGATGGCCATCTCGGAGCATATGATCGCCATGCTGTTTATGCTCCAGAAGCATCTTTCCGTCTATTATCTTCAGCAGCGGGAGCATCGCTGGGAGAAACAGGAGCCCATGGCCGTGACCGAGGGGAGTACACTGCTGGTCCTGGGGCTGGGGGATATCGGGGGAAGCTTCGCCAGGAAAATGAAGGCCATGGGAGCCTACGTGATCGGTGTCCGGCGCACGGTGAGGGAAAAACCGGAATATGTGGATGAACTGTATACCATGGACAGCCTCCATCAGCTGCTTCCCAGAGCAGATGTGGTGGCGTTAAGCCTTCCGGGCTATGCGGCCACCAGGGGGGTGATCGGCGCCGCTGAGCTGGAGCTGATGCGGAAAAATGCCGTCCTTCTCAATGTGGGCCGGGGTACGGCTGTGGACACAGACGCTCTTTCCGAGGCTCTGTATGCGGGGAAGATCGCGGGAGCCGGACTGGATGTGACGGATCCGGAGCCGCTTCCCGCAGATCATCCCCTGTGGGATGCTCCGGGAGCTTTGATCACTCCCCATGTATCCGGCGGCTATGCCCTGAAACCCACTCTGGAAAAGATCCTGGCTCTTTCCGCTGGAAATCTGGAACGATATGAGCGTGGCGAAAAGCTGGAAAATCTTATTGATAGAGAGACCGGATATGTGAAAAGAGCCGTATAGCCAGGATATACATCCGCTGTCCGCAGGACGGCTGTGCGCCGGCGCGCGTGGGAAACACCGGCGGAAGCGAAAAACACGGCAGAAAATACAGACTGAAAGGAAACTGACAAGATGAAAGAGGAAAAGAGACAATTTTACAAAATGGTGTTTGCCCTGGTTCTGCCCATGGCTCTGCAGAACCTGATCAATGTGGGCGTAACATCCGCAGATGTGATCATGCTGGGAAAGGTGGGGGAGATCGCCCTGTCCGCCTCCTCCCTGGGCGGCCAGGTATATTTTATCCTGAACCTGATCTACTTCGGACTCACCTCGGGAGCCGCAGTGATCACCGCCCAGTACTGGGGAAAGGGGGACACCCGGACCATCGAGAAGGTGATGGCGATTTCCATCCGCTTCGCTGTTCTGGCAGGGATCGTATTTACCATTGCTGTCTGGGCAGCGCCGGAACAGATCATGGGGATCCTCACCAACGATCCTGAGATCATCCGGGAGGGTGCTGTCTATCTGCGGATCGTAGGCTGCTCCTATGTGATCAGCGGCATCACCATGGTATATCTGAATATTATCCGCAGCGTGGAACGGGTGGTGATCGGAACCGTGGTTTATGCTGCGTCGCTGTTTACCAATGTGGTGCTGAATGCCATCTTTATCTTCGGTCTTCTGGGAAATCCCGCCATGGGGGTGGCGGGAGCGGCCCTGGGTACCTGCGGCGCCAGAGTGGTGGAACTGCTGATCGTAATCTGGTATGCCAGAAAGAAAAATGATACGGTGAAATTCCATTTCAGGGATCTGTTTTTAAAGGATGCGGATCTGATGAAGGATTTCCGGAAATACGCGGTCCCGGTGCTGCTCAATGAACTGGCATGGGGAAGCGGTATGGCCATGATCACTGCCATCATGGGACATCTGGGAAGCGCTGCTGTGGCGGCCAATTCTGTAGCCCAGGTGAGCAGACAGCTTTCTATGGTGGTGGCTTTCGGTGTGTCCAACGCCACGGCCATCGTCCTGGGAAAGACCATCGGAGAGGGAAATGAAGAGAAGGCGGAGATTTATGCCCGGCGGTTTGTCCGGCTGGCTTTCTGGCTGGGACTGGCGGGAGGCACAGTGATCCTGTGCGTATCGCCCATTGCCCGGCATTTCCTGGTGCTGACGGATCAGGCCAGGGAATATCTGTGTTATATGATGTATGTGATGGCTTATTTTGTGGTGGCGCAGAGTCTGAACACCACTCTGGTGGTGGGGATCTTCCGTTCCGGAGGAGATACCAGGTACGGACTGATCCTGGATCTTTCCACTCTGTGGGGAGGCGCGATTGTCCTGGGGCTGATCACTGCGTTTCTGCTGAAGCTTCCGGTGCCTGTAGTATATATTTTCCTGGTGAGCGATGAGATCATCAAGCTTCCCTTTGCCTTTTCCAGATACCGGCAGAAAAAGTGGTTGAGAAATATCACCCGGTAACAGGTCCCTTTTTTGTTCAAATTTCCATCTTTTCTTTTGGAAATTTTAATGGTATACTGTAGCCTGCGCACAAGATATGGATGTAAAATTTGATACAACAACCAGATATAGTGCAGGCAAAGGAGCGGCAATATGGTATATATTATTAAGAAGGACGGCACAAAGGAAGCCTTCTGTGCTGACAAGATAAAAAGAGCAGTAAACAAATCCGCAGGGCGGGTGATGTATCAGTTTAAGGATGAGGAGCTGGATTTCATCTGCAGCTACGCCACACAGAGAGCGGAGGCACTGTCCAAGGAGAGAAAAGACGGTATTATGATCCAGGATATGCATAATATCGTGGAGGGCGCTCTGGAAGAGGTGAATCCGGCGGTGGCCAAAAGCTACCGGGATTACCGGAATTACAAGGTGGACTTTATCCACATGATGGACGAGGTGTACACGAAAAGCCAGTCCATCCGCTATATCGGGGATAAGAGCAACGCCAACACCGACAGCGCCCTGGTGGCCACCAAGCGGAGCCTGATCTTCAACGAGCTGAACAAAGAGCTGTACCGGAAGTTTTTTATGAACCGGAATGAACTGCAGGCATGCAAGGACGGATATATCTACATTCATGACCAGTCCGCCCGTCTGGATACCATGAACTGCTGTCTGTTTGACGTAGCCTCCGTGCTGAAGGACGGCTTTGAGATGGGAAACGTATGGTACAACGAGCCAAAAACACTGGACACGGCTTTTGATGTGATGGGGGATATCATCCTCAGCACGGCGGCCCAGCAGTACGGCGGATTTACGGTTCCGGAGGTGGATAAGATCCTGGCCCCCTATGCCAGGAAAAGCTACCGTAAGTATAAAGAAGAATTTTTAAAATACGCGGATCCTTCCTGGGAGGGAGCCGGCGATATCGCGGAAACATACGCCTGGGACAAGGTAAAGAGAGACTGTGATCAGGGATGGCAGGGGATTGAGTATAAGCTGAATACGGTGGGATCTTCCAGGGGTGATTATCCCTTTGTCACTGTAACGTTGGGGCTGGGAACCGGCAGGTTTGAGAAGATGATCTCCATCTCCCTTCTGAATGTCCACCGGGAGGGGCAGGGAAAGAAGGGGCACAAGAAACCGGTGCTTTTCCCCAAGATCGTATTTCTCTATGATAAGAATATTCATGAGCCCGGCTGCGTCTGTGAGGACGTGTTTGAGGCGGGAGTGGCCTGCTCGGCTAAGACCATGTACCCCGACTGGCTGTCCATGAGCGGTGAAGGATACATTTCCAGCATGTATAAAAAATACGGAAAGGTGATCAGTCCCATGGGCTGCCGGGCATTTTTAAGTCCCTGGTATGAACGGGGCGGCATGGAGCCGGCGGATGAGAACGACGTACCGGTATTTGTGGGACGTTTTAATATCGGAGCGGTGAGTCTGCATCTTCCCATGATCCTGGCCAAGTCAAGAGCGGAAAACCGGGATTTCTATGAGGTGCTGGACTTTTATCTGGAGATGATCCGGGGGCTTCACAGGAGAACGTATGATTATCTGGGGGAGATGCGCGCTTCCACCAATCCCCTGGCGTACTGTGAGGGGGGATTTTACGGCGGCCATCTGAATCCCCACGATAAGATCCGTCCTCTTCTGGCGCCGATGACCGCCTCCTTCGGGATCACCGCCCTCAATGAGCTTCAGGAGCTGTATAATGGGAAGTCCATTGCCGAGGACGGAGAGTTCGCTCTGGAGGTGCTGCGGTATATCAACGACAAGATCGCGGTCTACAAAAAGGAAGACAAGATCCTGTACGCCATTTACGGAACACCGGCGGAGAGTCTGTGCGGTCTGCAGGTGGAACAGTTCCGGAAGATGTACGGCATTGTCCGGGGCGTGTCTGACCGGCCGTATGTGAGCAACAGCTTTCACTGCCACGTATCAGAGGATATTTCTCCCATCCAGAAGCAGGATCTGGAAGGACGGTTCTGGGAACTGTGCAACGGCGGCAAGATTCAGTATGTGCGGTATCCCATTGATTACAACATCAAAGCCATCAAGGCGCTGATCCGCAGGGCCATGGATCTGGGATACTACGAGGGTGTGAACCTTTCTCTGGCCTACTGTGATGACTGCGGGCATCAGGAACTGGAGATGGATGTGTGCCCGGTGTGCGGCTCCAGAAATCTCACCAAGATCGACCGGATGAACGGGTATCTTTCCTACAGCAGAGTGCATGGGGACACCCGTCTCAACGATGCCAAGATGGCGGAGATCGCGGACCGAAAGTCCATGTAACCCGCGGCCGGCCGGACGGACATGCCTGCATGGCCGCCTGGCGGCGGAATGGTTGGGTCCCGGAGATGAAACCGGCCAAAAAATAAAAAGAATCCAAAAAGGGAGCCTGTCTGGAAAACACTCATATTTTGAGAAGTTTTCCGGACAGGCTCCCTTTCTGCGCTGATCTCTCCTTCTTTTGTCAGAAAAAACTTGGAACCTGTCAATACTTGTGTGTAATCTTTTTTTGTGATACCATGGAAAAAATGAAATGGAGCGGTATCGGCAATGAAAGAGAAAACAGTCAACATGACTCAGGGTGCCATTCTTCCCCAGATGACCCGGTTTGCGGTCCCGGTGCTTCTGGGGCTGCTGTGTCAGAGGATTTACAATTTTGCGGACGCCTATATTGTGGGCCGCTTTCTGGGAGATAACGCGCTGGCAGCGGTGAGTATTGCCGGGACTGCCACGTATCTTCTGTTTTCGGTGATCATGGGGCTGACCACTGGCGTCAGCGTGGTGATCTCCCGGCATTATGGAGCTGATGAACATGAGCAGGTGGTGGAGACATTTGCCACTTCCATCTATGTGTCCATAGCTGCCGCCGTATTGATCACGGCAGCGGGGCTGCTGTTTAACAGACCCCTTCTGGCGGCTCTTCAGACCTCTGAGGAGCTGATGGAGGATGCGGCGGTCTATCTGGGGATCATGTTTGCCGGAGCGGCCGGAACTATGCTCTACAACTGGATCGCCTCTGTGCTGCGCTCTCTGGGAAACAGCGTGGCGCCGCTGGTCTTTCTGGTGATATCCAGTGTTTTGAACGTGATCCTGGATATTGCGCTGGTGGTGTGGATACCCATGGGAGTGGCGGGAGCGGCCATAGCCACGGTGGCGGCCCAGGTGATCTCCGGTCTGCTGTGCCTGGCCTACGCGGTGAGAGCTCTTCCCTTTCTGAGGCTTTCCCGGAGCCAGCTTCGCTGCCGGGGGGATCAGGTAAAGGCTATCCTGGTATACGGGATTCCTGCGGGTCTGCAGATGAGCATCATTTCCATATCCGATATGACGCTGCAGGCGGTGGTGAATACATACAGCACCGCGTTGGTGGTGGCCTACGGAGTATGCCTGAAGGTGGAAGGGCTGGGATTCCAGCTTGCGGATGCCATTGGTACGGCATTGGGGACTTTTGTGGGGCAGAACGTGGGAGCTGAGCGCTTTGACCGTGTAAAAAAAGGAGTGCGCTGCGCCTACCTGATGAATGCGGTGTGCTATGGGATTTTCTGCCCTGCCGTATTTATCCTGGCCGGCCCTATCATGCGGGCCTTTACGGATAACCAGGATTCTATACGGTACGGGATCGAATATATGCGGATCTTCAGTCTGTTTTTCCTGGCGGGAGGTCTCCTGGTGGTTTATCACAATGTTCTGCGTCCCGCCGGCGATGTGAAGGTAACGATCCTGATGGGAGCCAGTGAGGTGGTTACCAGGATAGGCTTCGCCTTTTTGTTTTCCCGGCTGTTTGGCTATTACGGGCTTTGGTGGGTATCCCCTGTTACCTGGATCTGCGCGGCGCTGGTGGGAGGCGTACGTTACTACTCCGGCAAATGGGAAGAGAAAGCCCGGCGGCAGATACAGGCGGAAAAGCAGAAGATTTGAACAAGACAGGAGTTGGGAGTCATGAGCAAGAAGAAAAAACCCAAGATGGAATTCCGATATTACGAGATCCCCGCCGGATGTCCCGTGCTGGCCCTGCTGGGAGAAAAGTGGGTTCAGAATTATGGCCGGGAGATCGATTACCTTCATTTTCACAATCACCTGGAAATCGGTTACTGCTATGATGGTGAAGGCGTTCTCACGTTAAAGGATGAGGACTGCCCTTTTTCCGGCGATATGTTTTCGGTGATTCCCAGGAATTTTCCCCATACCACCAACAGCACTCCGGGAACCTTCAGCAAATGGGAATACCTGTTTGTGGATGTGGACGGTTTTCTGGCGGATATGTATCCCCGGAACAGCCTGCTGGCGGACAGCCTCACCCGCCGGGTAAACAGGAAGGCCCATTTCTGGAAGACAGAAGAGGCTCCGGAGATGGCAGTGAAGGTACGGCAGATGATCGAGATCATGCGGAAGCGGAAGGAATTCTATCAGGAGGAGGTAAAGGGAGTTCTGCTGGGCTTCATTATCGAGCTGGCCAGGATCAACCGGGATGAAGAACAGGACGGAGAGCTGGTGGAGGAGCAGGGGGCGGACGCTACGCTGATCGCCCGGGCTCTGGACTATATCAGCGACTATTACGACAAACCCATCCGGGTAGAGCAGCTGGCGCAGGTATGCCATATCAGCGAGACCCATTTCCGGAGGGTGTTCTGTCAGTGCATGCATATGACTCCGGTGGAATATCTGAACCGGGTGAGGGTGAAGATGGCCTGCGACAGCCTGAAGACCACCAATGACCAGGTGGGAGTGATCGCCAGCAGGGTGGGTTTTTCCACATTGTCCACTTTTAACAGGAACTTTAAGCAGATTATGGGCAAAACGCCACAGGAATGGAGGAAGAGCCCGGAATTGTATGAGCGAAAATTGTTGAATTATGACATAAAAATCCAGGAGGGATGGTGAAAATGCTATCCATTTTACCAATAATGGTCGAATATGCATAAATTAGAGTTGAATATGAGAACACACAGGGCCTTTCTGTTGGTATAATATGCACATATTAGTTCACAGAAAGTTTAAAAACTATACATAATTGCCAAAGAAAAAATCGACTTTTATCTTTGGAGTATGTTAAAAAGTGAACAAAATATACAACATAAGGAGGGTATTTATTATGAAGAGAAAAGTTATTGCAGTTCTTCTGGCTTCCACGATGGTGTTCTCCATGGCAGCCTGCGGAAGCAACGGAAGTGACAGCGGAAGCGATACCGGTTCTGGATCTACAGACAGCGGAGATGATGCGTCTGCAGAGTCAGGAGATGACGCAGAGGCTGTGGAAGGCTCCGGCGGAGACAACACACTGACCGTATGGACCTGGGATCCTAACTTTAACGTTTACGCTATCGAGAAAGCAGCTGAGATTTACGCAGCCAACGGACATGAGGGATTCACCGTTCAGGTAGAAGAGGTTCTGTCCGATGATATCGAGACAAGACTTACCACAGCAGTTTCTGCCGGAGATCTGAGCACCCTGCCTGACATCTTCCTGATGCAGGATAACTCCTTCCAGAAATATGCTACCAACTATCCGGATCTGTTTACGGATCTGACCGATTCCGGCATCGACTTCTCTCAGTTCTCTGAGGCGAAGGTTGCTTATTCCACAGTAGATGGAAAGAATCTGGGTATCCCGTTTGATAACGGCGCTGTTATCAATGCTATCAGAACCGACCTGATTGAGCAGGCTGGTCTGACACTGGAAGACTTCACAGATATTACCTGGTCTCAGTACATGGAACTGGCTAAACAGGTTCTGGATGCCACCGGCGTTCCGATGCTGACCTCTCAGGCAGGTTCTCCTGACCTGATCATGGAGATGCTGCAGTCCTGCGGAGCTTCCCTGTTCAACGAGGATGGTTCTGTAAATATCGAAGGAAACGATGCTCTGGTAGAGTGTATGGAAATCTACGCACAGATGGTTGCTGACGGAACCCTGGTAGAGGTTACCGACTGGGATCAGTATATCGCATCTCTGAATAACGGTACCGCGGCAAGCGCCTTGAACGGATGCTGGATCATGGCTTCCATCACTCCGCAGGAAGATCAGTCCGGAAAATGGCAGATCACCAATATGCCGAAACTGGAGAGACAGGACAACGCCACCAATTACTCCAACAACGGTGGTTCCTCCTGGGTTATCTCTTCTAACTGCGCGGACACGGATCTGGCTATTGACTTCATGAACTCCACCTTCGCAGGAAGCACTGAGCTGTACGACGACCTGATCCAGAAGGGCGCGCTGGCAACATGGGCTCCGGCAGGAGATTCCGAAGCATACGCACAGCCGGTTGAGTTCTTCGCGAACCAGGAAGTATACGCGCTGATCGTAGATTACGCTACCAAGACTCCGTCCAACATCACCGGACCGTTCTACTATGACGCCCGCGATGCTGTAGGTGTTGCTCTTTCCAACATCATTCAGTCCGGAGCTGATATGGAAAGCGAGATCGCTAACGCTCAGGATACCGTAGAGTTCAACATGGGCGGCTGATGACGGCCATACGGATAAAGAAGAAATAACAGATGAATGAAACCGGGGTCTGTTGCTGCTGGTAAAACAGCAGCAGACAGGCCCCCTTTTGACAGAAACAAAAAAAGGGAGGGTATGTATATGAGCGGCCAGAAGA
Organism: uncultured Lachnospiraceae bacterium; assembly: GCA_963929535.1. Classification (GTDB taxonomy): domain Bacteria; phylum Bacillota; class Clostridia; order Lachnospirales; family Lachnospiraceae; genus Pullilachnospira. The sequence goes on along the minus strand of CAWVIZ010000003.1, from coordinate 149,050 downwards.
AGAAGGGACTGACCCTGGCAAAAAAACAAAACCTCACGGGATGGGTGTTCCTGGCTCCGGCAACGCTGCTGATCGTATGGATGAGCTTTTATCCTATGGTTCGGGCGTTTATCTTATCGTTGCAGACAGGAATGGGCGTTAATCTTTCGTTTGGAGGATTCGCCAATTATACGCGTATCCTGAAGGATGCCACGTTCCGGCAGACATTATTCAATACATTTTTTTACCTGATCATTCAGGTTCCCGTCATGCTGATCCTCGGCATGGCTTTTGCCACGATGCTTAATGACAAGCATCTGAGATTCAAGGGACTGTTCCGTACAGCGATTTTCCTTCCCTGTGCAACATCCCTGGTATCTTACTCCATGATTTTCCGTTCCATGTTCGCCAATGACGGTTTTATCAACACCGTTCTGAGAAACATCGGTCTGGCGCCCATTATGTGGTTCAGCAATGCCTGGACCGCGAGAGCGGTTATTATCATCGCTCTGATCTGGAGATGGACTGGTTATAACATGGTATTCTATCTGGCAGGTCTGCAGAATATCGAGTATTCTGTTTATGAAGCTGCAAAGATTGACGGAGCCAATGCGCTGCAGACATTTTTCAAGATTACCGTTCCGCTGCTGAAACCCACCATTCTGGTAACCACGATTACATCTACCAATGGTACCCTGCAGCTGTTCGATGAGTCTGTGAACCTTACCAACGGAGGTCCGGGACGATCGACGATGACAATGTCCCACTACATATACAATACTTCCTTTGTTCAGAGCCCCAACTTCGGTTACGCAGCGGCTATGTCCATGCTGATCCTGGTTATGGTGGCCATCCTGGCGTTTATCCAGATGAAAGTAGGTGACGAGAGATGAGTAAAGGCAAGAAATTTTTAAAGTACGCGTTCCTGACGATTTCCTCGCTGCTTTCTATTTTCCCGCTGTACTACATGTTCTGCGGCGCGACGAATAAAAGCGTGGATGTGGTTGCCGGTAAACTGATCCCCGGTACGTATCTGATCGAGAACTTTAAGACGCTGACTGCCAACCAGAATCTGGGTCTGGCGCTGTGGAATTCACTGCGTAACTCCGTAGTGCTGACACTGTTGTGTGTGCTGGTTTGTTCCATTGCCGGATATGGCTTTGAGATTTTCCATGACAAAGCAAAGGATATTATTTTTGCTATCCTGCTGCTGGCCATGATGGTTCCCTTTGCGGCGATCATGATTCCCATGTTCCAGATGTTCTCTTCCATGGGCATGGTAAATACCATGTGGGCCTTTGCTCTTCCGAGTATTTCAACGCCTTTCATGATCATGTTGTTCCGTAATAATGCCCGTGCCTTCCCGAAGGATATTATCGAGGCAGCCCGGATTGACGGTCTCAGTGAAATCGGCATCTTCTTCCGGATGTTCATTCCTACCATGAGATCCACCTATGGCGCCGCTATGACCATCACCTTTATGAATGCATGGAATAACTATCTGTGGCCGAAGGTTATCCTGCAGAACAACGAATCCATCACCATGCCGATGCTGGTATCCAACCTGCTGGGCGGCTACGCTGTAGACTACGGTATGCTGATGCTGGGTGTATTTATCTGTACCATTCCTACTGCAATCGTTTTCTTCTGCCTGCAGAAGAGCTTCGCAGAAGGTATTACCGGTGCGGTAAAATAATTGCGCAGCCGGTAGGTTCCCTGTCAGAGACCATTCCCGGGCTTTGACGGAAACTGTCGAAAATATTGATAAATTTAGGCGGATATTCCCAAAAGATATCCGCCTGTTTTTTAAGGAGGATATCTATGAAGACATTCAATTATCAGCTGGTGAAGGATCCTGCTTACTTCTGTGACAACCGGATACCGGCTCATTCGGATCACAGATATTATGCTTCCAGAGAAAGCATGGAACTGGGCGAGGATACGTTCCGGTACAGCCTCAACGGGCTGTGGAAATTCCATTACGCCAAGAATTATGGAAATACCATTCCCGGATTCGAGAAGGAAGACTACTGCTGCAGATCCTGGGATGATATCCGGGTTCCCGCCCACATTCAGATGGAAGGATACGACGCGCCCCAGTATGCCAACGTGCAGTATCCCTGGGAGGGGCACGAGGAAGTAAAGCCGGGAGAGATCCCCACCCGCTTCAACCCGGTGGCCAGCTATGTGAAGTATTTTCAGGTGCCGGAGCACATGAAGGGGAAACCGCTGTTTATCTCTTTCCAGGGGGCGGAGAGCGGAATTGCTGTCTGGCTCAATGGAAATTTCGTGGGCTACAGCGAGGACAGCTTTACGCCGTCGGAATTTGAACTGACCCCGTATCTGAAAGAAGGAGAAAACAAGCTGGCTGCCCAGGTATTCAAATGGACCAGCAGCAGCTGGTGCGAGGATCAGGATTTCTTCCGGTTCTCCGGTATTTACCGGGATGTGTATCTGTACACCATTCCCCAGGTACATGTGGAGGATCTGCGGGTAAGAACCCTGCTGGACGATACGTTTACCCATGCGGATCTGGAAGTGGTGACAAAGGCCACAAAGGCAGGAAAGGTACGCATGACCCTTTCCCGGAAGGGAGAAACGGTAAAGACTCTGGAAGCAGATATGGCGGAGGCAAGCACCTATGTGATGCAGGTGGAACAGCCGCTTCTGTGGAGCGCGGAGGAACCCAATCTGTACGACCTGACCCTGGAAGTATATGACGAGAAGGGCCAGCTGACAGAGGTGATTCCGCAGCGGGTAGGCTTCCGCCGTTTTGAGATGAAAGATCATATCATGACGCTTAACGGGAAACGGATTGTGTTTAAAGGTGTGAACCGTCATGAATTCAGCTCCCGCACGGGAAGATGCGTATCCAGGGAAGAACTGGTAAAAGATATTGTTACCATGAAACGGAACAATATCAATGCCATCCGTACCTGTCATTATCCGGATGCGGTGGGAATTTATGATCTGTGTGATGAATATGGCCTTTACATGATTGCCGAGAATAACCTGGAGTCCCACGGAACCTGGGATACCCTGCGGCCGGGCGATACGGATTTCTCCGGTGTGCTGCCCTGCGATCATCCGGAATGGCTGGATATGATGCTGGACCGGGTGAATTCCACTTATCAGAGGGATAAGAACCATCCCGCCATCCTGATCTGGTCCTGCGGTAACGAATCCTTCGGCGGCAAGGATATTTATGAGATGTCCCAGTTCTTCCGGAAGGAAGATCCCACCCGCCTGGTACATTACGAGGGGATTGTCCATGACCGCCGTTACAACGATACCAGCGATATGGAAAGCCAGATGTATCCGTCGGTGGAATCCATCAAGGAGTTCCTGGCGAAAGACAGAAGCAAACCGTTTATCTGCTGCGAGTACACCCATGCCATGGGAAATTCCTGCGGCGCCATGCACAAGTACACGGATCTGACCGATACGGAGCCGCTGTATCAGGGCGGATTTATCTGGGATTACATCGATCAGTCGATTTATAAGAAGGACCGCTACGGAAAAGAATATCTGGCCTACGGCGGAGATTTCGACGACCGTCCCTGCGATTACAACTTCAGCGGCAACGGCATTGCCTACGGCGGAGACAGAGAGCCCTCCCCGAAGATGCAGGAAGTGAAGTTCAATTATCAGAACATCACCGCCCAGGTGGAGAAGGATCAGGTGACTGTGATCAACAAGAACCTGTTTGTGAATACAGATACTTTTGACTGTGTGGTGACGCTGGCGAGAGACGGAAAGCCGGTGAAGAAGGCTTCCCTGTCCACCCATGTGGCTCCGCTTTCCCAGGAAACGTATCCGCTGCCCCTGGAGGCCGGAACCCTTCCCGGTGAGTACACGGTGACGGTTTCCTTCCTGCTGAAGGAAGATACCATCTGGGCATCCAAGGGCCATGAGGTGGCTTTCGGACAGGCTGTATATCAGGTGGAAGGCACAAAGAGCTGCTGCAGCGCTCCCTTTGAGGTGATCAGGAGCACCCATAACCTGGGCGTGCGCGGCGAGAATTTTGAAGTGATGTTCTCCTACCTGAACGGAGGACTGGTTTCCTACCGTTACGGCGGCGTGGAAATGATCAAGATGATTCCCAAGCCCAACTTCTGGAGAGCCCCCAATGACAACGATGAGGGCAATCTGATGCCCATGCGCTACGGCCAGTGGAAGATCGCCAGCATGTATCTGGGCCATAAGAAACCGGTGGAAGGCCGGGATTTCCCGGATATGCTGCTGCCGGAATTTGACCTGGAAGAAAACTGCGCGCGGATCACATTCAGCTATTTTATGCCCACCACGCCCTCTGCCCTGTGTAAGCTCACTTACCGGGTGTACGGAGACGGCACCATCGAGACCACCCTTTCCTATGATCCGGTGAAGGAGCTGGGAGATATGCCGGAGTTCGGCGTGATGTTCAAGCTCGACGCGGACTATGACAATGTCACCTGGTACGGCATGGGGCCGGAGGAGACTTATGTGGACCGCTGCAGAGGCGCGAAACTGGGAATCTATCGGAATAAAGTGGCGGATAATATGGCAAAATATCTGAATCCCCAGGAGTGCGGAAACAAGACCGGCGTGCGCTGGGCTGAGGTGACGGATCAGAAAGGCAGAGGTATGAGATTTGAGGGAGACAACATGGAGTTCTCCGCCCTGCCCTGGACGCCCCATGAGCTGGAAAACGCCAGACATGAGTTTGAACTTCCCCAGGTACATTATACGGTAGTGCGGGTGGCTGCCCAGCAGATGGGTGTTGCCGGAGACGACAGCTGGGGAGCGAAAACCCATCCGGAATACCTGCTGGATGTCTCCAAACCCATGGAGTTCACCTTCCGGTTCAGGGGAATCTGATTACCATTGACAGATGGAGGACGCGATAATGAGAAAAGAAGTGAATTTCGGAAAGATGATCCACGGCGGCGACTATAATCCGGAGCAGTGGCTGGATATGCCCGAGATTCTGGAAAAAGATATTGAGTACTTTAAGAAAGCTAAGATCAACGAGGTATCTCTGGGGATCTTTTCCTGGGCCCGGCTGGAGCCGGAGGAAGGAACGTTTGATTTTGGATGGATGGAAAAGATCATTGACCGTCTGTATGAGAACGGGATCTCCACCATGCTGGCCACTCCTTCCGGAGCCCGCCCCAAGTGGCTGGCGGACAAGTACCCGGAGGTGCTGCGGGTAGCTCCTGACCGGACCAGAAATCTGTTCGGCGCAAGGCATAACCACTGCTACACTTCTCCCGTTTACCGGGAGAAGGTGCGGATTATCAATAAGAAGCTGGCGGAGAAGTTCGGCGGGCATCCGGGGGTGATCGCCTGGCATATATCCAATGAGTACGGAGGTGAGTGCCACTGTCCTCTGTGTCAGGTTGAATTCCGCAGTTGGCTGAAGGAAAAATACCAGTCCATCGACCGGCTGAATAAGGCATGGGCCACCACTTTCTGGAGTCATACCTATAACAGCTTTGATCAGATTGAAAGTCCGTCCCCCAGAGGGGAGATGGCAGTTCACGGACTGAATCTGGACTGGAAACGGTTTGTGACGGACCGGACAGCGGATTTCCTGAAGCATGAGATCCAGGCGATCCGGGACGGAGGTTCCGACAAACCATGTACCATCAATATGATGTACGATTTCGGGGGCTTGAATTATCACAAGTTTGCGGATATTATAGATATAGTGTCCTGGGATAATTATCCCCAGTGGCATAAGAAGGAAGAGTATCTGACCGCTATGGATGATGGAATGCAGCACGATATCATGCGCAGCATTCAGAAAAGGCCATTCCTGCTGATGGAGTGCTGTCCGTCTGCCACCAACTGGCAGCCGGTGAGCAAGCTGAAGAGGCCGGGGATGCTCCATGCGGCGTCCATGCAGGCCGTTGCCCATGGATCCGACAGTATCCAGTACTTCCAGCTTCGTCAGAGCAGGGGTTCCAGCGAAAAGTTCCATGGAGCGGTGATCGACCATTACGGAGGCGATGATACCAGAGTCTTCCATGAAGTGACTCAGGTGGGCGAAAGCCTGGAGAAGCTGCAGGAAATGACGGGAGCGCACACCCCGGCAAAGGTGGCAGTGATCTATGACTGGGAAAACCGGTGGGCCGTGGAGGATTCCCAGGGGCCCAGAAATGCGGGAATGCACTATAAGGAAACGGTGGAAAAGTCCTACTATGCTTTCCGGAAACTGGGTCTGGATGTGGATATGATCGATATGGAGCAGGAGCTGGAGGGCTATCAGGTGGTGGCTGCTCCCATGCTGTATATGTTCCGGGCAGGATTTGAAGAAAAGGTGAGACGTTTTGTGGAGAATGGCGGCAGATTCCTGATGACCTACTGGTCCGGTATCGTGGATGAAACAGACCTCTGTTTCCTGGAGGGAACGCCTCACGGACTGATGGATGTGATGGGACTGCGAAGCACAGAGATCGACGCGCTGTATGACGGAGAGAGCAATCAGGGAGTTCCTGTGGCAGGAAATTCTCTGCATATGACCAAGTCCTACCGCTGCGCCAATCTGTGCGACCTGGTGAAGACTTCCACCGCAGAGGTACTGATGACCTATGGAGAGGATTTCTACCAGGGAATGCCGGCGCTGACCTGCAACAGCTTTGGAAAGGGGAAGGCTTATTATATCTGCGCGGATTTTGAACAGGCGTTTTATGATGAGCTGTACCGGAAGGCAGCGGCGGATGCCGGTGTGAAGAGAGTGGTTACCCATATTCCCCAGGGCGTGGAGGTTACCACCCGGGAGTCCGAAAAGGCGGTTTATGTGATCGTTCAGAATTTTAACCGCCAGACTGCGGAGGTGGCGCTCCCCACAGAGGAGTATCCTGTCTGGATGGGAAGCTATGACGGAACCATCGGACGGTTTGAAACCGTGATACTCCGGAAGGAAAAGTAGGCGGACGGGAAAACCGGAAGGCTGAACTGTAACGGAAGAGTACCAAAAGCTGTGCGGCTGTCTCAGGACAGCCGCATGGTTTAACACAAGGAGGAGAGGGATTATGATTCAAGAAAGCATTGTAAAGCTGGTGCAGTATGGACTGGCCACGGGACTGATCAGGGAGGAGGACAAGCGCTTTACTGTGAACAGGATTCTGGAGTTTCTGCATATGGATGCGATAGACGATGAAGCGCTGGATCAGATACTGAACAGTGACGGCAGCGACAGATCCGTAGTGGATCAGCTGGAGGGAATTCTCTCCGGGATCTGTGATTACGCCTATGAGAACGGGCTGATGGAAGAGAACAGTGTGGGCTACCGGGATCTGTTTGACACGAAGGTGATGAGTCTGCTGGTGGACCGTCCTTCCAATGTCATTGACAGGTTCTGGAATCTGTATAAGGAGGATCCGGAAAAAGCCACGGATGCCCATTATAAGTTCAGCCAGGATACGGATTATATCCGCCGTTACCGGATCAAAAAGGATATGAAATGGGTGGCTCCCACGGAGTACGGGGATCTGGATATCACCATAAACCTCTCCAAGCCGGAGAAGGATCCCAAGGCCATTGCAGCGGCCAAACTGGCCAAACAGACTTCTTACCCCAAATGTCTGCTCTGCATGGAGAATGAGGGCTATGCGGGACGGCTGAATCATCCGGCCCGTCAGAACCACAGAATCATTCCGGTAACCATCAACGGAAGCCGGTGGGGATTTCAGTATTCTCCCTATGTGTACTATAATGAGCACTGTATCGTGTTTAATTCCCAGCATGTGCCCATGAAGATCGAGCGCGCCACCTTTGCCAAGCTGTTTGACTTTGTAAAACAGTTCCCCCATTATTTTGTGGGGTCCAACGCGGATCTTCCCATTGTGGGCGGATCCATCTTAAGCCACGACCACTTCCAGGGCGGTCATTATGAATTTGCCATGGCGAAGGCTCCCATGGAACGGGAGGTGCGGTTTGAGGGATTTGAAGATGTGAAGGCAGGGATCGTGAAGTGGCCCATGTCCGTGATCCGCATCAGCGGACCGGATACGGAAAGGCTGATCGATCTGGCAGATAAGATCCTGCTGAACTGGAGAGGATACACCGATGAGGCGGCATTTATCTTTGCTGAGACTGACGGGGAGCCTCACAACACCATCACTCCCATTGCCAGAAAGCGGGGAGAGCTGTTTGAGCTGGACCTGGTGCTGAGAAATAATATCACCACCAAAGAGCATCCTCTGGGAGTGTACCATCCCCATGCCGAGCTGCACCATATCAAAAAAGAAAATATCGGCCTGATCGAGGTAATGGGACTGGCAGTCCTTCCTGCCCGCCTGAAGGGAGAGATCGAGGGGCTGTGCAGAGCAATCGTAAACGGCGAGGATCTGAGAAAGAATGAAGAGCTGGAAAAGCATGCGGACTGGGTGGATGAGCTGAAAGGGAAATACACCTTTACGGAAGAAAATGTGGAGGATATCCTGAAAAAGGAGATCGGAATCGTGTTCATGAAGGTTCTGGAGCATGCCGGAGTATATAAGTGTACGGAAGAAGGCCGCCAGGCATTCCTGCGGTTTATTGACAGCGTGAAGTAAGAGGAGCAGCTGTTTCCGGCAGGGAAGCCAAAGGGAATTTGTTGTAAAATTTACAGCCGGGACGGTGTATCGGGACGCCTGTAAGAAAGGCGCCGGATACGCCGTCCCGGCTGTTTTTCGGGATACGTCCGGCAGACAGCCAGCAGCCGCTATGCCAGCATGAGCGGATATTTGCCGGGCAGCGGACAGCGAACGGCTTCCCCGTGAGCGGCCCCGGTATCGCAGGGATCGGATAGGGAGAAGAGACTTCCCTTATCCGATCCGGAAGGATGGTCAGTGGAGCCTGGCCCGTTTTCTTTTTCCGGGAATATTCCTGAGAGCCCAGCAGATACTGCAGAGGATGAATATCTGGATCAGCATCCAGGGACCCTGGCAGTAATCCGCAGGATTTTTTCCGGCGGGTACGTAACGCAGGCAGGACAGAAAAATTCCCAGAAGAGCGGTCAGACCGGTTCCTGTAAGGAAGAGAAGCTGTCCTTTTTGGCGGGATCTTCCGGAGATGTTCAGCGCCAGGAGCAGGAGATATCCTGCCGCGGCCAGAGCTGTCAGCGGAATGGAGAGGATCTTATACAGAAACAGCGCCCGCTGGGAAAAAACAGCGGCCCGCTGAGAAGAAAACTGCACCGGATCCTGATAAATTCCCACGTCCTCCAGGAACAGATAGTAGTCATCCCCTTCCACAGCCTGATAAGCCAGCGGATACTGATCAGCGATCTCCCCATTCAGATAGATGGTGAGGGAATAGCCGTCCAGGGTGGTTACGGGAGCCGTGATGGTAAAACGGCATACCCGGGATGAGGCGTATTCCGGATATTCCACAAAGACATCCTCGCTGTTCTCATATTCGGCATAGGCAACGGCCTGATCATTTTCATCGGTGACAGCTACCTCCAGGAAATCACTGTCATCTGTGGGAAAAGCCCACCCCCGGATGGACAGCGGCTCCGGATTGGGATAGATCACCTGGCTTCCGGTCATGCTTTCCAGAAAACGCAGCTGGTCTGCCTCTCCCTGTCCCGTGTAGGTGTCGATCCAGGCAGTCTGGCTGGTGGACAGGTTCAGTGCCACATAAGCCGTATCCTTCAGGAGCTGTCCGGGAGAAGGAGCCTGTGCGGCGGGTTCCTCATCTGTGTCCGCCGTCTCAAAGGCCCGGAAGGTATCATAGTAATGCAGATTCAACAGGGAGATCCCCAGGCCCCCGGCCAGAGTGATCACAAGCGGCAGCAGCAGGCAGGCTGTCCGCAGTCCTGCCTTGGGCGCCCTGCTCCGGAGTACGGACAGCCCTGTGGCTCCCAGAAAAAGCAGCAGGAAGGGGAGAGTCCACCAGTTGTCCCTCCGGAGAAACCAGAAGAATGCAAAGACCAGTCCCAGGCCCGCAGACCAGAGGATAAAATTTTCATTTCTCCGGCGGTACAGTCCCATTCCCAGAGACAGCATCAGAAGGATCAGCGAAGGAACCAGAGTCAGGTCCCAGGCTCTCTGGGCGGTGGAAGCGGTAAGCATCACCGGTGAGTACAGAAGAAAGAGATACAGAAAGCCCCGTACCTTTCGGGAAGGAAACAGCGGCTTAAAGGCGCGCAGGAATACGAGGATGCTGCCGGTATACAGCAGTGCCGTTCCCAGCATGAAGGGAATGCACAGTTTCCTGCACAGCAGTACAAAAAACGGAAAGGCAATCCCAAGACTCAGGGTGTATTCGTTGTAGGCTCCCAGCCATCCGCCCTGCTCCAGGTTCCAGGCGTGCCAAAGGAGATTCCAGTCTTCGCTGTCCTCCAGAGCCATTCCAGCCAGAGGCGTCTGGAGAAACAGAAAAAATCTGAGGGCTGTCAGCAGCACCAGAAGACCGGTAAAAAGTATCTGCCGGCGGGGCCGTATATATTCTCTGTAAAAATGTTTCATAATCAACCTCCTCATATCAATACTTGCAAATGCCGGATGCCAGCTGGGCCGGCGGGGCCTGGCTCCGTCGGCTATACCGGCTGCCGATGGCCCAACTGCACCAATGCTGTATTGATTATAGCGAAAAAAGGCACTTCCTGCAATATGAGAAGAGGGATTTGGCGGATATACAGGAGAGGGGATCCGGAGGGTTGCGGCTGTCTGGCTGCCGGTGTATGATAGAGGAAGGAAACGGCTGATCGGGGGATGACGCTGGGCCGGGAGCGCGGAGCCCGGAAGGAGCAGCCGGAACGGATTAAACTACGGGAAAGCATGAGGGAAGCACAGATGGGAAGCAGAGGAAGACAGGATAGCCGCGGAAAGATAGGAGCGTTTATCTATCACCGGGGAAAGACCTCCAAGCAGGAGATCAGCAGAGAGCTGGGACTCAGTATGCCTACAGTCCTCCAGTGCGTGGGCGGACTGATCCGGGAGCAGATCCTGGAGGAGTCGGGAGAGTACCAGTCCACAGGCGGAAGGAAGGCCAAGCAGATTTCTGTGAGAAGAGATTTCCATTATGCGGTGGGGGTGGACGTCACGGAACGCCATCAGAGCTTTGTGCTGTTGGACGGCAGAGGAGAAAAGGCGGCTGCTGAACGAATCCGGAAGCGGTTTGTGAACACAGAGGCGTACTGGAAGGAGCTGGCGGAGGCGGTCCGCGGCTTTCGGAAGAGGGAAGGGATTTCCCCGGAAAAATTTCTGGGGGTGGGAATGTCTCTGCCCTGTATCGTGGATCCGGAACGGCAGATGATCCTGCGTTCTCATGTATTGCGGCTGGAGCAGATGGATCTGCGGCCGGTGGCAGAAATGCTGGACTGTCCGGTAAGATTCTGGAATGACGCCAACAGCGCGGCTTACGGAGAGCTTCACGGGGAGGCCCGCAATGCGGTCTATCTGTCTCTCAGCAATACAGTGGGAGGGGCCATGTATATGAACGAGTCCGTTCATATGGGGGATCATTTCCGGGCAGGGGAATTTGGCCATATGGTCCTGGTGCCGGGAGGGCGCAGATGCTATTGCGGAAAGCGGGGCTGCGTGGACGCTTACTGCTCCGCCAAAGCCCTGTGCGGGGATCGATGGGAACAGCTGGAGGATTTTTTTGAGGCTCTGGAGAGGCGTGAAGAGCGGGCGGAAGAGGCCTGGGAAGAATATCTGGAGAATCTGGCGCTGGCTGTTACGAATCTGCGGATGGCTTACGACTGTGACATTGTTCTGGGAGGCTACGTGGGCAGCTGCCTGGCAGAATACAGAGACAGGCTGGAGGAGAAGATGGCGCAGTGGAATCTGTTCGATATGGACGGCGGCTATCTTCGGTTCGGAAGAAGGGGAAAAGAGGCAGCGGCAGTGGGCGCTGCCAGACAGCTGATGGACCAATTCTGGGAAGAACTGTAATGCCGCACTGCCTGACAGTGAAGCCGGAAGGCTGAACTGTTACCAGAGCCGCGGTTGTTTGGAGAAATACGGTTGACAGCCGGGAGTGAACGTGCTTTAATGGACTTAAATAAAAGACTTTATAAAAGTAAATGGGAGGCTGAACAGATGGAAGGAATGATGAAAGTTGCTGTGATGCTGGGAATCGGGAAGATGGGATTTGAAGAGCGCCCTATTCCGCAGCCCAAAGAGGATGAGGTGCTGGTAAAGCTGGATTATGTGGGAATCTGCGGATCGGATATGCATTACTACGAGACCGGGGCTATCGGAGACAAGGTGGTGGAGCCGCCCTTTGTCCTGGGTCATGAGCCCGGAGGTGTGGTGGTGGAAGTGGGAAAGGCCGTAACCCATCTGAAGGTGGGAGACCGGGTGGCTCTGGAACCCGGTAAAACCTGCGGTCACTGTGAATTCTGCAAAACAGGAAGATACAATCTCTGTCCGGACGTGATCTTTTTTGCCACCCCGCCGGTGGACGGTGTGTTCCAGGAATATGTGGCTCATGAAGCGGGTCTCTGCTTCAAACTGCCGGATAATGTGAGCACCATGGAAGGCGCGCTGATCGAACCTCTTGCCGTGGGATTCCACGCCGCCATCCAGGGCGATGCCCATGCAGGTCAGAAAGCGGTGGTATTCGGCGCAGGCTGTATCGGCCTGGTGAGTATGATGGCACTGAAAGCCCGGGGCGTATCCAACGTCTATGTGGTGGACATCATGGACAAGCGTCTGGAGAAAGCCATGGAGCTGGGAGCTACGGCGGTGATCAACGGGGCAAAGGAAGACGTGGAGGAGAGGATCCGTCAGCTGACCGGCGGCGCAGGCTGTGATCTGGCCATCGAGACGGCCGGCACGGAAATCACCGCCCGCCAGGCCATCGACGTGGTGAAAAAAGGTTCCAACATCGTTCTGGTGGGCTACAGCAAATCCGGGGAGATGACGCTGCCCATGAGCAAGGCGCTGGATAAGGAGCTGACATTTAAAACCATCTTCCGCTACCGCCATATTTATCCGCTGGCCATCGAGGCTGTAGCGGAGGGAAAAGTGGATCTGAAAGGTATCGTGACCAATGTCTTTGATCTGGATGATATTCAGAATGCCATGGATTCCAGTGTAAAGAATAAAGCGGATATTGTGAAAGCCGTGGTGAAGATCCACTGAGGAGGCTCTGAGGCCGAACTGCCGCAGAGACTTCAGCAAACGGCATTCTGCCGGATCTATGCTGAAGGGCAGTGCTTTCCTGTATAAAAACCGCAGCCAGATGGACGCCTGGTCCCATTCTGCCGGATACCGGTAAGCGTGGGATCCAGGCGTTTTGCGCGGCAGCCTGAGATCAGGATCCGTTTCGGATCCTGGCAACAGTTTATCCGTCAACTGTCCAGGATCCTGTAGTTTTCCGGAAATCTGCAATTGTTTAACGGGATAATTTCCCGTTTCTGATCAGAAGGTGGATCTGACAGTATTCGCGGCAAAACCGGCTACTGTGGAAGATCTGGATACCAATCTGTTCACCAAAGAGCTGGAAGAGCTCACCAATGTCCACATTACCTGGCAGACCTGTACAGAAGACGGGTTGGACGAAAAGCGGAATATCCTGTTTGCCAGCGGAGATTATCCGGATGTGCTTTTAAGCGCAGGGATCACCAAGGAAGAGCAGATGATGTACGGAGAGCAGGGGGTGCTGATCCCCTTAAACGATCTGATCGACAAGTACAGCGTGGAATTTAAGAAGCTGCTGGAGGAGATCGACTGGCTCAGACCTGCCATCACTGCTCCGGACGGCAATATCTATGCGCTGCCCCAGATCAACGAGGCATATCATGTGACCATGGGACAGAAGCTGTGGATCAATACCACATGGCTGGAAAAATTAAATCTGGACATGCCCACCACCACAGAGGAATTTGAAGAAGTGCTGAAAGCATTTAAAACCCAGGATCCCAATGGAAACGGAGTTGCTGACGAGATTCCGCTTTCAGGAGCCATTACGGGATGGAATACAGGAGTAGAGGATTTTCTGCTGAACGCGTTTATTTACAACGATGGACAGGAGGAATCCTACAGGGTACAGATGAAGGACGGAAAGGTGGAATTTGTTCCGGACAAAGAGGAGTACCGGGAAGGACTCAGGTGGATCGCCAGCCTGTATGAGCAGGGATTGATCGACCAGGCGGCATTTACTCAGCCTGGCGACCAGTATAAGCAGGTGGGAATGAGTGAGGATTGTCTGATCGGTGTGGGCGCGGCAGGAGCTCCCACGGCATTTACCCAGATGGGATCCGAGAGAATGGCGGAATATGCGGCAGTGCCGCCGCTTACCGGACCGGATGGAGTATGCTACACCGCATATAATCCGGTGGGACTGACCCAGGGAGCCTTTGCCATCACCAACGCCAATAAGCATCCCATAGAGACCATCAAATGGATCGATTATCTGTATTCAGAGGCGGGCACACGCCGTGCCAATGAAGGCCGTGAAGGGGAAGAATGGGAGAAACCGGCAGAAGGCGTTCTGGGAATCAACGGTGAGCAGGCCCAGTGGCAGAGACTGAGAAGTTTTGATGATGTACAGAATGTGGTATGGCAGGGAATGGCTGTGGGAGCCGTGACAGAAAATTACCGTCTGTCAGAAGTGGCTGGAGAAATCGGGACCACAGAAGGCTTTGAGGCAATGATGTACCAGGAGACAAAAAATAAATATGAGGGACATCAGCCGGAAGAATATCTGCCGGATGTATATATCCTTCAGGAGGATCTGGATGAAATGGCCCAGATCAAGGGACCCCTTCTGGATTATGTGGAACAGTCCGCGGCGAAATTTATCACAGGCGCGATGGATCTGGATAAAGATTGGGACAGCTATCTGGATAGTCTGTCAAAATTAAAAACAGACCGTTATGTGGAGATCCTGCAGAATGCATACGATGCCAGCTCTTACAATGAGGAATAGTGAGAATGTCGGAAAAATTTAAAAAATCATTCAGGGGTTATCTGATCGATCATCATTCCCCGGCTCCGCCAACCGTCCATTTCGGACGGTTGGATATGGAGGAGTATGAGCGGTTCTATCAGGAGGCCAATATCAACAGCCTGATGGTCTATACCAAGGATCATTGGGGCTACAGCTATTATGATACAGCCGTGGGAACAAAACATCCTGGTCTTTCCATTGATTATATCGGTGAAGTGAGCAGGATCCTCAGAAAAAATAATATAGAATTCAATGCCTATTATTGTCTGGAGTATGATACGCTGGCTCCCATGCAGCATCCGGAATGGGCGATCCGCGACAAGGACGGGAATGCGGTGACCCTGAAGAATCCCATGGCCCCGGCAAAATGGGGAATGCCATGTTATGAGACAGGGTATCGGACGTACGTTCTGAAACAATTGGAGGAGATCGTAGGAAACTATCATCCGGACAGCCTGTTTTTGGATATCTTCGGCAAAAGCCTCTGCTACTGTCCGGACTGCCGAAGAAAGTTCCGGGAGCGTTACGGCTATGAACTTCCCCAGGGGGAAAGTGTGGTAAAGGACGGGAGGATCTGCTTCGATTTCGGAGAAAAGGGACGCGATGTCAACCGTTTTCTGGAGGATTGCGCCTATGAAATGCTCCAGGATGTGCTCCGCACGGTAAAATCGATTGATCCTGAACTGAAGGTGACCATTAATTTTGCGGCGCTGTATCCCAAGAGGATCCGGGACCTTCTGGACTATCAGTTTACAGAGCCGTGGGCCGGAAACTGGCTTTCGGCAGCATACTCCAGGGATACCTCCCGGCAGCCCTGTCCGCAGCTGGGGCCCGGGGATGTGTCCGAGGTGTACAACTACCGGCCGGACGCGGTTTATGAATTGGCGGGAGCCCAGATCGCGGCCAATGGATGCCGGGTATTTTTCTACAGCGGAAGCCAGCATACAGACGGAACTCTGGAGCACACAGAGGCCAAAAAGGTGGGACGCGTTTACCGGGAGGTGGAAACGTATGAGGAGCTTCTGCAGAACCGGCAGGTGATCGCGGATATTGCCATCATCCAGAGCGAAACCTCCAGTATGGCCAGATCAGGCTCTCAGGTGGTGATGAACGCCATTGGCCGGTACAAACAGCCGGATCTCCACAAAGACGCTCTGAAAGGGGCCATGGCTCTGTGTGATTATTCCAAATACAGCTGGAAGATCGTACCGGAACAGGAACTGACTGCAGAATCCGCCAAAAACTTTCGGTGTATTATTCTGGCCGGCGTGTACTGTATAACAGAGGAACTGAAAACTGTTCTGAAAGAATTCACGGATGGGGGCGGATGTCTTCTGGCAGCAGGAGAATGCGGACTTTATGAAACAGACGGTTCCAGACGGGAGGATTTCGCGCTGGCGGACATTCTGGGATGTTCCTATAAAGGAGAATTTTCCCAGTGCAGTGATCAGCAGTACGGCGGCTATCTGCAGAAGGATGCTGATGAGATCTTTCAGGAGCTTCCGGACACCTATCCTCCCATGGGAAATATCCAGTACAGGGTTGAACCCACAACAGGAGCGGGAATGGGGAAGATCATGCTTCCCTGCACCCGGGTGACAGATACAACCTGGGTAAACTGGTGGTGCCCGCCTCCCTCCATGGAGGCTCAGGATGCTCCGGCAGTGGTGCGCAGAGGAAACTGCTTCTACGTGGCCTTTGACATGTTCCAGACGTATCAGCTGAATCTGAACAGACAGCTGTTTACGGGAATTCTGAAAACGTGTCTGGAAGAACCGCAGATTTTTCTGGAGACAGATTTCAGGGAAACGATCTCTTACAGCGCTTACCGGCAGGGGGAAAATATTATCATCCATATTATCTCAAATCTGGCGGAAAAGACCAACGGCGATGCTCCTGCTATAAGACCGGGAATCCTGAAGATCTCCGACAGCCTGATGGAAAGCAGGACCATCCGGCAGATCTGTCCATCCCCAGGGCAGGTGAACACACAGAAGCAGCAGGGATATACCTGCGTGGTGCTTCCGGAGATAGAGATCCATCAGATTTTTGTGCTGGAGGCTCAGGGTGAGTGAGAATATGCCGAGTTTCCGGGATATAAAGGCTGCTATGGATTACCGGGAGGAACACAGAAAATAGCTTATTTTTCCTGAATGATCCGGGAAGCCGGAACATATAACAACGAAAAGGGTGTGCCCTGGGGCACACCCTTTTTCTGCGGGAGACCGTCTGTTTCCAGAAGTCTCTGGTTTTATCAATTAGAACAGTCCTGTGATCTTACCGTTCTCGTCCACGTCGATCTTCTCGGCAGCCGGTACCTTCGGCAGTCCAGGCATCGTCATGATCTCTCCGGTCAGCGCTACGATGAAGCCGGCTCCTGCGGAGATCTTCAGATTCCGAACCGTTACCTCAAAGTCTGTGGGCGCTCCCAGCTTGGTCTGATCGTCCGTCAGGCTGTACTGAGTCTTGGCTACACAGATCGGGCAGTTGCCGAATCCCAGATCCTCCAGCTGCTTCGCCTGCTTCTGCGCGTTGGCTGTCAGCACGACTCTCTTTCCTCCGTAGATCTTCTGCACGATGGCGTTCAGCTTGTCCTCAATGGAGCCTTCCAGCTCGTAGGAGAAGCTGAAATCGTTGGGCTCTTCCACCAGACGGATCACTTCCTCCGCCAGCTTGATGCCGCCTTCGCCGCCCTTTGCCCATACCTCGGACAGGGCCACGTTTACTCCCAGCTCTTTACATTTCGCTTCCACCAGATCCAGCTCTGCCTTGGTATCGGTGGGGAATGCGTTGATGGCTACCACGCAGGGCAGCTTGTATACGTTCTTGATGTTGCTCACATGCTTCAGCAGGTTCGGCATACCCTTCTCCAGCGCTTCCAGATTCTCGTTGTTCAGGTCTGCCTTGGGAACTCCGCCGTTGTACTTCAGGGCACGTACCGTTGCCACGATCACTACCGCATCCGGTTTCAGCCCTGCCATACGGCACTTGATATCCAGGAACTTCTCTGCTCCCAGATCCGCTCCGAATCCCGCCTCTGTGATGGTGTAGTCCGCCAGCTTCAGCGCCATCTTGGTGGCTGTCACGGAGTTGCAGCCGTGAGCGATGTTGGCGAAGGGGCCGCCGTGTACGATGGCCGGCACATGCTCCAGGGTCTGTACCAGGTTGGGCTTCAGGGCGTCCTTCAGCAGCGCGGTCATGGCGCCTTCCGCATGCAGGTCGTGAGCCGTTACCGGTTTCTGCTCGGAAACCTTTCCGTATGTATATCCAACGATGATCCGGCCCAGTCTTGCCTTCAGGTCGTTGATATCGCTGGCCAGACACAGCACCGCCATGATCTCGGATGCCACGGTGATGTCGTAGCCGTCCTCACGGGGCATGCCGTTGGTCTTTCCGCCCAGGCCGTCCACCACGTTCCTCAGCTGACGGTCGTTCATATCCACACATCTTCTCCAGGTGATCTTTCTGGGGTCGATGTTCAGCTGGTTGCCCTGGAAAATATGGTTGTCCAGCATGGCTGCCAGCAGGTTGTTGGCTGCGCCGATGGCATGGAAATCACCGGTGAAATGCAGGTTGATATCCTCCATGGGCACAACCTGAGCGTATCCGCCGCCTGCAGCGCCGCCCTTCACACCGAATACCGGTCCCAGGGAGGGCTCGCGGAGCGCTACCATCACGTTCTTACCCAGCTTCTGCATACCGTCGGCCAGACCAACGGTGGTAGTCGTCTTGCCTTCTCCGGCGGGAGTGGGGTTGATGGCGGTAACCAGGATCAGCTTGCCGTTCTCTTTGTCCGTATCTTTCAGTAAGTTATAGTCGATCTTTGCTTTGTACTTTCCGTACTGCTCCAGGTACTTGTCATCGATACCGGCTTTTTTCGCAATCTCGGTAATCGGGAGCATCTCGCACTCCTGTGCGATCTCAATGTCAGATTTGTAGCCCATAGTAAAAATCTCCTTTCTATCATGCACTATCTGCATATTCCAGAAAAGAAAAATCCCGGCATATGGTCTTCCGCTATAACAAAAAGCAGCAAATGTATGAATAATACACTGCTGCCCAGACGGTCGACTTCATATGGATTCCGACTTCCCTGTGTTCTATCACATATCCGTCAGTTATCGGAACCTTTTACTTTTCTGATTCCCCTTTATCCTATCACAAATTGTAGAAAGTGTCAATAATAAAACAAAAGTATTCTCTTCTTTACACAATATTAACAGAAGGGAAACCCCGGCTTGCCACCAGCCGTTGTGAGCGTTATACTTTACCGTGAAAGGATTTGCCGGCGGGGTTGATGATCGGAGCTGACGGCGCCGGCAGCCACGTATACATGCAATGAGGTGAAAGAGAATGGGAGAGTTCAGCCATTTTGACGATCAGGGAAATGCGGTGATGGTGGATATTACGGATAAGAGCGAGTCGTTCAGGAGCGCTGTGGCTTCCGGATGGATCTATGTAAATTCCAGAGTTATGGACGGTATTACCCATCGGACATTGCCCAAGGGAGATGTTCTGGGGGTAGCCCAGGTGGCGGGGATCATGGGAGTAAAGCAGACGGGAAGTCTGATCCCCATGTGCCATACTCTGCTGCTGACCAAGTGCAGTGTGGAATTTCAGGTGGATCGGGAAAAGTGCCGGATCCAGGCGCGCTGTACAGTAAAGACCCAGGGGAAGACCGGGGTGGAGATGGAAGCCCTTACCGGTGTCAGCACGGCGCTTTTGACCATCTATGATATGTGCAAGGCGGTGGACAAGGATATGAGGATTACGGACATTTGCCTTGAAGAAAAGATCGGGGGAAAGAGCGGTTATTACCAGAGAAAAAGTACAGAGGAGTGATCCGGAAGGCAGCGGAACGGAAACAATATATAATATAGAAGGAATTCCCGCAAGGTAGTGTCAAGTAATCTATGAAAAACTGAGCCGAAAAAATAGGCTCAAAAGAACCTTGAAAATTGCAGATATCGATGCCGAAAAGCTCTCCGAGGGCTTAGGGCACTGCCCTAAGAACCCGCAAGGGACCAGTCCCTTGACCCAATATCGGGCTCTGCCCGAACCCGTCCTCGCCGGAAGGCAGGAAAAGGGCGCAATTGCCCCCCTTTTCTGCTGGAGAGGATGCTCCGTGAGCTTATGTCAATAGACTTTCGCGGCATATCCTCACAGCCGGCTGTGCCGCCTGCTCCGGTATTCCACGGTTCTATTGACAACAGCTCCGCTCCGATCCAGCAGTTCCGGTTTCCTGCATGTTCAGGATGGTCTGCTGACCAAGGAAGATAAGCAGCTGCCACTTGCCTGGCATGTTGTCAGCATCCTGGAGAATTTCCACTTCGTTAAGAACTTTGTATTTATTGTGTTTGTGAGGGCGCAGGAAGTTGTAATACGCAACCCAGAGAGCCAGGTCATAGTTGGCACCTTCGATGTTGTCAAAGCCGTTTGTTTTCCGGTAAGAAGCCTTATAGGTCCGGTTCAGTCGTTCTACGATCTGTTTGAACGGACGGTGTTCCTTAGATACAGCATCGTCGTTGGTAAGTCCGATCACCTGGGTGATCTGGAAGGCAAAGTCCTTGCCAAACTTCTTTGCGAATTCCATGGCGGCAAGCGGATAGGCGCTGTAGCCGTCAGCAATGAATTTGAAGTTTTCAGGGAGCTTCTTAAGCCCCTGGAAGGCCATGCGCATGGCAAGAATACAAGGGCCAACTCCACGGTTATCGGACACCTGGTAACCGATGATGGAACGGCAGGCAGCGTTCATGATCAGCCAGACGTAGGTTTTGATGCCGCGGACTTTGATGTAGGTTTCATCGGCCACAAAGGATTCCCCTTTGCGATAAGGATACTGATCGACGAAGGGTTTGACGCAGATGGCCGCGGTCTTGCAGTAGTTGGCGATCTGCTGATGGGAGATCTGGATGTTATAGAGATCTTTGAGTGCCTGGCTGGTTTTGCGCAGCGACAGGCCGAGGTTGATATGCAGCGTCAGGCACAGAGACATAACGTGGGCGTTATGCTTACTGAATTTCAGGGAAGAAGCGTTCTTAGGAAGGGTGCTTACGTCCATGCTGAAAAAATCTATCGTGAATTGACGGTAGATGTAGTGGAGCTTGTATTTATTTTTGCCGTAATCCTCTTCCAGGTCTTCCTTATCCACCTTTTTGAGATTGTGGAGATAATAAGGACATTTGGGATTGACGCACTTGTGGATGATAAAATGCTTCCGTTCTTTTTTCGCCACGAGAGCCTTGCCACAGTGAGGACACCGCAGGGTGAATTGCTTGCTGAAGCGGTTTTCTCCCGGTGAAAAGTTTGTATTGCATACTTTGCAATGTAGCTGTCCAGCTTTTCCGTTATTGCGGTAAAGATAAGGCTGTGGGGCACCGCAGGAAGGGCAGGAGCAGTCTTCCGGGATGTCACATTCCTTACGTCGGGAGACAGGTTTTATTTTGACATTGTATCTATGTTCAAAGTAAGGGATCAGGAGATGCCAGTCCCACTCATGCTGGATGATCTGGACTTTTGGAAGTTCGTCCACTTTGAACTTCTGATATTTTGGAGAATGGGAATCATCGAAAGCCCACTGCTTAAGTGGTAGATATCTGCAGATGAAGTTGATTAACCAGCAATTTTGCTGGTAGAGATATTGAATAATAGAGAGTAAGTATTGTATAATGTCCATGAGCATTGGCTCCTTTCGGGGATGTTGGTTTGGCGATTGACATTATACCAGAAAAGGGAGGTCAATGCTCTTTTTATTGCGGATTTCCCTTAAAATCAAGGTTTTTATTATATTTTGGAGCAAAAAAACAGGTAGTTTTTGACACTACCTCCCGCAAAGGAGAGGAAAAGGTATGGAAAATGAGATCAGAGAAGAGATTATTTCAGGATTTTGCCGCAGCCAGAATCAGGGAAGAACGGTTACCTGTGAACTGGAACCGCAAAATGGCGGATGGAAACTGATCTGCGCGGACTGCGGATATGAAAACTGTATCCATACGGGCGGATGCCAGGTGGCCAGTCAGATCCGGAAGCTGGACGGGATGGCGCTGGAAGGATGATCGGATGGAGGAACGGATCCGCAGAGAATCAGCCCTTCGGCTTTACTGTTACAAAGATTACAAAAGGTTAAGAAATTCTTACGTTCATGAATTGTTCATAAAATATTTTCTTAAGAAGGACTTGCATCTCTGGCAGGATTATGTTAGTATGTAAAAGAAATGAAAAAAGTGTTGCGAAAATGTTACACTTAGGACAGATTAGGAAACCCGGACGACAAACATAGCATAGTACATAAGGGAGTAATTTGGAATGAAGAAAAGAATCCTTTGTTTAACTTTAGGATTGGTTCTGACCTTTTCACAGGTTGTAAGCGTTGCGGCGGATACAAGGAAAGAGCAGCTTCAGCAGCAGAAAGCCGAGACAGAAAGTCAGCTGGCAGAGCAGGAGGCGGCTATCGACAGCCTGGAGGCACAGAAGGCTCAGATTACAGCAGAGATCAGTGAACTGGATGCCGATCTGGTAGACGTAATGGTCGAGCTGGAGGTCCTGGAGAGCGAACTGACAGATAAGGAAGCCGAGATTGAGCAGACAAAAGCAGATCTGGAAGAAGCGGAAACAGAGAGAGATAAACAGTATGAGGCCATGAAGCTGAGAATCCGTTATCTGTATGAGAATGGCGGGGACGATGCGTGGGCTCAGATGATCCTGCAGGGAGAGGATATCGCAGATATCCTGAACCAGGCGGAATATGTACAGAAGCTGTACGAGAGTGACAGAAGCAGCCTGGAGACATTCAAGGAAACTGTACAGCAGGTAACAGACCTGGGGAATCAGTTGGAGTCTGAGAAGGCTGAGCTGGAAGAGATGCAGCAGGCTTATTCCCAGCAGCAGGCCAGCCTGGAAAGCCAGCTGGCTGAGAAGAGAGAAACTTCCAGCAATTACGATGCGCAGATCAGTGAGGCTCAGAGCCAGGCCAGTGCATATGCGGCCCTGATCCAGCAGCAGAATGCTGAGATCCAGCAGATTGAAGAAGAAGAGAAGAAAGCTGCAGAAGAGGCTGCGAGAAAGGCCGCTGAAGAGCAGGCTCGCCGCGAGGCAGAACAGCAGGCAGCAGAGGAAGCTGCTCAGCAGTCTTCCGATGACGATGCCGATGAAGGAAGTTCCAGCAATACTTCCAACAACAGCAATAACAATACCGATAACGGTTCCGGCAATACAGGCAATGGAGAAAGCACAAACGGCGGAGGCTCCACCACTGTGGAAGATGATTCTGACGAGGGCGGTTCCACAGATTCCGGAAGCTCCAGTTCCTCTGGATCTGTAGATTATAACCCCACCGGACAGGCCGTAGTAAACTACGCAACCCAGTTTGTAGGTAATCCCTATGTTTGGGGCGGTACCAGCCTGACCAACGGAGCGGATTGTTCCGGATTTATTATGAGTGTGTATGCTCACTTTGGCGTATCGCTTCCCCATTCCTCCTCAGCGATGAGAAGCTGTGGTGTGGGTGTTTCCTACTCGGAGGCAATGCCGGGTGACATCATCTGCTATTCCGGTCATGTAGCTATCTATATGGGCGGCGGAGCTATCGTACATGCAAGCAATGCGAAGGACGGAATTAAGATCAGTTCTAACGCTGCATACAGAACGATCCTGGCAGTAAGACGTGTACTGTAATAGAATAATACATAACGGCGAAGCCGTTAAGAATACCCCACAGCATTTCGCTGTGGGGTATTCTTAGTTATACAGCAAACGGCGCTCAGGAGGCGGGTTTGTTGATATTCTGTTGACTTTTCGGGATGAAAATGAGAAAAGGAGGTGGAAAAATGGGATACAGGATTTTGATGGCGGATGACGATATACAGCTGCTGAAGATGCTGCAGCAGTATTTTCAGATGAAGGGATATGAGATCCTGACGGCGAAGGACGGAGAGGAAGCAATGGAAAAAGCCGGTATGGGACCGGATATTATATTGCTGGATGTCAATATGCCCCGAATGGATGGAATGGAGGTCTGCAGGCGGATCCGGGACAAAGTATCCTGTCCGATTCTTTTTCTGACGGCCAGAGTTGAGGAGGAGGATCGGGTGGGCGGGCTTCTGATGGGAGGCGATGATTACATTGTAAAACCCTTCAGCCTGAAGGAACTGGAGGCCCGGATCACGGCGCACCTGAAAAGGGAGGAGCGCTGGAAGGGGAAAAGCCGGTACCGGATGGCGGGAGACTGTATCATTGACTATCAGGCCAGAACGGTTCAGATAGGTGAAGGGTATCTGAAACTGACCCGGACGGAGTATGAGATTGTGGAATTCCTCTCCATGCATCCGGGCCAGGTATTTGACAGAGAACGGATCTATGAACGTGTCTGCGGATGGGATGGCGAAGGAGACAGCAGGGGGATTACCGAACTGATCCGCAGGATCCGGAAAAAGATGGCGGCCCTGGGGGACAGGGAATATATCGAAACAGTCTGGGGGATGGGATACCGATGGAAAAACTGAGAAACCTTTCTGTAAAGAAAACGATCGTTTTATATCTGGCGGTAAGTCTTACTGCCGGATTTCTTCTGTCCGGTCTGGTGGTGTATACGGCGGAACATACCCAGCAGCAGATCTGGTGGAAATACGTGGATGAGCAGGCGTATCTGGAGGCTTTGGAAGGGGAAAAAGAAAATTATCAGGTATCCATTCCCAGACCTTACGGAGAGATTATGAGCAGGTGGGATAACTGGATTTCAGAAGTATGTGATTTCCTGATCACATATACGGTATTGATCGTCTCCATTGGGGCCAGCTGTCTTTCCATGATCCTGTTCTACCGGAATAAACTGCGCCTGCCCCTGAAGGAGCTGGGGGAAGCTTCCCGAATGATCGGGGAAAATGAGCTGGATTTCCACATCTCATATGAAAACCGGGATGAATTGGGGCAGCTCTGCCGGGAATTTGAATGGATGCGCAGTCAGCTGGAGGAAAACCACAGACGGCTGTGGAGGATGGTGGAGGATGAGAAAGCATTGAGAGCAGCCATTGCCCATGATATCCGTTCTCCGCTGGCAGTGCTGCGGGGATATCAGGAAATGCTGCTGGAATTTGTTCCCCAGGGACTTCTGGATCAGGATAAGATCGTGGAAATGCTGAAGGAAGGTATGGGACAGATAGAACGGATGGAGGAGTTTATCGGGAGTATGCGGCAGATTTCCCGGCTGGAGGACCGCAGGCTTTGGTACCGTACAACCTCCGGGAAGCTTTTGGGAGAAAGCATGCGCAGGACCGGAGAAATTCTGTCCCGGAAGGCCAAAAAAACCTGCCTGGTGACAGTGGAAAATGGAGAAGCCTCCTTTGAGGCAGATTCAGAGATGATCCTGGAAGTGGCGGAAAACCTGCTTTCCAATGCTCTCCAGTATGCGGACAGACGGGTGGAGATCAGACTGTCTCTGGCGGAGGAAACGCTGACGCTGCTGGTGACGGATGACGGGTGTGGATTTTCCCAGGATACGGAAACGGTAACCAGGCCTTTCTGCCGGGGCAGTACCAGAGACAGTCTGCAGCATTTTGGAATGGGAATGTATATCAGCAGGATTTACTGTGAGAAGCACGGGGGCGGTCTGTGGGCCGAAAACCGGACGGGAGGAGGCGCTGCAGCCAGAGCGGTGTTCCGGGTGAGAGCTGTGCCGGGAAAGCAAAAAGAGTGAGCGGATGGAAAAAGAAACGGGAAGAGCCACAGGGTTTTCTTCCCGTTGTTTTTTTGTTGTGATTTGCCGGCTACACTGAACCTATCAAAGGAAAGCAGGGAATACCTGCTGCAGAAAGGCGGGATGTGTGTGAAAGCTGTGATGAAGCAGACGGTGAGAAGCTATCTGAGAAGCCCTCTTTTTTGGATCGGTTTTCTGATTGTGATGGCAGGAGTTTACAAGGAGGTAAGTCCCTATCTGGGGCTGCACTGGTTTTCCTCGGATCAGGAGATCCGGGAAATGGCTGTGGATGACATTCCGATGAATGATCTGGATGTGATGCAGGGATATATTCCGGCAACGGAAAAGCAGCAAAAGGAGGAGGCGCTGAAAACCATTGGAGAAACTCTCCGGAAGGAGTTTGACATGAGCGGGGAAGAGGTACAGGCGCTTCTGGAAAAATTCAGGGACATGGAAATCCAGGAAATCGACCGTTACCTGGAAGGTATGGGCTACTACGGTTCCATTTACACCTTTGAGGATCACCGGTATGTGCAGGGGACGGCGGAAGAGGTGAACCGGTATATGGAGGAGCGATTTGAGGAACACCCTTACTCCTGGTATCTGGCCAACAAATTTGCGGATTTCGGTGGATTGTATATGGGATTTGCTGGGGCCATACTTTTGGCGCTGCTCTTTTTCTGGGATACCAGGAAAAACACCTGGGAGCTGCTGCACACCAAACCGGTGAAACCGTGGCAGTATGTACTGGGAAAAACTGTGGGAGGATTTCTGGTGATGCTGATGATCCTGGCGGCCTTGACCGTAATGTTTTCCGGCCTGTGCCTGGCGGCAGGAACCAGGGAGTCACTTCCGGTGAATCTGCTGGATTTTCCCACGGCGGCCTGTAAGTATATTCTCACCAATTTGCTGATGATCGTCAGTGTATACGCGGTGGTGGCCCTGGCGTTTCGGAATCCTCTTCCGGCGATCCCTGTTCTGTTCTTATATCTGCTGTACTCCAATATGGGGGTCAGAGGACCGGATGGGATTTTTGACTACTACGGCAGACCGCTGGCTATCATGGTCCGTTTTCCCGGGGATTTTCTGGAGACATCCGCTCCGGCGATCACAGGGCTGAACCAGATTTTTCTGCTGATCTGCAGCGCTGCGCTGCTGACGGTGGCTGCCATACTGTGGAAAAGGAGGAGAGCCTGTTGAAAACGGAGATCAAGATCAGTCTGCCGGTATATAAAATCTGTTATTCACTGGCATTTGTAGCGGCGCTGGCCCTGGTGAGAGGGGTGAGCAGTGTCAGTGAAATCGGAGGAGCCCTGCAGCAGGCCATGGGAATCCTGGCGGTGGTGTTCTGCGCCGATACGTATATGCAGGAAAAGATGGGCCATCGGGCTGAGGTATTCGGACTTTGTCCGCTTGCGAAGCAGGTGAAGGCGGTATACACCCGCCTGGCAGTACAGACGGTGTACCTGTATGGTGTTTCCATTGTGGGATACGGATGTTTTTTCTGGCAGCGTCCGTCGGTCTCCTGGGATGGAGACCCGGCTGAGGTATCCTTTGCCTTGTATCTGACGGCTATGCCGGCCATGCTTCTGTTTTGCGGAACCCTGTCCATGACGGCGGCCAATCTGCTGGGAAGTCTGTGGGGCGGTATCGGTCTGGGAGCGGTGATATGGTTTGGGCTGATTTCCAAGGGAGCCGATGAGATGCTGGGGAAATGGAACATATTCTCCTTTTCTTTCCGGGATATCCAGCAGGCGGGAAATATAAGCTGGCTGTGGGGAAGCGGACTTTCTCTGCTGCTGGCGGCTGTGCTGCTGGCGGCGGTACCCATGGTATGCAGCGGCAGATCCCGGATCTGTTCCCGTGGGCGCTAGGGATGGCATACAGCGCGGAAATACGGGCATGGGCCCGCTGCCGGCGGAGATCAGGAGGGCGGCGGAAATCCCCGGGATAGAGATACGGAAGGAGAGAGCATCGGGGGGCATACAGAAAAGCCGGAAAAAAGAAGAGATGACAGGAAGAGAGGAGGCCTGCTGCCAGCGGGCCGGGACGCCGGGAAAGGAGAGAAGGAAAATGAGTATTCAGATAAATGATTTGACAGTGACCTTTAAAAATGGTGTAACAGCGGTAAAGCATGCGGACCTTACGATCCCCAAAGGGATCTACGGGCTTCTGGGGGAAAATGGGGCGGGAAAAACCACATTGATGAGAGTATTGACTACCTTATTGAAGCCGTCCGGCGGGTCGGTGACACTGGACGGTGTGATGTACGCGGAGCAGAATTATGAGCAGATCCGCAGAAGGATCGGATATCTTCCCCAGGAGATCGATCTTTATCCCCAGCTTACAGTGCAGGAATGCCTGGAATATATGGGGGAGCTGACCGGGGTGGAAAAAGGAGAGCTGAAAGGCCGGATCGAAAAATATCTGGACAGGACCAGTCTCCTGCCCCACCGGAAAAAGAAGATGCGGCAGCTTTCCGGAGGAATGAAACGGCGGGTGGGTCTGGTGCAGGCGCTGCTGCATGAGCCGGAATTTCTGATCATCGACGAACCCACCACCGGGCTGGATCCGGAGGAACGGATCCGGATCCGGAATCTGCTGGTGGATTTTTCCGAGAACCGGACAGTGCTGTTTTCCACCCATGTGGTGGAGGACCTGGCAGCCACCTGTAACCGGCTGGCGGTGATGAAAAAGGGAGAATTTCTGTTTGCCGGGGAAATGAGGGAACTGCTGGAGATGGCCCGGGACAGCGTATGGAGTTTACAGACAGACAGCGAGGCGGAAGCCAGAAAACTGGAAAGGGAATATCTGGTGTCGGCAAAACAGTTTGGGGAGGGAGGCATCCGGATGCGGCTTCTGGCCAAGGAATGCCCGGACAGAAGATGTGTACCTGAAGAAGCAACTCTGGAGGATGCGTATATTTGGATCACTCATCGGGATTAGCCGCCGATGGCAATCACCTGTCCGTGGGAGCAGCTGGGAATGGCCGCCGAACTGTTGAAAAATTCAGAAAATTTTAGAAATGTGGTTGACAACCCCTGAAACAAGTGTTATATTACAAATAGAACAAAGGGCGGTTGATCAGGAAAACGCTCCGGAGGTTCTGGAAAACTTCTGTTCTGGTGCCTGTCATGCGGCCGGAAGGCAGAAGCCTCTGGCGGATACCAAAGGAAAGGAGAGAGGAGTTATGATGATGCCAACCATTTTTCGCGACAATCTAATGGATGATTTTGCGGAAGATTTTCCGTTCTGGGATGATAAGGATATGAAGAAGATGGAGAGAAAGATATACGGCCGCAGAGGGAAGAATCTGATGCGGACGGATATCCGAGAGATGAAGAAGGGGTACCGTCTGGTGATGGATCTGCCCGGTTTTTCCAAAGATGAGGTAAAACTGTCCCTGGAGGATGGATATCTGACGGTGGAGGCGGCAAAGGGAAGAAGCCGGGATAAGGAGGAGAAGGGCAGATATATCCGGCAGGAACGGTATGCGGGAGCCTGCAGGAGGAGCTTTTATGTGGGAAACGGCGTGTCGGAGGAGGATGTGAAAGCATCCTTCCGTCATGGAGTCCTGAAGCTTTGGATTCCCAAAAAAGAGACGATTCCGGAGAAGGAGAGGTCTTATATCCGGATTGAAGGATAAGGAAAGAACGGGAGAACGGCGCCGGCTGTCCTCCTGTTTTTGCGCGGTACGCCCGGAAAGCGGCCGCCATGCCTGCATGAGCGGATATTTGCCGGGCAACGGACAGTGAACGGCATTGCCGTGAGCTGTCCGCAGTATCGAGGAGCTCGGATAGGGGAAGGAATTTCCCTGCCGGGAGGTACGTCCGGGAGACGCCCGCATCGTCTGCGGACAGATCGGAAGACAGAGAGGTGAGAAGTTTGGAAACAAAGAGAGATTATTATGAGATTCTGGGCGTCAGCAGAGACGCCACCGAGGATATCATTAAGAAAGCATACAGAAAGCTGGCGAAAAAGTATCATCCGGACAGCAATGAGGGAAACAGTCACGCCGAGGAAATGTTCAAACAGATCACTGAGGCGTATACGGTGCTGAGCGATAAAGAAAAAAGGAAATTATATGATCAGTTTGGTCATGCTGCCTTTGACCAGACCACAGAGAATTACGGACCGTATCAGAGCCGGACAGGCGGACGCGGCGCCGGCGGGTACCGCTATGGATTTGAAGGCGGCCCGGGAGGCGGCTACCGTACCTATCATTTTGAGGGAGACGGACAGGATATCGATGAGATCCTGAAAGATCTGTTCGGCGGAGGCGGCTTCCGTCACGGCGGTTTTGGCAGAGGCGGATTTTCGCAGGACGGTCAGGATCTGACGGCAGAGGCGGAGATATCTTTTGATGAGGCAGTCTTCGGGTGCAGGAAGGTGATCCGTCTGCAGGATACACGGGGAAATATCCAGTCCCTGGAGGTAACCATCCCGGCCGGCATTGAGGATGGGAAAACCATACGGCTGAGGGGAAAAGGACAGCCGGGAACGGGAGGAGGCCGGGCGGGCAGCCTGCTTCTGAAAATTCATGTGAAGAACCGGCCCGGTTATGAGAGAAAGGGAATGGACGTATATACCACAGTGAGGATACCGTTTGAGACCGCAGTGCTGGGTGGGGAAGCAGTTATAGATACCCTGTACGGCCAGGTAAAATGCCGGATACATCCCGGAACACAGTCGGGAACAAAGATCAGACTGAAAGGAAAGGGGATCGTTTCCATGAACCAGCCGGGAGTATATGGAGATCAGTATGCATCGGTGGAGATCCAGGTACCCCGGAATCTCAGCCAGGAGGCCAGACAAAAGCTTCAGGAGTTTGCCCAGGCCTGCAAAAGGAGCGGTACGGGAAATTTTAAGAGGGGGAGCGCGGCCTGAGAAAGGAACGTGAAAAGCTCCCTCCGGCCCGGTAAAAATCCGGGACTGGTATGAGAAGTCTGAAAAATCTGGCACTCAAGGCTTGACATGGCTAACAACAAGTGTTATATTTCGTATAGAACAAGAAAAACCAGACATTTTTGATAGAGAAAAAACAAGGAGGAGAGCGTATGAACATCAGCAAATTTACGCAGAAGTCTCTGCAGGCTGTTCAGGATCTGGAAAAGACCGCTTACGAGTTCGGGAACCAGGAGATCGAACAGGAGCATCTGCTTTATAACCTGCTGCATCAGGATGACAGTTTGATCCTGAAAATGATCGAGAAGATGGAGATCAATAAGGAGCATTTCCTGAATAATGTGGAAAATGCCCTGAATGCCCGGGTGAAGGTGTCCGGGGGACAGGTCTATATCGGACAGTATCTGAATAAGGCGCTGGTTAACGCCGAGGATGAGGCCAAAGCCATGGGGGATGAGTATGTCTCTGTGGAGCATCTGTTTCTCTCGATGCTGCGCAGTCCCAGTCCTTCCATGAAGAAGCTTTGGCAGGAGTATGGCATTACCCGGGAACGATTTCTTCAGGCACTCAGCACAGTAAGAGGAAATCAGAGAGTAACTACGGATAATCCGGAGGCCACCTATGATACCCTGAATAAGTATGGACAGGACCTGGTGGAGAAGGCCAGGGATCAGAAGCTGGATCCGGTGATCGGAAGGGATGCCGAGATCCGGAATGTGATCCGGATCCTGTCCAGAAAGACCAAGAATAATCCGGTTCTGATCGGTGAGCCCGGAGTGGGAAAGACCGCTGTAGTAGAGGGGCTGGCCCAGAGGATCGTACGGGGGGATGTGCCGGAGGGACTGAAGGATAAGACCATCTTCTCGCTGGACATGGGAGCGCTGGTGGCAGGCGCCAAGTACCGGGGTGAATTCGAGGAACGTCTGAAGGCAGTGCTGGAGGAGGTACGCAAAAGTGAAGGAAAGATCATTCTTTTCATCGATGAGCTGCATCTGATCGTGGGCGCCGGTAAGACGGATGGGGCCATGGATGCCGGCAATATGTTAAAACCCATGCTGGCCAGAGGAGAGCTGCACTGTATCGGCGCCACCACACTGGATGAGTACAGGCAGTATATTGAGAAGGACGCTGCTCTGGAAAGACGTTTCCAGCCGGTGCTGGTAGATGAACCCACCGTGGAGGATACCATTTCCATATTAAGAGGTCTGAAGGAACGGTACGAAGTGTTCCATGGAGTGAAGATCACCGACGGCGCCCTGGTAGCGGCGGCAACCCTGTCCAACCGGTATATTTCGGATCGTTTCCTGCCGGATAAGGCCATCGATCTGGTGGATGAGGCCTGCGCCCTGATCAAGACAGAGCTGGATTCTCTTCCCACAGAACTGGATGAGCAGCAGAGAAAGATCATGCAGATGGAAATTGAGGAGGCCGCTCTGAAAAAGGAGACGGATAAACTGAGCAGGGAGCGGCTGGAGGAGCTGCAGAGAGAACTGGCGGAATACAAAGAGACCTTTGCGTCCCAGAAGGCCCAGTGGGAGAATGAAAAACATTCCGTGGAGCAGCTGTCTTCCCTGAGAGAGCAGATTGAGGATATGAACCGTCAGATCCAGCAGGCCCAGCAGCAGTATGACCTGAACAAGGCGGCTGAGCTGCAGTATGGGGAGCTGCCCAGGCTGCAGAAGCAGCTGGAGATCGAGGAGGAGAAGGTAAAGAACCAGGATCTTTCACTGGTCCATGAAAGTGTCACTGACGAGGAGATTGCCAGGATCATTTCCCGGTGGACAGGAATCCCGGTGGCCAAGCTGACAGAGGGCGAGAAGACCAAGATCCTGGGGCTGGAGGATGTACTGCATAAGAGAGTGATCGGTCAGGATGAAGCCGTTTCCAGGGTGACAGATGCCATTATCCGTTCCAAGGCGGGGATCAAGGATCCCACAAAGCCCATCGGTTCCTTCCTGTTTCTGGGCCCCACAGGTGTGGGTAAGACGGAGCTGGCCAAGACACTGGCGCAGACATTGTTTGACGATGAGAACAATATGGTGCGTATCGACATGAGCGAGTACATGGAGAAATATTCGGTGTCCCGGCTGATCGGAGCTCCTCCGGGATATGTGGGATACGAGGAGGGCGGACAGCTTACGGAAGCCGTGAGAAGAAAACCCTATTCCGTAGTACTGTTTGATGAAATCGAGAAGGCACATCCGGACGTGTTCAACGTTCTGCTGCAGGTGCTGGATGATGGGCGGATCACCGATTCCCAGGGGCGGACTGTGGACTTTAAGAACACGATCCTGATCATGACCTCCAATATCGGCTCCACGTATCTGCTGGAGGGTATCCAGGAGGACGGCAGCATCAGCGAAGAATGTGCGTCCATGGTGCAGAATGATCTGCGGGCTCATTTCCGCCCGGAATTTCTCAACAGGCTGGATGAGATCATCATGTTTAAGCCGCTGACCAAAGAGAATATCGGCGGTATCGTGGATCTTCTGGTGGCTGATCTGAACAGACGGCTGGCGGATCAGGAGCTGTCCCTGACTCTGACCCGGGAGGCCAGGGATTATGTGATCGAGGGAGGCTATGATCCCGTATACGGAGCCCGGCCTCTGAAACGGTATCTGCAGAAATATGTGGAGACACTGGCTGCCAGGCTGATTCTGGGAGACGGCGTCAGAGAGGGGGACACTATCGTGCTGGATGTGGAAAACGGACAGCTTGTGGCCAATTCCCAGCATGCGGCCGTCTGAGCGCCGATGGCGTCCGCGAAGCATCCATCGGGCGGAACGGGGCGGACCGCGGAAGATGTCAGGCTGCGAAAAGCGCTGCCGGTGCGTGTCTGTGACAGTGAAACCGGAAGGCTGAACTGCTGCGCGAAAGCTCCGGGGACAGAAGAAACCCCTTGTGAAACGCGGGATCCGGTATTATAATGGAGGCGTTAAAAAGAAGGACTCTGCAGGGGAGGTTTTTACGGCTGCGGGTCCCAAAAGGAGGAAATGAAGAGATGATACCCAAAGATCCGGTAATGCTCCTCAGTTATGTAAATACCCAGCTGCGGGATTTTTACCCCAGTCTGGACGCGTTTTGCGAAGACAAGGAATTGAATGCCGCAGAGGTGTGCGGAAAACTCAGATCCATTGACTATGAGTATGATGGAAGACGCAACCAGTTCGTGTGATGAGCTAGGCCTGCGGGAGGAAAGATCCTGCTTGAGGCAGCTGCGCCTCAAATGTGGGGCGCAGCAAAGCGGAGAGGATCCCGGTTTGCGCGCATGCATTTGCGGCAGTGAGGCCGGATGGCGGAACTGCTGTGGAAAGACTGCTGGAAACAGATGAAAAGCTGGACCGGCGGTCTTTTTCATTCCACCGGTATGGAACCGGCCGGAGCAAAGACCTGATGCGGGGGTTTGGGATGGATCCGGTGATGGTTCATAAGAAAAGACGGAAATCTTCATAAATTCTTTCATTTTCCTTTTCCGGAAATAAAATTTTTTCTATTATCCTGTAATCAGAAAGGCAGGAGAGAGGAAAAATAAGATAACGATTGCAGATAAGAGACGGAAAACCGTACTGCCGCGGAAAAGGAGGAGGGAGAAGACATGACTGAAAGAAGACGATGGATATCTGATCTGACTATGTGGATCCTGATGTTTTTCCTGTTTTCCTTTGTGGGATGGATCTGGGAAGTGGGAATCCATCTGGTGGAAGACGGAGTATTTGTCAAGAGAGGTGTGATGCTGGGACCCTGGCTGCCTATTTATGGCACAGGAGGCGTTCTGATCATGACGCTTCTGCGCCGCTTCTTTCACCGTCCGCTTCTGCTTTTTTTCCTGATCATGGGACTGTGCGGAGTGATCGAATATGTGACGGGATGGTTTCTGGAAACCTGTTATCATACCAAATGGTGGGATTACAGTGAGTATACCTTTCAGATCCAGGGAAGGGTATGCCTGATCGGGCTGTTGCTGTTTGGAACCGGAGGACTGGTTTTTGTATATCTGCTGCGCCCGGGGCTGGAGAGACTGGTAAGCCGTATGAGCCTGCATTCCAGGGAGTTTTTATGTATGGTGCTGGTGGGGATATTTGTGGTGGATCTGATCTGGTCGCTTCAGAATCCCAATCAGGGGGCGGGTATCACCACATCGGTCAGCGCCGCGCTGCTGCGGCCGTAGCAAACCGGAAACCGACAGCGCGGCCGCAAGACGGAACGGCTGGTTGCTATTCAGCAACAACGGCTGCGGTTATTGACAGAAAAACGGAATTCTCCATTGACAGCAAGGAAAAATGTGATAAGCTCTTTATTAAGAAAGGATCTGGAGGAAGGAAAATGGATTACCCGTTGGAGACTCTTCTATATGGAAAGCAGTTCCGCAGACTGATGGAGAAAAAGCTGGAGCCGTTTGAGGTGCAGTATCATCTGAGCAAGATCGATCTGCAGATCCTCTTTTATTTGTATACATCCGGGGAGAAAAATACTTCAAAGGATATCATGGGATTGAAGCTGTTTACCAGAGGACATATTTCCCAGTCGTTGGGGCGGCTGCAAAAGATGGGGTATGTGGAGATGGAGCAGGATGCCGTGGACAGAAGATGCGTCCACAATTATCTCACCCGGGAGGCGGATCCTATTATGCTCCAGCTGGGAGCGATCTTTGAGGAAATCCAGGAAATCGTTATGCAGGGAGTTACCCGGAGTGAACGGGAGGTGCTGGAAACGGTGGTCAGGAAGATCAATCAGAATATCAGTGATGTGCTGGAGGAGTAAAGCTTCCGGCTTTTTTTATAAACAATTAGTTTAAAAATAAAATATTCAATTATAAATCATAGAAGAAGGAGGAACCTTTATGGAAGATGGAAACCCCAGAAAAAACGTACAGGAGAAGGATACGCTGACGGTCTATTATGACGATTCCAGACAGAACTGCAGGGAAGCGGCGGAAAGATTTTCCGGATATGACGGCGTGATATGCCGGAAAGCATCGGATTACCGGCAGCAGCAGATTATTTTTGCGCAGGGGGAGAGGATCGGACTGGTATTCGACAGTCAGAATGGGAAGCTTCCCTTTGCGATCAGTCATATCATCTGGAAAATCGCGGCCAGTAAGTCCAAAACCCATATGATCTTTGTCACCGGAGGAAAACGGGAGCTTCGCGCTCTGCAGACCGCCAGGGAGGAGATGGAGCAGAGAGGATATCATGTGGAAAATGTTTATGCCAGATATTTTTTTGAGAGATCCAGGGTGGCGCCGGATGGGGCGGTGGAGCAGATTGTCCGGGAGATGACAGAGAAAAGGGGAAATGTGCCATCGGTTTCCGACCGGAGACTGGCCAAAAAAGAAGTGCGCAGGCTGCTGTGGACAGAGAAAAAGCTGAGAAAACGGCTGTGGGAGGAACACCGGCAGTATCAAAAATATGACAGGGAAAATACAGAGGAGTCAGGAAACGGGAAAAGAAAGGGAAAATATCAGGAAAACGGAACAGAGAGAGAAAAGAAAGAGGATTGAGGGTTGACCTTCCCGGAAAAGTAATGTTATAATATTAAAAAGTTCAAATTTGGACATTCCAAATCGAAAGGAAAAGAGAGTGTGGAAGCGATAAAATGCATTTTGCAGCTCCGAAGTCTGGCAGATTTCTATGAGGCCGCCTGTAAGCCGGTCTGCCATAAAAGAAAGCTCTCGCAGACGGCATTGGATATTCTGATGTTTCTGGCGGCAAATCCCGAATGTGACACGGCAAAAGACATAAGCAAATACAGAGGAATCAAGGCCAGCATGGTGAGCTTCAACGTGGAGCGCCTGGTGGAGGAAGGTTATCTGGAGCGGCATGAGGTGCCGGGAGACCGGAGGAAGATCCGTCTGGTCTGCACCGGGAAAGCTGCCGGGCTGGTACGGGAGGGAGAACAGGCTGCGGAGGAATTTTACAGGGCAATTCTGGAGGGGATGAAGGAGGAGGATATCGACAGGTTTGAACGCGATATGGCATTGCTCTGCCATAACGCCAGGCAACTGAAACGTGACCCGCATATATGACGGGGATGACTGCGCCGGCAGTCATGCATTAGAAACGGAGTGAAAGCATGAATGTAGGAAGAATGAAGATGAAGGAGAAGCTGCAGGAAAAGACGTCGGAGACACTGAAAGCAGTCATCCCCATCATCCTGATCGTACTGATCCTGTGCTTTACCGTGGCGCCCATGGAGCCGGGCACCCTGCTGGCTTTTCTGGGAGGAGCGGTGCTGCTGATCGTGGGTATGATCGGTTTTACCTTTGGAGCGGATCTGGCGATGATTCCTATTGGTGAAAATGTGGGAACCTGTATGACACAGACCAGGAAGCTGTGGCTGATGGTGGTATTCAGCTTTATCCTGGGATTTATCGTCACCATATCGGAACCGGATCTTCAGGTGCTGGCAGAGCAGGTGCCGTCCATTCCCAATATGGTCCTGGTACTGTCTGTGGCGTTTGGTGTAGGGCTGTTTCTGGTGGCGGCGCTTCTGCGTATGCTCCTGGGTATCTCACTGGCCCATATGCTGATCGTTCTGTATGCGGGGGTATTTTTGCTGGCTTATTTTGTGCCCGGTGATTTTATCGCGGTGGCCTTTGATTCCGGCGGCGTGACTACGGGACCTATGACGGTACCGTTTATCATGGCTCTGGGTATCGGTATTTCCGCTATCCGAAACGACCAGAGAGCGGAGGATGACAGCTTCGGTCTGGTGGCTTTGTCCTCGGTGGGCCCAATCCTGTCGGTTCTGATATTGAGTCTGATCTATCATCCGGACAGCGCGGAATACTCCATGAACTCCATTCCGCAGATCGATGATTCCGTGGAGCTGGGAAAGATGTTCCTGGAGGAGATTCCGGAATATATGAAAGAGATGGCAGTATCGCTGCTGCCCATCATTCTGTTTTTCATTGTTTTCCAGTTGATTTTCCGAAGAATGAAAAAACGTATGCTGATTAAGATCGCCGTGGGAATGGTGTATACTTACCTGGGATTGGTATTGTTCCTTACCGGTGTCAATGTGGGCTTTATGCCGGCGGGAAGCTATCTGGGGCAGGTGCTGGCAGAAAATTCCTACCGGTGGATGATCGTGCCCATCGGTATGCTGATCGGGTACTTTATCGTGCGTGCGGAGCCTGCGGTGATGGTCCTTACGCATCAGGTGGAAGAGATCACCTCCGGAGCTATATCTGCCGGAGCCATGAGCCTGAGTCTCTCGGTGGGCGTGGCGATTTCTTTGGGGCTGTCCATGATCCGGGTGCTGACAGGAATCTCCATTATCTGGTTCCTGATCCCCGGTTATGCGGCAGCGCTGCTCCTGTCATTTTTTGTACCCAAGATCTTTACGGCCATTGCCTTTGATTCCGGCGGTGTGGCATCCGGTCCCATGACAGCCACTTTTCTTCTGGCATTTGCCATCGGAGCATGCACCAGTGTAGGCGGAAATATCGTCACGGACGCTTTTGGCGTGGTGGCTATGGTGGCCATGACCCCGCTGATCACCATACAGATCCTGGGACTTGTCTACCAGGTGCAGATGCGCTTCGGACATAGGGAGGAACCTGCAGTTCTGATTTCGGACGAAGAGATTATCGAGCTATAAGAGGTAAGGAATATGAGCACACTGTATATGATGATGGCTATCACCAAGCGGTCTGTGGAGGGTCAGCTGAAGGAGATCTATAAAAGAAACGGTCTGGAGGTTACATTCGGAACTCTGGCCAGGGGAACGGCCAGCAACGAAATCCTGGACTGCTTTGGTCTGGAAGCCACAGAAAAGCTGATACGGCTGGCGGTGGTGACGGACCGGATGTGGAGAAACATCAAGGGCGACATGGAACAGAAGCTTCAGATCGATGTGCCGGGAACGGGAATCGCATTTCTGGTGCCCCTCTCCAGTGTGGGAGGCAGGAAGGTGCTGGAATTTCTCACAGACGGCCAGGGTTTTGAGAAAGAAGAGGAAAGCAGGATGAAGGATACCGTATATGAACTGATTGTGGTAATTGCCAATTACGGGCACACAGAAGAGATCATGGATGCGGCCAGAAAGATGGGAGCCGGAGGCGGATCGGTGATCCACGCCAAGGGAACCGGACTGGAGAAGGCAGAAAAGTTTCTGGAGGTTTCCATCGTGGATGAGAAGGAGATCCTTTTTATCGTGGCCAAGGCTGCGGATAAGAATGGGATCATGAAGTCTATCATGGAGCATGCCGGGATGAACAGCAAGGCAAAATCGGTGGTATTCTCCATGCCGGTGACAGACACGGCAGGACTCCGGCTGCAGGAAGTACAGTAATTGTTGGACCTGAGGGTTTTCAGCAGGAATAATTATACTATCATACAAGGAGGAAGTTTATGGAAAAAGCAAAAAAGAAAAGCGGAGGGGTTCTTCTGGGAGCGGCATTTCTGATGGCCACTTCCGCTATCGGCCCCGGATTTCTCACGCAGACTGCCCAGTTTACAGGAGATCTGGGAGGAAGCTTCGGGTTCGTGATCCTGGTATCTGTTCTTATGGCGGCTGTTGTGCAGCTGAACGTGTGGAGAGTACTGTGTGTATCCGGGATGAGAGGTCAGGATGTGGCCAATAAGGTGCTGCCGGGCCTGGGATATGTGGTGGCTTTTCTGGTGGTGGCCGGAGGGCTGGTATTCAATATCGGAAATGTAGGCGGCGGAGCCCTGGGCTTTAATACCCTGCTGGGCATCCCCGATACGGTGGGCTGTCTTCTGGCAGGCTGCGTGGCTATTGTGGTATTCCTGATGAAAAACGCCATGAAGGCCATGGATACCCTTACAAAGATCCTGGGGGGAATGATGATCCTGGTGATCTTCATCGTGATCCTGATTGTGCGTCCGCCTCTGGGAACGGCACTGAAGGAAACCGTAATGCCCAGCGCTGATATGAACGATATCTTTTCCGCGATCCTGACCCTGCTGGGCGGAACTGTGGGAGGCTATATTACATTCGCGGGAGCCCACCGGCTGATCGATGCGGGAGTTACCAGAAAAGAAAATCTGGGAGAGATCAATAAGAGCTCTGTGATGGGAATCGGAATTGCCGCTATTGTGAGGGTCTTCTTATTCCTGGCAGTGCTGGGAGTGGTTGCGGGAGGCGCTGTGACGCTGGATTCTTCCAATCCGGCGGCGGATGCGTTCCGGCAGGGGGCAGGTGAGATCGGTTACCGTTTCTTCGGGCTGGTACTGCTGGCTGCGGCGATCACCTCTATTGTGGGCTGTGCCTATACCTCCGTATCCTTTCTGAAAACATTCCACAGTTCCATTGAGAAGAATGAGAAATGGTATATTGTGGGATTTATCGCAGTGTGTACGGTGGTGATGGCAGTGATCGGACAGCCGGCGGTGCTCCTGGTGCTGGCCGGTGCCCTGAACGGCCTGATCCTGCCCATTACGCTGGGAGTCTGCCTGATCGCTTCCCGGAAAAAGTCCATTATGGGCCAGGACTACAGACATCCTGTCTGGCTGCTGCTGCTGGGGATCGTGGTGGTGATCGCATCGGCATATCTGGGGATCACCTCCCTGTCCGGCCTTGGGAAGCTGTTTTAAGGCAGCGGTTCCGCATTGGCGGCAGTGAGAGGCCCAAAGGCTGGACGGTGACGTTTTAATATGACAGGAGAGGGTCGGTCCCCGGGATCGGCCCGCCACGGGAAACAGGAGATGTATATGGAAAAAGCGAAAATTTATACAGCGGGAGATTCCTCTGTCCTGATCGAATTCGGAAAAGAGATTTCTCCCGAGATCAACGGGCAGATCACTGCCCTGGTCCATCTGATGAAAGAGCAGCACATCGAGGGGGTGGTGGACATGATCCCCGCCTTCTGCAGTCTGCTGATCAATTATGATCCGAGGGTGATCTCCTACGGAAAGATCCGAAGAAGGCTGGAGAAGCTTTTGAAGCTGGAGGTCCGTCAGGAGGGCGGAACCCGGCAGGTGATCCAGATCCCGGTTTGCTACGGCGGCCAGTATGGCCCTGATCTGGAGAATATCGCTTCCCATGCGGGACTGTCCCCCCAGGAAGTGATCGATATCCACTGTTCCAGGGATTATCTGATCTATATGCTGGGATTCCTTCCGGGATTTTCTTACCTGGGAGGTCTGGATGAGAGGATCCATACGCCCAGACTGGCCAATCCCAGGATCCGAATCCCGGCGGGAAGCGTAGGGATCGGCGGTTCACAGACCGGGATCTATCCCCTGGATTCTCCGGGGGGCTGGCAGCTTCTGGGAATGACTCCGGTGAAAACGTATGATCCCGCCAGACAGTCGCCGATTCTGTTTGAAGCGGGGGATTATATCCGGTTTGTTCCCGTGAATGAAGAAATGTTCCGGAGTATCAGAGAGCAGGTGGAGGCGGGCACCTATCAGTGTGCTGTCAGCCGGAAGGAGGCGTAGGATGGGAATTCGTGTATTAAAGGGCGGCATGCTCACCACAGTACAGGATCTGGGGAGAAGCGGCTACCAGAGTCAGGGATTTGGCGTGGCCGGGGTGATGGATGTGCGTTCCTTCAAGATCGCCAATCTGCTGCTGGATAATCCGGAGAACGAGGCGGTTCTGGAGTTTACACTGATGGGACCGGTGCTGGAATTTACCTCCGAGACCATTATCGCGGTGACAGGCGGGGATTTTCAGCCGCATGTGAATGGAAAAGCGGTCTCCATGTATACTGCCCTGTATATGCATAAGGGGGATGTGCTGGAATTTAAGGGATGCCGCACCGGAAGCCGGGGCTATATCGCGTTTTCCAGCTATCTGGACATCCCGGTGGTGATGGGAAGTCGTTCCACCAACCTGAAATGCAGCCTGGGCGGATTCAAGGGACGCCGGCTGATGGACGGGGATTACATTGGTTTCCGGATCAAGCGGAGATATCTGCCGTATTTTCTTTCCAGGACTCTGGATCTGGATGAATTCGACCAGGAGGAAGTGACGCTGCGGGTGGTCATGGGACCTCAGGATAAGGCGTTTACCAAGGCGGGAAGGGAGACCTTCCTGAACGAGGAATATGTGGTGACCAGCGATTTTGACAGGATGGGATGCCGGCTGGAAGGTCCCTTTATCGCATACCGGGGGACAGCGGATATAATCTCGGATGGGATCGCCTTTGGTTCCGTGCAGGTTCCCAGTCACGGCAAACCCATTGTCCTGCTGTCAGACCGGCAGACCACCGGGGGGTATGCCAAGATCGCCACAGTGATCTCGGTGGACATCCCCAAGCTGGTGCAGCGAAGGACGGATCACAAGGTACGGTTTGCGGCAGTGCCGGTAGAAGAAGCTCAGCAGCTTCTGCTGGACGAGATGAGGGAACTGGATCAGTTCCGTCATAAGATCCACCAGCCCTGTAAAGAGGTGCTGGACTGCCGTCTGGTGGCCAAACGGCTTGGCAAGCTGTTTGCGGGATGAGAGAAAGCCCGGAGCAACAGTTCATGCTCCGCTGCCGCAAAACATGAAGCGCAGGGAGATCAGATAGATACAGAGGACAGAGATTCAGACAAAAGGAGGCGCCAACATGGATTTGGAAAAAATTGAGAAGCTGGTGAATATAATAGAAAAATCTTCGATGCTGGAGTTCAGCATCCAGGAGGGCGATACCAAGATAAAGATGAGCCGGAGAGGAACGGCAGGGGCGCCCGGAGAGGCTGCGCCCATCGCGGTTTCCGCTTCTGTGCCGGAGACGGATGATCCGGAGGATGAGAGCTATATCACTTCCCCCATTGTGGGAACGTTCTATTCAGCTCCGTCTCCGGAGGCAAAGGCTTTTGTGAAGGTGGGCGATGTGGTGAAGGCAGGCCAGACGGTTTGTATTCTGGAAGCCATGAAGCTGATGAATGAGATCGAAAGTGAATTTGACTGTGAGATCGAGGCGGTACTGGTGAGCAATGAACAGAAGGTGGAATACGGACAGCCTCTTTTCAAGGTGAAGAAGATTCAGAAGTAAGGAGGGCGGCCCATGTTTCAGAAGATATTGATTGCCAACCGGGGAGAGATCGCGGTCCGGATCATCCGGGCCTGCCGGAATATGGGAATCCGCAGTGTGGCCATTTACTCCAAGGAGGATAAGGACAGTCTTCATGTGCAGCTGGCGGATCAGAGGATCTGCATCGGGGAAGGGCCTGCCCGGAACAGTTATCTGAATAAGGAACGGATCGTAACGGCAGCTCTGAATATGGGAGCGGACGCTATCCATCCCGGTTTTGGATTCCTTTCAGAGAATGCGGATTTTGTCCGCCTTTGCCGGGAAAACGGGCTGACCTTTATCGGACCTTCCGCGGAAGTGATCGACAGCATGGGGAACAAGTCCCATGCCAGAAAGACGATGATGGATGCAGGGGTTCCGGTGGTTCCCGGTACAAAGGAGCCGGTGTATGATGCCCAGACAGGAGAGCGTCTGGCCGGGGAGATCGGGTATCCGGTGATGATCAAGGCTTCCTCCGGTGGAGGAGGAAAGGGTATGCGGGTGGCCCGTTCCGCAGATGAATTTGAATTTCAGTTTAATATGGCCCAGAGAGAATCGGCCAATGCCTTCGGGGACGATACCATGTATATTGAGCGCTTCGTGGAAAATCCCCGCCATGTGGAGATCCAGGTAATGGGGGATCAGTATGGCCATGTGGTGGCGCTGGGGGAGCGGGACTGTTCCGTTCAGAGAAATCACCAGAAGCTCATTGAGGAATCCCCATCTCCGGCCATCACGGAGAAGATCCGCAGAGCCATGAACAGAGATGCGGTGCTGGCGGCAAAGGCGGTAAATTATACCAACGCGGGAACCGTGGAATTTATCCTGGCGCCGGACGGAACGTATTATTTCATGGAGATGAATACCAGGATCCAGGTGGAGCACGGAGTGACGGAAATGGTGACAGGAACAGATCTGATCATCGAACAGATCCGGGTAGCCATGGGAGAGCCTTTGAGCTTTACCCAAAAAGATATCCAGCTTCGGGGCCATGCCATCGAATGCCGGATCAATGCGGAGATCCCGGAGAAAAATTTCATGCCCAGCCCCGGGGTGGTAAAGCATATGCATCTGCCCGCAGGAAACGGAGTAAGGGTGGATACGGCGCTGTATACAGGGTATCGGATTCCTTCCGAGTATGATTCCATGATCGCAAAGGTGATCGTTCACGCTCCGGACCGGAAGGCGGCGCTGCAGAAGATGCGCTCCGCTCTGGATGAGATGGTGATCATTGGAGTGGAGACCAATCTGGATTTTCAGTATCAGATCATGAAAAATCCGGAATTCTGCGAGGGAAGGGCGGACACCGGATTTATCGAGAGGATGCTGAGACTGGACTGACGGGGGCGTTCTTTCCTGTCTGGCAGCTTCCGCTCTGTCTGTGAAGAAGAGAGACAATGGATAAAGCAAAATGAGAAAAGGCGGTGAAGCATTATGTATCAGGTGGATTTAAACAGTGATCTGGGAGAGAGCTTTGGACGGTATACACTGGGGATGGATGACAGGATCATTCCGCTGATCTCCTCCGCCAATGTGGCCTGCGGCTATCATGCCTCTGATCCGGTGGTGATGGAGAATACCATCCGGGCGGCCAGGGAGGCCGGGATCTGTGTCGGAGCCCATCCGGGATATCCGGATCTCATGGGATTCGGCAGGAGAAATATGCAGCTGTCATTCCAGGAGGCCAGGGCGTATACGTTGTATCAGATCAGCGCTCTGGGCGGAATGTGCCGGGCTCAGGGGATGAAGCTTCAGCATGTGAAGCCCCACGGGGCGCTGTATAATATGGCGGCTAAGGATTATGAGCTTTCCCGGGCTATCTGCGAAGCGGTGGCTTCTTACGATCCCGGACTGATCGTTATGGCTCAGTGGGGGAGTGAGACCATCCGGGCAGCCAGAGACTGCGGACTGAAGGTGGCCTATGAGGTTTTCGCGGACCGGGGCTATGAGGAGGACGGCAGTCTGGTGAACCGAAGCAAGGAGGGCGCGTTTATCCGTGATGAACAGGAAGCCATCCAGCGGGTGATCCGCATGGTAAAGGAAGGAAAAGTGCAGGCGGTGACCGGAAAAGATATCGAGATCCGGGCCGATTCCGTGTGCGTCCATGGGGACGGAGAAAAAGCGCTGCTGTTTGTGGAGAGGATCCGGGAAGCGCTGAAAAGAGAAGGGATCGCAGTCCGCCCGCTGGGAGACGGCCAGCAGTGACTGCCGCAGCAGCGAGGCTGTAGGGAAACTGCGTTGCAGTTCAGCCTTCCAATGTCCCGCGA
Organism: uncultured Lachnospiraceae bacterium; assembly: GCA_963929535.1. Taxonomy (GTDB): domain Bacteria; phylum Bacillota; class Clostridia; order Lachnospirales; family Lachnospiraceae; genus Pullilachnospira. The sequence goes on along the minus strand of CAWVIZ010000003.1, from coordinate 104,364 downwards.
GGGCGCTGTGTGCCAGCGGCACACGGTTAGCGCCGACCGAAACGGAGTGTAGATCACGCTGCATTCGCAGCGTGATCCCGAGATTGGGGGCGCCAGGCTGCGAAAATCGCAGCCCGTGTGCATGCGTTTGTAACAGTGAAGCCGGAAGGCTGAACTGTTACGAAACTGATGCACGGATCGGGTTACAGTTCAGCCTTCAACTGTCCCGCGAGGTGTCCCGCTGCATTTGCAGCGGGATCCCGAGACCTGCGGGCGCCAGGCTGCGTTTCGCGCAGCCTGTGTGCATGCATTTGTAACAGTGAAGCCGGAAGGCTGAACTGTTACCGGATTGGATGACGTGGGCAATTGGGGGATTGACGGAGCACAGCACCGGTGATATAATGCTTCTTGTATAAATTCCATATGTGACATCATGAGTGCATCGGCGGCCGCAGGCTTGCCGGTGAGAGAGGGAATCAGGTGAGAATCCTGAGCGATCCGGTCACTGTATGCAGGGAGTGAGACTCAGAAAACCATTGTACATTTGTATGAGAAGGAGAGTCAGGCGATGATCTGTAAGTCAGGAAACCTGCTCATGGTGATGAAGGTTGAAGCTTCCGTGTAAAGTTTTACATCCCTGTTTATGTAGAGAAGGAATGTCCGCTTTCTGAGGAGAGCGGGCTTTTTCTATGGACTGTGCGAAGACAGAAGAGAGCCGGCCCGGCTTGTGAAAACACCTGTGGAATGTGGGAAGCGGGGATGCGCCGCTTCCAAACCTTGCGTCTGGATTTTATGCAGCGATTAAATGGCAGGATGAAAAGCTCCGGCAAAATAAGCCCGGTATATCAGCGCGGATTCCTCCGCAACAGACTGCGCTGTACAATGAATACTCCGTAAGTTGTCAGGGGTATCATTTTCGGGGACGCTCGTAACCTGTGCCGGAGCGTTTCGTCCAATAGCTGGAAATGGAATAAGCCCGAAAGGGCTTTTTTTGTTCCATAGGAAATTGCTTTCCTATGGAACAAAAACGCTCCGCGAGGATCGCACTGCGGCGGAATGGAAGATGTCGCTTGCGCGACCCGCCGCAGGCGGAGAATCCTGCAAGCAGGATTCCTTTTCATATCAGGAAATCTGTTCGGCCTGCAATAAGAAATTGATTTCCCGAATCCTTGCAGGTATAATTGCAGATAAGAGACAGAGAAGGCAGGAGACTGCCGGAAGTAAAGAAGTGGGGGGACATATTGTTGCGATGAAGGCAAAAAGTCATATGGATTGGAAGGCATTTTTGAAGGTTGTATTTGTGATCGCGTTTCCGATCGCATGCCAGAATTTTCTGACTACGACAGCCAGTATGGTGGACACTATCATGATCGGAAGCCAGGGGGAGCTTTCTGTGGCAGCGGTGGGAATCTGTTCACAGATCTCATCCCTGTTCTTTGCCAGTTATTATGGCTTTGCCGGAGGGGCCTTATTATTTTTCTCCCAATACTGGGGAGCCGGAAACAAGGAGGGGATCAATCGGACCTTTGGACTGGCGATGGTTTGCGTGCTCGGCGTCTCTCTGCTGTTTGGAGGCGTGGCGGTGACGAACCCCGGTTTTTTGCTGAGAATTTATACGGATAAAGAGAATATCGTAAAGGAGGCCATTCCCTATATGCGGATTGTGGGATTTGCCTATCCGCTTCAGGTATTGGCCATTATCGTCAGCTTTCTCATGAGATCAACAGAGAGAGTAAAGGCGCCGCTGTTCAGCTCCATGGCGGGGCTGGCTACAAATTTTGTGCTGAACTGGATCCTGATTTACGGCCGGCTGGGAATGCCGCGTATGGGAGTCGCCGGTGCGGCGGTGGGAACGCTGGTTTCCGGAATTGTAAATCTGGCGATCCTTCTTATAGTATTGGTAAAAGACCGGGATACAGTGGAATTGAAGCTTGGCAGGATGTTTTGCTGGAAAGACGGATTTGCCGGGACCTATCTGAAAAAATGTTTTCCCATTATATGCAACGAATTATTCTATGGGATCGGTCAGATGCTGATCAACGTTGTGATCGGACGCCAGTCAGAGTCCGCGATCGCGGCGATGGCAGCCTTCCGTGTCCTGGAAGGCTTTGTGTTTGCGTTCTTTGGCGGACTGGCCGATGCCAGTACCGTTGTGGTGGGAAAAGAAGTGGGAGCCGGAAAACATATGAAGGGCTATCAGTATGTAAAGGGATTTGCCCTGCTGTGTCCCATGATCACATTCGTGATCGTGCTGACCTGTCTGCTGCTGAATGAGCCTCTTCTGGGCTTGTTCGGACTTGGCGCGGAGGCGATGATGTACGGAAAATATATGCTGCTGATCTATCTGTTGGCAGGCACTGTCCGTACCTGCAATTATATCATGAACTCCTGTTACCGCGCCGGAGGAGAGGCGGTGTTTGGCACCGTGCTGGAACTGAGCTGTCTGTTCCTGATCAGTGTGCCGGCAACCTGGATAGCCGGCATGGTGGTCCACCTGCCGTTTCTTGCGGTCTTTGCCTTTGTCTATACAGATGAGCTGATCCGTCTGGTCTTTGAATTATGGTATACCAGAAGCGGAAAATGGATCAAGCCGGTGACGGAAGAGGGGAAGGCCACAGTGGAGCAATTCCGGCAGCAGCTGCGCGCCCAGAGAAGAAAGGGATAGGTAGGTACGCCGGCCTGCTGACTGAAGGAATATGGAAAAAAGAGAGGTATGATATGGGAAACAAGGAAAAACGAGATTGCCTGATAGAAACTGTAGAGAAGATCGCGCTTACGGCTGCCGGAGATCTGAAAGGCAGTGAAAAGCTGAAGCGGACGTTCCAAAACTGCTTTGTCAGTACGGCCAAGACCACCACAAAATTTCTGGAAGGGGATGAGGCCTACATTTTTACGGGTGATATCGGCGCCATGTGGCTGAGGGACTCTTCCGCCCAGGTGGTGCATTATCTGCCATTTTTAAAGGATCACGAGATCCTGCGAAAGATGGTGCGGGGGCTGATCAGAAGACAGATGCGCTGCATTTGTATCGATCCCTACGCCAACGCGTTTAACGAAGGGCCCAACGGCAACTGCTGGGAGAAGGATCTGACGGATGGCAGTCCCTGGGACTGGGAACGAAAGTACGAGGTGGATTCCCTGTGTTATCCGGTCTGGCTGCTGAAGCAGTATCACGATTCCACAGAGGATGATACTGTTTTTGACGAAAATGTGGAAAAGGCCCTGGAGCAGATCCTCCGGGTGTGGAAAACTGAGCAGAATCATGAGCGGGATTCCAGCTATACCTTCCAGCGGCTGAACTGTCCACCTACCGATACTCTCACGCGGCAGGGACGGGGCAGTCTGACGGCATTTACGGGAATGACCTGGTCAGGTTTCCGCCCCAGCGATGACGCCTGCCAGTACGGTTATCTGATCCCATCCAATATGTTTGCATCGGTGGTATTGGGTTATATGGAGGAATTTCTGGAGAAATATTACAGAAATCACAGCCTGGCCCAGGAGGCAGGAACGCTCCGGAAAGAGATCCTGGAGGGAATCCGCAGTTTTGGCGTGGTGCATGATGAGGAATTCGGGGATATTTACGCATATGAGACGGACGGCATGGGAAATTACAATCTGATGGATGACGCCAATGTTCCCAGTCTTCTGTCTCTGCCCTGGCTGGGCTGGTGTGATAAGGAAGACCCGCTTTATCAGAATACCCGGAGATTTATTCTCAGCAAGAGGAATCCCTTGTATTTCCAGGGAAAGTGGGCAAAAGGAATCGGCAGTCCCCATACTCCCCAAGGTTATATCTGGCATATCGGCCTGACCATGCAGGGGCTCACCTCCGGGGATCCCGAAGAGCGGAAAATGCTTCTGGAAACCCTGCTGGCTACGGACAATGACTGTGAAGTGATGCATGAGGGATTTTGCTGTGACGATCCCTCCAGGTTTACCAGGGAGTGGTTTGCCTGGGCCAATTCTCTGTTTGCCCTGTATGTTCTGGATCTGAAGGAGGATGGTACATTATGATGAAAAAAGAGGAGATTCTTCGCCGGCTGGGGAGCATGCAGCAGGCGGCATCGGTGCGGCCGGTGGTATTTGAGGAGGGGCGTTCCGAAGGGATGAAGGCGCTTCTGGTGAGGAACGGCGCTCTAAAGTTCCAGGTGCTGGCGGATAAGGGAATGGACCTGGGGGAGGTTTCCTACCGGGGGATCAATGTCAGTTTTCTGGCGAAACCCGGTCTTATGGGAAGGAATCATTTTGATACCCATGGGGCGGAGGCTCAGCGGAGCATCATGGGAGGTATGATGTTTACTGCCGGACTGGAGAATATATGTCCGCCCTGTGTCAGCGAAGGGAAAGAATACCCCATGCACGGGAGGATCCGTACCACTCCGGCGGAGCATGTGTGCTCCGATGCGGTGTGGAAGGACGAAGAGTATGTGATCACGGTGTCCGGAGAGATGCGGGAAGCGGAGCTGTTCGGGGAGAATATGGTCCTGAGAAGGAAGATCACCACCGCGTACCCGGGGAAATCCATTGTTGTGGAGGATGTGATCGAGAATCAGTCCTTCCGGGAGGAACCTATGATGCTGCTTTATCACTGCAACGTGGGCTGGCCTCTTCTGGGAGAGGACTGTGAGATCGTCATTCCCACGAAAAACGTGATCCCCAGGGATCAGGAGGCGGCGCCATACACGGATGCCTGGAACCGGATGGAGGCTCCCAGGGACAACGAGCCGGAATACGTATTTCTCCATGAGATGGCGGCAGATGAAAATGGAGATACTTTTGCGGCGGTGATCAATCCCGCGCTGAATATAGGACTGAAGCTGTCCTTTAATATCCGGGAACTGCCCTATTTTATGCAGTGGAAATCCCGGGCCTCCGGAGACTACGTAGTGGGACTGGAACCGGCTAATTCCAGCGTATACGGAAGGCTGTATCACGAAAAGCGGGGAGACCTTCACCGGATGGCGCCTCAGACCCGGGAAAGGAAGCGTCTGACGTTCACTTTCCTGGAAGACGGGGAACTTATGGAAGTGAAGGAGCAGGCAAGGCGCCTGATGGAAGCGGGATTATGACGGGAAATCAGAAGGTGGGGACGGAAGCAGCTGTTGCAAAAGTCCAGATTTCCATTCAAAAATGCCATGTACTTCCATGGAGGGATATTATATTATAAAAAACGGTCGTATCTGAATCCCGGAGTCAGAAAATTCCAGAAGAGGGAAGCTTCCGGGAGGGTTTTGAAGCAAAGGAGGAAAGATAAATAATGATCGTAAAACAATACATAAAGGATTTTGAAAATCTGGGTTTTGGGATGTTTGTGCATTTCGGGATCTACAGTGTGCTGGGAAAGGGAGAATGGGCAAAAAAATGCCTGAATATCAGCGATGAAGAGTACTATAAACTGTGTGATGATTTCCATCCGGTTCCGGACTGGGCGGACAGGCTGGTGACTACTGCAAAGCAGGCGGGCTGCAAGTACATTACGCTGACCACCAGGCACCATGACGGGTATTCCCTGTATGACACCTGCGGGCTGAATCCTCTGGATGCGCCCCACACCTGTGGCCGTGATCTGGTGAGAGAGTTTGTGGATGCCTGCCGGCGTCAGGGGATCGTTCCCTTTTTCTATCATACGCTGCTGGACTGGCATGAGGAATCCTACCGCACCAACTTCAAGGAGTATCTGAAATATCTTCGGAAAAGTGTGGAGATCCTTTGTACCAATTACGGAAAGATCGGCGGTCTGTGGTTTGACGGAATGTGGGACAAGCTGGATGAGGATTGGGAAGAGGACGAGCTTTATGCCTGCATCCGCAGGCACCAGCCGGAGGCCATGATCATCAACAATACCGGGCTGGGAGCTCTGGGACAGCTGGGCCATATTGAGCTGGACAGCGTGACCTTTGAGCGGGGGAAACCCCAGCCCCTGAACATGGAAGGAGCGCCCAAGTATGTGGCCAGCGAGATGTGCCAGGTATTTGCCGATCACTGGGGCTATGCGCCGGAGGATCTGGATTACAAATCCCCTGCGGATATGATCAGGGATCTGGTGCTCTGCCGCCGCTATGGGTCCAACCTGCTGATGAATGTGGGGCCCAAGGGGGATGGAACGCTGAGAGAGATGGACGAAGCCATCTACCATCTGATGGGAGAGTGGGTTGCCAGAAACGGCGAAGCGATTTATGAGCCCCGTCCCGCAGGGATCCAGGTGGAAAATAAAAAGGATGACTTTATCCTGAGAAAAGGTGATACCTGTTATCTGTTCTGCGACCATCTGCCTATGATGGCCGATCCCAACGTGGCGCTGCGTCAGGAGGCGGAGTACCGGGATATCTTCAGGATGGATCAGAAGGTGAAAACGATCACCTGGCTGGACAACGGAGAACCGGTGGAATTTGAGCAGGCGGACGGGCAGGTAACGGTAAAGACCGTTCCTTATCAGTATGGACGCCAGCTGGTGGTCCGTGTGGCAAAGATTCAGCTGGAAGAGAAGTAGAATTGAAGACGGAAGACTGATGTGAGCAGGGGAGGTATCATCCCCTGCTCGTGTTTTTTTGGGCGATACGCCCGGCAAATGGCCGCCATGCCTGCATGAGCGGGTTCTCACTTCGTTACGGTCGGTGCTGAATGTGTGCCACTGGCACGCAGCGTCATTTGCCGGGCAACGGACGGCGTATTTTCAAAGAACTTCAGATGTCTTTTGGCAGTCCGAACAGAAATCCGCAGGTTTAGAAAAATTTTATGAAAAAAGAAAAGCCGGAAGTTGTTTTGACGGAATGTTTTTGCTATACTTCTGTTAGATATTTCGGCATATGGAACAGGCAGACCCAAGGAGGAGAAGGTTGTCTGCAGAAAGCTATTTATGGAGGTAAACACATGATGTACAAGCAGACTCTTCATGAAAACTGGAGAATGAGAGAGGCCGGGGGGGAGTGGCAGGAGGCCAGGGTGCCGGGAACTGTCTATACGGATCTTCTGAGAAACGGGAAGATGGAGGACCCCTACTGGAAGGACAACGAGGATCAGGCTTTGGCACTGATGGAAAAGGACTACGAGTATGAGACGGTATTTTGCTGGAATCGGAAGGAAGAGGGGGAGAGGATCTGGCTGCAGTTTCTGGGGCTGGATACCATTGCGGATATTTATGTAAATCAGATCCCTGTCGGTTCCGCGAAGAATATGCACCGGATCTGGGAGTACGATGTAACGGATGCGCTCAGGGAGGGAGAGAATACGCTGCGGGTGTATTTCCATTCTCCGCTGGCTTATATCCGTCAGGAGTTTGCCAAATGTCCCACCAGGGGAAGCGAGGATGCCATGGACGGATTTGTACATATCCGCAAGGCTCACTGTATGTTCGGCTGGGACTGGGGCGCGCATCTTCCGGACGCAGGTATCTACCGGCCGGTTTCACTTCTGGCGGTAAAGAAGGGACGGATGGACAGTGTGCGGATCCATCAGGAGCACATGGAGGGCAGGGCGGATCTCCATCTGGAGGTGACGTGGAATCCGGCAGACGATCTGCGCAGAGAGATTCCTGCACCCGGCACCGGTGTTTCTTACCAGGTGACGGTTACGGCTCCCGATGGAACGGTGATATCGGAAGAGAATTCTCCGGAAAAGATCACTGTGGAAAATCCGCAGCTCTGGTGGCCTAACGGTGTGGGAGACCAGCCCCTGTACCAGGTACAGGTGAAGCTGTATCTGGATGGCGAACTGGCGGATATCTGGGAGCGGAGGATCGGTCTGCGTACCATGACCATGCATATAGAGAAGGATCAGTGGGGTTCCTCCTTTGCCCATCAGGTGAACGGGAAGTGTATTTTTGCCATGGGCGCGGATTATATCCCGGAGGATCATCTGCTGGGCCGGGTAACGGCGGAACGGACCAGAGAACTGCTTTTGCAGTGCAAGGAAGCCAATTTCAACACCGTCCGGGTGTGGGGAGGCGGCTATTATCCTGAAGACTGGTTTTACGACGCCTGCGATGAGCTGGGGCTGATGGTGTGGGAGGACTTTATGTTTGCCTGCGCGGTTTACGAACTGACTCCGGAGTTTGAGGAGAATATCCGGGAGGAATTCCGGGATAATATCAAGCGGATCCGCCATCATGCGTCCCTGGGGCTGTGGTGCGGCAACAACGAGATGGAGCAGTTTGTAAAGGAAGGCAACTGGGTATCCAAGCACAGTGAGGTGCGGGATTATCTGCTGATGTATGAACGGATCATCCCCGAGATGCTGGAAAAATACGATCCGGACACCTTCTACTGGCCGGCAAGTCCGTCCTCCGGAGGTTCCTTTGACGATCCCCAGGATCCCAACCGGGGAGATGTACACTTCTGGCAGGTATGGCATGGGAACAAGCCTTTCACCGAATACCGGAAGTATTTCTTCCGGTACGTATCCGAGTTCGGTTTCCAGTCCTTCCCGTCGCTGAAGACCATCCAGACCTTCACGGACGATCCGAAAGACTGGAACATCTTCTCCTATGTGATGGAAAAGCACCAGAGGAATGCCGGAGCCAACGGCAAGATTCTGGGATATCTTCAGCAGACCTACCGGTATCCGGAAGATTTTACGGATCTTCTGTACACCTCCCAGCTTTTGCAGGCCGAGGCTATCAAGTTCGGTGTGGAGCATTTCCGCAGGAACAGGGGAAGGTGCATGGGAGCCGTATACTGGCAGCTGAATGACTGCTGGCCGGTGGCTTCCTGGGCTTCCATTGACTATTGCGGAAGATGGAAGGCGCTGCACTATTATGCCAGGAGATTCTTCGCTCCGGTGATGATCTCCTGTGAGGAGCAGGGATGGATGTCCGCGGAGGCGGATATGAACCGGGAGCACTTTGCGTTTGAAAAATCCATCCGGCTGAACGTGACCAACGAGACCCTTCAGGACAGAGAGATTCTGGTGAAATGGGCTCTCCGGAATGCGGATGCCGGGATCGTTGAGGAGCATCAGGAGATGGTGCGGGTTCCGGCGCTTTCAAGTGTATGGATGGAGAAACGTGTATTTGATCAGCTGGATTATTTCAGCCAGTATGTAAGCTTTGAGGCATGGGAAGCGGGAACGCTGGTTTCCGAGGGAACGGTAATCTTCTCCTATCCCAAGTATTTCCGTTATCAGGATCCCCGTCTGTCCTGCAGGGTGGAAGGAGATGAGATCGTGGTGAAAGCCGATGCTTACGCCAAGAGCGTGGAGATCCTCAATGAGGAGGAGGATCTGATCCTTTCTGACAATTATTTCGACATGAACGCCGGGGAAAAGCGTGTGAAGGTTCTGAATAAGGATAAAGTATCTCTGGATAATCTGAGACTGAGAAGCGTATACGATATCTGAGATATACAGATCAGCCGCCGGTATCTGCGGCCCGCTTGCGGGCAGCAGCTATCGGTGTTGTTCATACCAGCGGAAAGTTCGCGGAGGGCACTTTCCGCTGCTGAAACAGGGAGGAATGGATGATGAAACTGGAGAAATATTATGAGAATCTGGATGTGCTTCATGTGGGATGTGAGCCTCACCGGGCTTATTATGTACCCTGTGGCAATGCTGCGGATGCCCAGCTTCTGCAGATGGAATGCAGCGACAGGGTGACGATGCTGAACGGGGACGACTGGAGATTTTCCTGGTATGAGAGTTTGCACAAGGTTCCGTCCGGCTGTACGGAGGAAGACTGGCCTGCGGAGGGGATGGATACCGTATCGGTACCCGGCTGCTGGCAGTTCCAGGGATACGATTCCCATCAGTACAGTGACTGCCGGTATCCCATCCCCTACAATCCGCCGTATGTGCCTGACCGGAATCCGGCAGGTCTGTATGTAAAAGAATTTTTTTGGGATCGGCAGGAACAGGAAAAGGTTTACCTGGACTTTGAAGGGGTGGATTCCTGTTTCTACGTATGGATAAACGGCCGGTGGACCGGTTACAGCCAGGTCTCCCATAACACCAGTGAGTTTGATGTGACGGATAAGCTGCGGGATGGAAAGAACCGGCTGACGGTGCTGGTGCTGAAGTGGTGTGACGGAACATACCTGGAGGATCAGGATAAACTGCGCTGGTCAGGAATCTTCAGGGATGTGTATCTGATGAGGAGACCCCGGAACCACATCAGGGATTTCTTTGTGACCACGGAGCTTTCCGGAGATTTTCAGAGAGCTGTGGTGAAGGTGGATGTGGAACTGGAGGGAGAGGGGGAGGCGGTGCTCCGCCTGCTGGATTCCCGGGGAGAGGGAAGCCTGGCGGAGGGGGTCTGCGGACATCAGAAACGCGCCGAGTTTGTCATTGACCAGCCCCGGCTGTGGAACGCGGAGCAGCCCAATCTGTACTATCTGATGCTGGAGTGCCAGGGGGAATATATCTGTCAGCAGGTGGCTGTGCGGAAGGTGGAGGCCCGGGGAAATGTGCTTTATCTGAATGGCAGGAAGTTTAAGCTGAAGGGAGTCAACCGCCACGACAGCGATCCGTATACAGGATCTGTGATCTCCAGAGAGCAGTACCGGAGGGATCTGCGGCTGATGAAGGAGCATAATGTGAATGCCATCCGCACCAGCCATTATCCCAATGCGCCCTGGACGCTGGATGAGTGCGACCGGCTGGGATTTTATGTGATGGACGAGGCGGACGTGGAGTCCAACGGCTGTCTGGACCTGTACGGAGGGGGAGGAAAGGAAGACCGGTATGCGGAATTCCAGAAGGATATTTCCTACGGGGTGGCAATGCAGGATGAGCGGTTCAGAAAATCAGTGGCGGACCGGGTGGAAGGCATGGTCTGCCGGGATAAGAACCATGGGTGCGTGATCTGCTGGTCTCTGGGGAATGAAAGCGGCTACGGGATCTGTATGGAAGAGGCGGCCCGCTGGGTGAAAGCGTACGATCCCACCCGGCTTCTGAATTATGAGAATGCCATCTGGATCAAGGACGGGAAGCCGCAGGATACCAGCTGTCTGGATGTTTACAGCCGGATGTACGCGGCGCCGGAGTTTGTGGACTGGTTCTGCAGCCAGGAGGGAAAGAAACCTCTGATCATGGTGGAATACAGTCATGCCATGGGGAATGGACCGGGAGATCTGGAGGACTATTTCTCCAGAATGTACCGATATGACGGATATGCGGGGGGATTTGTATGGGAGTGGTGCGATCATTCCGTATATATGGGCAAAACTCCCAAGGGACGGGACATGTTCGCTTACGGCGGAGACTTTCAGGAGGAATTTGACGACGGGAATTTCTGCATGGACGGACTGGTATATCCGGACAGAAGACCGCATACGGGACTTCTGGAATTCAAAAATGTGGCACGGCCTGTGCGGGTAACGGGCTGGGATGCAGGGACGGGAACTGTTGTGCTGGAAAATATGATGGATTATCTGTCTGTGGGGGAGCTGTATGATATCTGCTGGGAGGTGGAGAAAGACGGAAAGAAGGTTGTACAGGGAAGTCTTCGGGCACCTGCGATCGCTCCCCATGAGACGGGCGAACTGGTGATACCGGAGGCTGCGGCCCTGGCAGGCCAGGACTGTGATGTGTGGGTGAATCTGACGTACGTGCAGAACCGGGATCTGGAACTGACGAAAAAAGGGCATCCGGCAGGGCAGGATCAGGTGATCGCTGCCAGACGGAAGAGCCGGGACGCTTACCGGAGGAGCCAGGGGGAGCCGGACTGCACAAAAGTTTGGGCGGAGTTCCGGGAAGATTTCTGGATCCTGCGGGGAGAGGATTTCCGGTATGTATTTGACCGTTTTGAAGGGACCTTTGTCAGTCTGGTAAGAAACGGCGCTCTGGTCACAGATCAGCCCATCCGCTTCAATATATGGCGGGCGCCCATGGACAATGACCGCAATATCCGCCTGGAATGGGAAAAAGCGGGATATAACCGGATGCAGACCAAGATCCTGGATACGCAGCTTTTCCAGGAAGACGGAAAGATCCGGATCACCGTGGCGTTCCAGCTGACGGCCTCCTGGGTACAGCCTATTTTCCAGGGCACTGCCAAGTGGACCGTGGAGAAGGACGGAACGCTGTGCGTAAATGTGGAGGGAGACCGGGAGACGGTCATGCCGTTCCTGCCCCGTTTTGGACTCCGGGTATTCCTGCCCCGGGATTACTGCGGGGTGAAATATCTGGGTTACGGTCCCATGGAGAGTTATTGCGACAAACGAAAGGCAGCCAGGCTGGGATTCTTCACATCGGATGTGGAATCGCTGCATGAGGATTATCTGCGGCCCCAGGAAAACGGCAGCCATTGCGGATGCGGATTTGTGGAGCTTACAACAGGGGACGGAAGATCCCTGCGGGCAAGCGGCCGGGATTTCAGCTTTTGTGTCTCCCGCTATACCCAGGAGGAACTGACCCGGAAGAGACATAATTATGAACTGGAGGAAAGCCCGTACACTGTGCTCTGTCTGGACGGCGCCATATCAGGATGCGGTTCCAACAGCTGCGGTCCCTGTCTGGCCCGGGAGTATCAGGTAAACGGGAAACATCTGCAGATGGAATTCTGCTTTGAAATGGATTTGCTTAACTGACTTTTACCGGTATTTGGGGGTGTGGTATAATTTCCTTTATCGCAGGTTTGCGCCGGGCAGAAAAGATCTGAGGGCTGCGCCAGGAAACAGGCGCGGCTGTTCCGGCAGGCAGCGGTGTATCAGGAGAGCGGGGGATCGATGAGAGACGGGTATCCTGGCCCGGAAAAAGACAAAAAAGGAGACGTGAAAACATGCTTCAAGTCAGGCAGCTTTGCAAAGAGTACCGAACAGGGAATCTGGTCCAGAAGGCGCTGGACCACGTGGACCTGAATCTGCGGGATAACGAATTTGTAGCTATTCTGGGCCCCAGCGGATCCGGGAAGACCACTCTGCTGAATATTATCGGCGGACTGGACAGGTATGACAGCGGAGAACTGATCATCAATGGAATTTCCACCAAAAAGTACAAGGATCGGGACTGGGACTCCTATCGGAACCACACCATCGGTTTTGTGTTTCAAAGTTATAATCTGATCCCCCATCAGACTGTGCTGGCCAATGTGGAACTGGCGCTGACCATTTCGGGAGTGGGAAAAGCGGAACGCCGCCAGAGAGCGGAGGCGGCGCTGGCGGAGGTGGGGCTGGGAGATCAGCTCCACAAAAAGCCAAATCAGATGTCAGGAGGGCAGATGCAGCGTGTGGCCATTGCCCGGGCACTGGTGAATGATCCGGATATCCTGCTGGCGGATGAGCCCACGGGAGCACTGGACAGCAGCACCAGCGTGCAGGTGATGGAGCTTTTGAAGGAGGTGGCCAGGGACCGTCTGGTGGTGATGGTGACCCACAATCCGGAACTGGCCGAGCAGTACGCCACCCGGATCGTGAATCTGAAAGACGGAAAGATCCGTTCAGACAGCGATCCCCTTGTGCTGGAGGAAGAGAACCATCAGGAGGCGGTGCACCGGAACATGGGAAAATCTTCCATGTCGCTGCTTACGGCCCTTTCCTTAAGCTTCAACAATCTGCGGACCAAGAAAGCCAGGACGCTTCTGACTGCATTTGCCGGCTCCATCGGTATCATCGGCATCTCGCTGATCCTGGCGCTGTCCACGGGAGTGAACGCCTATATTGAAACGGTGGAGGCGGAAACGCTGTCCCAGTATCCGCTGCAGATCCAGAGCACAGGCATGGATCTTTCTTCCATGTTTTCAGCGGATGGAAATACGGGAGCGGACAGCGGGGAAGCCGGAGATATCAACGTGATCGAGATGGTGACGGATATGTTTTCCACCATGGACACCAATGACCTGGCATCTCTGAAGGAATTTCTGGACAGCGGAGACAGTGGTATTGAGGAGTATACCAGTGCGGTGGAGTATTCCTACAGCACAGTTCCCCAGATCTACCGGCTGGACGGTGAGGATGGGGTCCGGCAGGTAAATCCGGACCGTTCTTTTGAAGCGCTGGGACTGGGATCCGCCAGCAGCTCCAACAGTATGATGTCATCCATGATGGGAACGGATGTATTTTATGAGATGCCGGAAACGGAAAGTCTGTACAAGAGTCAGTATGATGTAAAAGCCGGACGCTGGCCGGAAAATTATAATGAGTGTGTGCTGGTACTGACAGCCGGGGGGAGCATCAGTGACTTTATGCTGTATACTCTGGGCCTTCGGGACGCGCTGGAGCTGGATGAGATGATCCAGCAGTTTATTGCGGAGGAACCCATTGAGACGCCTGGAGATATGGGGGATTATTCTTATGAGGATATCCTGGGGATCACCTTTAAGCTGGTAAGTAGCAGTGATTACTATCAGTACGACAGTGAGTATCAGGTATGGACCGACAAGACAGACGATAAAGAATATATGAGAAATCTGGTGGAGAACGGGGAAGATCTGACCATCGTGGGAGTGGTGCAGCCTGCCGAGGATGCCAACGGAACCCTTCTGAGCGCAGGTATCTGCTATCCTGTGTCTCTGACCCGGCATGTGGCGGAGATGTCTTCCGACAGCCGGATCGTGAAAAACCAGCTGGAGGATCCGGACGTGAATGTCTTCACAGGGGAGAAATTCGGGGAGGAGACCAGGGGAAGCGATTTTGATCTGGAATCCCTGTTTTCCGTAGATGAGGAAGCGCTGCAGGAGGCCTTCGCTTTTGATCCCGATTCTCTGACAGAGGGACTGGCGGTATCACTGGATTTTTCAGATTTGGCGGAAGGCAGCGGAAGCTCCCTGGATCTGTCGGGAATGCTGGATCTGGGAAATATTTCCATGTCCATTCCCCAGATGCCGGAGCTGGATCTGGGAGATCTGATGAGCAGTATTCAGATCAATGTAGCCCAGGATGATCTGGAACAGATGGTGGGAGGACTCCTTTCCGGATATCAGGATTATGCCGCGGCCAATCCGCAGGCAGATTACTCCAATCTTCTGCAGGATCTGATGGATTATCTGAAAACAGACAGCGCCAAAGAAATCCTTCGTGAGAATATCACCGCCATCATTCAGGAAAACGGCACGCTGAATGTGTCGGCGGAGCAGCTTCAGCAGCTGTTCCGTGAGATACTGGCGGGCTATCAGGCGTATGCGGAAGACAAGGGATATACGGATCAGGATAAGTTTGATGAATATCTGCTGGAGTATCTTCTGACAGAGGAAGCGCAGGGAATCCTTACCCGCTGGGGGCAGGAGATCGTCCGGCAAAGCGAGGTGAAGGAGATCACTCCGGAACAGCTGGAGCGGCTGGCGTCGGATATCGCCTCCGGCTATCAGGCGTACGCCGCGGCCAATGGTCTGCCGGATCCCAGCAGGATGGGAGAATATTTTGCCGATTATCTGGGAACGGAGGAGGCCGGCACTCTTCTGTCCCAGGGAATTGTCTCCATGGTAGATACCCAGGGGATCCAGCAGCAGATTTCTTCTTCCATAGAAAGCTTTATGCAGGAAATGATGACTTCCTACGGGTCCAGCCTGACTCAGGCGCTGGAGACACAGGTGACAGCGGCTATGCAGCAGGTGATCAGCCAGATCAGCGGCAGTATTCAGAGCGCCATGGAGCAGGCTATGGAACAGATGGGGCAGAATATCCAGGAAGCGCTGAGCATCGACCCGGAGGAATTTATGAATGCCTTTTCCATGAATATGGATGCAGAGGAGCTGATGGAACTGCTGATGTCCATGAATTCCACGGAGAATGCCTCCTATGAGAGTAATCTGCAGACTCTGGGATATGTGGATTTTGATGAGCCTTCCGGGATCTCCATTTATCCCAGAGACTTTGAGAGTAAGGAGCAGGTGGTGAGGATCCTGGATGACTACAACAGCCGGATGGAGGAGGCCGGGGAAGATGAGAAGGTGATCACCTACACGGATATGGTGGGAACTCTGATGTCCTCTGTCACGGATATCATCGACATTATCAGCTATGTGCTGATCGCTTTTGTGGCGATTTCTCTGATCGTTTCCTCCATTATGATCGGTGTGATCACCTATATCAGTGTGCTGGAGAGAAAGAAGGAGATCGGTATCCTGCGGGCCATTGGAGCCTCCAGGGGAAATATATCTCAGGTGTTCAACGCGGAGACATTTATCATTGGACTGTGTGCCGGACTGATCGGAATCGGTCTGACCCTTCTGATCCTGATCCCGGGCAACATGGTGATCCATCATCTGGCCGGTACCACGGACATCAACGCGGTGCTTCCTGTCCAGGGGGCGGTGATCCTGATCCTTTTAAGCGTGTTCCTGACACTTCTGGGAGGACTGATCCCTTCACGGAAGGCGGCCAAGAGCGATCCGGTGACGGCTCTCAGGACGGAGTAAGGCGTAACAGATCAGCTTTGGACAGCGGATGCTGATGCCGCAAAACGGTAACAGATGAAGGTTGAACTGTTGTTACAGTTCAGCCTTCCAATATTCCGCGAGGTGTCACGCTGCATTCGCAGCGTGATCCCGAGAGTTGCGGGCGCCAGGCTGCGAAAATCGCAGCCTGTGTGCATGCATTTGTAACAGTGAAGCCGGAAGGTTGAACTGTTACGAACTGTTGCGCACAACGGGAATACAGAAAGAAAAACCCTTGACAAAAAAGAAAAACGCTACTATAGTGTATGGGTATAAATCAGTCAAAAGTGATGAGGAAGAGGAGTACGCAGGCAACCCTGTCAGAGAGGACTGTTCGCTGGCTGGAAGGCAGTCTGAGGAAGTACCGGCGGAAGGTAGCTTCGGAACCGGAGGACTGAACAGCTCCGTAAGGAGAGTAGGTTTTCACGGCCCATCCCCGTTACAGGATGAGAGATATATATGTAAGAATGTCCGATGCTGCGGCTCACCCATGGGCAAAACGGAAAGCCGGAAAGGCGGGTATTCGTCATATATAAGATAAGGTGGTACCGCGAGACATTCGCCCTTTGTATAATTTTATACAAGGGGCGTTTTTTTCGGTGAAAGAACAAGCAGGAGGATTGTCATGAAAAAAGAATTAGCCAAAACGTATGACCCCAAAGGCCTGGAGGACCGTCTGTATCAGAAGTGGATGGACAGGGGATATTTCCATGCCAAAGTGAACAAGGACAAAAAGCCCTTTACCATAGTGATGCCGCCGCCAAATGTTACCGGCCAGCTCCACATGGGCCATGCTCTGGATGAGACCATGCAGGATATCCTGATCCGTTTTAAGCGGATGCAGGGATATGAGGCTCTCTGGCAGCCGGGGACCGACCATGCGGCTATCGCCACAGAGGTGAAGGTGATCGAAAAGCTGAAATCAGAAGGAATCGACAAGAATGAGATCGGCAGGGAGGAATTCCTGAAACACGCCTGGGCCTGGAAAGAGGAGTACGGCGGAAAGATCATCAATCAGCTGAAAAAACTGGGTGCGTCCGCCGACTGGGAACGGGAGCGTTTTACCATGGACGAAGGCTGTTCCAGAGCCGTGCAGGAGGTATTTATCAAGCTGTATGAGAAGGGATACATCTACAAGGGTTCCCGGATCATCAACTGGTGTCCCGTATGCCAGACATCCATCTCCGATGCGGAGGTGCTGCATGAGGATCAGGACGGATTCTTCTGGCATATCAATTATCCGGTGGCAGGAGAGGAGGGGCAGTTTGTGGAGATTGCCACAACCCGTCCGGAGACGCTGCTGGGAGATACCGCGGTGGCAGTGAATCCCCAGGATGATCGTTACCGTCATCTGGTGGGTAAGATGCTGAAGCTGCCTCTTACAGACAGGGAGATTCCCGTGATCGCCGACGAGTATGTGGATATGGAATTTGGTACCGGATGCGTGAAGATCACCCCGGCCCATGATCCCAATGATTTCGAGGTGGGAAAACGGCACAATCTGCCGGAGATCAATATCATGAACGACGACGCCACCATCAATGACCTGGGAGGCAAGTATGCGGGAATGGACCGCTATGAGGCAAGAAAGGCCATGGTGGAGGATCTGAAGGCGCAGGGTCTTCTGGTGAAGGTGGTTCCTCACTGCCACAGCGTGGGAACCCATGACCGGTGTAAGACCACGGTGGAGCCCATGATCAAGCCCCAGTGGTTTGTGAAGATGGACGAGATGGCAAAAGAAGCCATCAGGGTCCTGAAGGACGGAGATCTGACTTTTGTGCCGGAGCGGTTTGACAAGACGTATCTGAACTGGCTGGAGAATATCAGAGACTGGTGTATTTCCCGTCAGCTGTGGTGGGGCCACCGGATTCCCGCCTATTACTGTGATGAGTGCGGCGAAGTGGTGGTGGCCCGCAGCATGCCCAAAGCCTGCCCCAAGTGCGGATGCACCCATCTGCACCAGGATGAGGACACCCTGGATACCTGGTTTTCCTCCGCCCTGTGGCCCTTCTCCACGTTGGGATGGCCGGATAAGACACCGGAGCTGGAGTATTTCTATCCCACCGATGTGCTGGTGACCGGCTATGACATTATTTTCTTCTGGGTAATCCGTATGGTGTTCTCCGCTCTGGAGCAGACCGGCCAGGTGCCCTTCCATCATGTATTGATCCATGGTCTGGTGCGGGATTCCCAGGGACGGAAGATGAGCAAATCTCTGGGCAACGGCATCGATCCCCTGGAGGTGATCGACAAGTACGGAGCGGATGCCCTGCGGCTTACTCTGATCACCGGAAATGCCCCTGGAAACGATATGCGTTTCTACTGGGAGCGGGTGGAGTCCAGCCGGAACTTTGCCAATAAGGTGTGGAACGCATCCCGGTTTATCATGATGAACCTGGAGAAGGCCCAGGTTCCCCAGGAGATGGACCTGGCCCGGCTTACCGATGCGGACCGGTGGATCCTTTCCAAGCTTAACGGCGTGGTACGGGATGTGACGGACAACATGGAGAAATTCGAGTTGGGAATCGCCGTTCAGAAGGTGTATGATTTTATCTGGGAGGAATTCTGCGACTGGTATATTGAGATGGTAAAGCCTCGTCTGTACAGTGAGGAGGACACCACCAAGGCGGCTGCTCTCTGGACGCTGAAAACAGTTCTGGGCCAGGCTTTGAAGCTTCTCCATCCCTACATGCCCTTTGTGACGGAGGAAATCTACTGTACGCTGAATCCGGAGGAGGAGTCCATCATGATCTCGTCCTGGCCCCAGTGGGAGGATGCGTGGAACTTCCCGAAGGAAGAGGCAGGCGTGGAGATGATGAAGGAGGCCGTGCGCAGCATCCGTGCCCTGCGGAAGGATATGAATGTGCCGCTGGGAAAGAAGGCTACGGTTTATGTGGTATCTGAGGATGCCGGTGTACGGGATACCTTTGAGCAGGGGAAGGTATTCTTTGCGACCTTGGGATCAGCCAGCCAGGTGCTGGTTCAGGCGGACAGGACCGGAATCGGAGAGGACGCCGTTTCCGCGGTGATCCCCCAGGCGGTTATCTACATTCCCTTTGCCCAGCTGGTGGATATCGCCAAGGAGCTGGAGCGGCTTACCAGGGAAGAGGAGCGGCTTACCAGGGAACTGGCCCGTGTCAACGGCATGCTGGGAAATGAAAAGTTTATCAGCAAAGCGCCCCAGGCCAAGATCGATGAGGAAAAGGCCAAGCTGGAAAAATACACCCAAATGATGGAACAGGTAAAGGAGCGGCTGGCGCAGCTTGGACAGCAGGTGTAGGACGCGCCAGCCAAACTGCCGGCTTTAGGTGCGGCAGTAAGACCGGAAACTGAACGGCTGCGCTGAAATGCATGGAGAGTAATTATGAAAAAAATTGATTTGGGGAAGCTGATCAGGAAAAAGGAAAACGAAAAGGGAGAAAAGAAAAAAACACAGAAGAGGGAGGTTCCCCCCAGGGAACCTTCCGGAATCTGGAAGCTGTTGGACAAAAGAAAGACCATGCGGGTACTGAATCTGCTGTCTGTCCCGCTGCAGTATCTGGGATGCTGCGTATTGTATCTGGTGATCGAGGCCTTATCCCGTCACTCGCTGGGAGAAGCCTGGGACTATATGGTGGAAAGTCCGCTGATCTTTCTGTACAATGCGCTTCTGATCTTCACCACATCTCTGATCGTGTATCTGTTCCGGCACAGGATTTTTGCCAGGGCGATTGTGGGGGTGTTCTGGCTGTTTCTTGGCTGTGTCAACGGATTTTTGCTGGCTAACCGGGTGACCCCCTTTACGGGGCCGGATCTGAAGCTGCTTTCAGATGCCGTTGGAGTAATGAACAAATACCTGTCTTCCGGAGTCGTGGCACTGGTGATTGCGGTCTTTGCGATACTGCTGATCCTGCTGGTCCTTCTGTTCCGGAAGGCGGGAAAGTATGAGGGAAAACTCCGCTACTGGGTAAACATCCCCATGATCCTGGTGGGTATCCTGGCCTTTGCCGGGGTGACCAGACTGGCGCTGGATAAACGGGTACTGTCCAATTATTTTGGAAATATCGCTTATGCCTATGAGGATTACGGGTATCCCTACTGTCTGGCCACCACAATTTTTGATACGGGGATCAGCGAGCCCACGGGATATTCCCAGGAACTGATGGATCAGATCGTGGATAGTGAAGGAGAGGTCCAGGCAACCAGCGAGGAGAATCTGGATGTGAACATCCTGTTTTTGCAGCTGGAAACCTTTATCGATCCCACAGAGATCAATTTCCTGCAGCTTTCGGAAGATCCCATTCCCAATTTCCGGCAGCTTTCTGAGGAATATTCTTCCGGTTACTACAAAGTACCGGCGGTGGGAGCAGGAACTGCCAACACGGAATTTGAATCGATCACGGGAATGAGCCTGCGGTATTTCGGCGCGGGAGAGTATCCCTATAAGACAGTGCTGAAGGATGAGACATGCGAAAGCGCCGCCTATGTGCTGAAAAACCTGGGATACAGCACCCATGCCATCCATAACAATGAGGCCAACTTTTACGGCAGGAGAAGCGTTTTCTCCAAACTGGGATTTGATACCTATACTTCATCGGAATATATGCCGGATATCAGCGATACCACCCCCATGGGCTGGATCAAGGATCATATCCTTACCGATGAGATCATGAAGGCTATGGAGTCCACAGAGGAGCCGGATTATGTATATACCATTTCCGTGCAGGGGCACGGGGATTATCCCACAGAGCCGGTGCTGGAGGATCCCAAGATCCAGGTAACGGGAGCGGATACGCAGGAGGAAAATTATCAGTGGGAGTATTATGTAAATCAGCTTTATGAGATGGACAGCTTTATCGGAGAACTGGTGGATACCCTTTCCCAGTTTGATGAGCGGGTGGTCCTGGTAATGTATGGAGATCATCTTCCCACCATGGACCTGAAAGCGGAGGATATGAAAAACCGCTATCTGTTCCAGACAAAATACGTGATCTGGAGCAACTTCGACATGGAAAAGAAGGATAAGAATGTGGCGGCCTATCAGATGGCAGCAGAGATTTTTGACCGGCTGGACATCCATGAGGGAACCATTTTCAATTATCATCAGACCAGAAAAGGGACCAGGAATTATGAGCTGGATCTTCAGGCGCTTCAGTACGATATCCTGTACGGAGAAAAATATGTGTATGGCGGGGAGAATCCCTTTGAGGCCACCAGCCTGCAATTGGGGGTATATCCGGCAAGTCTGGGGTCTATCGTGCCCATTGACGATACCAGCTATTATGTATATGGTGAAAACTTTACTGCCTCCAGCCGTCTGGAGATCAATGAGGAACTGGCGGAAACCACGTATCTGGGTCCCACCCAGCTTCTGGTCCGGGATGTGACGCTGGAAGACGGGGATCTGGTAGATGTGGCCACTCAGAGCAACAGCTCCACCAGGAGGGTGTTGTCCAGAACGGATTCCTACTATTATTACGCGCCCGCGGCAGGCGAGACAGAGGCGAGGCTGGTTCCGGAAGAACTCCTGACCCAGGAATCTGGGGAATCTCAGGATGCCGGAAGTACCGGACAGGAAACCGCATTGCCCGGGCAGGAAGGCACTTCGGCTGACCAGACCGGCCAGGAGGTGCCGTCCGGCCAGACGGATCAGGAAAATGGTCAGGGCGGTACCCGGTCCGGGGAGGCAGAGAACGCCGGAGAGGAACCGGACGTACAGACAGAGTAGGAATGGAAACTGACGGCAGAGGTTTGGCTTTTTGCTGCTGTGATGGATTTGCCGGCAGCAGACACGAGCCCTGGGAGAAAATGCTGCAGCAGTCAAGACGGAAGGCTGAGCTGCTGCGATATTTTCCTCCGGGCCGGTCTGCTGCCGGTTTGTCATATGGTGGGGGATTTTTTGGAAGGCGCCCGCAGGGGGTCAGAAAATAGCCCGGGGAGCGGAAGAAAACGGAAAAAAGTAAGATAAAAAAGTACGTTTGGGTCTGGACAACTTCCGTCACTATTATATAATGGAAAGGAACCGGATGGAATTCCGGTTTAATACGTGAGATAAAGTGGTGATAATGTTGAATTATAAAGAGGCAGTCGATTATATTGAGGAGATCCCCAAGTTTACCTCCAAAAATCCTCTGGATCATACAAAAGACCTTCTGGGCCGGCTGGGGAATCCTCAGAACCGGATGAAGGTGATCCATGTGGCGGGGACCAATGGCAAAGGCAGTGTCTGCGCTTACCTGGATTCCATGCTGAGGATGGGCGGATACAGGACAGGTCTTTTTACCTCTCCCCATCTGGTAAAGATCAACGAGCGGTTTAAGATCAACGGAGAGATGGTCTCAGACCAGGTATTCCTGGACGCGTTTCAGCGGGTAATGCGGGTAGTGGAGGAGGCCAGGTCAGAAGGGCTGGATCATCCCAGCTATTTTGAAACACTGTTCCTTATGGGATCTCTGATCTTTGCGGATGCCGGGGTGGATTATCTGGTGCTTGAGACGGGGCTGGGAGGACGGCTGGACGCCACCAATACGGTGGATCATCCGCTGGCCTGCATTATTACATCCATAAGCCTGGATCATGTGGAGTATCTGGGAGATACCATCCCTGAGATCGCCGGAGAGAAGGCGGGTATCATCAAGCCGCAGGTTCCGGTGATCTATGACGGACACAATCCGGAGGCAGCCCGGGTGATACAGGAGAGAGCCCGGACGCTGGGAAGTCCGGCCTATGCCCTGACGGAGGATATGTATGAAGTGCTGCGCAATACCCGGGAGGGCATTGATTTTTCCTTCCATTGCAAGTATTATAATACTGTTACTATTTCCATTCCGTATATTGCGGCATATCAGATGATGAATGCGTCCCTGGCGTTTTTTACCATGGAACTTCTGAAGGATGATCATCAGATCCCGGTGGAGACGCTGATTGCCGGAATCGGAAGAACCCGGTGGGAAGGACGGATGGAAACCATCATGCCGGGCGTGATCGTGGACGGTGCTCACAATCAGGACGGTATCCGCCGGTTTGTGGAGACAGCATGTCATTTCCGAAAGAACGATGAGATCACACTGCTGTTTTCCGCCGTGAGCGATAAGGATTATCAGGGGATGATCCGGACGGTGTGTCAGAGTATCCGGCCCAAGGCCGTGGTGGCCACGCAGATCTGGGGAAGCCGGGTGGTTCCCGCCAATGAGCTGGCCGGCCTGTTTGAGGAGAGCGGTTGTCCTTACGTGGAGGCATGCCAGGACGTGGGGGAGGCATTTGAGCGAGCCCTGGCTCTGAAGGGAGACGGGATGCTGTTCTGCGTGGGATCGCTGTACCTGGTGGGGGAGATCAAGGAGTATCTCGGCAGG
Organism: uncultured Lachnospiraceae bacterium; assembly: GCA_963929535.1. Classification (GTDB taxonomy): domain Bacteria; phylum Bacillota; class Clostridia; order Lachnospirales; family Lachnospiraceae; genus Pullilachnospira. The sequence goes on along the minus strand of CAWVIZ010000003.1, from coordinate 80,751 downwards.
CGGCAGTCTGCTCAGTGAAGGAGTATGATACATGATTAATTACGAAGAGGAACTGAAGAAGTTCAAGCCATGCCTGGATGTGGATGAGGTGGAGAGCGCCATCTACACCAGGGATATCACGGATATTGTAGATGTCCTGAAGGAGATGCTGAAGACAGAGGGACAGAAAAAGAAAGAGTAAGGGGTATTGGATGAACTGTATGAACTGCGGCGCTCCCCTGAATGATTCCGCCTACTGCCCCAGCTGCGGGTTTGACGTGGAGGTGCAGAAGAAGATCTGGCATCTGTCCAACCTGTACTATAATCAGGGACTGGAGAAGGCGGAGATCAGGGATCTGTCGGGAGCCATTGATTTACTGAAACGGAGTCTGAAGTTTAACAAGCTGAATATTCAGGCCAGAAATCTGCTGGGACTGGTCTATTTTGAGACGGGCGAGGCAGTTGCAGCCCTGAGCGAATGGGTGATCAGCAAGAACATCATGCCGGAGAACAACATCGCGTCCGAGTACATAGACCGGCTGCAGGCCAATGCCAACAAGCTGGACGTGATCAACCAGACCATCAAAAAGTACAATGAGTGTCTGGCCTGCTGCCGCAGCGGCAGCGAGGATGTGGCAGTGATCCAGCTGAAAAAGATCCTGACTCAGAATCCCAAGCTGATCAAGGGATACCATTTGCTGGCATTGATCTATATTAAGAACGAATCCTACGAGAAAGCCAGAAAGATTTTAAAAAAGGCGGCCAAGATTGACAAGACCAATTCCACCACCCTCCGGTTTCTGAAGGAGGTGGACGAACAGACGGGTACGGCCACCAGCCTGGAGCCCCGGAGATGGGGACTGGGGGGCCGGGAAAAGCCGGGGCCTTTGCGGGGACAGTCGGTAACCTATCTGGCAGATAACGAAGTGATCATTCAGCCGCCTACCTTCCGGGAGAGTTCCATGGCAGCCACGCTGCTGAATCTGGGAGTGGGATTTCTGGTGGGGGCCTGTCTTGTGTGGTTCCTGCTGGTGCCTGCCAATACCCAGAGGATCAATCGGGAGGCCAATGAGAAGGTGACAGAGTACAGCAACACCATGGCCAGCCAGGCGGCGGAACTGACCAAGATGGAGGAGGAGATTGCCCAGTCGGAAGAGACCGTTTCCTCCGCCCAGGATCAGATCGCCCAGGCACAGGAGCAGGTGACGGCATATGAGAATCTGATCAAGGCGTACAACTCTTATCAGCAGGGAGATTATACGGCTACAGCCAATGTGATGCAGAATATTAACTCGGATCTTCTTGGAGTGGATGCCAAGGAGATTTATGATACGATTTACCAGAATATCCAGACAACGATGCTGAATAATCTGAGGTCGGAAGGAGAACAGGCATTCTATCAGGAGGATTATGCCGCAGCCATCAGTGCGCTGACCCAGGCGCTGGAAATTGATGATGCGGATTACGAGACACTGAACCTGCTGGCTCATTCCTACCGGCTCAGCGGAGATTATGATAATGCCCTGAAAATCTTCCAGCAGATCGTAGATACCTTCCCGGGAACCCGGAGAGCCACCCAGGCGCAGCGGTATGTGGACAATGGAGGCCGGGGATTTGATAATCTGGAACAGGGAGATACGGGAACCGCCCAGACGCAGAACGACACCGGAGATGAAGCCGGAGAGACTGCGGGACAGGATGTCGCGGCGGGAGAGGATCAGGCCGCTGGTGCAGGAACTGACCAGACGGCGGATCAGACCGGATCCGCGGATACAGGGAATACCGGAGGAGATCAGGATGGAACCGTTTCCCAGGGACAGGGTACTGAAGAGGACCCTGTGGAGCAGTAGGCGGGGCAGAGCGGCGCTGCAGCCCGCAGGTAAAGGAGCGGCGGCTTGCTGCCGGGCAGGACAGACAGATAACACGGGAGAAACAGCAGGGAGGCCGAAAGGCGGAACTGTAACCAGGAGAAAGCAACAGTTCAGCCTTCCGGCTTTCCTGTTACAGAAGAATGCACACAGGCTGCGATTTCCGCAGACTGGCGTCTGCAGGCCTCGGGATCCCGCCGCAGATGCGGCGTGATCTGCACTCCGTTTCGGTCGGCGCAAAACGTGTGCCACTGGCATGCAGCGGTCTCGCGGGATGTTGGAAGGCTGAATAGTTACAGGAGAAACCTCTGAAGCGGGGATATGCATGGACATATCCCCGCTTTTGTGATATGGAGGGCAGAGCCTTCGCGGAAGTTGTCAGATGGCCATGCAGGTATGTCCGCCTGGCTTGTTGCCGGCGGAGGGAAGGGGCCTTCGCGGCAGCCGCCAGATGGCCATGCAGGTATGCCCGCCTGGCTCATTGCCGGCGGGAATAAAGAAAAGCAGTGGGAGAGGGAGAATGGGGATGGAACAATTTCAGATCAGGAAAAAAACGCTTGTTATCCGGATGCCCAGGGAGCTGGATCACCACAGTGCGGAGCAGATCCGGCTGACTGCGGATCAGATGATCGCCCGGAAGAACGTAAACCAGGTGGAATTCGATTTCAGGGATACGGATTTTATGGACAGCTCAGGGATCGGGGTGATCATGGGAAGGTATCAGAATGTGCGGCTTCTGGGCGGCACAGTGGAGGCTACTCATGTGAATGACAGGATTTATAAGGTGCTGCAGCTGGCGGGGATTACCAGGCTGATCGGGGTCGGCCGGGAGAAAACATGGAATGGGGAGAGCTGAAAGGGGAGAGAAAATATGGAGAACAGCAATGAAATGAAGATTATCTTTGACAGCAGATCCTGTAATGAGGGATTTGCCAGGGTAGCAGTAGCGGCTTTCTGCACCCAGATGAATCCCACGCTGGAGGAGGTGGCGGATATCAAAACGGCGGTATCCGAGGCCATTACCAATGCCATTATCCACGGCTATGACAACCGGGTGGAAAAGGTGGAGATCTGCTGCCGGATCGAGAAAAAGACCCTTTATGTGGAGGTGAGTGACCGGGGGAAGGGGATCCCGGATGTGGCTAAGGCCATGGAACCGCTCTATACCACCAGACCGGAGCTGGACCGGTCCGGAATGGGATTCGCTTTTATGGAGGCTTTTATGGACGAGGTGCAGGTGGAATCTGCTGTGGGAGAGGGAACCACTGTCCGTATGAAAAAGACTGTGGGAACCGGAAAGAATCCCTTTGCGCCGGAAGAGTGAGCTGACCGGATGATTATAGTTTATCAGTAGGAGGTTATATGGAGCATACTCTTGCCCTGATTGCATTGGCTCACGAAGGGGATAAAGAGGCGAGAGACACTCTGATCGAAGAAAATATCGGCCTGGTATGGAGTATTGTGAAACGGTATCAGAACCGTGGGGTGGAGACGGAGGATCTTTTCCAGATCGGCAGCATCGGACTGATCAAAGCGGTGGACAAGTTTGACCCCAGTTATCAGGTGCAGTTTTCCACATATGCTGTGCCTATGATTTCCGGGGAGATCAAACGTTTTCTGCGGGATGACGGGATGCTGAAGGTGAGCAGATCCTTAAAAGAACTGGCGGGCCGGGTATACAGCACCAGAGATGAGATGGAAAAACGGCTGGGACGGGAGCCCACGCTGTTTGAAGTGGCCGGGGAGCTGGGAATCTCAGAGGAGGACCTGGTAATGGCAATGGAGTCGGGAGCCCAGATCGAGTCCCTTCAGCAGGTGATCTATCAGGGGGAGGGAAATGATATTTCCCTGATGGATAAGCTGGAGGAAAAGGAGACGCCAGGTGAACAGGTGGTGGATCGGCTGTTTCTGGAAGATATCCTGAAATCGCTGGACGGGGAAGAACGAAAGCTGATCTATATGAGATATTTTCAGGAAAAGACGCAGGCAGTCATTGCGGCAGAGCTGGGAATTTCCCAGGTGCAGGTATCCAGGCTGGAGAAAAAGATTCTGAATAAGCTGAGAAAAAAAGTGTAGACAGTGAAAGGCGGAGCGCTTGGGGAAAATACCAAGTGTTCCGTCTTTTTCCGTAGATGCGGCAGCCTGCCCTTCCGGTCTTACTGCCCCAAATACAGTGCGGTCTGCGCAAAACGTGTGCCGCTGGCACACAGCGGTCTCGCGGGATATTGGAAGGCTGGATGGTTGCATCCTGCACAGCAGAGGAAGCGCGAACTGTGCCCTCAGATACATATTTGCCGGGGATCGGGCCATACTACCAACAGTCAAGGAAAAAGGAGTGTGAGGAACATGCTTCGCAGAAAATGGTGGCTGCTGGCGCTGGCGGTGTGCCTGGCAGTGCTGACCGGGGCGCTTCTGCTTACCTGGAAGAGTCAGGAGAGCAGGGAGCTTCCCAGAGGCACCCTGGTGTGGGAGGTGAAAACGGATGAGTGAGACGCTGTATATCCAGACAGACAAGAATGTGCAGATTACCTCGGAGAATGTATACCTTCAGGATATCGCGCAGCTTTCCTGCAGCAATCCCAATGTGCTGAACCGGTGTAAGGTGATAAAGGTAGCTGCGCTTAAGAAAAAGAAATACGGCAGATATCCCATATCCATGATCGATGTGATCCGCCAGGTTCAGAAGCAGGAGGAGCAGGTGGAAGTGGTCCACGTGGGAGAACCGGAGTTTATTCTTACCTATGAGGACCCCGGAGGGAAAAACAGGATCCTCAGCTGGCTGAAAACAGCAGCCGTCTGTATGGTCACGTTTTTCGGGACCATGTTTTCCATAATGACCTTCAATAACGATGTGGATGTGGAAACTCTGTTCGACCAGATCCATATCCAGTTCACCGGGGAGAAATCCAGTGGATTTTCCCCGCTGGAGATCAGCTATTCCCTGGGGATCGGCCTTGGCGTGGTATTTTTCTTTAATCACTTTGGCAAAAGGAAACTGACGGAGGATCCTACCCCCATGGAGGTGGAAATGCGCAGCTATGAGGATCAGGTGGATACCACGATCATCGAGCAGGAGAACCGGAGGAAGAAGTGATATGGGAACGCAGATCTTATTGGGATTTCTGGGGCTTTGCGGCGGACTGGTGGTTGCCTGCGGGGCAGTAGCCTTCATTATCAGCCTGGGTATTGTTCCGCGATACGCGGGGATCACCCGGACGGCAGACAAGGTGAGGCTGTATGAGGACTGTTCCATGCTGGGGGCATTTCTGGGAAATCTTCTGTATCTGTATCAGGGAGGAATTTCTCTGGGGACTGCGGGGCTGGTGCTGATGGGGATTTTTTCCGGGATCTTTCTGGGCAGCTGGATCATAGCGCTGGGAGAGGTGGTAAATGTGTTTTCCGTTCTGGCCAGACGGCTGGAGCTGACCAGGGGGATCGGGCTGATCATTCTGTCCATTGCCCTGGGGAAGACTCTGGGATCCCTGTTTTTTTTCTGGAAAGGATGGTGGATATGATGACGCGGCTTACGTCTGAAAAAGAGAAACAGCAGTATGAAGAATATGTAAAAGAGGTAACCCCGGTGCACAGTCTTCCGGTGAATATGGCCAGAGCTTTTCTGGTGGGAGGCCTGATCTGTGTGCTGGGACAGGGAATCATCAACTGGTGTATGGCACAGGGGATGGACCGGGAAACTGCGGGGACCTGGTGCTCCGTCAGCCTGGTGTTTTTAAGCGCTCTGACCACAGGACTGAACCTGTATCCCAAACTTGCAAAATGGGCGGGAGCGGGAACCCTGGTCCCCATTACGGGGTTTGCCAATTCTGTGGCGGCGCCTGCTATTGAATATCAGAAGGAGGGACAGGTATTCGGCATCGGATGTAAGATATTTACCATCGCCGGTCCGGTGATCCTTTACGGAATCCTCACCTCCTGGGCATTGGGGATTCTGGACTTTATTGCGGGGAGGTTGCTGTGATGGACAGGATGCAGATACTGGGAAAACAAAGTGTGGCTTTTGAAACGCCCGTCCGTCTGCAGGGCTGGGCTTCCTCTGTGGGGAAAAAAGAAGGAGAAGGACCTTTGGGGCATTGCTTTGATCAGGTGACAGAGGATCCCAAAATGGGGATGAAAACCTGGGAGGAGGCAGAGAGCCAGCTCCAGAAACAGGCTGCGCAGACGGCGGTGAAAAAAGCCGGACTGGGGATGGAGGATATCCGGATGATCTTTGCGGGGGATCTGCTGGCCCAGTCCATTGCCTCCTCCTTTGGGATCGGCCTATTAGACCGGCCGGTGTACGGCCTGTTCGGAGCATGCTCCACCATGGGAGAGGCTCTTTCTCTGGCGGCCATGGCGGTATCAGGCGGTTTTGGAGAGCATATACTGGCGCTGACCTCCAGCCATTTTGCCACTGCTGAAAAAGAGTTCCGTTTTCCTCTGGAATACGGAAGCCAGAGACCGCTGTCCGCAAGCTGGACGGTGACGGGAAGCGGGGCCTGCGTGGTGGGGAGAGATGGGGGGCATGTATCTGTCACCGGGCTTACGTCGGGGAAGGTGACCGATTATGGGCTGAAGGATTCTCAGAATATGGGAGCATGTATGGCTCCGGCGGCCTGTAAGACCATCTGCCAGAATCTCAGGGATTTTGGCAGAAAGCCGGAGGACTATGACCGCATCATCACCGGAGATCTGGGTTCCGTGGGACAGCAGATCCTGCTGGATCTGGCGGAGAAGGAAGGATTCCGGCTGGGAAAGAGGCATCAGGACTGCGGAATGCTGATCTTTGACCAGGAGACGCAGGACACCCATGCGGGAGGAAGCGGCTGCGGCTGCGCGGCTTCGGTACTGGCAGCCTGGATCCTGCCAAAAGTGGCCAGCGGGGAGTGGAAGCGGGTGCTGTTCGTTCCCACCGGGGCGCTGATGTCCAAGGTAAGCTTTTATGAAGGAAACAGCGTGCCGGGAATCGCCCATGGGGTGGTCCTGGAGCACGCGGCGGATGAGAGAGACGGAGCGGAGGAAAGAAGCGGCGGAGAAAACGGAAGGGAGTGAGAAATGTGGAATATATCCATGCATTCTGGGTGGGCGGACTGATCTGCGCCCTGGTTCAGATCCTGCTGGACAGGACCAAGCTGATGCCGGGCCGGGTGATGGTGCTGCTGGTGTGCGCCGGAGCGGTTTTGAGCGCGCTGCGGCTGTATGGCCCCTTCGCTGAGTTTGCCGGGGCCGGGGCCAGCGTACCTCTGATCGGATTCGGACATCTGCTGTTTCAGGGGGTGAAGGAGGCGGTGGCCAGCGATGGTATCCTGGGGCTGTTTACCGGAGGCTTTACAGCCAGCGCGGCGGGGATCAGCGCCGCACTGATCTTCGGATATCTGGCCAGCCTGATTTTTAAGCCGAAAATGAAGGAATAGAATCTTGCATGAAGGATGGGGAGTATAGTATACTAGTAACAGTTCAGCCTTTCACTGGCCCTGCGGTTCAATTAAGAACTGCGGCGGCCAGGCGGCAGTGTAGGAAGGAATTAACAGAATGTTGCACGAATATTCGAGAATGGAGCTTCTGGTGGGGGAGCAGAATGTGGAAGCTTTGGGGAAGGCCAGGGTGGCAGTATTTGGAATCGGAGGCGTAGGGTCGTATACCGCAGAGGCTCTGGCCAGATGCGGAGTGGGTACGATCACGCTGGTGGACAACGATGTGGTCTCCCTGACGGATCTGAACCGGCAGCTGATCGCTCTGCACTCTACTCTGGGAAGACCAAAGACTCAGGTGATGAAGGAGCGGATCCGGGATATTGATCCCGATATTCTGGTGAACACCTATGAGACTTTTTTCGGGCCGGATACGGAGAAATTATTTGATTTTTCCGCATATGACTATGTGGTGGACGCAGTGGACACCGTATCCGCCAAGCTGCTTCTGATCCAGAGGTGCCGGGATGCGGGCACGAAGATCATCTCCTGTATGGGCACAGGAAATAAACTGGATCCCTCACGTTTTGAGATCACAGATATTTCCAGGACCAGTGTATGCCCGCTGGCCAAGGTGATGCGCCAGGAACTGAAAAAGAGAAAGATCCGGAAGGTAAAAGTGCTGTATTCCAGAGAGGTTCCCGTAAAGACCCGGGAGAACAGTGAGGAACGGAAGGGGACCGCGGGAAGACCGGTGCCGGGAAGCATATCTTTCGTGCCTCCGGTGGCAGGGATGATGCTGGCCGGGGAAGTTGTGAGAGATCTGCTGCAGGCGGGTCTGGGCCAGCGGCCATAACCGGATGTTTTGGGAAAACAGTCGCGGGATCATATTTGCAGCCGGGAGGCCGGGAGGCCAGGATGCTGCCATATAAGACAGAACAGGGGAAACCATAGTGAATAAAAAAGAAGAGATTATGATACAGTTGCAGAAGATCGTGGGAGCGGAGTGTGTCCGGATGGATGAACCCATGAAAAATCACACAACCTTCCGGATCGGAGGACCGGCCAGATATTTTGTGCGGCCATCGGATGAAAAACAGGTGGAAGAACTTTTACATATATGCCGCAGGGAAGAGATCCCCTGGTTTATCCTGGGAAATGGCAGCAATCTGCTGGTCAGTGACCGGGGATATGACGGTTTGATCATTCAGATTTATAAAAATATGAGCCGGGTGGAGGTATCCGGAGATGTTCTGGAGGTGCAGGCAGGAGCTCTGCTGGCTGCGGTATCCAAGAAGGCTCAGCAGGCGGGGCTGGCGGGAATGGAATTCGCCTCCGGTATCCCGGGAACCCTGGGAGGCGCTGTGGTGATGAACGCGGGGGCTTACGGCGGTGAGATGAAGGATATCCTGGAGAATGTCACGGTGCTTACCGGAGATGGACAGATAAAGCTTCTGGATAAGAGTGAGCTGAGGATGGGATACCGTACCAGTGTGGTGAAGGAAAAGGGATATGTGGTGCTGGCAGCCAGACTGCGGCTGACTCCGGGGAATAAGGAGCAGATCGCGGCCAGGATGGATGAGCTGAAGGAAAAGCGGGTGGAAAAACAGCCTCTGGAATATCCCAGCGCCGGCAGCACCTTTAAGCGCCCGGAGGGATATTTTGCGGGAAAGCTGATCATGGACTGCGGATTGAGAGGATACCGGGTGGGAGGAGCCCAGGTTTCCCCCAAGCACTGCGGATTTGTGATCAATGCCCAGGACGCCACGGCGGCGGATGTTCTGGCGCTGATCAGAGATGTACAGGATAAGGTGTATGAGAAGTTTCAGATAAAACTGGAAACGGAGATCCGTTTTCTGGGAGACTTCTGAGCCGGGAGGAAGCATATGAGATTTGTGATAGTGACGGGAATGTCGGGAGCTGGAAAAAGCACTGCTCTGAAAATGCTGGAGGATGCGGGATATTTCTGCGTGGATAACCTTCCCATCCCCCTGTTGGAGAAGTTTTCCCAGTTTATATCCCAGGGGAATTCCGGAAGTATCCAGAAGGTGGCGCTGGGAGTGGATATCCGCAGCGGCCTGGACATGAAGGGCATGGAACGGGCGCTGGAGGAGATTACCATGAACGGCCTGGATTACGAAATCCTTTTCCTGGACGCCAACGATGATGTGCTGGTGAAGCGGTACAAGGAGACCAGGAGAAGCCATCCCCTGTCAAGAAGCGGAAGAGTGGAGACGGGAATCCGTCAGGAAAGGGATAAACTGGTATTTTTAAAGAAGCATGCGGATTATATCATTGATACCAGCCAGCTTCTCACCAGAGAACTGAAGGGGGAACTGGATAAGATCTTTGTGAAGAATCAGAATTTCAAGAATCTGATGATCACCATCCTGTCTTTTGGTTTCAAGTATGGGATCCCTTCAGATTCCGATCTGGTATTTGACGTGCGTTTTCTGCCGAATCCCTACTATATCGACAGTATGCGGCCTTTAAGCGGGAATGATGCTCCTGTCCGGGACTATGTGATGGGCTTTGAGGCGGCGCAGGTATTTTTGGATAAGCTGGAGGACCTGGTTCTCTTCCTGATCCCCAATTACATACTGGAGGGGAAGAACCAGCTGGTGGTGAGTATCGGCTGCACAGGAGGCAAGCACCGGTCGGTCACTCTGGCAAATGCGCTGTATCAGAGGCTGGAAAAATCGGAGGAATATGGAATCCGTATAGAACACCGGGATATCGGCAAGGATGCCATCCGCAAGAAAATGGATTAGGGGAGTGAGGTCATGTCGTTTTCCAGTGAAGTGAAGGAAGAGCTGTCCCGTCAGCTGTCCCCCGCAAGGCACTGCAGGATCGCGGAGCTGGCAGCGCTTCTGGGGATCTGCGGGCAGGTGGAGATCTCCGAAAATGGCAGATATACTGTCAGTATTCACACAGAAAATGTCTCAGTGGCAAGAAAGTGCTTTACATTATTGAAAAAAACATTTAATATAGAAGCAGTAATCCGCATCCGGAAAAATGCCTACCTGAAGAAGACCAATGTCTATCGGGTGGAGGTGACTTCCCACGAGGATGCGGTACGGGTGCTTCAAGCTGTAAAGCTGATGTCGGCTGACCAGAGCCTGAAGGAGAGTCAGACGACCGATCCGCTGGTGATCCAGAGCAGCTGCTGCCGGAGGGCGTATCTGCGGGGGATATTTCTGGCGGCGGGATCTATCAGCGATCCCGAGAAATCCTATCACCTGGAGATCGTATGTTCCCAGGATGAGAGGGCATATCAGGTACAGCAGATCCTCCGGGAATTTGAGGTGGACGCCAGGATCGTGAGCCGGAAGAAAAACCGGGTGGTCTATATTAAGGAAGGTTCTCAGATCGCGGACTTCCTTAGGCTGGTGGAAGCCGGGCTGTCTCTGATGAAGCTGGAAAATATTCGGATCCTGAAGGAGATCAGCAACAACGTGAACCGGCAGGTAAACTGTGAGGCCGCCAACATCAACAAGACGGTATCGGCGGCAGTGAAACAGATTGAGGATATCCGATATATAGAAACACATTTGGGATTTTCACAGCTTACAGAAGGGCTGGAGGAAATAGCGGTTCTGCGGCTGGAGTATCCGGAAGCCACCCTGAAGGAACTGGGTGAGATGCTCCATCCCCCTGTGGGGAAGTCAGGGGTGAACCACCGGCTGCGCAAGCTTAGCCGGATCGCCCAGGACCTGCGAGGAGACAAGGAGGATTATTATGATTAAGAGACCAATTACCGTGCAGATTTCCAATGGTTTAGAAGCCCGCCCGGTTGCCATGCTGGTACAGGTTGCCAGTCAGTTTGAGAGCAAGATCCAGGTGGAGAGCGGACAGAAACTGGTGAATGCGAAAAGCATCATGGGAATGATGACTCTGGGATTGGACAGCGGCGAATCCGTAACGGTGTACGCTGACGGCAGTGATGAAGAAGAGGCGATCAACAGTATTGAAAAATATCTGACAAATAAATAAGGAAACAACAGGAAATGCTCCCGGAAGATATTACCCCGGGAGCATTTCCTGTTGCTTCTATAGTCAAAAACCCTCGCGGAAGTCGCCAAATGGATATGCTCGCATGTCCGCTTGGCTCGTTGCTCGCGGGAACAAAATAATGAGATTGCAAACATATTACGGTGACGGTGCAGCTGTCAGGTTCTGGATATACCGGTTTTGGGCTGCATTTGCAGTTCCTTTACACGGAACCAGTAACGGTAATAATCGGTGAAGCCCAGGGAGGTATAAAGATTCTTGGCAGGGACATTCCCCTCCACCACCTGCAGGTAGGCTCCGGCCAGCCCTTTTTCCAGACCGGCGTTCAGAAGTCGGCGGCAGATGGAGCGGGCCAGCCCCCTGCCCCGGTAGCGGGGATGAACGTGTATGGCATAGATGCCGATATAATCCCGGTCCAGGATACCCATACCGATGGCAATGATCTGTCCTCTGGAATTGGTTACAGAGGCCGACAGAGTTTCCATGGGAATCGCCCGGTACATGGAGGGGACGATCTGACGGTGGATAGCATTGGTAGTCCCTTTCAGGGCAAAGAGACTGTTGATCCAGCGATCGTTGATCGTGTGCTCCAGATGTACGGGGACTTCCCCGGCATCGGGACGGTAACGGGAATAATCCAGAAGCATCACCTCCGTGATGTGCTGGATCATATAATCCCTTTTTATTAACCGGTCCTCAAAACCCGGATCCAGAAGGGGTGTGATCTTGAAGATGGCAGGAGTTCCCCAGCGGCGGTAAGCCTCCTCACAGTACCGGATCTTTTCTTCCACGGGAATGGAGGAAGGGCCCAGCTGTTCCACACTGTTGGTACGGTGGGTGTAGAAATAGGAAAACCTCAGCAGCCAGCCGTCATAGAGCTGGATCTGATGGGACGGCCAGGCGTTCAGGGAAAAATCTTCGATCATTTTGATGGTTGCGTGCATGGTATCGCCTCCCGGATTAGATGATCAACAGCGGTGATTGTACTGTTACACTTGCATCATCACATTATAATAAAGAAAAAGATCGGATTCAATGAAAAAATGAAAAAACTCTGTCATTTTTTAAAACAGGTTGCAGAAGGGGAGGAAAACGGATATAATAGGTTTAAAATCTGGTGACAGTTCAGCTTTCCGCTGTCCCGCAAGGCCGCTGTGTGCCGGCGGCACATGATCGGCCCTTGGGGGAACGGAGTGCAGATCCTGCTGCGTCCGCAGCGGAATCCCGGGTATATGGGGCTGCGGTCCGTGCGCGTGTATTTGCGGCAGTAAAGCCGGAAGACGGAACTGTTACAAAAACTGCTTAGATAGCAGCAGCTCAGCTTTCTGGCCTTTATACTGCGGGCATGCAGTACCGGAGATACCGCTGTGTATGCAGGATGGTCCGCGTCTCAGTGAAGACTGAGCATGCGCGGCGGCAGACAGCGCGCATGGGGACAGAGACGGGCTGAGGGGTTGCCTTAGATAATGTAAAAGATGAGGAGAGTAGGACATGTCAAGATTTTTGAAGATCATCGTGAACATCATCCTGATCTGCGCGATCCTTGTGGCGGGAGCTCTGTTGATCCCTTCCTTCGCCGGTGTGCCCATGGTGGTGGTGGATGATGTGAATATGGATACCAATCTGCCCAGAGGTTCTGTGACTTATGCGCAGGAAGTGGATGCGGAGGAGCTTTCCACCGGCGATAATATCCTGGTGGTTCAGGACGGCAGCCGGTATGTATACCAGGTACAGGGGATCAGCGGCGAGACATATACTCTGGAGGATACCAGAAGCACAGACGGTCAGACCCGGGAAACACAGCTTACTTCTCCGGTGGAAAAGGTACTGATCACCGTTCCCTTTATCGGATATGCCTCCATGGCGCTGAGAACCACAGAGGGATTGATCGTGGTAGGCCTGGCGGTGGTATTTGTGATCATCCTGTTTATTCTGGCGGAGATCTGGAAAAAAGATGAAGACGAGGATGAGGATGAAGAGGAAGCGCAGCTGGAAGACACCGAAGACGAGGATGAAGAAGAAGAGTCTGCAGCCTTAAGCCGCAGGGAAGCCAGACAGGAGAGAAAGGCCGCCAGGAAAAAAGAAAAGAAGGCAAGAAAAGCAGCCAGAGCTTCTGACCAGGAGGAAGAGGAAGAAATCCGGATCGCGGAGCCGGTGAAAAAGAAACGGAAGCCTGTTGTCCAGGAAGCAGAGACGGAGGAGGAGACCTCCGGAGTTGGCAAGGATCTGTTTGAGGAGACCGAGAGCAGCCTGGCCTCGGATGTGGCGGCTTTTATGAGTGATATCTCCCGGGAGGAGGCAGAGGGATCCCCGGAGAGCCTGAAGACAGTCCTGGAAGAGGATCAGGAAGATGGCGATGGATCCTGGAAGCCGGCTATGCCGGTGCGCACCAAGGAGGAGCTTCTCAGGAAGGCCAGAGCGGAAGGCGATGAGCCGGAGGTAAAAGAGGACGAGATCAGCGGTGTGACCATCATCGACTACTCCGATATATTATAAGAAGAAACGGCGAATGCCCCGGGGATACCAAAAGGATCTCCGGGGTTTCTGCATGGAGGGGGCGCATCCTGCTCAGGAATTTTACGGATGGGAGAAAAAGTGGGAGGAATCCGGCCATCAGGCTCCGGCCCCGCCGGTAAAGCCGGCTGTCCGCAGAAGGTGCAGCTTTCGGCCGTAGCTTCATGGGCGGATTGTACGGAAAAAAATGTAACAGTTCAGCCTTCCGGCTTCACTGTTACAAATGCATGCACACAGGCTGCGTTTCGCGCAGCCTGGCGCCCGCAGGTCTCGGGATCCCGCTGCAAATGCAGCGGGACACCTCGCGGGACAGTTGAAGGCTGAACTGTAACAAAAAAATGCAATTTTTGTTAAAAAGGGGTTGAAATCCCCTGTAAAATCCTGTATACTCCTAGATGTTGTGACATTGATAGCGATGAAGCGCGAGGTTGCTGCACTTTTGTTGCAGGTTTTCCGTGGAGCGAATGTCAAGTTATGAAACTGGCGACAAGTCACTGTATACAAGTTGAAGAGTTCCGCTGTGAGGGCGGAATCCGTGTGGGAAGTCTGCAGGACACACACGGAAGAGTGTACAGTCACCGCTTGTCGTGCTCGTAAAAGTACGAATAAGGAGGCGACTTTTTTTATGGCAAGTCAAGTAATGAGAATCACACTGAAAGCGTACGATCACCAGCTGGTAGATGCGTCCGCAAGCAAAATCATCGAAACTGTAAAGAAGAACGGATCTGTAGTGAGCGGACCGGTGCCGCTGCCCACAAAGAAAGAGGTAGTGACGATCCTGCGTGCCGTACACAAATACAAAGATTCCAGAGAGCAGTTCGAGCAGAGAACTCATAAAAGACTGATCGATATCATCGCGCCGACACAGAAGACTGTGGATGCTCTGGCAAGACTGGAGATGCCGGCAGGTGTTTACATCGATATCAAGATGAAAAACAAATAATTTTCATCGAAAGGCAAACAATCCTGAAGGGTTTGATATAGAAGTAATGTAGCTGCATTCCACTTATATCAACTGTTCTAGGATGAACATCCATGAGATGTTCCGCTGTAGATTAAGCAGGAGGTAAAAAAGAATGAAGAAAGCAATCTTAGCTACAAAAGTTGGAATGACTCAGATTTTCAACGAAGACGGAGTGCTTACTCCGGTAACTGTATTGCAGGCCGGCCCCTGTGTGGTGACACAGGTAAAGACTGAGGAGAACGACGGCTACAGCGCAGTACAGGTTGGTTTTGTTGACAAGAGAGAAAAACTGGTCAACAAGCCGATGAAAGGACAGTTTGACAAGGCAGGCGTTTCCTATAAGAGATTTGTTCGTGAGTTCAAGCTGGAGGATTCCGCAAGCTATGAACTGGGACAGGAGATCAAAGCGGATATCTTCGCCGCAGGAGACAAGGTAGATGCCACCGCAATCTCCAAAGGTAAGGGATTCCAGGGCGCGATCAAGAGACACGGACAGAGCAGAGGACCTATGGCTCACGGTTCCAAGTACCATCGCCACGCAGGTTCCAACGGAGCTTCTTCCGATCCCAGCCACGTATTCAAGGGCAAGAAGATGCCGGGTCACATGGGCCATGTTCAGGTGACTGTGCAGAATCTGGAGATCGTAAAGGTAGACACCGAGAACAATCTGCTGCTGGTAAAAGGCGCAGTACCAGGTCCGAAGAAATCTTTAGTAACCATCAGAGAGACTGTAAAGTCCGGAAAGTAATTTGACGGGAAATCGGACCCGATGCCGCAAGGCTGAATTCTGAAAGGAGGAACACACAGATGTCAAGCGTATCTGTATACAATATGGAAGGCAAAGAAGTTGGCACACTGGAACTGAACGATGCAGTGTTCGGCGTAGAAGTGAACGAGCACCTGGTGCATCTGGCAGTTGTGCGTCAGCTGGCAAATAAACGTCAGGGAACTCAGAAGGCAAAAACCCGCTCTGAAGTAAGCGGAGGAGGAAGAAAGCCCTGGAGACAGAAAGGAACCGGTCATGCAAGACAGGGATCTACCAGAGCTCCCCAGTGGACAGGCGGCGGAGTTGTATTCGCTCCCGTTCCCAGAGATTATTCCTTTAAGATGAACAAGAAGGAAAGAAGACTGGCTCTGAAGTCCGCGCTGACCAGCCGTGTTCAGGAGAACAAGCTGGTGGTTCTGGATGAGCTGAAATTAGACGCTATCAAGACCAAGGATATGAAGAACGTGCTGAACAACCTGAAGGTTGAGAAGGCAATGGTAGTTACGGAGAACGAGAATGTGATCATTTCCGCAAAGAATATTCCTGATGTGATCACCACATCCGTAAACACTCTGAATGTATTCGACATCCTGAAGTACAACACAGTTGTTCTGGATAAGGCGGCTGTTGCTAATATCGAGGAGGTATACGCATAATGGCTAACGTTCAATATTATGATGTAATCCTTAAACCGGTAGTAACTGAGAAGAGCATGAACGCTATGAGCGAGAAAAAGTATACCTTCCTGGTACATCCGGAAGCCAACAAGGCTATGGTAAAAGAGGCTGTTGAGAAGATGTTCGAAGGAACAAAGGTTAAGAATGTAAACACACTGAACATGGACGGAAAGAAAAAACGCCGTGGCTATACAGTGGGCAAGACAGCCAAGACCAAAAAAGCAATCGTAACACTGACCGAGGACAGCAAGGACATCGAGATCTTCGAGGGCCTGTAAAATGTCCCGGCAGGCGGCCAGCAGGCGTGTCCTGTATCCCGGAAGTGCCGGGCTTCGGCAGGAGGAATCTGCCGGACGGCCGCCGGTAAGCGGAAAAAGCCGCAAGGCTTGAACGGGATCCCTCCCGTTCTGACTATCGCTAATTGAAAGGAGAAATAACAATGGGAATTAAGACATACAGCCCATATACACCGTCCAGAAGACACATGAGCAATCTGGATTTCACTGAGATCACAAAGACTACTCCGGAGAAATCCCTGGTGGTATCTCTGAAGAAGAACTCCGGACGCAACAATCAGGGTAAGATCACTGTAAGACACCGCGGAGGCGGAAGCAGAAGAAAATACAGAATCATCGACTTCAAGAGAAGAAAAGATGATATTCCCGCAACCGTAAAGTCCATCGAGTACGATCCCAACAGAACAGCAAATATCGCCCTGATCACTTATGCAGACGGTGAGAAAGCATATATTCTGGCACCGGAAGGACTGAAAGTAGGCATGAAGGTTATGAACGGCGAGCATGCCGAGGTAAGACCTGGAAACTGCCTGCCTCTGTCCGCAGTCCCCGTTGGTACTATGATCCACAATGTAGAGCTTCATCCCGGAAAGGGCGGCCAGCTGGTTCGTTCCGCTGGAAACGGAGCTCAGTTAATGGCTAAAGAAGGCAAGTTCGCGACCTTGAGACTGCCTTCAGGCGAGATGAGAATGGTTCCCATCGACTGCCGCGCTTCCATCGGTGTGGTAGGAAACGGAGAGCACAACCTGGTAGTAATCGGTAAGGCAGGACGGAAGCGTCACATGGGTATCCGCCCGACTGTCCGCGGTTCTGTTATGAACCCCAACGACCATCCCCACGGTGGTGGTGAAGGTAAGACCGGTATCGGCCGTCCGGGTCCGTGCACACCCTGGGGCAAACCTGCTCTTGGCCTGAAGACCAGAAAGAAAAACAAACAGTCCAATAAGTATATCGTAAGAAGAAGAGACGGTAAAACGTTAGCGAAATAAAGGAGGTTACGCGAATGGCTCGTTCACTGAAAAAAGGACCTTTTGCAGACGCAAGCTTACTGAAAAAAGTTGATGCTATGAATGCTGCAGGAGATAAGACAGTTATTAAAACCTGGTCCCGTCGTTCCACTATTTTCCCTTCCTTCGTGGGACACACCATTGCTGTTCATGATGGAAGAAAGCATGTTCCGGTATATATCACTGAGGATATGGTAGGCCACAAGCTGGGAGAGTTTGTTGCCACCAGAACCTACAGAGGTCATGGAAAAGACGAGAAAAAATCAGGTGTTCGTTAATTAGGCAAGCCCTAATCTTGAAAGGAGGACTTTAGTCATGGCAAAAGGACATAGAAGCCAGATTAAAAGAGCAAGAAATGCTAATAAAGATACCAGACCGTCCGCTAAATTATCCTACGCAAGAATGTCTGTACAGAAAGCTTGTTATGTACTGGATGTGATCCGCGGAAAGGATGTTCAGACGGCTCTGGGTATCCTGACATATAACCCCAGATACGCTTCCAGCGTTATCAAAAAGCTGCTGGAGTCTGCAGTGGCCAATGCCGAGAACAACAACGGCATGAACGCTGAGAATCTGTACGTTGCTGAGTGCTACGCCAACAAAGCACCGACAATGAAGAGAATCAGACCGAGAGCTCAGGGTAGAGCATATAGAATTGAGAAAAGAACAAGTCATATCTCTATCGTGTTAGATGAAAGATAATAAGGAGGGTAATCATGGGACAGAAAGTAAACCCGCATGGACTTAGAGTTGGAATCATCAAAGACTGGGATTCCAAGTGGTATGCAGAAAAAGATTTTGCAGACAACCTGGTTGAGGACTACAACATCAGAAAGTTCTTGAAAAAGAAATTATACAGCGCAGGTATTTCCAAAATTGAGATCGAAAGAGCTTCCGAGCGTGTAAAGATCACCATCTACACTGCAAAACCGGGCGTTGTGATCGGAAAAGGCGGCGCTGAGATCGAGAAGACCAAGAAAGAGCTGCAGAAATTTACAGATAAAAAGCTGATCGTGGACATCAAGGAAGTAAAGAGACCCGACAGAGACGCTCAGCTGGTGGCAGAGAACATCGCGCTTCAGCTGGAGAACCGTATCTCCTTCCGCCGTGCTATGAAGTCCACCATGCAGAGAACCATGAAGGCAGGAGCAAAAGGAATCAAAACTTCCGTATCCGGACGTCTGGGCGGAGCGGATATGGCTCGTACAGAGTTCTACAGCGAGGGAAATATTCCTCTTCAGACACTGAGAGCAGATATTGACTACGGCTTCGCAGAGGCTGATACCACCTACGGAAAAGTTGGTGTAAAAGCCTGGGTATACAATGGCGAAGTTCTTCCAACCAAAGGAACTAAGGAAGGGAGCGATAAATAATTATGTTAATGCCGAAGAGAGTAAAACGTCGTAAACAATTCCGCGGAACCATGAGAGGCAAAGCGTTAAGAGGAAATAAAATCAGCTACGGTGAGTTCGGTCTGGTGGCTATGGAGCCCTGCTGGATCAAATCCAACCAGATCGAGGCAGCCCGTGTTGCTATGACCCGTTACATCAAGCGTGGCGGTAAAGTTTGGATCAAGATTTTCCCGGATAAGCCGGTTACAGCAAAACCCGCCGAGACTCGTATGGGTTCCGGAAAGGGTGCTCTGGAGTACTGGGTTGCAGTTGTAAAGCCGGGCCGTGTGATGTTCGAGATCGCCGGCGTGCCGGAGGAGACTGCAAAGGAAGCATTGCGTCTTGCTATGCATAAGTTACCCTGCAAATGCAAAATCGCATCTCGCGAAGACTTAGAAGGCGGTGATAACAGTGAAAATTAAGAGTTATGTAGAAGGTTTAAAAGGAAAGACAGCTGTGGAATTACAGGAAGAATTAGTAGCTGCAAAGAAGGAGCTGTTCAACCTGAGATTCCAGAACGCCACCAACCAGCTGGAGAATACAAGCAGAATCAAAGAGGTTCGCAAAAATATTGCCAGAATCCAGACCGTAATCGCTGAGAAGGCGAATGTTCAGTAATCCAAGAAGGAGGCCAAAACCGTGGAAAGAAATCTGAGAAAAACACGTGTTGGTAAAGTAGTCAGCAACAAGATGGACAAGACGATCGTAGTTGCCATCGAGGACCACGTGAAACATCCTCTTTACAAGAAAATTGTGAAGAGAACATATAAACTGAAGGCACATGATGAGCAGAATCAGTGCAGCATCGGCGATACCGTGAAGGTAATGGAGACCAGACCCCTGTCCAAGGATAAGAGATGGAGACTGGTTGAGATCGTTGAGAAAGTGAAATAACGTATCGGAAATTCGTGAAGGAGGAATACCAGCATGATTCAGCAGGAGAGTAGACTGAGAGTTGCCGATAACACAGGTGCCAAAGAGATTCTGTGTATTCGTGTTATGGGCGGTTCTGTGAGAAGATATGCCAATATCGGTGATGTCATCGTTGCTTCGGTCAAAGATGCAACACCAGGCGGCGTTGTTAAAAAAGGTGATGTGGTGAAGGCTGTTGTGGTTCGTACCGTAAAAGGTGTTCGCAGAAAAGACGGATCCTATATCAAATTTGACGAGAATGCCGCAGTTATCATCAAAGACGACAAGACTCCGAGAGGAACCCGTATCTTTGGACCAGTAGCAAGAGAGCTTCGTGAGAAACAGTTTATGAAAATTGTGTCTCTGGCTCCCGAAGTATTATAAGGAGGTATCCTGATGGCAACGTTAAAGATTAAAAAAGGCGACACTGTCAAAGTGATCGCCGGCAAAGATAAAGACAAAGAGGGCAAGGTTCTGTCCATTAAGGACGGAAAGGCAGTTGTTGAGGGAATCAACATGATCACCAAGCACTCCAAGCCTTCCATGACCAACCAGCAGGGCGGAATCATCAACAAGGAAGCTCCCATTGACCTGTCCAACCTGATGGTGGTTTACAAAGGAAAAGCCACCCGCGTGGGCTTCAAGGTAGTGGACGGAAAGAAAGTCCGCATCGCCAAGAGCACCGGTGAAGTGATCGAATAATTGAGAGAGGAGGCAGTAAAAAGTGAGCAGACTGAAAGAAATGTACAAAAATGAGATCGTAGATGCTATGGTCAAAAAGTTTGGATATAAGAATACCATGGAAGTGCCAAAACTCGATAAGATCGTGATCAACATGGGTGTTGGCGAGGCCAAGGAGAATGCCAAGATCCTGGATTCTGCTGTAAAGGATCTGGAGACCATTACCGGACAGAAGCCGGTTCTGACAAAGGCAAAGAAATCCGTGGCTAACTTCAAGATCCGTGAGGGTATGCCCATTGGCTGTAAGGTGACACTGAGAGGCGAGAAGATGTATGAGTTCGCTGATCGTCTGATTAACCTGGCCCTTCCCCGTGTACGTGACTTCCGTGGAGTGAACCCGAACGCATTTGACGGAAGAGGAAACTATGCGCTGGGTATTAAAGAGCAGCTGATTTTCCCCGAAATCGAGTACGATAAGGTTGATAAGGTAAGAGGTATGGACGTGATCTTCGTTACTACTGCGAAGACCGACGAGGAAGCCCGTGAGTTACTGACATTATTCAACATGCCGTTTGCAAAGTAAGATTTATAGGAGGAAAGATTCATGGCTAAAACAGCAATGAAAATCAAACAGCAGCGCAAAGCGAAATTCTCCACCAGAGAATATAACCGTTGTAGAATCTGTGGCCGTCCACATGCGTATCTGAGAAAATACGGAATCTGCAGAATTTGCTTCCGTGAATTAGCATACAAGGGACAGATCCCGGGTGTGAAAAAGGCAAGCTGGTAGGATTTAGAAAGGAGGCAAATGCAAAATGACAATGAGTGATCCGATTGCAGATATGCTTACAAGAATCCGTAATGCAAATACTGCGAAACATGATACCGTGGATGTTCCTGCATCCAAGATGAAAATTGCTATCGCTGATATCCTGGTAAAAGAGGGATACATCGCAAAATACGATATCGTAGAGGATGGAAATTTCAAGACCATCCGCATCACCCTGAAATACGGCGCTGACAAGAATGAGAAGATCATCACCGGACTGAAGAGAATCTCCAAGCCGGGTCTGCGTATCTACGCCAACAGCGAGGAGCTGCCCAAGGTTCTGGGTGGTTTGGGAATTGCAATCCTTTCCACCAACCAGGGTGTTATCACTGACAAAGAGGCCAGAAAGCTGCATGTAGGCGGCGAGGTGCTGGCTTTCGTTTGGTAGGCTGCCAACACTTGGCGGGTTCGAGCCCGGGCGGAGAGCGAGGCTGGTGAGAGCATCGTTCTGTGACCGCCAGGGAGCAGAACTTCCCTGACCAGATGAATGACACAATGCCCTTCACACCCTTAGCGAGGCGGAGCCGAAGGCGCCAGCCAAGCTTGGTGGAGGGAAGATTTCCTGGTCAGTCTGATGGCCGGGGATGCAACTGAAAACAGAGGGGAAGCTTATTCCTCTCCGAAAATTTAAGTTAAACAGGAGGAAATTTGGTATGTCACGTATCGGAAGACAGCCAGTAGTTATTCCGGAAGGAGTAACCGTTGATGTAAAAGAGAATAACTACGTTGTAGTAAAAGGTTCCAAGGGAACACTTGAAAGAGAGCTGCCCGCAGAGATGAGCATTAAGGTAGAGGACGGCCAGGTGGTTGTCACCAGACCGAACGATCTGAAGAAGATGAAATCTCTGCATGGTCTGACAAGAACCCTGATCCAGAACATGGTAACCGGTGTAAGCCAGGGCTATGAGAAGACTCTGGAAGTAAACGGAGTTGGATACAGAGCTGCAAAGCAGGGCAAGAAGCTGGTTCTTTCCTTAGGATATTCTCATCCAGTTGAAATGGAAGATCCGGAAGGATTGGAGACAACTGTTGACGGCAACAAGATCATTGTAAAAGGTATCAGCAAAGAGAAGGTTGGCCAGTACGCTGCCGAGATCCGCGAGAAGAGAAAACCGGAACCCTACAAGGGCAAAGGTATCAAATATGCGGATGAAGTGATCAGACGTAAAGTTGGTAAGACTGGTAAGAAATAAATAAGGAGAGTGTGAAAATGGTAAATAAAGTATCAAGAGCGGATGTCCGCGCGAAAAAGCATAGAAGAATGCGTCACCATATCGTTGGCACAGCCGAAAGACCGCGTCTGGCTGTATTCAGAAGCAACAACCACATGTATGCACAGATCATCGACGATACTGTTGGCAAAACATTAGTATCCGCTTCTACTCTTCAGAAGGACGTGAAGGCAGAGCTGGAGCACACCAACAACGTGGCTGCCGCAGCGTATCTGGGAACTGTAATCGGCAAAAAAGCAGTTGAGGCCGGAATCAAGGCTGTCGTATTTGACAGAGGCGGTTTCGTATATCATGGAAAAGTTAAGGCACTGGCTGAGGCAGCCAGAGAGGCCGGACTGGAATTCTAAGAAGGGAGGAGAAGAACACATGAGACATACAATCATTGATGCCAGCCAGTTAGAACTGGAAGAAAAAGTAGTATCAATCAAACGTGTAACTAAGGTTGTTAAAGGTGGTCGTAACTTCCGTTTTACTGCTTTAGTGGTTGTCGGAGACGGCAACGGACATGTAGGCGCAGGCCTGGGAAAAGCAGCCGAGATTCCTGAAGCGATCCGCAAGGGAAAAGAGGATGCCATGAAGAAACTGATTACCGTAGCGAGGGACGAGAACAACAGTATCACACATGATTTTGTTGGAAAATTCGGAAGCGCAGAGCTGCTGATGAAGAGAGCCCCGGAAGGTACCGGTGTTATCGCCGGAGGTCCGGCCCGTGCCGTGATCGAGCTGGCAGGAATCAAGAATATCCGTACAAAATGTATGGGTTCCAGAAATAAGCAGAACGTTGTACTTGCTACAATTGAAGGCTTACGTCAGTTAAAGACTCCGGAAGAAGTAGCTAGACTCCGCGGAAAGTCCGTGGAAGAAATCTTTGCTTAAGGAGGACTTGAAGATGTTGAAAGTTACATTGGTAAAATCTACAATTGGTGCAATTCCAAAACACAAGAAAACTGTAGAAGCTCTCGGACTTAAAAAAATGCAGAAGACTGTTACTCTGCCGGATAACGATGCGGTAAGAGGAATGATCAAACAGGTTCAGCATTTGGTTAAGGTTGAAGAAGCATAAGAAGGAGGTGCCAAAATGGATTTATCGAATTTAAGACCTGCGGAAGGTTCCGTACACAGCAATAATTTCCGCAGAGGCCGCGGACATGGTTCAGGAAACGGCAAGACAGCCGGTAAGGGACATAAAGGTCAGAAAGCCCGTTCCGGAGCTCCCAGAGCAGGATTCGAGGGTGGCCAGATGCCCCTTTACAGAAGACTTCCCAAGAGAGGCTTCAAGAACAGAAACACCAAAGAGATCGTTGGTATCAACGTAAGTGCTCTGAACAGATTTGAGGATGGAACAGAGGTTACCATTACTGCGCTGGTGGAGAGCGGACTGGTGTCCAATCCCAGAGACGGCGTGAAAATTCTTGGAAACGGCGAGCTGACCAAGAAACTGACTGTAAAGGTATCCGCCGTAAGCGAAGGCGCAAAAGCGAAAATTGAAGCGGCAGGTGGAACAGTAGAGTAAGAGGTGATCTCATGTTGAAGACTCTTCAGAATGCGTTTAAAGTGAAAGACGTCAGGCATAGGATCTTTTATGTATTTATGATGCTGGTGGTTGTGAGGATCGGCTCACAGCTGCCGGTTCCCGGCGTGGACAGCAGTTATTTTCAGAACTGGCTGTCCGGTCAGGGAGGAGATGCGTTCAACTTTCTGGACGCCTTTACCGGAGGATCCTTCTCCCAGATGTCTATTTTCGCATTAAGTATTACACCATACATCACTTCCTCCATCATCATGCAGCTTCTTACCATAGCGATTCCCAAGCTGGAGGAGATGCAGAGAGACGGAGAGGACGGCAGGAAAAAGATCACGGCTATTACCCGTTATCTGACGGTGGGTCTGGCCCTGTTCCAGTCTGTAGCCATGGCTGTGGGCTTTGGCAATCAGGGATTGATCCCGGACAACAATGTGTGGAAATCCATCGTTGTAGTGGCAGCTCTTACTGCAGGTTCCGCATTTCTGATGTGGGTTGGTGAACAGATCAACGATAAGGGCGTTGGAAATGGTATTTCCATCGTGCTTCTGATCAATATCGTATCCCGTGTTCCCAGCGATATGGGTACTCTGTATGAAAGCTTTATACAGGGAAAAACCTATGCCAAAGGCGGCCTTGCTGCGGTGATCATCATTGCGGTGATCGTGGCAGTGGTAGTACTGGTAGTGGTTCTGAACGGCGCGGAGAGAAGGATTCCCGTACAGTATTCCAAAAAGATGCAGGGAAGAAAGATGATGGGCGGACAGAGCAGCCATATTCCCTTAAAGGTGAATACGGCAGGCGTGATCCCCGTGATCTTTGCATCCTCCCTGATGTCCACTCCCAGTGTGATCGCCACATTTCTGGGAAAAGGAAACGGAACGGGTGTGGGAAGCCAGATTCTGGCTGCTCTGAACAGCAACAACTGGTTCAGTCCGGCCCAGCCGATCTATTCACTGGGACTTCTGCTGTACATTGTCCTGGTAATTTTCTTTGCCTACTTCTATACGTCCATCACCTTCAATCCCCTGGAGGTGGCAGACAATATCAAGAAGCAGGGCGGATTTATCCCGGGTATCCGTCCCGGAAAGCCTACCGTGGATTATCTCACAAACCTGCTGAACTATATCATCTTTATCGGAGCTGCGGGGCTTACTATCGTGGCTGTGATCCCGTTTTTCTTTAACGGTGTGTTCGGCGCCAATGTGTCCTTTGGAGGAACTTCCATCATCATCATTGTGGGAGTTATACTGGAGACACTGAAGCAGATTGAGTCCATGATGGTAGTGAGAAATTATAAGGGCTTTTTAAGTGAATAAAAGGTTGTGGCGTTTACGCCACAACCTTAAAGTGTTATAATAAGGATAATCACTTTTAAAGAAAAGGAGAGGGAAGCTTATGAAATTGATCATGTTGGGGGCGCCTGGCGCCGGAAAAGGCACACAGGCTAAAAAAATCGCGGGAAAGTACAATATTCCCCATATCTCCACCGGCGATATCTTCCGTGCCAACATCAAGAACGGAACAGAGCTGGGAAATAAGGCCAAGAGTTACATGGATCAGGGAATGCTGGTGCCGGATGAACTGACCTGTGATCTGGTGGTAGACCGGATCGGTCAGGAAGACTGCGCAAACGGCTATGTACTGGACGGATTTCCCAGGACCATTCCCCAGGCAGAGGCTCTGGAAGCAGCGCTGTCCAAAAAGGGCGATAAGATTGATTATGCCATCAATGTGGAGGTTCCGGACGAGAACATCATCAACCGTATGGGCGGACGCCGGGCCTGCCTGGCCTGCGGCTGCACCTATCACGTACAGTACAATCCTCCCAAGGAGGAAGGCATCTGTGATGTGTGCGGGGCAAAGCTTGTGCTTCGTGACGATGACAAGCCTGAGACGGTGAAGAAACGTCTGGATGTATATCACCAGCAAACACAGCCGCTCATCGACTTCTACGGCAAGGCCGGTGTTCTGAAGGAAGTCGATGGAACACAGGATATGGAAGCTGTGTTCCAGGCTATCACCGAGATTTTAGGAGCGTAAAACATGTCTGTATCAATAAAGACTGCCAGAGAAATTGAACTGATGAGGGAGTCGGGGCGGCTTTTGGAAAAGGTTCATGACGAGCTTGCCAAAGCGATCCGTCCCGGAATTTCAACCTGGGAAATCGACCACCTGGGAGAAAAGCTGATCCGGGAGATGGGCTGTACCCCGAACTTCCTTCATTATAACGGATATCCCGCATCCATCTGTGTGTCCGTAAACGATGAGGTGGTGCACGGAATCCCCTCCCACAGCAGGATCCTGAAAGAGGGAGATATCGTAAGCCTGGATGCCGGACTCATTTACAAAGGCTATCATTCAGACGCTGCCCGTACCCATGCGGTAGGACAGATCAGTCCGGAGGCTCAGAAGCTGATCGATGTGACCCGCCAGAGTTTCTTCGAGGGAATCAAGTATGCAAAGGCAGGCTGCCATCTCTATGAGATTTCAGCGGCCATAGGAGCTTATGCAGAGAGTTTCGGATATGGTGTGGTCCGGGATCTGGTGGGCCATGGAATCGGAACCAGCCTGCATGAGGATCCCCAGATTCCCAATTTCGCTCAAAAGCGGCGGGGTATCCGCCTGATGCCGGGAATGACACTGGCTATCGAGCCTATGATCAACATGGGACGGCCGGAGGTGTGCTGGCTGGATGATGACTGGACCGTGGTAACGGAGGATGGTTCCCTGTCTGCTCACTACGAAAACACGGTGCTCATCACTGACGGTGAGCCAGAGCTTCTCACGCTGACAAAGTAGAGGTGTCCGATGGAGAAGGTTTGTACAGGTATGACGGCAAGATCTCTTGCCGGTCATGACAGGGGAAAGGTTTATCTGGTCCTTTCCGGGGATGAGACATACATTTATCTGGCGGACGGCAGATCCCGGACGCTGAACCGTCCCAAACGGAAAAAATGGAAACATGTCCAGATGGACCGCCATATCGTTCCCTGGATCCGGAATCTCATGGATCAGGGGAAAAAACTGCAGGATTCTGACGTTGTCAGAGCATTGAAAGAGTACGGCTGCAAACAGGAGGTAAGAGATGTCTAAGGCAGATGTTATTGAAGTAGAGGGCAAGGTTCTGGAGAAGCTGCCCAATGCCATGTTTAAGGTGGAGCTGGAGAACAAGCATGTGGTCCTGGCTCATATCAGCGGAAAGCTGAGAATGAATTTTATCCGTATCCTTCCGGGAGATAAGGTGACGCTGGAGCTGTCACCGTATGATCTTTCCAAGGGCAGGATCATTTGGAGAGATAAATAGGATTGTTATTTGTGGATTTGTTCCCTGGCCTGGAAATCTGGGAAAAGGGGATGGATGAAAGCGAATCCTTCCAAAGGGAATAAAAAGTTTTATAATCAGAGGTAGAAAGTCCCCGGATTCCGGCAGAATCTATATTGCCGGAATCCGGGGACTTTCTGCATATGAAAAAACGGCGGTAATATGCCGTATTTATTACAAAATGTGGTATAAAATCATTTCCTTAATTCTGGCCGCATGGCCATAGAGGTATCCCCTTGCGGGGTTTCCTTAGTCTTACAAATTATAGCACGACACTATAGACAATTCAAGAGTATTTCCCCTTTTACAAATCTGTTCCGTGTCAAAAATACGTTAAATACGGGTATTTTTGGCATTTTCTATCATATGCTTCCTAAAGAAAATAGGAGGGCGTTCTTCACTACCTCGCAATATGGTGTATATAGTAGTCAAAATAATGGTCAGAATCATCCATGTTCTTTCCGTCTTCTCTTTTTCCCTATAAATCTCCAGATTTTAATTTATACATATAACCTCCCTGCCATATATCATACAGCAGCATTTATAAATCAGCGTCAGAGGTTTGGTGGTTCTATCTTCTGTTTCTATAAATGGTCAAAATAAATGGTCGCTTTCTCTGTTCCCCGGTATTCTTGTGTTTTCATCCCGTGCCGTATTTTGTAATAAATGCGACAGGAAGGATGAGCGTCATTATGGATGAAGTTCAGCAGGGATATTATACACTGACGTATCGGTTTCGGTTGCTGGATGGCGATGAGCAGATGCTTTGGAAAACCAAGGAGCTATATAACCAGATTGTCGCATTCTACCTGGATGTGTATTTTGAAGATCCGTCTCTGGGAGAGATTCCCAAAGGCCAGCTTTTGCGGGCAATGGAGAAGCTGACAATCCCGGGAAGAGACTATGGGGATAGCGCTGTGAGGTTTCCTTTCGGGAAGGTTCCGGCCTACTTTCGGAGAGCTGCCATGAACTCGGCTATTACTGCGGCAAAGCAGTTGGAAGCCAGAGGACAGCAGTGGACAGGAAAGAATCTGAACATGGCGCCGGTATTTTACAAAGGAATGTACCGGGATCTCTCAGATAAAGAGGTGGAGCTGAAACTGTGGGACGGAAAGAATTGGAGTTGGAATCAGCAGAAGCTTCGTGGAAGGCCTTGGCCGGAGGAGGGAAGGCAGATGTCTCCGACGCTGATACTGGATGACATGAACAGACATCCGATGCTGCATGTCCCGGTACAGATGATGACTCCAGATACCAGATCCATCCGGCAGAAAATGAAAACATGTGTGGGTGTGTGCGGAGTATGTTTTAACAATGAGGATACCTTTGCCGTCTGTGGGATCGTCAGGCGGGACGGAAGCTTTGGAAGGTGCGTATTCTGCAGAGGAGGGAGACAATACAGGCGTCTCTGCCAAAAGACACTTGAGAAGATTTACCGAAGTAAACAGGCAGTGGGATGCTATGGAAAAAGTAATGACAGATCGCTGAACAGGCGATATTGGAATTATCTGAAGCATCTCACTGATTTTTATGCGCATCAGGCATCCTGCCAGATCATAAGCTTTTGTCAGGAAAACAGCATTCAGGTGCTGGCGCTGCCGGAATATGAGGAAAAATATGAGAGCTATGTACTTGCTAAGGCAGGAAGGTGGTCACCTTTGTATCTGGGAATCCGCATCCGGAAGCTTTTGGAGTACAAGGCCTGGGGAGCGGGAATATCCATCGCAAAGGTAAAGTACTACCGAAGTTGGGATGAAAAAGCGGAAGGAAGCGGGAACCGTCACCTGGGAACTGCCAGGAAGATTGGTGTGCAATGTCTGGTCAATCATGGAGTGCTCCGGAAAAGTGAGGCGGCAGAGCAATCAGGATAAACGGCAGGAAAGTGCGTACGCATCTAACCTGAGGTTTATAGATATGTCGGGAAACCGGCAGAACGGAATGAAGTCAGAGACTGCATTCCCGGGGTCTGAGCACGGCCAGGAGGCATGGTGACAGTGTCTCGAAAGTGCTCCAAGTTATAGATGCCGGGGGGCGAAAGCCTCCCGGAGATGATTATATTGATAAGTTATATATAAAATGTCACGTGAGGAAGAAAAATATGAATTACGAACTAATTACTATCCGAACAATATTAAATGAAGGGGAAGGTACAAGTGGGCTGAGTTTCGTAGAGGGAATACATGACATTCCGTTTGATATTAAAAGCATGTATTTTGCATATGAAAATGAGCAGGAAATGCTGAAAGGATTTCAGCCGGAGAAAAAAAGTTGGAATTTATTATTTTGCCCAAATGGCAGAATCGATGTAAAAATTGATGATAGTAAAGAGAACATTACGGTATCTTTGGATAATCCGTCAAAAGGATTGATTTTACATCCGGATATCTGGCGGGAAATCGAATGGATTTCTCAAGGGAGTGTATTATGTATAGCCAGTTCAGAATATTGCGGGACTATTCAATATAATAAGAATTACAATGATTATCTAAAATATGCCGAGGCAGAGAAACTAAAAAGCATTTAAGAAAAATGTGGGAGGAAACAATATATGAATAAATATGTAGAAAAAGTGAAAATGCTAAAATTTGTACCGTCATATGTGGATAATTCTGCCATAGGCCATATAGAAATAGAAGGGCTCAAAGATATACCTTTTGAAATCAAGCGCTTTTTTTATATCTTTGGTTCTGGAAATACAGGAATGGTCAGAGGAAAACATGCGAACAGAAAATCTCAATTTGTGTTAATGAATATTGCTGGTACCAGTAAAGTAAAAACAATAGATGAAGATTATAATACGAAAATTTATGAACTGAATTATCCGTATGAAGCGGTTTATCTTCCGGAGATGGTCTGGAAAGAGATGTATGATTTCAGTGAGGATTCTATTTTGATGGTTCTAACAGATGAGTATTACGATAACAGCGAATACATTAGAAATTTTGATGACTACATAAAAAGTATGAAAGAGGAAAAGAGAGAGGAGGGCAAATAAAATAGTGAAAGTAGCATACTCGGTTTTAAGAAGAACTTATGAATTATATAAGGAAGAATATGAAGAAGCAGCTATTCGTACGTTGAATTCCGGATGGTATATTCTTGGAAAGGAAATGTTGGAATTTGAAAGAAAATTTGCAGAATATATGAATGTAAGATATTGTGTCGCATTGAATTCTGGAACGGATGCGTTAATTCTTGCTTTCCGGGCACTAGGTATTAAAGAAGGGGATGAGGTAATTTGTCCAGCTAATACATATATTGCATCTGTTATTGGTATTACTGAAAACGGAGCTACTCCGATATTTGTTGATGCTGATAGATATATGGAAATAGATGCAGACGCAATTGAAGAAAAAATTACAGATAGGACGAAAGCAATTTTGCCAGTTCACTTATATGGTCAAGCCAGCAATATGAGGAAAATTAAAGATATTGCGGAAAAACATAACCTTCTATTAGTGGAAGATTGTGCTCAGTGTCATGGCGCTTCTTTTGGTGGAAAGCTTACAGGGACATTTGGAGAAATAGGATGCTTTAGCTTCTATCCTACAAAACCGCTTGGGGCATTAGGAGATGCAGGAGCAATTATAACGAATGATGAGAAATTGGCTGATAAAATCAGACTGCTTCGGAATTATGGTAGTAGAGTAAAATACCATAATGAAATAAAAGGAGTGAACAGTCGGATGGATGAAATACAGGCAGCAATATTACAGGTAGGACTAAAACATTTAGAAGAAGGTAACAAAGAAAGGCAGCGAATTGCCAAGAGATATCTCACAGAGATTAGAAATCCATTAGTTAAATTTCAAATTTGTTATCCTGAAGCTAGTCATGTATACCACTTGTTTCCGATACTGGTAAAAGATCGAGATGGATTTCAGAACTTTTTAAATCAAAGAGGAATTGGTACTGCTGTACATTACCCTATTCCGCCTTATGTGGCCGAATGCTATAAAGAATGGAATTATAATTGGGAAGATTTTCCCAATGCCTGCCGCTATGCTAGACAGGAAGTGAGTCTTCCTATTTATGCTGGTATGCCAGAAGATGAAATTAGTTATGTTATAGAAACAGTCAATCAGTTTAAATAAGGATAAAAGAGAATAGATGGACAGCAAAAACATTTAGATTCGATCCAGGTATTGAGGGCCATTATCGACAGAGGCTTTTGTTTGGGTTGAAACAAATGGAACTGCATTACTGGCGAGGAAATTGAAGAGAAAGAGGAAAATACAGTGAGTACAATGGTATTAAAGAAAACAGTTGGAAATACCAATCTAGTTTCAAATGAAGAAGAACATATTGCACAATTACTAAAGGATAAAAATTTAGAATACACGAATAGGATTTCCAAGGAAGTAAATCCAAAGGATACGTTGTATACACGAGTTGTAAAACGAGTTCTTGATATTGCTATTTCTCTTCCGGCTTGTATTATTCTTCTTCCTTTTAATCTGATATTTGCGATTTGTACTTTTTGTGATGTGGGGCGTCCCATCATTTACAGGCAAACTCGTGTTGGAAAGAATGGCAAGTTATTTACAATGATTAAGTTTAGGAATATGAATAATAAGACCGATGAGGATGGAAAGCTGCTTCCGCCAAGTCAGAGAGTAACAACATTTGGGAAATTTATGAGAAAATTTTCGTTAGATGAATTTCTAAATTTTTGGAGTATATTGAAAGGAGATATGTCAATCATTGGCCCGCGACCTACTCCCGTATTTATTTATGAACGAATGAGTAATAGACATCAGAAGCGGGTCGCAGTCAGACCAGGGTTGGAGTGTCCTCGTGTTGTCAATGTACAGGAAGGTGAATATTACAAATACCAGAGAACATATGAAAATGATATTTGGTATGTAGAACATGTAAGTTTTTTAGTTGATTTGAGACTCGTACTGCTATTGGTAAAAATGGTATTTTCTTTAAAAAAGCGTGGAGATCAGGCAAAAGGAAATGGAATTACTTATTTCGTTGGTTACGATGAAAAAGGACGAGCGCTTAGTCTCCGTAATTATAAAGAGTGTCAGGAAAAGAAAACGATATGAATAAGGAGAATGTTTTATGAAGCCAGTAGTATTGGTGACTGCAATTGGAACAGCGGCATCTACAACAATAGTTTCTGCACTGAAAGACACAAATGAGTTTTATATTATTGGTGGAGATATTTATCAAAAAGACCAAGTTGCTACTTCAAGAGACGTGGATGAATTTTATATGTTTCCATCTGCAGTTGCAGACCAGGGAAAATATTTGGAATTTGCCATTCAGTTTTGCAAAGAGCATAAAATAAAATACTATTTTCCAACAATTGATGAAGAGATCGTCAATTTATCAAGGGCAAGAGAAAAATTCCTAAGAATAGGAACTAACTTATGTATTCCCAATGAAAATCTAATTGAGATATGTCATTATAAAAATAAATTTTTTACGTGGATTAGGAATAATATTCCTGAGATTGCAATTAAAACGTTTCGGAATCTGGAAGAAATTGAGGATAAAGACTTTCCGGTTTTCATTAAACCCATTGAGGGAAGAGGAAGCAATGGCTGCAGAAAAATAAAAAATAAAAAGCAGCTTAATTGGTTGTTTGCTAATGAGCTTAGTTTATGTGATTATATGATACAGCCATTTATCGAAGGAGAGGTAATTTCAGTAGATCTTGTACGTAATGTGAAGACAGGAGAAAAAACACAGATTCAAAGAGTAGAAGAACTTAGAAATTTCAGCGGTTGTGGAATTGCTGTAAAGATTATTAATGAACAAAAACTTTCAAGGATTTGCGATCAGTTAATGGATAAATTAGAGCTTAACGGTGTGGCAAATGCGGAATTCTTTAGAATAGGAGAAGATAATTATCGTATTATAGAAGTTAATCCAAGATTTCCGGCAGGAACTAGTTTTTCTGTTATGGCCGGATGTAATACGCCGATTTATGCCATAAAAATAGCAGAAGGGGAAAAATGCTCTTTTACTGCAATATCATATGGAATGCATTTGGCTAAAAGATATGAAACCTATAAAATGGATGAATAGTGGAGGAGACTACAAATGTTAAATGTAGACTTAAGAGGGAAAAAAGTTCTTCTTATTGGTGGGTTAAATACAACGGCAGATCTCATAAAATTGGCACATCGGAATGGAGTAAAAATCGGTGTCGCTGATTATAATAAAAATACATATGTTAAGCAATTAGCTGATTATGCACATGATATCAGTGTAATTGATGAAGATGCGGTTATCGAACTCTTCAAGCGGGAGCATTATGATGGAATCATTACTGCATTTAATGAGATGCTTGGGCCAGTTGCCAGTAGGATAGCTGACAGACTCGGAACGCCGTTTCCGTTTACTGTAGAGCAACTTAAGATGAGCACAAATAAAAAGTATTTTAAACGTACTTGCATGCAATATGGCGTACCGGTGCCGGCTGAGTATATTATCAGATCAATAGAAGATATTGCCGATACTAATATTGAATATCCTGTGATTGTAAAACCGGTCGATAGTTCCAGTTCTGTAGGGGTAACTCCTTGCTATTCAGCTGAGGAGTTGGAAGCAGGTTATAAAAATGCTGTTGGCCATTCAAAATCTAAAGATGTAATTGTAGAACAGTATCTTCCCTATGACGAAATTAATTTAACTTATATTGCACAAAATGGTGATATTCAACTTGCTGCAATTCATGATCGCTATTTTAATACAACTCAGAAAAGCGCAACGAAAGCACCAGATCTTTATATCTATCCATCAAGATATACAGATCTTGTTTTGGAGAAGTTTAATGCGTTGATAATTAATATGTTAAAGGGGATTGGAATAAAAAATGGTTCGCTTTTTATTCAGGCAATTATACATGAGGGGCAAATTTATTGTTACGAGGCAGGTATTCGCCTAAATGGATGCAAGACGTATCAGATTCTTGAGTATGAAAATGATTATAACACATTTGAGCATTTAATGGAGTTCGCTCTTACCGGAAGCATGGGGGAACATGTGAAGTTCAATCCTAAATTTAAGCGTTGGTATGCGACAGTAAATGTTTTGGGGAAACCTGGGTCTACAATTGGAGCATTCCATGGAATTGAGGAGCTGGAGACGTTTCCTTGGCTGATACATATCGCAAGAAGAAATACAGTGGGTGATACTATTCCGGCTGATTCGGCAGGTACCTTAGTTCAGGATACCACACGTATTCACCTTTATGCAGATACTAAAGAAGAATTGATAGAAAGAATTAATAAAGTTAATGAACTATATAAGATATATGATGCTGAAGGAAAGAATATTATTCTGACACCTCATAATACCAGGGAAATATACGAAGGATTAGATTATGATCTTTGATAGGTATAAAAGATGAAAAGGATTATTGTAAGTGGTGCAAACGGTTTTTTGGGATCAAATATTATTAACATAGCCTTGAAAGAAAAACAGAGTCAGGTCGTTGCGATTACATCAAAAACAGATAAATTTAATGATATCAAAACTATTAACACAGATGTATTCCTTAAGCAAGGAATGGATTGTAGCGTGGATGATATTTTTATTAATTGTTTGTTCCCAACAAATTCCAATGGCTATGAATTAGCAGACGGACTGCGTAAAGTCTTCCAAATAATTACAATGGCTAAAAGAAGTGGAGTTGGTGCTTTTATAAATATTTCTTCCCAAAGTGTTTATGCGTCTAAAAGAACTACGCCAGCAACAGAAGAAGATAAAATTTGTCTTGAAAGTGCATACTCAGTCGGAAAATATTGTAGCGAAATCTATTGTGCAAGAGAATTAGAGGGAATTCCGTTTACCAATCTTCGGATGGCCAGTTTGATCGGCATAGATCATCAACAACGAATTAAGCGTATTGTAAATAGGCTAGTTAAGCAGGCGCTAAAAGGAGAAGATCTGATAATCATTGGTGGGAAACAGAAATATGGATTTTTAGATGTCCGGGATGCTGCGGTAGCAGTTTTAAAAATTGCTCTTAGTGATTCATCAGAATGGAAACAGATATACAATATAGGACGAATGGAATATTATACTTTAATTGATTTAGCAGAAATAATAGTTAAGTCTGTAAAAAAATTAACAGGGATAGAGGTTAATTATGCAGTGACAGAAGGTGAAGACATACGAAATTCGTCTATTGATATAACAAAATTTTCAACTGATTTTGGTTGGCAACCGGAAATTAAGATTAATGAAACTATTGAAGAAATTATAGCTAGTGAGTGTGGAAGCATAGGGAGTTATTAATATGAATGTATGGATAATTGGCAGAGGATATCCAACTATATCAAACAAAATGTGGGGTTCCTTTGAATTAGAACAGGCAAAATTGCTGGCAAGAAATAATTATAAAGTATCCTATATAGCATTTACGCTCAGCTTTTTTGATAGAAAAGATCCAAGAGGCCTACGAAAGTTTGAAGAAGACGGTGTAAATATATATGCCTATTCTCACTTTTATTTCCCAGGAAAACTCGGTATATATCTGGAAAAATTTGAAGATAATTGCTGGAGATTTTTATTTGATATAGTGGAAAATGAGACTGGATCGCCAGACATTATACATGTGCATTATCCCTCAATGATAAGTAGTATTAATGAGATTGAAAAATATAGGCAAAGAGATACTAAAATTTATGTAACAGAGCATTGGTCCAGAGTATTATTAAATAAATTAAAGAAACATGAGATATCAAGACTTAGATATTATGCAAAATACGCCAATTGTTTTGTATGTGTAGGCAAAACATTAGAGACAGCAGTAAAAAAAATTGTTAATGTATCAGTTCCAATGGAGATAATCCCCAATATTGTTTCACCGATGTTCTTCACAGGCACAAAAACAAAAGAAAAGGATGTATTTGTTTTTGTGGCTGTGGGAAGATTAGTACCTTTAAAGCAATTTGATATTATAATTAGTCAATTCATTAGAGTGTTTGGAGGAAATAAAAAAATAAAATTAAAAATAATTGGAACTGGATCAGAAAAGAAAAAACTTGAGCAGATAAGTAATCAAAATGAGCAAATCCAATTTACGGGTGAACTATCGCTTTCTAAAGTAGCTGAGGAAGTAAAAAATTCGGATGTTTTAGTTTCCTATAGCAAATATGAGACCTTTAGTGTTCCGATTGTTGAGGCGTGGGCTTGTGGAAAGCCTGTTATTATGTCGGACACGACGGGGGCAGTTATATATATGAATAAGAATTTAGGATTAATTGTTAATCATAATGATTCAAATAAACTAGGTATTGCTATGAAAGATATTTACAAAAATCGTAAGTTATATGATTCAGATAAAATCTCTAAATTTGCTAAAAGAAACTTTGATGATAATGCCATTTTCAATTGTTTGAACGAAATATACAAAAATTATTAAAAAGCGAGGATAAATATATTGGCAAGTAGAGATGAAGTGATTCTTTGTTCGGTAGGCGATTTAATGATCTGCGATTCTCCATTATATGTTAGTGTAGGTGTGGGGAGTGAATATTCCAAGATCAAGGGAAGAATATTTGACTCTTGTAGAGATATATTTGGCAAATCAGATTTGTTAATTGGGAATCTGGAATCAATTGTTCATTATCCCAATAAATATAATCTTAAAGAAATACAGATGTCATGTTCAGAAGAAGTTATAACTGAACTATCAGAAGCAGGATTTTCAGTTTTAAATTTAGCAAATAATCATTGTTTGCAACATGGAACAAAAGCCTTTTATCAAACTGATGAAATATGTAAAAGTAAAGGAATTCATTGTATAGGAAAAAAGAATGAAGAGCCATGGATAATTAATAAAAATGGAATAAGAATAGCTTTTGTATCATTATGTGTTCATATGGAATGGTATCAGCCAGAGAATATTTTATATGAGGATGATATTCAAAGAGTTTTATTGACGATTCAAGAAATGAGAAAAATTGATAAGGAAGTTGTTATTGTAGTATCCATTCATTGGGGAGATGAATTTGCTATATACCCTTCAAATGCGCAAATTAAGCTTGCACATAAATTTGTAGATTTAGGTGCTGATGTTATTCTAGGACATCATGCGCATGTATTTCAAGGGATTGAATATTACAATAACTCTTTGATAGTTTATGGACAGGGGAACTTTGTTTCAGATATGGTCCCTGCACTATGTAGAGAAACTGGAATTGTAGAAATCTCTATAGCAGTAGAAAATAGGAAAAGGAAAATTCAATATAATGTTTTTCCGTATTATATTAATGAAGAGTTTATTCCTATTCCTTCGGATTCCGGATGGTTAAAGCAAAGGCAAGAAGAACTTTTACTGGCCCTAAGGGGAGAGTATACTGATGATGATTATTGGCGTATGATCAGATCTAACCATATGCATTGTCATGATGACTTCAAAAGAAAGTTCATTAATGAATTTTTTTCGTACAAAATTAATATTTCTTCACAGATGATAAAGGAATTTGTAATTAGAAAAATGAAACAGTATATGGGTAAATCGAGTCCTGGGCGTAAGGGAAGTATGGATCAGAAAATTTTAACAGCTATAGAAAATGTTGAGGAATTATAAATTTGGGTTATATGTAATTGAAAGATATACCTAATTATAAAGGAGAAGTAATGAGTAGAGAAAAACAATTTGCAAAAAATACGATTATTTTAGCTATTGGTACGTTTTTCCCCAAATTAGCTGTTTTTTTTACACTTCCAATATTGAC
Organism: uncultured Lachnospiraceae bacterium; assembly: GCA_963929535.1. GTDB lineage: Bacteria > Bacillota > Clostridia > Lachnospirales > Lachnospiraceae > Pullilachnospira. The sequence goes on along the minus strand of CAWVIZ010000003.1, from coordinate 42,666 downwards.
AGCCTATTTAACCAAAGAAGAATATGGGACGTATGATCTTATATTGACGATAGTTTCTTTGGTACTTCCGGCAGTAACCTTGCAGATTCAATCTGCTGCATTTAGGTTTTTGATTGATGCACGAAATAATGAGAGAGATAAAAAATCAATTATAACGAATATTTATTGTTTCGTAATGGCAACATCTATTATTTCTATTGCTATTATGGCATTTTTTTTCAGGAAGCAGGAACCTATTCTTATTGTACTGATCTGTATTTATTTTTTGAGTTACATTCTTACAAATACGAACAGTCAAGTAGTTCGTGGTCTTTCAAAAAATATTTATTATACAATAGGTGCATGTATTAGCGCATTTGGGCAGATCTTGTTAATTTGCTTATTAGTAATAGGGGCTAAGGCAGGTTTAGCCGGATGCATATTTGCACTAGCTATAGCTGAAATATTGTCCGCAATATTTCTTATTTCAAAAGGTGGAATAGGGAAATATTTTGATTTAAAAACATTTAGCATAAAAAAAATCAAAGAACTTCTGAGCTATTCGTGGCCAATGGTCACTAATAATATATCTGCATGGATATTAAGCTCTTCTGACAGACTTATAATAACTGCATTTATGGGGGTTTCTGCAAATGCAACATATGCAGTTGCCTATAAAATACCTTCGGTTCTTAATTATGCTTCAACAACTTTTAATATGGCATGGCAGGAAGGAGCATCTGTCGCTGCTAAAGACAATGATGTTGCAGAGTATTATTCTTCAATGTTCGAGTGGTTATTTGACATTGTTGCAGGATGTATGGCTCTTATACTGGCAGCAACTCCTATCTTGTTTAAAATATTAATTCGAGGAAATTATGATGATGCATATATACAGATTCCAATCTTGTCAATGGGAATTTTTTTCCATTGTTTATCTTCGTTTTGGGGAGGAATTTATATAGCTTTTAAGAAAACTAAGAGTGTAGGTCTCACAACAGCGATAGCAGCTATTTCTAATCTAGTAATCGATCTTGTTGCAATTCATTGGTTAGGTTTATTTGCAGCATCTATATCAACTCTTATAAGTTATATGGCAGTTTGCATATATCGTTTGATTGATAGTGGTAAATTGGTTAAATTAAGGTACAATTGGAAACATATAGTCGTTGTTTGTATTGCTCTTGCAGTTCAGTGTTTAATCGTCGCACAACGAAAAATATTATTTGATATACTTAATTTAATTATTGGCATAACAATGTGCATAATAATTAATAGAAGATTGTTGCCTATTATTAAACGAAAATATATGATAAAAAAATTTAGTAACAAAATTGAATATTAACTCATGCATTGCTGAGGGGAAATATTAATGAAATTAAAAATTAACAAAAAGGAATTATTTATTTTTTTCCTGTTAATTTGGTTTTTTGAGCCGACTTTTTTTTCTCGATTTCCAATTATCGATTTGATTTTTACAATAGGAAAAATTGTTGCATTTTGTTCATTTATTATATTTGTATTATTTGGAGATAAAAAAAAATATCAACCAAGTTCTGTGCTAATTTTAGCTATAGCCATAGAAATAATATGTTTGGGAGTTACCTTTGTTTATGAAGGTGCAATACTAACGCAAATTATTTTTATATCATCTATGATGCTATTAGTAATTGTTGATTACTATTTAAATACGGTAACCGACCATTTAATAAGAGTACTGATATCTATTTTTGAAATACTAATTTATGCAAATTTTATTTGTATATTATTATTTCCTAATGGTCTATATAACTTTGAGGGCACGAGACATTATTGGCTTTTTGGACATGTAAATAGCACAATAATTTATATTTTGCCAGCAATTGTTTTGGCAGGAATTATGATTGAAAAAGGAAGTAATAAATTACTTTCTAAAAAAAATATTAGACCGATTTTATTAATTATAATCAGCATTACTACTATATTGATTACATGGTCAGCCACTGCTATAATGGGTTTGTTGATTATGTTAATTATCACAATAGCAAATAGAAAAAAGGTATATTTTACAGCCACACAGGCGGTTATTTTAAGTCTAGTTATTTTCATATTAATTAATGTATTACAGTTTCAAGGTGATATTTTAGGATCGATTGTAGGGTTATTAGGGCGAGATATTACATTTAGTGGGCGTACCGAAGTTTGGAACAGGGCAATTGAAACTATACAAGAGCATTTAATCTTTGGATATGGTGCGGAATCAAACACAGTTATTGTTTCACGTTTATTATTTTCGCAACCGCATTGTAGATATTTTAATTTACTATACCGAGGAGGCTGTGTTTCATTCATATTGCAGTTAATTGCTTTTTTTATTTGTGCAAGAACTTTGGATAAAAGTAAACGAAGTGCGTTATCTTGTTTTATAATAGCCGGATACTGGGCATTGATGGTTCAAATAGCATTTGAATCCTATTTTTCTCCTATTTTTTATCTGATTTTTCTTTTTGGTTCTAATATACATAAACTGCGGACAACAAAATAAACGAATGAACATTTTCAAAAAATGTGTGAGTATTATGGATATAATATAAGCACTTAGCGGATGCAGAGAAAAATGTGATTTTCGGAGGATGTCTGGGTGAGTATAAATATTATGATATGGATCAGGTAATTGCGGCGGCGCTGAATATGTGCGAAAGGGAGCTGTACTGACAAAAAGCCGCCCGCTGGGCCTTATAGTGGCTCAGTTGTCAAGACAAAAATCTAAGATTTTTATAATGAACTGATACGGTGGATAAGTTACAGGGATGAGGTATAGGACGGTGGAATACTCCCATTCCCATATATGCTAAGCTACATATGGCAACAACATTGCCGGATAGTAGCATTCAGCCGGTGTCTGGTAGTCGAGTGCGGAATGACGGCGCTCAAAGTTGTAAGTATGGATATACTTCCCAATGGCACTCCTTGCTTCACGGATGTTGTTATATTGCGTCAGATAAGCTTCTTCATACTTAAAGCTGCGGAACCAGCGCTCGATCATGATGTTATCTGCCCACCTGCTTTTCCCGTCCATGCTCTGACGGATGCCGTTTTCCTTTACGAAGTCAATGTACTGCTGACTTGTGAATTGACATCCCTGATCAGAATTCAGGATCTGCGGTTTTGCTACTTTGAAAGCCTTTTTCAGGGCGTTGATCACCATCCTTGTATCGAGAGTATCATCTACTTCCCAGCCGACAATACAGCGGCTGTACCAGTCGATTACGGCTGTCAGATACAGGAACCCTCGCCGGATGGGAACATAGGTAATATCAATAGACCATGCCTGGTTTGGCCTGTCTATCACCGCATTACGCAGGAGATAGGGACATACCTTGGCCTGCTGCATCCGTTTCGAAAGATTCATTTTGGGATAAATGGGATAAATGTCCATCTCATTCATATAACGGTATACGGTAAATCATTAGTACCGTGCTAGTTTTCTCTATCCATGAGATAATAACTCCAGAAAACTACAAGTTTTTTAAAGGAGTTGTCCCTATGGATAAGATCACACATCAGGTCCGTGCAGAGCACTGGGCCAAAATCATGAATGAATGCATAAACAGCGGAATGTCTAAAACTGCCTGGTGCAGAGCAAATGGGATATCAGAAAAGCAGTTCTTCTACTGGCAGAGGATCCTGCGCAGGGAAGCTTTTGAAAATTCCCGGAATGCCTCATTACCTGCAGTTGGCGGAACGGATCAGGAGCTGGCGCCTGTGACTCAGAGAACGGTCTCTTTTACTGAGCTTAAACTCCCATCATCTCCTCAGAACACAGCTCCGGTTTTCCATCCGGATCTCGTGATCCGGAAAGGAGATCTCATCCTGGAGATTTCGAATTCTGCATCGGATGAGCTTCTCTCCCGGATCGGAGGGCTCCTGGGTGCTGAATAATGCAACCGGATTCCGAAAGATCTATATTGCTGCAGGATACACAGATCTACGCCGTGGGATTGATGGTCTGGCATCTATTATTAAATTCAACTTCCAGCTGGATCCATATGAAAAGGACATTCTTTTTCTCTTCTGCGGCAGGCGCAGTGACCGCATTAAGGGGCTTCATTAATTCCGATGTCGGAATTAATGAAGTTATTCCGATTTTTCAATTATTCCGACAGAATCGCATGATGATATATTTTTGTTAAAAACAGTTGAAAAATATCGGAATAAGTATTCTCCTATTCTATATCAAATATAGGGAGGAAAATACTATGCAAACAGCAAACATCATCCCGGAATGGGACACACTAGCGGAAGCATTGAAAGTTGGATTAGGCTACTCTGACGCTACATTAAAAAGAACGAGACATACTTACAATGTATTCATAAGAGATTATTGTGATACAAAGGGAGGTGATGCCGGAAACGTTATAAAACAGGGAATTGTGCGAACCGGAGATGCCTATGAGTCAGAAATGATTTCAAAAGATAAGCTTCTCCGAATCAGAAGGCTTGCATTCAGAATGCTGCAGTTAATAGAAACGGGACATATCACCTGGAAATGCGCACCATTATACGGGAAAAAGTATGGCAATGATGCGAATGAAACTCTGCTCAGAGCATTTGTCGCGAGCGAGCAAAGAGAAAGTAGACATGCCGAATCTATAATAAAGCGGGATGAAAACATAATCAGGCAGTATATTTTATATGCAGAAAAAAATGGAATCCGCATTCTTGAAGCTGATGCACAAAATATGCTGGATTTTTTATCTCATATGAAAAAACTGCGGCCAGCGGGACTTCATAGTACTGCATCTGCATTGAAACACTTTTATGCTTACCTGATTGAGAATGAGAATGCACAGCCTAACATTCTTGCCGCAATAAAAGCATGGGATACACCGCATAAACGAATTTATGGGATTCTCACAGACGTCGAAAGGGAAAAATTGTTAGATGCTGCGGATGGAGATTCTGATATCGGGAAGCGTGATAAAGCTATCTTGCTGCTTGCCATGGATTGCGGTTTAAGAAGTTCTGATCTGTGTAACTTGAAGCTTAGGGATATTGATTGGTATTCAGCTTCGATAAGCATTATCCAGAAAAAAACAGGGAAACAGGTCTCAATCCCGTTTTCAGAGAGAACGGGGGACGCTCTGGCCGATTACATCCTTAATGCCAGAGGGACTTCATCCCTTCCCTACGTGTTTTTGAAAAAATCATACTGTGATTCTTCGCTGACTTCTTCATTACTATGCCAACGTTTAAAAAAACTCATGCAGAGAGCTGGCATAACTCGCCCGGCAGCGGAAAAAATCAACATGCATACATTTCGAAGAAGCCTGGGAACTTTACTGATCGATTCCGGGGAAAGCCTTGAGATGGTAGCACAGATTCTTGGGCATAAGGATATAGAAGCAACGAAAAGATACATTTCTGTTTCCGAACAGATGCTTCGCAGTTGTCCTATGCCTATGCCAGAAATAAATGAAAGGGCGGAGAGCAATGAGTAAAATGAAATTTGAAAGCGCTCTCCGGTATAAGGAAGAAGCTTTTATAAAGTTTAAAAAAGATTTTGGCCATGCATATGGTTCTCAGACATATCACTTGTTGGAGTTTGACCGTTTTTGCCTCGCAGAGTATCCACATAAAGATACGCTAACGGAAGAAATGGTTATGAGATGGTCGGTTATTAAAGAAACCGAGACTTCCAATGGATATCTTTCAAGAATAACAACTTTGCGGCAGTTTGGTAAATATCTTGTCATGATGGGGGAGGAAGCATTTATTCTGCCTGACGGATTGAAAGGTGGAACCATGCCATTGATGCCATATGTTTTTTCTCAGGAATCCTTGAAATCGTTCTTCCAATACACGGATACGATGGAACGTTATTATCAGTCAGCAGTCCGTCATCTGGTGGCACCTGTTATGTTTCGGTACATGTACTGTTGTGGGCTGCGTCCGGTTGAAGCCAGAAACATGAACCGCAAGGACGTAAACGTTCAAACAGGAAGGGTCTTTATCAGAGAATCAAAATATAATAAAGAAAGAGTTGTTTATGCGCCGAATGAACTGCTGTCACTTACAAAACTCTATCTTAATCAGATAAGCGCCGTTTTCCCAGAAAGCATAGCCATGTTTGTTGACAGAAAAGGCCAATACTTTTCAAAATCAACACAGCAGTATCTTTTTGAACACTGCCGGGATGGAGCAGGGATAAAAACATCTGGCACAAGAAGACCGAACATGTATAGCTTTCGTCATTCTTTCGCAACGCACCGGATCTATCAATGGCATAAAGAAGGAAAAGATATCAGTACCCTTCTGCCTAGCTTAAGTGCTTACATGGGGCATTCAAAGTATCAGCATACGCTGTATTACCTGCATTTTTTACCGGAACAGTTCTCTGAAATGTCAGGATTCGATTTTGAACGGTTCTCAGAAATCATACCGGAGGTGTACGAAGAATGACGAATGACAGTAAAACAATGTTTGAAAAGATACGGGCATTTCTGACTGTATATATGCCAAAGCAGCGTGGATTAAGTAATTGTACGATAGATTCATACAGGCAAGTCATCAATCAGTTCCTAGGGTTTATAATGGAAAAAAAGGGGATCCCTTACGATGAGATATCCTTCAATGAATGGAATGCCCAAACGATCAGCGACTACCTTGTGTACTTAAAGAATGAAAGGAATGTATCGGCATCTACCAGAAACCAAAGATTGTTTGCGATACGGTCATTCCTAAAGTATGCCAGGATATCTAATCCGGAGGTAACGGTATTATCCCTTGAAGCGTCAGGGATTGCAGTAGCAAAGGAGAGCAAAGAACCGGTTGTATTTTTAAGCGAAAATGCAATGGCAGCTCTTTTACGCCAGCCAGATGACACAACTAAGATCGGCTTGCGGGATATGTGTTTCATGATTACTATGTATGATACTGCAGCAAGAGATTGTGAAATGTTAAATCTGCGCCTGAATTCTCTGGACCTCAAAGATGGCAGTCCAAAGATAAGGCTGGAAGGCAAGGGAAATAAGGTAAGGTATGTCCCATTAATGAAGAAAACCGTCAACCATTTAAAAAGATATATCAAAGTCTACCATTCAGAAGATGCCAGAGAAGAGGACTGGCTGTTTTATACAGTTTCACACGGAACGCACAATAAGATGTCCGATGATAATGTTGCACGGTTTCTGAAGAAATACACCATTATGGCAAGAGAAGTATGTGACGAAATGCCTGCCAAGGTTACGCCACATCAATTCCGTCATACCCGTGCAATGCATCTGTATAGGCATGGTATGCCCCTTCAGCTTTTAGCAGAGTACATGGGGCATGCATCAGTTGTATCAACGCAGATCTACGCTTATGCGGACACCGAAATGAAACGCAGGGCAATTGAAAAATGTCAAGGCGGTGCTGCAATATCTGCTCCTCCGGAATGGCAGAATAATGTAGGAGTGATCAAAAAACTGTATGGTTTAGCATAAATTACTTATTCCGATAGAATTAGGCTCATGATCCTATTCTATAATGGATGGCCCAATTCTGTCGAAATAATTGAAAAATCGGAATAACTTCATTAATTCCGATGTCGGAATTAATGCAGCGCTTTGATCCGGTCACAGCGTCTGCCGCAGAAAAGAAACAGGGAATTGCTGTAGGGATCTAATTCATAGGTATCCCGAACGATTGCCATCAGGCCATCGATACTTTTTCGCATATCGGTATAGCCTGTCACAAGGAAAAATTTGGCCACACCGGACAATTCACCTAACAAAGCTGCCGCAGGGCAAGAAGAGTATTCCGGATCACATCCGCCCCGGCCTGTTCATGGATCTCGATACGGATGCCCTGCATTTCCAGACAGATCGAGGGCGTATGGAAAGCTACGGTATCTGAATGCTGTTCCTTTTCCCAGAGTGAGATCTGGACAACTTCCTGTTTCTGTGCGGCAGCATCCACTGCTTCCGGAACCTTACAGGCTTTTTTGCGTAAAGCCCGGACGTGATAGTAAAATGTGCTGACAGGGATCCCGTTTTCTATGCACCATTGGCGGTCGGTAAGCCCGCTGGATCTGCACTGGGTGATCAGATTTAACCAATGTTCATCATTTGAAGTTGTACTCATTTGATTCATCTCCTCCAATGTGAGATTTTGGAGTAACCAGGTACAGCAGCAGCGACCAAAGATATGAGATTGAAGCGTAGCTTTTGCAATCCCGAGAACCGGATAGGAAGTGAATTACTCCAAGTATGATTATACCGGCTCGCTTTGAGCCATCGAACCGGATTTTGAGAGCCACCATTCCGGAGAATGAGAGCCAGTCAAAATACATGATTTTGTTTTCAACAGATTACTTACTGGAACAATGCTTGTAAAGGCGGCTAACGCCCCGCTATAGCGGCTCCGGCCTTGACAAGCATTGTCCCAGCAAGTCTAAGGCAATCAAGCAAAATCAAAGTGGCTCTGTACCATCGGAACTATGGCTCTGACTTTGTCGGACAGGTGGCTCTGCCACGCCATAATAATCACCAAGTATCTGAAGTATCTCACAAAAGTTGAAGTTTGACTATCCGGTTGGTTATAAAGCGCTTACTTTCGGCATCCACCTTTTCCATCAGGACACGGTTTAAATCATCCAGCGAATAAAAGACCATATCTTCCATATCCATGAGGATGTGCATGGTAATGATCTTTACGTGGCCTTCCACAACTGGTTTCCAGCGGGGGGATTTCACTTTGGCAGGGGTTAAAACCGTATTGTTATGTTCTGCCCATGCCTGGAAATCTTTATTCAAGACAGGGCTGATCCAGTCCTTGTTCCGGGCAACTGCTACTTTGCAATTATCCGGGGTGATCGTTGGTGTCACGCCGCCAAAATAGGTCAGAGCATTATTATTGACCCGGATCCAGTTCCGGATATCGCATTCGGTCATTCCTTCAGCGTAAAAGTAATCACTGTAGGTGAGGGCAGCGATAAAGATCGTGACCTTTGTGGTCTCATCCGGGTTCCGGCGGTTATGCAGATAGAGCTGCTTCCCCGCATAGTCCAGTTCGAGATTGACACCGGGATAACGCTGGATGTGGAAGGTCAGCTGTTTGGAATCAGCCCATTCGCTGTAACGCCTGCAGTATTGGCGATAACTCATAGGTTTCTTCCCGTCTACGATACCTATGGCATTGTATTTCTGCCATAGATGTTTCAGGGTCTCCCCTTTGCGGGCTAAAGCCTTGTAGACAGCTTCCTTGTTAAAATCCCGATAGAGAAGCTGGTTTGCTGATACACCAGGCTTTTTATAGAGAATACTCTCAATGTATTCATTCGTGACATCTACCGGTAAAGGGTATGAGAGTTCCGGATTCTCTCTGAAACGCTTCAGGAACTCGTTTACGGTTGTTTTGCTGCAGTCACCGCAGCTTTCGGCGATTTCACGGCAGCTGAGATGGTTCACAAAGTGAAGCCTTAGTACTTTTTTGTAATCCATAGTAGGACCTCCAGATATAATATTTCTCCATTTTAAGGAGATGCACTTATTATATCTGAAGATCTATTGTCCGGTTAATGTGTCCCTACTTGTCCGCTAATTATGTCTCAGACTGTCCGCCGAATATGGCACAGGTGTCCGTTTAGCCCGACAATCTGCATTCTGCAAGATTAATTTTGGCAAGGTTGAAATTTTCGCCTTGTTCCTGCTTTATTTCGTTGATTGCTTGTGTTATGATTTTTTGTAAGTCATTACATGTAGCATCTTCGTGCATAAATCCTCCTTTTCTGATGCATTGGCTTATCATCAGTATAAGAGGATGAAGACCTGTATGTAATGGCTTTTTTAATTTGACTAGGATTGGCTATTTTAGCCTGACACTGGATGGTTATTTTAACCCGACGCTAATATGACGAAGACAGAGTCCGGAAAGCTCTGACGGATGCGGGTTTTAGTGACCGGCTGGCTACGCTGCCCGACGGACTGAACACGCAGCTGTATAAGGACTTCACCGAAAACGGCGTGGAGTTATCCGGCGGCGAGGCACAGAAAATTGTCATTGCCCGCGCGCTCTATAAGGACTCTCCCTTTATCATCCTGGACGAACCTACGGCTGCCCTTGATCCAATCGCCGAAGCGGAGATTTACAGCAGGTTCAACGACATTGTCGGTGACAAGACGGCGCTCTATATCAGCCATCGTCTGTCTTCCTGCAAATTCTGCGATGAGATTGCTGTATTTGACCAGGGAAAAATTGTTCAGAAGGGCAGACATGAAGACTTGGTTGCCGATGAAAACGGTAAGTACGCCCAACTTTGGCACGCACAGGCTCAGTATTATACCGGATAGAAAAGACGAATTTTACATTTCCACATGACGTTTTCCAGATAAAACATCCCCATTTTCCGTCCGTTCTTATCATATAGACTCATAATCTGCGGCATAGCGGCGCATACCTTCTCTGAAAAAGCCTCGCAAGCAGGTAATCATCCGTACCTGCAAAGTTCCCCAGACCTATTGCAGAAGAGCATTGAGAAATTCAGCCAGATGAAACAGGCCTGCCGGCTTTCCCGGAAAGCGTCGACGGAAAAAGGGGGAATTGGGAAGACCAGTCATTGGGCGCAGAGCTCACTCATCAAAATCTTCTTCCTCCTCCGCCAGTGTGCAAGCCCGGCAGAGCACCCATATAAATGCCAGATAAACAAGAAAAAAAAGAAACAATAAAATCTTCATAATGATTCCTCCTGATACAGTTATAGTATGCGCAAATTTTCTGCTCTATATTCTTTATGCATGGGATGCCAGTGGAAAACACAGAAACAGGTGAGATAAGTGAAAAGATTATTATATTGGATTTGAAAAGATTTGTATCTTCATGATAATAGAAGAATCTCTGCTTGTCAAAGGGTTTTAAATTCTTAAGAATCATTTAAGATATCTGGAACCTGATTGACATACAATATTATATGGCATATAGTATTAAATATAAAATAGTATTGCGGAACGTATAATACTATGATAATGGGATCACAGCCCATGCAGCTTGCTGCGGGACTTTGATTCCCGGAGGAAACAGAAACAGAGCAACCAGAAATCCCGTCCGCGGTCGGTCAGCGCAGCAGTTCAGCCGCTCAGCGAAAGGGAAAACAAAAAGTCAGGGAAGGTGAGATCATGGTATTTAACACAGGTTCGGCCCTTCTGGATGCCATTGTTCTGGCGGTGGTGTCCAAGGAGAAGGAAGGAACATATGGTTACAAGATCACCCAAGATGTCCGCCAGGTGATCGACATCTCAGAATCCACCCTGTATCCGGTGCTGCGGAGGCTGCAGAAGGATGACTGCCTGATGGTCTATGATATGGAGTTCGCAGGAAGGAACAGGAGATATTATAAGCTGACGGACCGGGGGAATGCCCAGCTGCAGTTATATAAGGCAGAGTGGCAGAATTATTCGTCCAGGATCACGCAGTTGTTTGAGGGGAGGATATAGAGGATGAGGCGTGAAGAATTTATGGCCCAGTTGGCCAGGCTTCTGACCGGGCTTCCGGAAAACGAGCGGGAGGAAGCGGTCAGATATTATAATGATTATTTTGACGAGGCCGGTCCGGAGAACGAGGCGCAGGTGATTCAGGAACTGGGGAGCCCGGGGAAGGTGGCCGGAATCATCCGGGCGAATCTGGAGGATGGCCAGAACCGGGGGGAGTTCACAGAAAACGGATACCGGGACAGCGCCGGGGAGAGAAAACCCAGTTATCCCAGTACAGAGCGGGTGCAGGGTGGAAATAACAGCGGCAGCCAAAGAAGGAGAGACTCCTGGTACAGCAGACTGAGAAATGGAGGGGCTGCAACAGGCGATGGCCGGGAGGACAGTGTGTGGGGAGCCGGAACACAGAATACAGCGGACCGGACAGAGGATGCCCAGAGCCGGGAAAGGCAAAACCGCGATGGAATGGATAATGCTTCCCGGACCCGGGATAAGAATACAGCTGATCCCGGCGGGAATGGATGGAGCGGAAGTACACATAATACGGATAACGGCAGTGAGCGCGGATGGAACGGTACGTCGGGCTTCTCCGGAGAACAGAGGGATCAGGCCGGGGACAGCGGACAGGGCCAGACACCGCCTCCGGGAGGAACCAGATACTACGGGCCTGAGGCTCCCCAGAGACGAAGAGGAGCTGGAGGATGGGCGCTTCTGATCATTCTGGCAGTCTTTGCCCTTCCGGTGATCCTGGGGCTGGGCGGAGGTCTGCTGGGCGGAGTGCTGGGCCTGCTGGGCGGTCTCCTGGGACTGATCCTGGCTTGTGTTTTCGGAGGAGGCGGGCTGCTGTTGGGTGGGATCATCCTGTTTGTAAAAGGTCTCATCCAGTTGATCCACTCTCCGGCATCGGCTATGATCAGTATGGGAGGAGGCCTGATCTTTACCGCTCTGGGGCTTTTGTTCCTGCTGCTGTTTATCTGGCTGGCATTCCGGCTTATTCCCAGGGTAGCGAGGGCAGTGCTGAATTTTATTTCCAGGATAGCCCATAGGGGGAGAGGAGGCGACGGCAAATGAAGAGACTTTCAAAAATCCTGCTGATGGTCAGCGGAATCTGCGGAGCACTGGGAGTGGTATTTTTGATCGCGGGTTTGGTTCTGGGGGTGTCCACTGCCCAGTTCTGGGATTCTCTGCAGGTGAACATTCCACATTTTTTCCCTTGGGAAGATACAGAGGACAGTCAGCTGGAGGAGCTGGCAGATCTGGACGTGATGGAGCTGCTGCCTGCGGACTGGACTGAGCTGGAGTTCCAGGATATCGACAGACTGAAGATTGAAATGGACGCCGGAGCCGTTGAGACGGAACAGTACGATGGAGATACCGTGCAGGTTTACATTTACCAGAAGGACAGCAGGATCCAGGCGGAACAGGACGGCTCTGAGCTTTTCATTGAACAGAAAGGCAGGGGCTTATTCAGAAAAAATGCCAAAGCCGTAAAGCTTTATATTCCCCGGGATCTGACTTTCGATAAGGTGGAACTGGATCTGGGAGCGGCAGAGTTTAACTCGGACGGTCTGCGGGCCGATGAGATTTCCGCTGAGATCGGAGCCGGAGACATGGACGTACAGGGAAGGATCCGGGCAAAGAAAAGCTCCTGGGAGGTAAGTACCGGGGCTGTGGCGCTGGACTATCTGGACTGTGAAAAGACAGAATTGGAGACGGGCGTAGGTTCCATGGACGTGGTGCTGTCCGGCCGTCAGGAAGATTACAGTCTGGATGGAAAGCTGGGAGTGGGAAGTCTGGATTTCGGTGATTTTTCAGGAGATATGCCTGGAGAGCATGAGATAAATCAAAACGCCGGGCGCAAGGTGGAGGCCACCTGCAAAGTGGGAGAGATCACGATAACATTTACGGAATAGAGGAGCACTTGAACTGTTAAACTGTCAACAAATGCATGGAGGTGGAAAATATGGAAAATAAGAGGCTGTATCGTTCGTCTACCAATTATATGATCTGCGGCGTGTGCGGCGGGATCGGGGAATACTTCAACATTGATCCTACGCTGGTGCGGCTGGCATGGGTACTGTTTTCCTGTCTGGGAGGATCAGGAATTCTGGCATATATCGTTGCGGCGATCATAATCCCCAAGTAAGCAGCCGGACAGAGCCCGCCGGGTTTCGGCGGACGGCGGGATGAATAGGAAGATCCATGAATGAAAAAGTATAAAGAACAAAAAAAAGGTCATACTCCAAAAGAAAAGGAGTGTGACTTTTTTATGGAGAAAAAAGTAAATTTGCAGGAACTGACCCGGGAGGAGCGGATGAAATATGAGATCGCGGAGGAGCTGGGGCTTCTGGACCGGGTGATGGAGGAGGGATGGAAAACTCTCTCTGCCAAGGAAACAGGGCGGATCGGCGGGCTGGTGACAAAGAGGAAGCGAAAAGAACAACAGGCTAAGTCATAGCCTCCAGCCACAGATCCGCCAGTATCTGGTTGCCCCGGGGAGTGAGATGGATACCATCCACGGTGATCTCGTCAAGACCCAGCCGTTCCCCTTCCCGGCGCAGCAGGGTGTCTGTGGGGATAAAGCAGGCGCCAAAGCGCCGGGCGGCCTGTTGGATGATACGGCTTTCCTCCTGGATGTAGGGATGCCAGTTTTTATATTCCAGCGGCCAGTCAAAAAGAAAAGGCTCCAGGACCGCCAGCCGCGCATCAGTCCTGGAAGAGAGATATTCCAGAATTCCCTCATAATAGGCAGTAAATTCCTCCGGGATCCGGTGATGGCTGGTGTATACCTCCACCGGAATATCATTGACACCGGCCAGCAGAGTGACCACGGCAGGAGTTCCTGGAACTCCATCCCGGAGGAGCTTCCGATAGATCTGTTCAGAGGTAAATCCGTCATGTCCCATATTCCGCACTGTATGGCTTTGCATGCGCCGGTCCGCTGCGATCTGGGCCACAAATCCCGTACCCAGGCCCGTGGGTTCGAAAAGATGATCTGCATCTGTAATACTGTCTCCCAGAAATACATAAGTAGCCATAGAATTCACCTTCCTTCCCGCTGTCCGGCAGCGCTGCCGATGTGAGGTCCCGCTGCTGGCGGCGGGGCTTTGATTTTATGGTAGCACGGCAAAAGAAAAAGTACAACGGAAATTTGCGATGTGGTATAATTCTGGGTAACAGCCTTCAATTGTCCCGCGAGATGTTCCGCTGCATTTGCAGCGGGATCATGAGGCCTGCAGGCGCCAGGCTGCGGAGATCGCAGCCTGTGTGCATGCTTTTGTGACAGTGAAGCCGGAAGGCTGAATTGCTGCAATTCAGGTAATGGCCGGGATGGCCGGCATCCGCAGCAAATAGCCGAATCTGCCGACAGGGCCGGGAATGGGTATGACACATGGAATAAGCAGCATATAAAACAGGAGGGGAAGATGCATGAGAGAAACCATATTGCTGTTTCATATTGAAGATAAGACACGTCTGAACAAGATCCGGAAAGCACTGCTTCCGCTGAAACTGCGGATAAAAGTGGTACAGCCGGAGGAATACTGCCAGCCGGTGGGATTTCTGGCGGGAGACCCGGAGATTTTGCCGGTACAGGAGACAACCGGCGAAAAGCCGGAAGAGATTACGGAGGAGATGATGGTGATGGCCTGGCTGTCTTCCGGAAGAGTGGATCAGGTGATCAGAGCCTTCCGGAAGGCAGGATTGGCCAGGATTGATTATAAAGCGGTGATTACTCCCCAGAACAGGTTCTGGGACTGCCGGAAGCTGTATGGGGAGCTTGTCCGGGAACATGCCGCATATGAAAGCGGATCTGCGCTTTAAGAGAGAAGCGTATCCAGATCCAGCTTCAGGATGCGGTCCATCCGGATCAGAGATGTGGCCCGCTGACCGTAAGCCGCCGATTCGAAAAGTACATACAGATCTTTTCCGTCCACATAGATCTGTTCCAGCTTATTGGGAAAGCGGATGGTGTTCAGTGCGGAATCCTCCTCCAGCAGCTTCCGGATGGAACTGGAATTGTCAAAGACCTGCAGGGAAGAGGGCAGGGGACCGTAGGAGTGGGAAAGCAGAAGCTTATCTTCATAGAACGCGACTCCCTGAGCCCGCTTGGCGATGATCCGGATATCTGACGGCAGCGCGATGGGAGCTTCTGTCAGCATCATGGTCTCCTGCGTCGACTGGGTCACCAGCGTTCCGTCCTCGGCAATGGCATACTCTTCCAGCACACTGGCGGTATTCTCCGTGTAATACCCGATATACAGGGCGTTATTGTGGTAAGTGAGGAAGGAATTCCGGGAGATCGCGTACAGATCATAGGACTGGGAATAAACGATCGGCAGGTATTCGTCCTCAAAGGAGTATTCCTCCAGCTGTGCCAGAGAGATGGCGTTCACCTGCGCCAGGCCCCGGGACATTCCGGCGATCCAGAGATTATTGTGAATGGGATCATAAGCCAGCCCGCCCACATGGGATTTGTTCCGCAGAACGATTTCTTTTATAAATTCATGGGATTTTTTATCAATAACATAAATGACAGAATTATGTGTTTTTGTCTGGCAGTAGGAGCTGACAAAGAGATAATCTTCCGTCACGGCAAGCCCCTGGGGAGTCATGGAGGTACAGATATCGTATGTGCCCTTTTCCCCAAATACCTGGGTTTTGGTGTGCTCCAGACCGGGAACCACGTAGGTTCCGTAGTCGAGCTCTGCCGCGCGGCCGTTGAAGGCGGCTCTGCGCACCTCCGGAGTCAGATGGAGCAGTTTCATACGGCTTTCCAGTGAATAAAGAGCATCGGCATGGGTGCTGTCCTTGGTGGCTTCCGGTTCGCTGCTGGTCCGGTAGACCATTGCGTAATACAGATAGGCAGCCCCGGCCAGAAGAATCAGAAGAAAAAAAATAAGCAGCCTCAGGCGCTTTTTGTGTTTTCGATTCTGTGAGGTTGTCAGTCTGTCTGCTTTCATTGCCGGCGCTCCTTTTGTCAATTCATGGTTCTTATCATAGACTATTTTACCCGGAAATACAAGAAAAAGACAGGAAAATTCCGTAGAAATAGTTACAGTTCAGCCTTCCAATATCCCGCGAGGTGTCACGCTGCGAATGCAGCGTGATCCCGAGATCTGCGGGCGCCAGGCTGCGGAAATCGCAGCCTGTGTGCATGCATTTGTAACAGTGAAGTCGGAAGGCTGAACTGTTACTAGAAATAATGGTGGTGAAGCCGGAAAGGCCAACGGGGCCTGAAATGAGGAAGGGCCGGTATCTTTGGGATACCGGCCAATATGAAAAAGGAAATCTAAAAATAACTGTTACCACTTTTTATGAGGGGGGACGGGAGGTATCTTGGATAACCTCCCGTAACAAAGTGTGGTTCGCTTTGTTGAGTATTATATTACAGGGAAAATGTGTTGAAAATGTGATCTTGAAATAAATGATTTATTAATTTTCAAAACAAAATGTAAAATACCCGGAAAGAATCAGAGACCATAGGCAGAGCTTGGAAACAGCAGAAAACAGATGAAAGCTGCAGCCGGGAAGATCTGCGGCACAGGGGAAACGGTCTGATAGGAGCATGGATGAAGGAGAACGGAAAGACTGACCGGGGGCGGAATGCAGAAAGAAGATCTGCTGAGAGGAAAGGGGATAAAATGAGGAAGGGCCGGTACCTTTCGATACCGGCCAATATGAAAAAGGAAATCTAAAAAATAACTCTTACCACATTATGAGGGGGGATGGGAGGCTATCTTGGATAACCTCCCGTAACAAAGTGTGGTTCGCTTTGTTGAGTATTATATTACACGGAAAATGTGATAAAAGTATGGACATAACATAAAGCATTTATAAATTTTCAAAAGAAATTCTTTAGAAAATCTAACGAAAAAACTTAAGTCCCTACAGCTTCAGGCTGCGGAAGCGGTTCAGACAGGCGAAGATCTCCTGGGGTCTGGGCAGCGCCATGGGGGAGGAGATATAGGAGCCTTCTGACAGGGCGTCCAGCCCTTCCCTGTCCAAAATCGCGGTGAGCTTTTCCATGATTTCCTGCATGGTGCGGCGGCCATCCAGAAGGTGGAGCTGGGCGTAACGCAGAATGGAGGACAGGGCGTTAACCTGTTCAGAATCCACCAGCTGCTCCAGATAACGCAGCTCCACTGTCTCGTGGTTGACGGAAATACCGTCCGTACCCATTGTTTTCATCTTTATCCTGCGGTCTTCCCGGAAAGCCTGGTCGGGCCGGGGACTGCGGCGGTAATCCGGCTGGTCTTTTTCCGGAGCGGAGGGCTGAATAGCCGGGAAGGACGCAGCCTCCCTGCGGGCAAAATCCGTGATGTCCACAGGCTTGTAGTGATCCATCTGGATGATGGTATCTGCCACATGGAAGTAGGAACCGGAGCTTCCTGCCACCAGGATCGTGGATACGCCCTTATCCCGGGAGAGCCACTGCACCCGTTCGATAAATGGGGTGATGGGTTCCTGATTCCGGTGGACTACCCGCTGCATCAGTTCGTCCCGGATCATGAAGTTGGTGGCGCTGGTATCCTCATCAATAAGCAGGAGCCGGCTGCCTGTCTCCATGGCTTCCACCACATTAGCCGCCTGGGAGGTACTGCCGCTGGCGTCCTCCGTGTAGAAAGCGGCGGTATCCTTCCGATTGGGAAGATCGTTGATAAACATGGAGATATCTGTTTTCTTAATGCTTCTTCCGTCTTCTGCCCGGATTTTTACACCATCGCTTTCTGTGATCACATACTCCCGCCCGTCTCCGGCAATATGGTTGTAGACGCCCAGTTCCAGCGCTTTCAAAAGAGTGGACTTTCCATGGTAGCCGCCGCCCACGATCAGGGTGATTCCCCTGGGGATTCCCATACCTTTCAGCTGACCTTTATGAGGAAGCGTCAGGGTCACCTCCAGGGAGGCGGGAGATACGAACGGCACAGCCTTTGCCATGGGACGGGAGGATACACCGGATTCTCTGGGGAGGATGGAACCGTTGGCCACAAAAGCGGTCAGTCCCAGTATGGGAAGCTGAGACCGGATGTAAGCCTGATCTTCCGCCAGATCCCTTACGGCCCGCAGCCGGGCAGCGTCCAGGTTTTTGTAATACAGGGATTCCTTTACACAGACCGGAAGAAATTCATACAGGATCCGGATCAGCTCTGTGGAGTTGATGGTCCTGCCGTTAGCGGGGAATCCCACCTCCAGACGCACCAGGACCTCGCCTGTGGAGGGGCTGATCCGGCAGGCAGTCCGGTCCAGTACTTCCTGCTGGCAGCGGCTGATGGAGATCAGACCGCTTTTTCCTGAGCCCTTTGCCCGGAAATTGAATTTGTCGATCTTCTGGTGGAAAAGGCGGATCAGATGATCCTGCAGCGCTACCCGGGTTTCCCGGCTGCTGTAAAGATCGGTGGGAAATCCCGCCTGTTTTCCGGCAACCCGTACGCTCACTTTGGAGGGAGCAGCGAAGGGATCGCCCTGCACATGGTCGATATTCAGGGTATAACCGGGAAAAGAATAGGAGCCTTTGGTCTGCTTATAGGCAGGGTAGCTTTTTCTGTTAATCTGGTAAAGAAGCTGTCTTAAATCTTCTGCTGTTTTCATTGGTCTCTCCTTATCATAAACTTCTGAAAAATCATAACAGTTCAGCCTTCCGGATTCACTGTCACAAAAACATGCACACAGCGCCCCCGCGGGGCAGCTGAAGGCTGAACAGGTACGAAAAATATGCGCTGACTGCGCTGCGGCTAAGGCAGAACAGGAGCGCCGTACGCTGCTATCAGTATACCAAGTTTGAGAAAATATGCAAGTTGCAGTTCTCGGGTGAGCTGCTGCGGCCGTTTACAAAAAAGGAAAATTTACAGAGAAGCTATACAGGAGACTGGAAAGACTGCTATAATAAAAAGAAAACTTGCGGAAAGGAGAAATCCATGGAGATAGAGAGAAAATTTCTGGTGAAGGAGCTGCCCGGAAATCTGGAGGAATTTCCCCACAGAGAGCTGGAGCAGGCCTATCTGTGCACGGAACCTGTGGTGAGGATCCGCAGGGATGCGGACCGGTATGAGCTCACCTATAAGTCCGGAGGACTGATGATGCGGGAGGAGTATAATCTGCCTCTGACCAGAGAGGGATATCTGCATCTGCTTCCCAAGGCAGACGGTATTGTGATCCGGAAGACCAGGTATGTGATACCGGAAAAGGACGGGCTGTCCATAGAACTGGACGTATTTCACGGGCAGCATCAGGGACTTTTGCTGGCCGAGGTGGAATTTCCCACAGAGGAGGCGGCCAGGGCTTACTGTCCGCCGGAATGGCTGGGGGAGGATGTGACCATGTCCACCCGCTACCACAACAGCGTTCTCAGCCGGGAACCGTCAGGTAAAAAACTGCCCTGATATTGGGCGGTCAGTCTGCGGGGGCAGGCATCTCCGGCTCCCCGCTGCTGTCTGGATCCTTCTGTATGGAATATTTGCATATATCAAATTGTGAGAAAGGAATTCACGAATATAGAGAAAAATTGCAAAATATCAGATTGTTTCAATTCTGCTGTATCTGCGGTAAGTTATATGACATAGAAAGGAGCAGGTGCTATGGACTATAAACGGATGAATGACTTCCGGATGTTGGGACTGACCATTGCCTATTACCGGAAGCTTCGGGGGATGACCCAGGCGGACCTGGCGGAAGCGACACAGCTCAGCCGTACACATATCAGCAATATTGAAGCGCCTAATGGAAAGACGTCAATTTCTCTGAATAAGCTGTTTGATATTGCTGAGGTTCTGGAAGTTCCCATGAAAGACTTATTTGATTTCCGGGACAAATAAAACGGAATACATGTGAAGGCTGCCGCTTCCTCCTGAAAAAGAGGGGCGGCAGCCTTCATTCCCGCTGGAAATCAGCCGGGCAGCCATGTCTGAGGCTGGCTGGTCTGTTTTAGCGCTCCAGAGCCTTTTCCGCAAATTCTGTGGTTACCAGCCCCTCATAATCTGCCCGTTTTTCCAGTTCCCCGGCGCCTTCCAGGATATCCTGGAGCAGATTGAAGGAATCTTCCTCAAAGATCAGATCGGTTTTCCAGGTATCCTGTTCCTGATAGCGGGTAACGATGGTGGTGATGGTTTCCAGATCGCTTTCCGTAAACTGGGGCTGGATCACCTGGGCAATCTCCTCCGGGGTGTGGCTGTTTACATAATCCACGCCTTTCTGCAGCGCGTTGGTAAACTTCTGGATGATATCGGGGTGTTCTTCGATGTAGCTGGATTTTGCGCTGTAGGAAGTATACGGCACATAACCGGATTCCACGCCGCAGGAAGCCACTACATAGCCAACGCCTTCCTGCTCCAATGCAGTGGCGGATGGCTCAAACTCTATGGTAAAGTCTCCCTGCCCGCCGGAAAAGGCCGCTGCTGTGGAGCCGAAATCAATGCTCTGGTCGATGTTCATATCCGTTTGCGGATCCAGACCTTTCTGCTTCAGGATATATTCAAAGACCATCTCCGGCATACCGCCCTTACGCCCTCCCAGGATCTCCTTTCCTTTCAGATCAGACCAGTCGAAGTCCGACATTTCTTCCCGGGCCACCACAAAGTTTCCGGCACGCTGGGTTCCCTGGGCGAAGTTGATCACCGGGTCATTGGCTCCTTCCAGATAGGCGTATACAGAAGCTTCCGCTCCCATAAATCCGATCTGGGCCTCTCCGGAGATCACTGCGGCCATCACCTTGTCAGCTCCGTAGCCATTCACCAGCTCCAGGTCGATACCCTCATCCTCAAAATAGCCCTCTTCGATGGCCACATACTGGGGCGCGTAGAAGATAGAGTGAGCCACCTCATTGAGCGTTACCTTTGTCAGCGCCTGGGAATCTTCAGTCTCCTGACTGTTTTCGGCTTCTTTTCCGGCGGGATCTGCCTGCTTCTCATCTTTTCCGCAGCCCGCGAAAGCGGTGCAGGCCAGTGTGCAGACCAGCCCGAAAGCAATCCATTTCTTTTTCATAAAATCCTCCTGACAGGCTGCGCCTGAATTCTATACTTGCGGCAGCCATGATCCTTTCTGTATTAGGATATGACAGGAAACGGTATGTGTGAATTCCTCTTGCAGGATCAAAGGGTTTCGTTCATAATAAGAACAGAAACCGTCCGGCATGGCAGAAGTCCAGATGCATACAGGGCTGCCTGTCAGTCTGATGGAAAAGAAGGAGGCAGTGACAGATGAAAATAGGTTTTATCGGATGCGGAAATATGGCGTCGGCAATGATCGGAGGAATCCTGGAAAATCAGGTGGCGTCCAGGGCGGATATTCTGGCTTCAGCCAGGTCGGAGGCAACACGCCGGAAAGCCAGTGAAGCTTTCGGGATTGGAGTGACGGACTCCAACACCCGGGTGGCAGAGTTTGCGGATATGCTGATCCTGGCGGTGAAGCCTTTTTACTATCAGGAGGTGATCGCCCAGATCAAGGACAGTGTGAGGGAGGAGACCATTATAGTTTCCATTACTCCCGGAAAGACACTGGCATGGCTGGAGGAGCAGTTTGGGCGTCCCATGAAGCTGGTGCGCACGATGCCCAATACCCCGGCGCTGGTGGGAGAAGGTATGAGCTGTGTATGCGGCGGCAGCCGGGCTCTGGCTGAGGATGTGGAAAAGGTCTGCCAGGTGTTCCGGGGATTCGGAAAAACAGAGATCGTCACAGAGGAGATGATCGATGTGGTGGTGGGCGTAAGCGGAAGCTCTCCGGCCTATGTGTTTCTGTTTATCGAGGCTATGGCCGATGCGGCAGTGGCAGAGGGGATGCCCCGGGCCCAGGCGTACCGGTTTGCGGCCCAGGCGGTGCTGGGAAGCGCCAGGATGGTGCTGGAGACGGGAAAGCATCCGGGCGAACTGAAGGATATGGTCTGCTCACCGAAAGGAACCACCATTGAAGCCGTGCGTGTGCTGGAGGCCAAGGGCTTCCGCAGCGCTGTGATCGAGGCGGTGAAGGCATGCGTAAAGAAAACCAGGGAGTAGTGCTGACCATGTGAGGGACAGAACGTCAGCCGTTCCGGCTGTCTCAACCTCAGTCGGGAGCCTGCAGAGCCTGGATCAGGCACAGGACCTCCCGCTGCAGCTCAGGAGTCAGCCGATGGAACTGGCGCAGAAGCTGCCGGTCCTGGCTGTCGATGCCGGGAAGCTCCTGAAAGATCTGCTCCGCAGGAAGCTCCAGGATCTGAAGGATCTGGATGAGAGTATCCAGGGAGGGAGAGCGGCGATTATTCTCATAATTGCTGTAAGTCTGCCGGCTGATGTGCAGAAATTCACTCATCTCGGCCTGGGTCATCCGGCGGTTAAGCCGTTCCCGGCGCAGCAGTCCGGCCAGGTAGTCCTGAAACATAAAAATCCCCCCTTTTTCTGAGTATACCATGAAAAAAAGGGAAAAACGAATAAACGACATTTTTTGAAAAGGAGAGAGAAGGTTATGGCAAAGGTTTGTGTGTTCTTAGCAGATGGATTTGAAGAGATCGAAGGGCTGACCGTGGTGGATCTGCTGCGCAGAGCAGGGGAACAGGTGGATATGGTATCCATTATGGGAAGATTGCAGATCAATGGTTCCCACCAGATCAGGGTGGAGGCGGACAGCCTGTTTGAGGAGACCGATTTCTCTGATGCCAAGCTTCTGGTGCTGCCGGGAGGGATGCCCGGGACCAGATATCTGGGAGATCATGAGGGACTGTGCAGTCTCCTGAAGGAATGGAACAGCCAGGGAAAGAAAATTGCGGCTATCTGTGCCGCTCCCAGTGTCCTGGGAGATCTGGGACTGCTGGAAGGGAAAGAAGCCGTCTGCTATCCGGGATTTGAGGAAAGGCTGGCGGGGGCTTCCATCGGAACCGGAAAGGTGGCGGTGGACGGAAACATCACCACCAGCCGGGGGCTTGGAACGGCGATTCCCTTCGCGGCTTCTCTGATTGAGCAGCTTCAGAGCCGGGAAAAGGCGGAGGAGATCAAAAAATCCATTATTTACGGCCATTTATCGTAAAAAATGCTGGTGTTTTCACAAGGCTTGTGTTATACTACAAAAATGTATGAGTGTGGAGAAATACAGGTAACGGTTGGGATTTCAACTGTTGCGAATACAGACCGGCTCGGATTACATTTTAAGAAAAAAAGATTTCCATAGATAGAAGAAGGAGGAAAACACAGCGATGAGCGTAAATGTGGAAAAACTTGAAAAGAACATGGCCAAACTGACAGTGGAAGTTTCCGCGGAGGATTTTGAGAAAGCCATTCAGGGCGCGTACCTGAAGCAGAAAAACAGGATCAACATCCCCGGCTTCCGTAAGGGAAAGGCTCCCAGAGTCATGATTGAAAAGATGTACGGCGCAGGTATCTTTTATGAGGATGCAGCCAATGCGCTGATTCCGGAAGCATATTCCAACGCAGTGGATGAGTGCCAGGAGACCATCGTTTCCCGTCCGTCCATTGAGGTGGTGCAGATTGAGAAGGGCAAGCCCTTTATCTTTACCGCAGAGGTGGCTCTGAAGCCGGAGGTAACTCTGGGAGAGTACAAGGGACTGGAGGTTCCCAAGAGCGACCTGGAGGCCACTGAGGAGGAGATCGCAGGTGAGCTGAGAAAAGAGCAGGAGAACAACTCCAGGACCATCGATGTGGACGACAGAGCTGTTGCGGACGGAGACAAGGTAACTCTGGACTTTGAAGGCTTTGTGGATGGAGAGGCTTTTGAAGGCGGCAAGGGAACAGATTATCCGCTGACCATCGGATCCGGTTCCTTTATCCCGGGCTTCGAGGAGCAGCTGGTGGGAGCTGAGATCGGAGTGGAAAAGGAAGTGAATGTGACCTTCCCGGAGAACTATCAGGCAAAAGAACTGGCTGGAAAAGCAGCTGTGTTCAAATGCACTGTGAAGAAGATCGAGATGAAAGAACTGCCGGAGCTGAACGATGAGTTCGCCAAAGATGTGTCCGAGTTCGACACTCTGGAGGAGTACAAGGCAGATATCAAGAAGAACCTGGAAGAGAAGAAGGCTGACGCTGCCAAGAGAGCAAAAGAGGATGCGGCAGTGGACAAGGCCATCGAGAATGCCTCCATGGAGATCCCGGACGCGATGCTGGAGACACAGGTAGACCAGATGCTGGAGGATTTCTCCAGAAGGATCCAGGCTCAGGGACTGAGCATCGAGCAGTATATGCAGTTTACCGGAGCTACTCCGGATGCCATGAGAGAGCAGATGAAGCCGCAGGCTATGAAGCGGATCCAGAGCCGTCTGGTGCTGGAGAAGATCGCCGAGGCAGAGAACATCCAGATCACAGATGAGAGACTGGATGAGGAGATCTCCAAGATGGCGGAGATGTATAAGATGGAGGCTGACAAGCTGAAAGAGATGATGGGAGACGCTGAGAAAGAGCAGATGAAGAAAGATATGGCTGTTCAGGACGCGGTAACCCTTATCGCTGAGGCTGCCGTGGAAGCCGCTGAGTAAAAGAAGCATAGAACAAAATCGCAGGATTCCGGTTTCAGAACTCGCTGAAGAGAGGGGGATCCGGAGGACGGTTTATCGCTTGCAGGGAAGGAAGGCTTGAGTATGAGTTTAGTACCTTATGTCATTGAACAGACCAGCAGAGGGGAGAGAAGCTATGATATTTATTCCCGCCTGCTGAAAGACAGGATTATTTTTCTGGGCGAGGAGGTTTCCGATGTGAGCGCCAATCTGATCGTGGCGCAGCTTCTGTTCCTGGAATCTGAGGATCCGGGAAGAGATATCCATCTGTATATCAACAGCCCGGGCGGATCGGTTACTGCGGGTATGGCGATTTATGATACCATGCAGTATATCAAGTGTGACGTTTCCACGATCTGTATGGGTATGGCTGCCAGCATGGGCGCTTTCCTGCTGGCCGGAGGAACCAAGGGGAAACGTCTTGCGCTTCCTCATGCCGAGATCATGATCCATCAGCCCTCAGGCGGAGCCCAGGGGCAGGCTACAGAGATTCAGATTGTGGCGGATCACATCCTGAAGACAAAGCACAACCTGAATTCCATCCTGGCTGCCAATACAGGACAGCCGCTCGAGAAGGTTGCCCAGGATACAGAGCGTGACAATTATATGTCCGCCCAGGAAGCACTGGAGTACGGCCTGATCGACAGGGTGATCACCAACAGATAAGACACGGCAAAGAGAGGGGGCTGCCAGGGGCGGCACCCTCTTAGCAGTTGTAAAAAAAGAAATGCCATTATATATAGAACGAAAGGACTGGATATGGTTTTGAAGAATGGGGATAACAGGATCCGGTGTTCTTTTTGCGGGAAACCGGAGGAGCAGGTACGCAAGCTGATTGCGGGACCGGAAGGAGCATACATCTGTGATGAATGCGTAGAGATCTGCTCGGAGATTATCAGCGAAGAATTTGCCAATGATTATGTGGAAGACTCCGGGGAGATCAATCTGATAAAGCCCCGGGAGATGAAAGCGCTTCTGGATGAATATGTGGTGGGACAGGACGAGGCCAAAAAGGTGCTGTCTGTGGCGGTATACAATCATTATAAAAGAGTGCTGTCCGCAGACACCAGCGATGTGGAACTGCAGAAAAGCAATATCCTGATGCTGGGACCCACCGGTTCCGGAAAGACTTATCTGGCCCAGACGCTGGCCAGAATGCTGAATGTTCCCTTTGCCATTGCGGATGCCACCACCCTGACGGAAGCCGGTTATGTGGGTGAGGATGTGGAAAACATTCTGCTTAAGATCATTCAGGCTGCCGACTACGACATTGAGCGGGCCCAGCACGGGATCATCTATATCGATGAGATCGACAAGATCACCAGAAAATCCGAGAATCCCTCTATCACCCGGGACGTTTCCGGGGAGGGGGTGCAGCAGGCTCTCTTAAAGATCCTGGAGGGAACCGTGGCCAGTGTGCCGCCTCAGGGAGGAAGAAAGCATCCGCACCAGGAATTTATCCAGATCGACACCACCAACATTCTGTTTATCTGCGGCGGTGCTTTTGAAGGGCTGGATAAGATCATTGAGTCCAGACAGGATACGAAGGCCATTGGATTTAACGCATCCCTTGGCATGCGCCATGAGAAGAATGTAGGGGAGATCCTGAGAGAGGCTATGCCCCAGGATTTCATCAAGTTTGGACTGATCCCGGAATTTATCGGAAGGGTTCCGGTGGTTGTTTCTCTGGACGCGCTGGATGAAAAGGCGCTGGTGAAGATCCTCAGGGAGCCGAAGAATTCTCTGCTGAGGCAGTATCAGAAGCTGTTTGAGCTGGATGATGTGGAGCTGGAGTTTGATGACGATGCCCTGACCGAGGTGGCCAGGATCGCCATGGAGAGAAAGACAGGAGCCAGAGGACTGCGTTCCGTGATGGAGAAGACCATGACGGATGTGATGTTTGATGCGCCCTCTGACAGCTCTATTGTAAAATGTGTGATCACAAAAGACGCGGTGGACGGAAAGAGCGGTCCGGTGGTGACTCGCGGGGAGAAAAAGGTTCCCAAGAGAAGATCTTCCGGAAAGCGTGTGGGGAGACCGGAGACCGCATAGCGAGGGGTACAGATGAACCAATTGATACGAATAATGCCGGCGATCGCCCTGCGGGGAACCACGATCCTGCCGGATATGATAGTGCACTTTGACATCAGCCGGGAAAAATCCATTCGGGCAGTGGAGGAGGCCATGACTCAGGATCAGAAGCTCTTTCTGGTAACCCAGAGGGATCCTGGAGTGGAGAAACCTTCACTGGCCGATCTGTACAGGATCGGTACTGTGGCAGTGATCAAGCAGGTGGTCAAGATGCCCAAGAATGTGCTGCGGGTGCTGGTGGAAGGAGTGGAAAGAGGAGAGCTGACAGAGCTGGAGGAGGATCTGCCGTTTCTGGAAGCGGAAGTGGCCGGCTTTGAATCGGAGGAGGAAAAGCTTTCCGACAATGTGAAGGAAGCCATGCTCCGCAGCATGAAAGAGATCTTCATGATGTACTGTCAGGAGAACCGGAAGATCAGCAAGGAACTGGCCGGACAGCTGATGGATATCGATCAGGTGGAGCGTCTGGTGGATCAGATCGCCATCAATATTCCTCTTGGCTGGGAACAGAGGCAGAAGCTTCTGGAGGCAGTTCGGCTGGGGGAGAGGTATGAGCTCCTGGGTGTGATCATGAGCAATGAGATCGAGATCATGCAGCTTCGGGATGAGATCCAGCGGAAGGTAAAGGAACGTATCGACAAGAATCAGAGAGAATTCATCCTTCGGGAACAGCTGAAGCTGATCCGGGAAGAGCTGGGAGAGGATACCACAGTGTCTGACGCGGACCGGTTCCTGGAGGAGGTACAGAAGCTGAAGGCTCCCAGGGAGATCAAGGAAAAGATCACGGCGGAGATCCGTCGGTTCAAAAATGTGGGCAACAACAATTCCGAAAGTCAGGTGATGAGAGGGTATATCGAAACCCTGCTGAAGCTGCCCTGGGACAAGGCATCCCGGGATAATCAGAACCTGGAAAAGGCCAGAAAGATCCTGCAGGCCGATCACTACGGACTTGACAAGGTAAAGGAGCGGGTAATGGAATTCCTCGCTGTCCGTACCCTGACGAAGAAGGGAGAAAGCCCCATTCTCTGCCTGGTGGGCCCGCCGGGAACGGGAAAAACCTCCATTGCCCGGTCAGTGGCCAGAGCTCTGAATAAGAAATATGTGAGGATTTCTCTGGGAGGCGTCCGGGATGAGGCGGAGATCCGGGGACACCGGAGAACGTATGTGGGCGCCATGCCGGGAAGGATCGCGGCAGGACTGATCCAGGCAGGGGTAAAGAACCCGCTGATGCTTCTGGATGAGATCGATAAGGTCAGCAGCGACTACAAGGGAGATACCGCCTCTGCGCTTCTGGAGGTGCTGGACTCGGAGCAGAACAGCCATTTTGCGGATCATTATGTGGAACTTCCGGTGGATCTTTCGGAGGTGCTGTTCATTGCCACCGCCAACAACCTGCAGACCATTCCCCGTCCTTTGATGGACAGAATGGAGATCATTGAGATTTCCAGCTATACAGGGAATGAGAAGGAGCATATTGCCAGAGAGCATCTGATCGAAAAGCAGATGAAGGCCAACGGTCTGAAGGAGAACCAGCTTTCTGTTTCCGATGAGGCGCTGCGGGAGATCATCAACGGCTATACCAAGGAAGCCGGAGTCCGGAATCTGGAGCGAAAGCTGGGAGAGATCTGCAGGAAAACCGCCAGAAGAATCCTGGAGGACGGACAGAAAACGGTGGAAGTGACTGTGGAAAATCTGGAAGAGTTTCTGGGGAAATCCCGCTACAGCTATCAGAAGGTAAACGAAAAAGATGAGGTGGGGATCGTTCGGGGGCTGGCCTGGACCAGCGTAGGCGGCGATACCCTGCAGATCGAGGTGAATCTGATGCCGGGCAAGGGAAACTTCCTGCTGACCGGCCAGCTGGGAGATGTGATGAAGGAATCCGCCCAGGCAGGGATCAGTTATCTGCGGTCTGTGGCCGGCCAGTATGATATTCCCGAAGAATTTTTCAAGGAACACGATATACACATCCACATTCCGGAGGGAGCGGTTCCCAAGGACGGACCCTCGGCGGGTATTACCATGGCCACCGCTATGTTTTCCGCCATTACGGAGCGGCCCGTGCGGGCCAATCTGGCCATGACCGGAGAGATCACTCTGCGGGGCCGGGTGCTTCCCATCGGCGGTCTGAAGGAAAAACTTCTGGCGGCTAAGAATGCGGGGATCACCACGGTTCTGGTACCGGAGAAAAACCGGCCGGATGTGGAGGAGATTGATGCGGAGATCCGGGAAGGGATCCGTATCGTATTTGTGGAGCATATGAGTCAGGTGCTGAGGGAGGCGCTGGCGGACTGAGGAGGATTTCATGGTAATTAAGAACGTTTCTTTAGACATTGTCTGCGGCATTACCAGTACGCTGCCAAAGACGGGGCGGCCGGAGATCGCTTTTGCGGGAAAGTCCAACGTGGGAAAATCCTCTCTGATCAATGCCTTGATGAACCGGAAATCCCTGGCCCGTACCAGCGCGGCGCCAGGGAAGACCCAGACCATCAATTTCTATAATGTCAACGAGGCGATCTACCTGGTGGATCTTCCCGGATACGGCTATGCCAGGGCTTCGGAGGAGATCAAAGCCAAGTGGGGAAAGCTGATCGAGGATTATCTCCATCAGTCTCAGGAGATCCGGGCGGTATTTCTGCTGATCGATATCCGTCATGAGCCTTCCGGGAACGACAAGATCATGTACCGGTGGATCCTGGACCACGGATATGAACCCATCATCATTGCCACCAAGCTGGACAAGATCAAGCGCAGCCAGCTGCAGAAGCAGTTAAAGCTGATCCGGGAGGGACTGCAGGTGGTACCGGGAACGAAGCTGCTGCCCTTTTCCGCTCAGACCAAGCAGGGCAGAGAGGAAATCTGGGAAGTGATCGATGGGCTGACGGCGGATTCCGGAGAGGAGGCGCCGGAAAGACAGCAGCCGTAAATCGGGCTGCAGTTCGGCCTTCGGGCTTCACTGACACAAAAAAAGGGCGAAACGACAGATTTGCCTTGTAATATGTAAAAAAATCTTATACAATAGGGCTGATATTTTGGAGAGTGGCGGCCAAAGGCTGTCAGACGGCGGGAGCGGAGAGTTTTTGCCGGATACCTCCGGGTATCAGCTCATTTTATATGCTTATCACACTGCTGAGCGCCGACCGAAGCGGAGAGAAGATTGCCGTATGCCGGTGGCATTTGTCTGGCGCTGACCGAAGCGGAGCATAGAATTCAGAGGAATATACAGAAAGACCGGGTGGTTGCATGGGAATAATTAAGGCTGCGAAGCTGGTGTATGATTATATGAAGTACGGAGAGGAAGGTCAGGAGCCGGAGGTAAACAGAGCCATCGACCAGGTGGATCTGGATGTGGAGGAAGGGCAGTTTATTGCCATTCTGGGACATAACGGAAGCGGAAAGTCCACCCTGGCAAAGCATATCAATGCGCTTCTGGTTCCCACAGAGGGAACCTTGTGGGTGGATCAGATGGATACCTCGGAGGCGGAGGATATCTGGAAAATCCGTCAGAAAGCGGGAATGGTTTTTCAGAATCCCGATAACCAGATTATTGGAAATGTGGTAGAGGAGGACGTGGGATTTGGTCCGGAGAACCTGGGAGTTCCCACAGACGATATCTGGAAGCGGGTGGATGAGAGTCTGAAAGCGGTGGGGATGACCGCATACCGCCGTCAGTCACCCAACAAGCTTTCAGGGGGACAGAAGCAGCGGGTGGCGATTGCCGGAGTAATGGCTATGCGCCCCAAGTGTATTGTCCTGGATGAGCCTACGGCCATGCTGGATCCCAACGGGCGCAGGGAGGTGCTGCGGGCTGTACGGGAACTGAATCAGAAGGAAGGGGTGACGGTGATCCTGATCACCCACTATATGGAAGAGGTTGTCTTTGCCGATGATATTTATGTGATGGACAGCGGAAGGATCGTGCTGCACGGGACGCCCCGCAGGATATTCTCTCAGGTGGAGGAACTGAAGCATTACAGGCTGGACGTCCCTCAGGTAACGCTGCTGGCTCACGAACTGATTCAGGCCGGAGTGGGTCTTCCGGAGGGGATCCTCACACGCGGGGAGCTGGTGGAGAACCTTGTGAATAAAGGAATGGTGCAGAAATCAGAGAAAGAGACAACAACAGATACGTCCGGGAAGGGAAATGCCCGGGGATCCGCGGCAGACGGTGCCGGTGATATCAGCAGAGACAGCATCCGGAAGGAGGACGGAGCCGGGAAGGATCAAAAAAACGGCGGACAGAACGCTATCCGTCTGGAGCATGTCTACTATACCTACAGTCCCGGGACAGTGTATGAGATGCATGCGCTGAATGACGTGGATCTGGAGATTCCCCAGGGACAATTCGTAGGGATCATCGGACATACGGGAAGCGGAAAGTCCACGATGATCCAGCATTTCAATGGATTGATGCGTCCCACACAGGGACATGTATACTTTGACGGCCAGGATATCTGGCAGGAAAATTATCCGCTGCGCAGCCTGAGGAGTCAGGTGGGCCTGGTGTTCCAGTACCCGGAGCATCAGCTTTTTGAGACAACGGTGCTGGCGGATGTTTGCTTTGGGCCCAAGAATCAGGGACTTACCCAGGAAGAATGTGAGGAACGGGCAAAAGAGGCGCTGGGCCATGTGGGACTGGATGAGTCTTATTACGAAAAATCCCCCTTTGAGCTTTCCGGCGGCCAGAAACGGCGAGTGGCCATTGCGGGTGTCCTGGCCATGAATCCCAAGGTGCTGATCCTGGATGAACCCACTGCGGGGCTGGATCCCAAAGGCCGGGACGAGATCCTGGATCAGATCGCCTGGCTTCACCGGGTGAGAGGGATCACCATTCTGCTGGTATCCCACAGCATGGAAGACATTGCCAAGTACGTGGAACGGATCATTGTGATGAACCACGGGAAAAAGACCTTTGACGGAACGCCCCGGGAGGTGTTCTCTCATTATAAAGAGCTGGAGCAGATCGGTCTGGCAGCGCCGCAGATCACATATATCATGCACGATCTGAAGGCAGCAGGACTTTCTGTGGATGAAGAGGCCACAACTGTGGAGGAAGCGAAGGACACGATCCTGACGGCTTTGAGGGAGAGGGGAAGATTATGCTAAGAGACATTACTATCGGACAGTATTACCCGGCAGACTCGGTGCTGCACAGGCTGGATCCCAGAGTGAAGCTGGTGAGCACACTGATCTATATTATCTCACTGTTTGTATTCGGAAGCCTGATCGGGTACGGGGTGGCCGCCGTATTTCTGGCGTCCATGATCGTGATCTCCAAGGTGCCCTTCCGGTTTATGGTAAAGGGACTGAAGCCCATCATGGTCCTGCTGTGCATTACTTTGATCTTTAACCTGATCTTCACTCCGGGAAAAGAAGTATTTTCCTTCTGGATCATCACCGTGACGGAGGAGGGCATCGCCCTGGCGGTCCGGATGGGGATCCGGCTGATCTTTCTGATCATCGGTGCTTCCCTGATGACTCTGACCACCACGCCCAATCAGCTTACCGATGGCCTGGAACGGCTTTTGAAGCCTTTGAACAGGATTCATGTGCCTGTCCACGAGATCGCCATGATCATGTCCATTGCTCTGCGTTTTATCCCCATTCTGTTGGATGAGACGGATAAGATCATGAAAGCCCAGACTGCCCGGGGAGCAGATTTTGAGAGCGGAGGCCTGATCAAAAAGGTGAAGGCCATGGTGCCCCTTCTGGTGCCGTTGTTTATCTCTGCGTTCCGCAGGGCCAACGATCTGGCCATGGCCATGGAGGCCCGCTGCTATCACGGGGGAGAGGGAAGGACCCAGATGAAGCCGCTGGTTTACAAGAAAAGGGACTATGTGGCATATGCCGTAGTGTGGGCATATCTGGCTGTGAGCATTGTGTTTCGGGTGCTGGGGATCTGACGCGCTGACGGCGTCAGAGAAAATGGCACCGCTCCAGTCTTTGGGCTTCTGCGGTACAGGAAAAGAGGATACGGAGGTAAGAAATTGAAGCGAGTAAAGCTGACCGTGGCTTATGACGGTACCAATTACTGCGGATGGCAGGTGCAGCCCAACGGTCTTTCGGTCCAGGAGGTGCTGAACCGCTGTCTGAAGGAGCTTTTGAAGGAAGATATTTCCGTGATAGGAGCCAGCCGCACAGATGCCGGGGTTCATGCCCTGGGAAATGTATGTGTGTTCGACACTGCCGCCAGGATGCCTGCGGAGAAGATCTCCTATGCGCTGAATACGTACCTGCCCGCGGATATCCGGGTCCAGGATTCCTGCCAGGTGCCTGAAAATTTTCATCCCAGGTTTCAGAGCACCATCAAAACGTACGAATACAGGATACTGAACCGGAGATTTCCCGATCCCACCAGGCGGCTGTACTCTTTCTTCTGTTATTACCCGCTGGATGTGGAGAAGATGCGGCAGGGGGCTTCCTGTCTGGTGGGAGAGCATGACTTCCGCAGCTTTTCCACTGCCAAGCCGGGAGTGGAGAACACGGTCCGGAAGATTTACGCGCTGGAGGTGAGCCGCTCACCGGATGATATGATCACCATCCGTATTACGGGGAACGGTTTTCTGTACAATATGGTCCGGATCATTGCGGGAACTCTTCTCCGGGTAGGGAGCGGAGCATGTCCCCCGGAGTATGTCAGGGAGATTTTGGAGGCCCGGGACCGGGGAATGGCCGGGGAGACCGCCCGGCCGGAGGGCCTGACCCTGGTGGAGATCCGTTATCCCGAATGGGAAGGAGCAATTGCTGCGCAAAATCTGGAAAATTGAAAAAAAGATGTTGACACGCTCGGATGCGTATAATATAATATCTCAATGTGACGAAGTGCGTAAATACCTGACCATAGCCCCGGTAAGGGTATTTTCCATGATAGATCCAATAGTTTATTTCAGATATTACAGGAGGGAAATCCATGAACAGCTTTATGGCTAATCCAGATAAGATTGAAAGAAAATGGTATGTAGTTGATGCCGAGGGATGTACTTTGGGACGTCTGGCTTCCGAAGTTGCCAGTGTTTTAAGAGGAAAGAATAAACCAGTTTTCACTCCTCATGTGGATACCGGAGATTATGTGATCGTAATCAATGCCGAGAAGGTAAAAGTAACCGGAAAGAAGCTGGAGCAGAAGATTTATTATAACCACTCCGATTATGTTGGTGGTATGAAAGAGACCACTCTGAAAGAGATGATGGCAAAGAAGCCGGAGAAAGTGATCGAGCTGGCTGTAAAGGGTATGCTGCCGAAGGGACCTCTGGGAAGACAGATGATCAGAAAGCTTCATGTATACGCCGGCGCAGAGCATGCGCACGCAGCTCAGAAACCGGAAGTATTAACATTTTAATGAGGAGGTAAAGAACATTGGCTAATACAAGATTCTACGGAACAGGAAGAAGAAAAAAATCTATCGCAAGAGTATATTTGATGCCGGGAACCGGTAAGATCACCATCAACAAGAGAGATATCGATGACTACTTTGGTCTGGAGACTCTGAAGGTGATCGTTCGTCAGCCGCTGGCTGCCACCGATACCGTTGAGAAGTTCGACGTTCTGGTGAATGTTCATGGTGGTGGATTTACCGGACAGGCCGGAGCTATCCGTCATGGAATTTCCCGTGCTCTGCTGCAGGCAGATGCCGAGTACAGACCGATCCTGAAGAAAGCCGGATTCCTGACTCGTGACCCGAGAATGAAGGAGAGAAAGAAATACGGCCTCAAGGCTGCCCGTCGCGCGCCGCAGTTCAGCAAGCGCTAAACTTTATCAAAAGTGGTCAAAAACCCCGGAACTACGCGGTTTCCGGGGTTTTTCCTTTTCAAATGGTTTGACGCAATTTGACACAACGAAGCCTGTTTTAACCCATTTTCTATGGGTTAAATGGTGGACAACCACCCCAAAAAGAGGGCTTATGGGTTAAAAAATAGGACAACCGAGACGCGATTTTGAGCTGCCAAGGGAATGTTTATTTATACATCCCTTGGAGGTATTTTTCGTGAAAACGGTTTGTCTGAATCTGACCTAATTTGAATACAACAGAATAAATCTAATCGCCAAGCGCTCAGTATTTTCTACTGGGCGCTTTTTGCGTTTCCGGGGAATTTCATTCCGGGATCAGAAAAGGCCGTCACTCTTTTACAAAAAAAGAAGTGGCGGCTTTTTCTATTTCCAGAACCGAACGCAATCAACAGAAATGAGGTGAAACGCTATGAACACGCAAATCATCGCCGTCGCCAACCAGAAAGGCGGCGTCGGCAAGACGACCACCTGCGCCAACCTGGGGATAGGGCTGGCCCAGGCCGGGAAGAAGGTCCTGCTGGTGGACGCTGACCCCCAGGCCAGCCTGACCATCAGCCTGGGCAATCCCCAGCCGGACAAGCTGCCCTTTACCCTCTCGGACGCGATGGGCCGTATCCTGATGGACGAACCGATACGCCCCGGCGAGGGCATCCTGCATCACCCGGAGGGCGTGGACCTGATGCCCGCCGACATCCAGCTCTCCGGCATGGAGGTATCGCTGGTGAACGCCATGAGCCGCGAGACCGTCCTGCGGCAGTATCTGGACACCGTGAAGGGACAGTATTCCCATATCCTGATCGACTGTCAGCCCTCCCTGGGGATGCTCACGGTCAACGCCCTGGCAGCCGCCAACCGCATCATAGTCCCCGTCCAGGCAGAATATCTGCCCGCCAAGGGCCTGGAGCAGCTGCTGTCCACCATCAACAAGGTCAAGCGGCAGTTGAACCCCAAGCTCCAAATCGACGGCATCCTGTTGACGATGGTGGACAACCGCACGAACTTCGCCAAAGAGATCGCCGCCCTGCTGCGGGAGACCTACGGCAGCAAAATCAAGGTGTTCGGCACCGAGATTCCCCATTCTGTCCGGGCCAAGGAGATCAGCGCCGAGGGCAAGAGCATCTTTGCCCATGACCCCGGCGGCAAGGTGGCCGAGGGCTACAAAAATCTGACCAAGGAGGTGTTGAAACTTGAAAAGCAGCGCGAAAAAAGTAGAGCTGGCATCGGTCGATGACCTGTTCTCCACCGAGGAAAGCCGCGCCGATGCCCAGCGGGAAAAGGTTCTGGAAATTCCGCTCTCGGAGCTGCACCCGTTCAAGGATCACCCCTTTAAGGTCAAGGATGATGAGGCCATGATGGAAACCGCAGACAGCATCCGGCAGTATGGCGTTCTTGTTCCGGCGATTGCACGCCCGGACCCCAACGGCGGCTATGAGCTGGTAGCCGGACACCGGCGGCACCGGGCCAGCGAACTGGCTGGCAAGGATACCATGCCAGTGATTGTCCGGGACCTGGACGACGATGCCGCCACCATCATCATGGTTGACAGCAACTTGCAGCGGGAAAGCCTGCTCCCCAGTGAGCGGGCTTTTGCTTATAAGATGAAGTTGGAGGCCATGAAACGGCAGGCCGGGAGACCCTCCAAAGAAAATGGTTCCCAACTTGGGAACGATTTCGGAAAGAAGTCCAGTGAGCTTTTGGCTGAACAGGTCGGCCAAAGTAAAAATCAGATTTTCCGCTACATCCGCCTGACCGAGCTGATTCCCGAACTGCTGAACATGGTGGATGAGAAGAAAATCGCCGTCAATCCGGCCTATGAGTTGTCTTTCCTCAAAAAAGAGGAACAGCGGGATTTGCTGGACGCGATGGACAGTGAGCAGGCCACCCCCTCCCTCTCCCAAGCCCAGCGGCTCAAGAAATACAGCCAGGAGGGGCACCTGACCCTGGATATGATGCGCGTTATCATGGGTGAGGAAAAGAAAAGCGACCTGGACCGGGTGACTTTCACCTCCGACACCCTGCGGAAGTATTTCCCCAAGAGTTACACGCCGGCCAAAATGCAGGAAACGATTATCAAGCTGCTGGAACAGTGGCAGCGTAAGCGTCAGAGAGACCAGCAGCGGTGAAAGGAGCGCCTATGAGGGATATTTCAGCCCGTGAGCTGAAAGGACACAACATTTTGGCTGTGGAGCGTTTTCGGGACAACACCCGCTGGATGATCGAGTTTTCCGTCCTGCGGACCTGCTCCTACGGCAGCCCCGGTGATGAAATGCGGCTGTTTCTCACGGAGGACGGGTATCAGGCCGCCCTTCTCAGCCAGAAGCGCCGGGAAATCAAAATCAAGCGGTATGCCCATGTTGTGGAAGGGCATATCATCGACTTCAAGCCGAAAAAGAATCGCCACCCGTAAACCACCCCCTACCAAGAAAGGACTGAACTATGTGTACCGTTAAAGACATCCAGGAAGCGATCCGGGAACACTGCCAATCTCAGCAGGACATGGAAAGCGTCGAGATCGACCGGGTGATGCAGCGTCTGCCTTTCGGCACCGCGCAGGACATCTTCTACCGGCCACCTGTGCCGAGGCCGCCCTATGCTTCGCACAGCCGGAAATACAGAATCTGACCGCCGCAGTCTTTTTTTGAAGATTGCGGCTTTTTTCATGCCACAAATGCCGAGAGGAGTGATGAAATGGCCGTTTTTCGCATTGAGCGGACCCGTGATTACACCGTGATGAGCAATCACCATTTACGCAACCGTGCGTTATCCCTAAAGGCCAAGGGACTGCTCTCCATGATGCTGTCTCTGCCGGATGACTGGAACTATACCACCCGCGGCCTTGCAAAAATCTGCAAGGAGGGCGTGGACGCCATCGGCGGTGCGCTGCGGGAGCTGGAGGGTGCCGGTTACATCGTGCGCCATCAGCTGCGGGACCGGCAGGGCCGGATCAGCGACACCGAGTATGTGATCTATGAGCAGCCCCAGCTGCCGGAGACGCCTGGGCCAGATACGGCTGGGCCAGATACGGATTCACCAGATACGGAAAACCCGTATCTGGATAAACCGGATACGGAAAAGCCCGCAGAATTAAATATAGAGAAATCAAATACCCAAAAATCAAAAACTGATCCATCAAGTACCGATTCCATTCCCTTCCGGGGAACAGCGGCGGCCAGGCCGCCGGAACGGAAAGGAAGGGATGCGATGTCGATGGAGGAAATGCAGAATTATCGGGAATTGATTTTGGACAACATCGAGTATGACCACCTGTGCCGGGAGTTTGCCACCTACCGGGAGGATTTGGACGAGATCGTGGAGCTGATCGTGGAAACGGTCTGCGCCAAACGGAAAACCACCCGGATTGCTGGCGGCGACTTCCCCCATGAGGTTGTACGGTCACGATTTTTGAAGCTGGACAGCAGCCACATCGAGTTTGTCATGGAGTGCCTGCACAACAACACCACCGAGGTCCGCAACATGAAGCAGTACCTGCTGACCGTGCTGTTCAATGCGCCCACCACCATGAGCAACCATTACACTTCCCAAGTAAATCACGATATGTATGCAGGCGGCTGGTAAAGGCCGCTTTTTTACTGCATCGCCCAAGGAGGCACGATATGAATCAGATGGAAATTTTCAAAAACCCGGAGTTTGGCAGCGTCCGCGTCATTGAGGAAAACGGCAAGTACCTGTTCTGCGGTGTAGATGTTGCCAAGGCGCTGGGCTATACCAAGCCACAGAATGCTATTGACCGGCATTGCCCCCATGCCCTGAAACGGGGCATAGGGGTCCAGACCGGCAAAAAGGCAGATGGTACGCCCGCCGTACAGATGGTGGAGATGCTTTTTATCCCCGAAGGCGATGTCTACCGCCTGATCGTCCACAGCAAGCTCCCTTCGGCGGAGCGGTTTGAGCGCTGGGTGTTCGATGAGGTGCTGCCCTCTATCCGCAAGCACGGGGCCTACATGACCAAGGAAAAACTGTGGGAAGTCGCCACCTCGCCGGAGGCGCTGATGAAGCTCTGCTCCGACCTGCTGGCTGAGCGGGAGAAAAATGCGGCGCTGCGGGCGGACAATGCCCGACTGAAAGGCAAAGCGGCTTACTACGACCTGTTCATCGACCTGCACCACAGCACCAACCTGCGTACCACCGCCAAAGAGCTGGTCGTGCCGGAGCGGCAGTTTGTCCGGTTCCTGCTGGAACAGCGGTTTGTCTACCGCACCCCCTCCGGCTGCGTGCTGCCCTATGCCAAAAGCAGCAATGAGGGCCTGTTTTGCGTGAAGGACTACTACCGCAACGGCCATTCCGGCTCCTATACCCTGGTAACGCCCAAGGGCAAGCTCTACTTTGCCGATCTGCGTGACCTGATCCTGGTGACAGTATGAGGCACCGGCATCTGCTGCGGCGGCTGGTGGTCCCGCCTTAGTATTCAGACCATCCACTGCATAACCGACGAAGGGAGGCGAGAAAAATGCAGGAGGAAGTAGAAAACAGAACTTTGACGCTGGTAGTCAGCGGCACCAAGTTCACCGGGCGGCTGCTGAAAGCCGCCGTTACCAAGTACATGGCCCACCGCAGGGAGAAAAAGCTGGAAAAGCAGCGCAGCCGGGATTCCCCTGTCACCCCCAAGGGCAAACAGACGGTCAAGCAACTGATCGGCCAGAACCAGGGCGTGTCCAACATCGAGATCAACGACCCCTCCATCAAGGAGTTTGAGAAGATCGCCCGGAAGTACGGCGTGGACTATGCGGTGAAAAAAGACCGCAGCAGCTCCCCACCCAAGTACCTGATCTTCTTCAAGGCCCGCGATGCGGACGCCCTAACGGCGGCGTTCTCGGAATACACTCAGAAGAAGGTCAAGAAGGCAGACCGCAGCGAGCGCCCGTCGGTGCTGGCCAAGCTCAGCCACTTCAAGGCGCTTATCAAAAATGCGGTTGTGGACCGGAACAAGCGGAAGGAGCTGGAACGATGAAGCAGCTGAATGTGAAAAAGCTGGTTCTTCTGAACCTGCCCTATATCCTGCTGGGCCTGTTCGCCACCAACTTCGGGGAAGCGTGGCGGCTGGCTGTGGGGGCAAATGCTTCCGAGAAATTTCTTTCCCTGTTCTCTGTCCTGCCCGGAGCACTGCAAAGTTTCTGGCCCAGTCTGCACCCGCTGGACCTGGCTGTGGGCCTGTGCTGCGGCGCTGGCCTGCGGCTGGCGGTGTATCTGAAATCCAAGAACGCCAAGAAATACCGCCACAATGTGGAGTACGGCAGCGCCCGTTGGGGCACCCATGACGATATTGCCCCTTACATCGACCCGGTGTTCCAGAATAACGTCATCCTGACAAAAACCGAGAGCCTGACCATGAACAGCCGTCCCAAGGACCC
The DNA here is from genome assembly GCA_963929535.1 of uncultured Lachnospiraceae bacterium. Taxonomy (GTDB): domain Bacteria; phylum Bacillota; class Clostridia; order Lachnospirales; family Lachnospiraceae; genus Pullilachnospira. Next base: position 2,530 of record CAWVIZ010000003.1, on the reverse strand, counting down.
CAAGACCGCCAGAAACAAAAATGTGCTGGTGATCGGCGGTTCCGGCTCCGGCAAGACCCGCTTCTGGCTGAAACCGAACCTGATGCAGATGCACAGCAGCTATGTTGTCACCGACCCCAAGGGCACCATCCTGGTGGAATGCGGAAAAATGCTCCAGCGGGGCGCGCCCAAGCTGGGCAAGGACGGCAAGCCCATGAAGGATAAGCGCGGCAAGGTCATCTATGAGCCGTACCAGATTCGGGTGCTGAACACCATCAACTTCAAGAAATCCATGCACTACAACCCCTTTGCCTACATCCACTCGGAAAAGGACATCTTGAAGCTGGTCACAACGCTAATCGCCAACACCAAAGGCGAGGGCAAGGCCGGGGACGATTTCTGGGTCAAGGCGGAAACGCTTTTGTACTGCGCCCTCATCGGGTATATCCACTACGAGGCACCGGCAGAGGAACAGAACTTTTCCACCCTGATCGAGATGATTAACAGCATGGAGGTCCGGGAGGACGATGAAGAATACAAAAATGCCGTTGACCTGATGTTCGATGAGCTGGAATCCAGAAAGCCCAACCACTTTGCGGTGCGCCAGTATAAGAAATACAAGCTGGCGGCGGGCAAAACAGCCAAGTCGATCCTGATTTCCTGCGGTGCGCGCCTTGCCGTGTTCGACATCGCGGAGCTGCGGGAGGTCACTTCCTACGACGAGCTGGAACTGGACACCCTGGGAGATCGGAAAACCGCCCTGTTCCTCATTATGAGCGACACGGACGATAGCTTTAACTTCCTGATCTCCATGTGCTACACCCAACTGTTTAACCTCTTGTGTGAAAAGGCCGACGATGTGTACGGCGGGCGGCTGCCGGTCCATGTGCGGTGCCTCATTGACGAGTGCGCCAATATCGGTCAGATTCCCCGGCTGGAGAAACTGGTGGCGACCATCCGAAGCCGTGAAATCTCCGCCTGTCTGGTGTTGCAGGCACAGTCCCAGCTCAAGGCCATCTACAAGGACAACGCCGATACCATCATCGGCAACATGGATACCTCCATCTTCCTGGGCGGCAAGGAGCCGACCACCCTCAAGGAGTTGGCCGCCGTGCTGGGCAAGGAGACCATCGACACCTACAACACCGGTGAGAGCCGTGGGCGGGAGACTTCCCACTCGCTCAACTATCAAAAACTGGGGAAAGAGCTTATGAGCCAGGATGAGCTGGCCGTCATGGACGGCGGCAAGTGCATCTTGCAGCTGCGTGGTGTGCGCCCGTTTTTGTCGGACAAGTACGACATCACCCAGCACCCCAACTACAAGTACACCGCTGACGCCGACCCGAAAAACGCCTTTGACATCGAAGGCTATCTCAAGGCCCGGCTGAAGCTCAAACCCAACCAGGTCTGCGACGTGTATGAGATCGACGCCGCAGCCAATGAATGATGTTCCGCTGTGAAGGGAGTGATCGTATCTATCCGCCTCAACCGCCCCAAAAGGGGCCATCGGCGTACAAAGCGGACGATCTCTATAAAAATAATGAAAAAGGAGGAAGGCCGGAATCGGACCCCGGACACCGGGGCGATTGTCCGGCTTTTGTATGCCTATGAACCATGACTAAAAATCTATTCAAGATGATTCCGGCCAACTTTATTTATGGAATTTTTCAATCAGGCAATCACCGTTCTCCAGACCCTCGTCATTGCCCTGGGTGCCGGTCTCGGCGTGTGGGGCGTCATCAACCTGCTGGAAGGTTACGGCAATGACAACCCCGGCGCGAAAAGCCAGGGCATGAAGCAGCTCATGGCGGGCGCTGGCGTCGCCATCGTCGGCATGGTGCTGGTGCCCCTGCTGTCCGGCCTGTTCACTGTCTGATCGTTTCCCGCAAACAGCCCTGAGAAATCCTCTTGCCGCCCCTGCCCCCAGCGGGGGCGGCTGAAAGGAGGTTAGCACCGTATGGATTTCTTACTGGATGCCCTTACCAACTGGCTCAAGGAAATGTTGGTGGGCGGCATTATGAGCAACCTATCGGGGATGTTCGACAGCGTGAACCAGCAGGTCGCGGATATATCCGTGCAGGTGGGGCAAACGCCGCAGGCGTGGAACGGTGACATTTTCAGCATGATCCAGAATCTGTCCAACACCATCATGGTGCCGATTGCAGGTGTGATCCTGGCCATCGTGATGACGCTGGAACTGATTCAGATGATTACCGACCGAAACAACCTGCATGATGTGGACACCTGGATGATCTTCAAGTGGGTGTTCAAATCCGCCGCAGCCATCCTGATTGTCACCAACACATGGAACATCGTGATGGGCGTGTTTGACGCCGCCCAAAGCGTGGTGGCGCAGGCGGCGGGCATCATCGGTTCGGACGCTTCCATCGACATCTCCTCTGTCATGACCGATATGGAGTCCCGGCTGATGGATATGGAACTGGGGCCGCTGTTCGGCCTGTGGTTCCAGTCGCTCTTTATCGGCATTACCATGTGGGCGCTGTATATTTGTATCTTTATCGTGATCTATGGCCGTATGATTGAGATTTAC
>CAWVIZ010000002.1:0-45254 GCA_963929535.1 uncultured Lachnospiraceae bacterium | reverse complement strand
TATACGTATATCTATTCTGTATGAAAGGTGAAGGAAATGGCAGAGAAAAGAGATTATTACGAAGTCCTTGGCGTTGACCGGGGAGCGGATGACGCCACTTTGAAAAAAGCGTACCGGAAGCTGGCGAAAAAGTACCATCCCGACATGAACCCGGGCGATAAAGAGGCAGAGCAGAAGTTTAAGGAGGCCACAGAGGCATACAGTGTGCTCAGTGACCCGGAAAAGAGAAAAACCTACGATCAGTTCGGCCATGCGGCCTTTGAGAACGGCGGAGGCGGCGGTGCCGGAGGCTTTGGCGGATTTGACTTCGGCGGAGCGGATATGGGGGATATCTTTGGAGATATCTTCGGAGATCTGTTTGGCGGCGGAAGAAGCAGGAGAGCCAGCAACAGCCCCATGAAGGGGGCGAACCTTCGGGCTGCGGTGCACATCACCTTCCAGGAGGCGGTCTTTCGGCTGCGAGAAAGAGCTGGAACTGACTTTGAAGGATACGTGTACAAAGTGCGGCGGCACCGGCGCGAAGCCCGGAACCTCACCGGAAACGTGTCCCAAGTGCAAGGGCAGCGGCCAGGTGGTTTATACCCAGCAGTCCATGTTCGGTATGGTGAGAAACGTTCAGACCTGTCCTGACTGTAATGGAACCGGAAAGATCATCCGGGAAAAATGTCCGGACTGCCGGGGAACAGGGTATACTTCCAGCAGGAAAAAGATCAAGGTGTCTGTGCCTGCCGGCATTGATGACGGACAGAGCATCCGGATCCGGGATAAGGGAGAGCCGGGCGTCAATGGAGGCCCCAGAGGAGATCTTCTGGTGGAGGTACAGGTGGCCCGCCATCCGATCTTCCAGAGACAGGATATGAATATTTTTTCCACAGCGCCCATTACGTTTGCTCAGGCGGCGCTGGGAGGAACCATCCGCATCAGCACCGTGGATGGGGACGTGGAGTACGAAGTGAAGCCCGGAACCCAGACGGATACCAAGATACGCCTGCGGGGCAAGGGCGTTCCCTCCCTGCGGAATAAGAATATCCGGGGAGACCATTATGTGACTCTGGTGGTGCAGGTACCCACCAAGCTGAACGAGGAGGCCAGGGAGGCGCTCCGCGCCTTTGACGCTGCCTGCGGGAACCGGCCTGCGTCCAGGGGAGGCAAAGGACCGGAGAAGGAAAAGAAAAAGAGCTTCATGGATAAGCTGAAGGAAACCTTTGAGGATTGAGAAAAGACAGCGGCAGCCGGCTGCGGCAAACGACAGCCGGACTGCCGGGAAAACGCCGGATTTTCTGGGGAAGTCTGCGGACGGGGGAGGATGGTGCCTCCATGGAGCAGGCGGAAGCGCCAGGAGGTCCGGTTTTTTGTGCTTGCGTTCGCGGATATTTTCCTGTATAGTTAATACAATGTCACTGCGTATATGGAAGGGCAGTATGCCGCCAGATGGAGATGCCGGCATGTCCGTCTGGTTCGCTCGCTGCCCGCGGATATAGAAAGAAGAAACACAAAAGGAAAAAACTGTCGGGGGAAAGAGAGGGCGGACCATGAGTACAGCGGTAGTACTGCAGCAGATGCTGGTGATCTTTTTGCTGATGGGAGCGGGATTTTTTCTGTTCCGGAAGCATATGGTAAGCGCGATGCGCCTCCCGGGATCTGTCCACTCTCATCACCCAGGTGTGCAATCCGGCCATTATTCTGGCCAGCGCTCTGGACGAGAATGCCGCGGCCACAAGGATGGACATCCTGGTGACGGGGGGAATCGCGGCAGTTTCCTATCTGGCGCTGATCCTGATGGGGATGGTCCTGCCCCGGCTCCTGCGGGTGGAACCCGGTCAGAGACGGTTTTACTCTATGATGACCGTTTACGGCAATACGGGATTTATCGGTATTCCGGTGGTGTCCGCTGTGCTGGGGACGTCCGCGGTGATCTATGTGACGGTATTCAATCTGTTTTTCAACGTTCTGGTTTATACCCACGGCATCGCTGTGCTCAGAGAGGGAACCGGAGAGAGAAGAAAGCATTCCTTCTGGAAAAATTTCTGCAATGTGGGAACGCTGTCCGCGGTTCTGGCTATCGTGATCTTCTGGTTCGGCATCCCCTTGCCCCGGGTTCTGGGGGACAGCCTTTCCTATGCGGGGAGATGCACCACGTTCCTTTCCATGGCCGTGCTGGGAGGAACGCTGGCTCAGATGCCTGTAAGAGAACTGTTTGATGAATGGAGGCTGTATGCCTTTGTGGCGATCCGCATGATCCTTTTTCCGGCTGCGGCCGCTCTGATTCTGAAGGGGATGTTTGCCAATGAAATGATGATCGGAGCCAGCGTACTGGTTCTGGCCATGCCCGTGGCCAATATGCCCCTGATGCTGGCCAAGCAGTATGGGCTGGAGTGCGGAATCCTTTCCAAAGGGATCGTACTGACTACACTGCTGTCATTGATCACGATCACCATCGTATCGGTGGTTCTGTAGAGACATAAGCCGCGGACTTCCGGCGGTCTGCGGGAAGAAGAGGTGAATCCTATGAAATGGAAAAAATTGAAGATCAAAACGACGGTTGAGGCGGAGGATATCATTATCAGCGCCCTGTATGATATCGGCCTGGAGGGGGCGCAGATCGAGGATCACGTGCCGCTGACTGCCTGGGAAAAGGAGCAGATGTTTGTGGATATCCTGCCGGAGGGGCCCGAGGACGACGGGACTGCGTATCTCAGCTTTTTTGTGGAGGAGAATGAGGACGGAGAACTGGTGCTGAACGGGGAGACCGTCAGCGAGGAGAAGCTTTTGGAGGATGTCCGGGGGACGCTGGACGGGCTGCGGCCATTCTGCCCGGTGGGCGAAGGCAGTATTGCGGTGGGCGAGACGGAGGATATCGACTGGATCAATAACTGGAAGAAATATTTTAAACAGTTTTATGTGGATGATATCCTGATCATCCCCTCCTGGGAAACAGTAAAGGAAGAGGATAAAGGCCGGATGGTCATCCACATCGACCCGGGAACTGCTTTTGGCACGGGAATGCATGAGACCACCCAGCTGTGCATCCGTCAGTTGAAGAAATATGTGACTCCCGAGACGGAGCTTCTGGATGTGGGTACCGGCAGCGGGATCCTTTCCATTATAGCCTGCAAGCTCGGCGCAAAGCATGCGCTGGGAACGGATCTGGATCCCTGCGCAGTGCCGGCAGTGGAGGAGAATAAAGCGGCCAACGGGGTTTTGGACGGGGCATTTACCATGATGATCGGCAATATCATCGATGATCCCCAGGTGCAGGAGGCAGTGGGCTATGAGAAGTATGATATTGTAGCTCGCCAATATCCTGGCGGAGGTGCTGGTGCCGCTGACACCGGTGATCGTCCATCAGTTAAAACCCGGCGGGATTTATATTACTTCGGGGATCATCCAGGAAAAAGAGGCAGTGGTGACAGAGGCGGTGCGGAGAGCGGGACTGGAGCTGGAGGAAGTGACCAGACAGGGAGAATGGGTATCCGTGACCGCCAGAAAACCACTGTAAAAGCTGATATGATATAAGGAAATGAGGCGGATTTTCCGGAAGGAGGAAGGATGTATCGCTTTTTTGTGGAGCCGGAGCAGGTGGATATGGAGGAGAAGCAGATTATCATCACCGGTCCGGATGTCAATCATATGAAGAATGTGCTGCGGATGAAGCCGGGAGAGGAGATCGTGGTAAGCGCCGGGGACAGCCGGGAGTTGGCCTGCAGTGTGGAAAATCTGGAACCGGCCCGGGTAACGGCCCGGATCCTTTATGTACAGGAGACCGGGCTGGAGCTGCCGGCCCGGATCACCCTGTATCAGGGGCTGCCGAAAAGCGACAAGATGGAGTGGATCATCCAGAAGGCCGTGGAGCTGGGGGCATACGAGATCGTCCCCGTGGTTACCCGGAGGACTGTGGTGAAGCTGGATCAGAAAGAAAGAGGAAAGCCGGAGGAAAACGGTGGCAGGCCATCGCGGAGAGCGCGGCCAAGCAGTCCAAAAGGATGATCATTCCTCAGATCCATCCGGTGATGGACTTCCGGGAGGCTGCGGACCGGGCGGCCATGACGGATGTGCCTGTGATACCGTATGAGATGGCTGAGGATATGGCGCATACCAGAAAAAATACTGGAAGAGAATCGGCCCGGGGAAAACCGCGGCGGTGTTCATTGGCCCGGAAGGGGGATTCGCGCCGGAGGAGGTGGAATACGCATTGTCCAGGGGAATGGAGCCTGTTACGCTGGGAAAACGGATCCTGCGGACAGAAACCGCCGGAATGACAGTGTTATCCGTGCTGATGTATTTGCTGGAGGGAAGGAAGTAAGCAGAATGGAAATATATTTGGACAATTCCGCCACCACCAGATGTCATCCCATGGTGCGGGATATTGTGGTGAAGGCTATGATGGAGGACTACGGAAATCCTTCCTCCATGCACCGGAAGGGAATGGAGGCGGAACAGTATGTGCGGGAGGCGGCATCCAGGATCGCGGCAACCCTGAAGGCGGAGGAGAGAGAAATCTATTTTACTTCCGGAGGAACGGAGGCCAACAACTGGGCGCTGATCGGAACAGCTCTGGCAAACCAGAGAGCGGGCCATCATATCATCACCACACAGATCGAGCATCCGGCTGTTTCGGCACCTTTGGATTTTCTGGAACGGCAGGGATTTTCCGTGACGCGCCTTGGGGTGGACGGGAACGGACGGATCTCCCTGGAGGAGCTGGAACAGGCGGTGGGACCGGAGACGATTCTGGTCTCTGTGATGTATGTGAACAATGAAATCGGGGCGGTGGAGCCTATAGAACAGATCGGGGAGATCATTAAGCGGAAGAATCCCCAGGCGTATTTTCATGTGGATGCCATTCAGGCCTACGGAAAATACCGGATCATACCCAAAAAGCTGAAGATCGATATGCTGTCGGCCAGTGGACATAAGATCCATGGACCCAAGGGGACAGGATTTCTTTATGTGGGAAAGCAGGTGAAGCTGTTCCCCTATATTTACGGAGGCGGACAGCAGCAGGGAATGCGTTCAGGAACAGACAATGTACCGGGAGCGGCGGGGCTGGGCGTGGCTGCCATGCTGGCCTATGAGAACCTGGAGGAAAAGATCCTGCGTATGAGGAGTCTGAAGCAGTATTTTGTGGAGAAGCTGGGCGAACTGGAGGCGGTGACGGTCCATGGGCTTACCGGGGAGGACAGCGCTCCCCATATTGTCAGCGCGTCCTTTGAGGGGGTGCGCAGTGAGGTGCTGCTGCATACGCTGGAGGACAGAGGAATCTATGTATCTGCGGGAAGCGCCTGTTCCACCCATAAAAAGAACCAGAGCCCCACGCTGACTGCTATTGGTCTTCCGGCTTCCCTCAGAGAGTCAGCGGTGCGTTTCAGCTTCTGTGAGGATACCACCAGGGAAGAGCTGGATGTTACACTGGAAGTGCTGGCCCAGGTACTTCCCATGCTGCGTCGTTACGCCAGAAGGTAGGAGGATTGGAATGTATAAGGCATTTTTGATAAAATATGCGGAGATCGGGATCAAGGGAAAAAACCGTTACCTCTTTGAGGATGCCCTGATCCGTCAGATCCGTCATGCCCTGCAGGAAGTGGAAGGAGACTTCCAGGTAAGTAAGGAGCAGGGAAGGGTTTATGTGGAGGCACAGACAGAATTTGACTATGAGGATGCGGTGGAGGCTCTGAAACGGGTGTTCGGCATCGCGGAAATCTGTCCTGTGATGATCCGTGAGGATAACGGTTTCGAAGCTCTGGCGGCCGATGTTCTGGAATTTGTGGACAGGGTTTACCCTGAAAAGAACAAAACCTTTAAGATGCATGTGCGGCGTGCCAGAAAAAACTATCCCGGCACATCCATGAGTCTGAACGCTGATCTGGGAGAGCGGATCCTGGAGGCATATCCGGAAATGCAGGTGGATGTCCACACACCGCAGATCCTGCTGGTGGTGGAGATCCGGGAGAGGATCTACATCTATTCTGAAAGTATTCCCGGGCCGGGAGGAATGCCGGTGGGGACCAATGGAAAGGCCATGCTGCTGCTGTCCGGAGGTATTGACAGTCCTGTGGCAGGATATCTGGTGGCCAAAAGAGGCGTGCAGATCGACGCCGTGTATTTCCACGCGCCGCCGTATACCAGTGAGAGGGCAAAGCAGAAGGTGGTGGATCTGGCAAAACTGGTGGCCCGTTACAGCGGTCCCATCAATTTGTATGTGGTGAATTTTACGGATATCCAGCTGTATATTTATGACCAGTGCCCCCACGATGAGCTTACGATCATCATGCGCCGGTACATGATGCGGATCGCGGAGCAGATCGGAAAGGAGAACAAATGTCTGGCATTGATCACCGGGGAAAGCATCGGCCAGGTGGCCAGCCAGACGGTACAGAGCCTGGCAGCCACCAATGAGGTGTGTACCATGCCGGTATTCCGTCCTGTGATCGCCTTTGACAAGCAGGAGATTGTGGATATTGCCTGCAGGATCAACACGTATGAGACGTCTATTCAGCCTTATGAGGACTGCTGCACGATTTTTGTGGCTAAACATCCGGTGACCAAGCCCAACATCGGGGCCATCCAAAGATCAGAGCTGAAGCTGCAGGAAAAGATAGAGGAAATGGTACAGGCGGCAGTGGATACCGCAGAGCGCCTGGAAATACGCTGAAGGTGAAAACATCCATGCAGGCATGCCCGCTGGGGCCGCTGCCTGCGGGAACAGGAAAGCATCCTGTTTCGCAGGATCCTCCGCCTGCGGCGGGCCGCACAGGCGATATCTTCCACTCCGCCGCAGTGCGATCTTCGTCCGCTTCGGCCGGCGCATAACAGATGTCAACCGGACATCCTGCGCCCTTGCGGAGGGTTTTTATCATAAGAAAGCAATTTCCTGTGAAATAAAAAACTGCGCTTCCGAAAGAAGCGCAGTGAATGATCAATATTGGATTAAAAAGTCAGTTCATGCGGCAGTTTCCTGCCGGGAAACGCCGACCTGGGAGCCGGAAATCAGATGATATACGGCTTCAGGGTCTCCAGAACGTTCTCCAGGTTGCTGCCTTCGGCGTGTACATTCAGATCGATAGGCTTGGAAAGATCCAGGCTGAAGATGCCCATAATGGACTTGGCGTCAATTACGTATCTGCCGGATACCAGGTCAAAGTCGAAATCGTATTTGGAAATATCGTTTACGAACGCTTTCACTTTGTCGATCGAGTTGAGTGAGATCTGAACTGTTTTCATGTTGTTTCCTCCCAAAATACAAAATATTTTGCAGCTGACAAGAACGGCGGATATGCCGCTTTATACAGTTACAATATGAATTGCTTAACTAAGATAATCTTACCTGTTAAAGTATTAAAAGTCAAGGTGAAAGAATACAAAGATTAAGGGAAAAGTAAGGGATATTCCCCTGAAAATAACGAAAGGAAGATGCCAGGAAATGAAAGGAAAAGTTGCTTTGCACAATCTGGGATGTAAAGTGAACGCTTATGAACTGGAAGCTATGCAGCAGATGCTGGAAGCGGCCGGTTATCAGGTTGTGCCCTTTGCCCCGGGCGCGGATATCTATATCATCAATACATGTACCGTTACCAATATTGCGGACCGGAAATCCAGGCAGATGCTGCACCGGGCCCGGAAGATGAATCCGGAGGCGCTGGTGGTGGCTGCAGGATGCTACGCTCAGGCTGGAAAGGAAAAAGTTGAGGCAGATCCGTCTATTGATCTGATTATTGGAAATAATATGAAGCAGAACCTGGTACAGATTCTGGAGGAATACAAAAAAGGAGGAGACCGCCGGTATATAACCGATCTGGCTCATTCCTGCAGTTATGAAGAACTGACGATCCGGAGGACTGCGGAGCATACCAGGGCCTACATCAAAGTGCAGGACGGCTGCAACCAGTTCTGCAGCTATTGTATCATCCCTTACGCCAGGGGCCGGGTGAGGAGCAGGAAAACCCGGGAGGTGGTGCGCGAGGTGGAAAAGCTGGCAGCGGAGGGCTATCAGGAAGTGGTGCTCACCGGGATCCATCTGAGTTCTTACGGTATCGACCGGAAAGAAGACGGGGAAGATCTGCTGTCTCTGATCAGGAATGTCCATCAGGTGGAAGGAATTGCCCGGATCCGCCTGGGATCCCTGGAGCCTGGGATCGTTACAGAGGAGTTTGTCAAGGCGATTTCCGCAATGCCCAAGGTATGCCCTCATTTTCATCTTTCTCTGCAGAGCGGATGTACGGATACCCTGCGGCGGATGAACCGGAGATACACGGCGGAGGAATACCGGGAGAAATGCGATCTTCTGCGGCGGTACTATGAAAATCCGGCTCTGACTACGGATATCATTGCCGGTTTTCCGGGGGAGACCGAGGAAGAGTTTCAGCAGACCATGGAATTTGTGGATTCCATTCGCTTTTATGAGACGCATATTTTTCCGTACTCCAGAAGAGAGGGAACCCGTGCGGCAGATATGGAGGGGCAGGTTCCGGAACCGGTCAAAAAGGAGAGAAGCCATCGGCTGATCGTTCTGGGAGAGAAGAACCGGAAAGCTTATTCGGAGCAGTTCCTGGGTAAAACGCTGGAGGTGCTGTTTGAGGAGAAAGAGACCATTGGAGGGATAAGCTGCTGGGTGGGACATACTATGGAGTATCTGAGGGTTGCGGTTCCCGCCCAAACCCATCTGCAGAACAGGCGGCGGAATGTGATGCTGGAAAGTCTGCAGGACGGACAGGTGCTTATGGGGAAATTGTTACAAATTCTTCATTGAATTTTCCCATATTCTGTATTAGAATAAGATAGATATCAAGTATAGTCAAGGACGTGAGAAAATGGCAAATATCAGTAATACGCAATATTTCAAAGTGAAAACAGAGCCGGAGGTCTCAGTAAAAGAGGTTCTGGATGTGGTATATACCGCCATGGCTGAAAAGGGATACAACCCGGTGAATCAGATCGTGGGTTATATCATGTCCGGCGATCCCACCTATATCACCAGCTTTAAAGGCGCCCGGAGCATGATCATGAAAGTGGAACGGGACGAACTGGTGGAGGAGCTTCTGAAGGAATATATCAAGAACAGAGCCTGGGAGAAGCGGTAATGAGGATCCTGGGACTGGACTACGGATCGAAGACAGTGGGAGTGGCCGTCAGCGACCCTCTGGGTCTTACTGCCCAGGGAGTGGAGATCATTCGGAGAAAATCGGAGAACAAGATGCGTCAGACACTGGCGCGGATCGAGGAACTGGCTGCCCAGTATCAGGCGGAAAAGATTGTGCTGGGCTTACCAAAGAATATGGATAACACACTGGGAGACAGGGCTGAGAAATCGCTGGAGCTGAAAGGTATTCTGGAGCGGAGAACGGGTCTGGCTGTTGTCATGTGGGACGAACGGCTGACTACCGTATCTGCCAACCGGGTGCTGATGGAGGAAGGCGTCCGCAGAGAGCGCCGGAAGGAGCGCGTGGATGAGATCGCGGCGATTTTTATCCTGCAGGGGTATCTGGATTATCTGAACAGAAAGATGGACGGTACAGAGGAATGATGGATAAGATCAAATTTGAGACGGAGACAGGTGAGACAGTGGAATTCTACGTGGAGGAGCAGACCAGAGTGGGCGGAACGGATTACCTGCTGGTTACGGATTCCATGGAGGATGAGGCGCAGGCTTATATTCTGAAGGACCTGTCCGGTGATGCAGATCCGGAAGCGGATTACGTGATGGTGGAGGATGATGCGGAACTGGAGGCAGTTTCCAAATTGTTTGCGCAGATGATGGATGACGTGGATATTGAGATGTGAGAGCCGGCTTATAGCGGGTTCCGGATGGCGTGCGGCCGCCGGAAGCACAGGGCCGGGGAGTAAAATGTGTTCGGAAATAATGTTGGAGGTGCTTTTTGAAAAAAAATAATACAGGAAAGTTAAAGATCATTCCGCTGGGAGGGCTGGAACAGATCGGAATGAATATTACTGCCTTCGAGTACGAGGACAGTATTGTTGTGGTGGACTGCGGTCTTTCATTCCCGGAGGACGATATGCTGGGAATCGACCTGGTCATCCCTGATGTAACATATCTGAAGGATAATATTGAGAAAGTGAAGGGCTTTGTGATCACTCACGGCCATGAGGATCATATCGGAGCCCTGCCCTATGTTTTGCGCGAGGTCAACGTGCCGATTTACGCCACGAAGCTGACCATTGGATTAATCGAAAATAAATTAAAAGAACATAATTTACTCCGCACGACCAAGAGAAAAACCATTAAGCACGGACAGTCTATCAATCTGGGCTGTTTCCGGATTGAATTTATCAAGACCAATCACAGTATCGTGGATGCTTCCGCGCTGGCCATTTATTCACCGGCGGGAACGGTGGTCCATACGGGAGATTTCAAGGTGGACTATACGCCTGTGTTCGGAGATGCCATCGACCTGCAGAGATTTGCGGAGATTGGGAAAAAGGGCGTTCTGGCGCTGATGTGCGACAGCACCAACGCGGAGCGGAAGGGCTTTACCATGTCGGAGAGGACCGTGGGAAAGACCTTTGACAATCTGTTTGCGGAGCATAAGAATACACGTATTATTATCGCTACTTTTGCGTCCAATGTGGACAGAGTGCAGCAGATCATCAATTCTGCTTACAAGTATGGAAGAAAGGTTGTGGTGGAGGGACGGAGTATGGTCAACGTCATTACCACAGCCGCGGAACTGGGATATCTGAATATTCCGGACAAGACTTTAATTGATATCGATCAGATGAAGAACTATCCTGACGAGCAGATGGTGCTGATCACCACGGGAAGCCAGGGGGAGTCCATGGCGGCTCTGTCCCGGATGGCTGGAAATATCCATAAAAAGGTATCCATCAAGCCTGGCGACACGATCATTTTCAGCTCCAATCCCATTCCGGGCAATGAAAAAGCTGTGTCCAAGGTGATCAACGAACTGTCAGCCAAGGGCGCTGATGTGATCTTCCAGGATGTCCATGTGTCGGGACATGCCTGCCAGGAGGAGATCAAGCTGATCTATTCTCTGGTGAAGCCCAAATATGCCATTCCTGTGCACGGTGAATACCGTCATCTGAAGGCTCAGGCGGGAATCGCTGAGAGTCTGGGAATCCCCAAGGAGAATATTTTTATCATGTCCTCCGGAGATGTGATGGAACTGGATGCTGATTCTGCCAGGATCACCGGGAAGGTGCATACGGGAGCGATCCTTGTGGACGGCCTGGGTGTGGGCGATGTGGGAAATATCGTGCTGCGTGACCGGCAGCATCTGGCAGAGGACGGAATCATGATCGTGGTCCTGACTCTGGAAAAATACAGCAACCAGCTTCTGGCCGGTCCGGATATCGTTTCCAGGGGCTTCGTGTATGTGAGGGAGTCCGAGGATCTGATGGGAGAAGCCAGAGTGGTGGTGGAGGATGCCATCGATTCCTGCCTGGACCGGAGAGTCTCCGACTGGGGGAAGATGAAGACTGCGATCAGAGATGCGCTGGGAGATTTCCTGTGGAAGAGGACCAAGAGAAGACCAATGATACTACCGATAATTATGGAGGCGTAATGGCCAATGGATAAGATACAGATGTGTGTGGATTCTCTGATCACTGCCATCCGGGATGGCGATGCTTACCGGCATTATCTCAGCTGTGAGGAGAAACTCCAGAAACAGCCGGAGCTGAGAAACAAGATTGACGAGTTCCGGGCTGCTGTATACCATTTTAACAATGGGGAAGAGCAGATCGACCTGTTTGACAAAGTAGACGAATTTGAGAGAGAATATCAGGAATTCCGGAAGATTCCGGTGGTGAACGAGTTCCTGGAGGCAGAGCTGGACGTATGCCGGCTTCTGCAGCGGGTGGGAGCCCGGATACAGTCGGGAGTGGACGTGCGGATCCCCAGGGTGTGAGTCCGCGCAGGCTTTTTCTCCGGCAAAAGGATTGCGGCAGACAAGGAGTGACAATGGGAAAAAAGAAGAAAAAAGACAGAGGCTATCAGGCGGCGGTGAAAGGAGCCAGAGGGGTGATCCGGATGCTGATCTATGTGGTGATCATACTCCTGATCGTGCTGGCAGGAAAGACAGCCTATAGCTTTGGCTATCTCGTTTTTGACCAGAGGCCGGCCACAGTGACCAGGGAAGAAGGGGAGGATGTCACAGTTGTTGTGAAAGAAGGCGACAGCGTCTACGATGTGGGTGAGACGCTGGTGAGCAAGGGACTGGCTGACAGCCCTCTGGTGTTCTGGGTCCAGGAGAAGCTTTCCGAATATGAGGGAATGATCCGGCCCGGCACCTACCTTCTGAATACGGAAGATAACGTGGAAGAAATGCTTGCCATTTTATCCGGAGAAGATACGGAGGGGCAGCCCTCACAGGATACGGGGGATCAGGCGGAAGACGGATCCGGAGAGTCTGAAGGAGAAAATTCTGATGCCTCGGGGGAGGAGACCGCAGAACAGGAGGATTCCCAGGAATGATAGTGGATGAACGGATGGTGACATACATCAATTCCCTGGATGAGGGGCATACGCCTTTTCTGGAAGCGCTGGAGCGGCAGGCGAAGGCGGACCATGTGCCGATCATCCGCAGGGAGATGCAGAGTTTTCTGAAGTTCCTTCTGGCGGCTTTCAAGCCCGCAAGGATCCTGGAAGTGGGAACAGCGGTGGGGTTTTCCGCGCTGCTGATGTGTGAGTACGCTCCTGCGGGCTGCCAGATCGTTACCATTGAAAATTACGAAAAGAGAATTCCCATCGCCCGGGAGAATTTCCGGAGGGCAGGAAGGGAGGATCAGATCACCCTTCTGGCCGGCGATGCGGAGGATATACTGAAAACATTGGAAGGACCCTTTGATCTCATCTTTATGGATGCGGCGAAGGGTCAGTATCTTCATTTTCTGCCCCAGGTGCTGCGCGTTCTGCGGCCGGGAGGAATCCTGGTATCGGACAATGTGCTGCAGGAGGGGGATATTATCCAGTCCCATTTTGCTGTGGAGCGGCGGAACAGGACGATTTACAAACGGATGCGCCAGTATCTGTATGAGCTGAAGCATCATGAACAGCTTGTCACCTCCCTGATTCCTCTGGGAGACGGGGTGGCGGTCAGTACCCGGCGGCAGGAGAACGCCGGAGAGAAACGATAGGAGATCATTGATGAGAGTTCCGGAATTACTGGTTCCTGCCAGCAGTCTGGAAGTGCTGAAGGTGGCGGTTATCTTCGGCGCGGATGCGGTATATATCGGCGGGGAAGCCTTTGGTCTGCGGGCCAAGGCAAAGAATTTTTCCATGGAGGAGATGCGGGAGGGCATTGCCTTTGCACACCAGCGGGGGGTGAAGGTATATGTGACTGCCAATATCCTGGCCCATAACGGGGATCTGGAGGGAGTAAGAGAATATTTTCAGGAGCTTCGGGAAATCGGACCGGATGCTCTGATCATTTCCGATCCCGGAGTGTTTGATATTGCCCGGGAAGTTTGCCCCGAGATCGAGGTACATATCAGCACCCAGGCCAATAATACCAATTACGGTACTTTTCTCTTCTGGTACCGGCAGGGGGCAAAGCGGGTGGTATCGGCCAGAGAGCTGTCTCTGGAGGAAATCCGGGAGATCAGAAGCAGGATCCCGGAGGAGCTGGAGATCGAGACCTTTGTACACGGCGCCATGTGCATCTCCTATTCCGGCCGCTGCCTGCTGTCCAACTTCCTTACCGGAAGAGACGCGAACCAGGGCGCCTGCACCCATCCATGCCGCTGGAAATACGCGCTGGTGGAAGAGAGCAGGCCGGGAGAATATATGCCGGTGCTGGAGAATGAGCGGGGAACGTTCATTTTCAATTCCAAGGATCTTTGCATGATCGAGCATATCCCGGACCTGATAAATTCAGGTATTGACAGTCTGAAGATCGAAGGGCGGATGAAAACGGCGCTTTATGTAGCGACGGTGGCCCGGACGTACCGAAAGGCCATCGACGACTATCTGAAAGACCCGGCACTGTACCAGGAGAATCTTCCCTGGTATCGGGATCAGATCTCCAACTGCACTTATCGGCAGTTCACCACAGGATTTTTTTATGGAAAGCCTGACAAGGAAGCGCAGATCTACGACAGCAACACGTATATTAAGGAATATACCTATCTGGGGATCGTTGGGCAGCCGGATGAACAGGGACATTATCAGATTTCCCAGAGAAATAAGTTCTCCGTGGGTGAGCTCATCGAGGTGATGAAGCCCAACGGAGAGAATATAGAGGCAACGGTGAAGAGCATCCGGGATGAGGAGGGGAATCGTATGGAGAGCGCTCCGCATCCCAAACAGATCCTTTACATTGATCTGGGAATGGAACTGGAGCCCTTTGATATCTTACGCCGGAAAGAAACTGTTCCGGAGCTTTAGAACTGCATTTTTTTCAATTCGGGAGACGTAGGAGCGGCTGATTCCCAGCCGTTTCCCGATCACCCGCTGTGTCATTTCCTTTTCCCCAAACAGACCGTACCGGTATTTCAGCACATCGAATTCCACAGGTGTCAGTACCTGATCCAGAAGCTGGTACAGCCGGCGGATGTCTTCTTTCCGCATACATTTTTCGGTAATATCGGTTTCATTTCCTTCTATAATATCCAACAGATGAATTTCATTTCCTTCTTTATCCGTTCCGATGGGCTCATAGAGCGACACTTCTCTGGAAAATTTTTTCCTGCTCCGGAGCATCATCAGCAGCTCATTGTCAATGCACCGGGCGGCATAGGTGGCCAGCCGGCTTCCCTTTGCGGGATCAAAGGTGGAAACGGCCTTGATCAGCCCGATGGTGCCAATGGAGATCAGATCGTCCAGTTCCTCATCCAGTCCTTGATATTTTTTTATCACATGTGCTACCAGCCGGAGGTTCCGTTCGATGAGAATATTTCGGGCTTCCAAATCACCTTCCCGGTATCTCTGGAGATAATATTTTTCTTCCTCCAATGTAAGGGGCTTCTGAAATGTTTTCAAGCCGGCACCTCAAAGGGGATTTATTCTATTCTATGTTCCAATCTGTCATTCGTGCTTTTCCAACAAAAATATAGTAACAGTGCCGTCCATGGCAAAATGATACCGGAGGACGGCGGATTGCAGAATCAAAATATAAAGGAGAAATATGTCATGTATACAAATGTACTATCTGCGTATCTTATGGGACTGGAGGCAGTTCCTGTCCGGGTGGAGGTGGATCTGAGCGACGGTCTTCCCGGATTCTATATGGTGGGTTATGTGAGCAGTCAGGTGCGGGAAGCCCTGGATCGGGTGCGCACTGCCCTGAAAAATCAGAAAGTGGTCTTCCCGCCCAGGAAGATTACGGTCAACCTGTCCCCAGGAGATCTCCCAAAGTCGGGGACTGGTTTCGATCTGCCTATTGCGGCGGCGCTCCTGGAGGCTCTGGAGAGACTTCCCCAGGGGGCTCTCAGAGATGTGATGGTAGCCGGTGAACTGGGACTGGACGGCAGGATTCATGGCATCCGGGGTATACTGTCCATGGTATGGCAGGCCAAAAGGATGGGCTGCAGGGCCTGTGTTGTGCCGGATGATAATCTGCGGGAGGCATTGGCTGTGGGATTCCCGGTATTCGGCGCAAAGTCCCTGGGAGCTTTTATCAAATTGGTCAGAAAGAGGGAATGGGAGGCCCCAATGCCACATATAGAGATAGGGGAAATCCAGGAAGAACAGTGGCCGGACTTTGCCGATGTAAGGGGGCAGGAGAGCGCCAGGCGGGCGGCGCTCCTGGCGGCGGCAGGTTTTCATAATCTGCTTTTGGCAGGACCTCCCGGATCCGGAAAGACCATGATCGCCAAAAGACTGTGCGGGATTCTTCCGCCGCTTACCCGGGAGGAAGCCCTGGAGCTTACCAGAATCTACAGCGCGGCAGGTCTGCTGTCCAGGGAACAGTCTCTGATCACCCACCGTCCATTCCGGGCACCGCACCATACCGTCTCGCCTCAGGCATTGGCGGGAGGGGGCCGGATTCCGGTGCCGGGGGAGATTTCCCTGGCGCACAGAGGGGTGTTGTTTCTGGATGAAATTCCCGAGATGGACAGAAGGAGCCTGGAACTTCTGCGGCAGCCTCTGGAGGACCGGGAGATCTGGATCGCCAGGGTTGGAGGACGGTTCCGGTTCCCCGCGGGATTTCTGCTGGTGGCGGCCATGAATCCCTGTCCCTGCGGATATTATCCGGATATGAACCGGTGCGTCTGTAGCCCCATGGATATCAGCAGATATCTGGGCAAACTGAGCCGGCCGCTGATGGACCGGATCGATCTGTGCGCTGCTACGGACAGTCCCAGCTATGGGGAGATCCGGGGGAATCAGGGAGAAGGGGGGATGAACTCGGATTCCATGAAAATTCTGGTGGAGAAGGCCAGAAGGATACAGGAAGAACGGTTTTCCAAAGAGGATTTTCAGTTTAACGGAGAGATCCCCGCAGACAAGATTTCCCGTTACTGTGAGACCGACAGGGAAGCTGAACGGCTTTTAGAGGCGGCATTCGGAAGGCTTCAGCTCAGCGCCCGGGCCTGCCACCGGATTCTCCGGACGGCCAGAACGGCGGCGGATCTGGCGGGAAGCAGGCTGATAAAAGAGGAACATATGGCAGAAGCCGTCAGCTACAGGACCATTGATAAAGCGTATTGGGGGATGGGGACATGAAAGAAAACAGCAAAGGAAAAATGTATGAGATTGTTCCGGGAGATTATCCCAGACGGCTGCAGCAGGTCGGGAACCTGCCGCGGCGGTTATACTGCATTGGGCGGCTCCCGGAGGACGGACGTCCGTCGCTGGCGATTGTGGGGGCCAGGATGTGCAGCCCCTACGGAAGAAATGTGGCTTATGAGTTTGCCCGGATCCTGGGGGGCATGGGAATTCAGATCATCAGCGGCATGGCTTTGGGAGTGGACGGAGCCGCTCATCAGGGAGCACTGGCCGCAGGAGCGGATACGTTTGCGGTTCTGGGCAGCGGGGCGGATGTCTGTTATCCCGGCTCCCACAGAAAACTGTATGAAACACTGAAGGAAAGGGGAGGGATCGTGTCCGAATTCGGGCCGGGGGAAAAGCCGCTGGCCTGGCATTTCCCCAGAAGAAACCGTCTGATCAGCGCACTGGCGGATGCGGTGCTGGTGGTGGAGGCCAGGGAACGCAGCGGTTCCCTGATCACTGCGGACTGTGCTCTGGAACAGGGAAGAACGGTGCTGGCAGTTCCAGGCCGGGCAGGAGATGTTCTGAGCGAGGGAACAAACCGTCTGATCTCCCAGGGAGCCGCCATTGCCTGGCGTCCGGAAGCGGTTCTGGAGGAGATGGGATGGACGGCTCCCAAAAGAGAGAAAACAGAATTTGACGGAGAAATTCCGGGATTGGGACTTGCAAGCGAGGATAATTTGGTGTATAGTTGTCTCGGTTTGGACCCGAAAACGGTGGGTCAGCTTCAGGAAGAGACAGGACTGAATACAGGAAGTCTGATGAGCGCTCTTCTGCATCTGGAGCTGGCAGGGAAAGCGAAAGAAATCTGGAAAAACAGTTATATTCGAGTATGAAGTAAGCGGTCCGGACATCCTCTCCGAATACCGGAGAGAAGACAGAACAGGAAAGACAGAAAGGTATAGAAGCGAGAAGCCGCGTCTGTGGAAAGGGAACAGAAAACGCGGCGGACAGGAGGAAGACATTGGCAAAATATCTTGTGATTGTGGAGTCCCCGGCAAAGGTGAAAACCGTTAAGAAGTTTCTGGGAAGCAATTATGAAGTGGCGGCTTCCAACGGACATGTGCGGGATATGCCCAAAAGTCAGCTGGGCTTTGACGTGGCCAACGATTACGAGCCCAAATATATTACCATCCGGGGAAAGGGAGAACTGTTGGCCGGGCTTAGAAAGTCCGCAAAGAAGGCGGACAAGGTTTATCTGGCCACCGACCCTGACCGGGAGGGGGAGGCGATTTCCTGGCATTTGTCCAAGGCTCTGAACCTGGATGAAAAGAAAATGCGCAGGATCACCTTCAATGAGATCACAAAATCCGCAGTGAAGGAATCCATCAAGCATGCCAGGGACATCGATATGAACCTGGTGAATGAACAGCAGGCCAGAAGGATGCTGGACCGGATGGTGGGATACCGTATCAGCCCGCTGTTGTGGAAAAAGATCAAGAGAGGACTGAGCGCCGGGCGGGTACAGTCTGTGGCGCTTCGGATCATCGGGGACAGGGAGGAAGAGATCAATGCATTTATCCCCGAGGAATACTGGACTCTGGACGCCCAATTTAAGATACCAGGAGAAAAGAAGCCTCTTGTGGCCAAGTTTTACGGAAAAGAAAAGCAGAAGATGAGTATCTCTTCCAAGGAGGAGCTGGATCAGATTCTGAAGGAGCTGGAAGGTGTATCCTATCAGGTGGCGGACGTGAAGCGGGGAGAGCGGAGCAAGAAAGCACCTTTGCCCTTTACCACCAGTACGCTTCAGCAGGAGGCTGCCAAGAACCTGAATTTTTCCACCCAGAAAACCATGCGTCTGGCTCAGCAGCTTTATGAAGGTGTGGACATCAAGGGGAACGGCACGGTTGGTCTGATCTCGTATCTGCGTACAGACTCCACCAGGATTTCTCAGGAAGCAGATGAGATGGCCAGGAACTATATCCGGGATCAATACGGAGAACCATATCTGGCGGAGGGA
Organism: uncultured Lachnospiraceae bacterium; assembly: GCA_963929535.1. GTDB lineage: Bacteria > Bacillota > Clostridia > Lachnospirales > Lachnospiraceae > Pullilachnospira. The sequence continues at coordinate 26,610 of CAWVIZ010000002.1, read as the reverse complement.
GAAACAAAGAAAAAAGAGGACCGGAGGGTACAGGATGCCCATGAGGCGATCCGACCTACGGATGTGAAACGGACACCTGCGGCCATGAAGGATTCTCTGTCCAGGGACCAGTTCCGGCTGTATCAGCTGATCTGGAAGCGGTTTGTGGCCAGCCGGATGAAGCCGGCTCTGTATGAGACCACATCGGTAAAAATCTCCGGAGGACCGTATCTTTTTACCGTGGCGGCTTCCAAGCTGGCATTTGACGGATTTTTATCAGTGTATGCCCTGGATGATGAGGAAAAAAGCGGTACTGCCACCACGGTGCGCAGCATTGACCAGGATACGGAGCTGATCTTTGACGGCTTTGACAGCGAACAGCATTTTACCCAGCCCCCGGCTCATTACACGGAGGCATCCCTGGTAAAGACACTGGAGGAACTGGGGATCGGACGGCCCAGTACGTATGCGCCCACCATCACCACCATCATTGCCAGACGGTACGTGGTGAAGGAACAGAAGAATCTGTATATGACAGAGCTGGGTGAAGTGGTAAACCAGATGATGAAGAAAGCCTTCCCCAGTATTGTGGACGTGAATTTTACGGCCAATCTGGAGGCGCTGCTGGATAAGGTGGGAGACGGCACAGTGGACTGGAAGGTGATCGTGAGGAACTTCTATCCGGATCTGGAGGAAGCTGTGGAAGAGGCGGAGAAACAGCTGGAGGAAGTAAAGATCGAAGATGAGGTGACAGATGTCATCTGCGAAAACTGCGGCCGCAATATGGTGATCAAGTACGGGCCTCACGGCCGGTTCCTGGCCTGTCCCGGATTTCCGGATTGCAGGAATACCAAGCCGTATCTGGAAAAGATCGGTGTGAAATGCCCCAAATGCGGCGGGGAGATTGTTCAGAAAAAGACCAAAAAGGGACGGAGATATTACGGTTGTGAGAATAATCCTGAGTGTGATTTCATGTCCTGGCCCAGGCCGGTGGAGAAAAAATGTCCCAGGTGCGGCGGTTATATGGTGGAAAAAGGAAATAAACTGGTGTGCGCTGATGAACACTGCGGCTATGTGGAGGCAAAAAATTCAGAAAGTTCAAAATAGCTGACAGAAAGAAAGCGGACTGTGTGCCGGCCGCAGAGGTCCCAAACTGGCTAAAGCGGGATTTGCGGATACACATTTGAACAGAAGAGCCGGAAGGCTGAGAATTGGCGCTTTTATGGAAGATGGATAACCGGATGGGTTTTTCGGGAAATCGGAAAATCTGTCCGGTTTTTATTCCCGCGGGCAACGAGCCAAGCGGACATGCTTGCATGTCCATTTGGCGGCGCTGTGTGCCGGTGGCACACGTTTAGCGCCGACCAAAGTGGAAAGGAGACCTGCCGCGAGGGGCGCTGTGTGCCAGCGGCACACGGTTAGCGCCGACCGCAGCGAAGCGAAGACCAGATACCCCGCAGCTCTGCTATGCTGCAAGTTTGATGCCCCGTAGCTTGCTGCGGGGGCTTTGACTCCCGCGGACAGCACGGCAGCTGTTCTTGTAAAGTATTTTCAGTCTGCCGGAAGTTTAGCGATATCTGTATAAAAATAAATAGTCAGAAAACATGCAAAAAATAAGAAAATAGTATTGATATTATGAGTATTCCATGATACAATAGGATAAAGTATTATAGTGTGTAAAAATACTTAAAAGATCAGAAAGGAGCTAGAGATGAGCGTACAGTTATTGGATAAAACCAGAAAAATCAATAAACTGTTACATAATAACAGTTCGACAAAGGTTGTATTTAATGACATCTGCAAGGTAATGATGGAAACACTGGATTCCAACATTCTGGTGATCAGTAAAAAGGGAAAGGTTCTGGGCGTCAGTCTCTGCCCCGGCGTGGAAGAGATTACGGAACTGATTGAGGATAAGGTAGGAAGTCATGTGGATCCGCTGCTGAATGACAGATTTCTCAGTGTACTGTCCACAAAGGAGAATGTGAATCTTCAGACGCTGGGTTTTGAGGGCGAGCATATTACCCAGTACCGCGCGATCATCAGTCCCATTGATATTGCGGGGGAACGTCTGGGGACTGTATTTATGTACCGGAGTACAGATCAGTATGACATTGAGGATATCATTGTGAGTGAGTACGGCACCACAGTGGTAGGGCTGGAGATGATGCGCTCCGTAAATGAGGAGAACGCTGAGGAGGCCAGGAAGATCCAGGTGGTGAAGTCGGCGTTCAGCACACTTTCTTTTTCCGAGCTGGAAGCCATCATCCACATTTTCGATGAGCTGGATGGGGATGAGGGAATCCTGGTGGCCAGCAAGATCGCGGACCGTGTGGGGATCACCAGATCCGTGATCGTCAACGCTCTGCGCAAGTTTGAGAGTGCCGGAGTGATCGAGTCCCGTTCCAGCGGAATGAAGGGGACGTACATCAAGGTGCTTAACGAGGTGATCTTCGATGAACTGGAAGAGCTGAAAGCCAGAAAAAATCTGAAGACATATGAGAAGGAAGTATGAGACTGAGAAATACGGGAAGGCCGGCAGGAGGTCCTGACGGCGCAGATTTATCCTATGGCTGTTATGCCGAAAGAGAGCCGGTACGCTGTCTGGTGTGCCGGCTCTCTTTTGGTGAACAATAAGTAAGGCAGGCCGATGCCATCCTTCTGCCGGGGCAGAGTGTGTACCGCCGGCGCAGCTGCAGTATTGCCGGATGGCCGTGCTTTTATTCCCGCGGGCAACGAGCCAAGCGGACATGCTTGCATGTCCATTTGGCGGCGCTGTGTGCCGGTGGCACACGTTTAGCGCCGACCAAAGTGGAACGGAGACCTGCCGCGAGGGGCGCTGTGTGCCAGCGGCACACGGTTAGCGCCGACCGCAGCGAAGCGAAGACCAAATACCCCGCAGCTCTGCTGCACTGCAAGTTTGATGCCCCGTAGCTTGCTGCGGGGGCTTTGACTTCCATCTGGCTCACTGCCGCGAGAATAAATAAGAAAATTTAAAAAGTGAGAAAATAAAAGATAAAAAGAGAATATAAGAGTAAATAAAAGAATATATATAAAATACCGGTAAAAACTGAAGTTGCGAAAACCAGTCAAACTAACTATATTAAGACTATCGGTAGCACTCGACAGTAGTGAGTGCTAATAACCAGGGAGATTAAAAGGAGGCAATAGATATGAAGTTAGTACCATTGGGAGACAGAGTTGTTCTGAAACAGTTAGTCGCTGAGGAGACCACAAAATCCGGTATCGTTCTGCCGGGCCAGGCACAGGAGAAACCCCAGCAGGCAGAAGTTGTAGCGGTAGGACCCGGCGGAGTAGTGGATGGAAAGGAAATCAAGATGGAGGTTTCCGTGGGAGACCAGGTGATCTATTCCAAATATGCGGGAACAGAAGTGAAACTGGAGGATGAAGAATATATCATCGTAAAACAGAACGACATCCTGGCAGTGGTAAAATAACTGACAGAATAACGCCGGCAGGCGGTGTATAAAAAATTGATAATTTCAGACAGAAATTAGGAGGAATGAAAGATGGCTAAAGAGATCAAGTTTGGAGCAGATGCCAGAGCAGCCCTGGAAAGAGGCGTAAATCAGCTGGCTGATACCGTAAGAGTAACACTGGGACCGAAAGGAAGAAACGTTGTTCTGGAGAAATCCTTCGGAGCGCCCCTGATCACCAACGATGGTGTGACCATTGCAAAGGAGATTGAGCTGGCTGACGGTTTTGAAAATATGGGAGCACAGCTTATCCGTGAGGTTGCATCCAAGACCAACGATGTGGCAGGAGACGGAACCACAACTGCAACCGTTCTGGCACAGGCTATGGTAAATGCAGGTATGAAGAACCTGGCAGCAGGAGCCAATCCGGTAGATCTGAGAAAGGGAATGAAGAAAGCTACTGATAAAGCTGTAGAAGTGATCGCTTCCATGAGCAAGGCTGTGGAAGGGAAGGATCAGATCGCCAGAGTAGCTGCTGTTTCTTCCGGAGACGATGAGGTTGGACAGCTGGTAGCTGACGCTATGGATAAAGTATCCAAAGACGGCGTGATCACCATCGAGGAGTCCAAGACCATGAAGACAGAGCTGGATCTGGTAGAAGGTATGCAGTTCGACAGAGGATATATCTCTGCATACATGGCCACCGATATGGATAAGATGGAGGCAGTTCTGGAGAATCCGTACATCCTGATCACTGACAAAAAGATTTCCAACATTCAGGATATCCTGCCGCTGCTGGAGCAGATCGTACAGTCCGGTTCCAAGCTGCTGATCATCGCTGAGGATGTGGAAGGCGAGGCCCTGACCACTCTGATCGTGAACAAACTGAGAGGAACTTTCTCCGTGGCAGCTGTAAAAGCACCGGGATACGGAGACAGAAGAAAAGAGATGCTGCAGGATATCGCTATCCTGACCGGCGGACAGGTGATTTCCGATGAGCTGGGACTGGATCTGAAGGAGACTCAGCTGAATCAGCTGGGACGTGCAAAATCTGTGAAGATCCAGAAAGAGAATACCGTGATCGTAGATGGTGAGGGCGATAAAGAGGCTATCAAGGCCAGAGTTGCTCAGATCAAGGCACAGATTGAGGAGACCACCTCTGACTTTGACCGTGAGAAACTGCAGGAGAGACTGGCAAAACTGGCCGGCGGTGTTGCGGTTATCCGCGTAGGCGCTGCTACTGAGACTGAGATGAAAGAAGCTAAACTGCGTATGGAGGATGCTCTGGCAGCTACAAAGGCAGCTGTTGAGGAAGGAATCATCGCAGGAGGCGGATCCGCATATATTCATGCTACCAAAGAGCTGCAGGGTCTGGTAGACAGCCTGGAAGGAGACGTGAAGACCGGAGCCAAAATTATCATGAAAGCTCTGGAGGCTCCTCTGTATCATATTGTAGCCAACGCCGGACTGGAGGGCTCTGTGATCATCAACAAGGTGAAAGAGTCTGAGGTAGGCGTAGGATTCGATGCTTACAACGAGAAGTATGTGGATATGGTAAAAGCAGGAATCCTGGATCCCGCCAAGGTAACCAGAAGTGCCCTGCAGAATGCAACCAGCGTTGCCTCCACTCTGCTGACCACGGAGTCCGTAGTGTCCATTATCAAGGAGGACACTCCCGCTCCCGCCGCCAACCCCAACATGGGAATGATGTAATCCATCGGAAGAAAAATGAGCGCGAGCGAAGCGAGCATTCATTTTTACCCGATGGATTAGCGAGGGCACGGAGTGCGTGAGCTGCTCTGCGAAGCAGAGGGCATCGGAAGAAAAATGAGCGCGAGCGAAGCGAGCATTCATTTTTACCCGATGGATTAGCGAAGGCACGGAGTGCGTGAGCTGCTCTGCGAAGCAGAGGGCATCGGAAGAAAAATGAGCGCGAGCGAAGCGAGCATTCATTTTTACCCGTAAAAACTTCATAGTTTTTTCATAATTAAACAGGAGCCACCGGATAGACGCTGGCTCCTGTTTGTGTTAGAATAAGGTTAGCTTTTTGGAAAGGACGATCAGATGAGAGATGGCAGAAAAAAGATACGAAAGTGACTTAACCGGCAAAGAAAAGCGGCAGATGGAATGGCAGAAGATCAAAGGGATGGGATGGAAAGAGAGGATCGGATATATCTGGACGTACTATAAGGTCCACATGGCACTGGTCCTGGCGGCCTGCCTGTTGATAGGGCTGATCGGACAGATCATTTATAATTCCCAATTTGATACCATTTTTTATGCTGCTGTGCTGAACGGGGGAATTGGAGACGCTGAGGGTATGCAGGATGATTTTAAGGCATATCTGGGGGATGATAACGAGTACCATGAGATCACGTTTGACAGTTCCATGTTTTTTACCGGAGATGATACGAAGGATACGGCTGGAGTCATGAAGCTGACAACTCTGATCGGCGCGCAGGAGCTGGACGCTATGGTCTGCGATGAGAGACAGTATGAGAAATATGCGGACCTGGATGCGTTTATACCTATGGATGAGATACTCACTCAGGAGCAGATGGAGGCCTACGGAGATGACGTGGAGGAGTATGGAATCCGGGTAGACGGAAGCGAAAAGCTGCAGGAGTTCGGGCTGGATGTGAATCAGCCGGGATATCTGGCGGTATTCGCTTATTCTGAGCATGTGGACAATGCCAGAGAATTTATAACGTACTTGAAGGAGGACAATCATGAGTGATCTGTATCTGGAGGAACTGGTCAAGAGGAAATGGACAACGAAGGACAGGGCAGTCCGTATTCTCCTGATAGCCCTGACGGTGATTTTGATTCTGGGAGCGTTTTTTGTACAGTACATACTTGTATTCCCGGCAATCGCCATCTGTATTGCGGATATTTTTATCTTTCCGCGGTTCAATATTGAATGGGAATATCAGTATGTAAACGGTGAGCTGGATGTGGACAGGATCATCAATAAGGCAAAGAGAAAGAGGAGAGAGAGCATTGATCTGGATCGGGTGGAGATCATTGCTCCCGCCGTTTCCCATCGTCTGGACTATTATAACAATAACAGGAATCTGAAGGAAGTGAATTATACCTCCAATGATCCGGAAAGGGAGAAGCAGGTATATGCCATGATAGTCGCTGATGAAAATTCTCTGAAAAAAGTTCTGTTTGAGCCCACCGAGAAGATGCTCAGAGATATGCGGACCAGGGCACCGAGAAAAGTATATCTGGATTGACAGGTTCGCGGATTTTTGTTACACTAGGGAACAATAAAAAGAATGAGACAGACGAAAGGAGAAAAAAATGGGTACAATTATTGGTGAAGGAATCACTTTTGATGATGTGCTGCTGGTGCCTCAGTATTCTGAAGTGACCCCCAACATGGTTGATTTGACTACACATTTGACAAAAAAGGTACGACTGAACATTCCCATGATGAGTGCAGGGATGGATACCGTTACAGAGCACAGAATGGCCATTGCCATGGCCAGACAGGGAGGTATCGGTATTATCCACAAGAATATGTCAATTGAAGCGCAGGCCGATGAGGTGGACAAGGTTAAGCGTTCTGAGAACGGAGTCATCACCGACCCATTTTATTTATCTCCGGAGCATACCCTGGAGGATGCCAACAATCTGATGGCCAAGTTCCGTATTTCCGGTGTACCGATCACGGAAGGGAAGAAACTGGTGGGAATCATCACCAACCGGGATCTGAAGTTTGAGGAGGATTTCTCCAAAAAGATCAAAGATTCCATGACCTCTGAGGGGCTGATCACAGCCAGGGAAGGAATCACTCTGGAGGAGGCAAAAAAGATCCTGGCCAAGGCCAGAAAAGAGAAGCTTCCTATTGTAGATGAGGATTTTAACCTGAAAGGTCTGATCACCATCAAGGATATTGAGAAACAGATCAAATATCCTCTGTCTGCCAAAGATGACAAGGGAAGACTGCTGTGCGGTGCTGCTGTGGGAATCACCGCAAACGTGATGGAGAGAGTGGCTGCTCTTGTGAAGGTGAACGTGGATGTGATCGTGATTGATTCTGCTCATGGACATTCCGCCAATATTTTCCGGACACTGAGGCAGATTAAGGAAGCATATCCGGATCTGCAGGTGATTGCGGGCAACGTGGCTACGGCTCAGGCCACAAGGGATCTGATCGAGGCTGGAGCCGATGCGGTGAAGGTTGGTATCGGACCGGGATCTATCTGTACTACCCGCGTGGTGGCAGGTATCGGTGTTCCGCAGATTACTGCAGTGATGGACTGCTACAGTGCGGCTAAAGAGTACGGTGTTCCGATCATTGCAGATGGAGGAATCAAATATTCCGGTGATATGACCAAAGCCATTGCGGCGGGAGCCAATGTGTGCATGATGGGAAGTATTTTCGCGGGATGTGATGAGAGCCCGGGAACCTTCGAACTGTTCCAGGGAAGGAAATATAAGGTATACCGCGGTATGGGTTCCATCGCAGCCATGGAGAACGGCAGCAAGGACAGGTATTTCCAGACGGACGCCAAGAAACTGGTTCCGGAAGGCGTGGAAGGGCGTGTGGCCTATAAGGGTCTTGTGGAGGATACCGTATTCCAGCTGATCGGAGGACTTCGTGCCGGTATGGGTTACTGTGGAGCGAAGGATATCGAGACTTTGAAGGAGACAGGCAAGTTCGTGAAGATTTCTTCAGCCGCCCTGAAGGAGTCCCATCCGCATGATATTCATATTACCAAGGAAGCACCGAATTACAGTGTGGATGAATAATTTGTATTTTTAGTACTGCAAAGCATGGGTTTTGCGGTGACGGATATTTTTGCAGGGCAGCCTTTAACGGAGGGCTGCCCTGTTTTGCTTAGGAAGACAGGACGGGAGCGTGCGGAGACGATCTGCCGTGTCGCTGAAACAGAGGAGAAAAGATATGGGGAAAAACAGAAGGGGAAGAAGGATGAGCAGACGGGAGAGACAGCGGCAGCTGTTTCGGAGAGCTGTGATTGCTTTGGGAATCGGAGTGACGGGACTGATACTGGTGATATTTGCCTGTAAGAGGTTATTTTTTTCGGGAACCGAAGAGATTCAGACGGCAGAGCAGATGGAGGAGACGGACTGGATCGGCGCGCCTCAGCTGGATGTGGAGCTTTTGGATGTGAATGAGTATTCGCGGCCGGGGACGAAACTGGAACAGATAAACGGTATTGTGATCCATTATGTGGCGAATCCGGGAAGCACGGCCATGCAGAACCGGGATTATTTCCAGGGGCTGAAGGATGCGCATATCACAAAGGCCAGCAGCCATTTCATTGTGGGACTGGATGGGGAGATTGTCCAGTGCATTCCCAGTACAGAGATCTCCTATGCCTCCAATGAGAGGAATGGAGACACCTTATCCATCGAATGCTGTCATCCGGATGATACAGGAAAGTTTAATGACAGTACGTATCAGTCGCTGGTGGAGCTGACATCCTGGCTCTGCAGCCGATTTGGACTGGACAGCCAGGCGGTGATCCGTCATTATGATGTGACCGGAAAAATATGTCCCAAGTATTTCGTGGAGCATGAGGATGCCTGGGAACGGTTCCGACAGGATGTGGAGGATGGTATTGCCAGAATTGACGAAATGAAATCAGAAGCCTGACTGCTGAAATGCCGTAAAATTTCCGTGGGCGAGGAAAGTCCGGAGACATGTCCGCATATACTATCAGGGGACATGGGAGACGTTTCCTGCTGCGGAGCTTTTCTGCTGAAAAATGGCGGGATCGAAAATTTTCTGCGGACAGCAGCGGCCGGACCAAAAAATCTGGGAAAAATTGCGGGAAAGCGTTGCAATTATGGAAATGCATGTTACAATAGTATTACAGAAAAGTTAAGGGTGATACCATGAATTTATATGAAGCGATTTTTGTGAGGAAGTCTGTCAAAAATTACCTGTTTGACGGACTTGGAACTCAGATGTTGGAAGATATATTGAATGAATACGGTGAGATCAAGGGTTTGTTTGGGGGGATCGAGACAGAGCTTGTGATTCTGGATAACCGAAAGGGAGAGTATAAACTTCTGGGAATGCTGGGAATCCGGGCCCCTTATTATCTTGTGATCTATTCAGAGGAAAAAGACAGGGCTATGATGAATGCCGGATATCTGATGGAGCAGATGTCACTGTATCTCTGTTCCAGAGGTCTGGGAAGCTGTTTTGTGGGAACTCCTCTCCTGAAAAAAAAGTATGCCAGACGGAACGGCAAAAAGCTGATGGCAGTTTTGGCTTTTGGAAAGGCAAAGGGAAGCTGCACAAGGAAACCCATCGAGGCAAAGAGGCTGAGTCTGGGGGAGCTGTGTGTTTATAAGGAGATGCCCCGCCAGTGGATGAAACAGCTTTTGGAGGCAGCCAGGATGGCGCCTTCTTCCGGAAACAGCCAGCCCTGGAGATTTGTGGTGTTTGACAACCGGATCCATATCTTTTCCAAAAAACATGCCAGTGACCGGCTGGGAAGGTTTGATGAGCTGAATTTTGGGATTATGTTTGCCCATATGATGGTGGTAGCGGAAGAACTGTGGCTGGATGTGGATCTGATACGGCTGGAGGAGATCAGTCAGAAGAATTTTCCCAACAGCCAGTATATGCTCAGCGCTATTCTGCGGCCCTGATGCAATGGCCGCAGGCCGCAGGGAGCCGGAGGGGCGGTGGGAGACCGCGGAAGGTTGGAAAAAAATTGTTGACAATCTGTATCTTTTATAGTATAGTATTACATGTTCGAGAGAACAGGATATGCACGAGTGGCTCAGTGGTGGAGTATCGCCTTGCCAAGGCGAGGGTCGCGGGTTCGAATCCCGTCTCGTGCTTTTTTTGTTGAAAATTTCAGGAAAATCTGCTACAAACAAAAAGAGCGGATAGGAACTTGAGAATGTGTTCCTATCCGCTTTTCTGTTTTCCTCTGCCAAATTTCAGAGTTACTCCTGGGGTCCCAGAAGACGGAAGCTGCCGTCTCCCAGAGTGCGGATGCGGGTCTGATAGAAGGCGGACATGGAACGGGTCAGTGCCAGCGTGTCCTGTGCGCCTGTGGTTTCGCAGGGAGAGTGCATGGCCAGAAGCGGAGCACCGATATCCACACAGGCAAGAGACACCTGGGAAGCAGACAGATTGCCAAGGGTGGAGCCGCCCAGTACATCCGAGTGGTTAAAGAACAGCTGACAGGGGATATTTTCCCTGGAGCAGATAGCCCGGAAAATCGCACTGGAGACACCATCGGAGGTATATTTCTGATTGGCTGAATACTTGACCATCACGCCGCCGTTGAGGTACGGATGCTGGCCGGGGTTGGATTTTCCCGGATAATTGGGATGCAGGGCATGTCCGTTGTCTGCGGATACCATGAAGCTTTCCGCCAGAGCGCGCAGAAGCTCCTCCCGGCTGCAGGAAAGGGCGATACGGATTCTTTCCAGTACATCCTTCAGGAAAGTGGAGTGTGCGCCCTGACGGCTCTGACTTCCCACCTCCTCGTTGTCAAAGATCACGGCTACCGGAAGGATATCCTGGCGGCAGGATCCGGTGATGGCTTTGACGGAAGAAAAAGCGCACTGCAGATCGTCCAGCCGCGGGCAGGAGATGAATTCTTCCTCGGCCCCCCAGGTACAGCCTGCCATCCGGTTGTACAGGAACAGATCCATGGTCAGAATAGACTCCTCCGGGATGTTCAATTGCCGGGCAACCAGTTTTTTCATGGAAAAATCTTTATCTCCGCCGCCGATGAGAGGCATCATGTCGGTCTGAACGCTGTATTTGTAGCCATCGTTGATGTTGCGGTTCATATGTATAGCCAGATTGACCAGCATAGCCAGATCCCGGTCAAAATCCACCAGGCGGCTTTCAATGGTTCCGTTTTCCTCCACCAGCGCTCTTCCTGCCAGGGACAGAGGACGGTCGAACCAGGAAGAAAAGATGGGACCGCCGTACTGTTCCATGTTGAGACGGGTATAATGGTCTTCTACGGTCATCTCTCCGTTTTCCTTCAGCTTAAAAGATGGAGAGTCGCTGTGACTGGCTATGATATGAAAGGGGGGAAGCCCTTCCTCCGTCTTCTTGGGAATCCGGAAAGCGGCGATGGAGGACTGGTTACGGGTTACATAATACTTTCCGCCAGGAAGAAGGTTCCAGGTATCCTGTTCCTGCAGACGGGAAAATCCATCCGCTTCCAGGAGAGCCGCCGCCGATGCCACAGCATGGAAAGGGCTGGGGCTGCTTTTAATGAAATTGAAAAGTTCCTGATTGAGTTCTCTGCTGTTCATAATGTCACTTCTTTCTCTGCTTAAGGCAGTTTTATATTGCGTTTATTCCCGCGGGCAATGAGCCAGGCGGACATGCCGGCATGTCCATTTGGCGATTGCAGGGAAAGGCTGAACCGTAACTATTATATATCAGAGCAGCCCAACTGTCACTGGACAATTCCCATAAAACCCGATATAATTACAGGAAAACGAATAAAACGCAGGATAAGGAGAGTAGTATGGTACCTGGTTCGATATTTGACTGGATTTTGGTGACGATTCTGGCCACCATCAGCGTGGTGCTTCTTTTGGGAAAAGGAGACATGATCCTGAATGCCCTCAACGGAAACAACCCCAGAAGGGCCAAAAAGCGGTCCGAGGAAGAGAAAAAGCGTTTCAGCAGGGCGATGGGGGTATTTGTGGCTGTGCTGGCGCTGGACGAGCTTCTGATCGTATTTTTTGCGGATCTGCAGTGGGTGATGTTTCTGTGCCTGGTGATCGCGGTGGTGGATCTGGTAGTGATCGGAAGATTTATAAAGAAGAACAGATAAATAAAAGGAAAGAGGAGGGCGGAAAACGGCAGGATTCCGTCCTTTTTGTGCGATACGCCCGGCAAGTGCCGCCATGCCTGCATGAGCGGCACCTGCCGGGCAACGGACAGCGAACGGCATTGCCGTGAGCTGGCCGCAGTATGGCGAGGATCGGATAGGGGGAGGGACTTCCCCTCTCCGATGGAAAGGATCCTGACAAGAGGAGGCTGGATAATGGTGAGAAAAATGTATGAAAGGGTGGAATCTCCCTGTGACGGACTGAATCTGGATGTATTGTGGACTGTGCCGGAAGGCCAGGTGAAAGGAATTCTGCAGATCCACCATGGGATGGCAGAATATAAGGAGCGGTACCTTCCCTTTATGGAGTACATGGCGGATCAAGGGGTTGCGGCAGTGATCCATGATTGCCGCGGACATGGAAAAAGTGTCCGTTCCAGGAGCGATCTGGGATATATGTATGGCCAGGGCGGCAATGGGGTGATAGAGGACGCCCACAGGATCACGCTTCTGGCAAAGGAGCGCTATCCCGGCACGCCTCTGGCGCTTCTGGGACACAGCATGGGGTCTCTGGCAGTACGGGCTTATGTCAGATCTTATGATCAGGATATAGAACTTCTGGTGGTGTGCGGATCTCCGGCGAAGAATCCCCTTTTGGGAGCGGGAAAGCTTCTGGCCGCTCTGGAAAAAAGGGTATATGGCCCCAGGCACCGGGCAAAGCTGATAGAGGCACTTACCTTTGGCTCCTATGCCAGGAAATTTTCCGGGGAAAAGAGCCGATTTGCCTGGTGCTGCTCTGATCCGGAAGTGGTTGCCAATTACGATGCTTCTCCGCTGTGCGGATTCACCTTTACAGTGGACGGATATCAGGCGCTGTTTGATCTGATGGAGAAAACATACACAGAAGACGGCTGGCAGTGTGCCAGGCCGGACCTTCCTGTGCTGTTTGTGGCCGGAAGGGAGGATCCCTGCATCGGAGGACCTTCCGGATTTTCCCAGGCAATTGGTCATATGAAGACCGTAGGCTATAAAAATGTCAGGGGAAAACTGTATGACGGGATGCGTCATGAGATATTGAACGAGAGGGAAAAAGGAAAGGTATATGAGAATGTGGCCGGGTTTGTGCTGCATGGACTGAAAAAAACGATGTAAAATCAATGTAAAGCCAGAAAACCTTGAAAATAAAGGGATTTCGAGACTATTTTACATAGATTTAACATGGAATCGGAGGATAACTTTACATTACTTCTCTATAATGTGGACATCAAAATGGGATTTCTGTCAAAGGGCAGACAATATTTTCGGAAAGGCATGTATTGGCGACAGTGAAGCCGGAAGGTGAACTGTTACAACGGATATCAGGAGGAGTATATGGATATCTTCGGTTTAGTGGCGCTGCTGGGAGGGCTGAGCCTGTTCCTGTACGGAATGAAGATGATGGGAGACGGAATGGCCAAGGTGACAGGGGGACGGCTGGAACGGGTACTGGAGCATGTGGCAGAGAGCCCTTTAAAAGCGGTTCTTACGGGAACTCTGGTGACGGCCTTGCTGCAGTCCTCATCTGCTGTGATCGTGATGGTGGTAGGGTTTGTGAATTCCGGTATTATGAAGCTCTCCCAGGCAGTGGGACTCATTATGGGGGCCAATGTGGGAACCACAGTGACCTCCTGGGTGCTGGGGCTCGTGGGAATCCAGGGAGACGGCCTGTGGGCAGAATTTTTACAGCCGGTTACTTTTTCCGCAGTACTGGCTATTGCCGGAAGCGTGCTCCTGCTCTATGTGAAAAATGAAAGGAAGAATGATATAGGAGCCATCCTGGTGGCATTCTCCATCATGATCTTCGGAATGGGTATCATGCAGGAGGCGGTGAGACCCCTGGCACAGGTTCCGGAGTTTGAAGGGATGTTTCTGGCATTTTCCAATCCCTTTTTGGGGGTGATCGCCGGGGCAGTATTTACAGCGGCGATCCGAAGCTCTACTGCTTCTGTGGCATTTCTTCAGGCACTGTGCGTGACAGGTGCCGTAAACTATGGTGTGGCGGTTCCCATTCTTCTGGGACAGAATATCGGCACCTGTGTGACCGCACTGATCTCTTCTCTGGGAGCCAGCAGAAACGCGCGGCGGGCGGCAGTGGTGCATCTGTATTTCAATGTGATCGGAGCGGTGGTTTTTGCGGCTCTGTTTTACGGGATCAATGGGGCTTTGGGAAATGTATTTCTGACAGTGACAGCGGGAAGCCTGGGAATTGCAGCGCTGCATACCGTATTCAATGTGCTTACGGCGATTGTTCTGTTGCCGTTCACCGCAGGTCTTGAGCGGCTGGCCCGCCTTACAGTGAAGGATAACGGGGAAATGGGAGATGCCAGAGTATGGCTGGTGGATGAACGTTTTCTGGAAAAACCGGCCTTTGCCATCGAGCAGAGCCGGCAGGCGGCGGCCCGGATGGCGGAAAAAGCCAGGGAATGTCTGTTCCTGTCTATGGATCTGATCCAGGAATATTCACCGGAAAAGGTGAAAAAAATAGGAGAACTGGAGACTCTGGTAGATCGGTATGAGGATGAACTGGGAAGCTTTCTGATCAAGCTGGGAAGGAAGAATCTGACAGAGGAGGATGACCATACGCTGTCGATCACACTTCATTGTATCCGGGATTTTGAACGGATCGCAGATCACGCTTTCAATATCATGGAGGCGGTGGAGCGGATGCGGGAGAGCGGGATGCATTTTTCACAAAAAGCGGGAGCAGAGCTGCAGGTACTGATACGGGCGGTGAGGGATATTGTGGATGATTCCTTTCAGGTGTTTTCCGCCCAGGATGTGAAGCGGGCTGAAGAGATCGAACCTTTGGAAGAGGTGATCGATGAGCTGAATGTGGAGCTGAAAAAACGCCATATCCGCAGGCTGCGCAGCGGTGAGTGCACCATTGAGCAGGGCTTTTCGCTGACGGACATCACCACCAGTCTGGAGCGGGTGGCGGACCACTGTTCCAATATCGCTATCTGTGTGACGCAGGTAAAAGAGGATGTCTGTGATACCCATGAATATCTGGATAATCTGAAGCAGGAAGATGACGGATTTTTCCGGGGAATGGTTTTGAGAACACAGGAAAAATATTTGCTTCCATAACAGAGGGAGGAGAGACGGAATGATTTATTGTGTAGAGGATGAGAGAAATATTCGGGAACTGCTGGTGTATACCCTGACTTCCACCGGATTTGCGGCCAAGGGGCTGGAGAACGGGGAACAGTTATTCCGGGAGCTGACCAGGGAGCTTCCGGAGCTGATCCTTCTGGATATCATGCTTCCGGGGGATGACGGGTATGTGATCCTGGAGAAGCTGAAGCAGATGCCGTCGGCCAGAGATATTCCCGTGATCATGGTCACGGCCAAGGGCGCGGAGTTTGATAAAGTAAAGGGGCTGGACGGAGGAGCCGATGATTATATTACCAAACCCTTCGGTATGATGGAATTTATTTCCAGGGTTAAGGCGGTGCTGAGAAGACGGGCGCCCCGGACAGAGGATAAGGATCTGGTGCAGGGACAGCTTCGTGTGTGTGTGGACCGCCATGAGGTAACGGAAAACGGAAGAAAAGTGGAGCTGACCTTAAAAGAGTTCGAGCTGCTCCGCTATCTGATGGAGAACAAGGGGATCGTGTTGACCAGGGATCAGCTTCTCACCAGAATCTGGGGATACGATTTTGACGGTGAGACCAGGACGGTGGATGTGCATATCCGGACACTGAGGCAGAAGCTGGGAGAAGCCGGTTCCTTTATTGAGACGGTGCGGGGTGTAGGATATCGTATGGGAGACGAGGGATGAAGCAGAAGATACTGAATCAGGTGGGCGTGCTGCTCACCTGCTCTATTCTGATCACCTTTCTGGTGGTCAGCCTGGTGATGTACAACCGGTTTAACGGTTACATGATGCAGAGCGTGAGAAATGAGACGGAATTTGTCCGGATCGCTCTGGAAAATTCCTCAGAGGATTATCTGGCTCAGTCGGTGGGGGTAACATCCAGCCGTATCACTCTCATCGATACGGATGGAACGGTGCTGTTTGATTCTGCGGAGGATGCCAGTGAGCTGGAGAATCATGCCGACCGTCCGGAGATTCAGGACGCCAGGGAGAATGGACAGGGAGAGGCTATCCGGTATTCGGAAACTCTGGCGGAACAGACTTTTTACTATGCGGAGCGGCTGGAAGACGGGAAGATCCTGCGGGTGGCCAGGACCACGGACTCTGTGTTTATGACCATGCAGTCCAGTATTACCCTTCTGGGAATTCTGGTGATCGGTATTGTGGTGATCGCTTTTTTTGTCACTCAGCATCAGACCAATAAACTGATCGAACCCATCAATCAGATGGATCTGACCCATCCGCTGCGCCATGTGGAGTATGAGGAGCTGAGGCCTCTTCTGGTGCGGGTACATGAGCAGAACAGGCAGATAGACAAGCAGCTTCAGGAACTGAAGGCAAATCATGAGGAGTATCTGGCAATTACGGAGAATATGAAGGATGGGCTGGTGATCACCAACCAGACCGAGGTACTCTCCATCAATAAAGCCGCTCAGCAGTTTTTTCATGTGCGGGCAGAAGACTGCGTAAAGAAATCCATCAGCCGGGTGAGCCGGGATCAGGAGGTAAAACGGGTGATGGAGCAGGCGCTTCAGGGAGAGCACAGCGAGACGGTGATCCGGATGGGGAACAGAAGCTATCAGGTATTGGCCAATCCGGTGAAGATTTACGGGAAGACCCAGGGCGCTGTGATCCTGATCTGGGACGTGACGGAGAAAACAGAGGCGGAGCAGCTGCGCCGGGAGTTTTCCGCCAACGTATCTCATGAGCTGAAAACGCCGCTGATGTCCATTTCCGGATATGCGGAGCTGATCCAGAATGGGATGGTGATGCAGAAGGATATTCCGGAATTTGCTTCCAGGATCCATCAGGAGGCTTCCAGACTGACCAATCTGGTGGAGGACATCATCCAGCTGTCCAAGCTGGATGAGAAGAGCAGTGAAATGCCTTATGAGTGGGTGAGCCTAAAGGATCTCTCCCGGGATATTTTCCAGACCCTGGATCATGTGGCCAGAAAGAGAAATGTGTCTCTGGAGATGGAGGGGGACTGCGGAGAAGTATATGGCGTGCGCCATATCCTTTACGAAATGCTGTATAATCTGACGGACAATGCTGTTAAGTATAATGTGGAGGGCGGATGGCTGAAGATCACCATGCGCCAGGAAAATGGCCGAAAGCTGTGGCAGGTCAGCGATGGCGGGATCGGAATCGCCAAGGAAGATCAGGAAAGGATTTTTGAACGGTTTTACCGGGTGGACAAAAGCCATTCCAGAGAGACGGGGGGGACCGGTTTGGGACTGTCTATCGTGAAGCATGGGGCGATGATGCATCAGGCGGAGATCCGGCTGGAAAGCCAGCCGGGAAAAGGAACCAGTATTACGCTGGATTTTCCGGAAAACGGAGAACAGGAGTCGGAGAAAGAGGAACTGTCATGAGCAGTTCCTTTTTGCGTTTTTGCGGACAGTGGAGACTGTTATAGAAATATAAATAAAAGTGAAAGAAAAATGTAAACAAATGCCGGAAGAAATTAAAGTATCTCCACTTGCGGATTTAAAAAAAAGAAGTTATCATAAACGTATCGCAACAGTTTCGTATGGACGGAGCTGCTGCAGTGTATCACGGATTGAGAGGATGCTTATGACAGACAAAAGGAGAAGCGCTGCCGGAGGAGGAAGACCCAGGGGGAATAGCCGGCGGCCTGTATCGAAAAAAAGGAGAAAGAGTTACCGGCAGAAGGTTGTGGCGATTCAGATCGCTGCCATTACGCTGGCGATTTTCTGTCTGCTGATCGTGGCGGCAGTGATATTGACAAAGGTATTTGCGACTGACCGGCAGGGGACGAGCCAGACGTCCGGAGAGGTTCTGGAAGAGCAGGAGGAAACCGGCCAGGATGGGGAGACAGGAGATGGGGAGGCTTCGGATACACAGGACCAGGACAGCCAGACGTCCGGAGAGACGGACACCCAGTCTGCTTCTGAACCCGTGTCTTTGACCATCAGTGCTGTGGGGGACTGTACTATTGGAACAGATGAGCAGTTTGACAAAAGCCGGAATTTTGACGCGTTCTATATTGTGAAGAATGATCCGGGATATTTTTTCCAGAATGTGAAGTCTATCCTGGAGGCGGATGATCTGACGATCATTAATATGGAAGGAACACTCACTGAATCCACCAGCAGACAGGAAAAGACCTTCGCGTTCAAAGGAGATCCCAGTTACACGGAGATCCTTACCCAGGGCAGCGTGGAGGCGGCTAACCTGGCCAATAACCACAGCAGGGATTACGGAGAAGAAAGCTATACGGACACCATCAGCTATCTGGAGAGTGCCGGAATCAGTACCTTTGGCTATGACCGGACAGCGGTGGTGGATGTGAAGGGAATCAAGGTGGGACTTGTGGGGATCTATGAGCTTGCGGATGGTATGGGATGCCAGACTCAGCTGGTGGAGAATATCAACACAGTAAAATCCCAGGGGGCGCAGCTGGTGATCGTCAGCTTCCACTGGGGTCAGGAAAAGGAGACGTATCCTGACGATATTCAGAAGAGTCTCGCCCACATTGCCGTGGACAATGGGGCGGATCTGGTGCTGGGACATCATCCCCATGTTCTGCAGGGGATCGAGGAATATAATGGAAAAAACATTGTGTACAGTCTGGGGAATTTCTGTTTCGGAGGAAACAGCAATCCTTCCGACAAGGATACCATGATCTTCCAGCAGACATTTACCTTTGAGAATGGAACTTTGGTGGCTGACAATGCCACTAACATTATTCCCTGTTCTCTTTCTTCCGTATCGGAATACAACGATTACCAGCCTACACCGCTGGAGGGCAGTGAGAAAGAGAGGGTGGCACAGAAGATCCAGGAGCTTAGCAGCGGCCTGTAGGAAAAGGATGAAGGGATGAATAAGACAGAATTTTTGGATACTCTGGGAAGAAGACTGGCGCAGGTTTTGCCCACTGCAAAAGTGCAGGAGCATGTGGCCTATTATGAACGATATATCCGGGAGCAGACGGCAGGAGGAAAGACGGAGAAGCAGGTGCTGGAGGAACTGGGAGATCCTCTGCTGATCGCCCGCTCCATTATGGATGCAGCCCAGGCAGAGGAGGAAACTTCCGATAGGGCGGCCGGAACGGTGTATCAGGAACCGGAAGATTACGGATATGAAAGTGAGTACCGGAGGGAGCACGCCCGGCCCCATACGATCCACATCAGCGGCCAGACCGGCTGCCTGATTGCCGGGATCCTTCTGGTGCTGATCCTGGCTCTGATCTTCTGGCTGGTGGGCTCTGTGCTGTCCCTGGTACTGCCGGTATTGATACCGGTTCTGCTGGTGGTCTGGCTGCTGGGCTGGCTGAGAAACAGAAGATAAAAAAGAAACTGCGGGAAGACAGGAGATCGCAGAAAACGGACTGAAAGGCTCTTCCGGAAAATACCGGAGAGCCTGTTTTTTTGAGCATAAGCCCGGCAAGCGACGAAGATGCTTGCATCAGCAGTCATTTGCCGGGCGGTACAGTGAGCGGCAAAGCCGCGAGGTGAGCATAAGCCCGGCAAGCGACGAAGATGCCTGCATCAGCAGTCATTTGCCGGGCGGTACGATGAGCGGTTAAAAAGGATAAAAATGGTTAGAAATAAGTAAAGTTATGTTAAATCTATGTATAATTTATTGCGCATTACTGGAGAATATTGTATATAAATAAAGAAAGAGTAAATATTACGTTAAGAGAAGAAGAAAATAACTGGAGGAAGAGGATGAAAATTACAGACTTTTTGAGCCTTTTGGGGGGACTTGCTCTGTTTCTGTATGGAATGCAGATGATGAGCGGCGGCCTGGAAGCGGCCGCAGGAAACAAGATGAAGAAAATTCTGGAAAAGCTGACGTCCAATCGTTTTCTGGGCGTTTTAGTAGGAGCCGGGATCACAGCAGTGATCCAGTCGTCATCGGCTACCACTGTAATGGTGGTGGGCTTTGTAAATTCCGGAATGATGACGCTTCGGCAGGCGGTGTGGATCATTATGGGAGCCAATATCGGTACCACCATCACCGGCCAGCTGATCGCTCTGGATGTGGGAGTCCTGGCGCCGTTGTTTGCATTTATCGGCGTGGTAATGGTGGTATTTATCAAGAAAGAAAAAGTACATCATATCGGTCAGATCGTGGCCGGCCTGGGTGTGCTTTTCATCGGTATGGAGATGATGAGCTCCGCTATGATGCCTCTGAGGGATTCAGAAGCCTTTGTATCTCTGATGACCAGATTTTCCAATCCTGTTCTGGGAATCCTGGCGGGCGCGGTGTTTACGGCCATCATCCAGTCTTCCTCCGCATCAGTGGGAATCCTGCAGGCGCTGGCAACCAGTGGGCTGATCACACTGCCCAACGCGGTGTTTGTGCTTTTCGGACAGAATATCGGAACGTGTATCACAGCAGTGCTGGCATCCATCGGAACCAGCAGAAATGCCAAGAGGACTACCGTGATCCACCTGATGTTCAATGTGATCGGAACAACGATCTTTACAGTGATATGTATCCTGACGCCGCTCACCAGTCTGGTGGAGAGCTTTACGCCGGACAATGTAGCCGCTCAGATCGCCAATATGCATACGCTGTTTAATGTGGTGACCACGCTGCTGCTCCTTCCCTTCGGTGTGCAGCTTGCCGGACTTGCCACCAGGATCCTTCCGGAGCGGGGAGAAGAGAAGGAAGAGACCATGCATCTGGAGTACATCCAGCCGGCTGAGAACAAAAGGGAATCCCGGATCGGGCTTTCCGCCATTTCCCTCAACAGTATCCGGAACGAGTTGTTCCGTATGATGGAAATGGCAGAAGAAAATGTGCGGGACAGCTTCGAGGCGGTCTGCGAGGGGTCTGCCAGGAAGCTTGAGGAAGTGGCCCAGAGAGAGGAATATATCGATTTCCTGAACAAAGAGATTTCCAGGTATATTTCCCATATCCTGGTGAAAGAATCAAATCCCCAGACCACCCAATATATCAGCGCCCTGTTTAAGGTGTGCAGCAATTTGGAACGAATCGGAGATCATGCGGTGAACATTTGCGAGTACACCAGGATGATGGAGAAAAAAGGTATCCGTTTTTCATCTGCGGCCCAGGAGGAAATCCGCAGCATGCAGAAGGTCAGTCTGGAAGCTATCGGCCGCTTGAAGTCCATGGGAGAGGAAATGGAGAATGATATCGGGGACATTCAGGCTCTGGAACAGAAAATGGATGATATGACGGAACAGTATCGTTCCAACCAGATGGCCAGACTTCATGGAGGCCACTGCTCTGATGAAGCCTGCGTACTGTATTCGGAGATGCTTACGGATTTTGAGCGGATCGGAGATCATATTCTGAATATTGGCGAAGAAATGGGAATGGGAAAAGTAAGCGCATAAAAGAACGGACAGCTTGGAACAGGGCCAGACGTCACTCGCGGGAGTGACGTCTGGCCCTGAAAATATTTCCGGGCAAAGTGAAGCCCCGGCAGGGGAGCTGCCGGGGTTTCGAGGGGAGTATAAATAATTAATAAGGGGTTATTAATTGTAAAAAAAATTTTTTGAAGGGTAAATTCTTTTTACAAGAATGATTATAATACAGATTGGTAAAAATTGCAACAAAGAAATGAATAATTGTAGATGTTTTTGTAATACTAAGGTTGTAATCCGATTCCCACAGGATGAGAGTCGAGATACAATTTTCAGATTTACAGGAGGAATGAACCATGTCCAAGAACTACAGCAATGAAAATAACACAAAGAATAAGGTAAACAACAGTGCAAAAGAGATGAACTGTCATCAGGACTCCCAGAAAAACAACTCTTCCAAGAACGCGTCCAAAAATAAAAGCAACAACAGCGCTTCGGATGAGTATATGACAGACCGTTATTAAAAGAGACCTGTACCGTGAAATCACAGGAAAAGGAGCTGCGGAATCATTCCGCAGCTCCTTTTCCTGTGATTTCCCGAAGATTCTGGGGTGAAGGCTTTTGGTGAAAAGGCGCATAGATTAATAAAAAAGGAGTTTTTTATGAGAAGCATACAATTGATCTCCGCGGGGGAACTGGACAGCTATGTGGACCGTCCGGATGTGCTGCTGGTGGATGTGCGCTCTCCCCGGGAGTATGCCAGGACCCATATCCGTTCCGCGGTGAATATTCCTTATGAGGAGGGAAAGACTGTCTGGAAGCTGCCTGCCGGGCAGTTGGCGGTGCTCTACTGTGAACACGGCTCCGCCAGCATGATGGCTGCCAGAGAACTGGTGAGAATGGGATATCAGGCGGCAACGGTGATCGGTGGAATTTCAGAATATCGGGGAAGAAATCTTGTGTTTTCCCGTTAATCATAGTAGAATAATCGTAACTGGTCGGCCTTTTGCCGGGCTGCTCAGGAAAGGAAAAGAGAGAACGGCTGCATATGACCGATAACGGAAAGTATGAGCCGGATAAGGAAAAATCAAGGGGACTGCCGCGGGAATCAGGAGCTGACAGATGGTACGCGGCAGCTCCCCCGGAAAAATACGGGCCGGTTTAAGGCCGAATTGCCAGGAGAGAAGATTATGAAATATATGATTGCGTCGGATATACATGGATCTGCGTATTACTGCAGAAAAATGCTGGATGCCTTTGACAGGGAGCAGGCCGGGCGCCTGGTGCTTTTGGGGGACATCCTTTACCATGGCCCAAGAAATGACCTTCCCAGAGAATATGCGCCCAAGGAAGTGATCGCCATGCTGAATCCCAGAAAGGACTGCATCTACAGTGTGCGGGGAAACTGCGAAGCAGAGGTGGATCAGATGGTGCTGGAATTTCCGGTTCTGGCGGATTACGGGATCCTGGAAACGGAGGGAAAGATCATTTATTTAAGCCATGGACATATATATCACGAAGGGAACCTGCCGCCCATGAAAAAAGGAGATATTTTCCTCCACGGCCATACCCATGTGCTGAGAGCGGAAAAGCTGGAAGAGTATACGATCCTGAACCCGGGGTCCGTATCCCTTCCCAAGGAAGGAAATATTCCCACGTATGCGGTTTTGGAGCGCGGAGTATTTACCATTAAGGGATTTGACGGTGAGATCGTAAAAAGCCTGGAGCTATAGGGAGGGAGCATGGAACTGTTTGAACTGATTGCCCCCTGCCACTGGGGGATGGAGGCAGTGCTGAAACGGGAGATCCTGGATCTGGGCTATGAGGTCAGCCGGGTAGAGGATGGAAAGGTAACATTTCTGGGAGATGCCCAGGCGATTGCGGATGCCAATATTTTTCTGAGGACAGCGGACAGGATCCTGCTGAAGGTGGGAACCGTCAAGGCCTCCACCTTTGACGAATTGTTTGAGGGGACCAAGGCGCTGCCCTGGGAACGGTATATTCCCAGGGATGGCAGATTTTGGGTGACCAAAGCTACTTCGGTGAAGAGCCGGCTGTTCAGCGGACCGGATATCCAGTCCATTATGAAGAAAGCCATGGTGGAGCGGCTGGGAGCCCATTACGGACTCACCTGGTTCCCGGAGAGCGGAGCTGAGTATCCCGTTCGGGTGACGATCCTTAAGGACGAGGCAGTGATCGGTCTGGATACCACCGGAATACCGCTTCACAAGCGGGGATATCGGAAGATGACTGTGAAGGCTCCGGCGGCGGAGACGCTGGCAGCGGGGATCATCCTGCTGACGCCCTGGAAGAA
The DNA here is from genome assembly GCA_963929535.1 of uncultured Lachnospiraceae bacterium. GTDB lineage: Bacteria > Bacillota > Clostridia > Lachnospirales > Lachnospiraceae > Pullilachnospira. The sequence goes on along the minus strand of CAWVIZ010000002.1, from coordinate 2,638 downwards.
AGACAGGATTTTTCTGGATCCTTTCTGCGGAAGCGGAACATTTCCCATCGAAGCGGCTATGATCGCAGCCAATATAGCGCCTGGTATGAACCGTTCTTTTACTGCTGAGCAATGGAAGAATCTGGTGCCCGGGAAATGCTGGTATGAGGCGGTAAATGAGGCCGGGGATCTGATAGAGATTCCGGCCGGAACGGATATCCAGGGATTTGACATTGATCCGGCGGCGGTGAAGGCAGCCCGTGAAAATGCGGCCGCTGCAGGGGTGGATGGGATGATCCATTTCCAGCAGAGACCGGTGAACCGGATGAATCACCGGGGCAGGTATGGGTTTCTGGTGACCAATCCCCCGTATGGGGAACGGCTGGAGGAAAAGGAGAAACTGCCGGAGCTGTATCGGGAGATCGGAGAAGGATTTTCCCGGCTGCAGGACTGGTCCATGTATCTGCTTACCAGCTATGAGGACACAGAGAGATATATAGGAAGAAAAGCTGACAGAAACCGAAAAATATATAATGGAATGCTTCGGGCATATTTATACCAGTTTTTAGGACCGAAACCGCCGAAGCGCCGGACAGAACAGGAGAGAAAAGCGGATGAAAAGAATACTGTTTGCCACGGGCAATGAGGGAAAGATGAAAGAGGTACGGGAGATTCTGGCGGATCTCAATGTGGAAGTGATCTCCATGCGGGATGCCGGGGTCAACGTGGATATTCTGGAAGATGGAGAAAGCTTTGAGGAAAACGCCAGGATCAAGGCAAAGACGGTGATGGAGCTGACAGGCGAGCTGACCCTGGCGGATGATTCGGGTCTGGAGATTGATTATCTGAATGGAGAGCCGGGGATCTATTCTGCCAGGTATATGGGGGAGAATACTTCCTATCATATTAAGAACCGAAATCTGATCCAGCGCCTGGAAGGGGTACCGGAGGAAGAGCGTACCGCCAGATTTGTATGTCAGATCGCAGCGGCGTTTCCGGATGGGGAGATCATCACAACCCCGGGGGTGATCGAAGGCAGGATCGGTTACCAGGAAAAGGGGGAAAATGGCTTTGGTTATGATCCCATTTTCGTAGTGCCCGAACTGGGATGTACTACCGCCCAGCTTACAGATCAGCAGAAAAATGAGATCAGCCACAGAGGCAGGGCTCTGCGGAGGATGAAGGAAGAACTTAGAAAACGGCTGGAATTATGATGAAGATCCTGGTCGTCAGTGATACCCACGGTCATGAGCGGAATCTGATGACTGTGCTGCGTAAGGTAAAGCCGGTGGACGCCCTGATCCACTGCGGCGATCTGGAAGGCGGAGAGGATTATATCCGGCAGATCGCGGAATGTCCGGCTTACCTGGTGAGAGGAAACAATGATTACTTTTCTGATCTTCCCAGGGAAGAAGAAATTACTTTGGGAGGTTATAAGATCCTGGTGACTCACGGGCATATGTACGGAGTTTCCATGGGTACCCAGATGCTGGAGGAGGAGGCTCGCAGCAGAGGCGTTCAGGTGGCCATGTTCGGGCATACGCACCGGCCGTACCTGGATATCCAGGATGATCTTGTGGTACTGAATCCCGGAAGCCTTTCCTATCCCCGTCAGAATGGGAGAAAGCCCGGTTTTCTGATCATGGAAATCGACAGAGAGGGATATGCCCACTACACACAGAATTATCTGGAGGAACAGCGGTGAGGGGACGGCATCGTGGTTAAAAACGATAACCGTCTGCACTGAACTTTGGATACGCCCATGCCATAGAAAAAGAAGTCTGGTGCAACAGTGAAGCCGGAAGGATGGACCGCTGCGGTCTGCCACAAAAAAGTGTGAAAAAAATGAAAAAAAGTGTTGACTTTTAAATCTTGCTATAATATAATATGTCTCGTGCTGAATGAGTGCGCACAGCACGAGACTCGTCGGGGTGTGGCTCAGCTTGGCTAGAGCGCCTGGTTTGGGACCAGGAGGTCGCAGGTTCGAATCCTGTCACCCCGAGTCGCCAGGTGGCAAAAGTTCATGCAGGTGTAGTTCAATGGTAGAACACCAGCCTTCCAAGCTGGATACGTGGGTTCGATTCCCATCACCTGCTCTGCATCATAGAGCAGATGGCAGGCTGTGGAATGCAGTTTGCTGCAGAAAAGTATGATGCGATCCATACGTGTTTGTAGCTCAGTTGGATAGAGCAACGGCCTTCTAAGCCGTGGGTCGGGGGTTCGAATCCCTCCAAGCACGTTTCTTTTATCGGTATTCCGGTAAAAGGTATGGTGGGTATAGCGCAGTTGGTTAGCGCGCCAGATTGTGGCTCTGGAGGCCCAGGGTTCGAATCCCTGTATCCACCCTGCCGTAAGGCGTTCGTTGGGCTATCGCCAAGCGGTAAGGCACAGGACTTTGACTCCTGCATTCGGCAGTTCGAATCTGCCTAGCCCAGGTTATGGGATATTAGCTCAGTTGGTAGAGCACTTGACTTTTAATCAAGTTGTCCGGGGTTCGAATCCCCGATGTCTCATTGGACAAGCCGAAGGGCTTGTCTTTTTTGTTTGACAAGCCCGGAAAGCGTTTCCAACGTATTTTTTGCGGTTATGGCGGAATTGGCAGACGCGCTGGTTTTAGGTGCCAGTGGGCGACCGTGTGGGTTCGAGTCCCACTAACCGC
>CAWVIZ010000001.1:0-253977 GCA_963929535.1 uncultured Lachnospiraceae bacterium | reverse complement strand
ACCCGGTTAATGAGGAAGTCAGCCGCCCTCTGAAAAAACGCCTGTATCTCCTTTGGGGGGTTGCCCTTGAAAAACTCCGGGCTGGCGGTAATCAGCGTATCGACAAACCGAGTACTGTCCTTACGGGTACGGCAGCCTGCCTGTTCAATACGGTTCTGTATAAAGTGGTAGTACCTGCCCTCCGGCTTGACAATGTGGAAATTGTACTTGCTCCGGCTGGTGTCAATGTCGGGATTGCTGGCGTACTGTTCCTTTTGCCTTTCGTGATGGGCTTCCAGCGGTCTTGCCGGGTTGCCCTTGTGCTTTTCAAATCGCAAAATTGCGTGTTGTGCCATAAACTCCTTTCCTCGTTCCTTTCCCTTCCGTTCCCGGGGTTTTCCACAAGGAAAATCCCGCCCCAAATAGCTCTGATAGGATTGGAATGGAATCGATATAAATAAATCATTTTAATCTCTGTATTTCTATACCGTCCGATTTCGGTACTCCAAGAGGGCTGATTTTTGTACTCGTCAAGTACGGTTTTCAGCTCTCCGGCGTACCAAAATGGAAATTCAAGAAGTCAGAGATTGGAACTGCCCTCATAGGATTTTGGGTAAATGCGGTTGGGTTTTCCACAGCCCTGTTTCTTGATGTCGATCAGCTCTGCATACTGTAATTCCCGCAGGGTGTTGACTGCCTTTTGCCGCCCACAGTGAAGCAGGCCCACTACCTCACAGATGGGATAGTACAGGTAAATCCGTCCGTACTCGTCAGCCCATCCATTTTTGCGGGATAGGTCTGCCCGGCGCAGGATAAAGGCGTACAGCAGCTTTGCTTCATTGGATAATGGCTGATAGGTTGGTGCTTCAAACAGGAAATTGGGAAGCTGGGTGAAGCTCTGCGCCCGTTCCTGTTGGTAGTGATAGATAAACTTCGTCATAGTGTCTTATGGACAATTAGAAGCCCTGTTTTGAGAGTTAGCGATAAAGAATACCACCTGCCCTGGTTTGGTGTTCGGAAAGCCCCATAAATACAGGATTTTTTCGCCCCTAATTGTCCACGCACGCCCTCCTTTTCCGTTCACTTTCTGCTTTCTGCCGCCTGTGAACGCTGACGGCACAATCCGGGCAGTATTTCGCCCGATTAGAGCCGGGAACAAAAGCTCTCCGGCAGACAATACACCGTTTTGTGTCCTTATCCCGGAAAATCTCTGCTTCCAGCGTCCGATCCAGCGGCAGGACAGCCCAGCGGAAATGCTTGCAGCAGACCGAGAAAGAAATCGTCTGCGGACAGATACAGGTATCGCCATCATCCAGCACAATGCAGTTGCCGCTGTCATAGCTGCAACATTCCCGGCGAATCAAGGCGTTTGCCCGTTTCCGCTGTGCTGGGGTCATGCGGTACAGAGAGCCGTCCGGCTTGCGCTCCAACGGCGGCAGCTTTTTGAGATTGTTTTCCATGTGTGTCCTCCGCTTTGTCTGATTGCCGTTTTCCCCGAAAAGGCTTCCTGCCCCATTTCTGCGGCGTGTGTTCTCCGTTGGTACGCAAATGCGATACTTCGCCGGGAGAAATATTCCTTTTTCGGACGGTCATTCTGTTTTCAAGGTGCAGCTCATCGATGAACTACCCTAAGTCTACACGAAAAAAATGCAATCCTCGGAATTTTGCGAGAATTGCATTTCTGTGAAGTTTACACTTTTAAAATTGCATTTTTGCAATTTTGCTGTATAATAGAGTTATACGGAGGAGGTGCATACTATGGCTTTACCCGGAACACCCGGACAGAGGATTTCTGACCTATGCAACGGAAACAAAATCAAACAAAAAGAACTTGCAGAGAAGATCGGCGTTTCCGCTTCCCAGCTGAGCCGCATTGTCAGCGGCGAAACAAGGACAGTCAGCAGCGATATTCTCATTGGTGTGGCAAAGGAATTTAAGGTGTCCACCGACTATATACTGGGGCTATCCAATATCAGCGTCCGCAAAAGCTATGATATATCCGAGCTGGGCTTGTCCGAGGGAGCAGTCAAAGGGCTTGTGACGGGTGCTGTGGATGTGCAAATCCTAAATCGCTTGCTGGAACACAGGAACTTCCCGAAACTGATAGATTTGATACGGATTTATTTTCAGGACACAGCGGCAAAGGGCATTATGGCACGAAACCAGCTTATTGAAATGGCAACGGCTTCCCTGTCTGATCTGATGAAAGAACACCCGGAACACCGGGCAGAAGCAAGACAGGACTTGCAGTTCTTGAACGCACAGAAAATGGGCGACCATGAAGCAGAGATTGAGAAAATCAAGAATGTGTTCCTTGCTATCCTGCGGGACATTAAGAAAGAGATGGACAGCGGCGAGCAGCCGGGAGAAACCATTACCGCTGCCATGTTCCAAACTATGCAGGAAGCCATGAAAAACCACCAGCAGGAGCCGCTTTCTATGGATGATGTGACCGCTATGATTGCCGGACGGGTCGGGCAGCTTCTTCCGATGGACGAGGAAACTGCCGGGCAGTTCCAGCAGTTGGCGAAGAAAATGATTGAACTGGCAGGCAAGGAAACAAAGATAGATGGAGGAAATCATGATGTTACGACCAAAAGAAGTAGTATGTAAATGGGTAGATGCTTTTAACGACCACGATGTTGAGGCAATCGTGAGTCTGTACCATGATAACGCAACCAATCATCAGGTAACAAATGAACCGGTGATTGGGATAGAGGCAATCAGAGAAATGTTCACAACAGAATTTACCACAGCTGATATGACAGCCATTGTAGAAAATATATTTGAAGATGGGCAGTGGGCAATTTTAGAATGGAGAGACCCATTAGGATTAAGAGGCTGCGGATTTTTCCATGTTGTGAACGGGAAAATTTTATTTCAAAGAGGTTACTGGGATAAACTTTCCTTTTTGAAACAACATAATTTGCCTATTGAATAGATAGAAAACTTCTAATTGAAGGAGGAATTATGCGATACTCAAAAGAAGAAAGTAAAATGATATGGGATCAAAATGCTGAATTTTGGGATTATACAATGGGTGATGAATCAAATGATTTTCACAGAAACGTGGTCCGTCCAAAGGTCACAGAACTTCTAAATCCCAATTCCTCAGATTATATTTTAGATATTGCGTGTGGAAACGGAAACTATTCGGCATATCTTGCTGAAAAAGGCATTTCAGTTGTTGGCTTTGATTATGGTGAAAAAATGATTGAACTGGCAAAGAAACGAAGAAAACACAATACTGATAGAATTGAATTTTACGTAGCAGATGCCACTAATGAAATCAGTATGAAGACGTTAAAAAGAAACAGGATGTTCACAAAAGCGGTTTCAAATATGGCGGTCATGGATATTACCGATATTAAGCCGCTTTTTACCGCTGTTTACAATTTGATTGAGGATAATGGAGTTTTTGTATTTGCAACACAGCATCCGTGCTTTGTTACACTGACAGATAAATACATGACACCACACAGCTACTACGATATTGCGATTGAAGGACAACCACAAAAGCAATGTTACTATCATCGTTCTTTGCAGGATATTTTTAATATGTGTTTTGACACTGGTTTTGTAATTGATGGTTTTTATGAAGAATGCTATTTTAACAAGGAAATTCCAGATATTATAATTGTTAGGGCTAAAAAAGTAAGCGGAGCATTCCATTCCCTGCAAGTTCAAAGAAATTAGATTTTCAGTTATAAACAAACCAATCCACTTCAAAAATTTTTCAAACTGATTGACAATCTATCTGTTATATGATATTCTGACAATCAGTTTGAAGTTGAAAGGAGGCTTACGTGTGTTAATTTTTGTACGCTAATAAACAACAAAAAGTCGGTTTTTCATTCCATGTGATGGGCTTTTTTGTCGTGCGTACAGAGAAACACGTAGGTCAATCCTTTATGACAATGATTGTCATAGAGTATTTCTTGTCGTGCCTTTTGTTATGCAGGTATATGCCCATAGTGGAGCATATATCTGCTTTTTGTTGCGCAGAAAAGAGTATGTGACAAAAACAGGAGGTATTGATATGACAACAGAAACTAAATTTTGGAAAAAGAAGTATTTTACTATGCTGGCGGGACAGAGCGTTTCTCTCATTACAAGTGGGATTTTGCAAATGTCCATTATATTCTATCTCACAGCAAAAACAAATTCCGCTATGGTCTTATCCATTGCAACCTTGATGGGCTTTCTTCCTCAAGCTGTGATTGGCCCCTTTGCAGGGACTTTTGTGGATCGCCATAGCCGCAAAGGAGTGATGATCGGAGCAGACCTTATGATTGCCGCAACAGGAGGATTTCTGGCAGTCGTTTCAGTGTTTATGGAACTGCCCATATGGCTCATTATGCTGGTCTTATTTGTCAGAAGTATCGGCAACGCTTTTCATTCTCCTGCGTCCAGCGCAGTTACACCGCTTATGGTTCCGCAAGACCAGCTAACCAAATGTGCCGGTTATAATCAGACCATGCAGGCCGCCGTGTCCCTGATCAGCCCAGCCGCTGCCGCTTTCTTATATAGTGTCTGGTCATTAAGCACGATTATTCTATTGGATATTATCGGCGCAGTTCTGGCTTGCGGCGTTGTTGCGGTTCTGTCGATTCCAAATCCGCCAATATGCCCAGGCGAAAGCCAAAACAGCTTTTTCCGGGATATGAAGGAGGGATATTTTGAGTTAAAGAAAAACAAGGGTTTGTTCGCATTACTTTGGATTGGAACGGCATATATGTTTTTCTTTATGCCTATCAGTGCATTGTACCCTTTAATGAGCATGGGATACTTTCGTGGAACACCTACCCATGCGTCCATAGCAGAAATTGCTTTTGCAGGCGGTATGCTTGCAGGGGGAATTTTGCTCAGCGTTTGGGGTGGATTCAAGAACCGGATTTTTTCAATCGGTCTATCGGTTCTTGTGATGGGGGTAAGCATTGCGATTTCCGGTTTGCTGCCCACCAATGCGTTTTTTATATTTGTAATTTGTTGTACAGTCATGGGATTAACTTCTCCATTTTACGGAGTACAAAACGCCTTGTTTCAAGAGCAGCTTCCACCAGAATATCTGGGACGGGTTTTCTCATTGCTCGGAAGCGTGATGTCCTTTGCCATGCCGCTGGGTTTGCTGTGTTCCGGTATTTTTGCAGAACGAATTGGTGTGGAAAAATGGTTTTTACTTTGTGGAATAGGGATTATTGCGGTTGCCGTTTTGGTTTTCGTATTGCCAGTTTTACGAAATGTTGATTGTCAATCCCAAAACAGTTTTGCTCGTAAAAGCGACGATTGAGAAGAAAACGCATTTATTAAAGTGATGGGAAATCGCAAAGCCAGCCGATCCAGTCAACGGTCAAGATGAACGGCGCATAAATGCGCCGCCGTTGACAGTTTCGCCTACCTTTGCTGATAGGCAATCAAGGCGGGAAAGCCCTTAAAATGGCTTCCCGCCCATTTCAATTTTGAGAGAAAAACCCACCCGCTTTTTCGTGAGTGTGTCCACAAGTTCGGGACATTTTGTCCCGAAGTCCGACGTGGGACGATGGACGGGGGCTTTCCTATACGCCCTGTCTGCTGCTGAAACCAGCCCTGTATTTGCGGCTTTACGCCATGCAACCACAGCCCTGTTTTCTTGCTACTTCAAATGTACTTGCCCTCCCCCGGCAACTTCATTTTCGCAGCAACGCCGACAGAGCGTATAACACACTACACTTTGCAAGCAAAGTCGTGTGCCAAAGGGATACCCTTTGGAAACCCTGTTTTGCGGTCATGTGTACCCACATTCCCCGCAAAACGCAAAAATAAGCGGTTTCAGTCTGCTGTAACATCACAGTCAGATTGACCGCTTATTTTGGTGCTGCATTCCCTGTTTCCTCTGCTCTTTATGCGAGCATTTATCATAATAATTATGCTTATTGCGGATTGAAAATAAAACGCATAAATGTTATAATAAGCACAGAGAAAACAGGGAGGTCGCAGCTATGAAAGAATTGGGAGAACGTCTGCGGATATTGCGGGAGAGCGTGAAACTGTCACAGGTAAAGATGGCGGATTTGCTGGGAGTAAAACAGTCCAGCATTAACCGCTATGAACAGGGACAATCTGCTCCGTCTTTGGAAACGCTTGTGAAGTATGCAGATTATTTTGATGTGTCTATGGATTACCTGTTTGCCCGGACGGATAAGCCCCAAGGCAAGCTGTACGAATACCGCCCTAAAATTGCAACGGGCAGTGAGGAAATGCGGCAGTTTATTGAAATGTGTTTTGACCCGCAATCGCCAATGAGTAAAAAGTTAAAGCAGACGCTTCTTCAAATGATGGAGGTGGATAAATGAAAGGTGTGATCTACGCCCGCTATTCTTCCGATAATCAACGAGAAGAAAGTATTGAGGGGCAGTTGCGAGAATGTAAGGATTATGCAGAACGAAACGGTATCACGATTTTAGGAACATACATTGACCGGGCTTTATCAGCAAAAACGGACAACCGCCCTGAATTTCAGAAGATGATTAAAGACAGCGCAAAGGGCTTGTTTGATGTTGTCCTTGTCTGGAAATTAGACCGCTTTGCACGAAACCGTTATGATAGCGCACGCTACAAAAATCTCTTGAAAAAGAACGGTGTGAAAGTCATTTCCGCAAGGGAAAATATCTCCGAGGGCAGCGAGGGAATTATTCTGGAAGCTATGCTGGAGGGCTATGCAGAATACTACTCTGCGGAACTTTCTGAAAAGGTTATTCGAGGTCTGACTGACAATGCGCTGAAATGTAAATACAATGGCGGTACTGTCCCGATGGGATATTACATTGACGAACAGCAGTTTTATCAAATCGACCCCAAGACCGCCCCGGTGGTACTGGAAATGTTTACAAAGTACAGCGAGGGTGCGACCATGCAGGAACTTGTCAATCTGTTAAACAGCCGGGGTATGCGTTCCATTCGTGGCGGGAAAATCACATTGAATATTATGAACCACCTGCTAAAGAACCGCCGTTACATGGGAGAATACAGCTATCGTGATGTAGTCAAGGAGGACGGTATTCCGGCGATTGTCCCGAAAGAGTTGTTTGAACGGGTACAGGAACGGCTGGCAAAGAACAAAAAAGCTCCTGCCCGTCACAAAGCCGAGGATGATTACCTTTTGACAACGAAGCTGTACTGTGGGAAATGCGGCTCTTTCATGGTGGGAGAAAGCGGCACAAGCCATACAATGAAAGTACACCGTTATTATCGCTGTGTGAATACTAAGAAAAAGAAGCTCTGTGACAAGAAAGCGGTCAAGAAAGACTGGATTGAAGATTTGGTTGTCAATTATACCATGAAAGCAATTATGAATGATGAAGTCATGGAGCGGCTGATTGATACGCTGATGGAGTTGCAGAAGAAAGAAAGCACCGACCTGCCACTTTTGAAAAAACAGCTTGCAGAAACGGAAAAAGGTATTAACAATATGCTCAACGCTATTCAAGCAGGGATTTTTACCCCATCCACCAAGCAAAGGCTGGACGAGTTGGAAGAAACAAAAAGCCAGCTTGAAGTCAGCATTTTGCAGGAAGAAATGCACAAACCCCTGCTTACAAGAGAACAGATAGCATTTTTCATTTACCGTTTCCGCAAGTTTGATGTGACAAAGCGGGAACAGCGGCAAAGGCTGATCGACAGCTTTGTAAATGCGGTGTATCTTTATGAGGACAAGATAATCCTTACTTTCAACTATAAGGATGGTTCCAAGACTATCACTCTGGCAGATGTTGAGGGTTCGGATTTATCCTCATTCGGTGCAGTACATATGATATTAGACAGACTGGGACTGGGCGAGGGGAGCCGGTAAGGAGGCTTTGGAGCCCGGATCTGTATCGCATTTCGTGTTGCATCGTTTTTCATTTCATGCTGTGTTTTCCTACGAACTTTTGAAGGGATAAGAGAAGGCTTCGGGAAATTCCCGTGGCTGATAAGAGACTGCAGACAGGAGGGACTTGGTGTTATGCAGATAAGCAGAGAAAAAAAGCAGGAGCTGATCAGGAAAGCTCTGGAGGTGAGAGAGCGGGCTTATACTCCGTATTCAGGGTTTCAGGTGGGAGCTGCGCTCCTTAGCAGAAAGGGAACGGTATTTTTAGGGTGCAATGTGGAAAATGCCGCCTATACACCCACGAACTGTGCAGAACGGACCGCATTTTTCCAGGCGGTGGCCCAGGGCGAGCGGGAGTTTTCGGCGATTGCCATAGTGGGCGGTGCAGCGGGGAGCACTTCGGGGGAAAGAGATTACTGTGCGCCCTGCGGAGTATGCAGACAGGTGATGATGGAATTTTGCGATCCGGAGGAATTTCTGGTGATACTGGCCAGGGATGAAGAGGACTTTCGGGAGTATCGGCTGAGCCAGCTTTTTCCCATGGGATTCGGACCGGCCAATCTGAAGTAAACAGGGAGATGGAAAAGGAGTGCGGGAGGAAAATCATGCAGGAAAAATCAGGATCAGGGAAGAGGAAGCTCCCGGGAATTGAGCTGCACTGTCATCTGGACGGATCACTGCCGCTGGAAACAGTGCGGAAAATTACCGGGAAAGGAGATATCAGGCAGGAGGAACTGCGGGCGGATCCCAGGTGTCAAAGTCTTCGGGAATATCTGACCCGGTTTGACCTGCCTCTGGAAGGGATGCAGACCAGAGAGGGGCTGGAGCTGGCGGCGAAGGATTTTCTGTGTTCCCTTGCGGCGGACGGAATCCGGTATGTGGAGGTACGGTTTGCGCCCATGTTATCCACAGAAAGAGGGCTTAGCTGCCGCCAGGTGCTGGAAAGTGTACTTTCGGGACTGTCCCAGGGGGCCGGGGAAACAGGGATCCGGTGGCAGGTGATCGTCTGTGCCATGCGGCATCAGGAGCAGGAGATCAATCTTTCCATGATGCGGTGCGCCCGGGAATTTTTGGGGCAGGGTGTATGCGCTCTGGATCTGGCGGGAGATGAGGCGGCGTATCCGGCCAGGGAATTCCGGGGTCTGTTTGCGGAAGCCCGGAGGATGGGATTTCCCTTTACCATTCATGCGGGTGAGTGCGGAAATTTGGAGAATGTCCGGGAGGCTGTGGAGATGGGAGCGCGGCGTCTGGGGCATGGGATTGCCCTTCGGGGAGACGCCGGGCTTCAGGAACGGATCCGGGAGATGGGGATCGGCATTGAGATGTGCCCTACCAGTAATTTCCAGACCAGAGCCGCCGGTCCCGGAGATTATCCGCTGAAAGAATTTTTGAGAGCGGGGCTTCTGGTGTCTGTGAATACGGACAACCGGACTGTGAGCGGAACAACGCTGACAGAGGAGCTGGATCTGGCTGTCCGGTTGTCGGGCGGTCTGGCTGCCCGGCGCCTTTTTCTGGAAAATGCGGCAAAAACCGCGTTTTTGCCCCGGGAAGAGAAGGAAGAGCTGCTGCGGGAGCTGGAAATCAGTTGACAAACAGAACATGGAATGGTAGGCTTAAACAAAACTGTTCCTATATTTTGGAAAGGAAATATGAATTTTGATGAGAGAACGATATGAATCATTGTCGGCCAGTGAGCTGAGGGAAGTAGCCAAGGCAAGGGGCTTGAAAGGGATCTCCGCACTGAGAAAAGACGAACTGGTGGAACGTATGGTGCAGGAGGACGAGAAAGACAGGGAGAAGCAGATCGAGGAAAAAAAGGCAGAGTTCGGTCATCTGGACAGTGGAATCGAGGCCAACGGTATTCTGGAAGTGCTCTCCGACGGATATGGATTTATCAGAAGCGACAATTACCTTCCAGGTGAGAACGATGTGTATGTATCCCCCTCCCAGATACGCCGCTTCAATCTGAAAACCGGAGATATTCTCCGGGGAAGTACGAGAGTGAAGAAGGAGAATGAGAAGTTCGGAGCTCTCCTCTATGTGACTTCTATCAACGGAATTTCCCCCAACGAAAGTATAAAACGGTATAATTTTGAGGATATGACCCCCATTTTTCCCAACAAGAGGCTGCGCCTTGAGCGGCCCGGCGGAAGCCTGGCTATGCGGATCGTGGATCTGATCAGCCCCATCGGAAAGGGACAGAGAGGTATGATCGTATCCCCTCCGAAGGCAGGTAAGACCACGCTGCTGAAGGATGTTGCCCAGTCTATTCTCCGGAACAATCCGGAGATGCATCTGATCATTCTGCTGATCGATGAGCGTCCCGAGGAGGTAACGGATATCAAGGAGGCAATCCGGGGGAAAAATGTGGAGGTGATCTACTCCACCTTTGATGAGCTTCCGGAGCATCATAAGAGAGTTTCGGAGATGGTGATCGAGAGGGCCAAGCGGCTGGTGGAGCATCAGAAGGATGTTACGATTTTTATCGACAGCATTACCAGACTTGCCAGGGCCTATAATCTGACGGTACCCCCCAGCGGACGTACCCTGTCCGGCGGTCTGGATCCCACAGCTCTGTATATGCCAAAGAGGTTTTTCGGAGCAGCCAGGAATATGCGGGAGGGCGGAAGCCTGACCATTCTGGCTACAGCGCTGGTGGATACGGGAAGCAAGATGGACGATGTGATCTACGAGGAATTTAAGGGAACCGGCAACATGGAGCTGATACTGGACAGAAAGCTTCAGGAGAAGCGTGTATTTCCGGCTATTGATATTGTGAAATCCGGTACCAGAAGAGAAGATCTGCTGCTGGGAAAAGAAGAGCAGGAAGCTGTGGAGATCATGAGAAGAGCGCTGAACGGCATGAAGGCTGATGAGGCGGCGGAGAATGTGCTGAATATGTTTGCCAGGACCAGAACCAATCAGGAGCTGGTGAACCAGGTGAGAAAACAGAAATTTGTGTAACGTTCTGCATTGACCGTGTGCCATCGGCACACAGCGCTCCTGCGGGATAATGCCTGTGAACAGGAATGAGCGGTTACAAATTCATATAGAATTTTGAGTAAATAACTTGCATTTCCCGGCGGGATATGGTATTCTATATAAGCTGTTTTATTTGTAACATGTCTGTTGGACCGTCAGAGATGGTCAGACAGATGAGAAAACAGCAGAATCAAAGGGAACATGCGGTTTGCTGAACCAGAGATAAAATGAGGGTACAACCCCAATCTTATTCCTGCGGACAGCCAGTCAGGCGGACATGCTTGTGTGTCCATTTGGCAGCTGACGCGAGGAACGCTGCGGGTCTGGTATCTGCTGCGTACGGCGGGGTTTCGATTTGAAAGCTTTGGGACAGGTCTTTATAAAACTGCAGATCATATTATTATAAGTGTAAAGAGGTGAAAGAAATGAAAGAAGGAATCCATCCGAATTATTATCAGGCAACCGTAACCTGCAACTGCGGCAATACATTCGTAACCGGATCTACCAAGAAGGATATTCATGTGGAGATCTGCTCCAAGTGCCATCCTTTCTACACCGGTCAGCAGAAAGCGGCAGCAGCTCGTGGACGTATTGACAAGTTCAATAAGAAGTACGGAATTAACGCATAAGAATATAAGTCAGAAGAACGGGTTGAGGTTGATAAAATCTCAACCTGTTTTGCTATAAGAGCCCGAATGGCGGGAAGATTGACTTAAGGGAGAGGAATATTACCAATGAAATCATCGAATATCGGCGGACAGGCAGTGATGGAAGGCATCATGATGCGGCATGGTGATATCTATTCCGTCGGCGTGAGAAAGCCTGACGGAGAGATCCAGATAAAAGTCGAACCCTATAAGAGTCTGACAAAGAACAGCCGGTTTTGGAAGCTTCCCATTCTGCGGGGGATGGTGGCATTTGTGGAGTCCCTGGTAGTGGGAATGAAGTGCCTGATGTACTCTGCCAGCTTTTACGAGGAAGAAGAAGAGGAACAGAAGAAAAAAGAGCAGATGACCCGCGAGGAACGGGAGAAGGAAGAAGCCAGGCGGGAAAAGCTGGATCAGTGGCTGATGCGGGGAACGGTGGCATTTTCCATCGTGGTTTCGGTGGCTTTGTTCATTCTGCTGCCCTACTTTGCTGCGGGAGTGCTGCGAAGGGTGACTGCTTCGGAGACCGTGATCGCTATTGCGGAAGCCTGCGTCCGTATGGTGCTGTTTCTGGGATATTTGCTTTTGATTTCCCGTATGAAGGATATTCAGCGGGTGTTTATGTATCACGGGGCGGAGCATAAGTGTATCAACTGTGTGGAACACGGTATGAATCTCACGGTGGAGAATGTGATGAAAAGCTCCAGAGAGCATAAGCGGTGCGGAACCAGCTTTCTGCTGTTTGTGATGATCGTCAGTATTCTGTTTTTCCTGTTCATCCGGGTATCCACTCCCTGGCTCAGGGTGGCGGTCCGGCTGCTGCTGCTTCCGGTGATAGCGGGAGTATCCTATGAGATCATCCGGCTGGCGGGAAATTCAGACAACTGGCTGGTGACGCTGCTCAGCAAGCCGGGACTTGCGCTGCAGAGGCTGACCACCAGAGAGCCGGAGCCGGATATGGCAGAGGTGGCTATCCAGGCGGTGGAAGCTGTCTTTGACTGGAGAGAATATCTGAGGGAAAATTTTCCTGAGACAGAGATTCTGGAGCCTGGAGACTGCCGGGAGAATACGGATTTCGGAAGCACCAAAGAGGAGGCCGGAGCATGAGCACATATCGGGAGCTTCTGAACTGGGGGCAGGAGATCCTGGAGCTGGCCAAGGTGCCGGATGCATCCGTAGATGCCTGGGAGCTGATGGAATTTGTCTTTGCCATGGAAAAGAGCTGTTATTTTCTGTGCAGAGATGATAAAATAGAGGACGAAAGCCGCAGGAAGCGGTACCGGGAGCTGATCCGGCAGCGGGCAGCAAGAGTTCCGCTGCAGCAGATCACGGGCCGCGCCTGGTTTATGGGATATGAATTTCTGGTGGATCCCCATGTGCTGGTTCCGCGTTTTGACACGGAATGTCTGGTGGAGGAGGCGGAGCGGCTTTTGCGGCCGGGGATGAGGATCCTGGATATGTGCACCGGAAGCGGCTGCATCCTGCTGAGCCTTCTGGGAAGGAATCCCGGGGTGCAGGGAGTGGGGGCGGATATTTCTCCGGAAGCCCTGCGATTAGCCGGAAAAAACAGGGAAAAGCTGAAGCTTAAGGCAGAGCTGATCTGCAGCGACCTGTTTGAGCGGGTGGAAGGCCGCTTTGATATGATCATATCCAATCCCCCGTACATTCCCTCCGGGGAAATTGAGGGGTTGATGCCGGAGGTGAGGGATCATGAACCGCGGACGGCTCTGGACGGCCATGAGGATGGACTGTATTTTTACAGGAAAATTGTGGAACAGGCCGGGAACTACCTGAATCCAGGGGGCTGGCTGGCTTTTGAGATCGGCAGCAGCCAGGGGAATGACCTGAGGAGAATGCTGAAAGCGGCCGGCTTTGAGCAGGTTCGTGTTGGAAAGGATCTGGCTGGTTTGGACAGAACGGCCTGGGGACAGTATTTTCCGGAAGAGACCCGCGGTGTGGATAAGGACGAATGTAGGAGGAATAAAGATGTTTGACAAACTGGAGGATCTGCTGATCCGCCTGGAGGAGATCTTAAGTGAGCTGAATGAACCGGGGCTGGCCAGTGATCCGGCCCGTTTTCAGAAGCTGATGAAGGAACAGAGTGAGCTGCAGCCCATTGCAGACGCGTATAAGGAATACAAACAGTGCCAGGAGACTGTAGAAGAAAGTCAGTCCATGCTGGAGGAGGAGTCTGATCCCGAGATGCGGGAGATGCTGAAAGAAGAGCTTTCCGAAGCCAAGAAGCGGATCGGAGAGCTGGAGCAGGAGCTGAAGATCCTGCTCCTTCCCAAGGATCCCAATGATTCCAAGAACGTGATCGTGGAGATCCGGGCCGGAGCAGGAGGCGATGAGGCGGCTCTGTTCGCGGCGGAAATTTACCGGATGTACGTAAAATATGCAGAGTCTCAGCGGTGGAAAACAGAACTGCTTTCCCTGAATGAGAACGGAATCGGAGGGTTCAAAGAAGCAACGTTTATGATCAACGGCGCAGGGGCATATTCCCGTCTGAAGTATGAAAGCGGCGTGCACCGGGTACAGCGTGTACCGGAGACTGAATCCGGAGGCCGCATTCATACCTCTACAGTTACGGTGGCTATCATGCCGGAGGCAGAGGAGATTGACTTTGAACTGGATCTGAACGACTGCCGCTTCGATGTTTTCCGGGCATCCGGAAACGGCGGTCAGTGCGTTAACACTACGGATTCCGCTGTGCGGCTTACCCACATCCCCACAGGAATCGTGGTATCCTGTCAGGATGAGAAGTCACAGCTTAAGAACCGGGATAAGGCCATTAAGGTACTGCGCTCCAGACTGTATGATATGGAGCTGCAGAAACGTCACGATGAGGAAGCGGAGGCCAGGAGAAGCCAGGTGGGAACGGGGGACCGTTCGGAAAAGATCCGGACCTACAATTTTCCGCAGGGACGTGTCACCGACCACAGGATCAAACTGACACTGCACCGGCTGGATAGTGTCCTTAATGGGGATCTGACAGAGATCATCGACAGCCTGACTGCTGCCGACCAGGCCGCAAGGCTGGCGAAGCTGCAGGATTAGGGAACGGGCAGCCGGCAGTCCGGTTTCTGATGAGGCGGAAGCCGGACCTCAAAATGGCAGCGTTTTATCTGTGAACAATAAAAGAAATTTCTTCTCCCGGGCAGCCACCGCACATGCACACGCCCATTTGGCGGCGCTGTGTGCCAGTGGCACACGTTTAGCGCCGACCGGAGCGGAGCGAAGACCGCTGTGTGCCGGTGGCACACGTTTAGCGCCGACCGGAGCGGAGCGAAGACCGCTGTGTGCCAGTGGCACACGCTTAGCGCCGACCGGAGCGGAGCGAAGACCGCTGTGTGCCAGTGGCACACGCTTAGCGCCGACCGGAGCGGAGCGAAGACCGCTGTGTGCCAGTGGCACACGCTTAGCGCCGGCAAAGTGCAGACCTGCTGCGGGGGATTTCACGAAAAAAGAGATACGGGGGTACTTCTATGAAAAAAACAACACTTGTGATCATGGCAGCCGGTATCGGCAGCCGTTTTGGAAAAGGGATCAAGCAGCTGGCACCTGTAGGGCCGTCCGGAGAGATCATTATGGAATATTCCATCCATGACGCTCTGGAGGCAGGATTTAATAAGGTAGTATTTATTATCCGCCGGGATCTGGAGGAAGAGTTTCGCCGGGTGATCGGCGATAAGATCGGGAAGCTGGCAGAGGTGGAATATGTGTTCCAGGAGCTGGATGATCTGCCGGAGGGCTTCTCGAAGCCGGAAGGCCGTACAAAACCCTGGGGAACCGGACAGGCGGTGCTTTGCTGCAAAGATGTGGTAAAGGAACCTTTTGCGGTGATCAACGCGGATGATTATTATGGAAAGGATCCGTTTGTGAAGCTGCACCGTTATCTGACCAGTGAGCACCAGGGAGCCGAAGGCGCCGGAGATATCTGCATGGCCGGATTTGTGCTGAAAAATACATTGAGTGAAAACGGCGGGGTCACCAGGGGAATCTGTGCCCTGGATGAGAATAACCGTCTGACAGGAGTTAAGGAGACCCAGAATATCGTCAGGACTGAGGATGGCGCGGCAGTGAAGGGAGAGGATGGAAGTCTGACCCTGGTAGATGCCGACAGCCTGGTGTCCATGAATATGTGGGGCTTCCAGCCGGAGTTTATCCAGGTACTGGAGCAGGGATTTGTGGAATTCCTGAAAGAGGTGCCCAAGGGAGATCTGAAGAAGGAATATCTGCTGCCCATCAAGGTGGATGAGCTGATCCAGCAGGGAAAAGCCAGTGTTACAGTGCTTCAGACAGATTCCCGCTGGTTCGGTGTGACATATCAGGAGGACAGGGAGGCTGTGGTAGAGGCTATCCGGGATCTGGTACAGGAGGGAGTATACGAGGAAAAGCTTTTCTGATGGGAAAGGCGCCAAATCAGGGCAACAGTGAGGCCGGAAGGCTGAATTGTCACAAATAAGGAGGTAACAAGGATGGGAAAATATTTTGGAACCGATGGTTTCCGCGGGGAAGCCAATGTGGATCTGACAGTGGAGCACGCCTATAAGGTGGGCCGGTTTCTGGGATGGTACTTTGGTCAGGACCACAAAGCGCAGATCGTTATCGGAAAGGACACCAGAAGAAGCAGCTACATGTTTGAATATTCCCTGGCGGCGGGCCTGACGGCTTCCGGAGCGGACGCCTATCTGCTTCATGTGACCACTACCCCCAGTGTATCCTATGTGGTGCGCACGGAGAATTTTGACTGTGGGATCATGATCTCTGCCAGTCACAATCCGTTCTATGACAACGGGATTAAGATCATAGGCGGAAACGGCCAGAAGATGGATGCGCAGGTGGAGGAACTGATCGAACGGTATATTGACGATGAGGAACCCAGGATTCCTTTTGCTGTGGGGGAGAATATCGGAAGAACGGTGGATTTTGCTGCGGGAAGAAACCGCTATATCGGATATCTGATCTCCATTCCCACCCGTTCCTTTAAGAATTTCCGGGTTGGGCTGGACTGTGCCAATGGCAGCGCCTCTTCCGTGGCCAAGAGTGTGTTTGACGCGCTGGGGGCAAAAACGTATGTGATCAGCAATGAGCCGGACGGAACCAATATCAACAGAGACTGCGGTTCCACCCATATTGAACATCTTCAGAAGTTTGTGAAAGAAAAGCATCTGGATGTGGGCTTTGCCTATGACGGGGATGCGGACCGCTGCATTGCGGTGGACAATGAAGGGAATGTGGTGGACGGCGACCTGATCATGTATGTGTGCGGCAAATACATGAAGGAGCAGGGAAAGCTGGACAATGACACCATCGTTACCACCATTATGTCCAATCTGGGCCTATACAAGGCGTGTGACCGTGCCGGAATCCGGTATGAGAAAACCGCGGTGGGAGATAAATATGTGTGCGAGAATATGATGAACAACGGCCACAGCCTGGGCGGCGAGCAGTCGGGACATATTATTTTCAGCAAACATGCCACCACAGGAGACGGAATACTCACTTCCCTGATGCTGATGGAGGTGATCATTGAACGGAAGCAGCCGCTCAGCGTGCTGGCATCTGAGGTGTATATCTACCCTCAGCTTCTGAAAAATGTCAGGGTAGCCAATAAAGCGGAAGCCAGAAGCAACCAGGCGGTCTGCCAGGCTGTTGCCCAGGTGGAAGAGGCGCTGGGAGATGACGGAAGAATCCTGGTGCGGGAGAGCGGAACAGAACCGGTGATCCGTGTGATGGTGGAGGCCAGAAAGGATGAGACCTGCCGGGAAATGGTGGATCAGGTGATCTCTGTGATGGAGAGCGAAGGTCTGATCGTAGGCTGAGACATTGCAGAGAAAAATGCGGAAATGTACGGGGAGTGAAGTATGAAGAGAGCATGGATGATACTGGGCCTGGCGGCACTGCTGTCCTTTGCCGGCTGCGGTGATCAGAAGGCGGATCAGCTCTATGAGGAGGGGATCAGCGCTCTGGAAGCGGAGGATTATGAAGGAGCGGTGGAAGCGTTTGACGAGCTGACAGCACTGGGAGAGCGGCTGCCGGAGGCTTACCGGGGAGCAGGAATCGCCTGGCTTCAACAGGGAGCTTATCCGGAGGCTATCGCCGCCTTTTCCCGCAGCCTGAATTATATGGATTATGACAATGAGGCTTTTGAGAATGACGTCACCTATTATCTGGCCCAGGCCAGGCTTTCCTACGGGGAAACGGATAAGGCGATCTCTCTGTACAGCGATATCCTGAAAAAGGGGGAGAACAGCCAGTGCTTCTACCTGCGGGGAAAGGCCTATATGATCCAGGGGGAGATGGAAAAGGCGGCCCAGGATTTTTCACGGGCTCTGGAGGGATGTACAGATTATGATCTGTATATCAATATTTACCAGCTCTATGCGGATCAGGGAAACAGCGCAGAGGGACTGGAGTATCTGGATTCGGCGCTGTCTCTGGAGCCGGAGACGGGAGAAGATTACTGTCAGAGGGGCAGGATCTACTGTCTCCGGGGCGAATATGAGGAGGCGGCGGATGAACTGATCCAGGCAATTGATCTGGAGTATTCGGACGCCATGCTGTTATTGGGAAGCGTATACCTGGAAATGGACGATTCCGCCAGCGCCAGATCCATGTATCAGGAATATCTGGCAGCGGGGAACAGTCCGGCCAGGGCGTATAATGGGCTGGCCCTGTGCGATATCCACGACGGTCAGTATGACAATGCCCTGAAAAATATTGCCAGCGGCCTTGAGGAGGCCGATGAGGAGGAGCAGCAGGGACTGCTCTATAATGAGATCGCTGTTTATGAATATCAGCGGGATTTTGAGACCGCAAAAACCAAGATGGCGGAGTATCTGGAACGATACCCTGATGATCAGGAGGCGGTGAGGGAGAATCAGTTTCTTTCTACCAGATAGCGGAGGGAAAAGGAACCATGTATGAATTTGGAGAACAGATGGAGAGAGTGATCCTGGCTGCAGTGCAGACGGATGATTCGGATGATACGGTCCAGTCCCTGGCAGAGCTTCGGGATCTGGCAGAGACCGCAGGTGCCGTCACGGTGGCAAGCGTCATTCAGAACAGAGAAGCGGTGCATCCGGCTACCTATCTGGGAAAGGGGAAGCTGGAGGAGATCCGGGAACTTCTGTACGATCTGGATGCCACTGGCGTGGTCTGCGACGATGAGCTGACCCCGGCCCAGATGAACAATCTGGAGCGGGAACTGGAATGCAAGATCCTGGACCGAACGATGGTGATCCTGGATATCTTCGCATCCAGAGCAAAAACCAGTGAGGGCAAGATCCAGGTGGAGCTGGCTCAGTTAAAGTACCGGGCTGCCCGTCTGGTGGGCATGCGGGCTTCTCTCTCCCGTCTGGGAGGCGGTATCGGTACCAGAGGACCGGGAGAGAAAAAACTGGAGATGGACCGGCGTCTGATCCATCACAGGATCGGCCAGCTTAAGGCGGAGCTGGTCCAGGTACAGAAGCACCGCGATCTGATCCGCAGTCAGAGAGAAAAGCAGGGAACCAGGGTGGCGGCTATCGTGGGGTATACCAATGCGGGAAAATCCACTTTGCTGAACGCCATGACAGGGGCGGGAGTGCTGGAGGAGGATAAGCTCTTTGCCACTCTGGATCCTACCACCCGGGTGCTGGATCTGCCGGGAAAGCAGCAGATCCTGCTGACCGACACGGTGGGATTTATCCGGAAGCTTCCGCATCACCTGATCGAGGCATTCAAGAGTACGCTGGAGGAGGCAAAATTTGCGGATATTATCCTGCATGTGGTGGATGCTTCCAATCCTCAGAGGGAGGAGCATATGCACGTGGTATATGATACGCTGCGCCAGCTGGAGGTGACGGATAAGAAGATCATTACTCTTTTCAACAAACAGGACCGGTGTGATGAAAAGGAACAGCTCCGGGATTTTCAGGCGGACTATGTGCTTTCTGTTTCCGCCAGATCCGGGGAAGGCCTGGCGGAATTGAAGGAACTGCTGGAGACTGTGCTGCGGGAAGGACAGGTCTATGTGGAACGTCTGTATCCTTATGAGGAGGCAGGAAAGATAGCGGTGATCCGCAGATTCGGAGAAGTGACCCGGGAGGAGTATCTTCCCGAGGGCATTTCTGTGCAGGCGTATGTGCCTGCGGAGATCTATCCCAGGATCTGAGATGCTGGAAGCGGGGATTCAGGGAGAGAGGACCGAAAGAGACAGTCCCGATTGGAAAATATTTCCATGATTTCATATAAAGGTTTACAGAAGATAACTGGAGAAAGAGTAAAAGCCCGGAAGCGGAGGAAATTTCCTCCGGTCAGGGTTACATAATTGCAACACCATATATAGTGTGGGAAAATGAAAAAACACTATATATGGTGTTTTTCTGTTGACACACTCACCGCATTTTGTTAGTATAGACATACAGGCAGCAAAACAGCGGACGGTCTCCGGGATGGCGGGAGACCGTTTTACCGTGATGGAAGGGTTTGGAAGGGAGATCCGGCTGTTATGGATCCTGACAGATACTAATCGGATACGGCGCCGCGCTTTCCTGGATTTGCAGGAAGGCTGCGGTGAATACAGAAAGGAGAAGGCCAGAGATATGTTTCATGTGGTAAAGAGGGATGGGGAGATTGCGGATTTTCAGTTGGGGAAGATTACGGCGGCGCTTAGGAAGGCATTTGACGCCACAGGTTTTCAATACAGCCAGGATATGCTGGACATGATGGGGCTCCGGGTTACTGCGGATTTTCAGGCGAAGATCACAGATGATAAGATTTCCGTGGAGGCCATTCAGGACAGCGTGGAGCATGTGCTGATCCAGTGCGGGTATGCGGAAGTGGCTAAGGCGTATATCCTGTACCGGAAGCAGCGGGAGAAGATTCGGAATATGAAGTCTACCATCCTGGATTATAAGGAGATCGTCAACAGTTATGTAAAGGTGGAAGACTGGAGAGTGAAGGAGAACTCCACCGTCACTTATTCCGTGGGAGGGTTGATCCTCAGCAATTCCGGTGCTGTAACGGCAAATTACTGGCTATCAGAAATTTATGATCAGGAAATCGCAGATGCCCACAGGAATGCGGACATCCACATCCATGATCTTTCCATGCTTACCGGATACTGTGCAGGCTGGTCACTGAAGCAGCTGATCCAGGAGGGCCTGGGAGGCATTGAAGGCAAGATTACTTCGGCGCCGGCCAAACATCTGAGTGTGCTCTGCAATCAGATGGTGAATTTCCTGGGAATCATGCAGAATGAGTGGGCGGGAGCTCAGGCATTTTCCTCCTTTGACACGTATCTGGCGCCTTTTGTGAAGGTGGATAACCTTTCCTACCGGGAAGTGAAGAAGTGCATTGAAGCATTTATCTATGGGGTCAATACCCCCAGTCGCTGGGGTACCCAGGCTCCTTTTTCCAATATCACTCTGGATTGGACGGTACCGGAGGATCTTGCGGAGCTTCCGGCCATTGTAGGCGGCAGGGAGATGGACTTTAAGTATAAGGACTGCAAAAAAGAGATGGATATGATCAACCGGGCGTTTATCGAGACCATGATCGAGGGAGATGCCAACGGAAGAGGATTTCAGTATCCCATTCCTACATATTCCATTATTTCCGATTTTGACTGGTCGGATACACCCAACAACCGACTGTTGTTTGAGATGACATCCAAGTATGGAACACCGTACTTTTCCAATTATATCAACAGTGATATGAAGCCCAGTGATGTGCGCAGCATGTGCTGCCGGCTGCGGCTGGATCTCCGTGAGCTGAGGAAGAAAACGGGAGGATTTTTCGGCTCTGGAGAGAGCACCGGATCCGTAGGCGTGGTGACCATCAACATGCCCAGGATCGCATACCTGTCCAAAGATGAGAAGGAGTTTTTCAGGCGTCTGGATCGGATGATGGATCTGTCGGCACGTTCCCTGCATATTAAGCGGGAGGTGATCACCAAGCTGCTGAACGAAGGCCTGTACCCGTATACGAAACGGTATCTGGGAAGCTTTGACAATCATTTTTCCACCATTGGTCTGGTGGGAATGAATGAGGCGGGACTGAATGCCCGGTGGATCGGAGCGGATATGGCGGATGTGAGGACCCAGGAATTTACCAAGCGGGTACTGAACCATATGAGAGAGCGGCTGTCGGATTATCAGGAGGAATATGGAGAGCTGTTTAATCTGGAGGCCACACCGGCAGAGTCCACAGCGTACCGTCTGGCCAAGCATGACAGGAAGAGATGGCCGGATATCCGTACGGCGGGCGCTGAAGGGGACACACCTTACTACACCAACAGCTCTCACCTGCCGGTGGATTATACATCAGATATCTTTGACGCTCTGGATATTCAGGATGAGCTTCAGACTCTGTATACTTCAGGAACCGTGTTCCATGCGTTCCTGGGAGAGAAGCTTCCGGACTGGAAGGCAGCGGCTGCTCTGGTGCGGAAGATCGCGGAAAATTACCGACTGCCTTATTATACGCTTTCTCCCACATATTCGGTGTGCAGGGATCACGGATATATCGCAGGAGAACATTTTACCTGTCCAACCTGCGGGAAAAAAGCGGAGGTCTACAGCCGGATCACCGGATATTACCGCCCGGTGCAGAACTGGAACGATGGGAAGGCCCAGGAATATAAAAATCGTACGGTGTACGATATCCTTCATTCCGGCCAGCCTGCGGGGAAAAAGCCTGGAGAACCCGTCAACAGCTATGGAGTGAAAGCGGAAAAAGCAGCCTGCGCTGTGATGCGTCAGGAGGATATGACAGTGGGAAGTCCGGAACAGATCCGGTATCTGTTCACTACCAGCACCTGTCCCAACTGCAGAGCTGCGGAGAGGATGCTGGAAGGGCAGGAGTATACGGTCATTGATGCCCAGAAGAATCCGGAAATGGCTGCCCGTTACGGGGTGATGCAGGCTCCCACTCTGGTGGTCCGGGACGGGGACAGGACGGAAAAATATGTGAATGCGTCCAATATCCAGCGATACGTGGATGCGCAGACAACTGTAAGAGTATAAGAAAAACGGAAAGCACAGAACGCAGATGATGGTTCTGTGCTTTCCGTTTTTGGCAGGCAGAGCTTAACTGTAATACTGATCGATGCCGTCCGCGATTCCCTGAGCGATTTTCTGCTGATAGGAAACCGATGCCATGTTCAGATCCTCTGTCCGATTGGTCATAAATCCCATTTCCACAATGGAAACGGGGATCGTGCTCCAGTTGATGCCGCTCATAGAATCAGTAGTCATAACACCCCGGTTCTGGGCGCCTGTGGATGCGCAGAGACTGCTGATGATACAGTCGGAAAGCTTCTGACTGGAGGAGATCAGGGAACTGGACAGATAGGGATTGCTGTCGGAGGGCGCCATGGTAAGCGCACCGTGAACAGAAGAATTATCGTCTCCGTTGGCATGGATGCGGACAAGGAGATCAGCGCCGGCAGATGCGGCATTTTTGGCTCTCTGAGCATTGCTGATATTCACATCATGGTTTTCCCGGATCATGTAAACCTGATAGCCTCTGTTGATCAGCTCGGTTTTCAGCTTCTGGGATACCTGAAGGGTCAGCTCGTATTCGTTCAGTCCGGACCATTTTCCATAGGTGCCGGAGGCTACTTTTGCTTTCATGATGGAGGAGCCGGGTCCTACAGGTTCTTTGGAGCTGTCACCCTTTCTCTGATGTCCGGCGTCAATGGCGATCATCTTATCACCGGATCCGGATATACCGGAGGAATCCGGGGTCTGCACCCAGACCCCGCTTCCGTTTACATAGTAGCTTCCGATCCATGTATTTGCAGCCATACGTCCGGAAGCATCCATATAATACCACTGGCCATTGATCTTCTGCCATCCGGTGAGCATATGACCGGAACCATCCATATAGTACCAGGATCCATTGATCCGCTGCCATCCGGTGAGCATGTGGCCGGAGCCGTCCATGTAATACCAGATGCCGCCGATCTTCTGCCATCCGGTGAGCATGTGGCCGGAGCCGTCCATGTAATACCAGATGCCGCCGATCTTCTGCCATCCGGTGAGCATGTGGCCGGAGCCGTCCATGTAATACCAGATGCCGCCGATCTTCTGCCATCCGGTGAGCATGTGGCCGGAACCGTCCATGTAATACCAGATGCCGCTGATCCGCTGCCATCCGGTGAGCATGTGGCCGGAGCCGTTCATGTAGTACCAGATGCCGCTGATCTTCTGCCATCCGGTGAGCATATAGCCGGAGGAATTCATATAATACCATTTTCCTCCCAGATGCTGCCATCCGGTGAGCATATGACCGGAACTGTTCATGTAGAACCAGTGACTTCCCAGATATTGCCATCCGGTAAGCATATGGCCGGAACTGTTCATATAATACCATTTATTATTGATTCTCTGCCATCCGGTGAGCATATGGCCGGAGCCGTCCATGTAATACCAGATGCCGCCGATCTTCTGCCATCCGGTGAGCATGTGGCCGGAGCCGTCCATGTAATACCAGATGCCGCCGATCTTCTGCCATCCGGTGAGCATGTGGCCGGAGCCATCCATGTAATACCAGATGCCGCCGATCTTCTGCCATCCGGTGAGCATATGGCCGGAGCCATCCATGTAATACCAGATGCCGCCGATCTTCTGCCATCCGGTGAGCATATGGCCGGAGCCATCCATGTAATACCAGATACCGCTGATCTTCTGCCATCCGGTGAGCATAACACCGGAGGAATTCATATAGTACCAGGAACCTTTCACCTTCTGCCATCCGGTTGTCTTCTGACCGTTGCTGTAATAGTACCAGCTGCCTCCGGTCTGTTTCCAGCCTGTATAGCCGGAACTGGAAGGGGGCGGAGTGGGAGTTGGTGTTGTTGTAGGAGTTGGCGTAACCGTGGGATTGGATGGATCCTTCTCCTTCAGTCCCAGATAAGCCGCAATTCCCCTGGCGTCCGCCTGACCGATCCTTTTCAGCATGGTCTCATTGTTCAGCTTCAGAGCATCTTCCCGGTTATTGACAAATCCATGTTCGATGATCACTCCCGGAAGATTTGCCTTCCGACTGTAGCGGACGATCCCGTAATAATCTGCCAGAGATCCATCCTCATAGGTATCGCCCGTCTGAGATAGGGGCGTCTGGAAGCCCATATCATTGAAGCCCAGCTCTACCAGTTCATCCAGAATATTTCTGGCCAGTTCCTGTGCTTCTTTGGCAGTGTCCGCATGATAAGGATGGTCGCTGTCTACCCGGGGGACCATGGCTACGACTCCGTGAGCGGTGGTGGTGGTCTCCGTGGTGGCGTTTACATGCTGGCTGACAAGGATATCTGCATTCTTTTCCACCGCAAAATCCACCCGTTCAGAAATGGACGGATTTTCATTCTGCGAGGTTTTGGTAAGATATACTTTGATGTTGCTGTAGTTTTCCTCCAGAGCTTCCTTGGTATACTGAGAAATTTTGAAGTTGATCACTGCCTCATCCAGAACAAAGTCTCCCCAGTCCCGGTAGGTACCCGTTCCGGCACGCCCATGTCCGGGATCCAGGACGATCACCCTGGTCTGACCGGCTTTGGCTGCAGAGGCGCTTCTGGCTTTGGAGGAAGAGGCGGCAGCGGAAGCGATATCTTCCCCGGAAATCTCTTCGTCCAGATCCACCGTAAGAACACTTTCCTGTATTTCTTCAGCCTCCTGGCTGTCATCCAGTGAATAGGAGTCAGCCTGATTTTCACTGTCTGCCAATTGGGCATAGTCCAGGGTCTGTCCGTCCTCCAAAGGTGAAAGATCCGTGGTGAAAGCAGAACCCTGGATGACAGAGTCCATGGAAACAAAGGTGCGGTTTTCTCCTGCAGGAAGGAAAAAGGCAGCGTAGTTATCAATGATCTGGGAAGCGTCCGCACTGGCTGTCTGTCCGTTGTCAGAATAGGTCAGGCTGGCAGCTTCCAGAGTTTGCTCCGTGTCCAGTTTAACGACAATTCCCTGGGTGGATCCGTCCTGAGAAAGTTCCGCATAGAGAAATTCGGCAGCAGGGGCCGAAGGCTCCGTCTCCGGGACGTCCCCGTCATCCGCTGATTCCGCCTGTACCTCGCTGTCTTCCGAAGCATCGCCGCTGTCGGCGGATGAGGCCTGGGAATCGGCGGTGCCATTCCGGGATTCCGATGAAGTTTCGGTGTCTGCCGGATCATCTGCGTCTTCCGGGGAAGAGGGACTTCCCGTCCCGGAATCCTCTGTAAGTACTGCCGGATCATTTTGCTGAGAGCTGTCCTTGGCTGCTGCCGGGACTGTGCCGGTGAGCACCAGTACCATGGCCAGAAGTAAAGCCGACAGCTGTTTATGTAGTGCTTTCATAATACCCCCTTTTCTAGTGGCAAGTTGTTGTCACGCAACGGATCTGCCGAGAGGCAGGGCCGCTACGAATCCTAAGTGCAGCAGTTGTGTCCCGCCATGAGATGGACACTAAAAATATTATACATTTGTTACAAAAGAAATACAATGATATTTCGCTTTCCGGGAAATAAAAATATGGCAGCGAAGCAGTAAGGCCGCGCTGTCACATAAAACCGTAATGGAAAAGCAGAAAAGGGGAACTGTTGCGAAAGGATATTGAAAATTTGAGATTTGTATTGACAGGCCATGGGAAATCCTTTACTATTGTTACATACCAATAGTATGTATTGCTTTCCGGAAAATTCTGCTGAAAGAAGAAGGACGGAAGAGAAATCAGGCGGCGCGACTGCAGGGCGCGGACTGATTTTTTTTACAGATATACATTCGTTTGGTAGGTATGAAAAGTAGGGTACGAATGTTGGAATGTGTCAGTAAAATCAAGAGGAATGGAGGAATAGGATCTTGACGCGACAGCGATTATTTAACAAAAATTTCGTTCTGCTGGCTTTGGGGCAGGTGAGTTCTTTAATGGGGAATTATTCACTGAAATTTGCCCTTTCCATGTATGTGCTGGAGATTACGGGCTCAGCGGCCATATTTTCCGGGATTCTGGCAGTATCCATGGTGCCGGTGATCCTTCTGTCCCCTTTTGGAGGGATTCTGGCAGACCGGGTCAATCGGAGGAATATCATGGTAACGCTGGATGCGCTTTCCGGCATGACGGTATTGGCAGCGGCAGGATTTTGGAACCAAGGAAGTGAGCTTCTGGTGATCGGAGCTCTCCTGGTGATATTGTCTGTTCTGGGAGCTTTTGAATCCCCTGCAGTGCAGGCCTGTGTGCCCCAGATGCTTTCCGGGGAACTGATACTTAAAGGAAACGCGGTGGTCGGCCAGATCCAGGCAGCCACTTCCCTGACGGCACCGTTTTTGGGAAGCGTGCTTTATACCGCATGGGGTATCCGGCCGGTATTGGGGGCGGCTGCCGTCTGCTTTTTTATCACAGCATTTATGGAGTGCTTTATTTCCGCAGGCAGCGAGCCGGAATATGGGAATAAGACAAAGAAGCAGAAGATAGGAACGGCTGTCAGAGAAGATTTCGCGGTCAGTGTCCGCTTTCTGGGGAAAGAGAGGACGGAAGTGCTGAAATTGCTGCTTCTGGCAGCGGCAGTCAGCTTGTTTGCGGCGGGCACGGTAGTGGTGGGATTTCCTTATCTGGTGCGGACCACATTGGGGCTTTCTGCCTGGCACTATGGGATCGCGGAGAGTGTGATGGGGGCTGCTGCTGTACTGGGAGGAGCTGTGGCCGGGATTTTGGGAGAGAGACTGCGTATAAGGCGGATGCATCGTTTGATCGGGGCGGTGGGAATCTGTCTGATGCTGGGAGGAGCCGTATTCTGTCTGCCGGCGGGAATATCTGGAAAATATCTGATCCTGCTGGCAATGTTCGGCGGATGTCAGATGGCCTGCAGTATTTTTTCGATTTACGCACTGTCGGTCATTCAGCAGAAAACGCCCCGCCGGCTGACGGGAAAGGTGATGGCCTGTGTGTTTACCCTTTCCATGTGCGCGCAGCCGGTGGGGCAGATCCTGTATGGGGCATTGTTTGATATATTTGCCGATTCTGTGTACTGGGTGCTGATTCCCAGCGGAGGTATGGTCTGGGCGCTGGGAATGGCAGCAGCGCGGTTCTTTGGAAAACTGGAAGCGTGAGAAATACCGGTAAAAACAGGTATGTTACTGTGCTGTGTTTTCTTCCAGCAGCTCCATAAATTCTTTCCCGGTGATGGTTTCTTTTTCCAGAAGATAGCGGGCCAGAATGTGCAGCTGGTTTTCGTTTTCCCGGAGGATATTTCTCGCCTTCTCGTGGGCCGATTTTACAACCTCTATGACAAGCTCATCGATCCTGGAAGTGAAGAAAAAGAGAATCGGAAGGATCCATGTTAGGATAAACGTAAGCAGAGGACTTTCCTGGGTGGGGATCTCCGCGCGAAATTTTATGTCCGGATGATCTCTGAGCTGTTCCAGCAGCCGCTGGCCGTCATCCGGCCAGATCCCTGTTTTGCAGATCTGGGTATTTCCGTCGGATTCCCCGATAAATACATATTCACCGGAATATTCGTTATAGGAGATTTCCTTAACCTGGTTCTGATCGATCATTTTCAGAAACTGGTCATATCCCACTTCCACCACAGAACGTCTCAGGAGAGATGGAAAAACCAAAGCGTTCAGCAGCATGATAATCAGTATGGCAATGATCGCATAAAAAATAAAAGGGCGTTTGGACGGTGTCTTTCTGTCGCTTATGACTTCGTGCATGGAATATGCCTCCTGTGGTTGATAAATTGTTGTAATTGATGTAAGGATATGAGATCTGTCATAGAGTCCGCGGCATTGTAAACATCCTCCCTTCTTTGGGGAAAAAGTTATATTTATAATGGTTATATAAAATAACTATATAATATTTTATGTATCAGACGATCTGTGTCAAGATATATGGGGGAAATTTTAGAAAGGTTTGTTACAGTTCAGCCTTCCAATATCCCGCGAGGTGTCACGCTGCATTCGCAGCGTGATCCCGAGATTTGCGGGCGCCAGGCTGCGGAAATCGCAGCCTGTGTGCATGCATTTGTAACAGTGAAGCCGGAAGGCTGAACTGTTACAAAGGTTTTATAAATGAAGAAGAGAAAACCCCATCTGGCATTTGCCAAATGGGGTAAAAGGCAGATTTACTGATGATTCTTTTCCACCTCGGCCATCTTCATAGCCCGAACTTTCAGAGGAAGTCCGAACAGTGTGATGAAGCCGGTGGCATCGTTGTGGTCGTACAGGTCTCCGGTGGTAAAGGAAGCCAGGGATTCATTGTACAGGCTGTAGGGAGAGGTGGTTCCGGCCTTGATGATATTGCCTTTATACAGCTTGAATTTCACTTCTCCTGTCACGTACTTCTGGGTGGACTCAACAAATGCCTGGATAGCCTCGCGCAGCGGGGTGAACCATTTTCCTTCATATACGATCTGAGCAAACTGGCTGCCCAGCTTTTTCTTGGCTTCCATGGTCTCCCTGTCCAGGATCAGTTCTTCCAGCTGATCGTGAGCCTCCATCAGAATGGTTCCTCCGGGAGTTTCATAAACACCCCGGGATTTCATGCCTACGACACGGTTTTCCACGATATCCACGATGCCGATGCCGTGTTTGCCGCCCAGAGCATTCAGCTCCGTGATGATCTCAGAAACCTTCATAGCCTTGCCGTTGAGGGTTTTGGGAACTCCTGCTTCAAAGGTCATGGTTACGTATTCGCCTTCATCGGGAGCTTTTTCCGGAGTTACCCCCAGTACCAGCAGATCATCGTAGTTGGGCTCATTGGCCGGATCTTCCAGTTCCAGTCCTTCATGGCTGATGTGCCACAGGTTCCGGTCGCGGCTGTAACTGTGACTGGCATCGAAGGGAAGGTTGATTCCGTGCTGTTTTACATATTCGATCTCATCTTCCCGGGACTGCATGGTCCACACATCTGTCATCCTCCAGGGAGCGATGATCTTCAGGTCGGGAGCCAGTGCTTTGATGCCCAGCTCAAAGCGGATCTGGTCATTTCCTTTTCCAGTTGCCCCGTGGCAGATGGCGGAAGCGCCTTCTTTCCGGGCAACCTCAACCAGCCGCTTGGCGATCACGGGACGCGCCATGGAGGTTCCCAGCAGGTATTTGTGCTCATATACGGCTCCGGCTTCCACGCAGGGCATGATATATTCATCGCAGAATTCATCGATCACATTCTCAATATACAGTTTGGATGCGCCGGAGAGTTTTGCCCGCTCCTCCAGGCCGTCCAGCTCCGCGCCCTGTCCGCAGTCGATGCAG
Source organism: uncultured Lachnospiraceae bacterium (assembly GCA_963929535.1). Lineage (GTDB taxonomy): Bacteria > Bacillota > Clostridia > Lachnospirales > Lachnospiraceae > Pullilachnospira. Next base: position 224,311 of record CAWVIZ010000001.1, on the reverse strand, counting down.
CAGCAGATCACCTCATAGTCAAAATTCTCTTTCAGCCACGGGATCAGCGCCGTGGTGTCCAGTCCGCCGGAATAGGCCAGAATTACTTTTTCCTTCATAATAAAAATCCTCCTGTTTTTTATTTTCGCGGGGCAACGAGCCAGGCAAACAAGCCGGTATATCCATTTGGCGCCCACCGAAGCGGACGAAGACCGCGTGTGCCAGCGGCACACAACTGGCGCTCACCCAAGTGAAGGCCTGCTGCGAGGGTCAGATACCCCGTTGCTCTGCAGCGTTGCAAGTTTGGTGCCCCGCTTTTGGCAGCGGGGGTTCTGCGTTCTATTTATGCATAAAAATGTATAAATAATAGTCTTGCAGATATTTTCCACACCTGAAAATCCATGGAAATCAAGGACTGCTCAGGTATCACACGGCATAATATACAGCATTTTTCGGGAAAAAGCAATAGGAAAATGAAAAATCATAAAAAAACTTGCATAATATTCGTTGTTAATGTATAATTATGCAATGGTTTCCATATGCCTGCACAAACAGGGAAATCCCGATGCCTGCAGACGCCAGACTGCGCTTTACATTGGGAAATGGAAAGAGTAGAATAATGGTTGCGGGCGTCAGGCCGTGAGTTTTACAGCCTGCGGCATACGCACGAAAGGCATTATAACCGCTTCGCTGTTAATGAAGCAGCAGAAAAAGACAGAGTCAGGAGAGAGAATATATGATCAGAGCAGGAATTATCGGAGCAACGGGTTACGCGGGAGCGGAGCTGGTGAGAATCCTTCTGGGCCATCCGGAGGTAAAGATTCAGTGGTTTGGCTCCAGAAGCTATATCGACCAGAGGTATGCTTCTGTATATCAGAATTTTTTTGAATTGGTGGATGCGTCCTGTATGGATGATAATATGGAAGCGCTGGCGGACCAGGTGGACGTGATCTTTACCGCCACCCCCCAGGGATTATGCGCTTCCCTGGTGAACCAGGAAATCCTTTCCAAATGTAAGGTCATTGATCTGAGCGCGGATTTCCGGATCAAGGATGTGAAGGTATACGAGGAATGGTATAAGATTAAGCATCCCTCCCCTCAGTTTATTCCGGAGGCAGTGTACGGACTGTGCGAGATCAATCGGGAGGAAATAAAGAAGGCCCGGCTGGTGGCAAATCCCGGATGTTATACCACCTGCAGTATTCTCACCTGTTATCCTCTGGTAAAGGAAGGGCTGATCGATCCGGATACGCTGATCATTGACGCCAAATCGGGAACTTCCGGTGCGGGACGGGGAGCGAAGACGGATAACCTTTTCTGTGAGGTTAATGAAAATATGAAGGCCTATGGCGTGGCCTCTCATCGTCATACCCCGGAGATCGAAGAGCAGCTGGGATATGCCTGCGGAAGGGAGATCCGGCTGAGCTTTACTCCTCATCTGGTTCCCATGAACAGAGGAATCCTGGCTACCGCTTACGCCAGCCTGACAGGAGAGGTGTCCTGGGAGGAAGTGAAGGCGGTTTATGACAGGTATTATAAGAAGGAAAAGTTCATCCGTGTGCTGGAAAAGGACGTCTGCCCTCAGACCAAGTGGGTGGAGGGAAGCAATTATGTGGACATTGGTTTCAAACTGGATCCCAGAACTCACCGGGTGATCATGATGGGAGCCATTGACAATCTGGTAAAAGGAGCAGCGGGACAGGCAGTACAGAATATGAACCTGCTGTTTGGATGCGGGGAGAGCACGGGGCTGGAACTGGTTCCCATGTTCCCGTAGGAGGATGATACCATAATGGCCATACGGCCGATATTAAGGAAACCCTGAAGGATACCATAATGGCCATACGGCCAATAATAAGGAAACCCTGAAGGATACCATGATGGCCATACGGCCAATATTAAGGAAAGGGAATGTGTGTATGAAAGTGATAGAGGGCGGTGTTACCGCGGCAAAAGGATTCCTGGCGGCAGGAACGGCTGCCGGGATCAAGAAGGGAAATCAGATGGACATGGCCATGATCTACAGTCAGAATTCCTGTCTGGCGGCAGGAACCTTTACCACCAACCTGGTAAAGGCGGCTCCTGTGAAGTGGGATCAGGAGATCGTATATCATCAGCCATCGGCGCAGGCAGTGGTGATAAACAGCGGCGTGGCCAATGCCTGTACCGGCGCGGAGGGCATGGAGTGCTGCAAACGGACAGCCCAGGCGGCTGCCAGAGTGCTGGGAATTGACAGGGAGCAGGTGCTGGTGGCTTCCACCGGGGTGATCGGCCAGCAGCTCCCCATGGAGAAGCTGGAGGCCGGAGTAGAGAGTCTGAAGCCGCTGCTGGCATCTGACAGGGAAGCGGGGGCCCAGGCTGCCAGGGCTATCATGACCACAGATACGGTTCCCAAGGAAGCGGCCGTTACTCTCCAACTGGGAGGACGCCAGGTGACCATCGGAGGCATGTGCAAGGGATCCGGTATGATCCATCCCAATATGTGTACCATGCTGAGCTTTGTGGCCACGGATGCGGCAATTTCCAAAGAGCTGCTCCAGAAAGCCCTCAGCGATGTGGTGAAGGACACCTACAATATGGTGTCGGTGGATGGGGATACCTCCACCAACGACACGGTGCTGCTGCTGGCCAACGGCATGGCGGAAAATCCTCAGATCACGGAGGAGAATGAGGATTACGCGGCGTTTAAGGAAGCCCTGCTGTATGTCAACACCTGTCTGGCCAAAAAGATCGCCGGGGACGGGGAAGGAGCCACAGCCCTGTTTGAGGTGAAGGTGGTGGGCGCGGCCACCAGGGAGCAGGCGGCAACGCTGGCAAAATCCATCATTACCTCGAACCTTACAAAGGCCGCCATTTTCGGCCATGATGCCAACTGGGGAAGGATCCTCTGCGCTATGGGCTATTCCGGAGCTGCGTTTGATCCGGAGAAGGTGGATCTGTATTTTGAGAGCAGCGCCGGAAAGCTGAAGATCGTGGAGGACGGTGTGTCCACCGGCTACAGCGAGGAGGAGGCCACAAGGATCCTGTCCCAGCCGGAAGTGACTGCCATTGCGGATGTAAAGATGGGAAATGAGAGCGCTGCGGCCTGGGGCTGTGACCTGACATACGATTATGTGAGGATCAACGGCGACTACCGGTCTTAAGACCGGATGATGGTAAGACGGGGATTCTGACACAGAGGAGACAAAGATTTCCGGAAGGCATACAGGAACCGGCCGGAAGGATGAAGGAGGAGACAAGGGACAATGGTAAAGGAAGAATATCTGCGGAAAGCGGAGGTGCTGATCGAAGCCCTTCCCTATATCCAGCGGTTTAACAGAAAGATCATCGTGGTAAAATACGGCGGAAGCGCCATGGTGGATGAAAATCTGAAACGTCAGGTGATCCAGGATGTGGTACTGCTGAAGCTGGTGGGATTTAAGCCGATCATCGTACACGGCGGAGGAAAGGAGATCAGCCGCTGGGTGGCCAAGGTGGGAATGGAGCCCCGGTTTGTGGGCGGCCTTCGGGTGACGGATAAGGATACCATGGAAGTGGCGGAGATGGTGCTGAATAAGGTGAATAAGGAGCTGGTAACCCTGGTGGAGTCTTTGGGAGTGCGGGCCGTGGGGGTCAGCGGCAAGGACGGGGGAATGCTCCATGTGGAGAAAAAGTATGCCCAGGGAGAGGATATCGGCTTTGTGGGAAATATCAAATCAGTAAACACCAAGATCCTGTATGATCTTCTGGAAAAGGATTTCCTTCCCATCGTATGTCCTCTGGGACTGGATGACAATTTCCAGACGTACAATATCAACGCGGATGACGCGGCCTGCGCCATTGCCAAGGCGGTCCATGCGGAGAAGCTGGCATTTCTCACGGATATCGAGGGAGTTTACAGGGATCCCAGGGATCCTTCCAGCCTGATCTCCAAGCTGTTTGTAAAGGAGGCCAGAGAACTGATGGCCGGAGGAAATGTGGGAGGAGGTATGATCCCCAAGCTGCAGAACTGTATCGACGCCATCGAGGAAGGGGTGTCCCGGGTGCATATCCTGGACGGAAGGATCCCCCACTGCCTGCTGCTGGAGATCTTTACAGACAAAGGTATCGGAACGGCTATTTTGAGAAAGGATGCGATAAAAGATTATGACGTGCAGTAAAGAATATATGGACCGGGCAGAGCAGGTGCTCCTGCACACCTACAACCGTTTTCCGGTGGTGCTGGAACGGGGAGACGGAGTACGTCTGTATGATGTGGATGGGAAGGAGTATCTGGATTTTGCGGCGGGAATAGCCGTATTCGCCCTGGGATACAACAACAGGAAATATAATCAGGCGCTGAAGGAGCAGATCGACAAGGTGATCCATACCTCCAATCTGTTTTACAACGTGCCGATGACAGAGGCGGCGGAAAAGCTTGCAAAAGCCACCGGACTGTCCCGGGTATTTTTCACCAACAGCGGTACGGAAGCCATTGAGGGAGCCATCAAGGTGGCCAGGAAATACGCCTATTTAAAGGACGGAAAAACCGATCATGAGATCGTGGCCATGGAGAATTCCTTCCATGGAAGAAGTCTGGGAGCCCTGTCCGTTACGGGAAATACCCACTATCAGGAACCCTTTAAGCCGCTGATCGGCGGTATCCGCTTTGCCCGTTTTAATGACCTGGAAAGCGTGAAGGCCCAGATCACAGAGAAAACCTGCGCGGTGATCCTGGAGACCGTACAGGGAGAGGGGGGCATCTATCCGGCGGATCCGGACTTCCTGAAAGGTGTCCGGAAGCTTTGCGATGAGAGAGATATCCTTTTGATCCTGGATGAGATCCAGTGCGGTATGGGACGTACCGGAGTGATGTTCGCCTGCCAGGATTACGGGGTTTTGCCGGATGTGATGACTTGTGCCAAGGCTCTGGGCTGCGGCGTGCCGGTGGGGGCTTTTGTCCTGAACGAAAAGACAGCCGCCGCCTCGCTGGTTCCGGGGGACCATGGAACCACCTATGGAGGAAATCCTCTGGCGTGCGCTGCGGTGAGCAAGGTGTTCGATCTGTTTGAGGAGGAGAAGATCCTGGAACATGTGCGCAGGATCACGCCGTATCTGGAAGAAAAGCTGGATGCTCTTGTGGATAAATATGATTTTATCACGGCCAGGCGTGGAAAAGGTCTGATGCAGGGCCTGGTGCTGGATGGAAAGCCGGTGGGTGAGGTGATCAGCCGGGCCATTGAAAACGGACTGCTGGTGATCTCCGCGGGAAGCAATGTGCTGCGGATGGTGCCGCCGCTGGTGATCACAGAACATGATGTGGATGAGATGATCGGGAAGCTGGAGAAAAGCTTCTGAAAGGACAACCATGAAAAAAATAGGATTTATCGGAACCGGCGTAATGGGAAAAGGCATGATCCGCAGCCTGATGAAGAACGGATTTGAACTGTATATCTATAACCGTACAAAGGAGAGGGCGCTTCCCCTGCTGGAGGAGGGAGCCGTATGGTGTGATTCACCGGCAACATGCGCTGCCGGAAGAGATGCGGTGATCACCATCGTGGGATATCCCGAAGATGTGGAGGAAGTGTACTTCGGTGGGATGGGGGTTCTGACTGGAGCAGATCCGGGAACGTATCTGATTGATATGACCACCACCCGGCCAGATCTGTCCGTAAGGATTTATGAGGAGGGAACGCGGAAGAGCTTCCATGTGCTGGATGCGCCTGTGTCCGGGGGAGAGGGCGGTGCCGCCGCCGGTACTCTCACCATCATGGTGGGAGGCGACCGGGAAGATTTTGAAAAATGCCGTCCGCTGTGGGATGCCATGGGCAGCAGCGCGGTTTATGAGGGGAGCGCGGGAAGCGGCCAGCATGTGAAGATGGCCAACCAGATCGCCATTGCCGGGACAGTGGCAGGAGTCAGTGAAGCTATGGCTTATGCCATGCGGCAGGGAATTCCCGCGGATCGGCTGATCGGGACGATTTCGGGAGGCGCGGCGGGAAGTTGGCAGCTTGCCAATCTGGGGCCTAAAATGGCGGCAGGAGATTACGCGCCGGGATTCTTCATCAAACATTTTATCAAGGATATGGGAATCGCTGTGGAGGAAGCCCAGAAGGCGGGACTGGAACTGCCCGTTCTGTCCCAGGTGCTGGAAATGTACCGGCAAATGGAAAAAGAAGGCCATGGGGATGAAGGAACTCAGGGAATTATCCAGTATTACAGATAACCGGCCGAAATCCCCCTGATGAAAGTTTCGCGGTAGATCAGAAAACTGGGCTGCTGCATCGATACTGCCTGCGGCCAAAAAAGATCCGGAAGGAGCCAGAAAATCCGGCTGTTATACAGCCGTGAGATTTTCCGGTTCCCGCCGGATCTTTTTTTTCGGTAAGCCAGGAAAGCAGCCGCCATGCCTGCATGAGCGGGTCTTCGCTTCGCTGCGGCCGGCGCTGAATGCGTGCCGCCGGCATGCAGCGCCATTTGACGGGCCACAGACAGGGAAACCTTAGCAGGTCAGCTCTCCACCTGTTTTCCATAGAACATGATGCCTACCACACCGGGACCGGCATGGGTGCCGATGCTGGGGCTGACATCATTGATCCATATCTTTTTGGCCGCTCCCAGTTTTTCCATCAGAGCAGCTACATATTCCGCATCCTTCAGACAGTCGGCGTGTACCACTCCCGCATAATGATCATTTCCGAAGTGATCCCTGTCCAGGGCTTCTTCCATGGATTTCACCAGGGAATTCAACGCTTTTTTCCGGCCCCGGACGGTTCCGTTGGCTTTCAGTTCCCCGGAGGCAGTGATGGAAAGCACCGGCTTGATATTGATCATGCTGCCAAGGACCGCTGTGGTCTTGGAAACCCGTCCGCCTCTCTGCAGATGATGCAGGTCATCCACGGTAAAAGATACGTTGATATGGTTCCGTTCCTCCATCAGGGTATCATAGATGGTCTGCATATCGGCGCCGGATTCTTTCATTTCCACTGCCCGCATCACCGACAGGCCTTCGCCCAGAGAGGCGTTCAGGGAATCAAATACCAGGATCTTCCTGTCGGGAAACTCCTCCATCAATTCGTTGGCCGCCACCTGTACGTTGCTGCAGCTTCCGCTCAAGGCGCTGGAAAAAGCGATATGAAGGATGTCCTTCCCCTCTTTCAGGATCGCTGTGAACTTTTCCCGGATCACGGCCGGGTTGTTGGCCATGGATTTGGGCAGCTGGCCTTGGCGCATGGTTTCATAAAATTCGGCCGGCGGCATGTTCAGCTCGTCTCCGTATACAGTATCCCCAAAAGCGTAATACTGGGGAATGATGGTTAGGGGATGACGGGCCAGAAAGTCGGCGGGGACATCGGAATTGGAATCCGTAGTGATCACATATTCAGACATAAGTACCTCCCTCAAAATGATTTGAAATTCAAACTATAAGCACATTAAACGATAAAAAGAGAAAAATGTCAACCGGTTATAAAGGATGTTCCGGATATGGATAACTGATACTGTCATTGATCCGAAGCTTCCGGTAGCAGGTGGGAGTCATTCCCATATTCTTTTTGAAATAGCGGCTGAAATAGTAGGCATCGCAGAATGCCATGTCTGAATCTGTACGGCTGGGGGAGAGTCAGGTGGCATTTATTACAGGCTCTGAAGACATTGATTCGGATGCGGATTGGGAGGCTTATCTGGCAGATGTGGATGCAGTAGGGATCTCTCAGCTGCTGGAAGTATATCAGACAGCATATGACAGGATAAACAGCTGAGACGATTCTTTTTGGCAAAGACCAATGGCCGATCCGCCATGGAATGAAAAAAATAACAGAATCCTCCGTTGACAAATACATTTTCAATGTTATAATAAGTTCATCAAAAGACAAAGCGATGACGAGACGAGTAGGATACCCAACGTCCCAGAGAGAGGCTGCGCAGGCTGGAAGCGCCTTGACCGGAGGTATCTGAAAACCACCTCTGAGCGGCCCTAATCAGGCCCGGTGATTCCGTTACCATCAGAAGAAAGTGGTCTGACCATTCCGCTGTATATGACGCGGAGCAGACAAGAAGGGTGGAACCGCGAACAGAAAGGAAAACTCTGTCCGTCCCTTGCAGCCGCAACCTGCAGGGAACGAACAGAGTTTTTTAGTTTCATAGGAGATTGCCCTGCGCCCGGAAGAAAGGAGAAGAAATGGAAAAAGTCAGAGAATTTTTTGCGAAAGACTGGACAATGGAAGAAAAAGTGCTGTTTACAGCAGCAGTGCTGCTGGCCGGAATTGTAGCCGGTCTGATCCTGGCGCCGTTTAAAAGTATCAGCTTCGGGAATTATAATGGAAACAATTACGGCCAGGCCGGCCAGGAAGAGGAAGGAGAGGAATCCATATGATCATTACATTAAAGGACGGTTCAGTAAAAGAATATGACAGCCCCAGATCTGCCTATGAGGTGGCTCTGGATATCAGCGAGGGTCTGGCCCGGGCGGCCACGGCGGCTCAGGTGGACGGAGAAACGGTGGATCTGCGGACGGTTCTGGATAAAGACTGCCAGTTGAATATTCTCACAGCCAACGACAAGGAAGGACTGGCGGCGCTGCGCCATACCACTTCCCATGTATTGGCGGAGGCGGTAAAGAATCTGTTCCCGGAGGCCAAGCTGGCCATCGGTCCCTCCATCGATACGGGATTTTATTACGATTTTGAGCATGAATCCTTTACCAGAGAAGATCTGGACGCGCTGGAAAAAGAGATGAAGAAAATCATCAAAAAGGGCGCCAAGCTGGAGCGCTTTACTCTGCCCCGGGAAGAAGCCATTCGATTCATGGAAGAAAAAGGCGAGCCTTACAAGGTGGAGCTGATCCGGGATCTGCCGGAGGACGCGGAGATTTCTTTCTACAGCCAGGGAGATTTTGTGGATCTGTGTGCCGGACCGCATCTGATGAGCACCAAGGGCATCAAGGCATTTAAGCTGACCTCCTCTTCAGGAGCTTACTGGAGAGGAAATGAAAAGAATAAGATGCTGTCCCGGATCTATGGAACCGCATTTGCCAAAAAGGATGAGCTGAACGCTTATCTGGAGCAGATGGAGGATGCTAAGAAGAGGGATCACAACAAACTGGGCCGGGAGATGGAGCTGTTCACCACAGTGGATGTGATCGGACAGGGCCTGCCGCTTCTGATGCCCAAGGGAGTGATTGTGATCAAGGAGCTGCAGCGCTGGATCGAGGATCTGGAGGACAACGAGTGGGGTTACATCCGCACCAAGACGCCGCTGATGGCCAAAAGTGATCTGTACAAGATTTCCGGTCATTGGGATCACTATAAGGATGGCATGTTTGTGCTGGGAGATGAGGAGAAGGACAAGGAGGTTTTTGCCCTGCGTCCCATGACCTGTCCTTTCCAGTATTATGTGTACAAAGCGGGACAGCACAGCTACAGAGAGCTGCCTCTGCGCTACAGTGAGACATCCACGCTGTTTCGGAACGAGGATTCCGGGGAGATGCACGGACTTACCCGGGTCCGCCAGTTTACCATTTCAGAGGGCCATCTGATCGTGCGTCCGGATCAGATGGTACAGGAGTTCAAAAACTGTCTGGCTCTGGCAAAGCACTGTCTGGAAACCCTGGGACTGCAGGAGGATGTGACCTACCATCTTTCCAAATGGGATCCGGCAGATACGGAAAAATACATCGGCGAGCCCCAGGTATGGGAGGAGACGGAAGGCCATATCCGCCAGGTGCTGACGGAGCTGGAGATTCCCTTTGTGGAGGACGTGGGAGAAGCCGCGTTCTACGGTCCCAAGGTGGATATCAACGCGAAAAACGTGTACGGCAAAGAGGATACCATGATCACTATTCAGTGGGATGCCCTTCTGGCTGAGCAGTTTGATATGTACTATATTGATGAGAACGGAGACAAGAAACGTCCCTATATCATTCACAGAACTTCCATCGGCTGCTATGAGAGAACACTGGCATGGCTGATCGAAAAATATGCGGGTATGTTCCCCACCTGGCTGTGTCCGGAACAGGTTCGCGTACTGCCCATCTCTGAGAAATTCGCGGATTACGCAGAGAAGGTGAACGCTGCACTGAAGAAGAACGGAATCCGCTCCAGTGTGGACAACCGTTCTGAAAAAATCGGATATAAGATTCGGGAGTCCAGGCTTCACCGGGTTCCTTATATGCTGATCGTGGGAGCAAAAGAGGAAGAGGAAAACGTGGTATCTGTAAGAAGCCGCTATATGGGCGACGAGGGCCAGAAATCCCTGGATACCTTTATTGAGGAGATTTCCAGAGAAATCCGCACAAAAGAAATCCGTAAAATACAGGCAGAGCAGTAAGGGCGGAAAAAAAAGCGCCCGCAGGACAGCGGAAGGCCAAGCTTTGGCAACGAGAAAACATAAAAAATGAATAGTCCGGCGGCATCGGGGACATACTATCGGAGTACCGGGAAAACAGCTGGAAGCGCAGGCAGCGTCAACAAGGCGGGGAGGCTGCAGGAGGTTTTTTGCAGCCTGCCGGGCCGGTTTGTACGGGAACGCCTCCGGCTGTACGGGATGAAAAAAGGAGGTATGTGCGATGCCAGCATTACGATGCTCAGCTACAAAATGCGTGTACAACAAGGAACAGCTCTGTTCCAGAGACGGGATCCAGGTAGGCGGGGAGAATGCCAGAACGATGGACCAGACCTGCTGCGCCAGCTTTCAGGAGCGGACCGGAACCACCAACGCCATGGAATCCGGATACGGAAAGGACAATGTACAGGTGGGCTGCAAAGCCTGTGAGTGTTCTTTCAATAAGAACCAGAAATGCGAGGCAGGTTCCATCAATATTACCGGAAGCAATGCCTGTCAGTGCGAGGAAACCTGCTGCGGCACTTTCCAGTGCGGAGCCTGAAACAGGTCCCAGGAAAAGAACGGATAAAAAGCAGAAAAAGGTCCGGGAGATGTTCTGTTCTCCCGGATCTTTTTCTGCTCATATGGTTTAAGACAGTGCTGCTGTTACTGTTAGCGGTGTATCGAGCTGCGGACTGTCCACATAGATGGTGACACTGTCGCAGTCCTGGCTTACCCCGTAGGCCATAGCTGCCGTAACAGGAGCTCCTCCCTGCTCGGCGATGGTGGGAGAAGGAATAGTAGTCAGATAATAGGGAGAGCAGGCGCTGTCTCCTTCCATTACCGTAAAGCTCATCTCATCCAGCAGCAGAGGATCTGACGATCCGGTGTTGGTGTATGTGTAGGTGATGACCACCACTTTTTCCGGATTGGACATGTCATATTCACTGCGTTCATCGGTAACTTCAACCCGGTCAATGGAAAAATCGGCCATGGCTGTGCCTTCCCTGGACAGGGAAACCGTTTGACCCACCTGGGCTGTATCCGCACTGGCGATTTCCTCCGGATCGGCTGTATCCGGCGTGGCTTCTGTCTGGAGTGACTGGGCTGTGTCGGCGGCGCTGTCCTCCAGAACAGAGACATCCAGAAGCTTCTGGATCAGGGAATCCACATCCTGGGAACTTACCGTCCATGTGTCCGAATCTGTCCGGGATAAGGTAATCTGAGCGGTTTCGTCCTCACCGTAGGCGGCGCTCTCAAGGGCTTCCTGGTAAGTCTCCAGAATAGTGGAAGCGTACAGCTCCCAGGAATCCTCCGTATTTTCAGAGAGCTGCTGAGAGTATTCTTCCATTTTGGCCGGGAGAAGCTCCTGAGCCTTTTCATAGAGCTTCAGCTGCCGGATATCCAGCGTTATCTGATAGGAATCTTCCTCATTCCTGCTGGCGGAAGAGGCGCTGTAGCTGGTCTTCTGAAAAACATCCTCCCATAGTGTGTTGAAATCCTGCTGCAGACCTGGAGAAATCTGCTGACCGCCCGGGGCGTTATCGGTATTTCCCAGGATCCTTTCTGTCTGTGAGGCCAGATACTGACTGTGGAGCGCTTCCAGGTCTTCCGCCTTTTCGCCGGCAAGCGTCTGGTAGGCGGAAGAGTCGCCTTTCAGAACTCCGTCCAGATAGGCTGCGGTATAGCCGGAAGCATCGAAGTCTTCTTCCCTGCTGCAGCCGGTTATGGTAAGAGCCAGAACTCCGGCAGTGAAAAGGGCAGTGATTGGTTTGAATTTCATAATAACATCTCCTCTGTCATATTTGAAGAACTGTCACACTCCCGGGAAGGAAGCGGGTGATCTGTCAGGCGCCCACACCCAGGATGCCGTTCTCCAGAGTCATAAGATCATCAGTGTTTGGGATGTAGACATTATCATCCAGCTGGATACGCACCTGGCAGGAGGTTTCCTCTCCATAGTTTACGCTGCCGGCAGCATCCTGGAGAATTCCCATATAGAGTTCCATGATCTCTCCTGTCAGTGTTTCCTCATCAGGAGCTTCTCCTCCTGCCGCAATCTGCTCCATATAGGAGTTTGTCAGCTGCTCCGTCTGTTCCTCCAGCTGGGGCTGGGTATCGGCAAAAAGCGTCATGGGCCGGTAGGTGACCGTTACCACATAAGAATCATCCTCCTGTTTTTGGGCTTCGCCCACGGTGTAATCCGCTTGGGCATAAATCTGTTCAAAAATAGCCCGGAAATTCTGTTCCTGCTCCTGGGAAACCGAAGCGGATTCTGTCAGAGCCGCGATATTGGCATCGATCCCTTCCTGAAAAAGCTGTTCCGCTTCTTCCTCGCTTCCGATCTTCTGGTCCAGAAAAGCGGTGGGATCGTGCTTATAAGAGTTGTCCAGGACCGCTTTCAGGTATCCGCTGGCGTCAAATTCCTTTCCGCAGCCTGCAGCAGACAGCAGGAGAAAAAGAAACGTAAAAATAACAGTGAAAAGTTTTCCTTTCTTCCTCATATGGTGTTCCTCCCTCAGTAAAATGATATCTTTATTATAGTCAAAATGAAAAGGTGTGACAAGCCGATACCGGAATATTAAAGAAAACGTAATGTTTCGGAAGACAAGATTTTGAAAAAAACGCTTGACAGCCGGAAGGGGTTGTGGTAGCTTATAGAGGTATGAAAAAGAGACGGCTGTAAGCAAGAGATACAGCGGGAAAAGAAAGAAGAGTATCCACTCTCACCTTAGCACATGAAAGTGACTAATGGTTAATATGGTATCATATTTTATTTAATGTGATTACGGTGATATTATGTGGATAGTCTGTCTATCCACTTTTTTTGCGCGATACACCCGGCAGGCTGCCGTTATGCCTGTATGAGCGGGCATTCGCTTTGCTGCGGTTGGTGCCAAACGTGTGCCGCCGGCACGCGGCATCATTTGCCGGGCAACGGACAGCCAACGGCTTTGCCGTGAACTGCCCGCAGTATCGTACCGATCGGATAGGGGAAGGAAGTTCCACTATCTATTGGCGGTGCAGATGGGAGGAGCACCTGTGTGTTCAGCCGCCTGCCAGCGGTCGGGACTTTTCAGGAAGTTTTGGATCGCTATGTCCCAGGAAGGTATTTTGTAATGATGGAGGTGTACAACAATTAGCGATTTAATGATTAATGAGCAGATCAGAGACAGGGAGGTTCGTCTGATCGGTCAGAATGGGGAACAGTTGGGAATCATGTCCGCCAGGGACGCGTACAGGCATGCCCAGGATGCCGGGCTGGATCTGGTGAAGATCGCCCCGACAGCAAAGCCGCCGGTTTGTAAGATCATTGATTATGGAAAATACAAATATGAGCTGGCCAGAAAAGAAAAGGAAGCCAAGAAAAAACAGAAGATCATTGAGGTGAAGGAAGTCCGGCTGTCACCCAACATTGACACCAACGACCTGAACACCAAGATCGGATCTGCCAGAAAGTTCATTTCCAAGGGAAACAGAGTGAAGGTTACCCTGCGTTTCCGGGGAAGAGAGATGGCGCATATGAACAGCAGCAAGTATATTCTGGAGGATTTCGCCAAGGAACTGGCGGATATTGCGGTGATCGAGAAGGCGCCCAAAGTGGAAGGCAGAAGCATGACCATGTTTTTAACTGAAAAACGTTAAAAAATAAATTAGAAGTTTGTTTAAGGAGGAATAGACATGCCTAAGATTAAAACTAGCAGAGCGGCAGCAAAGCGCTTCAAAAAAACAGGAACTGGAAAACTGGTGAGAAATAAAGCTTACAAACGCCATATCTTAACAAAGAAATCCCAGAAGAGAAAGAGAAATCTGAGAAAAGCAGCTATCATGGATCAGACCAATGTTAAGAGCATGAAGAAGATCTTACCGTATTTATAAGAAGAGAGTATCGGTCGAAGGAGGAAAATAAGACATGGCAAGAATTAAAGGCGGATTAAACGCAAAGAAAAAACACAATAGAGTTCTGAAGCTGGCAAAGGGCTACAGAGGAGCAAGATCCAAACAGTACAGGATTGCAAAACAGTCTGTAATGCGTGCTCTGGCCAGCGCATATGCCGGAAGAAAGCAGAAAAAACGTCAGTTCAGACAGCTTTGGATCGCGAGAATCAATGCTGCTGCCAGAATCAACGGACTGTCCTACAGCAAATTTATGTACGGACTGAAGCTGGCAGGCGTGGAGCTGAACAGAAAAGTTCTGGCTGACATGGCTATCAACGATGCAGAAGGATTTGCGACTCTGGCAGAGCTGGCAAAATCCAAACTGGCATAATTCAGTTGACATATTCGGGGCACTGTACCTGCTGTGAAAAGCGGAAGTACAGTGCCCTTCTTTCTTGTCTTATCCTTTTTCGGGAATTCCTTCTGCCGGACGGCCATATGATAGTATGAAAGCCCCGGACTGTTTGGAGGCGGAAGTATCCGGCCTTTATTATCATACGGATGTGCGGTTTGCAGGAAAGGAGCGGAGGGCAGTGGGACGCAGGGAGAAAAGGAATACCTGGGAGAAAATTTCCATGACGGTCTGCGGGATGTTTCTTGCGGCGCTGGCAGCTGATGCGGCGTGGCGCGGGAGGGATACCCGGACAGAGGATACGGCTGTGGCAAAAGTACAGGTGAAAGAGGAAAAACCCGTGGTGGCGCTTACCTTTGACGATGGTCCCAGTATCTATTCCGAAGCGCTTCTGGACGGATTGAAGGAAAGAAAGGTACAGGCAACCTTTTTTCTTCTGGGGATCAATATGGAAGGAAAGGAAGCCGTTGTAAAACGGATGGAGGAGGATGGCCACCTGCTGGGGAATCATTCTTATCACCATGTACAGCTGAATAAAGTGAGCCGCCAGGAGGCGAAAGAAGAAATCCTTACCACCAATAACCGGATTTATGAAGCCTGCGGGGAATATCCCATGTATATCCGTCCGCCCTTCGGGGAGTGGGATGAAACTCTGGATGTGGGAGTGGAAATGATTCCCGTTTTCTGGACTGTGGATTCCCTGGACTGGAAGCTGCAGGACGCTCAGGCAGTGGAACGGTATGTTCTGGAAAATGTGGAGGATGGAGATATCATCCTGATGCATGACGGCTATGAGGCCTCGGTGGAAGCGGCGCTGGCGATCGTGGACCGGCTGCAGGAGGAGGGGTATCGTTTTGTCACAGCGGATCAATTGCTGCTGGATTAAAAGGGGAAAGAGAAATCCCTGAAGCCGGAGTAATTATGGAAGGAAAAAACAGGATGTCCGATTTCTTCCGGAACGGCCGGAAGAAGAGAACATCACGGATTTTCGGGAGAACAGATAAACGCCTGATACAGAATAGGAACAGGGAGAACAGAACATGGATTTGTTTGATTATATGAAGGAAACCGCGCTGGAGAAGGAATCTCCGCTGGCTTCCAGGATGAGGCCGGCCACTCTGGATGAGGTGGTCGGACAGGAACATATTATAGGAAAGGACAAGCTGCTTTACCGGGCGATCAAGGCGGATAAGCTGGGGTCGGTGATCTTTTACGGACCGCCGGGGACAGGCAAAACCACGCTGGCCCGGGTGATCGCCAATACCACCAGCGCGGAATTTACCCAGCTGAATGCCACCACCGCCGGGAAGAAGGATATGGAGGATGTGGTGAAAGCGGCCAAGGACCGGCTGGGGATGTTTGGGAAACGGACGATTCTGTTTGTGGATGAGATCCACCGGTTTAATAAGGGGCAGCAGGATTATCTTCTTCCTTTTGTGGAGGACGGGACGCTGGTGCTGATCGGAGCGACTACGGAGAATCCGTATTTCGAGGTAAATGGCGCATTGATTTCCCGGTCCATTATTTTTGAACTGAAGGCGCTGGAGAAGAAAGACATTAAAAAACTGCTGCTTCGGGCAGTGACTGACACAAAAAAGGGACTGGGAAGCTATCAGGCGGTCCTGGAGGAGGACGCGCTGGAATTTCTGGCGGATATTTCCGGAGGGGACGCCAGAGCAGCGCTGAATGCGCTGGAGCTGGGGGTTCTGACTACGGAAAGGAGCAGCGACGGAAAGATCCACATTGACCTGGAGACGGCTTCGGAATGCATCCAGAAACGGGTGGTGAGATATGACAAGACAGGGGATCAGCATTACGATACCATTTCCGCCTTTATCAAAAGCATGAGGGGATCGGATCCGGACGCGGCGCTGTATTATCTGGCTAAAATGCTTTATGCGGGGGAGGATATCCGTTTTATTTCCCGCAGGATCATGATCTGTGCGGCGGAAGACGTGGGGATGGCGGATCCTCAGGCGCTGGTGGTGGCGGCGTCAGCGGCTCAGGCGGTGGAACGGATCGGAATGCCTGAAGCTCAGATTATTCTGGCAGAAGCGGTGGCGTATGTGGCCTGCGCCCCCAAAAGCAATGCTTCCTATATGGCGCTGAACCAGGCTATGGAATCTGTGCGGCAGAAAAAGACTACGGTACCGCCTCATCTGCAGGACGCTCACTATAAAGGGGCTGCAAAGCTGGGACATGGACTGGGATATCTGTATGCTCACGATTATCCAAATCATTACGTGGAGCAGCAGTATCTCCCGCAGGAACTGGAAGGGACAAGATTCTATTATCCTACGGAAAATGGGTATGAGCAGAAAGTGCGGGCGTACTTTGAAAAAATTGGAAAGAAATTATAAAACATCCGGCGGGGTCTTCCGCCGGATGAAATCATATGGGGAAATGGTTTTGAAAAAATCTGTGCTCTGTCAGGACAGGGTTTCCATCAGATAGGCATAGATATCGGGACTTTTTCCGGCCCAATGCCTGCAGAAAAGCTGAGCTGTTTCTTCGGTAGGCACCGTCAGCTCCAGACTGATCAGCGTGGATTTCCCTTCCCGGACCTGACAGCGGACCACATATTCCTGCTCCGGCGTCCGGTAGTAATCGGCCAGAACAGAATGCTCGTTTTTCAGCTCGTATTTCTTCTCTTTCATGTACTGCCGGATTTCTCTGCGGATCTGTTCCGGAATATTGTTTTCAAAAAAGGAGAGGGTCTCCCGTCCGCTGGGCGTGGTTACGTACAGCGTGGTGTTGCCCTGCTTTTTTTCCTGGATCAGACCGCTGTCCAAAAGTTCATGAAGCGCTTCCTGCACATGAAAATAGGTGGTATACTCGCAGTCCAGAAACAGATTGGTGATCTGGGTGTTGGAAAGAGGAAAGTCAACCCTTTCCAGGGTATAGAGAATCATCATTTTGTAAAGTGTGGACGTCTTTTCTATCATTGGATTCCCTCCTCAAAGAAAATGCCCTGCCATGTATGCATCTCTTTCATCCGGTGGTGGAGTTGATTGAGAACCGTACGCTTGGCGCTGCTCCACTGGGGAACGATCAGAAGATCTCTGGGGCCGTCACCGGTGAGACGATGGATCACAAGATCGGGACGCAGATGCTCCAGACAGGAGATCAGCAGATTCAGATACTCGTCCATGGAGAGGACCTGAAAAAGCCCGGCCTGATAATCCCTGGCCAGATCCGTACCTTTCAGCACATGGAGAAGCTGCAGCTTGATCCCCTGGATGGGCAGGCGGTTCAGATACGCCATTGTCTCAAGGACGTCTTCTTTCGATTCGCCGGGAAGTCCCAGGATCGTATGGACGATAATTTCCAGACCCGATTGGTGAAGCCTTTCCACTGCGTCCGCAAAACAGGGAAGCTGATAGCCTCTGCGGATATACCGGGCGGTCCGCTCGTGGATAGTCTGAAGCCCCAGTTCCACCCATACCGGTTTTTGCCGGTTCAGAGAAGCCAGCAGTTCTACCGTCTTTTGCGGAAGACAATCCGGTCGGGTGCCGATGGAAACAGCTGCTACCCGGGGATGGGAGATTGCCTCCCAAAACAGATCCTCCAGATATTCCGCCGGCGCATACGTGTTGGTGTATGCCTGAAAATAGGCGATGTACCGGTTGACTGGACGCTTTTGGGTGATCTGCGCAATCTGACTGTCGATCTGCTCTGTAATGCCAAGAGCACGGCTGGCAGCGAAATCTCCGGATCCTCCTGCGCTGCAGAAGATGCAGCCGCCTGTTCCCAGGGTTCCGTCCCTGTTGGGGCAGGACATGCCGCCGTCCAGAGCTACTTTATAAATTTTTTCCCCGAACCGTTCCCGGAGCATAAAGTCCAGAGAGTGATACGGTTTTCCCAGCCAGTCCATCTTGATTCCACCTCGTTTCGCAGCAGCGAAGCCGGAAGACCGGACTGCTGCATGATTCCCGCAGGCAGCGTGCCGGACGGACATATCTGTATGGCCGTTGGGCAGCTGACGCGGAGAACTTTGACTTATAACATCATAGCATTAAGGGAAATGGATTGCAAGGGCTTTGCCTGTTTGAGGCAGGGGCAAAGTAACTGCTCAGTCTTCCGGCTTCACTGTCGCCAAAGCATGCACACAGGCTGCGGTTCCCGCAGCATGGCGCCTGCAGACCTCAGGATCCCGCTGCAAATGCAGCATGACTTCTGGATACCAGTATTTTGAGACAGTAAAGCTGTAAGGCTGGACAGTTGCGGAGCCGATGGAAACAGCTGCTGCTCAAAATGATGAAACGTCCCGTTACAGAGCAAGATTCCGTACCTGTTCAAACGCCCTTTTTACCGGAGGAAGACACAGAAGCACCACTGTGAGCGCGCCCTCAGCCAGCAGATAGCTGTAATTATAGATCACAGGATAGGCGAAAGCCAGTGACTGGGGAAAGTTGTCCGGCATATAGCTCATCCAGTACAGATAGCCTCCCAGCGTATGGAAGACACCCCGGAGAAGTACGGCCAGAATATAACCTTTTAAAAGACCATTTCTGGATTTTGAGAAAAATCCGGAAACACCCAGGGCAGCGAAGGCCAGCAGATAGTCACAGCAGACCTGGAAGAGAGAAAGTACGTACGGCTCCTGCAGAAACTGCAGGATTCCATAGGTAAATCCCACTAAAATGCCGGTTTTGGGACCGTACCAGTAACCGGTCATCACAATGAACAGCATACTGAACAGGGTGACAGAGCCTCCGAACGGCATGGGCAAAAATCTGATATAAGAGGTGACAAATGCCAGTGCGATGGACATGGCGCAAAATACCAGCTGCCTGGCGCCCATCTTTTTCTTGTTGGAAACCTTTCCTGCGATGAATACCGCCAGGATAAACAAAATCACCGCCGCCGCGATACTGGCAGCATAGCCGGCGGCCGTCAGTCCGCCTTCTGCATTTACAAATATATGCAGCATATGAATTCCTCCTTTGTATGACGGGATACTGAATAAAGGGAGCAACGGAACAGTTCAGCCTTCCAAAGTCCCGCGAGGTGTCACGCTGCATTCGCAGCGTGATCCCGAGATTTGCGGGCGCCAGGCTACGCAAATCGCAGCCTGTGTGCATGCATTTGTAACAGTGAAGCCGGAAGGCTGAACTGTTACGGAGCAACAGGTCCATCATACCTCTTTGCAGCAGCGAAACCGTAAGGCTGAACCGTTGCAGCGGAGAACATTTGGGCGGCCTCTGCCTTTCGGGGCAGTGAATTTCCGGCAAAAAAAACGGAGCCGAACCGGTAATACGGACAGCCCCATAAAAGAAGACCGTCATATGTATGGCAGCCTTCATAAATATCGCAAGAAATCCCTACGTTGGCATTATCCAAGTCAGGTATGAGGGTCGAAGCCGAACTTCCTCTCAGCCGCAAGGGCTCCCCTTTTCAGTTCCAGCATACTATATCACACGCCAAAAAATGTGTCAAGAAATCATGGGAGCAGCGGACGGGTACCTGACGGGATTGGCACGAAAAGGCCGGGGGATCTCTTTGCTTTGGCACCATGACAGCACGGAGAAATAAAAAGTCAAGAATTGACTTTGAAAAGAATTGCTGTATTGTAACTGGTGGCTGCGGTTCTCAGGTGTACTGCAGCCGTGTTCCTGGATATGCAGACAGGACACGGCCGCATTATGCCGCGCATGCGCGATAAAGTGCAGGCTGTGTTTTAAAACAGAGGAAAGGATGGAAGAACAATGAATTATAATTATGTACTGGATACGCATACACATACCCTGGCCAGCGGTCATGCTTATTCCACCATTCGGGAAATGGCTGCTGCCGCTGCAGAAAAAGGACTGAAGGTATTGGGGATTACGGAACATGCTCCCAAGATGCCAGGAAGCTGCCGGGAGATTTACTTCCGGAATTTATCTGTGGTGGATCGGGAATATTATGGAGTCAGACTGCTTTTGGGCTGCGAACTGAACATTCTGGATTTTGAAGGACATGTGGATCTGCCGGCGGAAGTACTGAAAAAGATGGATCTGGTAATTGCCAGTATGCATACACCCTGTATGGAGAAAGGAAGCCGCAGTGATTATACCCGGGCTTATCTGCGGGTTATGGAAAATCCGTATGTTCATATCATCGGTCATCCTGATGACAGCCGGTTCCCTGTGGACTATCCGGCCCTGGTGAGAGCCGCGAAGAAAACAGGAAAGGTACTGGAGCTGAACAATCATTCTCTGGATCCCCGGGGAACCAGAGTAGGAGCGGAAGCCAATGACCTTGAGATGCTGAAGCTGTGCCGGGAATATAAGGTTCCTGTGACTGTGGGGAGCGATGCGCATGTGGATTCAATGGTGGGAAATCATGGACATGCCTATCGTCTTTTGGAACAGATGGATTTTCCGGAGGATCTGGTCCTGAACCATTCTGTAGAAATATTAAAAAAATATGTGTAAAGGAACGCCGGACCAGGGGAGCGGGCGGCGTATAAAGTAAGAAACTTTTCTAAAATGGGTTGCTTTTCCAGGCTAATGTGTTAAAATTAAAAAGTAGTTTGTAACTGCCGGGGATGAAAGCAAGGAACAGAACCGAGAAAGTTATAGGGGGCTAGAAGGAGAGGCTATGAGCAAAAAAATACATACAGAAGCTGTGGATCATTTGTTTGAGGCGATTTTAAGTTTGGAGAATAAGGAGGAGTGCTATACTTTTTTTGAGGATGTATGCACGATCAATGAACTTTTATCCTTATCTCAGAGGTTTGAAGTGGCACGTATGCTGAGGCAGAAGAAGACTTACCTGGAGATTTCAGAGAAGACCGGTGCATCCACTGCGACCATCAGCCGTGTGAACCGTTCCCTTACTTATGGGAATGATGGTTATGAGATGGTGTTTAACCGAATCGGTCTGGAATAAGTGATCCGGTTGGAAATTAAGAGAGTTGCGGCTGATTTGCCGCCTCTCTTTTTTTATGCAGGACGTGATTTTTTTGATCAGATGACTTTCCATAGACATAAGCTGCCCGGTGGAGAACTGTAAGAACGAGAAAATTCTGTGGCTCGGGAACAGAATTTTAAAGTTCGGAAAACAGAGGAGGGAGAATATGAGAAGAAGGATTTGGAGATGGATGGGCAGCGGTTTTGTGGCTGCGGCGGCGATCGTATGGACAGGCTGCGGGGACTTTGGGGAGATCGCGGAACGGGTCCTGCAGCAGGAGATAACGAAGTCGGATGGGGATACGGAAGAACCATTGGCTGAACAGGAAGAACAGGAAGCGGCCGCAGGGGAGGCTGCGGAGGAAAAAAGGGAAGAAGAGACCGCAGGGGAGGTGGATACCAGCCGGTTATTGTTGGGGGAAACCATATTCGATTCATCGGATACATTGCTGGGTGATCAATATTATGGATATGATCAGTATGGAAGACAGAGGCTTATGATTCCGGAACCGCAGGAAGATCCGCCAAGAAACATTTTGCTGGTATTGTCTGAATATGAAGACGGAATGAAAAAAAGGTATACGTATCCTTTTAGTGGAGGGGGAGGATATTCAGCGACCATCATAGCGGAAGTTATGGACTCGCAGGGGATTTTGCAGAAGTACCAGACTCTGCGCGTGGGCTATAATGGTACGACAGATGGCCGGAGCCCTGAGTATCAGACGCCTTCTGCAGTAGTTACGGAACAGATTGTGTATGAGTGGGATGAGGAGACACGAACAGCCTCCGGTACGGCTGCGGGGACGGGTATTGCTTATCGCCTGGAGTACGATGAAAATGGCCGGCTGATCAGAAATATCAGTGAATCAGAGGATTGGACAAGGGAATTTCTGAACGATTATGACAGTGAGGGAAATCTTTGCAGACAGGCAGACTATGTGGATGGAGAATGCAAACTGGAATACACATATACCTATCAGAAACAGGGAAATGAAACGCGTGTAACAACTGTGATGGACTACAGCGGAGAACGGACAGAAAGTGAATCGATCCAAAGCTTTTATGTACCGGAGGTCAGCTGGGAGGAAGATGTAACGGCGATGTACGGGAATCTCCTGGGAACCTGGGAATCTCAGGAAAGTGACTGCTATCTGATATTTACGGCTGGAGATCTTTTCTGTCTGGCCAGCGATGATGAGAATGGGGTTCCGATCCCAATCTGGTACGGGTTTTATGATGCTTCTGCACAGGACAGTATCCGAACAGATACGATTTACCATTATACAAATTCGCTTACAGAAGAAGAGCAGGATTGGGACAATATTGATATTTATCTGGAAGGAGACAGGCTTACCTTTGATGAGGAAGTTTTTGTGAAAGTATCTGAGTAGAACTCATACTCTTCCTTTTCCATCTGTCATGACGGAAGGAAAACGGGGCATATTCGGGCGGGGGGCAAAGAGCAGGAAAAGAGCAGGAGGGCAGCCCCCCAGGCGATGGAGATTTATGGCTGCGCGGACAGCACCGGCTGTGAACGTAAATCCAGATGACCTGATAAATACAATACGGAAAAGAATCCATACCGGAATAAAGCGATGAGGATCAACAAACGGAGGGAAGAACAAAAGGAAGAGTCCAACGCGGATGACCGGCGTGAAGAAGGGAGCCGAAAACGGCTTAGCTGACGGAGGCACTTCAAAATCAAAACAAGGGAGTTTTGTGCCGGGAAATAAGATGTATAAAAAGGAAGAGACAATCCGATAGAGAATTCAGATCTTAAAACCGAATTCTGTGGGGGTCTCTTCCCTGCAGGTCAGAGAGAAAATTCGATATTAGCCGACAGTCCCTTTATACAGAAAGATCTCCGTATTTTATGGCAGATCACCCTATTTATTTCTGCGGACAACGAATTAAGTGGGTGTGTTTGTCGGATTAATCGGACTGTTGCGGAATTTTTGAAAAAAACGTAAAATGTTGTTGACAGACGGAAATGAATGTGCTATTCTAATTGAGCTGTCGTGAGAGGGACAGCTGAGCATAAAGTCAGAATGAAAAAATAAGAAAAAGTTCTTGACAAATGCAAAATAGCATGATAGACTATCAGAGTTGCTGCTGAGGCAAGAAATTGAGAGATAAAAAACTTGAAAAAAGTTCTTGACAAAGCAAAAACAACATGATAAAATGTCAAAGCTGTCGCAAGGCAGAACCAAGGAAATGCATCCTGACAGACTGCGAAAGCAGCATTGGATGGAATGCTTTCCGAAAGAACATTGATAACTGAACAGTGAAACACATTCCTCGAAAGTTCTAAAATCATTAACGAACGATCGAAAGATCCTTAAAACAGTAAAAAGGGATAGATTAGCCAAGAGTTGATCTTGAACGGACAAACACATTTATTTAGAGAGTTTGATCCTGGCTCAGGATGAACGCTGGCGGCGTGCTTAACACATGCAAGTCGAGCGAAGCGCTTTTGTTGATTTCTTCGGAATGAAGCGGAAGTGACTGAGCGGCGGACGGGTGAGTAACGCGTGGGGAACCTGCCCCATACCGGGGGATAACAGTTAGAAATGACTGCTAATACCGCATAAGCGCACAGGGACGCATGTCCTGGTGTGAAAAACTCCGGTGGTATGGGATGGACCCGCGTCTGATTAGGTAGTTGGTGGGGTAACGGCCCACCAAGCCGACGATCAGTAGCCGACCTGAGAGGGTGACCGGCCACATTGGGACTGAGACACGGCCCAAACTCCTACGGGAGGCAGCAGTGGGGAATATTGCACAATGGGGGAAACCCTGATGCAGCGACGCCGCGTGAAGGAAGAAGTATTTCGGTATGTAAACTTCTATCAGCAGGGAAGAAAATGACGGTACCTGACTAAGAAGCCCCGGCTAACTACGTGCCAGCAGCCGCGGTAATACGTAGGGGGCAAGCGTTATCCGGATTTACTGGGTGTAAAGGGAGCGTAGACGGAGGAGCAAGTCCGATGTGAAACTCCGGGGCTTAACCCCGGAACTGCATTGGAAACTGTTTATCTGGAGTGCCGGAGGGGTAAGCGGAATTCCTGGTGTAGCGGTGAAATGCGTAGATATCAGGAGGAACACCGGTGGCGAAGGCGGCTTACTGGACGGTAACTGACGTTGAGGCTCGAAAGCGTGGGGAGCAAACAGGATTAGATACCCTGGTAGTCCACGCCGTAAACGATGACTACTAGGTGTCGGGTAGCAAAGCTATTCGGTGCCGCAGCCAACGCAATAAGTAGTCCACCTGGGGAGTACGTTCGCAAGAATGAAACTCAAAGGAATTGACGGGGACCCGCACAAGCGGTGGAGCATGTGGTTTAATTCGAAGCAACGCGAAGAACCTTACCAAGTCTTGACATCGATCTGACCGGAAAGTAATGTTTCCTTTCTCTTCGGAGACAGAGAAGACAGGTGGTGCATGGTTGTCGTCAGCTCGTGTCGTGAGATGTTGGGTTAAGTCCCGCAACGAGCGCAACCCTTATCCTTAGTAGCCAGCAGGTGAGGCTGGGCACTCTGAGGAGACTGCCAGGGACAACCTGGAGGAAGGTGGGGATGACGTCAAATCATCATGCCCCTTATGATTTGGGCTACACACGTGCTACAATGGCGTAAACAAAGGGAAGCGAGCTTGTGAGAGTGAGCGAATCCCCAAAATAACGTCTCAGTTCGGATTGTAGTCTGCAACTCGACTACATGAAGCTGGAATCGCTAGTAATCGCAGGTCAGCATACTGCGGTGAATACGTTCCCGGGTCTTGTACACACCGCCCGTCACACCATGGGAGTCAGTAACGCCCGAAGTCAGTGACCCAACCGTGAGGAGGGAGCTGCCGAAGGCGGGACCGATAACTGGGGTGAAGTCGTAACAAGGTAGCCGTATCGGAAGGTGCGGCTGGATCACCTCCTTTCTAAGGAAATGAGTAGGAGAATGTGTTTTACTGTTGAGTTATCAGGTAAGATTGATAACGAACCTTCCGGCGGCGATGCGCGTAGGGGAAACACCCGTATCCATCCCGAACACGACGGTTAAGACCTATGCGGCCGATGGTACTGCACTGGAGACGGTGTGGGAGAGCAGGTGGCTGCCGGAACCCTAAAAAAGAAAGCAGGGGAAAATGCTTTTACAGATAGAACAGACAGAGGCGGGAACGCTGAGGCTGTCAACCTGAAACAGCAGGGAAGTGCTGATATGATAGCCGCAAAGTACTAAGCTCAGCAAGCTTCGCTAAGTGCTTTGCATGTGTCGCACGTAAGCGCTGAAAAGACCAGCGCTAAGTGCTCATCACGATGGTCTTTACCAGTGATCAGAGTTGAAAAAGATGTTTTTTGATTCTGATGACTGATAAACATCAGTCAGAAAAGTTCCCCGGAAGGGGACGGATGAGAACCTCACGGGCAAAGCCCGTTCGGTCATGGCATTGCATGCCAATGCATCTCCAAACAAAAGTGCTCAGGCAAGCGAGCTTGCCACA
The DNA here is from genome assembly GCA_963929535.1 of uncultured Lachnospiraceae bacterium. Classification (GTDB taxonomy): domain Bacteria; phylum Bacillota; class Clostridia; order Lachnospirales; family Lachnospiraceae; genus Pullilachnospira. The sequence continues at coordinate 198,369 of CAWVIZ010000001.1, read as the reverse complement.
CACTTTCGTTTTCCGATGCGCTCTCATCCTGATGTACCTTGAAAACTGCATATACAAAAAACGAGTATCCAAGAAACGTCAAACGTTTTAGAGATAGGAAAAGACATCCGAGGAGTTATCTGAGAGGTAAACTTACAGATAATGAATCAAAACTCATTCATGGAAAACATGAAAAACGCGAGGAACCAACCGTTTTTAACGCTATAGAAACGGAAGGTCAAACAAAAAAGAGCGCAGGGTGGATGCCTTGGCACTAAGAGCCGAAGAAGGACGTGATAAGCTGCGAAAAGCTGCGGAGAGGAGCAAATATCCCGTGACCCGCAGATGTCCGAATGGGGAAACCCACATGAGCAGACCTCATGTATCCATACGCCAATCCATAACGTATGGAAGGGAACCCGGTGAACTGAAACATCTAAGTAGCCGGAGGAAAAGAAAGAAAACTCGATTCCCAAAGTAGCGGCGAGCGAAATGGGAGGAGCCTAAACCAGCGTGCGTGCACGCTGGGGTTATGGACTGCATCCGTTACCAACAAGGTTAGCAGAATGGTTTTGGGAAAGCCAGCCAGAGAGGGTGAAAGCCCCGTAAGCGAAAACTGAGTTGGGACAGCAGGATCCAAAGTACCACGAGACACGTGGAACCTTGTGGGAAGTCGGGGGGACCACCCCCCAAGGCTAAATACTCCTTAGTGACCGATAGCGCATAGTACTGTGAAGGAAAGGTGAAAAGGACCCCGGGAGGGGAGTGAAAGAGAACCTGAAACCCTGTGTTTACAAGCTGTGGAAGTGCTTTATATGCACGACCGCGTACTTTTTGTAGAACGGTCCGGCGAGTTGCGCTGGCTGGCAAGGTTAAGCATGGAAGATGCGGAGCCGAAGGGAAACCAAGTCTTAAGAGGGCGAGAAAGTCAGTCGGAGCAGACCCGAAACCGGGTGATCTACCCATGTCCAGGCTGAAGCTGCCGTAAAAGGCAATGGAGGGCCGAACGCACATCCGTTGAAAAGGGTGGCGATGAGGTGTGGGTAGGGGAGAAATTCCAATCGAACCCGGAGATAGCTGGTTCTCCTCGAAATAGCTTTAGGGCTAGCCTCATACAAGTCTTTTGGAGGTAGAGCACTGAATTTCCTAGGGGGCGTCAAAGCTTACCGAAGAATATCAAACTCCGAATGCCAGTAAGATGATGTATGGGAGTCAGACTGTACGAGATAAGTTGGACGGTCAAAAGGGAAAGAGCCCAGACCTCCGGCTAAGGCCCCCAAGTGCGTGTTAAGTGGAAAAGGATGTGGGATTTCAAAGACAACCAGGATGTTGGCTCAGAAGCAGCCACACATTCAAAGAGTGCGTAATAGCTCACTGGTCGAGAGGTCCTGCGCCGAAAATGTCCGGGGCTGAAACACGCCGCCGAAGCCGAGGAACCGAAAGGTTGGTAGAGGAGCATTGCATAAGGGACGAAGCGGTACCGAAAGGAGCCGTGGACTTTATGGAAGAGAGAATGCCGGAATGAGTAGCGAGAGTAAGGTGAGAATCCTTACGGCCGAATATCCAAGGTTTCCAGGGTAAAGCTGATCTGCCCTGGGTAAGTCGGGACCTAAGGCGAGGGCGAAAGCCGTAGTCGATGGACAACAGGTTGAGATTCCTGTACTGCAGTAAGACAGAACTGTGGGGACACGTGTGGAAAGCATAGGCGCGGAAAGGAAAGCCGCGTGCAAGCGAGGTACCGGTCTGGCAGGCAAATCCGCCAGGCAACGGGAAGACGCGATGCGGACCGAACTTCAAGTAGGGAAGTATGTGAGCCATGCGTCAAGAAAAGCCGCTATCGTTCTTACTGTACCCGTACCGTAAACCGACACAGGTGGATGAGGAGAGAATCCTAAGGCCGACGGAAGAAGCATTGTTAAGGAACTCGGCAAAATGACCCCGTAACTTCGGGAGAAGGGGTGCCACCGAGAGGTGGCCGCAGAGAATAGGCTCAAGCAACTGTTTAGCAAAAACACAGGTCTATGCGAAACCGAAAGGTGAGGTATATGGGCTGACGCCTGCCCGGTGCTGGAAGGTTAAGAGGAGAGGTTAGAGAGATCGAAGCTTTGAATTTAAGCCCCAGTAAACGGCGGCCGTAACTATAACGGTCCTAAGGTAGCGAAATTCCTTGTCGGGTAAGTTCCGACCCGCACGAAAGGCGTAATGATTTGAGCGCTGTCTCGACAATGCATCCGGTGAAATTGAAGTACCAGTGAAGATGCTGGTTACCTGCGCCAGGACGGAAAGACCCCATGGAGCTTTACTCCAGCTTGATACTGGGATTCGGTATCGCATGTACAGGATAGGTGGGAGGCAGAGAAGTATGGACGCCAGTCCGTATGGAGCCGATGTTGGGATACCACCCTTGCGGTATTGGGTTTCTAACCAGCGGCCGTGACCCGGCCGGGGGACAATGTCAGGTGGGGAGTTTGACTGGGGCGGTCGCCTCCGAAAGGGTATCGGAGGCGCTCAAAGGTTCCCTCAGAATGGTTGGAAACCATTCGAAGAGTGCAAAGGCAGAAGGGAGCTTGACTGCGACACCGACGGGTGGAGCAGGTACGAAAGTAGGACTTAGTGATCCGGTGGTATTAAGTGGGAATGCCATCGCTCAACGGATAAAAGCTACCCTGGGGATAACAGGCTTATCACTCCCAAGAGTTCACATCGACGGAGTGGTTTGGCACCTCGATGTCGGCTCATCGCATCCTGGGGCTGTAGTAGGTCCCAAGGGTTGGGCTGTTCGCCCATTAAAGCGGTACGCGAGCTGGGTTCAGAACGTCGTGAGACAGTTCGGTCCCTATCCGGCGTGGGCGGAGGATATTTGAGAGGAGCTGTCCTTAGTACGAGAGGACCGGGATGGACGGACCGCTGGTGTACCTGTTGGCTTGCCAGAGCCATGGCAGGGTAGCCAAGTCCGGAAGGGATAAACGCTGAAGGCATCTAAGCGTGAAGCCCCCCTCAAGATGAGATATCCCATGCGAAAGCAGTAAGACCCCTTGAAGACGACGAGGTAGATAGGGCAGAGGTGGAAGTACAGTAATGTATGGAGCTGACTGCTACTAATCGGTCGAGGGTTTGACCTGTAGACTTGCGGAAGGCGGGACGAAGTCGAAGGCTGAAGCTTAGTCGGAAGGTCGTTCGATAGAGCGTAGCGAGATCGAACTTCCGAAGACAGAAGCGGAGGAAAGACAGAAGAAAGCCGGAAGCAGGTAAGTGGTTGACGCGGAAGAGAATGGATGAAAGTTGTATATGCAGTTTTGAAGGTACATTTAATAAATGAATAGTTGTAATAGATGATATAAGCCTGGAGATTCTCCAGGTTTTTTTGCTGTCCGTTTCGGGATTTTCAGCCAATTCCGCTTTCATGTTTGCTTCTTTTTCCGGTTGTCATCTGCCTTATCTTCCCGAATAATTTTCAGATTTTTCGGATGAGTTGCGTTTAACATGTGTTTCTGTTACTATAAAAATGGAATGTAATAATAATGTTTTGAGGGGATGAAAGCAGAAAGATAAGACCGAAAAAACATTCAGATGATGGATTCTCCGGAGACTGGCAGTATGTGTCCCTGGAAACATCCGGATGCTTCTGGAGCTGGAAAGGAAGGGGAATTTATGAGTAAAATTATTATGACACAGGCACTGTGTACGGCCGGCTATGAACCTTTGGCGAAAGAGGGAGAAATCTATGTGGCCAATGATGGAAATCCCAGTAATTATCTGGAAGAGCTGCGGGATGCCGCCTGTGTGATCGTTCGAATTGGCCATATGAGTCGGGAGGAAATCCAGGCAGCGCCAAGACTTCAGGTGATAGGCCGCTCTGGCATTGGTTATGACAGCATTGATATTGAAGCCGCCAACGAGAGGGGAATTCCGGTGGTGATCGCACCACACTGTAATGCGGATTCCGTGGCTGAGCATACTCTTGCGCTGATGTTTGCGCTGGCCTCCAATTTGGTGGAATGCCACAATGAGACTGTGAAAGGAAATTTTGAGATCCGGAACAGCGGAAAAAGCTTTGAACTTCGGGGAAGGACAGTGGGAATCATCGGGTACGGTGATATTGGAAAGCGGGTGGGACGGCTGTGTCAGGCAATGGGAATGAAGATTCTTGCTTATGCGCCCCATACTTCCCGAGAGAAGGTGGAAGAAAACGGAGGCAGATACTGCGGCCACTTGTCCCGGCTTTTGGCCGAAAGTGATATAGTTACTATCCATGCGCCGTTGAATAAAGATACAAGAGGCCTGCTGGGGATGGAACAGCTCCGGCTTATGAAGCGGGAAGCGCTTCTGATCAATTGTGCCCGGGGTGGGATTGTGGATGAGACGGCGCTTGTCCAGGCATTGAAAGAGGGAGTGATTGCCGGAGCCGGTTTGGATGTTACGGTGGAGGAGCCGCTGTGCGCAGATAATCCACTGTGTTCGGCCCCCAATCTGATCATTTCCCCTCACAGTGCGGCGCTGACCCGGGAGGCTGCCGTCCGGGCAGCTGTCATGTGCGCGGAGGGATGTATTGCGGTAATGCATGGAGAAAAATGGCCTGCTGTGGCAAATCCGGAAGTTTATCAGCATCCCCGGTGGAAAGCGGCAGAATCCGGCGCTTTTGGCACAAAACGGGGAGTATGAGACAGAACAGGTTTAAAAAAGGGATGCTGCCCTTCCAGATCATCTTCCAGTTCCGTACAAGCTGTCGGGAAGAGTAAGGTGAGGCGGCATCCCTTTTATTTTTTCCTGGGAAGCTGGTCGATCAATTTTTCAATAATCTGTTTTTTTACGTATACGTCAAAGCTCAGCATACAGATAAAAGAAAAGGTTTTCAGGAACTCCCTGTCTTCCTCCGTTGCCTGGGAAAAGGTATTTTGGGAAAGCTCATAACGTTGGGCCAGATCTTTTTTCATTACTTCTATCTGTTCCTTTTCCAGGCTGAACACCTCATTGTAAATATCCGTAAGGGTCAGAGGATTCTCTCCTGAGAAATACTTCTCAGTGATGGGATTCAGCAGAGACTGAATATCCGTGATGGAGAGAATATTTTTAAAATAATAAATAAAGATCAGAAGCAGCAGATGCTCCTTGGAATATTTTTTCTTCTGGGGCGGCGGAAGAAGATCATTTTTCGCGTAATTGTTGATCATGGTCTTGGTCAGGATCTTGTCCTCTGCATATCGTTTGGAGGAAGAAAGCTGTGCATCCATGAAGGTGGTCACCTGATCCATATATAATGGAATATTGGGGATGCTTTCCGGTTTGATGTAATCAATCCGGGAAATACTCTCCAGAATACTGTTCAGCATATCTTTTGTGTCAATTGTCATTTTATCACCTCTTTAAGCCTTATTATATAGTTTTTAATACTATTTGTAAACATTTTTTTCTGCGGTGAAATACAGGGAAGCCGAGCCGCATTTACAATACATTGACTTCCTTTTGGGGACATGGTATGATGAATGAACGCTGCGATAAAATAGCGCGGCCCTGCTGTCCGGTGTATGCGGAATGTTCCGGCAGGGCGGCTGGGAAGCGGGTTTCTGATATGGCGGTATTCCTGTCAGCGTATGCGAAAGTTTTGCGGCAGGAACATACGGGAGCGGAACTGCAGTGGATCATGGACGAAGAAGATTGCTGCCAGGCTGGTCAACGTATCGGCCGGAGCGGCGGTGTGAGGACGGAGGAGATTATGAGTAAATTTGAAGGATTGAATCCCAGACAGCAGGAGGCGGTGTACCATACAGAAGGACCGGTACTGATCCTGGCAGGAGCCGGTTCCGGGAAGACCAGAGTGCTGACTCACAGGATTGCTTATTTAATAGAAGAAAAAGGGGTGAATCCCTGGAATATCATGGCCATCACCTTTACCAATAAAGCCGCTCAGGAGATGCGGGAGCGGGTGGATAAGATCGTGGGATTTGGTTCGGAGAGTATCTGGGTCAGTACGTTCCACTCCAGCTGTGTACGGATCCTGCGCCGGTATATTGACCGGCTGGGATATGACAATAATTTTACCATCTACGACACAGATGATCAGAAAACGGTGATCAAGGATATCTGCAAGAGGCTGAACATTGATACCAAGCTGTATAAGGAACGGACGCTGATGGCTGCCATATCTTCCGCCAAGGACGAGCTGGTATCTCCGGAGGAATTTAAGCTGAACGCGGCATCGGACTGGGGCCTGCAGACTACGGCCCGGGTTTATGCGGCATATCAGAAACAGCTGTGGCAGAACAACGCGCTGGATTTTGATGATCTGATCGTGAAAACGGTAGAGCTCTTTCAGAGTGTTCCCGAGGTACTGGACTATTATCAGGAACGGTTCAAATATATCATGGTGGATGAGTATCAGGATACCAATACCGCTCAGTTTCAGTTTGTCAGCCTTCTGGCATCCAAATACCGGAATCTGTGCGTGGTTGGAGACGATGATCAGTCCATTTACAAATTCCGGGGAGCGAATATAGGAAATATCCTGGGGTATGAGAAGGTATTTCCCGATGCCCGGGTGATAAAGCTGGAGCAGAATTACCGCTCCACCCAGAATATTTTGAATGCGGCCAACCAGGTGATCAAAAATAATCATGGCCGGAAGGATAAAACTCTGTGGACTGATAATGAGGAAGGGGCGCCGCTGCATTTCCGTCAGTTTTTAAGCGGGTATGAGGAGGCGGAGTATATTGCCGGGGATATAGCCCAAAAGGTGCGGGAGGGAAGATATACATATAAGGACTGTGCCATTTTATACCGTACCAACGCCCAATCCCGTCTGTTTGAGGAGAAATTCATCCTGGCAAACATACCCTATAAGATTGTAGGAGGGGTAAATTTCTATGCCAGAAAAGAGATCAAGGATCTGCTGGCGTATCTGAAGACCATTGACAATGCCAGGGATGATGTGGCAGTGCGCCGGATCATCAATGTTCCCAAAAGAGGAATCGGCGCCACGACCCTCTCCCGGGTACAGGATTACGCCGATGAGCTGGAGATCAGCTTTTATGACGCGCTGAAAGAGGCGGATCAGATTCCCTCTCTGGGGAGAAGTGCCGCCAAAGTACGTCCCTTTGTGGATTTTATCCAGAAATTCCGCAGCCAGGTGGAGTATCTGTCGGTATCGGAACTGCTGAATAAGATCATTGAAGAGACAGGTTATGTGGCGGAACTGGAGGCGGAGAATACGGAAGAGGCCCAGACCAGGATCGATAATATCAACGAGTTTATTTCCAAGGTGGTATCCTATGAGCAGGAGGCCCAGGAACCTTCGCTGAACGGTTTTCTGGCGGAAGTGGCCCTGATCGCGGATATTGATTCTGTGGATGACAACGATGACAGGGTGCTGATGATGACTCTTCACAGCGCCAAAGGACTGGAATTTCCCAATGTATACCTGGCAGGTATGGAAGACGGGATTTTCCCCAGCTATATGACCATTGTGGGAGATGATCCCATGGAGCTGGAGGAGGAGCGGCGGCTGTGTTACGTGGGGATCACCAGGGCCATGAAGGAGCTGACGCTTTCCGCAGCTCAGCAGCGGATGATCCGGGGAGAAACCCAGTACAACAAGGTATCCCGGTTTATCCGGGAGATTCCCAGGGAGCTGGTGGAACTGGGAAGGAAGGAAGCTCCCAGAAAAACAGTGGAAATGCCAAAGCCCAGCAGTACTTATGCCCGAATGCGTCAGGTGTACCGTCAGGATTCTTTTTCACCCAGGCAGTTTGAAGTGAAAAAATCTCAGGGACTGGATTACGGCGTGGGAGATACGGTACGTCACGTAAAGTTCGGCACGGGGACGGTGACTGCTGTTGCAGAGGGCGGTAAAGACTACGAGGTAACTGTGGATTTTGATAAGGTGGGCGTAAAAAAGATGTTCGCATCCTTTGCCAAGCTGAAGAAGGTGTGAGGAGCGCTCCGGTCTGTTCGGAATGTGTGACGCGGGCATACAGCGTTCTGTGTGCCTGGCTTCGGTTAGTTCGGAATGCGTGACGCAGATATACAGCGGTCTGTGCCTGGCTCCGGTCTGTTCGGAATGTGTGACGCAGGCATACAGCGTTCTGTGCCTGGTTCCGGTCAGCCCGGAATGTGTGCTGCTGGCACACATTCCGGCGGAACAGCCAAGGACGGAACTGCTGCTGCGGAAGCCGCTTAATATTTTATCTTTTTAGTGGTAAATTCAGACAAATGGTGGTATAATAACCATAAGTTTTTAAGAGAGGACGGTGTTCAGCATGAATAAATTTGATGAGCTGGTTGATTTACTGAAGAAAAACGAAAAAGAAGAAGAGAAGTGCAAAAATGTAATTGTCTGGGTACTGGCTATTCTGGGTGCTGTGGCGGCTGTGGCAGGTATCGCGTATGCGGTATATCGTTTCTTCACACCGGATTATCTGGAAGATTTCGAGGATGATTTTGATGACGACTTCGATGACTATTTTGACGATGAAGACGGCGATGAGGATAACGAATAAGCAGACATATAACAGTCCCTGGCTGTGATGAGACAACAGGAAAGCTTCGGAGGAAACCCCGGAGCTTTTTTCTGACTTGCGGAGCGGCCGGAGACCGTGGGAACAGAGATTACAGGATAAAGGAGAGACGATTTGAAGAAGGGCGAGATTTACGAAGGAATCATTGAGCGAGTGGAATTTCCAAACAGGGGACATGTGCAGGTGGACGGCCAGGACGTGATCGTGAAAAATGGTATTCCCGGCCAGAAGGTACGGTTGGGGATCAATAAAAAAAGAGGCCAGCGGGTGGAAGGACGGCTTTTGGAAGTGCTGGAAAAATCTCCGCTGGAGACCCGGCAGCCTGTATGCGGGGAATTTCCTCTCTGCGGCGGATGCATGTATCAGACAATGGATTATGAGGCTCAGCTTCAGATGAAAGAAGAGCAGATCCGCACGCTTCTGGATACGGCTCTCGTCCGGGGCGGACAGGTGAAGGAGGATGGCAGTCCGGATTATAACTTTGAAGGGATCCGTAGAAGCCCCCAGGAATTCGGCTATCGGAATAAGATGGAGTTTTCCTTTGGAGATGCCTGCAAGGACGGGCCTCTGACTCTGGGGCTGCATAAAAAGGGAAGCACCTATGATGTGCTGGATGCCGCAGACTGCCGGCTGGTGCACCGGGACATGAACAAAATCCTTGCGTGTGTGCTGGAATACTGCCGGAGCAGGGGATTTTCCTATTATCACAGGATGCGGCATCAGGGATTTCTCAGGCATTTGCTACTGCGCAGGGGACAGACTACAGGGGAGATCCTGGTGAATCTGGTAACCACCAGCCAGGAAGAACCGGATCTGAGCGGGCTGGTGTCACTCCTTTGCGATCTGGAGCTGGAAGGAAGGATCGTGGGAATCCTTCATATCGTCAATGATTCTCTTTCGGACGTGGTGAAGAGTGATGAGACGCGGATCCTGTACGGAAAGGATTATTTTTATGAGGAGCTTTTGGGGCTGAAGTTTAAGATTACTCCCTTCTCCTTTTTCCAGCCCAATTCTCTGGGAGCGGAGGTACTGTACCGGACGGCCCGGGAGTACATCGGGGATACCAGGGACAGGACAGTATTCGATCTGTACAGCGGAACAGGAACCATTTCCCAGATCCTGGCAGCAGTGGCGAAAAAAGTGATCGGCGTGGAGATCGTGGAGGAGGCCGTGGAGGCAGCCCGGGAGAACGCCGGACTGAACGGTATCGAAAACTGCCAGTTTATCGCGGGAGATGTGCTGAAGGTCATCGATGAGATCAGGGAGAAGCCTGATGTGATCGTGCTGGATCCCCCCAGAGACGGGATCCATCCCAAGGCGCTTCCCAAGCTGCTGGAATATGGGGTGGAGAGGATGGTGTATATTTCCTGCAAGCCCACCAGCCTGGCGCGGGATCTGGAGAGCTTTCTGGCAGCGGGCTACCGGGTGGAGCGGGCTGTGTGCGTGGATCAGTTCGCGCAGACGGTGCATGTTGAGACGGTAGTTTTGATGTCACGGGTGAAGGACCGACTATCGAAAAGTATTTGATTTCTGGGTGTTTCCGAGCATATTGCCGTCAGAGCAGAAAACCGGAACTGACTGCGAAATAGCCTATGATAGAACATATCTACTGAAATTTACAGAGGGTTGAGTTGCCGAGTTAGATGTCAGAGAGTTGCGGCTGTGAGATAGAAGTTAAGGCTGAAAAGACTTGATCTATTCGCAAAATTTACCGTTTCTATATAGAGAACGGTAAAAGGAGGAACTTCGAAAATGGAGTATGTTGTCGTTGGAATATGCATTGTGGTAGTGGCGGTCATTGTTGCTTTGCTAATTTATAGGAGAAAAAAAATGAGTTCTCCCGAAGGTGAGAATAAATCTGATCAGGATAGAGGTGCGATAATTGCAAAGCAAACCAGTGAGTTATCCCATTCAGACCAAAAGCTTGATGAACTTGTTATTCAAATGGAAATGCTCCCTGCGGAAGCAATATCAGATGAGAGTAGACTGGTAGAGATAACTGATAGTAAAATTCTGGCGCGTGTAAATAATCTTGTTCCCGGATTGGCGCAAGCCAGCGCGGCAGGTTCAAATGCAGTCCAAGCTGCAAAAGCAGGGAATGAGGTTTTGTATCGTGCCATAATTCCCGCTGGTGCTAAACTTACCAATTCTCAGGCTATGGAAGGAGCAGTTCGCGGATTCTATCAAGGAGCTGATGGAATTCAGGGTCATGCAAATCTTGTGGCAGTTCAGGCGCAAAAAGGAACAGCTGTAGTAACAAATACTGCAGCGGCAGCTATGGGAGTTGCCTCAATGGTCGTCGGACAGTATTACATGACGCAGATAAATGCAGAACTTGGTGAAATTAGTGATGGCATTTCAAAAATATCTGATTTCCAAGACAACGAATTCCGAAGCCGTGTGTTTTCACTCGTTACTCACGTTAAGAAAATTGCTGACTTTCAGGTAGAGATCCTTGAGAATAATGAATTGAGGCTGTCAAAGATTGCGCAGCTCGATAGTCTGGAAGAAAAATGTACGCAGTTGCTTGGTCAGGTCAATTTAACATTGGCAGGCTTTGCAAAGAAAAATGATTTGGATTATGCGTCTTATGAAAAAGAATTAAAAGAAGCGCAAAATTGGTATACATACCAGAAAGCATTACTTGATGTTCTGTATAAGATTTCTGACTTGCGGTATACGCTTCATATGGGAGCTGTCTCAAGAGAGCAGTGCATAGCACTGCTGTCGATATACATAAAGCAGGTGGAAGATACTCAAGCATTATTGACTGGGTGGCATCAGACATCCATAAAACGCTTAGGCATTGATACAGAAGAAATCAGGCGTAAAAGAGCAGGCATCGATGGTGTCATTCATTTTATTCCTGGATTGTTCAATGACAACCTTAATTTTAGGGCGATTGATGAAAAAACAGTAAACATGATAGCGGTTCAAGCATCAGTAAAATCCATTGCACATCCGCAGGATACTTCTGACCTGTATGCCGAGGATGTGCAACTGATTTCTAAAGACGGCAAAATCTACTACTTACCAACGGAAAAGACAGAATAAATGTGAAAGAGTAAGGCTCCTCACTACTGATTATCGTTCAGTGGCGAGGAGCCTTTTTATGCGGTGCGCCTTGGCGGCGCACGTTTCTTAAGGGTGTAAGTCCCAAATCCGCCCGGTAGCGGGAAGGACATAGAAATCACCGGAGATTAACCAGTATGGTACTCAGAATTCACGGAACGAAAGTGGATAATATGCAGAAAATGAAGCGTTGTATGCAAAATATTATGGTATCTGTATAGGGTTCCATGATATACTGAAAAAAATGAAGATCGGAGGCTGAGGAAATGGGAATCTGGATGAAGAAGCACTAGCAGCGAGGCTTGGTGATTGACAGCCTTGCTGGTTTATTCCGAAAAACAAGTATAGATCAGGAGGCACAGAATGTCATATTTTAATTATCAATCAAAGAATATTTATTATGCGGAAACAGGAAAGGGAAAACCTGTTGTATTTTTACATGGGAATACTGCGTCATCAAAAATGTATGAACCTCTTTTGCCTTTATATGAAGAGTATTTCAGGGTAATTCTTGTGGATTTTCTGGGGCATGGCAGGTCAGACCGCCTGACTGGATTCCCGGCGGACTTGTGGCAGGAGGAAGCGCGACAAACCATTGCTTTGCTGGAGCATTTGAATTGCGGAAAGGTAAGTCTTGTAGGGAGCAGCGGCGGTGCATGGGCGGCAGTAAATGCAGGCTTGCTGCGTCCGGATTTGGTGGAAAAAGTAGTAGCGGACAGTTTTGACGGACGGACTTTGGGAGAAGATTTTGTGCGGAAACTGATCAATGAGCGCTCAGGTGCAAAACAGGATGAGCAGGGAGTCTGGTTTTATCAGTGGTGCCAGGGAGAAGACTGGGAACAGATCGTGGATATGGATACGAAGGCGCTTATTCAATGTGCGGAAGATAGGAAGCCTTTGTTTTTTAAGCCCATCTCAGAATTAAAGGTTCCTCTTTTGCTCATGGGGAGTGTCAGGGACGAAATGGTGAGACCGGATATACTGGATGAATATGAGGCCATATCCGGAAAAACTGGGGCAGAGATCTGCATGTTTTCGGACGGTGGACATCCGGCTATTTTTTCCAATGCAGAGCAGGCAGCAGAAGAAATCCGGAATTTTCTGAGCCGGACTGATGAGAAAAACCATTGAAACATGGCACTTGGCTGCCGTATTTATTATGATGCGATGAAAAACAGAAGAACTGTGTTTTGAAGTGACGAAAGGGCATGGGTAATCTGGGAATACTGAAAATATCAGACTGCCCATGTCTTTTCCGGCAGGAGGATCTGGGATGATAGAAAATGAGGAGAATAAAACCAGTGATTTGAAGAAGATACCTAGTGTGGGAGCAAATATGGAACGGCATCTGAAAAATATTGGAATCCACTGCATTTCAGATTTAAGGGGAAAAGACCCGGAGGAATTGTATCGCCTGAATTGTATGAAAAAGGGATTCCAGGATGACAGATGCGTGCTGTATGTATTTCGCTGTGCAGTATATTTTGCTGAACATGAGCAGCATGAACCGGAGAAATTGAAATGGTGGTATTGGAAGGATAAGGATTATCCGGAAAAACGCGAAAATTAATGGTTCGATGTAACAGTTCAGCCTTCCCCCGTCCCACGAAGACCGCTGTGTGCCTGCTTTTGTGACAGTGAAGCCGGAAGGCTGAATTGTTACGTTTCGATACGCTGCGAAAAAAGATATCAACAGGATATGTTCCGCGATGGAACAGGTGAAAGCAGCTTTTATGAAAAAATGGCTGGAAATACAGCCGATGAGGGACAGATCATATTGAGATTAAGAAAGAAAAGGTAACGAAATGGAAATAAAAACATGTGTGAAGGAATCTTTTTCTGTAATTGGGAAAGAAGGTTCTACAAAAGATGGCGCAGGCTTCGTACAGAAATTGTGGGAAGATGCAAACAGCCACTTTAATGAAATTGCCCATCTTGCAAAAAAGGATGAATATGGAAATATCGGCGGCATATGGGGAGCAATGTCTGACTTTTCTCGCTCTTTCCAACCATGGGGGAATCATTTTACGGAGGGACTGTACCTGGCGGGCGTGGAGGCTGCAGATGAAGCCGAACCTCCGGCAGGATGGGTAAAATGGACAATTCCCGGATATGAATATTTGTATGTAAAATGTACGGAAGAGGATATCTTCGTGAAGGTGCTGGAATATATGGAAGAACAGGGGATAGAACTGGCAGGGGCAGTCCACGACTTCAACTGTCCGGGGGAAAATGGACAGGGATATATGTTTTTTCCCGTTCGGAGGTTATAAATGGAAAGTTTGGATATGGAGCCGATACGGACAGAGATAATCCTGCTATTATATCAGAAATAGCAGAAAAACGATACAGAACGTGTATCGCCATTATTTGTTAAGTGCAGTGCATTTTTCTTGATCCGCACAGTGAACTTTGCATCCAGCGGATTTTGTGTTCTTCTGTACATGATCTGCTGCCTTTTGGGACAGGTGGGCTGTTTTTGTTGAAAGATCCGGCATTCTCTGATATCCCAGCAATTAGATAGGAAGCAGTCAGAAAGGGAGATTGTATGGCCGATTCACATATAACGAAAAGCGCGCTGGGGGCCGCGCTAAAGGAACTCAGAGACAAAATACGATCTGCTGAATTGGATTTTTGATACGGAAACGGTTTCTTTCTTTCAGAGCCTTTCAAATGCAGAACATATTGAAGACAGAATGGATATGATCCGTGATGTTTGCCATTATTTCTATGATAACAGGAACTTTTATAGAAAGGCGCTGAAAATAGAAGGACAGAATTCTTTCTCTGAGAATTTTCGTGTGTATATTACACCGCTTCTCAAGCTTCGGCTGACATATCTTTTCGGAGACTGTGATGATGAATTTACGCTCAATTTCTTTACGGATGCCCTTGTCTGCACCATTGAGCGATAGCTGAGAAAAAAGGACTGTATGCCCCGGACCAGTTTTTTGACAGACTTATGAACACGATCCTGCGGAGCGTGGAAACCCTGTATAAAGAGTTAAATCATAAAGAATGAGAAAAAGTACAGGATGGAATGCCGTCATCCTGTACTTTTTTCGTTGAAGTGCTCCTTCCTACGCAGCAATCCCGTTGTATATCTATAGGGCTGATCTTTGAATACTGGCGGGGGATCCTCCCATTTTCTTGCTGCATTTGTCTTTGAATATTTCTGAAAGTCTATCCTGGAACAGGTTGTGATGGCGGCAGTCCATTTTTCCCTCCCGGGTATGAAACTCGCCTTTTTTGTCAAAATAGACGGAACAGTCATCGTCAGAAATAATGGAGTCGATGATACTGTTATCGCTCTGCAGTTCCCATAGAAACAAATTCGGTAAAAAACAGCATGCAGAATTTTGCGGTCAATCAGGCTTTAAACTATATTGAAGGAAACCCGGAGGAAAATATTCCGAAACTGATGGCGCTTGTGGATAAATTCACACCTGCGGACTGGTATGCGGGCCAGCGGGATGCGATACGTAAAGCTGTTGAGGAAAAGAATAACTGGTATCAGCTCATTTTGAAAGTTTACAATCTGGATACCGGTGTAAGAAAAGCATTTTTCCGGAATTTTCTGTTTAACGCCAGTCTGAAAGGCAGCGCAACACAGGATGCAGTGAAAGAACGGGAGGGGTGCAACGTTCCCTGGGCGATCCTGCTTGATCCTACGTCAGCCTGTAATATGCATTGCACCGGGTGCTGGGCGGCGGAGTACGGCAATAAGCTGAACCTGAGCCTGGAAACCATCGATTCGATCATCCGTCAGGGCAAGCAGCTGGGCACTTACATGTATATCTATACAGGAGGCGAGCCACTGGTCCGCAAAAAAGATCTGATCAGGATTTGTGAAATGCATCCGGACTGTGAGTTCATTTCCTTTACCAATGGCACACTGATTGATGAGGAATTCTGCCATGAGATGCTCCGGGTTAAAAACTTTATTCCCGCGGGCAACGAGCCAAGCGGACATGCTTGCATGTCCATTTGGCGACTGCCGCGAGGGTCAAATACCCCGCAGCTTTGCTGCGCTGCAAGTTTGATGCCCCGTAGCTTGCTGCGGGGTCTTTGACTCCGGCCATTTCACTGGAAGGATTTGAAGAGGCCAATGATTCCCGGCGGGGCGAGGGTGTGTATCGGAAAGTGGCAGAGGCCATGCGGCTTCTGAAGTCCTGCCGGCTGCCTTTCGGCATTTCCACCTGTTATACGAGCCGCAACTGGAAAGATATTACCAGTGAAGAATTTTTCGACTATATGATTGACAGCGGCGCTTTGTTCTGCTGGTTTTTCCATTATATGCCGGTAGGAAATTCTGCTGCTGCGGATCTTCTGCTTACTCCGGAGCAGAGAGAGGCTGTTTATCACCGTATCCGGGATTTTCGCAAAACCAAATCTATTTTTACGATGGATTTTCAGAATGATGCGGAATATGTGGGCGGCTGTATCACCGGAGGCCGGAGATATCTGCATATCAATGCGAAGGGGGATGTGGAGCCCTGTGTGTTTGTTCACTATTCCAACTGCAATATTCATGACGTCAGTCTTTTGAATGCGCTTAAGAGCCCTTTGTTTATGGCCTACCATGATAATCAGCCATTTAACGATAATATGCTTCGCCCCTGTCCGATGCTGGAAAATCCGGAGAGAATCCGCAAAATGGTCAGGGAAACAGGCGCGGTGAATACAGATTATGAAAGCCCTGAAAGTGTGGATCATCTGTGCAGTAAGGCAATGCCTTATGCCAGAAAATGGAAGGCTGCGGCGGACAGGCTCTGGAACGAACACGGTAACAGAAAGGACAAGTAAAAAACAGAAAGGCGTGCATTTCAGGGATACCTTAACAGGAAAGAAAAGTATTGACGAAGCCTCTGCAGCTGTGATATGGTTAATTAGATCCGATTTCCCGTGCGGACAGTGCAGAGAGATTGGTCAGATGAAGAAAAGGAGCTGAGAGAATGATTATTATTTCCTGCTGAAAAAGGTGTAACTGAATAGGGCATGGATGGGAAAGGCCGTGGAGTCCGATGGGATCATACCGGAGGGACAGAGGGCCGTGGAGTCCATGCAGAGCAGGAAGATATTCATTCTCACATTTTTATAAGGAAAGCAGACAGAGAGTACCGATGATCTGTCAGATGGCAGACTGCCTGGCAGGCCCAAACAGCGGACAGAAGTCCTGAAGGGAAGCCGGAAAACACCGCTGCAGCGGAAGACAGCGCAGAGCAGCATTCCATGAGCGCAGAGCGATCAGCTTCAGGGGCAGGAGTACAGGCGGTGAGAGGACCTCCGGAAAGCTTTCCGCAGATATGAATGGAAGACCACGGAAATGAATATGTTTCTGCGGTCTTTTTGTTGTTTCCGGATAAAACGGCAGACGGAAACATCTGTGAAGGAGAGTGATGACAATGGCACAGATACAGATACAAAATCTGACATTTGCCTATGACGGAGCTTACGATACGATTTTTGATGATGTATCCTTCCGGATCGATACAGACTGGAAGCTGGGCCTGGTGGGCAGGAACGGAAGAGGGAAAACCACATTTCTCCGGTTGCTACAGGGCGGGCTGGAGTACAGGGGAACGATTTCCTCCCCGGTGGAATTTACCTATTTTCCTTTTCCGGTGGAGGATGAAAGGGCTTTGACTCTGGATATTATTGAAAAAACAGATCCCGGTTATGAGCTGTGGAAGATCTGCCGGGAGCTGAATCTGATGGAGGCAGACTGCGGGATCCTCTATCGTCCTTTTGATACACTGAGTAATGGGGAAAGAACAAAAGCGCTCCTGGCACTGTTATTCTCCAGGGAGAGCCAGTTTCTGCTCATTGACGAGCCCACCAATCATCTGGACTGGGAGAGCAGGCAGACGTTGATGAGATATCTGAACAGGAAAAAGGGATTTCTTCTGGTATCCCACGACCGGATGTTCCTGGATGGCTGTGTGGATCATATTATGGCCATCAACCGGCAGGATATCACAGTGACAAAAGGGAATTTTTCCGTGTGGTGGGAGAATAAGGAACGGCAGGACGCCATGGAGGCGGCAAGGAATGAACAGCTGAAAAAAGAGATCGGGCAGCTTCGGATGGCTGCCCGGCGGACAGAGGGCTGGTCCTATCAGGCAGAGAAAATGAAAAGGGGTTCCGCCCGGCCGGATCACGGGGATGTGGACCGGGGGTATATCGGGCATAAGGCAGCTAAGGTAATGAAACGTGCCAAAGGGATTGCGGACCGGGCGCAGGAAGCTGTCAGGGAGAAGGAGGAGCTTCTGAAAAATGTGGAGACCGCTGAGAATCTGAAGCTGTTTCCTCTGACACATCGGAAAGAGATACTGGCCTCCCTGGAGGACGTAACCATTAACTATGGGGAGAGGACCGTGGTTTCCGGCTTTTCTCTGAAAGTGAGAAATGGAGAGCGGCTGGTCCTTACCGGGCCCAATGGATGCGGAAAATCCAGTATCCTGAAGGTGCTCTGGGGGGATCTGGCTCCAGCGGCCGGACGGGTGGAGCTGGCCTCCGGCCTGATCATTTCCCGGGTGCCCCAGGATACTTCTTTCCTGTCCGGAAAGCTGGAAGATTACGGGGCGAAAAACGGACTGGAGGAATCCCTGTTTAAGGCATTGCTCAGAAAGCTGGATTTTTCCAGGGAGCAGCTGGGAAAGCAGATGCAGGATTTCAGCGAGGGACAGAAAAAAAAGATGCTGATTGCAGCCAGCCTGTGCCAACAGGCCCATCTGTATATCTGGGATGAGCCTCTGAATTATATCGATGTGTTTTCCAGAATGCAGATCGAAGAGCTGATTCTCCGGTGGAAGCCCACCATGCTCCTGGTGGAACACGATGAGTATTTTATCCGTAAGATCGGAGCCGGAACGGTACCGCTTTAAGAAGCGCCGCCGTCCGGTCCTGCGAAAGATGATTGGATTTGCAGTGAAAATAGTGTATAATCATTGTAATAGTTTCGCCGGAGTCAGGATCCGGTGAAGAAAATATTGGAGGATATCATGAAGGTTGCGGTGCTGTCAGATACTCATGGCCTTTTGCGGGAACCGGTGCTGAAGCTGGTGAGAACATGTGATGCGGTCCTTCATGCCGGAGATCTGGATTCGCCGGAGGTTATGGAGCGGCTGAAAACTGAAAAGAAACCCCAGGCTCCTTTTTATGCAGTCCGGGGAAATAATGACCGGGGATGGGCGGAGGCGCTTCCGTATACCCTGCGGTTTTCTCTGGGAGGCCGCCGTTTCCTGATGACACACCGGAAGAAGGATGTACCGGAGGAGCTGGGAGACAGGGAGATCGTTATTTATGGCCACTCTCACAGGTTTGCGTGCGACAGCGTCAACGGGCGCCTGTGGCTGAATCCGGGAAGCTGTGGAAAGCGCAGGTTCCGCCTGGAGCTTACGATGGCGGTACTGTACCTGGAGGAGGACGGCTGCCGGGCAGAACGGATAGAGATTCCCGAAGAAAAAGAAGCAAGCGGAAACCCGGAAGCGGACCATACTGTGGAAATTTCTGCGGTGCATATCCAGAAGATTATGGATCTGATGGATAAAGGACAGAGGGTGGACCGGATCGCCGGAAAGCTGGGACTGGAGGCGGAGTTGGTGGAGCAGATCTGCAGGATCCGGGTGACCCATCCGGGGGTGAGCGCCCAGGGAATCTTCGATAAGATGGAGGCCGGCGGGAGCGTGTGAAGGACTGCTGTTCAGAGGGATGGCAGACAGGGAGAAAAGGGGAGGAACAGAATGCGGAAGGTTTTATGGAAGATGGCTGGTGTCGGGCTGGCGATATGGTGCGGGACAGGGCTCGCAGGGTGCGGAGACAGGAGGATCCCCCAGGCACAGGTGAGCTGGGAGGATGGTGAGCTTGTGTGTACAGAAGCTGCCTGGACATCAGAAGAAGAGGCTTCCTGGAGAGACTATATGGAGGAATATGGAGAGAACCTCTCCTATCTGGAGCTGGGGACGGAGCTTACGGTCAGCTTTGACGGCGAGAAACCGGAGGGGCTGGAGGTGAGAGACTCTGTGATCGATGAAGAGGGAAATCTCAGATATGAGGACCGGGTTACGGAGATCCGGGACTGCCGGTGGCAGGAAGATCAGGAGGCATATACATTTTATCTGTCGGGACATTTTGGTTCCGTGCTGAGCTCGGATCTGGCAGATTATGAACCGGGGGCCTGTCTGAGAGGGCTGGAGATCAATTACCGATGGGACGGAAAAGACTATACCAGCCGGTTTGTGGTGCGGACAGATGCGGGACTGATGTGAGGAAAAAATAAGTTGCATATCCGGAGAGGGAGGAATACAGCGGATGAGTTTTGCGGTTGTGACATTAAAAAAAGGGGAAGGGCGTACTCTGAAGGCCGGAGGCGCATGGATTTACGATAATGAGATCGCCAGTATCATGGGAGAATTTTCCGATGGAGACCTGGTGCTGGTGCATGATCATGACGGATATCCTATGGGAAGGGGATTCATCAACAGGAAATCCAGGCTCCGGGTACGGATGATGACCAGAAATATCCATCAGGAAATTGACAGGGATTTTCTTCGGATGCGGGTGAGAAATGCCTGGGACTACCGGAAGAAAACAGTGGATACCGGAAGCTGCCGGGTGATTTTCGGAGAAGCGGATTTCCTTCCGGGACTGGTAGTGGACAAGTTTTCCGATGTACTGGTGGTGCAGTCGCTGGCTCTGGGAATCGACCGGATGAAGGAACAGATCGTGGAACTTTTAAAGGAAGCCATGGCTGAGGACGGGATCCGGATCCGGGGGGTTTATGAGCGCAGCGACGCCAAGGTAAGGGCGCAGGAGGGAATGCCCCTTATCAAAGGATTTCTGGGAGAGCCTTTCGATACCACCGTGGAGATTGAGGAAAATGGAGTCCGGTATCTGGTGGATGTGAAGGACGGGCAGAAAACGGGATTTTTCCTGGACCAGAAATACAATCGGCGGGCGATCCAGCGATTGAGCCGGGACGCCAGAGTGCTGGACTGCTTTACCCACACGGGCTCCTTTGCCCTGAATGCGGGAATTGCCGGGGCAAGAAGCGTTCTGGGGGTGGATGCTTCCCAGCTGGGCGTGGAGCAGGCCCGGAAAAACGCGGTGCTGAATGGACTGGAAGATCGGGCGGAATTCCTCTGTGCCGATGTGTTTGAGCTGCTGCCCAGACTGGAGGAGCAGGGAGAACAGTTCGATCTGGTGATCCTGGACCCTCCGGCATTTACCAAGTCCAGAAATTCTGTGAAGAATGCGGTGAAGGGGTACCGGGAGATCAATCTCAGAGGGATGAAGCTGGTGAAGGACGGAGGATATCTGGCCACCTGCTCCTGCTCTCATTTTATGACCCAGGAGCTGTTTGCCAAGACGATCGGCCAGGCGGCCCGGAATGTGCATAAGCGTCTGCGCCAGGTGGAATTTGGAACCCAGGCTCCGGATCATCCCATTCTCTGGGCGGCGGATGAGTCCTATTATCTGAAATTTTATATTTTTCAGGTGTGCGATGAGAAGTAAGACGACAAATATATGGAAGAACAGGAAACAGACAGTATGAAAGTTTTGATATTATCCTGCAACACCGGTGAGGGACATAACTCGGCGGGAAAAGCTGTAAAGGAGGCTGTGGAGCGGGCGGGCCATGAGGCTGTGATGATGGATATGATGATTCTGGCAGGACCCCGGGTATCCGCCGTTGTGGGCGGTACTTATGTGAAGATCGTGAAATACGTTCCGCGGATTTTCCAGCTTTTGTACCGGGCAGGTTCGGCTATAACATCGCCCAGGAGAAAATCTCCGGTGTACGCAGCCTGTTCCCTGATGGACAGAAAGCTGATCCGTTTTCTGGAGGAGTATGGGTTCGATGCTGTGGTGACGCCTCATCTTTTTCCTGCCGAGACGCTTACCAGTCTGAAGCACCGGGGAAAGCTGCGGCAAAAGGTGGTGGCCGTGGCTACGGATTATACCTGTATCCCCTTCTGGGAGGAGACAGACTGCGATTATTATGTGATCCCGCATGGCGATCTGGAGGAGGAATTCGCGGCAAAAGGAATTCCCCGGGAAAAACTGCTGCCGCTGGGAATCCCCGTGCGGCAGAATTTTCTCAGAAAAACGGAGCGCGGGAAGGCCAAGCTTCGCTGCGGACTTCCCCAGGAAGAAAAGACCTATCTGGTGATGAGCGGCAGCATGGGATTTGGAAAAATCCAGCTTTTTGTGATGGAGCTGTCCCGGCGGCTGCGGGAGAATGAAGGAATCGTGGTGATCTGCGGAAATAACCATCATCTGGAACGGCTTTTGAGAAAGGAACTGTCCGGCCGGCCCAATGTACGGATCCTGGGGTATACGGAGCATGTGGCAGACTACATGGACGCCTGTGACGTGATCTTCACCAAGCCGGGAGGGCTGACCAGTACGGAGGCGGCAGCCAAGAATATTCCCATCATTCATACACGGCCCATTCCGGGATGTGAAGAGAAGAATCTGGACTTTTTCCAGAGCCGTAAGATGTCGCTGGCTCCCGGCCGGATGCTGGCACAGATCAGCGCCGGACAGAAGCTGATGCTGCGGGACGGGATGCGCAGGCAGATGGAAGAGGCCCAGAAGAAAAATATCCGGCCGGATGCGGCAGACCGGATCTGCAGGCTTTTGGAGACCATTTCCGGAGAAACGGATTCTCTGTCAAAGGAGAAGAAAGAAGCCTGAAGCCGGGGAAAAGAATAGGATCAAAAGGACAGATGGATGGCAGGATGGAAAAATCCTGTGGAGAAAACAGCAGAAAAGGAAACGGACAGAGAGGAAGCGGTGATAGAATATGAGGGAATTTTGGATATTCGCGGGTCTGGGCTACCTGTCAGGAAGCGTGATGTACGGCTATCTGATTCCCAGATATCTGAAAAAGGTGGATGTTACCAGTGAAAGCGGCGATGGAAATCCGGGAACGGCCAACGCTTTTCTGTACGCGGGAATCCCTGTGGGGATCCTGGTGCTGGCCCTGGAGCTTTTGAAAGGATTTGTTCCGGTGCATCTGGCTATGGAACGGCTTCCGGCAGCGGATCCCCGGTTCGGCCTGGTGATGGCCGCCCCGGTGCTGGGGCATGCCTTTCCGCTGGGGAGACCCAGAAAGGGAGGAAAAGCTATCGCGGTATCCTTTGGGGTGCTGCTGGGGATTTATCCCATTGTGGAACCTTTCTGGATCCTGGTGGGATGTTATCTCACATTTTCCCTGGTAGTGGTGATCAGCCCTCATCTTTACCGCTCTGTAGTTACCTTCCTGATGTTTTTCGCGGGATCTCTGCTGATGGTGGAGCTGCCGGGGATCGTGGCCGGCTGCGGCTGTCTGAGCGGTATCGTAGTCTGGAAACATCTGGCCAGCCGGCAGGGAGAGCGCCCCAGAGTGCGTATTCTGCAGGGATCTCACTGAGGAAGAAGATGGAGCGCCTGTACACAAACAGTTCAGCCTTTCGGCTTCACTGTCGCAAAAGCAGGCACACAGGCTGCGATTCCCGCAGCCTGTGTGCCTGCAGATCTCGGGATGCTGGAAGGCTGAATAGTTACGAATAGTAACAAAATCTTTCAGGAAAGCATTGACAAGCAGGGGGTTTGATGGTATGTTTTAAATAACTTATATGACTGACGGAAGTGGAAATGACCACAGGGAGTATAAGGGTTTGGAGCCGACCGTCTGGGCAGTTAAGCTCGGATTGCAGGCTTTTTTTATTTCACAGGAAACTTGTTTCTGGGAAATAAAAACGCTCCGCGGGCAACGAGCCAAGCGGACATGCCGGCATGGCCATTTGGCAGCTGTCAGTCAGAGCCCCTTGCTGCAGGCAGCGGGATCAGATTTATGGCGCTGTACGGCAAGCGGCTTTGTCTCTGGAGGAATGTCTGCCGGGGGGCAATGCCATCGGGAAAAAAGTGAATGGATTCATGTGATGCAAAGGAGAGAATGGGATGAAGATGTTATCATTGGAACAGGAGCTGCGGGAGAACGCATATCCGGGAAGAGGAATCGTGATCGGAAAGTCTGCCGACGGCACCAAAGCTGTCACTGCTTACTTTATCATGGGAAGAAGTGAGAACAGCCGGAATCGGATTTTTGTGGAAGACGGTGAGGGAATCCGTACACAAGCTTTTGATCCTTCCAAGCTGACAGACCCAAGCCTGATTATCTATGCGCCTGTGCGGGTTCTGGGAAACAAGACCATTGTGACCAATGGAGATCAGACGGATACCATCTATGAAGGGATGGATAGGCAGATGACCTTTGAGCAGTCTCTTCGCTGCCGGGAATTCGAGCCGGATGCCCCCAACTATACACCCAGGATTTCCGGAGTCATGCATATTGAGGGCGGAAAATACAATTACGCGATGTCCATTTTAAAGAGCAATAACGGCAGCCCGGATTCCTGCCTGCGCTTCACGTTTGCCTATGAGAATCCTGCTGCCGGGGAAGGACATTTTATCCATACCTACCAGTGCGACGGCAATCCGCTTCCCAGTTTCCAGGGAGAACCCAAGCTGGTGGAGATTTCCGGAGATATTGATGAATTCACCGGGAGAGTATGGGAGAGTCTGAACGAGGATAATAAGGTTTCTCTGTTTGTGAGATATATAGACATTGCCACCGGAGAATACGAGAGCAGGATCGTGAACAAAAATAAATAAGAACCGTCAGGAACAGGAGGTCAGATATCATGAAAGAATTACAATTAAAATATGGATGCAATCCAAACCAGAAGCCGTCCAGGATCTATATGGCGGATGGCAGTGAGCTGCCTATCCAGGTACTGTCAGGAAAGCCGGGATATATCAACTTTCTGGACGCCTTTAATGGCTGGCAGCTTGTACGGGACCTGAAAAAGGCTACCGGACTTCCGGCGGCTACCTCCTTTAAACATGTATCTCCGGCAGGCGCCTCCGTGGGACTTCCTCTGACAGAGACGCTGGCAAAAATCTATTGGGTGGATGACATGGACTGGAAGAACTTTTCTCCTCTGGCCTGTGCCTATGCCAGAGCCAGGGGGGCAGACCGGATGTCTTCCTTTGGGGATTTTATCGCGCTGTCTGATGTGTGCGACAGGGATACCGCCATGCTGATCAAGAGAGAGGTTTCCGATGGCGTGATCGCTCCGGGATATACCCAGGAGGCTCTTGATATCCTGGCACAGAAGAAAAAAGGAAATTACAACGTGATCCAGATCGATCCGGAGTTTGTGCCGGCTCCCCTGGAGCATAAGGAGGTTTACGGCGTAACCTTTGAACAGGGACGGCAGGAACTGGCCATTGATGATGCGCTGATTTCCAATATCGTAACCGAGAACAAGGAGCTGACAGAGGAGGCCAGGAGGGATCTGAAGATTTCTCTGATCATCCTGAAGTATACCCAGTCCAATTCCGTATGCTACGTAAAGGACGGACAGGCCATTGGTGTGGGCGCCGGTCAGCAGTCCAGAGTTCACTGTACCCGTCTGGCAGGGCAGAAGGCAGACAACTGGTGGCTGCGCCAGTGCCCCAAGGTAATGAACCTGCCCTTTAAGGACAGCATTACTCGGGCGGAGAGGGACAACGCCATTGATGTGTATATCGGAGAGGAATATATGGACGTGCTGGCTGACGGAAACTGGGAGAATACCTTCACCGAGAAACCGGAGGTATTTACCCGGGAGGAAAAACGGGCATGGCTGGATCAGATGCAGGAAGTGACGCTGGGATCTGACGCCTTCTTCCCCTTCTCCGACAACATTGAACGGGCCAAGAAGAGCGGTGTGAAATATGTGGCTGAGCCGGGCGGATCCGTCCGGGATGACGCGGTGATCGCAACATGCAACAAGTATGATATGGTGATGGCGTTTACGGGAATCCGCCTGTTCCATCACTAAGGATTTCTGCGGCAGAGAAAAGAATCTGTGGGGCAGCCCCGGACAAGCAGTGCGGCTTATCCGGGGCTGCCTTTTGACTTCCCTGTAAGGCTGTGATAGAATGATTCTGGTTTTCCCGTTCAGAACCGGAGGAAAAGCGGAAGGATGAACTGCTGGGAACGTATCCGGCAGCTTTCCGTTGAGGTTCTGATACGAAAAGAAAGTGTACGGAGAGAGGAAGAAAACATATATGAGAACACAGGAATTTTCCAGAGGGCTCCGGGATGGGCTTCCCATATGTCTGGGATATATCTCCGTATCCGTGGCGTATGGCATGACCGCTGTACTGGCGGGAGTACCGCTGTGGGCGGCGGTGCTGATTTCCCTGACAAATCTCACCAGTGCGGGACAGTTTGCCGGGACGAATCTGATGGTTGCCCGGGGAGGAATGGCGGAACTGGGACTGACCACGCTGGTCATTAATATACGGTATTTTCTCATGTCTCTGTCGGTCTCCCAGAAGGTGGAGGAGAAAATGAGTCTGGGAAGGAGGCTGGCAGTTGCCTTCGGTATTACAGATGAGATCTTTGCCGTGTCCATGCAGCATCCGGGAGAGCTGACGGCTCCCTATATGGCAGGGCTGATCCTGACACCTGTCCTGGGATGGACGGGAGGAACCCTGGTGGGCGGGGCGGCTACCTCGGTGATGCCGGAGGCTCTTTCCAGCGCGCTGGGGATCGCCTTGTACGGAATGTTCATCGCAGTGATCATTCCGCCGGCCAGGGAGGAGAAGAGTGTGCTGTTTACAGTGATACTGGCGGTTCTGGCCAGCCTGGCTTTCACGTATCTCCCGGTACTTTCCGGACTTGGGAGCGGATGGTCGATCATTATCATCACAGTAGCGGTGAGCGCTGTGGCGGCCTGGCTGTTTCCAAGAAAAGAGGAAGGGGAGGAAAAGACAGAATGAGCACAGGATATCTTTTGACGGGAATAGCGGTGATGGCAGCGATCACCTACCTGGTGAGAGTATTGCCTATGGCTATTTTCCGAAAGCGGATCCGCAGCAGGTTTGTGCAGTCTTTTCTCTATTATGTGCCGTATGCGGTGCTGTCGGCCATGACGTTTCCGGCGATTTTCGGAAGTACGGGGTCAAAGCTGGGAGCTGCCGCGGGATGCGCGGCGGCGCTGGTGCTGGCATATTTTCGGAAGGGACTGCTGATGGTGGCGGTGGGAGCTGCCGTTTTGGCCTTTCTGGTGCAGGCGGCGGGGCTGTAGATGACCGCAAGACTGGCAGATTCGGATTTCAGCCGGAAAATGGAGTCAGCAGCAGAGAGAAAAAACGGAAGATCAGCCCTTCTCTGGGCTGAAACACCACCGGTTCTCCGGGGAAAAAGATCAGCCGGATCAGATAGACGGCGATAAAAAGTACGGCAATAAGGACCACTGCCCAGCGAAATCTGGAAAAATCGATCCAGTCTCCGAAGACAAAGGCAGCAGCGATAAGAGGTGCCAGGGGAAACAGGGGATGAAGGGTGAAGGCTTCGGCAAAATCCAGATGCAGCACAGCCACCCAGGCTCTGGTCATACCGCAGCCAGGGCAGGAGATCCCCAGAAAAAAGCGGATGGGGCATCCGGTAACATAGGTAACTGTGTAATACACCCCGCAGATCATCAGCAGGATTCCAAGATTCTTTCCCACCTGCTTCCAGTTTATGGAAGTTGATTTCATAGTATATTTCACATCCTTAAGATTTCCAGTTTTTTTCTGATCAGACTGCCGCAGGACGGCTGTGCGCATACATTTGCGGCAGTGGAGCCGGAAGGCTGAACTTGTTACAAGTATAATCAAAACGGCTGGAGAAGGCAAGAGGCAACAGCAGGGGTGGATCCGTTGCTTGTAACCGTTCAGACGGAAGACTGAACTGTTACGGCAGGAGAAATCCGCGCAGCAAATCCTGTTGTCATGAAAAAACAGGGATGCTATAATGAATGAAACGGGCGGAACGGATCTTGTCCGCCTGCTGCAGAAAAGGACTGGGGCTGCCTGCGCAGATTGGGCAGGCCGGGAGGAGGATGAAGCGATGCAGTTCAAAAAGAGGGACGGGCTGGTATGTGCGATCTTTAATGTACTGACCTGTGGAATCTATGGGATTTATTTCTGGTACCGGTATGGGGAGGATGTGAACGTATTGTGCAGGGAGGATGGAAAGGAGACCATGAACTATGTTCTGGCATGGCTGCTGTCTGTGGTTACCTGCGGTATTTACGGAATTTACTGGACGTATCAGATGGCGTCCCGTCTGGACACGGCCAGCAGGCATTACGGGGTGAATGTGGAGTCACCGGTATTTTTTACGCTGTTTATGCATATTCCGGTGCTGGGATTTCTTTATGCCTGTGATATCATGAACAAGTTTACCGATTCTTATCTGGAAGTTTATCCGGGAATGATGGACACCTATGAGCAGACTCCGGGAAGAGGACCTGGATGGGATGCAGGAGGAGAGAGACGGCAGCAGGACTGGAACGGAAAAGAGGAAAGACAAAAGCAGGAAGAACGAAAACAGGAACACAGGAAACCGGAATACCGGTGGAGGGGACCTGCCCGGGAGGACGGAAGTAAAAAGGAGGGATCGCGCATCTGCAAGAACTGCGGGGAGATCGTTCCGCCGGACAGAATCTACTGTTTGAACTGCGGATACCCGGTGAATGGTCCGGCACCGGAGAACAGAAAGGATTCCGCTTCTCAAACGGGACGGCGGGAAGCAGGGATGAAGGAGACAGATATACAGGACACGGAGCTTTGCCCCAAGTGCGGCGGTGAGATCCTGAAGGGAGATCATTTCTGCGTGCACTGCGGTAGCAGACTGGATTAGGCAGCAGTTTGGGTTATCTGTCACAGGATCAGGAAAAAACAGGGAGCAATTCCACTTGGAATTGCTCCCTGTCTGCAATCAGTTATTCTTTTCCGTCAAAGCAGTAGGTACACAGCTTGCAGGGGGAAAGCCCGATGGAGGCCACCATGTCATCCAGACGATGATAGCGGAGACTGGTGAACTTCAGCTCTTTGCCGATATCCTCCAGCATTTCATGATAGTTATGAGAATCCGGATTGGCGTAATCCTCCAGAACTGCCTCTGTTACGGTTCCTTCCCGTTTCTGGATCACACGGCGGGTGATCAGATCCATCTCCGATTTGGAACGGGAGAAGTTCAGATACTTGCAGCCGTACAGCAGCGGAGGACAGGCGGGACGGATATGAACCTCCCGGGCGCCGCTCTCATACAGGAATTCCGTGGTCTGCCCCAGCTGGGTTCCGCGTACGATGGAATCATCGATAAGCAGAAGGCTCTTGTCTTTGATCAGCTCCCGCACAGGGATCAGCTTCATATGAGCGATCTGTTCCCGCTGGCTCTGGTGCGCCGGCATGAAGGAACGGGGCCAGGTGGGCGTATATTTGATGAACGGGCGGGCAAAGGGAACACCGGAACGGTTGGCGTAGCCGATGGCATGGGCGGTACCGGAATCCGGAACACCGGCCACGATATCCGGGCTTACATGATCTCTCTGAGCCAGCATGTCGCCGCAGTTGTAGCGCATCTGTTCCACATTTACACCTTCATAGGTGGAGGTGGGATAACCATAGTATACCCACAGGAAAGAACAGATCTTCATTTTATCCCGGGCGGGAGATACTGTTTCATATCCGTCCGGGGTCATAAAGACGATCTCACCGGGTCCCAGTTCATGATGGTCGTGATAGCCCAGATTGAAATAAGCGAAATTTTCAAAGGAGGCACACATGGCGTCCTCTTTTTTTCCCAGCTGGATAGGCGTGCGTCCCAGCAGATCTCTGGCGGCATAGATTCCTTTGGGAGTAAGGATCAGCATGCTCATGGAACCCTGGATAGATTCCTGGGCATAACGGATACCCTCCACCAGTGAGCCTTTCTGATTGATCAGTGAGGCCACCATCTCAGTGGCGTTGATGCTTCCGCCGCTCATCTCCAGAAAATGCGTGCAGCCATTGGAGAAGGATCGTTTCACCAGTTCCTCCATGTTGTTGATCTTTCCCACCGTAGTGATGGCAAAGCTGCCAAGATGGGACTGTACCAGCAGAGGCTGCGGTTCCGTGTCAGAGATACAGCCGATCCCCAAGGTTCCCTCCAGCTCCTCCACATCCCTCTCAAACTTGGTCCGGAAGGGTGCGTTCTGGATGTTGTGGATGGCCCGGTCAAATCCCTTCTCAGGGCTGTAGACCGCCATACCTCCCCTTCTGGTCCCCAGATGAGAGTGGTAGTCTGTCCCGAAGAATACATCGCTTACACAACTGGATTTTGATGCTACTCCAAAAATTCCGCCCATATTTTTCTCTCCTTTGTTCTGTGAAATTGTTTTACGGACAGTTTGGCCGTACACATACCGCTGTCCCGTTCAGTTTCTCTGTCACTGCTGAAAGCCGGAAGAACATACATCACAGTTCAGGCTTATGGCTTCGCCGCCGCAAAGGCACGGACACAGGCTGCGGGAATGGCAGCCAGGCGTCCTTGCGGAACAGCAGAAGGCCGAACTGTTACGATACGGCGTTCCGGCAATCACGTATTTCATTATAAAGGGGGGAGGGAAGATTCGCAAGAAGAAAATTCGACTAAATTTTACGGTTAAGAGCAAAAATCTTCGTGGTGTTGTGGTATTTGACATTTGCCCCGGGGGAACTATAATAGACGTAGCAGTCCGGGGAGGATCTCTGCGGAAGGGAGCACCGTCGGGATCCGCTGCGGACAGGAAGGGAATGAGGTGAAAACGGATGCGTACAATGGAATTCAAAATGGAACGGCAGGGACTTCTGGAGGTGGGCCAGGAGGTGGACGTGACGGAGAGCCCGCTTCCCACCTCTTATTACTATACCATCCAGCCGATGGTGGCCATGAGCAAAAATTATCAGGGATACGAAAGGCTGAAATCCAGAAAGGGTCTGGTAAAGGAAATTCGTGAGACAGACAGAGGGTATTATGCGGTGGTGGAGTTTGACGAGGAGGAATGATGGGACGGGAGAATCATGAAATTGCGCCAATCTGGAACCAGGAGAGCCGGATACTGATTCTGGGGAGCTTTCCTTCTGTAAAATCCAGAGAAGGGGGATTCTTTTACCACCATCCCCGAAACCGGTTCTGGAAGGTGATGGCCCGTGTGCTGGACTGTCCGGAACCGGAAAGCATCGAAGAGAAGAGATGGATGCTGCTGAACGGCCATGTGGCCGTATGGGATGTGGTGGCGTCCTGTACGATCCAGGGATCCAGCGACAGCAGTATCCGGGACGTAATACCAAATCCCGTATGGGAACTGCTGGACCAGGCTCCTGTCCGCCGGATCTATGCCAATGGGGGAACTGCTTTCCGGCTGTATCAAAGATACACGGAAAAACGGGCCGGGATGCCGGCAGTGCAGCTGCCCTCCACCAGCCCGGCCAACGCCGCCTGGTCGCTGGAAGGTCTGACGGATGCCTGGAAGGTGATCCGAGAGGAACTGTGAGCTTCCGGGCGTCAGTTGCCGGGGCGGAAGGTAAGGGAATCATCGGTCATGGAATCAATGATGGCCAGTGATTCCAGGCGGACCCCCATATCCCGGATCAGACGGCCGCCTTCCTGGAAGCCCTTTTCGATCACGATGCCTGCGCCTTCCAGGACAGCGCCGGACTTACGCACGATCTCAATAAGCCCCATAAGCGCGCAGCCATTGGCCAGAAAGTCATCGATCAGCAGTACGTGGTCTTCCGGTCCCAGAAATTTCTTGGAAAGGATCACATCGTACACCTTCTTGTGGGTAAAGGATTCCACCTTGGAGGTATACATTTCCCCGTCCAGGTTTACGCTCTGGGATTTTTTGGCAAATACTACGGGTACGTTAAAATACTGTGCCGCCAGACAGGCGATCCCGATACCGGAAGCCTCGATAGTGAGGATCTTGGTGATGGGAGCGTCCTGGAACCTGCGTTTGAATTCCTTTCCCAGCTCATTGATAAAGGGAATGTCCATCTGGTGGTTCAGAAAGCTGTCCACCTTCAGAACATTGCCTGGTTTTACAACACCGTCTTTTAAAATGCGTTCTTCCAAAAGCTGCATGTCACTGTCCTCCTGTATTTTTGACTTGTCTTATCATACGTCAATATTTTGCGCAAGGCAATGGTTTTCGACAAAAAAATGCAAATTTCTTCCCCCCGGGGAGCTTGTCCTTTCCATATGCGCCGTGCTATAATGGGCGATAGGGTGCAGGCTGATAAATCAGCAAAGCGGATCTGGGAGTTTTAAACTGCCCCGGAGGAACTTAAGAGAAACGGAGGAGTAAGGATGAAGGAGTATGAGGCCATCCGGGAGATCATCAACCAGTGTCCGATGAATCATTCCCGGGATCAGATGATCGAGGAGATCGCCTGTGAGGATCCTGAGCTCTATATCAAAGAAAAGTTTCAGGGAAAAGATTTTTCTTATGACAAGATCGTACAGAAGGACGGTACTATCGTGTTTGATATCATGACAGCGGGAATCCACCAGAGATATACATTCACGGAGATATAGAGGACGTCACGGCCATTCCGGGCGGAAGATGGATGAAGCCGGCAGTCCAGCATACAAAGCAGGAGGAGACAATGGGAGATCATATCGCAACACATACCCATGTGCTGGAGGACGGAACCGTCCTCAGGCATACCCATGTGGAGGAGGAGCGTCATCAGGGAGAGAAGGATCACGGTCATGTCCATCCGGAGCAGTATGCCCATGGCGGTCATGGTCACGGCCATACGCATCAGAACACCAAGGCGGTCCTGAACCGGCTTTCCAGGGCTATCGGCCACCTGGAGTCCATTCGGAGGATGGTGGAGGACGGAAGGGACTGTACAGAGGTTCTGATCCAGCTTTCTGCCGTGAAAGCGGCGATCAACAATACCGGGAAGGTGATCCTTCAGGATCATATCGAGCACTGTATCGTGGATGCGGTGCGGGAGGGAGACACAAAAGCGCTGGAGGAACTGAACCGGGCAATTGACCGTTTTATGAAATAAAATCCGGCACAGGTCAAAGTGCCTGCCAGTAAAAATAAGAATACGGAGGTTTGAAAAATGGCGAAAGAATGCAGCAATTCATCCTGCAGCAAAGAAAGCTGCGAGGGATGTCCCAGCAGACAGCCCAAAAGTCTGCAGGAGGAGATGAATGTATTTTCAGATATCAAGCATGTGATCGGAGTGGTCAGCGGAAAAGGCGGTGTGGGAAAGTCCTTCGTGACAGCTTCCCTGGCCAATCAGATGGCAAAGAGAGGATTCCGTGTGGGAATCATGGATGCGGATATCACAGGTCCGTCCATTCCCAAGATGTACGGCCTTCATGGTCCTGCCCAGGCAGATGATCAGGGTATCTACCCTATGATCACGGAAAATGATATTAAAGTAATGTCGGTAAACCTGCTGCTTCCCAGAGAGGACGAGCCGGTGATCTGGAGAGGCCCCATTCTGGCCAATATGGTAAAGCAGTTCTGGACAGATGTGATCTGGGGGGAACTGGACTATCTGTTTGTGGACATGCCTCCGGGAACCGGGGATGTTCCTCTGACAGTTTTTCAGTCTCTGCCGGTGGAGGGGATCGTGATCGTGTCCTCGCCTCAGGATCTGGTAAAGATGATCGTGAGAAAAGCATATAAGATGGCGCAGATGATGAAGATCCCGGTCCTGGGTGTGGTGGAGAACTACAGCTATGTGGTATGCCCTGACTGCGGAAAAGAACTGAAGATCTTCGGGGAAAGCCATATTGACCAGATTGCCGGTGAGCTGGGAATCCGGGTGCTGGGAAAGATGCCTATCAATCCCAAATACGCAGAGGCTGCGGATAAAGGAGCGTTCCATGAAGTGGAGAATCCCTATGTGGAGGATGCCGTAATGGCCATGCCTCACTGAGATATTGATTCCTGCGGGCAATGAGCCAGCCGGACATGCAAGTATGTCCGACTGGCTCATTTTAGTGTGCCGGGATCACACACTGCTGCGGCGGGGAAATTTTTTTATACCCTTGACAGAACGTATGTTCGATGATATCATATTTAGCAAACAGATGTTCTGCAAAGAGGGGTGAGAATTGTGAATTTACAGGAGCGGATGCCGTTGGGTGAGAAGCTGCGGATTTTGTCGGATGCGGCCAAATATGACGTGGCCTGTACATCCAGCGGAACAGACCGAAGAAATAATGGGAGAGGTGTGGGGAATGCAGTGGCTTCCGGAATCTGTCACAGCTTTTCCGCAGACGGCAGATGTATCAGTCTGCTGAAGATCCTGTTTACCAATGAATGTGTTTTCGACTGCCGTTATTGCCTGAACCGTTCCTCCAACGATGTGGTGAGAACCTCTTTCACTCCGGAGGAGGTATGCCGGCTGACTATGGGATTCTACCGGAGGAACTATATTGAAGGGCTGTTTTTAAGCTCCGGAGTGCTGAAAAGTCCGGCCTATACGATGGAACTGCTGTACCGGACTGTATATAAGCTGAGGTGTGAGTATCAGTTTCAGGGATATATCCATCTGAAGGCCATACCGGGGGCTCCGGAGGAGCTGATTGAACAGGCGGGATATTATGTGGACCGTATGAGTATCAATGTGGAATTTCCCACTGCGGAAGGGCTGCGGACACTGGCGCCTCACAAAAGCAGACAGACGATTTTAAAGCCCATGCGTCAGATCCAGCTGAGAGCCCGGGAAAACAGGCAGGAGCTTGCCGTTTATCGGCACAGTCCCCGGTTTGTTCCTGCCGGTCAGAGCACCCAGATGATCATCGGTGCCACCGGGGAACACGACTATCAGATCCTGCAGACTGCACAGTCCCTGTACAGGAGGTTTGATTTGAAAAGAGTATTCTATTCAGCATTTGTAAATGTGAATACGGATGCCTCTCTCCCCATGCTGCCCCAGGGACCGCCGCTTCTGCGGGAACATCGGCTGTATCAGGCAGACTGGCTGCTCCGTTTTTACGGATTTGACGCGGAAGAGCTTCTTTCCAGGGAAAGACCGGATTTTAATACGGCGCTTGATCCCAAGTGTGACTGGGCAGTGCGCCATCTGGAATATTTTCCTGTGGAGGTGAACAGGGCAGATTACTACACACTCCTGAGGGTACCCGGGATCGGCGTCCGCTCGGCACAGAAGATCGTGCGTGCCCGGAGATACGGCCCTCTGACTTTCGAGGATCTGAAGAAGATGCGGGTAGTCTTGAAACGGGCGCTTTATTTTATTACCTGCGGAGGACGGATGATGTACCGCACCAGATTGGATGAGGATTATATTGTCAGAAATATCGTGGATCCCAGGGAACCTTCACCGGTGGATACCGGAGGTACCTGGCATCAATTGTCCCTCTTTCCGTAACCGGCAGGATTTTCACAGACCCCGCGGCAAACGCTGACAGAGTTTTCCGGGTATTGGATGCCGACTGTAACCGCAGTACAGAAACAGGGATAAGGAATGTAGCAGTGAGGCCGGAAGGAGAACTGCTTGGAAAAATGATAAAAAGCAGCGGTGGGCCGGAG
Organism: uncultured Lachnospiraceae bacterium; assembly: GCA_963929535.1. Taxonomy (GTDB): domain Bacteria; phylum Bacillota; class Clostridia; order Lachnospirales; family Lachnospiraceae; genus Pullilachnospira. Next base: position 163,388 of record CAWVIZ010000001.1, on the reverse strand, counting down.
GACCCAATTGATATGGGAAAGGGGATTTCATATGGAAACACATGTATTTTACTGTCAGGATACAATGGAAGGAATATTTTCCGGAGTTTATCAGGCGTGGAGAACGGGGATGCGGGAGGGAGCTGAATATGTGGAACTGAGAGTGGAGGAACCTGAGAATCTGGAACTGTTTACAGTACCTCACCAGGTAACTGTCAGTCTGGAACAGGCGGAAAAGGTCCGGCGGACGATCAGGGGGAAGCTGGGAGAGGAGATCCTGGAGGATATCTGTTTTGCGGCCAGCGCAGATGATGAGGAGAAGGGAACGGTGATCTTCCGGACATTGTGGGACTGCCTTTCCCCGCAGGGGGAACTGAGAGGAAAACGCCGCCTGGATCATCTGAAAAGCCATCATGTACGAAGAGTGACGGAGCTGCACAGGAACGTGTGGAACGAGTATCACCATTATCTTGGATTTCTCAGGTTTTGCCAGCTTCCCGGAGGAATCCTGTATGCGGAACTGGAACCCAGGAACGATCTGCTGCTGCTGTTTCAGGATCATTTTTCAGATCGGTTTGCCACAGAAAAGTGGATTATCTGTGATACCGGAAGAGAAAAAATGCTGATCCACCGTCCGGGCTGCCCCTGTTTCCTTGTCAGCCATGCAGGCCGGCAGATTCAGAGCCTTCGGACGCTGGGGGATGTGGAGGAGGATTACGCCAGACTGTTTGCTCAGTTCTGCGACAGTATCTCTATTCCCGAACGGGAAAACCGGAAGCTTCAGAACCAGCATCTGCCTCTTCGTTTCCGGGGGAATATGGTGGAATTTCACAAAAAAGAGGCAAAGAATATGGAAGAAACACGGAAATCAGGAATTTCCAGAATAAAGTAGCAGATTTTCCGGCGTTTGAAAAGCCGAAGAAACAAGGGAAATCCGACAGATTCCGGTAAAAATGTACAAAAATCTTTCTGTTTTGACGGAAGGGAACTGCGTGGGAAAGAAATTGACAAATGAAAAAGTGGTGCTATAATGTAGCAGACACCGATGCGGTTCCGCTGTTTTGGGGAGCCTGAAAGGCGGGAGCCGGTAATTCTGAGAAGCAGAAAGGGCGATATTATGTCAAAGTATACAGTCAGCAAAATTAAATTGAATGAGACAAAAGAAGTGGAAGAGTTTGTTACGGCAGCAGGAAAATGTGATTTTGACATTGATATTTTTTATAATCGTATGATCATCGATGCAAAATCTATTTTAGGAATTCTCAGCATGGATCTGACCAAGGTTCTGACGGTCCACTGTTATGGAAATGATCCTGATTTCAACCACACTCTGGAAAAATTCGCAGTGGCATAAGGAAAGAAAGAATATGTCCGGAAACGAACAAAGGATAAAGGGCAAGGCATTCTCGGGAAAGAGAGGCTTTGCTCTTTTTGCTAAAATAAAAACATGATATAATGAGCGAAAGCGAGTCGGAGAAAGCGCAGCTTGCTCCAGACGAGCGGCGAATGAGGCCGCATCCGAAGGAAGCGGCATAAAGAGCGAAAGCGAGTCGGAGAAAGCGCAGCTTGCTCCAGACGAGCGGCGAATGAGGCCGCATCCGAAGGAAGCGGTATAAAGAGCGAAAGCGAGTGGGAGAAAGCGCAGCTTACTCCGGACGAGCGGCGAATACAGTCCAGATATCTGCCGGTCCGTGGAGGAAGAGAGGCATCTGCGCTGAGGAGGAGGGTGACGGCCGTATGGCCAGGGAGAAGAACAGAGAGGAAGGAAAATCTGGGGTGGAACGAGAGGTAATCCGGATTTCAGTGAGAAATCTGGTGGAATTTATTCTCCGGTCAGGTGATCTGGATAGCCGAAGAGGAGGATTTGCGGACCGGGAGGCAATGAATAAGGGAAGCCGGCTCCACCGGAAGATCCAGCGGCAGATGGGCGGCGCCTACCAGGCGGAGGTGGCGCTGGCCTGTGAGAAGGAGTATCAGGAATTTTCTATCCGGGTGGAAGGAAGGGCGGATGGGATCATTACGGACCAGAAGGGTGCTATGATCGATGAGATCAAGGGAGTATACCGGGATGTACACCGTCTGGAAACTCCGGTGGAGGTGCATCTGGCCCAGGCCAAGTGTTATGCGCTGATCTACGGAGAGCAGAAAGAACTGGATGAAATCCGGGTACAGATGACTTACTGTAATCTGGAAACAGAAGAGATCCGCCGTTTTGAAAGCCTTTATACAGTTTCTGAGCTTCGGGAATGGTTTGACTGGCTTATGGATGCTTATTACCGGTGGGCCCGGTGGCAGCACCAGTGGAAACAGAAACGGAATGCTTCCATGCAGGGACTGGAATTTCCTTTTCCCTATCGGGAAGGCCAGCGGGAGGTGGTCAGCGGAGTCTATCGGACAATCCTGAGAAAAAAGCAGCTTTTCATTCAGGCGCCCACAGGACTTGGAAAGACGATGGCTACCGTATTTCCCGCTGTGCGCTCCATGGGGGAAGGATTGTCGGAGAAGGTATTTTATCTGACGGCGAAGACGATCACCAGGACAGTGGCCTGGGAAGCCTTCGGCCTTTTACGGGAGAACGGGCTGGCCTGTAAGGTACTTGTCCTTACTGCAAAGGATAAAATGTGTGTTTGTGAGGAAGTGGACTGCAATCCGGCTTCCTGTCCCCGGGCCAGAGGACATTTCGACCGGGTGAATGATGCGGTTTTTGAGCTGTTGAATGCCGGGGACGGCTATGACCGGGAGACCATTTTGGCTCAGAGCGAGAAGTATCAGGTCTGTCCGTATGAGATGAGTCTGGATGTGGCCACCTGGGTGGATGCTGTGATCTGTGATTACAATTATGTGTTCGATCCGGATGTGCATCTGAGGAGATTTTTTGCGGAAGGAAACCGGGGAGACTATGTATTTCTCATTGATGAGGCTCACAATCTGGTGGAGCGGGGCAGGGAAATGTACAGCGCTGTTTTATATAAGGAAGATTTCCTGGAGATCCGGCGTCTGGTAAAGCCTTATCGCAAAAAGCTGGCACGTCAGCTGGAAAAATGCAACCAGCAGATGCTTCAATGGAAGAGGGAGTGTGAGACGTACCAGATCCTGGATTCCCTGGGGAGTCTGGGAATCAGCCTGATGAATGTGATGGGAGAGCTGGAGCTGTTTCTGGAAGAGGCCGAGGAAGGGGAGCTGCGCAGCACTGTACTGGATTTTTATTTCCAGGTGCGCAGTTTTCTGAATATTTATGATCTGGTGGACGAGAACTATGTGCTTTATACCCAGCACGATGAGGATAACCGGTTTATGGTAAAGCTGTATTGTGTAAATCCTGCGGCCAATCTGCAGAAATGTGTGGATAAAGGGATCAGTGCCATATATTTTTCAGCTACGCTTCTGCCGGTGACATATTACCGGACTCTTCTAAGCGGGAGACAGGATGATTACGCCATTTATGCCAGAACTCCGTTTTCCCAGGATCAGCGGATCGTGCTTCTGGGGAGGGATGTAAGCAGCCGGTACACCCGGAGAGGGCCGGAGGAATACGGGAAGATATGCCAGTATATTTTTCAGGCGGTTCAGGCACATTCCGGGAATTATATGGTATTTTTTCCTTCCTACCGGATGATGGAGGATGTGTGCCGGATTTACCGGGAGCTGTTTGGGGAGGAACAGCGGATTCTCGTACAGACTCCTTCCATGAATGAACGGCAGAGGGAGGAATTTCTGGAAGCTTTTGAACAGGAGAGCGGAAAGGGACTCCTGGGATTCTGCGTGATGGGAGGAATCTTTTCGGAGGGGATCGATCTGACGGGAGAAAAACTGGTGGGAGCTATGGTGGTGGGGACCGGACTGCCCCAGATCAGTTATGAGCGTGAGATATTGAAAAGATTTTATGACGAAAAAGGAGTCAGCGGTTTTGATTATGCCTATCGTTTCCCTGGAATGAATAAGGTACTGCAGTCTGCCGGCCGGGTGATCCGTACCAGTCGGGACAGAGGAATGATCCTGCTTCTGGACGAACGGTTTTGCTCACCGGATTACCGGAATCTGTTTCCCAGGGAGTGGGAGGATTATCAGACATGTACCAGAGAAACAGCGGGGGAGAAGCTTCGCCGTTTCTGGGAGAAGGTTGGACAGCAGGAGGAAAAAGAACTTGTAAACAGGTGAGTATCTATGGTATGATTTCAGTGGACAGCAGCAATGCGCGTAAGGATGGAACAAGTCAGCGATACTGGGAAAGAACAGTGTTCTGAAAGGGCGGCAGTCCGTTTCCTGTATCCGTGCATTGCGGGGAAAACAGAATAATGTGCCGGGGAGCTTGCAGGAAGCAGGCTGAGAGTAGGCTGGTGTGCCTTGACCCGTAGACCTGATTTTTGCACAGGCAGAAGAATGACAGCAAAGAACAGCTGGGATGTGTGTGCAGGGGCCGTATAACCGCTGATGACAGCGGAGGAGAACGGTTCGGATAATGCCAACGTAGGGATAGAGCGCAAGAGGAATAGGAAGCGGATATGCCGGGTTTGGTGTATCCGTTTATTTCTGCGGTAACGAACCCGGGCGGACAAGCGCACATTTCCATTTGGCAGTGCTGGGTGCCAGTGGACAATAAAAAATACGATTATGGCCATACGGCCGGAACGAAGGAGGAGAATGAGTATGGGAAATTATACTACGCAGATGGATGCGGCAAGAAAAGGAATCGTAACGCCGCAGATGGAAAGGGTGGCGGCAAAGGAAAAAATGCCGGTGGAGAACCTGATGAAGCTGGTGGCAGAAGGAAAGGTGGCTATCTGCGCCAATAAGAAGCACACATGTCTGGATCCGGAAGGAGTGGGCAGTATGCTGCGTACCAAGATCAACGTGAATCTGGGGGTGTCCAGGGACTGCAAGGATTATGATGTGGAGATGGAGAAGGTGATGAGCGCCGTAAATCTGGGAGCGGAGGCCATCATGGATCTTTCCAGTCACGGAAATACCCAGCCGTTCCGGCGGAAGCTTACCAGCGAATGTCCGGTAATGATCGGTACAGTGCCGGTATATGACAGTGTGATCCACTACCAGAGAGATCTGGCAACGCTGACGGCAAAGGATTTTATTGATGTGGTACGGCTTCATGCGGAGGATGGAGTGGATTTTGTTACCCTGCACTGCGGTATTACCAGAAAGACCATAGAGCAGATCCGTAAGCATAAGAGAAAAATGAACATTGTCAGCCGGGGCGGAAGTCTGGTATTTGCCTGGATGAGTATGACCGGTCAGGAGAATCCATTCTATGAGTATTTCGATGAGATTCTGGATATCTGTGAGGAGTATGATGTGACGATTTCCCTGGGCGATGCATGCCGTCCGGGCTGTCTGGCGGATGCCACGGACGTCTGTCAGATCGAGGAACTGGTACGGCTGGGAGAGCTGACCAAGCGTGCTTGGGCGCACAATGTGCAGGTGATGGTGGAAGGGCCGGGCCATGTGCCGCTGGATCAGATTGCTGCCAATATGGAGGTGCAGAAAACGCTTTGTATGGGCGCGCCTTTTTATGTGCTGGGACCACTGGTGACCGATATTGCTCCCGGGTATGACCATATCACCGGCGCTATCGGCGGAGCAGTGGCAGCCATGAACGGCGCGGCATTTCTCTGCTATGTGACACCGGCAGAGCACCTTGCCCTTCCCAATGTGGAGGATGTGAAACAGGGGATCATTGCCGCCAAAATCGCGGCTCATGCGGCGGATATCGCCAAGCACATTCCCGGTGCCCGTGATATAGATGATAAAATGGCGGATGCCAGGAAAAATCTGGACTGGGACGCTCAGTTTGCCTGCGCTCTGGATCCGGAAACCGCAAAAGCCATTCGGAATGACCGGCTGCCGGAAGATGATCACAGCGATACCTGCAGCATGTGCGGAAAATTCTGCGCAGTGCGCAGTATGAATAAGGCGCTGTCCGGGGAATATATTGATATTCTGTAAGTAACAATATTGGCAGAGGGACTGCTGTATGGATGGTATTTTGCCCCATGCGGCAGTTTTTTTGCATGCTGAGCTGCTAATCTGCACCTGCAGAGCATCAGAAGCCGGAAGGAAAGAACAGGAAAATCAGTGTGAAGACAATGAGGTGAGAAAATGCTGTACACAGACGAGAAGGATTACATTATGCGGATGATCAAGGAAATGGTACGGGTGCTGTTTTCGCTGATGTTCGGGAAAAAATATGTATCCGTGGAATTGGAACGGGAAAATAAGTATCAGGTATCGGGAAATCCGCTGGAGAATCTGATGAATATGGTGGATCTGGGGCAGATCAATGAGGCAGAAAACATGCTTCTGGAAGATCTGGATTATGGAGTAAAGAAGAGGTGATGGCCGCTGTACTTTTCTACCAGTATGTGGGAGAAAAGGATACGGAATTTCTGGAAAAGCATGGCTATTCGGACGAAGAAGTGGTATTCGGGCTGAAGCAGATATTGAAAAACTCCGGATATGGGGAGCTGCTGGATCTGGATGAGTGAAATGGAAGAACAGCGGAGAAAATTTGAAAAAGCAGGATTCCGGATCCTGCGGGCGGAGGAAACTTACCGGCCGATCCTGTTTTACGATGTGGGAGCCTTTGTATGGTTTGCCCGGATTATTGAATGGGAGTTTCCCGGCTTTTCAGTGGAAAGATGCTTCGACAGGCTGCTGAAAATCCAGGAAAACCTTGAACGGGACGGAAAGATTCAGGGAACTATTCACCGGTATCTGCTGATAGCAGGGAAATAGGTATTTTCGGCGGCACAGGATCAGAAAGACCGGTAAAAAAGAAAGTCTACGGCAGAGAATACACGAAAATTCAGGAGGTATACGCAGGATGGAAATCTGGGACGGATATTTTGAGGACGGGACGCTGGCAGGTCGGGATCTGGTGAGGGGAGAAACGATTCCGGAAGGATGATCGAACAACAGAAAGGCAGATATCAGAAGTATTTTAAGAAGATGGGATATCTGCCGGGATAGATGGAAGGCCGACTTCCGTATCCCGGCTTAAAATCAGTCCTCCCCTCCGGTCAGATCATCCAGAAATTCTCTGGCCGCCTTTGTCAGCGGCAGATGGGCGTTGTGGGTGATCACTAGTTTCCGGTTCGGCAGCTCCTCTGCAATGTCCAGAGCAAACAGCTCTCCGTCACCTGGCATACAGTAATCCGGAACGAAGGCGATCCCCAGGCCGATCCGGGCCAGATCGATCAGCAGGTCGTTGCTTCCCAGCTCGATTTCCGGAACCAGATCCAGCTGATGCTGCTGGAACAGATTATGGAGAAATTCACTGGTGGTGCTTTTTCGGTCCAGCATCATGATAGGATAGGAGAGCAGCTCCTTCAGATGCAGCTTCCGTCCCGCCAGCTCTCCATAATAGGAGCTGCTGGCAATGAAAATATCCTGGAAGGTGTGGATCTCATGAACGTGATCTCCATGGTTCAGGTGAGAATTGGGGTAGTTGGTGACGATCAAATCCACCTGTCCCATCTCCAGAAGATCCACGCATTTGGTGGAGGTCTGGTTGGTCACTTTGATGTGGATATTGGGGTGTTCCTTGTGAAAACGGTTCAGATAGGGAACCAGGTAATAGCGGCAGATGGTGTCGCTGGCTCCGATGCGCAGTTGGCCGCCGCCCAGACTGCTGGATTCCAGGATCTGAGCCTCCCCCCGTTTGATCAGATTCATGGCAGGTTCAATATGGCGCAGCAGTGTCTCCCCCTCGGGAGTGAGCTGCACTCGTTTTGTGCTGCGGATGAACAGACTGATCCCCAGCTTCTTTTCCAGAACCTTGATGGACTGGCTTACTGCCGACTGGGAGATAAAAAGATGTTTGGATGCCTCGGAAAAGCTCAATGAAGTAGCTACATAGTAAAAAACCTTATAGAGCTCATAATTGATATCCATAAAAATCCTCCTGATATATGAAGCGATATCTCCGTTTGACCTTTCCCGGAGAAAGGCCGAAATATTCTTTTAAAAGTATACCATGGAATTTTGGGAAATCCCATATTTCCGGACAAAGATTAGCAATATTTATTAAACTGATTAGATATATTAATTTTACTTATAATATAATCTATGGTATGGTTAAAACAGAGTTACTGGGAAATCCTCACAGGGAGACTGCCCGCAGTCAGGCAGATACTGTATGGTCTGCTGTCTTTGGCAATAGGAGCAGTCATCCGGGAGGTAACCGTTCAGCCATCAGGCCATGCGGCCATATACGAGCAGAAAGGATAAAAAGGATGAGCAGTGTAAGAAGAGTTTACGCAGAGAAAAAACCGGATTTTGCGGTTCAGGCGAAGGATCTGAAGCATGAGATCAGCAGTTATCTGGGAATCAGGAACGTGACGGGAGTCCGGGTGCTGATTCGTTATGATGTGGAAAATATTTCCGATGATGTTTTTGAAAAAGCCTGCACCAGCGTCTTCTCCGAACCTCCGGTGGATATCTTATATAAGGAAAGCTTTGAGACGGCGCCGGGCGCAAGAGTGTTTTCTGTGGAGTACCTGCCGGGACAGTTTGATCAGAGAGCAGATTCCGCAGTGCAGTGTGTGCAGTTTTTAAAGGAGGATGAGCAGCCCATCATCCGCTCGGCCACTACCTATGTGATCGAGGGGGAGATCACGGATGAAGAATTTGCCGCCATCAAGAATCACTGCATCAATCCGGTGGATTCCCGGGAAACCGGAATGGAGAAGCCGGAGACTCTGGTGACCAGATTTGAGGAGCCGGAGGATGTGAAGATCTTTACCGGATTTATCGGGATGGAAGAGGCGCAGCTTGGGGAACTGTATGATTCCCTGAACCTTGCCATGACTTTCAAGGATTTCCTGCATATCCAGAATTATTTCCGGAATGAGGAGAAGAGAGATCCTTCCGTTACAGAGATCCGGGTGTTGGATACCTACTGGTCTGATCACTGCCGTCATACCACCTTCTCCACAGAGCTGACGAAGGTAAGCTTTGGCGAAGGTGACTATAAAAAGCCTATTGTGGATACGTATGAGCAGTATCTGGCTGACAGAGAGGTATTATATAAAGGAAGGGATGACAAGTTTATCTGCCTGATGGATCTGGCTCTGCTGGCCATGAAGAAGCTGAAAGCAGAAGGCAAGCTTGCGGATCAGGAGGAGTCTGAGGAGATCAATGCCTGCTCCATCGTGGTTCCGGTGGATGTGGACGGCCAGGAGGAAGAGTGGCTGATCAACTTTAAAAATGAGACCCACAACCATCCTACAGAGATTGAGCCCTTTGGAGGGGCGGCCACCTGTCTTGGCGGAGCCATCCGGGATCCGCTGTCAGGGAGGACGTATGTTTACCAGGCCATGAGAGTAACAGGTGCGGCGGATCCCACTGTTTCCGTGAAAGAGACCATGAAGGGCAAGCTGCCCCAGAAGAAACTGGTGAGAGAGGCCGCTCATGGATACAGCTCTTACGGAAATCAGATCGGTCTGGCTACCGGCTATGTGAAGGAGATTTACCATCCCAACTATGCGGCCAAGAGGATGGAGATCGGTGCGGTGATGGGGGCAGCTCCCCGGCGCGCGGTGAAGAGAGAGACCTCCGATCCTGGCGATATCATCATCCTGTTGGGCGGACGGACCGGCCGTGATGGCATCGGCGGAGCTACCGGATCCTCCAAGGTACACACGGAAGCGTCCATTGAAGTGTGCGGCGCCGAAGTGCAGAAGGGAAATGCCCCCACGGAACGGAAGATCCAGCGTATGTTCCGGCGGGAAGAGGTAAGCCGTCTGATCAAGAAATGCAATGACTTCGGAGCCGGCGGAGTATCCGTTGCCATCGGAGAGCTGGCTGCGGGACTTACGGTGGATCTGGACAAGGTTCCCAAGAAATACGCCGGTCTGGACGGAACGGAGATCGCAATCTCCGAGTCTCAGGAGCGTATGGCAGTGGTGGTAGATCCCAAAGATGTGGAGGAATTCCTGAAATATGCCAATGAGGAAAACCTGGAGGCCGTTGTGGTGGCCACAGTGACCGAAGAGCCCCGTCTGGTTCTGAACTGGAGAGGCAAGGAAGTGGTAAATATTTCCAGAGCATTTCTGGATACCAACGGTGCGCATCAGGAGACAGAGGTACAGGTGGACATCCCCATGAAGGAGGGAAATACCCTGCAGCGTTCGGGAGACATTACAGACGTAAAAGCCCGCTGGCTGTCTGATCTGGCGGATCTGAATACCTGCTCCCAGAAAGGCCTGGTGGAAATGTTCGATGGTTCCATCGGAGCGGGAAGCGTGTTCATGCCCTACGGCGGAAAATATCAGATGACTGAGACCCAGACTATGGTAGCCAAGGTGCCGGTGGCGAAAGGAAATACCAATACGGTTACCATGATGAGCTATGGGTTTGATCCCTATATATCTTCCTGGAGCCCCTACCACGGAGCGGTTTATGCGGTGGTGGAGTCTGTGGCCAGGATCGTGGCCAACGGCGGTGATTACAGCAAGATCCGTTTCACTTTCCAGGAGTACTTCCGGAGAATGACGGAGGATCCCAGCCGCTGGAGCCAGCCGTTTGCGGCTCTTCTGGGGGCATATGCGGCGCAGCTGGGATTTGGACTGCCTTCCATTGGAGGAAAGGACAGTATGTCCGGAACCTTCAACGATATGGACGTGCCGCCCACTCTGGTATCCTTCGCGGTGGATGTGGCAAAGCAGCAGGATATCATCACTCCGGAACTGAAGAAGGCGGGAAGCAAGCTGGTTTGGCTGCGGATCCCCAGGGATGAGTATGATCTTCCTGTGTACGAAGGCGTGATGGAGCTGTACGGAAAGCTGCATCAGGATATGAAGGACGGGAAGATTCTGTCCGCTTACGCTCTGGACCGTCATGGAATTGCGGCGGCAGTCAGCAAGATGGCCTTTGGAAATCACATGGGTGTGAGGATCGAGCACAATGTGGATGAGAGAGATCTGTTCTCCCCGTATTTCGGAGATATCATTTGCGAGATTCCCGATGGAAAGGTGGGAGAGCTGTCTGTGACTTATACGGTGATCGGACAGGTGACTGACCAGGCAGCCCTGGAATATAAGGATGTGAACATTTCCATGGAAGAGGCGCTGAAGGCCTGGACAGGAACCCTGGAGAGGGTGTTCAAGACAAAAGGCACCGACAATATGGATCCGGTGGAAAGTCCTCTGTACCAGGCGGATCAGGTGCATGTGTGCAGACATAAGGTGGCCCGCCCCACAGTATTTATCCCTGTATTTCCGGGAACCAACTGTGAGTATGACAGCGCAAAAGCCTTTGAACGGGCAGGCGCGGACGTGATCACAAGAGTGTTTAAAAACCTGACGGCGGAGGATATCCGGGATTCCGTAAGGATTTTCGAGGATGCCATCGGACAGGCGCAGATCATCATGTTCCCCGGCGGATTTTCCGCAGGAGATGAGCCGGACGGATCGGCCAAGTTCTTTGCCACTGCGTTCCAGAACGACAGGATCCGGGAAGCGGTAATGAAGCTTTTGAATGAGAGAGATGGACTGGCACTTGGAATCTGCAACGGCTTCCAGGCTCTGATCAAACTGGGGCTGGTGCCCTACGGACAGATCCAGGGACAGACAGCGGATTCCCCCACGCTGACCTACAACACCATCGGACGCCATGTATCCCGCATGGTTTATACGAAGGTGGTGACGAACAAATCTCCCTGGCTGGCGCAGGCTCAGCTTGGCAAGGTATATGTGAATCCGGCTTCCCACGGAGAAGGCCGTTTTGTGGCCAGCAGAGAGTGGATCGACAAGCTGTTTGCCAACGGCCAGGTGGCTACCCAGTACTGTGATCCGGAGGGAAATGTTTCCATGGACGAGGAGTGGAATGTGAATGGCTCCTACGCTGCCATCGAAGGAATCACCAGCCCGGATGGCCGTGTTCTTGGCAAGATGGCTCACTCCGAGCGCCGCGCAGACGGTGTTGCCATGAATATTTATGGCGAGCAGGATATCCGGATCTTTGAGTCCGGTGTGGCTTACTTCAAATAAAAGTACAGAAAGAAGGCGTACGGCTTGTTCCGGAGAGGGGATGCTGTACGCCTTTTCCGGCTGTGTGCGAGAGAAAAAGAGGATGGAAGAACCGTAATGTTTGCCTGCAGCGGATCGAAAACAAACTCATTTTCCCCTGACAAAAGTGAAAGGATGAATATACATGGAAGAGAAAAAATACCAGGGCATTACCGTGAAATTTGAACCAGGCTGGGTGCGGGTGGTCACTGATGAGGCCCTGACCGGCTATCTGGATCAGAAAAGCAGCAAAGATGCGGAGCATCTGGCGGACTGGATTCTGGCAGAATACCAGAATCTGCTGGGATATGCCCTGAAAATAGACAGGGATTCCCTGGCAGTGGAAATCCTGATCCACACCTATATGGATACGATTTCCGAACGCCTGGAGGATCATGCCATACAGAGTGAGATTCCCGGTGCCGCAAAACGCCTTCTGAAGAGTATCTGTGACAGAGTGCAGAAGCATACGGATATCATTGACTGTGGGGAAAAGGAGAAGGATGGCAACCGCCTGATATTCGACGGGCTTTCCGCATTTCATGAGACCATCTACCGGATTCTGGAGTGATGCGCGGGCCAGGCGTAAGATGCGGTGCTGAGACAGCAGAAGGCAGCTTTCGGACGGAGAAAAGAACAGAATAAATCAAAAGGACAGGCAGAAATCCGCTTGATGCGCTGTCTGCGGAAAATAAAAAGAATGCTGTATGTACAGCATTCTTTTTTAGTAGCGAGAGGGGGACTTGAACCCTCGACACTACGGGTATGAACCGTATGCTCTAGCCAGCTGAGCTATCTCGCCATAACAGAGTGATGTTCTCAACTCGATTTCTAATTATATAAGAGAAATCATCCAAAGTCAAGTAAAAAATAATTTTTTTTCAAACCTGCAAAAATAATTCTTTTTTTATCAGCCCGTTACTCCCGGATCCGTAGGGAATGCGTTTTCTGATGCGGCAGGAGAGCTGAACCAGAACTTCCGTATATCCATCCGGAGCGGCTGATGCCTGAACGATTGCAAATAACAGATGAACGAAAAAACAGCCTTTCACTCGGAAAGACTGTTCTGAAATGAAGTAGCGAGAGGGGGACTTGAACCCTCGACACTACGGGTATGAACCGTATGCTCTAGCCAGCTGAGCTATCTCGCCATTTTTGAAGAAAGAGTGGAACCTATAGGGCTCGAACCTATGACCCTCTGCTTGTAAGGCAGATGCTCTCCCAGCTGAGCTAAGATTCCACGTCTTTTGCTGCGTCAACCGCAACCTGCTTGACCATTATATATGAGTATTCGACAAAAGTCAATAGAAAATTTTAAATTTTTGAATTATGGGGAATTTCTTAAATTTTTACACCAGTGCAGCCATTTTTCCTGGTATTCTTCGGGAGATAGGATACGGGAGGACAAATCTCTTACACTGTAAATATTGCGCTCCTGACATGCGTCCACGCAGCGCTGATATAACTCCCAGTCCAGAGCGTCTTCATCCCAGACCAAGGGGATCTTTGTAAGACCTGCCTGACTGGCAACCCATGTGCGGGTATGACCATCTGTTAAAATCAGGCGGCCATTCAGCAGCTTTACGGGAACCGGCTGAAATTCTGATAAATCCTCAGGATGGAACCAGGATCTGATTTTCTCTATCTTTTCCCTGGACAAATAGAACTGTGAAGGCTGAAGATCAAAGACAGATGCCTCGCTGAGCAAATATTCCCGCAGCGCGGCGATGTCTCTGGCCTGAGAAAAGCCTCTTTGGTCCGCGTTGCATGCAGAACCGGATATCAGACGAATGGTTTCTCTCAAAGAATGCCACTGGAGAACCGATCCGTTCTGTCCCTCTGATCCTGTCCGTTTGGCCGGGAAAAGCGGATCGTCCGCTATGGCCTGATAATAGTAAGATTCCCGGGGGTAAGCTTCTCCCGCTCTGTTTTCTTTCACATATCCCAATTCTTTGCTTATTTTACAGAGGCAGCCAGCTTCTCTTGACAACATTCTTTTCAGGGCTGATGCTGGATTCGCACCTTCCTCTATACCACATTCCGGGAAGGAGTAAAGGTGAAGACTTTCCGTTGGATGATTGCTTGTTCCAGGCAGATAATTAAAGCAGATCCCCTCCCGGCGGATACCGGCATCGGAAGGCCGCAGCGAGAACCGCAGGAAATTCGTCCGTTGGAAGTGGATCCATACATATATGTAAGTGCTTCATGAGCATACTATACTACATTTTTATGAGAATGAAAAGCAACAAAGCGGCGCATTTTTCTTTCGGCCGGGGTGAAAAGGGACTAAAAGAAAGTTATTTGCTCGAAGACCATCGGTTTTTAGAGAAATGGAAGGAAACATGCGGTGAAAAATTGGGAGCTTGTGTCTGGAGAAAAAGTGAGGTATGATGAAAACAGGCCATTTTGGCGAAAAAGGACAAGAGGGATTTGGCACAAAAAGGATGTTTATGGCGCAAACAGTATAAAATGTGCAGCAGGCATCCGGAAATGGAGGAGAGTTATGCGGATGGATGTGAACGAATTCCGCGGTCCCTGTGGCTGCGGGAGGGAACATACGATCGCGGTAAAAGAGATCGTGATCCGGCGCGGAGCGGCGGATGTGCTGCTGGATCGGATGAAGCATGGAGAATTGTCCGGATATACCCATCCGGCGGTGGTGTGTGATGAAAATACCGGAAAGGCAGCCAGGGATTACATGGAGGAGATCTGGGCGCAGTGCAGTCAGGTACAGCTTTCTCCAAAGCATCTTCACGCGGATAACCGCGGGGTGGCGCTTTTAGAGGAGCGGCTGAATGGAGAGACGGATCTGATCCTGGCCGTGGGTTCCGGAACCATTCACGATCTCTGCCGTTATGTGGCATTCCAGAGAAAGGTTCCTTTTGTGTCGGTTCCCACAGCGGCCAGCGTGGATGGATTTGTGTCCACGGTAGCGGCCATGACCTGGAATGGCATGAAGAAAACTCTTCCTGCCGCGGCCCCTGTGGCTGTTTATGCGGATACCAGGATATTTTCCCAGGCGCCCTACCGCCTTACGGCTTCCGGCGTCTCGGATCTTCTGGGAAAATATATAGCGCTCACGGACTGGAAGATCGCTCACCTGGTTACCGGAGAATATATCTGCCAGCGGGTCTGCCAGATGGAAATGCAGGCGCTGGAAGAAGCAGTGAGCTGTCTGGAGGGCTTGAAAAAGGGGGAGGATGAGGCGTATGAGAAGCTGATGTATGCGCTTCTGCTCTCAGGTCTGGCCATGCAGATGATAGGAAATTCCCGTCCGGCTTCCTGTGCGGAGCATCATGTGTCCCATCTGTGGGAGATGGAGATCATTAACGATTATGTGGATGCGCTCCACGGGGAGAAGGTATCGATCGGTCTGATGCTGAATGCCCGGCTGTATGAACAGATTTCCAGGTCAGTGAAGGCGGGAACCTGCCGGGTACAGCCTTACGGCGGACTGGAAATGGAACTGCTGGAGAAAACCTTTGGAGCGAAAGGACTTCTGGAATCCACGCTCCGGGAGAATACCCCGGATCCCATGCGGAAAGTAACAAAGGAGCGGCTGGAGGAATGTCTGCCAAAGATTGCCGCTGTCATAGATGAGATGCCGGATTCCCGTACACTGCTGGGGATCCTGGAGCGGGGAGGCTGCGTAAAGCAGGTGGAGGAGATTGGCCTTACAGAGGATATCATTCCTCTGACGATGCAGCTTTCCCCATATGTGAGAAATCGTCTCAGCTTTAACCGGATCAGGAAGATGCTGGATTTTTAAGCCCGGGAAAATCCGCCGGCAGTGCATCCGGAAAGCCGGGGCCGCAGGGTGGAACGGAGGGCGTCAAGGAAAAATATAATAATCACATGCAGGGAGGTAATACAATGCGGGTAGGAATGGGATATGACGTACACAAACTGGTGGAGGGGAGGCCGCTGATCCTGGGAGGGGTCACCATCCCCTGGGAGATGGGACTTCTGGGGCACTCGGATGCGGATGTGGTGGTGCATGCCATCATGGACGCGCTTCTGGGAGCCGCCGCGCTGCGGGATATCGGACGCCACTTTCCGGATACGGATCCGGAGTACAAGGGGATTTCCAGTATTCTCCTTCTGGAGAAGGTGGGTGGAATGCTGAAGGAAAAGGGATATGCCATTGGGAATATTGATGCGACCATTATCGCCCAGAAACCCAAGCTGCTTCCCTTTATAGATACCATGATCGCCAATGTGGCCAGAGCCCTGGGAATTGGCGCTGATCAGGTGAATATCAAGGCTACCACGGAAGAGGGGCTGGGATTTACCGGGAGTCTGGAGGGAATATCCGCGCAGGCAGTATGCTGTATTTTCAGGGAAAGATAAGCGAACAGCAGGAACGGACAATTCTATGTAGAGAGCGGACGATCTTAGGTAGTTCTCCCTTTGGGAAAACGGTATAATTTCTATCAAAATATGTGGCCGCGGCAAGTACGGCAAAGGGAGGCTATATGGAATCTTTAAAAGTGAAAAAAGTGACTTCCATGGAAAAGGTATTTCCGTTCAGAGAACCCTCAGGGGAAGGAATGGAGGATGTGCTGACCGGATTTCAGGGGGAAACAGTTTCCTTTCAGATCGCGTTCTTCTGGGATGGCGACAGAAGGGCCAGTATGATCCCTCAGGTTACCAGTACGGCGGGGGACAGAGTGCGGGTGCGGAGCGTGAAGCTGGTACCCTGCGAATATCCCACCCACAGGATCGCGGATGACGATTACCTGACAAGAGAACCGGGACTTTATCCGGATCTTCTGTCGGATATCCAGCCATGGGGAGTGGACATGATTCCGGGACACTGGAATTGCCTTTGGGTGGATCTGGACGGCGCCGGTATGGAAGCGGGAACGTATCCGGTCCGGATCGATCTGATGAAGGACGGGGAGATCATGGGGACTGCGGCAGAGCTCTGGGAGGTGCTGGACGCCCAGCTTCCGCCTCTGCATGTTCCCCATACGGAGTGGTTCCACTCGGACTGTCTGGCCAACTACTACCATGTGGAGGTGTTCAGCGAGGAGTACTGGAGGATTGTGGAGAATTTTGTACGCGCGGCGGTGAAGAGAAACTGCAATATGCTACTGACACCGGTGTTTACCCCGCCGCTGGACACTGCTGTAGGCGGAGAACGCCGCACAGTTCAGCTGGTGGATGTGAAGGTTACCCGGGAAGGATATGACTTTGGGTACGGGAGATTTGAACGCTGGGTAAAAATGTGCCAGGACTGCGGGATCCGGTATTTTGAGATCTCCCATCTGTTCAGCCAGTGGGGGGCTTCCATGGCTCCCAAGATCATGGGAGAGAAGGACGGGGAAATGGTGCAGCTTTTCGGATGGGATACGGAGGCTGCCGGTCCGGAGTACCGAAAGTTCCTGGGCCAGTTTCTCAGATCTCTGGACGCGGAGCTGAAGAAGCTGGGGATCAGCGAGATCACGTATTTTCATGTGTCGGATGAGCCGGTAGCTTCACAGTTTGAATCCTATAAGGCTGCCAAGGAAATTGTCGCGGATGCGCTGGAAGGGTATCAGATGATCGATGCCCTTTCGGATTACGGTTTTTATGAAAAAGGAGTGGTTTCCCAGCCCATCTGCGCGTTGGATCATATACAGCCCTTTATTGAAAAACGTCCGCCCAGGCTTTGGGGATATTACTGTACCGGACAGTATCTGGATGTGTCCAACCGGTTCATTGTACAGCCGGGGTACCGCACCAGAATCCTGGGAACCCAGATGTACAAATTTCAATTGGATGGATTTCTGCACTGGGGATACAATTTCTACAATTCCCAGTATTCCATTGCTCCCATCGATCCCTATCGATGCACGGATGCGGCCGGAGCGTTTCCCTCAGGAGATCCCTTCCTGGTGTATCCGGGAGCGGACGGCTGTCCGGAGGAGTCCATACGGATGATGCTGATGGACGAGGCTATGAATGATCTTCGGGCCATGAAGTATCTGGAAGATCTGGCCGGACGTGATACGGTGATGGCATGCATCGAACCGGAGGGAGAAGAGAAGGTGGAATTCAAAACGTACCCGAGAAGACTTTCCTATCTGGTGGAGGTGCGCAGGAGGATCCATCAGGCGGTCCGTCACTGTTTATCGGGAGCGTCAGAAAAGCTTTTGACGGAATAGCAGTATGCGGACGGCGTCATCCGGGTGTATTTTTTAAACTGCAGGGAAAAATACTGGTAGGAGGAATATCCCAGCATATCCGCGATCTGTGAGTAAGTATACCGTCTTTCCCGAATCAGGCGCTGAGCATATTCGATCTTGGCACGGGAGAAAAATTCAATGACGCCACAGCCCATTTTTTCGTGAAACAGCTTCTGGAGCTGAGAGCGTCCCACGGAATTTTCCCTGCAGATCTGCGCCACCGTAAGGGACTGGAAAATATGTCCTTCCAGATATCGGATGATCTGTGCCAGCAGCTCATCGCCGTCCCGGTGGAGCAGGGGATGAGAAAATGTTCGGTTTCCTCTGGCAGGAGCCAAAAGAGAGGCAGCATAGTATCTGCGGTACAGACTGATCAGGAGGAGCTCCAGGGACAGAGAGATGATCTGCTCGCTGCAGAAGGGGGAATCGGGATTTCGCTCCAGAAAGCAGTTGTAAGGGTCGTTCAGCGGCGTGTGGAAGGACTGCCTGGCTTCGGCCAGAAGCTGTCCCAGATAAAACTGCTCCGTCTGGTTCACGGAAACGATCCGGTTCTCAAAAAAATTGATGCAGGGAGAGGTACAGTCAAAGGAGATCACGATCAGACTGGGAGAGGTAACGCCATCGGCCCGCAGTGCGTGGAACTCATTGGGCTTGTGGAAGATCATCTGATTGGCGGAAAGGGTCACTTCCCTGTCGCCGGCAGTGACAATGACAGATCCGCTGTCCACGCATAGAAATTCCCAGAAATTGTGGCTTTCTCCCGGGAATACAAAATCTTTCATATATTCAAAATAATGGATGGAATAGATTTTTTTGATGGTTACTTCTTCCTTTAACGTGATGCATTGATACTCCATAGCGGTCACCCCCGATGCTTTGGGTCAATTATACCCGGAAAGGGAAGGAAATGCAAGGCGCCGGCCAAAATGCAGCCAGGTCTGATTATCCTGCATGTGTAATATTCTGTTACAGTCGGAAAGCTGAACTGTTTCAATATTCTTTTTCTACCGGTTGACAAATATCTCTTTTTTTCATAAACTAGTAAAGAACCAGAAAAAGGCAGAGAACGGAAAGAGTACCTGACAGGAGGAACACAGAGAGGGAAGGCCATCGGCTGGAAGCCGTCCCGGGAATCGGTCAGGGAAGTGCGTCCGGGAGCCGATCCGGCGAAAAGCAGAGGAAGCGGATCTGAAAGGAGAAGCCGCAGCGATGATCAGTAGCCGGGTACGCAGGCATGCGTTACATGTATTGAGCGGAAGACGGCCAGAACCGATGACGGATATCCGGAACTGTCTGCGGACAGTCAGCCGGTATCTTCAGAGGAGCATCGTCTTCAAAAAGAGTGGAACCACGGATGACTTCGTCTCTTGATCAGGAGACAGGTCATCCTTTTTTTCGTCCGCAGACGGCGAAAACAGGCGGAAGGAGGGAAGCCGATTGAGCTTTATCAGACATATCAAAGAAGAGTTTCAGGTGATCCGGGAACGGGATCCGGCCATCAAGACCCCTCTGGAGGTACTCCTTTATCCCAGCTTCCGGGTGATGATCCAGTACCGGAGAGCTCATAAGCTGTATCTGAAGGGGCACTATTTCCTGGCCCGGTGGATTTCCCAGAGAGCGGCCAGAAAGACGGGGATTGAGATCCATCCCGGGGCTACCATCGGGAAGGGACTTTTTATCGATCATGGGAGCGGTGTGATCATCGGGGAGACCACCATTATCGGGGATAATGTGACACTGTATCAGGGAGTCACCCTGGGAGGCAACGGCAAGGAGACCGGAAAGCGTCATCCCACCATCAAGGACAATGTGATGATCAGCGCCGGAGCCAAGATCATCGGGTCATTCACCGTGGGAGAGAATTCCAAGATCGGAGCAGGCTCCGTGGTGCTGCAGGAGGTTCCCCCAAACTGTACGGTGGTGGGGATTCCCGGACGGGTTGTCCGTCAGAAAAATATGCGGGTACCGCGGACCAATATGGATCATATCCATCTGCCGGATCCGGTGCGGGATGACATCCGTACCCTTCAGCGGGAAAATTCGGCCCTGTGCAACCGTGTTCTGGAGCTGGAGCGTGAACTGAGAGAATGTACCAGGAAAATCTGTACGGAGGCGGGGGCCTTTGGGAGCGCCGCTGCGGCGGACGAAAAAGAGATGAGAGCAGAAAGTGAGGAAAACAGAGATGAAACTGTATAATACACTGACAAAAAAGAAAGAGGAATTCGTCCCTCTGAAGGAGGGAGAGGTAAAGATGTATGTGTGCGGACCCACCGTATACAATTACATCCATATCGGCAACGCCCGTCCCATGATCGTTTTTGATACTGCCAGAAGATATATGGAGTATAAGGGATATCGGGTAAACTTTGTCTCCAATTTTACGGATGTGGATGATAAGATCATCAAAAAGGCCCTGGAGGAAGGCGTTCCGGCGGAGGAGATCTCCGAGAGATTTATCAGGGAATGCAAAAAGGACATGGCGGACATGAATGTAAAGCCGGCCACCACCCATCCCCAGGCAACCAAGGAGATCCCGGGAATGATCGAGATGATCCAGGGACTGATCGACAAGGGATATGCCTACGAGGTGGAAGGAACCGTATATTTCCGCACCAGGAAATTCCAGGAGTACGGAAAGCTGTCTCATAAGAATCTGGATGATCTCCGCTCCGGAAACCGGTCTCTGCTGGTTTCCGGGGAGGATCAGAAGGAGGATCCCCTGGATTTTGTTCTGTGGAAACCGAAAAAAGAAGGTGAGCCCTTCTGGGTATCTCCCTGGGGGGAAGGACGCCCGGGCTGGCACATCGAGTGCTCGGTGATGGCCAAGAAATATCTGGGAGAGGAGATCGACATCCATGCCGGAGGAGAGGATCTGATCTTTCCTCATCATGAAAATGAGATTGCCCAGAGCGAGTGCTGCAACGGAAAGATCTTTGCCCGCTACTGGCTCCACAACGGATTCCTCAATATCGACAACAGGAAGATGTCCAAATCACTGGGGAATTTCTTCACTGTGCGGGAGATCGGAGAAAAATATGATCTGCAGGTACTGCGCTTCTTTATGCTCAGCGCCCATTACAGAAGCCCCATCAATTTCAGCGCGGAGATCATGGAGTCCTCGAAAAACGCTCTGGAGCGTATCGTGACAGCAGTTTCCA
This sequence comes from uncultured Lachnospiraceae bacterium, assembly GCA_963929535.1. Classification (GTDB taxonomy): domain Bacteria; phylum Bacillota; class Clostridia; order Lachnospirales; family Lachnospiraceae; genus Pullilachnospira. The sequence continues at coordinate 142,061 of CAWVIZ010000001.1, read as the reverse complement.
ACCTGAAGCATCTGCTGGAAAACGCGTCGGAACAGTCCTTATCTGACCGGGAGCAGGAGCTTTTGGCGGAAATGGGGCAGTACCGGAAAAAATTTGAGGAAGCCATGGATGATGATCTGAACACTGCCGATGCGGTGGCGGCTATTTTTGAGCTGGTTAAATTCGCCAACACCCATGGCCGGGAGGATTCTTCCGCGCCGTTTCTGGATGCAGTGCGGGGGGAGATCCTGGCGCTTTCCGATGTGCTGGGACTGATCGTGGAGAGAAAAGAGGAGATCCTGGATGGGGAGATCGAGCAGCTGATAGAGGAACGCCAGGCTGCCAGAAAGGCCAGAGATTTTAAACGGGCCGACGAGATCAGAGATCAGCTCCAGGCCAGAGGAATCCTTCTGGAGGATACCAGAGAGGGCGTAAAATGGAAGAGAGCATAACATATCTGAAGGAACAGTTCGGCCTGAAGGAGCAGGACATCCGGACTTATTCACCGCTGACGCTGGCCTATATCGGAGACGGAATCTATGACCTGTATATCCGGACCATACTGGTCTGCCAGGGAAACTGCCAGGCCAGCAAGCTGCACAAACGGGCCAGCCGTCTGGTAAAGGCCCCGACCCAGGCAGCGATGGCCCAGGCGCTGGAGCCCTCCTTTACGCCGGAGGAAGAAGCAGTGTACCACCGGGGCAGGAACGCCAAATCCTACACCACCGCCAAAAACGCCACCGTGGGGCAATACCGGAAGGCCACCGGCTTTGAGGCGGTGATGGGATATCTTTACCTTACCGGCCAGTACCGCAGAATGATCGATCTGATCAAACAGGGGCTGGAAGCGGCCGGGGAGGAAACGTCAAAGGAAGGGGGCGGCAGACAATGAAAAATGAAAATCAGATCGAGGGAAGGAATGCGGTTCTGGAGGCATTCCGTTCCGGAAAAACCATAGACAGGCTGTATATCCTGGACGGCTGTCAGGACGGCCCTGTGCGGACCATCGCCCGGGAGGCGGGAAAACGGGATACCATCATCAACTATGTGAAAAAAGAACGGCTGGATCAGATGTCAGAGACGGGAAAGCATCAGGGAGTGATCGCGGTTGCCGCCGCCTACGCCTATGCCCAGGTGGAGGATATCCTGGAAAATGCCCGGAAAAAAGGGGAGCCGCCCTTTGTATTTGTTCTGGATAATATCGAGGATCCCCATAATCTGGGAGCCATGATCCGTACAGCCAATCTGGCGGGGGCCCATGGAGTGATCATTCCCAAACGAAGAGCGGTGGGATTGACGGCAGCGGTGGCCAGAACCTCTGCCGGCGCTCTCAACTACACACCGGTAGCCCGGGTGACAAACCTGGTGTCTGCCATGGAAGAGCTGAAAAAAGAGGGGCTTTGGTTTGTATGCGCCGATATGGGAGGCACCCCCTATTATCAGATGGATCTGAAGGGCCCTGTGGGTCTGGTGATCGGAAATGAGGGAAGCGGGGTCAGCCGTCTGGTGAGAGAAAACTGCGATTTTACTGTCTCCATTCCCATGAAGGGGGATATTGATTCTCTGAACGCGTCAGTTGCAGCCGGAATCCTGGCATTTGAAATTTCCCGGCAGAGAGGGTGAAACATGCCGGGGAAAAGGAGCGGTGAAAGGTATGAAGGATTATTCGGGATATACGGATGAGGAGCTTCTGGAGCTTTTGAACGGCGGCCAGGAGGATGTGATGGATTATCTCATCGACAAGTACAAGTCCATGGTGAGAAAAAAAGCCAGAGTGCTGTATTTGATGGGAGGTGACCAGGACGATCTGATCCAGGAGGGGATGATCGGACTGTTCAAGGCCGTGCGGGATTACCGGAAGGATAAGGACGCTTCCTTTTATACGTTTGCCCAGCTCTGTGTGGACAGGCAGCTGTACAATGCCGTTCAGTCCTCCAACAGGCAGAAGCACCGTCCGCTGAATTCCTATATCTCCCTGAACAGCCAGGAGGGGGAAAACGAGCTGCGGAGTTTTCGGCAGAACAGCCCGGAAAGCATTGTGATCGACCGGGAAGACGCGCAGACCACTGAGCAGAAGATCCGGGAGCAGCTCAGTGAGTTTGAAAATCAGGTATTGGAAAAATATCTCAATGGAGAGAATTACCTGCAGATCGCGGATGCCATGGACCGCTCACCCAAGTCCATTGACAACGCTCTGCAGAGGATCCGCAGTAAGGTGCGGATGTGGCTGGAAAAATAGAAGAGCGGGGAAAGCCTTTCCTAATTTAATTTTAATAATATACAAGGGTATTGCTTGAGAAGAAACTCATGCAATACCCTTTTTTGGAATATGAAGCAGCCTGCCTTACAGATACATCTGACGGAAGTATGACGGAGAGATGCCGTAATACTTTTTAAACGCTTTGGAGTAGGAGAAAGCGTCAGAAAAATGGCAGATCAGAGCGATCTCATTGAGGTTTTTCCGGGTGTTCAAAAGCAGTGTTTTTGAGTATGTGATCCTGGCAGTCAGCTGGTAAGCCGCAGGCGAACAGCGGAAATACTGACGGAATTTTTTACGGAAGGTCTCGTAGTTCATTCCCAGCCGTTGGGCTGTGGCCTGGGCAGAGGGAAATTCCGGGGAGGCGCACAAAAGCTCTGCGGCCCGCTGCATCAAAAGCTGAGTGTGGGGATCCATCTGCTTATGCAGGGAGCGCTGATACAGCTCGATGGCAAATTCCTGCAGATTCAGATACAGCTGGGGCTGTTTGTCGTTGGGCCAGCTTTTCATGCATCTGAGAAGATAGGCGCATTTCTGAAGGATCAGGGAAGAAAGGCCGGGATGGATCACCGGCTGGTCGGAGAGAAGTCCCACATCCACCAGGTGGAGAAAGGTATCCGTGCCGAAGGATACGAAGAACTCCAGCCATTTCCCATCGGGAATAACCTCCGTGGAATTGGGAGCATCGGGAATCCGCTGAACAAAGTCACCGGGATAGACGGGAACCCGTTTGCCGTACTGGTCGGTATGATAGCCGGAGCCGTCCAGCAGCAGAAATGCGCCGTAATAATCAAAGCAGTAAGTGTCGCTGAAGGTGCTGTCCGGTTTGTACATAAATCCGCATCCCAGTTCGCCGTTGCGGCGGACGCCGGTGAGCGTGCGGTAGATCGTATCGGTTTTGTAATAAGAAGCAGGAATGTTCATAGCAACCTCCTTTTACCAAATATGACATGTATAGGCCAGACCGCCCATTGGATAACCCTATTGTAACCTGTATAATAGAGTCAAGTCAAAGGAAATATTTCCTGTACCGGACGGCGGCTCAGGCCTGCCGGGAGAGGATGACCGGACAGAGCGGATGGCCGGGGAGATATTTCCGGAATGTGCACAGACAGAAAAAAGGAGGAAGATCATGACAAAACGGGAGAATTTGCTGGCGCTTTTAAGGAGAGAACCCTATGAGGAAGTTCCGGTGGAATTTAATATGTGTCCATCCCTGGTGGAAGAATACCGGAAAAGAACGGGTTCTTCCCTGGATTATCACAGGTATTTCGGAATGCCCTGGGAGAATGTGGAGGATATCCGTCTGGAATATGATCCGGAGGTTTACAGGAAGTATTATCCCGAAGGTCTGAAGGAGGGGACTCAGATCGATATCTGGGGGGTGGCCCATGAGCCTGGAAGCGAGGCGGCGAAACATATGACGCGTATGCGGAACCCCATGGCGGATATGGAAGAACTGGAGGAACTGCAGGCGTATCCCTTCCCGGATTATGCCAAAGGGGATAATTCCCACCAAAAAAGACAGGCTGAGGAAATTCATGCCCAGGGGCTGGCAGCAGTGGGAAATATGCAGATGACCATCTGGGAAACTGCCTGGTATATCCGGGGAATGGAGAATCTGATGGTGGACATGAGCTGTGAACCGGAGATGGCAGCCTGGGTGCTGGATAAAGTAACGGAGCAGTCTGTGATCCGGGCCAGATCTTACGCGCAGGCAGGTGTGGACATTGTATTTTTGGGAGATGACATCGGAATGCAGAACGGTCCCATGATGAGCCTGGAAATGTACAGGACATGGATGAAGCCCAGACTGGCAAAGGTGATCGCTGCTGTAAAGGAGATCAACCCGGAGATCCTGATCTTTTACCACAGCTGCGGAGACGCTACACTGTTCATTCCGGATCTGATCGAGTGCGGAGTGGATGTGATGAATCCCATACAGACAGAGTGTATGGATTTTGCGGATATTTACAGACAGTACGGCGGGAAAATATCTTTCCACGGAACGATTGGCACACAGACCACCATGCCTTTTGGAACACCTGAGGAAGTAAAACAGGCAGTGTGGAAAAATCTGGATATCGCTTCGGAGCATGGCGGTCTGTTTGCGGCTCCCACCCATCTGCTGGAGCCGGAGGTGCCCTGGGAGAACATTCTGGCATATGTGGAGGCCTGCCGGGAATACCGGGTAAAATGACCGGAGGTGTCAGGGGAAGGTGAAAAACAGCATTTCATCCACCTGCAAGAACCCGGAGCTGGCGGAGGAGTTCTTCGCGGAGACCTTTGGAGGAAGCGTGGAGTTCTATGAAACCGTATTTCCCTCTACCGGGCGATCGCTCCTTATATTCCGGCCGCCGAGAGCGGGATTTATGATACGGAGCAGGAATTCTTCGGAGGGCAGAAGGTGTACCAGGATATCGCGGATTTTGCTCAGAAGGTTCCCACAGTGCCTTATGGACAGTATACAGCAGAATTCAACACGGCTCTCGGAGTGGCGCTGACCAATATGGTCTCCGGAGCAGATATGGAGCAGGAGCTTGCGACAACGCAGGAGAGTGTGGATTTTGCCATGCAGAGGTAGTTGACATCCCCCCCGGACGTATGGTATCCTATTACCAATATACGGAAGGGAGTGAGAACATACATGGATAGCGACAGTGATGGCGAACCTGCAACTGCAAATATTTTCAGGACTCCATGTGATGTTATGAATATATAGAGGTATAGCTTGTGCATGATACCCTGGATTTCGGGAAGACCGGATGGGGATACAGGTACAGGCTATACCTTTTTGGATTTTCATAACTAAAAATGAGATATGGAGGATTTGATAAAATGATAGGAGCATTAATTCTGCAGGTTGTGCTGATCGCACTGAATGCAGTCTTTGCCAGCGCAGAGATTGCCGTGATCTCAGCAAACGATACGAAACTGAAAAATATGGCTGATGAGGGCAACAAGCGTGCCTGGAAGCTGGTAAAGCTGACGGAGCAGCCCTCCCGGTTCCTGTCCACCATTCAGGTGGCGATCACTATGGCCGGACTGCTGGGCAGTGCCTTTGCTGCGGAGAACTTTGCGGGGCCGGTGGTGAGTCTTCTGGTAAGCCTGGGGATAACGGCGCCGGAAAAGGTGATGCGGTCCATCGTGGTGATACTGATCACCTTGATCCTGGCCTACTTTAACCTGGTATTTGGAGAGTTGGTGCCAAAGCGGATCGCCATGAAGAATCCGGAAGGACTTTCTCTGAGACTGTCCAACATGCTGTATGCGGTATCCAAGGTATTTGCGCCGCTGGTATTTTTGCTGACAGTGTCCACCAACGGGGTACTGCGTTTGATGGGAATTGATCCGGAGGAACATGAAGAGCAGGTTTCCGAGGAGGAGATCAAGATGCTGCTGGCTACCGGCAGCAAACAGGGGAATATCGATGCTCAGGAAACGGAGCTGATCCAAAATGTGTTTGAGTTTGACGATATTTCTGTGGAGGAACTGTGTACTCACCGGCTGGATGTGGTCTACCTTTCGCTGGAAGACGATGACGCCCAGTGGGAGGAGACGATCCATGAAAGCCGCCATACCTTTTTCCCGGTCTGCGGGGAAAGCATTGACGATATCCGCGGGGTGCTGAATACCAAGGATTATTTCCGGATGAGAGGAAAGACCAGGGAGTATATCCTGGAGCATGCGGTAGATCAGATCACGCTGGTACCGGAAACCATGAAGGCAAATATCCTGTTCCAGAATATGAGAAAGAGCAGGAATTATTTTGCGGCCATTATTGATGAGTACGGCGGGATCTCGGGAATCATCACACTTCATGATCTGATGGAAGCGCTGGTGGGAGAGATCTATGAGACGGAAGATATCCCGGCGCCTCTGGCTGTGGAGAAGACCGGAGAGAATACCTGGAAGATCCGCGGGTATGCGGATCTGGAGGATGTGGCGGATGCGCTGGATATGGAGCTTCCCACAGATACCTACGATACCTTCAGCGGATTTGTCTGCGGGATCATCGGAAGGATTCCCGGGGAGGGAGAGCAGTTCACCTGTCAGTATGAGAATCTGACGATCCAGGTATATTCGGTGGAAAACCACAGAGTAGGGGAAACCGTAGTCGTAAAGAAGGAAGCGGAGCAGACGGCCCGGGAAGAGTAACAGGAACTTTGGCAGGCGGCAGACTGGCGGCAAAGCCGATGGATCTGTAACCTGGTATACGGGCTGCTGGAGAGGCAGAAAAGAAGGAGCGCCAAAAGCGTTCCTTTTTGCGTGATACGCCCGACAAATGGCCGCCATGCTTGCATGAGCGGATATCTGTCGGGCAACGGAACCCCCTATCCAATGGGGAGCCTGGCGGAGCCGCCGGGGTGTTTTGACGAAAATCCCAGGTGATTTTGACTAAAAATTCATAGCTTTATGGATTGACATTAAAACAAGAAAAGATATATAATATAAAAGTTCGGTGACAAACAATTCGGTAACGAACTATATGGCGCCGCCGTATGGGGACAGCCGGTATGGAAGGTACTGAACAATCTGAATATCAACAACAGAAAGGAAGGGAAAAGATGTATGAACAGGAAGCTGCTTCGATCCGTGCGGGAATATAAGAAAGAATCCGTACTGACACCGGTTCTCGTTATCTTTGAAGTGCTGATAGAAGTTCTGATTCCTCTTTTAATGGCCAGGATCATTGATGTGGGCATTGAGAACAATGATATGGGCTACATTCTGAAGACGGGAGCGGTTCTTATCGTTATGGCGCTGGTGTCTCTGTTTTTTGGAGCAATGGCGGGAAGAATGGGGGCGGTGGCCTCATCGGGTTATGCCAAGAATCTGCGGCATGATATTTTCTATAAGATCCAGGAGTTTTCTTTTAAGAACATCGATCATTTTTCCACATCCAGTCTGGTAACCAGACTGACTACGGACATCACCAATATCCAGATGGCCTATATGATGACCATCCGTATGCTGGTGAGAGCGCCTATTATGATCGTGCTGTCTCTGGTGATGACGCTGACCATCAATGCGGATATCGCTTTGATGCTGCTGATCACAGTGCCGATCTTGGGAGGCGCGCTGATCTTTATCGCCAAAAAAGCTCATCCGCATTTTGAGGCGGTATTTGATGAATATGATATCCTGAACAATACGGTACAGGAAAATGTAAATGCGGCCAGAGTGGTAAAGGCTTATGTGAGGGCAGAGCATGAGGACGAGAAGTTCCATAAGATTTCCGGTATCGTATATAAACTTTTTACCAAGGCGGAGAAGATCGTGGCCTGGAATAATCCGGTAATGATGTTCACCATGTATCTGGTGATCCTGTGTATGGTATACATCGGAGGAGAGAGCATCGTATTCGGAACCATGGAAACGGGAGAGCTGACCAGCATTATTGTATACGCTATTCAGATCTTGAGCTCTCTGATGATCGTATCCTTTGTGTTCGTGCTGATCATGATCGCCGAGGCGTCCACAGAACGTATCACCGAGGTGCTGGATGAGGTTCCGGAGATGTCTGACAAGGCGGACGCCAGAACAGAAGTGGCCAATGGTGACATTGACTTTGAGAATGTGGACTTCAGCTATTCCGGCCAGGGAGGAAATCTCTCTCTGAAGAATGTGAACCTTCATATTAAATCCGGTCAGATGGTGGGAATCATCGGCGGAACGGGAAGCGCCAAGTCCACCCTGGTACAGCTGATCCCCAGACTGTATGACGCCACAAAAGGATCCGTTAAGGTGGGCGGCGTGGATGTACGGGATTACAAACTGGAATCCCTGAGAGACCAGGTCTCCGTGGTGCTCCAGAAAAATGTGCTGTTTACCGGAAGCATCTATGAAAATATCCGCTGGGGAGATGAGCATGCATCCAACGAAGAAGTGCGCAGAGTCTGTAAACTGGCCCAGGCGGACGGTTTTATCCAGGAGTTCCCGGCAGGGTACAATACCCAGATCGTGGAGGGCGGAAACAACGTTTCCGGAGGTCAGAAGCAGAGGCTTTGTATTGCCAGAGCTTTGCTGAAGAAACCGAAAGTGCTGATCCTGGACGATTCCACCAGCGCGGTGGATACCAGAACAGACGCGCTGATCCGGAAGGCGTTCCGGGAAGAAATCCCGGATACCACCAAGATCATCATTGCCCAGAGGATCTCCTCTGTGGAGGATGCGGATCTGATCATTGTTATGGAAGACGGAGAGATCAACGGCATGGGTACTTCGGAAGAGCTTCTGAAAACCAATGCCATCTACCGTGAGATTTACGAATCACAGATCAAAGGAGGTGGAGAGGATGAGTAAGAAAAAGGGAAATCCGGGGGTTACTGCCGGTACTCTGAAAACGGCGTCACGTCTTTTAAAGTACGTGACAGGACCTTATAAGGTGCAGTTTATCATCGTACTGCTCTGTATCCTGATGACATCGATCTCTTCCATCTCGGTGTCTCTGTCCCTGCGTTTTCTGCTGGATGACTTTATCCTGCCGCTGGTGGGAAAGACGGATCCGAATTTTTCTGAGCTGTATAAGGCCATGGCAGTTCTGGCATGTATCTTTATCCTGGGTGTGATCGCCAGCTTCGTATACAACAGGATGATGGTGGTGATCGGACAGGGAGTGCTGAAAACGGTGAGAGATGAGATGTTTGAGCATATGCAGACTCTACCCATCCGGTATTTCGACCAGAATACCAATGGCTCCATCATGAGCCTTTATACCAACGATACGGATACTCTGAGACAGATGATCAACCAGTCCATTCCCCAGGTGCTGATGTCCAGCTTTACCATCGTGGTGACTTTTGTTTCCATGCTGGTGCTGAGTCCGGCGCTGACTGTGCTGGCAGTACTGGTGATCCTTCTGATGATCGTGGTGGCCAGATTTATCGGGGGGAACAGCGGAAAATTCTTTATCCGCCAGCAGATCGATCTGGCGAATGTGACAGGATATGTGGAAGAACATATGAACGGCCAGAGAGTCATCAAGGTGTTCAACCATGAGAAAAAGACAGAGGAAGGCTTTGACAGGCTGAATGAGCGCCTTTTTGAGAGCGCCTCCTCTGCCCACACCTTTGCCAGTATGATGGGGCCGATCATCGGAAATATGGGAAATCTTCAGTTTGTGCTTACTGCCGTATTCGGCGGTGTGCTTTCCGTACTGGGAGTGGGCGGCATTACGCTGGGGGTTATGGCTTCCTATCTGCAGTTTACCAGAAGCTTTACCCAGCCCTTTATGCAGATCGCCCAGCAGTTTAACTCCATTATTATGGCGCTTGCCGGTGCGGAGCGGATTTTCCATATGATAGATGAGGAGCCGGAGGTGGATGACGGCTATGTGACCCTGGTAAACGCAAAGAAAAATGCGGACGGAAGTCTGACAGAATGTAAGGAGCGTACCGGAGTATGGGCATGGAAGCATCCGCATCAGGCGGACGGTTCTGTTACCTATACGGAGCTGAAGGGAGATGTTCGTTTCTTTGATATGTCCTTCGGCTATACGGAGGATCATATGGTGCTGCATGATCTGACCCTCTATGCCAAGCCCGGCCAGAAGCTGGCCTTTGTAGGCTCCACCGGAGCGGGAAAGACCACCATTACCAACCTGATCAACCGTTTTTATGACGTACAGGACGGAAAGATCCGTTACGACGGGATCAATATCAATAAGATCAGGAAAGCGGATCTTCGCCATTCCCTGGGGATCGTTCTCCAGGATACGCATCTGTTTACGGGAACCATTATGGAGAATATCCGTTACGGGAAGCTGGATGCCACGGATGAGGAGGTTTATGCGGCTGCGAGACTGGCCCATGCGGATCAGTTTATCCGGATGCTTCCCAAGGGATATGATACCGTACTGACCAGCGATGGAGAAGAATTGTCCCAGGGACAGAGACAGCTTTTATCCATTGCCAGAGCCGCCATAGCGGATCCGCCGGTACTGATCCTGGATGAGGCAACTTCCAGTATCGACACCCGTACCGAGAAGATCGTGCAGCAGGGAATGGATAATCTGATGAAGGGACGTACGGTGTTTGTGATTGCGCACCGGCTGTCTACTATCCGGAACAGTGACGCCATTATGGTTCTGGAGCATGGAAGGATCATCGAGAGAGGAACCCATGAAGAGCTGCTGGCACTGAAAGGAACCTATCATCAGCTTTACACAGGAAAGCTGGAGCTGTCATAAGAGAGAAAGCCGGGCCAGGAAGAAAACGGATCCGGAACATGAGAAAAGCCCGGAGGGCACACGGAGAAATCCGATGCCTTCCGGGCTTTTCTTATGCTTACCGGTCACAGGCTGGCCTGCGCCTGTCCCGTTACGTGTAACGCTGGTTGAGAGACCGGATGTCAGCTGTTGGTTTCCAGACGGATGGTTTTCCACTTACCGGTCCGGTATTCCAGAAAAGAGATCAGCCAGTTGGCCAGCCATCCCAGGGGAACGGCGTACCATACCATGGCGATACCGAAACGGGGAGCCAGAAGAACGGCTACGGATACCCGGAGAAAGAGGTTGACCATATTTGCCACAGTGAACATTTTCATGTCTCCGGCGCCCCGCAGGAGAGCGTCCGAGGTGAGCTTGAAACCGATCAGGCAGTAGAACCATCCCACAAAGCGAAGATATCCCTGTCCGGTGGCAATGGCAGCGGCTGTGCCTTCAGAACCCAGAAAGAAAGCGATGATCTCCTGGTGGAAAAGCTGAAGGATCAGGCACAGAACAGCGCCGCAGGCGATCACAAAGCCCACCGCCGTATGATAACCTTTTACCACCCGGTCCTGCCGGCGGGCTCCCAGATTCTGGGAGGTGTAGGAGGAGAGGGCGTTGCCGATCCCTGTCATGGGTACGATGCACAGGGATTCCACCCGCATGGCTGCGGAAAATCCGGCCAGGGCTTCCGAGCCGAAGCTGTTTACCACCGACTGTACCAGCATCATGCCGATGGAGACTGTGGACTGCTGCAGGATGGAGGGAAGAGCGATCTTTGTCATCTTCCACAGCTCCGGCAGATCGTAAATTTTTTCCTTTTGACTGTCAATTTTTTTCAGCTCCCGGATCAGGACGAGAAAAGAAAAGACGGCGGAGATTCCCTGGGCGATCCAGGTGGCCCAGGCCACACCGGCCACCCCCATACCGAAGCGGGTAACCAGGATCAGATCCAGAACGATATTGAACAGCGAGGAAAAGATCAGGAAAAACAGAGGGATCCTGGATTTCCCCAGTGCGTTGAACATGGAGGAAAAGACATTGTACATGAACAGAAACGGAAGGCCGTAAAAGTAGATGTTCAGATACTCTGCCGCCAGGTCCAGCACATCCGCCGGGGTATTCAGCAGGACCAGGATCTTTTTGCTAAAGAGCAGTCCCACGCTGCCCAGCAGGATACTGACTGCCAGAAAGGACAGGCAGGCGGTGTAAATGGCGGTTTTCATTTTTCCATAGGCTTTTCCTCCGAAATACCGGCTCACGATAACCGAAGCACCCATGCCCCCTCCGATGGCCACACAGATAAAAATGTTGGTAAGGGAATAGGAGGCCCCCACAGCTGCCAGAGCCTGTTCCCCCACAAAACGGCCTACAATGGCAGAATCCGCCATTGTGTACGTCTGCTGGAAAAAGTTGCCGATAATAATGGGAAGGGCAAAAATAAGAAGCGCAGCCAGAGGTTTTTTGTGAATCAGGTAATCTTTGTCCATAACGTTACTCCTTTGTAATGCAGATGATAAACGACAGGAACAAAAAAACTCCTGCAGAATGCAGGAGTCTTAAGAGCTGCCTAGCGGATTTGAACCGCCGACCTCCGCCTTACCAAGGCGACGCTCTACCAACTGAGCCAAGGCAGCACACGAACAGTTTTTGTTGATTTGTTATCTGCTCGCTACAGTTAGATACTATACCAAAGGTAAAAGGAAAAGTCAAGAGAAATTTACATATTTTTTCAATTAATTGTGACAGTTCAGCATTTCAGTACGGTAACCCCAAAGGCAGACGCGTATGTTTCGGCAAAACCGAAATGAGGAATTGTTTTGGGGACTACAGTGGGAGGAAGGACTGATGCTCCTGAAATTCCCGGGGAGAGCAGCCGAACCGGGATCGGAAATAACGGGTAAAGTGCTGGACGGAAGGAAAACCGCACAGTCTGGAGACCTGCTGGATCTGGAGGGCCCGGTTGGTAAGAAGGGTTCTTGCCCTGTCCATTCGTGCCGTCAGCAGATCCTCCTTGGGGGTAGTCTGAAAAAACATCCGGTAATAGCGGTAGAACTGACTCTTTCCCATATTGCTGCGGGCACACAGGCGGCTGGCTGGCCAGTCTTCCTGACAGGAGCTTAACATTTCCAGGCGCAGCGCCTGGAAGGACTGGAGCAGAGTGGCGTCCTGAGACAGCGCGGAGGCGGGGGACTGAAGCTGCCGGGCCGCAAGCAGGAACAGGTTTTCCGTGAGCAGACGGATCCGTTCCTGGTAATAGGTTTCCTTGGCCAGATATTCCCGCTGGATCTCTCCCAGCAGATCGTCCAGGCCGGAAACATTTTGGGGATAGAAGAGCTGGTTTGCCGGAATCCGGTACGTTTCCTCCAGATGGAGATCTGTGGAAAAATGCATATAGCTGTTCCGGAACTTCCGGACAGCCTGGTAATCCTGGCAGACGCCGGGAGTGTACAGGATGCAGGCATTCTCCCGGGAAACCAGCAGCTTTCCGTTCAGGCGGAATCTCATGGGAGTTTTCAGCAGAAGAAAAAGATAGTCCCCGCTTCCACCCGGCCGGTAGATCCGGTCGCAGTCGGTATTGGAACGGTTGAATTCACAGTAATGGATCTGGAACATGTAAGATCTCCCTTTCTGATGGGTTTACAGAAACGGTAGCAAAGACCGGAGAAAAAGTCAAGTTTTTCGGAGGAAAAGAAATGGAAGGGAAAGGGAAACAGAGATACAATAGGGGCATCAAAGATAAGAGAACAGGAGGATTTCCAATGAAAAAAGCGGAAGTGATCGTGGATCAGCATTTTCTGGTGGGGGACGTGGACAAAAGGATTTTCGGATCCTTTATTGAACATCTGGGAAGGGCTGTATATGAAGGGATTTATCAGCCGGACAGCAGGTTTGCCGATGAAGAGGGGATGAGAAAGGACGTACTGGAGCTGGTACGGCAGCTGCGCGTTCCGGTGGTGCGGTATCCGGGAGGAAACTTTGTGTCCGGTTATCACTGGGAGGACGGAGTAGGTCCGAAGGATCAGCGCCCGGCCAAGGTGGATCTGGCATGGCAGGTGATCGAGACCAATGAGTTCGGCCTGAATGAATTCGCCTCCTGGGCCAGGAAGGCGGACTCGGAGGTGATGATGGCGGTGAACCTGGGAACCAGAGGGCCGGAGGACGCGAAAAACATCCTGGAATACTGCAACTTTGAGGGAGGTACCTATTACAGCGACCTGAGGAGAAAGCACGGATATGAAAAGCCCCACAACATCAAACTCTGGTGTATGGGGAACGAGATGGACGGTCCCTGGCAGATGGGACATAAGACCGCGGCTGAGTACGGCAGGGCAGCCCAGGAAACCGGACGGCTGATGAAGATGCTGGATCCGTCCATTGAGACGGTGGCCTGCGGAAGCTCCAGCCTGCAGATGGACACCTTTGGAACCTGGGAAGAGACGGTGCTGGATATCTGTTATGATCAGGTGGACTATCTGTCTCTGCATCAGTATTACGGAAACCGGGACGATGATACTCCGGATTTTCTGGCCAGCAGTGTGGGAATGGATGAATTTATTTCTTCCGTGATCTCCATCTGCGACTGTGTGAAGGCCAAAAAGAGAATGAAAAAACAGATCAATCTCTCTTTTGACGAGTGGAATGTGTGGTATCATTCCAATGAGGCGGATGAAAAACTGCCCAAATGGGTGAAGGCGCCCCATCAGCTGGAGGATATCTACAATTTTGAGGATGCGCTTCTGGTGGGAAGCATGCTGATCACCCTGCTGCGTCACGCTGACAGGGTGAAGATCGCCTGTCTGGCCCAGCTGGTGAATGTCATTGCTCCCATTATGACTTCAGATACCGGCGCCTGGCGGCAGACTATTTTCTATCCCTTTATGTATACCAGCCGGTATGGGAGAGGAACCGTTCTGCATACTGTGGTGAAGGCTCCGGTATATGAAAGCAAAACCTATGGAGAGGCTTCTTATCTGGATTCTGTGCTGGTGTGGAACCAGGAACAGGAGGAACTGACCCTGTTCGCGGTGAATAAGAGTCTGGAGGAGGACCTGGAGCTTGGCTGTGACCTGCGGCAGTTTGCCGGATACCGGATCCTGGAACATCAGGTGCTGACCCATGAGGATATGAAAGCGGTGAATACAGAGGAGCATCCGGATGAGGTGGCCCCCGTGGCAGGAAAGGGTGCAGAGCTTGCGGATGGAAAACTGACGGCGGTGCTGGGGAAGCATAGCTGGCATATGATACGGATGGGGAAGAACCTGTAGATGTATCTGACCGCTTAAAATAAAACGTTACGCATAAAATCTCCCAAATACCGATTGACAATTTAAAGAAATTATAGGATAATCCCATCTTTGACAGTTGGGAAAATAAAAAACTGCTGTAAATGCACTATCTATAGGCTTTACGGCAGTTTGCTTCTAAGTTTTATTATATAGTAATGTTTTTCAAGCAGACAGATTTTTGTGAAATGCTGATATTGTAAGGTTTTTGACAATTATCAGATGATGAATTTGAAACCAAGAAAAGAATAACTCACAATGAATAAATTTTCAATATACTATGACATTACCATAAAGCAAAACAAATTACTTGACAGAAAAAGTGTAGGTTTTATGCGGGCTACAAGATGTTTCTAATATTTTCAACTGTCAAAGACCCGCGGAAAAATCAGCAGTTCTGCTATAATAAATGTCAGTTAAATGTTATGCTGATATGATAAGGGGGAAGATCGGAAGTGGCGGTAACCATTAAGGATGTGGCCAGGGAGACGAATCTGGCAATTTCCACAATTTCCAAGTATATGAATGGCGGCAGCGTGAGGGAAAAAAAACCGTATACTGATCGAAAAAGCCATCGAGAAGCTGGGATATTCCCCCAACAGTGCCGCCAGAGGACTGCGGACCTCCCGGTCCTACGTGGTGGGGGTGATTACGGGAGTTATACGAAATCCCCATGCGGCAGGGATAGTCAGTGAGATAGAGAAATCTCTGAGAGAAAAGGGGTACGCGCTGTCTTTTGCCAGTCATGATGACCGGGGAGAGCTGGCGAAAAAGTACGTGGATTATCTGGTGGACAAAGGTGTGGACGGTCTGATCATCGATCCGGTGAGAACAGATGTGGATTATCTGGAAAAGGCCAGGGAACAGAAAATACCGGTAGTAGTGCTGGAGGAAAGTTTCGGCCTTGGAGATGTGGATTGCGTGCAGGTGGACTGTGCCGGGGGCGCCTATGAACTGGTGGAGCATCTGGTGAAATCAGGCCATCGTAAGATTGCCGTGATTCAGGGACCGGAGTATCAGCTGACAGCCAGAGAAAGGATGCGAGGCTATCTGCGGGTACATGAGGATTATGAACTTCCGGTGTGCAGCGATTATCTGGTGCAGGGGGATTTTACCTACAAGGCAGGCTATGAAGGAATCTGCCGTCTGTGGGAACTGGAAGTACGGCCAACAGCCGTCTTTGTCACCAATTATGAGATGTGTCTGGGAGCCATGGCCGCTGTCCATCGGCTGGATATCAGGATTCCTCAGGAATTGTCGGTGGTATCTTTTGATGATTTTGAACTTTCAGTAATGGTCAGACCCAAGCTTACCACAGTTCGGCAGCCCTTGGTGGAAATGGCAGACCGGGCCTGTGAGATCCTGCTGCGCCGCATGGACAGCGACTATCAGGACTTTCCCAGAAAGCTTCGCTTAAAGCCGGAGTTCATCTGCCGGGATTCCGTGGCCGCCTGGAGGTAGCTGGTGATGGTCATGCAATGTTTCCTATCCGCTTATTGCCGATGCTGTTTTCTGTATTCCCGGGCGCTGATGCCGTAGTATCTGCGAAAGGCATGAGAAAAATGTTCCGCCTGGGAGTAGCCCAGCATTTCTGAGATCCGCAAGACGGACAGATCGGAATCCGAAAGGAAGGAAGCTGCTGCGGCCATGCGGGCCTGAGAACGCATCTGCAGGAAGGTCTTTCCGTACTGCCTCTTTAAGAATCGTTCCGTCTGCCGGGGACTTAAGCCGATACGGGAGGCCAGATCCGAAAGTGTCAGGGAGGCATATTCGTAGAGGAAGCATTCTTCAGCTATCAGAGCCATATGGGCGTCAGGGGTTTTTTCCTGAAACTGCGTTTCGTCTTCTCTGCACTGTTCATAGTTGCGCACCAGAGCCACAACCATTTGTTTCAGAAGCGCTTCCACCTGTACGGTGTAGCCGCTGAAGCGATGGCGCAGTTCATAAAAGATTTTCTGAAATAGAATGCCTACCTCCTGGGTGTCCTGACCCAGCCAGAAGTATGTGGAGAGAAAACGTGAGAGATACCGGGAAGGCTGATTACTTTCCCGGGATTTTTTTGCGGCAAAAAGGTGTGCCTGCAGATAGATACAGTATTCCTGCATGGGATCCTCCAGATCGGGATACTGACTGTGGACTACGCCCGGACCGGTGACATACAGTGTTCCCGGGCACACGGCGAAAACTTTTCCATTGATGTGTACGGTGCCGTGTCCCTGGGGAATGTAGTGAATTTCATAGCTGCCCGGTCCATGGCTGTGCTCCGGCATAGGACTGGAAAATGTGCCGAAGGTGAGATTACAGGCTGAAAAAGAGGTCTGTTCAATGGAAAAAGGAAAATTCAGCTGGCGGTAGGGTATCACGGTATCGTCTCCTTTTAAAAAGTAATTCCTGTTGTTACTGTACCAGAAAACCGGAAAAAGTAAAAGAGAAAATATGCGAAAACACGACATATTTGAAAGAAATCTGTCCTGTTTTTCGATTCTATTTTCCGTCGGATTTTCTATAATAGAGATATCTTCCCGGGGACTGAAAGGGCGGAACTGTTGCAGAAAGCCGGAGAGCGGCGGAAACGCAGGATAAAGATCCAAAACCCGGCGGACAGGAAAAGGCAGACGCAGCCGGGAGAGAACGGAAAAGAAAAACAAGAAGGAGGCAGATAGCATGCAGAAATATCTGGAAAAAATCCAGCAGGTAATCGATAAGGGCAGATATAAGGACAACTGGGAGTCCCTTCAGCAGTATCAGGTGCCCAGCTGGTACAAAGATGCCAAATTTGGAATATTTATTCATTGGGGACCTTATTCGGTTCCGGCTTTCGGCAGCGAATGGTATCCCAGAAATATGTATATCCAGGGAAGCAGGGAATATGAGCATCATCTGAAAACATACGGACCGCATAAGGAATTTGGTTATAAGGATTTTATTCCCATGTTCCGGGCGGAGAAATTTGACCCGGCGGCCTGGGCGGATCTGTTTGCGGAAGCGGGTGCCAGATATGTGGTTCCGGTGGCCGAGCATCATGACGGATTTCAGATGTACAAAAGCGATATTTCCCATTGGAATGCCTTTGAAATGGGACCCAAGAGGGATGTGCTGGGAGAACTGAAACTGGAAGTGGAGCAGCGGGGCATGGAGATCGGTGCCTCGTCTCACCGGATCGAGCACTGGTTTTTCCAGGGGCATGGAAAGGATTTTGACAGTGATGTAAAGGAACCCCTGAAGAGAGGAGATCTTTACTGGCCGGCAGTGCAGATGGAACATGATGATTTTCAGGATCTGTTCGGCAAGCCGTATCCCACAGAAGAGTTTCTCCAGGATTGGCTGGTGAGAACCTGTGAGATCATTGACCGGTATCGTCCCAAGGTTTTATGGTTCGACTGGTGGATCCAGCATGACTCTGTGAAACCGTATCTTCAGAAGATGGCGGCCTATTATTATAACCGCGCGGAGGAATGGGGCGAGCAGGTGGCCATTAATTATAAGTATGACGCATTTGCCATGGGAACGGCCGTACTGGATATCGAGAGAGGACAGTTCGCGGATTCCAAGCCGTACTTCTGGCAGACGGATACGGCGATTGCCTTGAATTCCTGGTCATACACGGAGAATAATCAGTTCCGTCCGGCGGAGGATATTGTTGGTGATCTGGTGGACATCGTAAGCAAAAACGGCTGTCTCCTGCTGAATGTGGGACCGAAGGCAGACGGCACCATCTCAGAGGAGGATACCCGGATTCTGAAGGGCATCGGCGGATGGCTGAAGGTGAACGGGGAAGCTATCTACAATACAAAAATCTGGCGGATTTTTGGAGAAGGCCCCACAAAGGTGACGGAAGGAGGATTCTCCGACGGCATCAAAAAGGAATTCACTTCCCGGGATATCCGCTACACGATAAAGGGATCCAACCTTTACGCCACAGTACTGAAATGCAGCCCGGACGGAAAATATGAATTCCCGGCGCTGGCCACCCTGAATCCGGAGAAAAATTCCTGTTTCCACGGGATCATTGAAGATGTGGAGGTTCTGGGATTTGACGGAGCGCTTCGCTGGATGGTGGACGATCAGGCGCTGAAGGTGGAGACGGAGGGAGTGGATACTGCCTACCCGGTAGTATTCCGGATCCGTTTGAAATAAGAAAGGAGCGGCATTTTTGCCGTGAGATTTGTCCCCGGGGAGAAGAAGGAGATTCGTGCGGCAGTGTCCATGCGGGAAGATATTCCCATTGTTAAGGAAATAAACAACTGCAGCTTTGTTATCAAGGGAGACAAGGAAATCTACAGGAAGGATTTTGGAATTGTAGGAACTGTTCAATGGCGTATCCTTGGCCCCTATGTCGATCTGTACAACTTTATAGAGATCAGTGAAGCGCAGCGCAGAAAAGACAAAGAATATTACCAGATACCCGGAGGGCAGATTTACCGGTATATGACGCTTGCGGAGGCGCATAATAATTTTACGGATATAGACACGGTATACATCCGGGAGAGTTTCGACCCCGTTTCCTTTGAGGAATATTTTCAAATGGGGATTCCTTTTACGGAAAGGGAAGACCTGATCGAGATTGATAAAATGTTCGGCTTTCAGGGAACCTGCTGTGTTTACGGGCTGACCAAAATCTGGTCGGAGAAGGAAGAACAGCTCCAGATGCATGTGGGAAGCACCACACCGTATAAATTATGGGCAAATGGCGAGTTGGTAAAAGAACAAAAAGAATCCCATGGCTATTCCCCGTATACGGACATGATTTCGATCCGCCTGAGAAAAGGAGAAAATTAGATGGCAGTAAAGCTCCTTCGGTATGACACAGGACAGAAGTTTACTTATGTCTTTCGCCAGCATCCATACCGGCTGGGAGGCAAAATCAAAGTAGGATTGGGAAGCATGATCGGATAAAAATCTTAAGGGCAGAGCTATAAAAATAGTTCTGCCCGGAATAATGAATGTCATGAACCCGTTGATCTCTTCGTTTCCGCCGTTTCAGCCATGTGCGTATCGCCGCTCAACAGGCTGCGAATGGCTTCTCCCATGGCGCGGATGTTTACATCCAGGAGTTCTTCTCCGTAAGAAACGGATGCGTACCGCATCGGCGATCTCCCTGCCATGGCCAGCTGGTCGCTTTCCTCTTTTAGATATTCCATGTGTACCAGATCCGGTCTTACCGCCATAGTAATGGAGGTTTCGTTGGCCGCCGCATGGTCGTTTTGGAACCGGAGGCGCTCTTCCGAAATAACATCAAATGGGGAGATGCACCGCAGTCCGATGTTTTCCTGAATCTCCTCCCGGAGAGCAAAAAAACGATTGTTAGACGGACCGTGTCCGTGGGCGGCCAGAATTTTGAATCCGGCGCGCTTGAGATTTTTCGCGGTCTGCAGCAGCATAGCGTCAAATAGAGCATCGGGCAGCCAGTAGACGCTTCCCGGAAGACGCTGCATGGGATAAGACGTCAGGGCGTCTCCGGTGCAGATGTCCATACCGTAGAAGTCTTTTTCCGGATCGTGATAATAACGGTCCGGACCAAGGAAAAGCTTTGGGAGAACGATTCCCCCGAAAGCGGAAGCGACACGCTGGAAAAAGGCCTGTGACTGGATCCCGTCTGCTCCCAGGGGCAGGTGCGGGCCGTGCCATTCTATAGTTCCCATAGGAAGATAAGCAACAGGGCATTCCTTCAGACGGGAGGAAAATTCCAGGGGACACATTTCTTCATATAAAACATGATTCTGAGTAGAAAATTTCATATTCTGCACATCCTTTCAAATTTTACAGTCATTATACAGGAAACGGGTTTCCTGTCAACGAAAAAAACAGCAGATAAAACATGGTCCATGCGCAAACAGAAGAAAACGTACAAAATAGACAATGATAAAAAAGATATATTAGTAAAAGTGACGATTGAAAGGAAAACGTTTTCCCATAAGATAATAATCACACAATACGTATTGGAGTGAGAACTGATGACGAACGTGGATATCAAATTTATAGCGAAAAAGGCAGGCGTATCCCCGGCAACAGTTTCCAGGGTTTTGAATCATACCAAAACGGTCAGTGAAGAACTGGAAAAAAGAGTTATGGAAATGGTTCGAAAATATCATTACTATCCCAACAGCATTGCCAGAGGCCTGGTGACCAAAAGGACCAGATTGATCGCGCAGCTTACGGATGAGCAGCTGAATATTTTTCAGACGGTTCTTGTCAGCAGAATGGCGTATTACGCGGCGAAGAAGGACTATAAACTGATGAATATGCCTTGCGGAAGTGATTTTCAAAACCGTCTGGAGACTATGGAATTACTGCAGCAGCAGCAATTTGAAGGGATCATGACCACCTTCAGCCTGCAGCCGGATGAAATGGAGGAAGTACAGAAAAAGATAGAAATTCCGGTAATAGACAATTCCTTTTATCCGGGAGGGGAAAGCATTATGAGACAGAATCACCAGGCTGTTTTCCGGGCAATTTCCTATCTGGCAGAACTTGGGCACCGGAAGATAGGAGGAATTTTTCCGCATATCAGTCAGGGAGAACTGATCTATTTTCGCTATGAAGGGTTTCTTGACGCGTTAAAGTATTACCGTTGTCCGATCAATGACCGCTTTATTTCCACAAGTGCCGATGGAATGGAGGGCGCGATCGCGGAAGTAAAGCGAATGGTATCGTATGGGGAGCTCCCCACCGCCATGTTTTGCTATTGCGATGAGGCGGCTATCGGAATCATTCTGTACCTGGAAAAAAACGGGATCCGAGTACCGCAGGATATATCGATCATTGGGTTTGACGGGATTCAGATGGGACAGATGATAGAGCCGAAGCTTACGACCATTGTGCAGCCGGTGGAACATTTATGCAAAAATCTTGTGGAATGGATGATTTCAAAAATAGAACGCAGCAATTGGTCGGATGAAACGGAAATTGAAAAAGAATATATGCTTTTACGGGGAGAGAGCTGCAGAAGTATCCGGAGCAGTTAAAAAAAGGAAAAGGGAGAGAACTTATGAAAAAACAGAAAATATGTCTTTGGGCGCTGTGCGGACTGGTCGGGATGGGTATGGTCGGCTGCGGAAACACGGAGCAAGCGAATTCGGAAGGAGAAGGCGGCAAAAGTGACGGGGAGGTGACTACGATCACCTTCAGCCTTTGGGATGAAATCCAGTCGGTGACGTATGAAAAGATCATCGACGCGTTTGAGGAGGAACACCCGGAGATTCATGTGGAGATGCAGCTTACCCCATGGGATCAGTACTGGACGAAGTTTGACGCGGCGGCAGGAGCGAATCAGGCGGCGGATACCTTTTTTATGAACGTCAACTATGCCAAGTATCTGGAAGCGGGCG
This sequence comes from uncultured Lachnospiraceae bacterium, assembly GCA_963929535.1. Taxonomy (GTDB): domain Bacteria; phylum Bacillota; class Clostridia; order Lachnospirales; family Lachnospiraceae; genus Pullilachnospira. Next base: position 120,002 of record CAWVIZ010000001.1, on the reverse strand, counting down.
TTATGGAGTCCATCCAGCCGTGGATTGAAAAGGATGGGTTTGACACCAGCGGATTCACGCCGGCATTGGTAGACCTGTTCACCTATGATGGCGAGCTGGTGGCTATGCCGAAGTGAATGGATTCCCAGGCGGTAGCGTATAATCAGGAAATTTTTGACCAGTATGGAGTTGAAGCGCCCACAGATGAGTGGACCTGGGACGATTTTATGAATCTCTGCGCTGAATTAAAGGAGAAAATCGGGGATGATGGAATTTATCCCATCGGGATGGCCTGGAACAGCAGCAATTCCACCTGGAACCATGTGATGTGGCAGTTTGGAGGCCATATGTTCCAGGATGAGCAGGCGGTTTTCAATAGCCCGGAGAATGTGGAAGCCTTTGAGGCTATGACTTCGATGGTGGAAAATGGTTACGCGCCGGATTATTCCACGATCAGCGATACAAGCGCGGAAGATCTGTTCATTTCAGGAAAAACGGCGATGTTGTATCTGCCCACCTTCACCGCGCAGAAACTGGAACAGTCCAGCCTGAAAGGAATTCATCTGGTGACTCTGCCGGAAGCGCAGACAAAAGACTATATGCTGGGCGGAATGAGCTATGGTATGAATTCGGCCAGCGAGCATAAGGACGAGGCATGGGAATTCCTGAAGTTCCTGGGAGGCGAAGAAGCGAATAAAATTTTGGGCGAGAACGGAGCTGATATGCCTGCTTTGGCGGACTGCCAGCACTATTACGCGGAGAGCTACAAGAATTTTGACGCGACTCCCTTTGTAGACCAGATCAATTACTCCCGTCCTTACGAGGCGGCCCCTTATTACGCGACGGATGAGGCCCAGACAATCTACAACGAGCACATGATCGATATTTTCTCCGGCAATGAAGGGGTTGAGGAAGGACTTACAGCTATTGATCAGGAGATTAATGAGGTGATCGAAGCCAATAAATAGCCTCCGGATATAAATGAACGGCAAACGCCGGGGAAAGGGGTATATGGTGCCAAAGAAGAAAAAGATGAAGAAATGGAATATCAGAGAGGCTGTAAACGCATATCTTTTTATCGCCCCGTTCTTGATCGGAATCAGCATTTTTTATATTTATGCGTTTATACAGAATATTTATATCAGCCTTACCAATAAAAAGAGTTTTGGAGTTCCCCGTTTTATCGGACTTGCAAACTATGAGAAATTGTTTCAGGATGCGGAATTCTATGAGTCGGTGCTCCATACGGTGCTGTACGTTCTGATTTGCGTCCCGCTGGTGATTTTGCTGGCTATCGTTATTGCCGTTGCTTTGAACTGTAAGATAAAAGGAAAAGGACTTTACAGGACATTGATCTATCTTCCGATCATAACATTGCCGACGGCAATAGGAATGCTTTGGAAATGGCTGTTCAACGCGCAGTTTGGTGTGATCAACGCAATCTTGAACGGACTGGGGATCAAAGGCAATCCGGAATGGCTGTCAGATCCGGATCTGTCGCTGAGCGCGATGTGCATCGTGCTGGTATGGGCCAGCGTGGGCCAGGCAGTGATCATATTCCTGGCAGGCCTGCAGGGGATTCCCGGGAGCTATTATGAAGCTGCCAGGATTGACGGCGCGGGAGGCGTTCAGTGTTTTTTCAAGATCACGCTGCCGCTGCTTTCTCCGATTACGTTTCTTATGGTCACAACAGAAGTAATAGGATTTTTCCAGGTATTTGACCTGATTTTCCTGATGATCACTCCCACAAGCTCCGGCATGTCCGGAGCGAGGAGTATCGTTATGCTCTATTATGAAGAAGCATTCAAGAATTTTAACAAAGGGTATGGAGCGGCGATTTCTTTCATTCTGTTCCTGATCATCCTGGTGATCACGATCATTCAGATGAAGATGCAGAAAAAATGGGTTCATTATGAATCGTAAAATGACAGGCAGGTATCTGTCAGGATAAAGTGTAGGTGATTTTAGAATGGAAAAAAGTAATAAGACAAAAGCGGCGCTGGTCATTCATGTTTTTTTGATCCTGTGCTGTGTTACGACGATCTTTCCCTTTATATGGATGATCCTGACGTCCCTGAAAACATATGATGAAAGTATCAGGATCCCGCTGATCATCTTCCCGGAGGTTCCCATATGGGAAAATTACGTGGAGGTATTTCAGAAGTTTCCGGTGATCCGTCTGTATATGAATACATTCCTGGTGATGATTTTCAGCATTGTTTCTCAGGTTCTGGTCTGTTCTCTGGCAGGCTATGCGTTCGCGAGGATGAGATTTCCGGGAAAGAATCTTTTATTTCTGCTTTTCTTGAGCATGATGATGATCCCGATGCAGCTTCTTCTGGTGCCGCATTATGACATTATCACCTCGTGGCATTTGAACGACACACTGACGGCTTTGTGGCTTCCGAAAACCTTCAATATATTCGCGTTGTTTCTTATGAGACAGTTTTATCAGGCATTGCCTATCGAACTGGATGAAGCCGCTAAAATAGACGGATGCAGCGCGTTTAAGATCTACTGGAGAATCCTGCTTCCGCTGCTGAAAGCGCCCATCGTTTCTTTGTGTATCCTTACGGGACTGGGCGCGTGGAAGGATCTGCTCTGGCCGCTGATCATCAATGTAAGTATGGATAAAATGGTGCTGTCCGCAGGCCTGGCCAATATTGTGGGCCAGAACCTGACCAATTATCCGCAGCTTATGGCCGGGGGCGTCATCGCGGCACTGCCGATGATTCTGCTGTTTGTGGTATTTCAGAAGCAATTTACGGAAGGCATCGCGCTTACGGGAACAAAGGCATAAAAGGAGATGTGATAAGAATGAAGTTTCACTTACCAGTGGTAGACACACATATTCATGTATATTCTTTCGATGATTTCAATACGATCAAACCGGCGATGGAGGTTTATGAGCAGTATACGCTGCTATCCAGTGCGTTTCAGCCGGAAACTGCCGCGGGCAATCTTTCGATCGCGGCTATGAAGAAAAAATATCCCGATAAAATTTACGGATACGCGTCGTTTCACAGACCTCAGACGGGGGCATGCTGTCCGGAGGATCTGCTGCGGCAGGCGAAGATGTATTATGAGATGGGATTCGACGGGATAAAAATGCTGGACGGAAAACCTACGATACGGAAAGCATCGGGAGTTCCGCTGGATGATAAAAGTTACGACCCGATGTTTTCTTTTATGGAAGATACCCAATTCCCCATCCTGTACCATATCAATGACCCGGTGGAATTCTGGGATGAAAAACGGGTTCCCGAATGGGCGCGCAAGGCAGGTTACCTTTATGATTCTTCCATACCGTCAGCGGAACAGATAAAACAGGAAGCGATCGGTATCCTGAAAAAGCATCCGAAACTGAATCTGACGATCGCTCATTTCTTCTTCCTGTCCAACAGTGACGACTATGAGCTGGCGTGCAGTCTGATGGAACAGTATGAGAATCTGTTCTTTGATGTGACGCCCGGCTGGGAGATGTTTGAAGGATTCGGAAGAAATTACGACAAGTGGCGCGGCTTTATCAGCCGTTATGCCGATAGGATCGTTTTCGGAACGGATATCTGCCGCAACAACTGGGACAAGGTTCAGGAGCCTCTCAGCCGCTGCCTGGAGACGGCGGATACACTGGAACAGGCCGATGTGGTATGCAGCGGACTTGCGCTGGAAGAACCGGTATTGAAAAAAATTTACCGGGATACTTACAAGACGAGTATTCAGCCGGACAAGCCGAAAGAAATAAAAACGGCGCTGCTGAAAGAATATGTGCCGTATCTGGAAAAGTGTATCGCCCGATATCATTTGGAAAACCGGGAACAGGTACAGAAGGATATACACTATTACGCGGATATCTTACTGCGGGATCCGTCGGCGTATCCGATCTGAGAAAGCATGGCTTGAAACGTTATATGGATTTGGGACAGCAGGAGAAGTGTCATCAATTATGCAGGGGCTGTCCTGAAAACGTAATTCAGCGATAATCTGTTTATTTTATTCCCGCGGGCAACGAGCCAAGCGGACATGCTTGCATGTCCATTTGGCGACTGCCGCGAGGGTCAAATACCCCGCAGCTCTGCTGCGCTGCAAGTTTGATGCCCCGTAGCTTGCTGCGGGGTATTTGACTGTCCGCGGATACGTAAGCAATGACCGGACAGATTATAATGCGCTGATTCCAGCCCTGGAAAAGCACAGGGAAGCGTTTGGGGATAAGCTGGAGGCAGTAACTGCCGACAGCGGCTACTGCAGTGAAAAAAACCTGCTGTATCTGAAAGAGAAGGGGATCCGCAGCTTCATTAAGCTGCAGGACCATGAGAAGAGGAAGACACGGGCATACAAAGAAGACATTGGGAAGTATTCCAACATGACATGCGCCGTCTTTGAGGATGAGCATTATTATATCTGCCATAACGGAAGGGAGCTGCGCCATATCCGGTGCTGACCGTGTGCCTTTGGCACACGGCACCGCCATGCGGGACATACAAGCATATCCGCCGGACTGGCTGCCGGCGGGAATACAGGACATCAGACGGTATGATACAGATAAAGGTTCAGCTTCCTCACCAGCAGGACCGGATCTATCCCGTGTTCCAAAGCGGCCTCTTCGATGGTCTCACCTGCCGCGGAAGCGCAGCCCACACAGTTCATGCCCGACTGCATCAGGATCTGCGCGGCGCGGGGATCCATTTCCAGAAGCTGGGGTATCGTCATCTCTTTTGTGATCTTCATAAGGCATCCTCTCCCTTCACGATCCGGATCTGGCACATTGCCATGGCTTTCAGGGCATTTTCATGGCTTTCCGGAGTGACTCCGGCACAGCATGAGGCATCCACCGAAACAGGAATCTCCGGCAGACAGGCCTTCAGCAGCAGGGCGTTGGAGATGACGCAGATATCGGTACACAGACCGATGAGAGTAACGGAAGTGATCTTTCCATCCGCGGCCATCTGTGAGACCGCCTCAGCCATCCGGATGCTTCCGAAGGTGGGCTTGTCAAAAATCCGGTCCTCCGGGCGAAGACAGGCGGCAACCTCACTGGCCAGCTCCCAGCCTTCTGTTCCCCGGATACAGTGGGGAACGGGAAGATTTTTTCCTTCCGCTGTTTCCAGATAATTTTCCTGGTGCGTATCCCTGGTATAGATGACAGGCCCTTGCCATCCGCGGATCTTCCGGCATACCGGTTCTACGATCTTTGCCGCCTCCGGGGTGCCCAGCGCCTGGGAGATGAAATCATTCTGCATATCTACTACAATTAAAAGATCCATAACTATATTCCTTTCCGAAGCGAAAGCCATAACAGATCGGCTTTCCGGTTCTGTAATCGCTTTTATCTTACCACGTTTTCGGCAGAGTGTCCAAGTTTTTGTCCCGGTAAAGAAAGAGAATGGTATTTCTGGAACAAACATTTGACTTTTCTGGAAAGACAGAAGAAAAATTTATGGAGAATGACGGAATTCCTCGGGGAAATGTATCATTTATGCAGAAAAAGGGAAATCATATGCAGAAACCGTGGTTTTTCAGTTGACAAACGGTACGGTCAGAGGTAAGATGGTTAGAAATTGAAAAGGTAAGTATGAAGGAGGAGACTATTATGAAAATGAAAAAAGCAGCCGGCCTTATGCTGGCATCCGTGCTGGCGTTGACTTCTCTTACCGCCTGTGGGAATGATTCCGGGAGCACGGGCGGCAGTGACAGCGGAAGTGAAGCATCTTCCGGTTCCGAGACCTTTAAGATCGGAGGGATCGGACCTACCACAGGTGACGCAGCGGCATACGGTATCGCTGTGCAGAACGGCGCGCAGCTGGCCGTGGATGAGATCAATGCGGACGGAGGGATCAACGGGGTTCAGATCGAGTTTCAGTTCGAGGATGACCAGAGCGATTCCGAAAAGTCTGTAAATGCCTATAATACTCTGAAGGACTGGGGAATGCAGATGCTGGTGGGAACCGTAACTTCCAATCCGTGTACCGCAGTAGTGGAAGAGACTCACAATGATAATATGTTCCAGCTGACACCGTCGGCTACGGCTGTGGAGAGTATCCAGTATGACAATGCGTTCCGTATCTGTTTCTCTGATCCCAGCCAGGGTACCGCATCCGCGGATTATATTGCGGACAACGGGCTGGCCACCAAGGTAGCTGTGATCTACAACAGCTCTGATGTATATTCTTCCGGTATTTACCAGAACTTTGTCACAGAGGCGCAGGCCAAGGGCCTGGAGGTGGTAGCTGCCGAGGCGTTTACCGCTGACAGCAAGACGGACTTTTCCGTACAGCTTCAGAAGGCAAAGGATTCCGGTGCTGAGCTGGTGTTCCTGCCCATTTACTATCAGGAAGCTTCTCTGATCCTGACCCAGGCGGACAGGATGGGATTTGACACCACCTTCTTTGGATGCGATGGTCTGGACGGAATCCTGGATGTGGAAGGATTTGACACTTCTCTGGCTGAGGGCGTAATGCTGCTGACACCGTTTGCGGCAAATTCCGAGGATGAGATGACTCAGACTTTTGTGAAGGCATATCAGGATGCTTTTGAGATCGCTCCGATCCAGTTTGCCGCCGATGCTTATGACTGCATCTATGCCATCAAGGCCGCTGCAGAGCAGGCGGAGATCACACCGGATATGAGTGTATCTGATATCTGCGACGCAATGAAAACCGCAATGACGGAGATCACCATTGACGGTCTGACCGGAAGCGGAATCACCTGGTCAGAGGACGGTGAGCCTTCCAAGGAGGCAAAAGCAGTTATCATCTCCAACGGCGAATACGAAGCAATGTAAAAAGAAAGCGCGGCAGTCAGGCCGGAAGGCTGCCTGCTGCGGAAAAAGAGCAGCGGCAGAGCCGAAGGCCAGGCTGCTGCGAAGAAGGATAGCTTGACACAGGGGTCGCCTTTGGGCGGCCCTTTTTGTGCCGGAACGGCTGGTTTCAGCTGACGGCGGCTGTCCCGCCAGGCATTGCTGCGGTCCGGCCGTGAACGGCAGCAGCGAATGACAAAAGTGGGTTACAGTTCAGCCTTCAACTGTCCCGCGAGGTGTCCCGCTGCATTTGCAGCGGGATCCCGAGACCTGCGGGCGCCAGGCTGCGTTTCGCGCAGCCTGTGTGCATGCATTTGTAACAGTGAAGCCGGAAGGCTGAACTGTTACAAAAGTGGTTATTTTTCGATGCATTTTAGTTGCGGCATAAAGAGAGGCTGTGCTATAATTATTCAATACTTTAACACAATAAAAATGAGAGGGTGTGTATATGAGTTTTATTTCTTATTTAATCAACGGATTAAGTCTGGGAAGCGTATACGCAATCATCGCTCTGGGGTACACCATGGTATACGGTATCGCCAAGATGCTGAATTTCGCCCATGGGGATGTTATCATGATCGGCGCTTATGTGGCGCTGACTTGTATGACCAGTGCAGGGCTTCCGCCACTGGCGGCGGTACTGATTGCGGTGATCGCATGTACGGTTCTGGGTGTGCTGATCGAGCGCATAGCCTATAAACCGCTGAGAAACGCGGCATCGCCTCTGGCAGTTCTGATCACTGCCATTGGTGTCAGCTATCTGCTGCAGAATCTGGCGCTTCTGATCTTCGGGGCCAATAACCAGTCCTTCCAGTCGGTGGTGGGGTGGTCGGGGCTGTCTCTGGCCGGAGGCGCTCTGAACATCTCAGGTGAGACCATTGTGACCATTGTGGTGTGTATCGTGATCATGGCGGCTCTGATTTTCTTTATCAAAAAGTCAAAGGCAGGACAGGCCATGCGGGCTGTGTCTGAGGACAAGGGAGCGGCTCAGCTGATGGGGATCAATGTGAACGGTACCATCGCGCTTACCTTTGCCATCGGGTCCGCCCTGGCAGCGGTGGCCGGAGTTCTCCTGTGTTCCGCTTATCCCAGTTTGTCTCCCTATACCGGAGCGATGCCGGGTATCAAGGCTTTCGTGGCGGCCGTGTTCGGCGGGATCGGATCGATCCCCGGCGCTTTTATCGGAGGAATCCTGCTGGGAGTGATCGAGATCCTGGCAAGAGCCTATATTTCCTCTCAGATGGCGGATGCCATCGTATTCGCGGTTCTGATCATTGTGCTGCTGGTGAAACCCACGGGAATTCTGGGCAAGAACATTCAGGAGAAAGTGTAGGTGGACGTAATGTTGAAGAATATGAAGAAAACCACAAAAAGCAGCCTGATCACCTACGGAATGGTGATCGCGGCATTTATCATTGTTCAGATCCTGATTTCCACGGGGAATATTTCCAGCCTTCTGGAGGGACTGATGGTTCCTCTGTGCATCTATGTGATCCTGGCCGTCTCCCTGAACCTGGTGGTGGGATTTTTGGGAGAGCTGAGTCTGGGTCACGCGGGCTTTATGTGCGTGGGAGCGTTTTCCAGCGCTTTCTTTTCCAAGTGCATGAGGGATGTGATCACGGTAGTTCCTCTCCGTTTTTTTCTGGCGCTGCTGGTGGGAGCTGTCGCAGCGGCCATTTTCGGTATCATCATCGGCATCCCCGTACTCCGTCTGAAAGGAGACTATCTGGCGATTGTAACGCTGGCTTTCGGTGAGATCATCAAGAATCTGGTGAATGTGCTCTGGATCGGCAAGGATTCCAATGGCTTCCATTTTTCCATGAAGGATGCCATGTCCCTGAATATGGAAGCTGACGGCCAGGTGATCATCAACGGCCCCCAGGGGATCACGGGAACGCCCCAGGATTCCACATTCCTGGTGGGCGTGATACTGATCCTGATCACTCTGTTTATTGTCACCAATCTGGTAAATTCCAGAGACGGACGGGCGATCATGGCGATCCGGGACAATCGGATCGCGGCGGAATCTGTGGGAATCAACGTGACCAAATATAAGCTGATGGCATTTACCATTTCCGCTGCGCTGGCGGGACTGGCAGGTGTGCTGTACGCCCATAATCTGTCCACGCTGACCGCAACCACCAACAATTTCGGATACAATCAGTCCATTATGATCCTGGTGTTTGTGGTGCTGGGCGGAATCGGAAATATCCGGGGCTCCGTCATTGCGGCGGTGATCCTTACCCTGCTTCCGGAGCTGCTGAGAGGACTGTCCGATTACCGTATGCTGATCTATGCTGTGGTACTTATCGTGATGATGCTGTTTAACTGGGCGCCCAAGGCAATTGAGTGGAGAGAAAAGCATCTGGCATTCCTGAAGAACAGGAAGCGCGCGGCGGAAAAGGCCGCCGGGCCCGATGGAAGAAAGGAGGCCAGATAACCATGGCTGCATTGTTGGATGTGAAAAACCTGGGAATTTCCTTTGGGGGCCTCCGGGCGGTGGACAGCTTCGACCTTTCCATTGAGAAGGAGCAGCTGTATGGACTGATCGGTCCCAACGGAGCCGGAAAGACAACCGTATTCAACCTGCTTACCGGCGTTTATAAGCCGGACACAGGTAAGGTACTGCTGGACGGGAAGGATATTACAGGGAAAAAGATCATAGAGATTAATAAGGACGGCATTGCCCGAACCTTTCAGAATATCCGGCTGTTCAAGGAACTGACGGTTCTGGAGAACGTGAAGGTGGGACTGCACAACCATCATCATTATTCCACCATCGAAGGAATCCTCCGTCTGCCCCGCTACCGGAAGGTGGAGAAGGAGATGGATGAGAAGGGAATGGAGCTTCTGAAGGTGTTTGGACTGGAGAATGAGGCTCAGGTGAAGGCTGCCAATCTTCCCTATGGAAAGCAGAGAAAGCTGGAGATCGCCAGAGCGCTGGCTACGGACCCCAGGCTGCTTCTGCTGGATGAACCGGCTGCCGGGATGAATCCCAACGAGACGGGAGAGCTGATGGATACCATCCGTTTTGTCCGGGATGAATTTCATATGACCATCCTTCTGATCGAGCATGACATGAAGCTGGTGAGCGGGATCTGTGAGGAACTGACGGTATTGAACTTCGGCCAGATACTGGCGCAGGGAGCTACCAGTCAGGTGCTGAATGATCCCCAGGTGATCACCGCATATCTGGGAGAATAGGAGGAAACGGTTATGGCAATGCTTACAGTTAAGGACCTGGAGGTTTACTACGGTGTGATCCAGGCGATCAAGGGAGTATCCTTTGAAGTGAATCAGGGAGAGGTGATTGCCCTGATCGGCGCCAACGGCGCGGGCAAGACCACGATTCTCCATACCATCACAGGGCTGCTTTCCCCTAAAAAAGGATCGGTGATCTTTGAGGGAAAGGAATTGACAAAGATGCCTGCTCATAAGATTGTATCTCTGGGCATGGCTCATGTGCCGGAGGGACGCCGGGTATTTGCGGATCTCAGCGTATATGAGAACCTGCGGATGGGAGCTTATACCAGAAAGGATAAAGGCGAGATTGAGGAGACACTGGAGAAGGTGTACGACCGCTTTCCCCGTCTGAAGGAGAGAAGAAACCAGATGGCAGGGACATTAAGCGGCGGTGAGCAGCAGATGCTGGCAATGGGCCGGGCTTTGATGTCCAAGCCCAGGATCATTTTGATGGATGAGCCCTCCATGGGACTGTCTCCTATCATGGTGAATGAGATCTTTTCCATCATCCAGGAAGTCAGCGACAGCGGCACCACAGTGCTTCTGGTGGAGCAGAATGCGAAGAAGGCTCTGGCGATTGCTGACAGAGGCTACGTTCTGGAGACAGGAAATATTGTTCTGGAGGGAAAAGCATCGGATCTTTTAAACGATGATTCCATAAAGAAAGCATATTTAGGTGAATAGGGGGTGCGTCTTATGGATAATGTTGTGATTACCATCGCCAGACAGTATGGAAGCGGAGGAAAAACCATCGGTGCCATGCTGGCCAGAGATCTGGGGATCAACTGCTACAGCAGGGAGATCCTGAAGCTGGCTTCCGAGGAAAGCGGCATCAACGAGAGGCTGTTCGGAAAGGCGGATGAGAGGCTGAAGATCGGAAGCTGGTTTAAGGTACTGAAAAAGCCTTACGAGGGCGATCTGCTTCCGCCGGAGAGCAGCGGATTCGTTTCTGATGAGAATCTGTTCAATTATCAGGCCAAGATCATCAAGGAGCTGGCGGAGAAGGAATCCTGTGTGATCGTGGGAAGATGCGCGGATTATGTTCTGCGGAATTATCCCAATGTGATGAGTGTGTTCATCCATGCGGACCGGGAGTTCTGTCTGGAACGTTCCCTGGAACGGAACAGCATGAGCCGCAGAGAGATGGAGAAGTTCATCGAGAAGACGGACAAATACCGGGGAGAATTTTACCGGTATTACACCGGAAACGCCTGGGAGGATGCCAGAAACTATCATCTCTGTCTGGACAGCGGAAAGCTGGGATTTGAGAAATGTGTGGAGGCTATCAAGGCGTACATGAAGATCCGGTTTGAATAAGATAACAGTTCAGCCTTCCCCTGTCCCGCGGGAACCGCAGCATGTGGGCGTGCATTTGTGACAGTGAAGCTGGAAGACAGAAGAGTTACCAAATAAGAAAACAGGCGGCGCCTCGGGAAATGTCCCGGGGCTTTGCCTTTGAAAGCAGGAGGAAAGACAAGCAATGGAGATAACATTTGACAGAGAGTATGTGTATCAGACGATCCGGGAGATCATGGCCATCGACAGTCCCAGCGGATTTGCGGGGAAGGCCATTGACTATGTGGAGAACTGGGCAGAAGAGCTGGGACTGGAATTTTCCAGGACAAACAAGGGAAACGGAATGGTTTCTATGAATGGGGAAGATCCTTCCCGTACTGTGGGGGTATGCGCCCACATGGATACTCTGGGGCTGATGGTGCGCAGTGTAAAGGAGAATGGACGGCTGGCGTTTACCAGAGTCGGGGGCCCCATTCTTCCCACGCTGGACAGCGAGCTCTGTCGGGTATATACCCGGGAGGGCAAGGTGTACCAGGGAACTGTCTTCTCCACCAGTCCGGCAGCCCATGTATATCCGGATGCCAGTGAAAAAGCCAGAACCGAGGAGAATATGGAAGTGATCCTGGATGAGAAGGTTTCCAGCAGAGAGGAAACGGAGGCGCTGGGGATTCAGGCCGGAGATTATATCTGCTTTGATCCCAAGACCGTGATCACGGAGAATGGATTTATCAAATCCAGGTTTCTGGATGATAAGCTGAGTGTGGCGATCCTGATGGGAGTGATCCGCCAGATGGTTAAGAATGGGGTGCGGCCTGCCTGCAACGTGAAGGTACTTTTTTCCACTTACGAGGAGGTAGGTCACGGGATGGCCAGCTTCCCTGAGGATATCCCGGAGCTTCTCTGTGTGGATATGGGCTGCATCGGAAAGGATCTTGGCTGTACGGAGTACCAGGTATCCATCTGCGCCAAGGATTCCAGCGGTCCCTATGATTATGAGATGACCGGCCGCCTGATCCGGCTGGCCAGGGAACACGGGCTGGGTTATGCTGTGGATATTTATCCTCAGTACAGCTCCGATGCCTCTGCGGCTCTGCGGGGAGGAAGGGATATCCGCGCCGCGCTGATCGGGGCAGGCGTGTTTGCCAGTCACGGTTATGAGAGAAGTCATTATGAGGGTGTGGAAAACTGCATGAAGCTGGTATATCTGTATCTGACGGACCGGCAGGAACAGCTGTGACAGTGAAACCGGAAGGCGGAACGGATACGGGGATTTGGCAGATAACAGAAAAAAGAAGTTGACAAATATCCACAGCAGATGATAGAATACAATAAGTTTGCGGCCACTAACTGAGCATCGGCCGCAAATTTTCTATATACGAGTTAGTTTAGACTAATTTTAAAAATGCAGAAAAGCAGAAGTGAAAATATCCCAACGGAGGAATGCATATGATGATCAATAAGCGGCTGATCCGTACGGTCAGCGAAAGCAAAAAATACATCGCCTGTAATGTGATTTTTCAGTGGATGGCGCTGGCGGCGAATATTGTGATGATCGGTACCATCTGCCGTCTGCTGCAGTGTCTGTGGGAGAGGGGCAATGTAATGGAAATGCTTCCGGGGGCGGCAGGGATCGTGGTGGGAATGGCCGGGGTCCGGTTTGGATGTCACATCGGGGCTTCCCGGATGAGCAGCCTTTCCAGCCGGGCGGTCAAGGGAAAACTGAGGGAAATGATCTACCGGAAGCTGCTGCGCCTGGGGATCTCCTACCGGGAACAGATTCGCACCAGCCAGGTGGTGCATGACAGTCCGGTCTATATTTTCGACGAAGCCACCTCCAATATTGATATGGAAAGTGAAAATGATATCATGGCACTGATACTGGAGCTGACCAAGTGGAAAACCGTTGTGCTGATCTCCCACCGTCTGGCCAATGTGGTGAAGGCAGACAGGATTTATGTGATGGATCAGGGGCAGGTAGCGGAGAGGGGCAGCCATGAGGAACTGCTGAAGAAAAAGGGACAATATGCCCGGATGTGGGAGGCTCAGCAGTCTCTGGAAAATTACGGGAAAAGGGAAATTCCAAAGGATAACGGGATTTTGCGAAAATCAGATTTTTCCAAAAAGGAGAGTTTTTCAGCTGCGGGGAACACAGGAAATAGAAATTCCGGCAGAGCGGAAAGAAAGCGGAGAGGGGAGGCGGCAGGATGAAAACGAGAAGCGGATGGAAAGTGATGGTACAGCTCATCGGCCTGGTAAAACCATTGACCGGATATATGATCCTGGCTGTGGCGATGGGATATCTGGGGCATCTGTGCGCTGCCTTTATTACCATTTTTGGCGCGCTGGGAATTTGCCGGGTACTGGGATTGGAATCGGCGCCGCCTTTTTGGCTGCTGTTTGCGGGGGCGGCCGGAATGGCAGTATTTCGGGCAGGGCTTCGATACGGAGAACAGTCCTGCAATCACTTTATCGCGTTTAAGCTGCTGGCCAGAATCCGTGACAAGGTATTTCGGGCGCTGCGGCGTCTGGCGCCGGCAAAGCTGGAAGGAAGGGATAAAGGGGATCTGATCGCGGTTATCACCTCAGATATTGAACTTCTGGAAGTGTTTTATGCTCATACGATTTCCCCGGTGGTGATCGCTCTTCTGTTTTCCGTAACCATGACGCTGTTCATCGGGCATTACCATATGATTCTGGGACTGATTGCGCTGGCCGCTTATGGGACGGTGGGTATTCTGGTGCCGCTGGCCACTTCTCATGCCGGCGGAGATGACGGCATGAGATTCCGCAGCCGGTCGGGAGAACTTTCCGGTTATGTGCTGGACAGCCTGAGGGGACTTTCCGAAACCCTTCAGTACGGGGACGGAGACAGGAGGCTGGCCGGGATGCGCGATCGTACGGAGGCGCTGGCCGGGGATGAGGAGCGGATGAAGCGCACAGCCGGAAGAAATACCGCGGTTACCCATACGCTTCTCTGGGGGTTCGATCTGGTGCTTCTGTTGGCGGCGGTACTGCTTTTTCAGCAGGGAAGCCTGGGCTTTGACGGTGTTCTGGTTCCGGTGACGGCTCTGATGTCCTCCTTTGGTCCGGTGGTGGCACTGGCCGGTCTGGGAGCTTCACTGCAGAAAACGTTTGCAGCGGGAAACCGGGTACTGAATATTCTGGAAGAGGAGCCGGAGACAGAAGAAATTTCCGGCTGTCCTGCGGTGGATTTCTCAGGAGCGGCTGTCCGGCAGGTGAGCTTTTCCTATGGCGAGGAGGAAATCCTCCGGGATGTTTCTCTGGAAATTCCCCGGAAGACAATTGTGGGGATCGCAGGCCCCTCAGGATGCGGGAAATCCACACTTTTAAAGCTTCTGATGCGGTTCTGGAAAGTGCAGCAGGGAACAGTGGAAGTTTCAGGGAGAGATGTGGAGCAGATCAATACCGTAAATCTGCGGGAAATGGAAGGATTTGTGACCCAGGAGACGTATCTGTTCCACGATTCCATCCGGAATAATCTGCGGATCGCAAAGCTGGACGCTCATGAGGAGGAGATCATCCAGGCATGCCGGAAGGCTTCTGTCCATGAATTTATCATGTCGCTGCCCCAGGGATACGATACCCCGGTGGGGGAATTGGGCGATACCCTTTCCGGAGGAGAGCGGCAGCGGCTGGGACTGGCCCGGGCGTTTCTTCACGGCGCGCCGTTTCTTTTGCTGGATGAGCCCACCAGCAATCTGGACAGTCTCAATGAGGCGGTGATCCTTCGGTCTCTGGACAGGGAACGCCGCAGGAAAACGGTAATTCTGGTCTCCCACCGGGAGTCCACCCTTCGGATCGCCGATGAGGTGATTTCAGTGGAACAGGGGAGGGTAAGCTGATGAAAGGGATCCGGGGGAGAAGCGGGTTCAATATTATGAAGAAACGATTGGAGAAACTGGTATGAAAGCAAAGAAAATATGGTATCTTACCCTGGGATTCGCAGGAGTGGCCCTGGGAGCGCTGGGAGCAGTGATTCCTCTGCTTCCGTCTGTTCCCTTTCTGCTGATGGCAGCTTTTGGATTTGGGAAGAGCAGTCAGCGGCTGGATGGCTGGTTTAAAGGAACCCGTCTGTACAGGGAAAATCTGGAAGATTTTGCGGCCGGCAGGGGAATGACCCGAAAAACAAAGCTTCGGATCATGATCACGGTTACTGTTTTGATGAGCATCGGTTTTGCCATGATGCATGCTGTAACAGTGGGACGGATCGTTTTGGTATGCGTCTGGCTGTTCCATGTCATTTATTTTTGCTTTGGCGTAAAAACCATTCCGCTGGGAGAAAAATCCGGGTGAAGCGTGTCCCGGGAAAGTGAAAGGAAAAAGATCCGGTATTTTCAGGGGGAGGACTGTAACTCTTACGGTCCTCCCCCTGTCTTCAGGTTTGTTCAAACAGTGTTCTGGCTCCCTGGTGCCGGATGATCTGTAGATCCCGGGCCGCAGTCCGGACGAATTCCGGAATGAGGGTGAGATCCTGCCCCCAGAAGTCCTGACGGCGGCAGAATTTTTCCATCAGTTCTTCCGGCGATGCCGAAAGATGTTCCTGAAAGAACCGGATCACCGCAGGTTCATCCTGGATCTGACAGGAAGCACCGTCCTGACGGATCTGCGTCAGATGTCCGTCCGCATCCATTCCCTGATAAAAGGCTGCCAGAAAGGCCAGAGAGGCGGTAAGATGTCCGGGCAGTTTCCCAAATCTGCTGTGATAATCCAGCAGAGAGGGAAGGATGCGGGTTTTCCATTTGGAAACGGAATTCAGGCAGATGGAGGGAAGGGCGTGCCGGATATAAGGGTTCCGGAACCGTTCCAGTACATCAGAGGTAAATTCTTTCAGATCTGCAGCCGGAAGGACAGGGAGAATTTCCTCTGTCAGTGTTTGCCGGAGCCATGCCAGGAGGAGGGGATCTTCCATAAAATCTCTTACCTGTTCCTTGCCCGCCAGCCATGCGCCGCAGGCCATAGCGGTGTGGCTGCCGTTAAGGATCCGTACCTTTCGGGTCCGGAAAGGTGTGAGATCATCGGTGACGATCACCGGAAGTTCCGCGCGGGAAAAGTCGGGAAGCAGCGGCTGTGACAGGGCGGCACAGTTTTGCTGCAGCAGATGCTTCGGCTTCTGGATTACCCAGAGAGCGTAGGGCTCACCGGCATCTGCGCAATGATCCACATATCCCCAGGATTTCCACAGGGATTCGGCCTCCTGTTGTGGATAACCGGTGACGATCCGGTCCACCAGTGTGGAGCAGAAGACATTTTCCTTTTCCAGCCAGGCCAGAAAGTCATTTTCCAGATTCCACTGACGGGCATAGGAGAAGACAGCCTCCTCCAAAGCTTTCCCATTATCCTGGATAAGCTCACAGGGAAGGAGTACCAGACCCATGCCGGGCTGAGCCTTAAAGCACTGATACCGGCGGTACAGCAGGCGGGTGAGCTTTCCCGGAAAGGAGGCAGGAGGCTCATCGGAAAAACCACACTCGGGATCGTACACGATCCCGGCCTCAGTGGTATTGCTGATGATCCAGCGAAGCCGGGGGTTTTCGGCGCAGGAAAGTACCTGGTTCCAGTCTTCGTGGGCGTTCAGGCACCGGCTTATGGAGGAGATCACCCGGTGAGTGCGGCGGGGCATACCTTTTTCCATTCCCTGAAGGGCCAGGGTATACAGTCCCTGCTGCCGGTTCAGAAGGCGGGAAGTCTCCTGGGGATGCCGGGCAGGCCGTGGCTTTACCACCACCACTTTGCCCTGAAATCCGGTTCTCTCGTTCAGTATATCAATAAAATACTCTGCAAAGGCCGCAGAAAATTGCCTTCTCCGAACTGCAGGATCTTTTCCGGGGCATGTTCCAGGAAAAAGCCGGGATATTCGATTTCTTTCAGCGTTTCGTAAGATAACAGATTCATGATATTTCTCCTGACAGTATAGGTCACTGTTTGCGGGTGATCATCGATCATCCCGGGCAGTTCAGTCTCCTCTGTTCTGAGGGATGACTGCTGTGTTATAAGGTTACACCTCGTTTGAAAATGGCCATATCCTGATAACCGGCCCGTTCGGCGGCAGTCTGCCGTCCGGAGGCTACCTGAAGGACATAGGAAAAAAAGCGTTCATCCAACTGGCTGCGGCTCTCTTTTCCGGTAAGGGTCCCGCAGTCAAAATCAATCCAGTTTTTCTTACGCATGGCCAGCGGAGTATTGCTGGAAATTTTGACAGTGGGAACCGGAGCGGAGAAAGGCGTTCCCCGTCCGGTGGTGAAGAGAACGATCTGGGCCCCGGCCGCAGCCAGTGCTGTGGAAGACACCAGGTCGTTGCCGGGGGCGTTAAGCAGGTTCAGGCCCGGACGGGAGACCCGCGCTCCGTAATCCAGAACGTCCCGCACCGGAGCACTGCCGGATTTTTGGGTACAGCCCAGAGATTTGTCCTCCAGGGTGGTGATTCCTCCCTGCCGGTTTCCGGGAGAGGGGTTTTCATAGACCGGCTGTCCATGTCCGGTAAAATACTGCTTGAATCATAGGAGGGTACATTCCCCGATGCTTGCATCGTAACATGCTTAACGATACAGTAGAAAAGTGATAGAATGTAAGCGGGAAGGAGAAGTTGTAGATGAGTGAGAATATCCACAAATCACACAACGTATCGAGGCTTATGTATCATTTTGTATTTCCGACAAAGTATCGGAGAGTAGTGGTAGACGATGAAGTAGAAGAAGTAATCAAAGAAACATGTATAGAAATAAGTAAAAGATATGAACTTTATTTTCTGGAAATAGGAACGGATAAAGATCATGTGCATTTTCTAATCCAGTCAGTACCAAGCTATAGTCCAATGCAAATAGTGAAGATTGTAAAAAGCATTACAGCACGAGAAATATTCGCAAGATGCCCCGAAGTGAAGAAAAAATTATGGGGAGGAAATTTTTGGTCATCAGGATACTATGTAGCAACGGTAAGTGAGCATGGGAATGAAGATGTGATAGCGAATTATGTAAAGAATCAAGGGGATGAGTATAAGAAACTATTCCGAAATACAGGACTGGATGGGCAAATGAGCCTATTCGATTATATGTAAAAGCAGAGACAAACAAATTCGCATACCCCGCTTTCGTTTTTGCGGGAGCAAGAGCGAAAGGCAAGTGCTGTGAGCGGCGACGTAGGAGCCGAGCACAGTGCTTGAGTGCTTGCACCGGGGTAGTTGATTCCATTGATCAGATCCACGGTTTTCCGGAAAATCTCTTTCGTTTCACAGCGGTTCATCAGCAGTGTCTCAGCCCCGAACATTTCCGGGACCTCCGTGAGGATCGCAGTGCCTCCGGCTGCGATTAGCCGGTCGGAGAACCGGCCTGCCGCCGGATTTGCGGTGATTCCGGACAAACCGTCGGAACCTCCGCACTTGAGACCCACCACCAGCTTTTGGATACTCACCGGGGTGCGATGGAAGGTTTTGGCATACCGGGCCAGTTCCTCCACCAGACGCAGACCCTCCGCCACCTCATCTTCACAGTCCTGGCAGACGAGAAAACGGATCCGCCGTTTGTCGAAATCGCCAAGGCAGGACTGCAGTACCGGGATTCCGGAGTTTTCACAGCCCAGCCCCACCAGCAGAACACCGCCGGCGTTGGGATGCAGCGCCAGATCCGCCAGGATCCGCCGGGTGGCTTCCTGGTCTTCGCCAGACTGGGAACAGCCGTAAGGATGGGAGAAAGCCGTGATGGCTTCCAGGGATCCCCCCAGAAGGTGCCGGGATTTTTCGGCGATTTTCCCGGCAATCCGGCTGACACAGCCTACTGTGGGCAAGATCCAGATCTCATTGCGGATCCCGGCCTGCCCGTCCGGGCGCAGATAGCCGTCAAAGAAGTCAGAACGGTTCAAGGCTGCCGCTGTCTGCCCAACAGCCGGATCCTGTGAAGCCTCTGACCGGGGCGATCGTTCCCTGGAAAATTTTTCGGGCTGCCAGGTATAGGAATGCTGGCCTTCCAGCCCGGTTTTCAGATTATGTGTATGGACCCAGCTTCCCGTACTGACAGTACAACTGGAATATCCGATGGGATGACCGTATTTGATCACCGGATCTCCGGATTTTACGGGAGAGAGGGCGAATTTGTGACCGGCAGGAATATCTTCCGTTAATGTCAGGGAAGGAGCTGTGAGCCCTTCGCAGGTATCCGGTGTGATGGCCGTTCCTGAGGAGAGAGGAACCAGTGCCACCGCCACATTGTCCGCCGGATGGATCTGGATGCAGGTTTTCATAGGAAACCTCCTTTCACAATAAATCGGAAACAGAAAAAAAGTGTAAGAACTTACAATCAACAGTACTCCTGTTGGGAGCGGGTGTCAAGAAAAAGTAATCTGAGATAATACAGAGTCCACGGTTTCATTGCCCTTATATAAAACAACGGCGGAACTGCCGCTTGAAAATTGCCGGGCAGGGAATTATAATGAGTACAGAAAATGTAAGAACTTACAATGAGCGGATAAGAAGGAGCCGTCCGGAAAGTCCATGGACGGCGGAAAGAGAAGGGAGCGGGATTTTGAATATTTATGATATCGCCCGGATAGCGGGGGTGTCCATCGCTACGGTTTCCAGGGTGCTGAACGGCAGTGACAAGGTAAGTGATAAAACCAGAAGGCGGGTTCTGGAAGTGATGGAGCAGGAAAAATTTGTCCCCGCTGCTCTTTCCAGGAGCCGGGGAATGTATGCTCCTTCTCTGGTAGGGATTGTCTGTCCGGATGTGGCAGATGAATATATGGCCCGTTCGGTGGCCTGTCTGGAGAAGGAGCTGAAGGCATACGGATATGACTGTATGCTGTACTGCAGCGGATATGGACAGAGAGAGAAGGAAGAAACTGTGAGAAAAGTTCTCAGAAAACGTATTGCTGCACTGATCCTGGTGGGATCCAATTATGCCGGTGATCAGAACCATGAAGGGGATACCGGGTATCTGGCACGGGCTTCCGGAAAGGTGCCGGTATTTCTTATTAATGGATATGTGGAAGGGGCGGAGATCTACTGTGTGATGGCCGATGATTACCGGGCGGTCTATGAGGTGACGGCAGGTCTGGCTGACAGCGGCTGCAGAAAAATCGCCTTTCTCTGTGATACACGTTCGGCCAGCGGGCTGCAGAAGCAGAAAGGATACGAGGACGCCCTGCGGGACAGGGGCCTGCCGGTGAGAGGAGAGAGAAAGCTGTATATGGAAAACCGGGTGGAGGCGGTGAGGGATCTTTTGCTGGTTCGGCAGGATCTGGATTTTGACAGTGTGGTGGCTTCAGAGGATATTCTGGCTATCGGGGTACTGAAGTATGCGAAAATACGCGGTCTGCAGGTCCCGGAGGAACTGTCGGTGGTGGGATACAACAATTCCCAGGCCAGCATCTGCTGTGAGCCGGAGCTGACATCGGTGGATTCCCGGCAGCAGGTGCTCTGCCGGCTGACGGTAGAGCATATGATCCGGCGTTTGAATGGGGAAGAGGTTCCCCACTGTCAGAAGGTGGCCTGCCGGCTGGTGAAGCGGAGTACAATGGAATTTTAAGAAGGAGGAACAAGATGAGAGCATTTATGGATGAAAATTTCATGCTGCATTCCGGGACGGCCCAAAGGCTGTACCATACCTATGCGGAGGGGATGCCGATCCTGGATTATCATTGTCATATCAGTCCTAAGGAAATTGCCCTGGATCGGAGGTTTGAGAATCTCGCCCAGGTATGGCTGGGGGGAGACCACTACAAGTGGCGGCTGATGCGGGCCAATGGAGTGGAGGAGCGCTGTATCACCGGGAACGCTCCGGACCGGGAAAAATTCCAGAAATGGGCGGAGACCCTGGAGATGGCGGTGGGAAATCCGGTATATCACTGGAGTCATCTGGAGCTTCAGCGGTTTTTCGGATATCACGGCGTGCTGAACGGACAGACAGCCCAGACAGTATGGGATCTGACCTGTGAGAAGCTGGCCGATCCCGGGATGAGTGCCAGGAATCTGATCCTTCAGTCCCAGGTGAAACTGATCTGTACCACCGATGATCCTGCAGATGACCTTGTATGGCACAAAAAGCTGGCTGCAGATGACAGCTTTCCGGTGCAGGTGCTTCCTGCCTGGCGTCCGGACCGGGCCATGAATCTGGAGAAACCCGATTATACGGAATATCTGGAGAAACTTTCACAGGCTGCCGGGCTGCGGATCGTAAGCTTTGAGACGCTGAAGGAGGCTCTGCGCAGCAGGATGGATTTTTTCGGGAGTATGGGCTGCCGGGCCAGCGATCACGGGGTGGAATATGTGATGTACGCGCCGGCTGATGAGAATGAGATAGAGGAGATTTTTTCACGCAGATTGTCGGGAGCTGTCTGTGGGAAAGAGGAATGCCGAAAATTTAAAACGGCCTTTCTGCAGTTTGCCGCAGAGGAATATTCTGCCAGGGGCTGGGTAATGCAGCTTCATTTCGGATGCAAACGGGACAATAACCGCCGGATGTACCGGCTTCTGGGGCCGGATACCGGATATGACTGTGTGGATAACCATACGCCTGCCCGGGAACTGGCAGATTTTCTGGATGCGCTGGAAGAAAAATCAGATCTGCCGAAGACGATTCTGTACAGTCTGAACGCCAATGACGATGACATGATCGACAGTGTGATCGGCTGTTTTCAGAATTCCGATGCAGTGGGAAAGCTGCAGCATGGAGCTGCCTGGTGGTTTAATGACCACAGTGCGGGAATGCGAAAACAGATGATCTCCCTGGCCAACGGCGGCCTGCTGGGAAATTTTGTGGGGATGCTGACGGACTCCCGGAGCTTTCTTTCCTATCCCAGACATGAGTATTTTCGCAGGATCCTCTGTGATCTGATCGGACAGTGGGTAGAGGATGGAGAGTATCCCTCTGATGAGAAGAATCTGGAACGGATTATCAGGGGAATCTGCTTTGAAAACGCCGTGAGATACTTTGGATTCCGGCTGTAAATTACAGAGTATGGATCATTGAGTTTGCCATGCGGATCCATACATGCTGCTGACTGATGTTCCGCAAAAGAGACCAGAGACGGCAGGCACCGCAGCCTTTCCCTTCATCGCCGTAATCCAGCAGGTTTTCCACAAAAGTGGTAATGACATTTGCAAACTGATATGCTATACTTGTTAAAAGTACAAAAGAAGGAGATACAGCGGAAGATGGGTAGTGTCAAGTAATCTATGAAAAACTGAGCCGAAAAAATAGGCTCAAAAGAACCTTGAAAATTGCAGATATCGATGCCGAAAAGCTCTCCGAGGGCTTAGGGCACTGCCCTAAGAACCCGCAAGGGACCAGTCCCTTGACCCAATATCGGGCTCTGCCCGAACCCGTCCTCGCCGGAAGGCAGGAAAAGGGCGCAATTGCCCCCCTTTTCTGCTGGAGAGGATGCTCCGTGAGCTTATGTCAATAGACTTTCGCGGCATATCCTCACAGCCGGCTGTGCCGCCTGCTCCGGTATTCCACGGTTCTATTGACAACAGCTCCGCTCCGATCCAGCAGTTCCGGTTTCCTGCATGTTCAGGATGGTCTGCTGACCAAGGAAGATAAGCAGCTGCCACTTGCCTGGCATGTTGTCAGCATCCTGGAGAATTTCCACTTCGTTAAGAACTTTGTATTTATTGTGTTTGTGAGGGCGCAGGAAGTTGTAATACGCAACCCAGAGAGCCAGGTCATAGTTGGCACCTTCGATGTTGTCAAAGCCGTTTGTTTTCCGGTAAGAAGCCTTATAGGTCCGGTTCAGTCGTTCTACGATCTGTTTGAACGGACGGTGTTCCTTAGATACAGCATCGTCGTTGGTAAGTCCGATCACCTGGGTGATCTGGAAGGCAAAGTCCTTGCCAAACTTCTTTGCGAATTCCATGGCGGCAAGCGGATAGGCGCTGTAGCCGTCAGCAATGAATTTGAAGTTTTCAGGGAGCTTCTTAAGCCCCTGGAAGGCCATGCGCATGGCAAGAATACAAGGGCCAACTCCACGGTTATCGGACACCTGGTAACCGATGATGGAACGGCAGGCAGCGTTCATGATCAGCCAGACGTAGGTTTTGATGCCGCGGACTTTGATGTAGGTTTCATCGGCCACAAAGGATTCCCCTTTGCGATAAGGATACTGATCGACGAAGGGTTTGACGCAGATGGCCGCGGTCTTGCAGTAGTTGGCGATCTGCTGATGGGAGATCTGGATGTTATAGAGATCTTTGAGTGCCTGGCTGGTTTTGCGCAGCGACAGGCCGAGGTTGATATGCAGCGTCAGGCACAGAGACATAACGTGGGCGTTATGCTTACTGAATTTCAGGGAAGAAGCGTTCTTAGGAAGGGTGCTTACGTCCATGCTGAAAAAATCTATCGTGAATTGACGGTAGATGTAGTGGAGCTTGTATTTATTTTTGCCGTAATCCTCTTCCAGGTCTTCCTTATCCACCTTTTTGAGATTGTGGAGATAATAAGGACATTTGGGATTGACGCACTTGTGGATGATAAAATGCTTCCGTTCTTTTTTCGCCACGAGAGCCTTGCCACAGTGAGGACACCGCAGGGTGAATTGCTTGCTGAAGCGGTTTTCTCCCGGTGAAAAGTTTGTATTGCATACTTTGCAATGTAGCTGTCCAGCTTTTCCGTTATTGCGGTAAAGATAAGGCTGTGGGGCACCGCAGGAAGGGCAGGAGCAGTCTTCCGGGATGTCACATTCCTTACGTCGGGAGACAGGTTTTATTTTGACATTGTATCTATGTTCAAAGTAAGGGATCAGGAGATGCCAGTCCCACTCATGCTGGATGATCTGGACTTTTGGAAGTTCGTCCACTTTGAACTTCTGATATTTTGGAGAATGGGAATCATCGAAAGCCCACTGCTTAAGTGGTAGATATCTGCAGATGAAGTTGATTAACCAGCAATTTTGCTGGTAGAGATATTGAATAATAGAGAGTAAGTATTGTATAATGTCCATGAGCATTGGCTCCTTTCGGGGATGTTGGTTTGGCGATTGACATTATACCAGAAAAGGGAGGTCAATGCTCTTTTTATTGCGGATTTCCCTTAAAATCAAGGTTTTTATTATATTTTGGAGCAAAAAAACAGGTAGTTTTTGACACTACCGGAAGATGGAAGGAGGTGGGAATATGACAGCAGATGATAAAATGGATCTGATTCTGAAGAAGCTGGATACGATGGATAAGAGGCTGGAGTCCGTGGAAGTGAATATGGCAGCTATGGGTAAACGAATGAAGTCCATGGAAGAGAACATGGAAGCCATGGATAAACGAATGGAGTCCATGGAAGTGAATATGGAAGCCATGGGTAAACGAATGGAGTTCATGGAAGAGAACATGGCAGCCATGGGTAAACGAATGGAGTTCATGGAAGAGAACATGGAGGCCATGGGTAAACGAATGGAGTTCATGGAAGAGAACATGGAAGCCATGGATAAACGAATGGAGTCCATGGAAGTGAATATGGAAACCATGGGTAAGCGAGTGGAGTCCATGGAAGAGAACATGGTAGCCATGGGTAAGCGAGTGGAGTCCATGGAAGAGAGCATGGCAGCTATGGGTAAACGAGTGGAGTCCATGGACATCCGTATGGAAAACGCAGATAAGCGTACAGGTGCGGCAGAACACAGACTGGATGCTTTGGAAACCAAGGTTGACAGGAATTACGCAATGCTGGAGGAATTTTATGTATGCCAGAAAGAATTTAATAATCAGATCAAGGACAGGATGAAGATCTTTGAAGGAGAAAGTATGATGTACCATCTGCAGATTGCCCGTAATACAGCGGATATCAGAGATCTGCAGAGAACAGCATAGATTCAGAAGACAAAAGAAGGCCAAAGAGAAACCCCAAGAGAAAACTCCCGGCAGTGTCAGTCACTGTCCGGGAGAAATTTGATACGCGTCATGATGTTCCGCACAAAAGCCCCTTCTTCCAGGTCCATGTCTTCCGGGTCAGTCTGAGGAGGAAAGTATCCGTTTTCATCCTCCAGTTCCACGCTGATCCAGTTATAAAGCGCTTCAGCGGCGTTGTCAAGAGCATCTTCCAGATCAGGTCCCTCCGCTTCGCAGCATTCCAGATCGGGAAATACAACATGAAAGCCCGGTTCATTCTTTTTGGGAGTAAATATCGCGGGATAAGTAAAAGTCATAGCTATCTAGCGCCGCAGTTTCAGCGGCCTGCTCCTTTCCTGTAACAGTTGGCCTTTCGGCTTTCCTTATTATAAAGAACCGGGTTATAGAAGTCAATAGAGGGATTTATCTGAAACCCTGTAATTGTAATCGTTATATCACAGTTCACTTTGAAAGAGCAGACCGGGGCAGGATTGAGAACAGCAGCACAGTTGGCTGCATACAGCCCTCCGTTGTGCGCATACGGCTTATCTGTAACAGACATCCTGAGATAAAATTTCGGAATATCCTGTGATGAATACAGCAAATCATAGCAGGTCTGCCGGGATCCCATCAGTGGGAAGCTGTTCCATTGCGTTCAGCACCTGTCTGACGGCACCTGGTCCGGCCAGCATTTGACGGAAGCATTCTGCTGTTTTCCGGGAAATGCCGCAGGCGTTCAGATCCGTTCCCCAGATGGCCGAGTCTTCCAGAAGAGCCTCCAGTCTGCGGCAGATTTCATCTGCATCGGGCTGTTCTCCCAGATGGAAATTTTTCATGTATCCGGATAAGCGGGAAAGCTGCGGGTCAGGGCTGGGAACAAAGGGCTGTCCGGTGTCATCCACTGCCATCAGGTAACGAAGCCATCCGGCGAATACGAGCGGAATCCAGACCAGATTTTCCGTGGAAAGATCCGGGCGTTTCTGGTAGGCCTTCAGGGTTTCCCCAAAGCGTACGGAAAGCTTCTGGGAGGTATCCGTGGCGATACGCCAGGGAGTATCCGGCAGATAGGGGTTGGATATCCTCAGGGATACCGCTTCCCGGAGAAACTGCTCCGGATGCAGGATGCCCGGATCACAGACCACTGGCATTCCCTCCTGAAATCCCACAGACAGAGCCAGGCGCCGAAGCGCGGAATCCTCCATTTCTTCTGAGATCCGCCGGAAACCCAGAAGACAGCCGTAAATGGCCAGCGCTGTATGCAGAGGATTCAGACAGGTACAGACCTTCATACGCTCGGCCCTTTCCACGGTCCGGCGGGAGGTAAACAGTACACCTGCTTTTTCCAGGGGAGGTCTGCCTGCGGGGAACGCCTCCTCCACCACCAGATATTCACATTCCTCCGCATTGACAAAGGGGGCGGTAACAGAGCCGGAGACGCCGGAACGGATATCCAGATCCTCAATCCCGTCTCTTGCCAGAAGATTCCGGATCTCATCATCAGGTCTGGGAGTGATCTTGTCGATCATAGTCCAGGGAAAAGAAACGCAGGAGGGGTTGGAAATCCATGAGATAAATTCTCCTGGAACCATGCCCATTGCCTGCCACTGTCCGGCAATGGTGAGAATGGATTCTTTCAGCACATCTCCGTTGTGAGAACAATTGTCCATACTGACCATAGCAAGAGGAGCTCTCCCTTTTTGAAAACGGGTATATAAAAGGGAGGTCACCAGCCCCAGATAGCTTTTGCAGCTTTCCGGTCCCCGGGCCAGGTCAGCGGACAGATCCGGGCGGTAAGCTCCGGAGGCGTCCCGGAGCGCGTATCCCTTTTCGGTGATGGTAAAAGAAGCCATCTGCAGGGAAGAAGAGGAGAAGATTTTGCGCAGCCGTTCCAGACTGCCGGCATCTCCTCCGGCAGCCGGCAGGGATTCCATAATACTTGCCACCACGGTTTTGGTAAGGGCGCCGTTTCCGCCCAGAGTTACCAGCAGACTGAGGTTATCGTGGGGGTGGAAATACTCTTTGATCACAGATGGATTTGTGCCGGAAACAGCTGTCACTCCCCTGTCCCAAAGGCCTCTGTCCAGAAGCTCCTGGAGGATCCGGGCATGGAACGCCCGGAAAATATTGCCGGCGCCAAAGTGGATCCAACAGGGGGAGTCCAGTGTGCGGGTACGTACAGACTGGTAATCAAATGCAGGCAGTTCCCAGCCGGCTTTATTCCAGGCATCTCTGTCAGCCAGGCCTTCCAAGGTCAATTTCACAGGATCACCTCCTTGTGACTTTTGGAGATCGCTTCCCAAAGACCGTTCAGATAAGCGGCCCCCAGCGCCCGGTCGTACAGCCCGTATCCCGGCATGGCACTCTCGCCCCAGATCATCCTGCCGTGATCCGGACGGATGGGACCGTCAAAGCCGATATCGTACAGCGCCTCCATAATGGCATACATATCGAAGCTGCCATCTGCGGACAGATGGGCTGCTTCCTCAAAATCCTCCCGGGAATGAAACTTCAGGTTGCGCACATGGGCAAAATGGATCCGGCCTTTCAGGGAACGGATCATATCCGGCAGATCATTGTCCGGATTGGTCCCAAGAGACCCGGTACAGAAGGTGATGCCGTTGTGGGGATCATCCACCATTTTCATCATCCGGACCAGATTTTTCTTACAGGTAATGATCCGGGGAAGGCCGAATACGCTCCAGGCAGGATCGTCCGGATGGATGGCCATGCGGATATCATATTCCCGGCAGACAGGCATGATCCGCTCAAGAAAATATTTCAGATTGGCGAACAGCGCCTCCTCATCCACATTCCGGTACATGGCGAATAATTCCCGGATGTGGGACAGACGCTCCGGTTCCCAGCCGGGCATGACAAAACCGCCGCTGCCTGCATCTACGGAGGCAAACATGGCTTCCGGATCCAGAGCGTCCACCTGTTTTTGGGAATATGCCAGTACTGTGGAGCCGTCCGGGCGCTTTCTGGCAAGTTCTGTTCTGGTCCAGTCGAAAACCGGCATAAAATTATAGCAGACCAGGTGGATATCCTCCTCCCCCAGGTGCCGCAGGGTTTCGATATAATTGTCGATATAGTGATCTCTTTTTGCGTCTCCGGTTTTGATGGCGTCATGGATATTGACGCTTTCGATTCCGGCAATATGCAGCCCGGAAGCTTCCACCTCTTCCTTCAGAGCGCGGATAGCCTGACGGGACCAGATCTCTCCGGGTTTTGTGTTATACAGAGTAGTGATAACTCCGGTAACGCCGGGGATCTGCCGGATCTGTTCCAGTGTTACAGTATCAAAGCGGCTTCCATACCAACGAAGTGTCATTTCCATAAGATCGAACCTCTTTCTGATAAAATAGTGCAGCAGCCGCAGCAGTTCAGTCTTCCGCCGCTCTGCAGAGACTTCTGTGTGTCGGCGGCAGGCAAATCTGCTCAGCCTGTCTCATATATCCCAGTTTACAGGAAAATGTTTGAAAATTCGATTGGCGAACTTGGTATAAACATTGTAAATATTGCGGTTATCGGTTATAATGAGGAAACGTGAAGGAGGAGGCGCATGAAGGGAAAACTGAAGTCGGAATTTACCGGAAGACAGGAGATGAGGGAAGAGCTTTTTGAACTGTATTATTACAGCGATATCTGGCTGGAGCCGGTAAAACCCCATGAGCATCCCTGTTATGAACTGTATTTTTTTCTGGAGGGAAATGTCCGGATGCATGTGGGGGATCTGACATACAGCATGCAGCCGGGAGATTTTTTGGCGATTCCTCCGCATACAGTGCATTATCCCCTGTTTGGAGGATGGGAAAAGTCGTATCGGAGAGTTGTCCTTTGGGTGGAGAAAAGCTATGGGGATAGTCTGGCGGAGCAATGGACCTGCTACGGAAGACTCTGGCAGATGGCCAGGGACAGAGAATACCGTTTTTCCTGCCGGGATATTGAGGCCAGCAGGATCCAGAACAGACTGTTTGAACTGCTGCAGGAGATGAAAGACCGGCGTTATGGATGGGAAGTGGACCAGCGTCTGCAGCTGGAACGGCTGCTCCTGTACATGAACCGGATCATCCATGAACGGGACTTTCCGGAAGAAGAAAGAAGGGAACAGAGCGTCTATGAAAAAATCTGCAGCTATGTGGAAGAGCACCTGGAGGAGGATCTGACACTGCAGAAAATTGCGGGAGAATTTTATCTGAGCAAATATCACATTGCGCATCTGTTTAAAGAAAACAGCGGAATGAGCCTTCACCAGTATATACTGAAGAAACGGCTGGAGATCTGCCGTCGGGCCCTGCGGGAGGAGATGTCCATCAGCAGGGTTTACGCCTGCTGCGGTTTCCGGGATTACTCCAGCTTTTATCGGGCCTTTCGGAAAGAATACGGGATTTCTCCGAAAGAATATAAAAGACAGATCAAAGGGGAGCAGTATGACCGAAACGAAAAGAGACCGGCTGATCATCGTGATTCCGGCCTACAATGAGGAGAGCAATATTGAAGCCGTGGTGAACCAGTGGCATCCGGTGGCTTTGCGGGCGGGAATCAAGAGCCGGCTGTTTGTTATCGATGATGGGAGTACGGATGGAACCTGGGAAACTCTTGGAAAGCTTCAGGAGCGTTTTCCCCTGCTGAGAGCGGTGAAAAAGGAGAACCAGGGGCACGGAGCCACAGTGCTGTATGGGTATCGCTGCGCGCTGGAGGAGGGCTGTGACTATGTGTTTCAGACCGATTCCGATGGTCAGACCGTACCGGAGGATTTCTGGCAGCTCTGGGAAGACCGGGAAAAATGCGGCCTTCTTATCGGGAAACGGCTTCACCGGCAGGATGGATGGCAGAGAATACTGGTGACCCGAACGCTGCGGCTGGTACTGCGGCTGATGTTTGGCTGCCGGACAGAGGATGCCAATACTCCGTTCCGGCTGATGCGGGCCGGAGAGCTGGAAGAGGTGCTCCGGGAGATCCCGGAAAACTATCAGCTTTCCAATGTGCTGATGACGGTAATCTATACCAGAAGAGGGCTGGGGGTATATTACTATCCCATTACGTTCCGTCCCAGACAGGGGGGGAAGAACTCTCTGAATATGAAGAAAATATTCCGGATGGGCAGGCAGGCCCTCCGGGATTTCGCAAAGCTGCGGGGAAAACTCTGAGATCCCGGATCGCGCCGGGGGGAAGAGACAGGAGGAGGAAACTCATGAAAAAACAGATCTGGAATCTGAGCAAAATCGTTCTTACGGGGGTCCTGCTGGCCGGGAGTATCTGGCTTCTGGGAGATGATGCCGATGTACTCCTGAAGTGGTGGCTGATGTCAGTGCTTCTGGGTGCAGCCTGCTATCCGCTGACTGCCTGGCTGTTTCGGGACTTTGCCGACAAGGGCTGGCTGGTGTCCAAGGTACTGGGGGTGGCATTTTCCGGATTTGCCGCCTGGGTGGCAGCTGCCTGCCGGATAGCCTCCTTTACCCCTTTCACGTGTATTGTGACAGCTGTTCTCACATGGATCCTGTCCTGGAGTTTCGGTCTCTGGCAGAGAAAGCGGAATCCCCAGGCATACAAGGGGATGTTTTCAGAGACGCACATGGGCGCCATGCTGGACGGAGAACTGCTGTTTGTGCTTTTATTCCTGATTTGGACGTATTTTGCCGGTTTTCGCCCTGCAGCCCATGGTACGGAAAAATTCATGGATTATGGTTTTATGATGGCAATGATGCGCAGTGAAACCCTGCCCGCCAGGGATATCTGGTACAGCGGCGGAAATATCAATTACTATTATGGCGGGCAGTATTTTGCCGTATATCTGACAAAACTTACCGGAACGAGAGTGGAACAGACGTATAATCTGATGCGGACTTTCGTTGCGGCCTTTGCGTTTTCACTGCCGTTTACCCTGGTACGGCAGATGCTGCTGGATTATGGAAAGAAAGAAGAAGGTACGGGAAGGAAAAAAAACTGGCAGGCCATTTTGGGAGGACTTTTGGCGGGCGCCGGAGTATCCCTGGCGGGAAATATGCATTATGTGCTGGTGGGGAAGGTGATCCCCTGGGTGAAGGAACTGTTGGGACTTCCCCAGGGAGACTATACCTACTGGTTTCCCAACTCCACCCGGTATATCGGATATTATCCGGAGGGAAATGACAAGACGATTCACGAATTTCCCAGTTATTCTTTTGTGCTGGGGGATCTTCATGCCCATGTGGTGAACGTGATGTTTGTGCTGGCGCTGATCTGTCTGATCTACGCCATGGTGCAGAGATATGCCAGGAAAGCGGCGGGAGAGATCGCGGCTGCAGGATGGCGCAGTGTGGTGCGGCAGGCTCTGCTGGAACCGTATGTGTGGTTTTTTGGGTTTTTTATCGGTCTGTTTCACTGGACCAATTACTGGGATTTCGTGATCTATTATGTGATGGGCGGTCTGGGGGTGATCTACTGTAATTACCTGAAATACAGCAGGCAGAGAAACCGTCGGGACGCGTCCGTGCGCGCGGCGGCTGCCAGCCTGATCCATGCGGTGTGGGTGTTCCTTCTGGGAACCGTGTTCGCACTGCCGTTCAGTCTGAATTTTGAGACTATGGTGAACGGAATCGCTCTGGCGCAGAATCACACCAGGCCATATCAGTGGTGGCTGATCTGGGGATTGCCTTTTCTGATTACGGTGGTGTTTGTGATATGTGTGTTCCGGGACAGAAAACCGGGGAAGCCGCTGCCGCCTTCTGCCGACTTCTTTGGCGTAATCCTGGGATTCTGTGCTGTTGGACTGATCCTGATCCCGGAAGTGGTGTATGTGCGGGATATTTACGAGGCGGAATATGCCAGATCCAATACCATGTTCAAGCTGACCTATCAGGCCTTTATGATGTTCGGAATGGTGATGGCGTATGCATTTGTGCGGCTGTGGATGAAAAAGCGGCATCTGGTGAGAAAGATCCTGATGACGGCGGGATTTGCCTGTTTCGCAGGATGCTGCTGCTATGTGGGGACTGCAGTGCATTCCTGGTTTGGCGATGTATGGAATCAGGAGCTGTACCAGGGGCTGGACGCGACGGCTTTTCTGGAAACGGAATTTTCTGCGGATGCGGCGGCTATCCGCTGGCTGAATGAGAATGTGGAGGGCCAGCCAGTGGTCCTGGAGGCCAATGGGGACAGCTACAGCGATTATGAAAGGGTGTCGGCCATGACGGGACTTCCCACAGTGCTGGGCTGGTATGTGCATGAGTGGCTGTGGAGGGGAGACACGGAGGATCTGAACCTGAAATCCGCTCAGGTAGAGACGGTATATACCACATCGGATCCGGAAGAAGCCCGTATGCTGGTGGAGGAACTGGATGTGGAATATATTTTCGTGGGATCCAAAGAGCGGGAAAAATATACGAATCTGAATGAGGTAACACTGCAGAGCCTGGGAGAAATCGTGTTTTGGGATGACAGAAGCGGGACATATATTATAGAAGTGGGAGAAAGCCGGTAAGAGATATGGGAAAACACGCAACTTCGGCTCTCCGGCTTCACGGTCACGAATGCATGCACACAGAGTTCTTCGCTCCTCCCCGGTGGGTGCTGAGGGTGTGCCGCTGGCACACAGCGGTCCCGCGGGATGGGGAAGAGGGGGCTGTTTGAAAATACCTTCCGCAGGTGCGGAGGGTATTTTCATATTGCAATTTTAAAAAGGGAAGACTATAATAATACGTGCTTAAATGGCAGCGGTTCCAGACGGTGAAAAGACAGGTGCAAACGGTAGGCCGTCCGGAACAGCAGTCAGATTCTACAGAAATTTACCCGCCGGGATAAAGGAGAGACGCCATGCTGAAAGGAAAAACCGTGCTTCTGGGCGTGAGCGGAAGCATTGCCGCGTACAAGGCCGCCGCGCTGGCCAGTATGCTGGGCAAGCTTCACGCAGATGTACACGTACTGATGACGAAAAATGCAACCAACTTTATCAATCCTATCACTTTTGAGACATTGACAGGAAACAAATGTCTGGTGGATACCTTTGACAGGAACTTTCAGTTCAGTGTGGAGCATGTTTCCCTGGCAAAGCTGGCGGACCTGGTGGTGATCGCTCCCGCATCGGCCAATGTAATAGGAAAGCTGGCGGGGGGTATCGCAGATGATATGCTGACCACCACGGTAATGGCCTGCAGGTGTCCCAGGCTGCTGGCTCCTGCCATGAATACCGCCATGTTTGAGAATCCCATTGTCCAGGACAATCTGGAGAAGCTTACCCGTTTTGGATATCAGGTGATCCAGCCTGCGGTGGGAATGCTGGCCTGCAAGGATGTGGGGGCCGGGAAGCTTCCGGAGCCGGAGGTGATCCTGGAATATATTGAGAAGGAGATCGCCTTTGAGAAGGACCTGACAGGGAAGCGGGTTCTGATCACAGCAGGCCCTACCCAGGAGCCGGTGGATCCGGTGCGGTATCTCACCAATCATTCCACCGGAAAGATGGGATACGCCCTGGCCAGGATCTGTAGTCTGAGGGGAGCGGAAGTGACTCTGGTGACGGGAAGGACGTCTCTTGCGCGTCCCCGGTTTGTGAAAACAGTGGAAGTAACTACGGCCAGGGAGATGTTTGAGGCGGTACGGGAAGCATTTCCCCGGCAGGATCTGGTGATCAAGGCTGCCGCAGTGGCGGATTACCGTCCGGTCAGCGTCAGCCGGGAAAAAATAAAGAAGACGGGAGACTCCATGACCCTGGAGCTGGAGAAGACAGACGACATCCTGAAGTATCTGGGTGAGAATAAACGTCCGGGGCAGTTTCTCTGTGGGTTTTCCATGGAGACGGAGCATATGCTGTGTAATTCCAGAGCCAAGCTTGAGAAGAAGAACCTGGATATGATCGTGGCCAACAACCTGAAAGTACCGGGAGCCGGATTCGCAGGCGATACCAATGTGGTGACTCTGATTACAAGGGATGAGGAGATTTCGCTTCCTCTGATGAGCAAGGAGGAGACGGCGGTCCGCATTCTGGATAAGATCCTGGAGATGAGCTCCGGGAATGAGGGGCAGGAAGCCTGATGATTTTCGGCCGCAGGAGTCAGAGACACCGCTGCAGACAGCGGGGCATCAAACCCGCGGCTTTCCGGCTTTGCTGTCACATAAGCAACCCATAAACCAGCCAAACTGTATTGTATCCCCAGGCAGCAGCCAAGATTTTTAGCTGTTTTCTGAAGGGGAATAGTAACAAGGAGGTCATTTATGAACAACAAAACAACAGCAGCAACTGTAAACAGCGGTACTGGGAACAGGATGTCCCGGATCAAGGGAATGACACAGATGGCACTTTTTGCCGCGGTGATCGTACTGATGGCCTTTACGCCTTTTCTGGGGTATATTCCGCTGGGCTTTACCAGAGCCACCATCATCCATATTCCGGTGATCATCGGCTCCCTGATGCTGGGGCCGAAAAAGGGAGCAGCCCTGGGATTCGTGTTCGGACTCACCAGTTTTATCAACAACACCATGAACCCAACGGTCACATCCTTTGTGTTTACTCCGTTTTATACGCTGGGCGAATACAGCGGCGGGATCGGAAGTCTGATCATCTGTTTTCTTCCCCGGATCCTGGTGGGAGTGGTTCCCTATTACGTTTATCGTCTGGCGAAAAAATTGCGGATGAAACCGGGAGTTTCCCAGGCGGGACTGATGATGGCAGGTTTGTCCGGAGCATTGGTGAACACTCTTCTGGTGATGAATCTGATTTTTCTGTTTTTCCGGGATGCCTATGCGGCTGCCAATCAGGTGGCGTCAACAGCGGTATATGGATTTATCCTGGGGATCATCGGAATGAACGGGATTCCGGAAGCGGTGGTGGCTGCTGTCCTCACCTGGCTGGTCTGCCGGGTACTGATGAACACGAAAGTGATGCGGAACATAGGAGTGTAACGGCGAGTATGATTTTAGCGATTGATATAGGAAATACCAATATCGTAGTGGGATGCGTGGATGAGGGAAAAACGTATTTTATCGAACGCCTTTCCACGGACAGGAGCAAGACCGAGCTGGAATATGCCATTGTGATCAAGAATGTCCTGGATATCTACGGAATTTCTCCGGAGGAGCTGGAAGGGGGGATCGTATCCTCTGTGGTTCCTCAGATCACTACCATAGTCAAGATCGCGGCGGAGAAGATCGTGAAGAAGGAGATTCTGGTGGTGGGGCCGGGAGTAAAGACCGGGCTGAACATTCTGATGGACAATCCGGCCCAGCTGGGAAGCGATCTGGTGGCGGATGCGGTGGCGGGGATCCACGAATATCCGGTGCCTCTGATCATCTTTGATATGGGAACTGCCACCACGGTTTCTGTGGTGGACAGGAATAAAAATTACATTGGAGGGATGATCCTTCCCGGTATCCAGACCTCTCTGGATGCACTGACGGCCCGTGCCGCCCAGCTTCAGGGGATAGGCCTGGAGCCGCCCAGGAGAACCATCGGGAAGAATACCATAGAATGTATGAAAAGCGGTGTGATCAATGGAAATGCCGCCTGTGTGGACGGGGTGATCACCCGTATTCAGAAGGAACTGGGAGAGAAGGCCACTGTACTGGCCACCGGCGGACTGGCCAGAAGTATTGTTCCCTATTGCCAGGAGCAGGTGATCCTGGACGATGACCTGCTGTTGAAGGGACTTCTGGTGATCTACCGGAAGAACCGGTAAGTACAGCCCAGGGAAAAGGAGATATTTTTCAAAGGCGGCATGCGTCTCCTGATCTGAGAAAGGGGATCAGGAGGTACCGCAGCCTAAAAAATGACAGAGATGGAGTACATATGGAGCAAAAGAAAATGAGACTGACAGAAGGAGAGCCGCCGCAGACCTATGTGGTGGAACAGGTGGAGCTTCCGCTGCAGACGGAGCGCCGTCTGGAAGCCCTGGGGCTGACCCGGGGAACCTCTGTGACGATGATGAACAAAAAGAAAAAAGGAGCCGTCATCGTGAAGATCAGGGGCACCAGGTTTGCGGTGGGAAAGTACATAGGTGACCATATACAGGTCAGAGAGGGGGCCTGATAAATGGAAAAAGAGCTGCATGTGGGATTTATCGGGAATCCCAACTGTGGAAAGACAACGCTGTTCAATGCCTACACGGGAGCCAATCTGAAGGTGGCCAACTGGCCGGGAGTCACTGTGGAAAAGGTGGAGGGAAGCTGCCAGTACAAGGATTACCGGATGAAACTGGTGGATCTTCCGGGGACGTACAGCCTTACCTCCTACACCATGGAAGAGACGGTGGCCAGACAGTACATCTTCAGTGACGATGTGGACGTGGTGATCGATGTGGTGGACGCCTCGGCGCTGGAGCGGAACCTGTACCTGACCCTCCAGCTGATCGAGCTGGGGAAACCGGTGGTCATGGCGCTGAATATGATGGATATCGTGGAAAAGCGGGGAATGGAGATCGACCTGCACCGCCTGCCGGAGATGCTGGGAATCCCGGTGATCCCAGTGAGCGCCAGAAAAAAGAAGGGGCTGGATATCCTGATGCACGCAGTGGTACATCACAAGGATTTTTCAGAAAAAGCGCCTCTGATCCATCACCATGCGGACGTGGAGCGCACCAGCCGGCATGCCCACGATCATCACAAGGATTTTGCCATGGTGTACAGCGATGAGATCGAGGACAAGATTGACACTGTCAAAAAAGCATTGAAGGAGAAATATCCGGATCTTCCGAAAACCCGTTGGCATGCCATCAAGATCCTGGAGCAGGACCGGGAGATCTGCGAGAAATACCCTCTGGATCTGCCGGAGGTTATGGACCAGAGCTATGAATCCCGGATCATCAATGAAAAATATGATTTTATCGAGGAGATCATTGCGGAGGTGCTGGTGAACAAAAACCAGCAGGCGGAGAAAACCGACCAGATCGACAGGATACTGACTCACCGGATCTGGGGATTCCCTGTATTTCTGGGGATCATGGCGGTGGTATTTTTCTTTACCTTTACCATCGGGGACTGGCTGAACGGTTACCTGAGCATGGGGATCGACTGGCTTTCTGCCGGGGTGTCTTCCCTGCTTTCCGGCGCCGGGGTGAATGCCGGTCTGATCTCTCTGATCACAGACGGTATCATTGCCGGTGTGGGTGGGATCCTGACGTTTCTGCCCAACATCTGCATCCTGTTTTTAGCGCTGGCCCTTCTGGAGGACAGCGGATATATGTCCAGAGCTGCTTATGTGATGGACAGCATCATGGGGAAGCTGGGGCTGTCAGGCAGGGCGTTTATCCCCATGCTTCTGGGATTTGGCTGTACGGTTCCCGCTATCATGGCTTCCCGGACCCTGGAGAACAGAAGAGACAGGATGAAGACCATGCTGGTGACGCCGTTTATGTCCTGCAGCGCCCGGCTGCCCATTTATGTGCTTTTTTCCGGGATGTTTTTTGGAAAATACGCCATGGTAGCTGCATACTCCATGTATGTGCTGGGACTTCTGGTGGCTATCCTGGTGGCGTTTCTGGTGCATCTGTTTGACCGGAAGCATTCCGAATACAGCCTTCTGATCGAACTTCCGGAGTATAAGGCGCCCAGCGCTCATACGGTGCGGATCTATGTGTTTGAGAAGGTGAAGGATTATCTGACAAAGGCGGGAACCACCATATTCGTGGCTTCTATCGTTATGTGGTTTATCCTGAATTTCGGCCCCCACGGCTATACAGCCGAGATTGGCGAGAGCTTCGGGTCGATGATCGGCAGGTGGATCGTTCCGGTATTTGAGCCGCTGGGGCTGGGATACTGGCAGATCGTGGTGGCGCTGATCGCGGGGATTTCCGCCAAAGAGGTGGTGGTATCCAGCTGTTCCGTGCTGTTTGGCGTGGGAAATGTCACCTCCCAGACCGGAATGGCCGCCTTATCCGGCCTGCTGGGCGGAATGGGATTCGGTATGCTGAACGCCTACTGCCTGATGGTCTTCAGCCTGCTGTATATACCTTGCATGGCCACACTGGCCACCATCAAGAAGGAGGCCGGCGGATGGAAATGGGCCGGCATTGCCGCCGGATTTCAGCTGGCGGTGGCCTGGGTGATCACCTTCCTGATCTACCAGGCGGGAATTCTGATAGTCTGACATGGGAGGAAATATCATGATAGGAATCGTATTGGGAGTGATCCTGACGGCAGCGATCATCCTGTATGCTTTCTGGGTGATCGCTAGAAAGGTAAAAAGAGTAAAGAACGGTCAGTTCTGCGACTGCAGCCACTGCAGCAAGTCCTGCGGGAAGGGAAGCTGTGTATACAGCGGCCGGCAGAGGAACGGGGAGTGGATCTGAGTTTTTGAGAGGGGAAATGCTTGCATTTCCCCTCTCTTTGTTCTACAATAAATCCCAGATATGTACAAAGAGAGGAGACTGCGTCAGTTATGAAGACGAATACTATCTGCGTGCAGGGCGGCTGGGAGCCCAAGAACGGGGAAGCCCGTGTCCTGCCGATCTATCAGAGCACCACATTTAAATATGATACCAGCGAGGAGATGGGAAAGCTGTTTGACCTGGAGGAATCCGGTTATTTCTATTCCCGTCTGCAGAATCCCACCTGTGACATGGTGGCAAAAAAAATCTGCGACCTGGAGGGCGGCGTGGCAGCCATGCTCACTTCTTCCGGTCAGGCGGCCACTCTGCTGGCGGTTACCAACATCTGTGAGGCAGGAAGTCATGTGATCTGTGCTTCCAAGGTGTACGGAGGAACCTCCAATCTTCTGGCGGTGACGCTGAAAAGATTCGGTATTGAAACTTCCCTGGTGGATCAGGATCTTCCGGCCAAAGAGCTGGAAAAATATTTCCAGCCCAATACCCGGGCCGTGTTTGCGGAGACTGTGTCCAATCCGGCAGGTGTGGTACTGGATATCGACAAGTTTGTAAGTCTGGCGCACAGCCATGGAGTTCCCATGATCTGTGACAACACCTTTGCCACGCCCATCAACTGCAGGCCCTTTGCCTTCGGTGTTGATATCATCACCCATTCCACCACCAAGTATATGGACGGCCATGCCATGGCCATGGGCGGATGCATTGTGGACAGCGGAAATTTTGACTGGGATGCCCATGGGGATAAATATCCGGGGCTGACCACACCGGATGAATCTTATCACGGGATCATCTATACACAGAAATTCGGAAAACTGGCGTTTATCCAGAAGGCAACCGCCCAGCTTATGCGTGATATGGGGGCATGTCAGTCACCGATGAACGCGTTCCTTACCAATGTGGGGCTGGAGACGCTGCATCTGCGCATGCCCAGACACTGTGAAAATGCCCTGAAGGTGGCCCAGTTCCTGGAAAATCACGAGAAGGTGGCCTGGGTGGAGTATGCAGGTTTGAAGAGCAGCAAATATTATGATCTGGCACAGAAGTATATGCCCAATGGGGTGTGCGGCGTGCTGTGCTTCGGACCCAAGGGCGGCAAGGAGGGAGCTATGCGGTTCTCCAATGCGCTGAAGATGATCTCCATCGTAACCCATGTGGCGGATGCCCGTTCCTGTATCCTGCATCCGGCCAGCCATACCCACCGGCAGCTGAACGATCAGCAGCTGATCGAGGCGGGGGTACTGCCGGATCAGATCCGTCTGTCCGTGGGAATCGAGGACGTGGAGGATATCATCGCGGATCTGGATCAGGCCCTGGCGGCGGTATAACTGACAGAAAGCGCCGCGGTACGGCATCGGATCCGGCCGCGGCAGTATATATTAGAGAAAGAAGGGAACAGTCATGTCAATGAAGCTTTTGGATGAAAAGAAGATCGATGCCCTGCTGATCACCGACCCCTATAATATGCGGCATCTTTCCGGATTCCGGGGGGGAGAGGGCGCACTGTACATCTCCCGCACCCAGCAGGTGCTGATCACCGATTCCCGGTATACGGAGCAGGCATCCAAGGAAAGCAGCTTTACTGTTGTGGAGGAAAACAGCGGCCATAAGAGGGCGCAGATCCTCCGGGAATGTATGGAAAAAGAAGGAAAAGAGCACGGATTTTCCATGGGCTATGAGGATGAATCCATGCTGTGCGCCCAGTTTGACCGGCTGAAGGCAGAGCTGAATGTGACCTATTGGGTACCTATGGGCGGCAGTGTGGATGAGCTGCGCAGGATCAAAACAGAGGAAGAACTGGAGTACATCGCCAGAGCCGAGGATATCGGGGATCAGGCGTTTGCGGCGGTTCTGAAGATCTTAAAGCCTGGAATGACGGAACTTCAGGTGGCGGCTGAGCTGGAGTATGAGATGAAGAAAGCAGGCGCGGAGGGAACCAGTTTTTCCACGATCGTGGCTTCCGGTCTGAATTCTTCCATGCCCCACGCGATCCCGGGAAATAAGAAGCTGGAGGAAGGAGACTTTATCACCATGGATTTCGGATGCATGGTGAATGGTTACTGCTCCGATATGACCAGGACTGTGGTGCTGGGAAAAGCCAGCGAGAAGCAGAAAGAGATCTATCAGGTGGTGCTGAAGGCGCAGCTGGCGGCGCTGGACGCCATCCGGGCAGGAGTGACCGGAAAGAGTGTGGACAAGGTGGCCAGGGATATCATTGCGGATGCGGGGTACGGCGACTGCTTCGGACATGGTCTGGGCCACAGCGTGGGACTGTTTATCCATGAGAGCCCCAGACTGTCCCCCAACGATGATACGGTCCTTCAGGAAGGAATGACAGAGACGGTGGAGCCGGGTATCTATGTGCCGGGCTTCGGCGGAGTGAGGATCGAGGACACCGTGGTGGTGACCAGGGACGGATACAGGAATCTGGCGTCATCACCCAAGGAACTGATCGAGATTCCGGTGGAAAAGTAATGGATATATGAGAAAAGAAAGCTCCGGGGAAACTTCCGGCAATGTGACCGGTCCAGAAGTTCCCCGGGGCTTTCTTAGTCAGAAGCCTTTCTCATATAGCCGCAGAGGGTCTTCCCGGAGACGATATCATTCCACAGATACAGATGTTCCGGCTCCGTGACCCGGAACATCTCTGTCAGCTCCGGGAAGTCCGGACAGATCTTGGGGAAGAGATTTTCCAGATCCAGGAAGAAATCCTCTGAATACCGGAGGGTTCTCCGGTCGTTCCACAGGGCGCAGTAAAGAATGTCCGACTCCACCAGATCCTGGAACATATGGCTTCCGTAGCTCAGCTCCGGCAGATAACCCGCCCGGTTGTCGGAGATCTCGCACAGTACGCTGAAGCCGGAGATTTCCGCGAAGGTGACAGGTACGCCCAGCTCCGGTGAGGAGGTGCCCAGACGCCCCGGAGAGGCAAGAAGGATACGTTTTCCCCGGCTGCGGTAATACCGGTTGATCCGGCCCAACGCCTGGGCCGCCGCGGGCTTCAGACTGTAAGGATACTGGTAGTATTCCACAGGGGAAATCTGCACCACCGCCTCTATGGGACGGCGCATGGAATTTCCCAGGGAGGAATCCTTCAGCTCAAAAAAGATATCCCGGGAGGGAAGGTGGGGAATCCGGGTCCGGCCGCCGTTTTCTCCGGTGTACAGGGGACGGCACTGCAGAAGATTGATGATAAAATCCCCGGAATCATCCAGATTTACCGTATATTCAATATCCACAGGATTCTGATAAGCCAGCTCCAGGGTTTTCAGAAGATCCTGCATCAGTGAAGTAAAGCGGATATTTTCCAGGAGCTTCTGGCAGGTGACAAACCATACCTGGCGGAAACGGTTCATCCGGCGGCAGGCGTCCTCCGCCTCATAGTCCCGCTCCATTACCGCCTTCTTATACCAGAGGGGAAGAAGATCCATCAGCTCCTCCGCCTCTATGCTCCTTGGGCAGTTCTGCTCCGTATCCAGCACATCCAGGAAGCGCTGGGAGAACTGATGCTTTTCGGCGGTGGTGGTGTGCAGGGAGACTGCAGGACGGTCCAGATTTGCCAGCCGGGGATAATCATTTTCCGTCCGGTCCACCGCCCGGGTTCCCAGTCCCGCCACCAGCCGCAGCATGCCGGCGGAAGGATCCATGTCCCGGTTCCAGCGGTACGCGCTGCAGCTGTAGCCCACGCCGGCAGCGGAAGGGAAAAACAGGCTTCCCCAGTAGGCTCCGGATACTCTCTGTACCAGAACAGCCATCTGTTCGTCGCAGAAGGCAAGCCCTCTCTGCATCCGGTATTCCAGAGCCGCAGGGCTCATGGTACTGGCGTAGACAGTGCGGACTGCCTGCTCAAAATCCTCCAGCCTCTTGTCAGGGGTCCCCTGATTGACGCAGAACACGGATTCATATTTTCCGGCAAAGGCGTTGCCGAAGCCATCCTCCAGAAAACTGGAGGAGCGGACGATGATGGGACTCTGGCCGAAATACTCCAGCATGGAACGGAATTTTTCCCGGATATTGGCGGGAAATTCCCCGGACAGCAGCGCTGTTCTCAATTCCTCCGCCCTGGAAAAATACCCCTCCGGTGATCTCTGGGCGATACGGATCCCCCAGCAGTTGTTGGAGACGATATAGGTGTAGAACACATCTGAGCCGATATAGAAGGAATCATGGGGCTCACTGTGTTCCCGGTAAGAGGGAAGCTCACTGTAGGCGATCTTCCTGGCCAGGAGCATGCCGCAGGCTTTTCCGCCGATGGAGCCGCTTCCGATGATCCGATCCCGCAGACGGAAGTAGTCCCCGGGCTGAAAATATTTCCGGATCATTTCCTGCAGACGGTGATCTCTGGTCATGGTGCTTTCCAGTATCTGATCCTCTGTCTCCCTGGAAAACTCTCCCTGCCCAAAAGCCATCCGGGCCGTGGAAAAGAAGCGGTCGTAGCTGTCATAGTTCTGGTCGGGCTTCCCGGATTCCTCCTGGTCCAGAAGCTGATAATACCGGCTGATGGCAACTCCGTCCTCCACAGTGCGGAACTGGCGGGTCCCAAGGTCGCAGGAATGAGGCAGGAACATCCGGGTGGAGTACCGGTTCCATACCTTCACCGGATGAAGATAGAGCTGTTTTCCGGTGTGGACATCCAGGAGGAGCTGAGTGGTATCCCGGATGCGGGCTACTGTGTCAAAGGAGTGACGGCCCCGCAGCAGAGGGAAATAGGCCACAGTATCCAGCTGGAAAAGATAAGGACAGGTTACCCGGAAAAAATTTCCCATCATCAGATCCGTATACCATACAGACTGAAGAGAGGAAAGACTGTCAAAAACATAAAAGGCCTCTTTTCCTTCCTCCGTGATCCGCTGGTAGATCTTTACGGTGAAAGCTTCAAAACCTTCGTCAGGATCAAATTCGCAGATTTTCAGTCCCTTCCGGGGCGTAAGCAGCGGTTCATGCCCCGCGAAGCGCATATAGATCAGATTCCTGCCGTCAGAAATAGCCTGCTGAGCCAACGGTTCCGCGAAAAAACGGAATTCCTCCAGACTGTTGACCTGCCAGACCACATTGTCCCCCAGGCGAATGTAATCCAGAAGCTGGTCCATGCTGGGGATCCCACTTTTAATTTTGTCAAATGCCGCCATAAAGTACCTCCCTTGGAATCAAAACCGTGTACAGAGGGGACCGCCGCTGCTGCGGCGGATATACGGCCTCTGCCCGGACTGTTTATGAAAAAAAGGCGCCAGGAAGCTTCTGCTCCCCGGCGCCCTTGCCGTTTGGACCACAGTTCAGCCTTCCGGCTTTGCTGTAGCCTGTTTGATGTTACAGTTCAACCTTCAACTGACCCGCGAGGTGTCCCGCTGCATTTGCAGCGGGATCCCGAGGCCCGCGGGCGCCAGGCTGCGTTTTCCGCAGCCTGTGTGCATGCTTTTGTGACAGTGAAGCCGGAAGGCTGAACTGTTACGATTAGATTCCTTCCGGCAGCGGGCAGACGCTGGCATATCCGTTGAACCTGGCTGCCGCCGCACATCAGATCTGTTTAAGGACAGTATAGCAGAAAACGGAAAAAAAGTTAAGAGGAAAATACAACTTGTAAGCACCTGCGCAACAGTTGTATAATGAACTGGAACAAGCCGGAGGAAGCGGGAAACGCGGAGCCTGGACGGCGGAGAATTCATGGCCTGGCGGCAGAACAGAACTGCCCCGGCGCGGCAGGGAGGTGAAAGACTGCTGGATACAGAATTTACAATAACGGGAAGTATGACGGAAACAGGAAAAACAAAATATATCGTATTGATGGAGCGGCTGAAGGAAAGTATCCTGTCCGGACAGATCAGGCCGGGGGAAAAACTGCCTTCGGAAAACCAGCTTTCCCGGGAGTACGGGCTGAGCCGCCATACGGTGCGCAAGGCGCTGGCTATCCTGGAAAATGAGGGGTATGTGACGGCGGAGCACGGGAGGGGAACCTTCTGTTCCGAACGGATGCGGCACCGGAAGAATTCCCGGAATATTGCCGTGATCACCACCTATCTCTCAGATTATATTTTTCCCCGGCTGATCCAGGGAATGGATCAGGTGCTGACAGAAGCGGGATACAGCATTATGCTGAAAAATACGGGAAACAGCCGTCAGAAGGAAGCCCAGTGCCTGGAGGACATTCTCACCAAGGATGTGGATGGACTGATCGTGGAGCCCAGCAAAAGCCAGATCCTCTGCCGGAATATGGCATTATATGAACGGCTGGATGCCTATGAGATCCCTTATGTATTTATTCAGGGAAGATATCCCCAGATGCGGGACAAGCCCTGCGTGCTGATGGATGATGAAAAAGGCGGTTAT
Source organism: uncultured Lachnospiraceae bacterium (assembly GCA_963929535.1). Taxonomy (GTDB): domain Bacteria; phylum Bacillota; class Clostridia; order Lachnospirales; family Lachnospiraceae; genus Pullilachnospira. Next base: position 75,250 of record CAWVIZ010000001.1, on the reverse strand, counting down.
CTGGCGGCATCCCATCTGGTAAAGCTGGGGCACAGAAGAATCGCGGGGATCTTCAAGGCGGATGACAGCCAGGGGGCGGAAAGGCATAAAGGGTATGTGAAAGCTTTGCAGGAGGCGCAGATCCCCTATGATCCTGACCTGGTGATCTGGTTTCATACAGAGGATCGGAAGGTGAAGCCGGCTTTGGTGGTGAAGCGGATGGTGGAGCAGAAGTGGGATTTTACGGGAGTGGTCTGCTATAATGATCAGATCGCGCTGGAGGTTTACCGGGCGCTGACTGAGATGGGAATGCGGGTTCCGGAGGATATTTCCCTGACCGGCTACGACGATTCTTTTATTGCCAGTTCCGGACCGCTGAAAATGACCACCGTGGCTCATCCCCATGAACGGCTGGGAGCTATGGCCGCCCGTATGCTCCTTGACCGGATCCGCGGCGTACATCCGGAAAAAGAGGCAAATCTGAGACTTCTGGAACCGGAGCTGGTGATCCGGGAATCCTGCAGGGGACTGAGCGTCGGATAAGGGACATTCCCATGCAGGCAGACGAAAAACAGTGAAAGTGAAAATCACTGGCAGAAATGAGAGAACAGACCCAAAGCGGATGGCGCCGGCGGAAAAGAATAATCCGGAAGGAAAGCACCCGATGGGACCGGACAGCCTGGCGGGGATGGAATGGGGGATGCGGAAACGGGATATTCTAAGAAAAGGACACCCGCGAAGCCGGAAGACTTCGCTGATGCAAAGAATGTGACCAGAAAGGAGAGAAACAATGCTGGAGAAACTGAAACAGGAAGTATATGAAGCGAATATGGAGCTGCCCAGAAGAGGCCTGATCACCTACACCTGGGGCAACGTAAGCGGGATCGACCGGGAAACAGGATATTTTGTGATCAAGCCCAGCGGTGTGGATTATGACCGGCTGACGCCTGAGGATATGGTGGTGGTGGATCTGGAAGGAAACACTGTGGAAGGAAAATACAGGCCTTCTTCCGATACCGCCACACATCTGGAGCTTTACAAAAAATATCCGGAGATCGGAGGGATCGTGCACACCCATTCCCCGGAGGCCACGGCCTGGGCTCAGGCGGGCAGGAGCATTCCCCTTTACGGAACCACCCATGCGGATTATTTCTTCGGACCAATCCCCTGCGCCAGAAATCTGACCCCGGAAGAGATCGATCAGGCGTATGAGAAGAATACCGGTCTGGTGATCATTGAAACCTTTGAGAAGGGCGGGATCAATCCCATGTACACGCCGGGAGTGCTCTGCTGCAACCACGGTCCCTTTGCCTGGGGGAAGGACGCCGCGCAGGCTGTTCACAATGCGGTGGTGCTGGAGGAGGTGGCGAAGATGGCCACCAGGACAGAGCTGATCAATCCCAGGGTACAGCCTGCACCTGACTGCATCCGGGACAAGCATTTTTACAGAAAGCATGGGGCAAACGCTTATTACGGACAGTAGGGGAAAGGTCTGCGGCGGTTTGGCCGGAAGGGCAGCGTAAGATCTTCTGAAAAGCAAAACCTGTGTAAGACTTAAGGATGAACTGCAAAAAAGGAGATAAGGCGGAGCGGTTCCGTTACGAAAAGGGGGAATCAGAGAGTATGATACATGAAAAAATAGATATTACGCCGGATTACCGGAGGGCTGGTGCGGTACAGCCGGAAGAACAACCGTATCTGGTCACCTATCTGCAGCGGGAGTCCCCGGAACTGGTATGTTCCCAAAAACGGTCGGCAGTGATCATCTGTCCCGGCGGGGCCTATGGGATGAAGTCAGACAGAGAGGCGGAGGTGGTGGCATTCCGTTATCTGGCTGCGGGATTTCACGCATTTGTGCTGCAGTACAGCGTGGCGCCCTCCAGATACCCCTGCGCGCTTCTGGAGCTTGGCGAAAGTGTGGCTCTGGTGAGAAGCAGGGCCGGGGAGTGGAGGATCGATCCGGACAGGATCTTTACTGTGGGATTTTCCGCCGGAGGACATCTGACGGCATGTCTGGGAACCCTGTGGGACGAGCCGTTTCTTCTGGAGGCCATGGGGGAAAGATATCCGGTCAGGGACGGGCGGAAGCTGTGGAAGCCGGATGGTATGATTCTCTGCTATCCGGTGATCACCATGGGAGAATTTACCCACAGGGAATCCAGAAGTCTTCTGCTGGGCGAGAATGATACGGACAGAATGAGAAGCCAGCTTTCCCTGGAAAAACGGGTGACCGGGAAAACAGTTCCCGCTTTTCTGTGGCATACCCAGGAGGATGCGGACGTTCCGGTGGAAAATTCCCTGGAGTTTGCCGTGGCCCTGCGCAGATGCAGGATACCCTTTGAACTCCATGTGTATGAGAAGGGCGGGCATGGAATGTCTCTGTGCGACGAAACCGTATACGATGGAAACCCCAAACGGCCGCCCCTGGCGGACAACCAGGGGTGGGTGGAACTGTCGGTAAACTGGATCAAAAGAAGATAGTTCCGGAAATGGTATAAATCAAAAAAGACGGATTTCAGAGTTGGATTTCTGAAGCCCGTCTTTTTTGCGCGGCAACGGGCCAGGCCGGCACGCTCCATGTTCGTTTGACTGGGCTGTGTGCCGCAGCCGGTATTCTTTTGGAGAGCATCCGAAGCTATCCCGGAATTTTTTGTAAAAGTAAGTGGTTGTGCCGTAGCCCACGGAGGAGGCGATCATTTCCACCGACAGATCCGTATTTTTCAGAAGATTCAGCGCATCGGAGAAACGCTGTTTCTGAACCAGCTCCTTAAAAGAGAAACCAGTATTCTTTTTTAAAAGCGTAGTCAGATAATTGGAACTCATACCGAAGGACTGAGCGGTGGATTTTAAGGTGCAGTCCCGGTAGTTATTGTGGATATAGTTCAGGATGGGGATCAGATCGTATGTACCGGAATGAGACGGCATATTGGAAAAAAACGCATCTCCGTTTCCATACAGGCTCATCAGATCCAGAAATATAAGCTGCAGGAGATGCGTGATAACATCCACTGCGTTCAGTGACGGCTCCAGATGCTCGATCATCAGTTCATTCATGAAGATCGGAAGCCGGCGGCTGTTTTCGGAATGAAACAGGATAAAGGAATTATGGCTGTCATAAGGTGAAATTGCCTTGGACAAGAATTCTGAAAGAATATTGCCGGAAGCCAGATGATGAAAAACGGAGTCCCGAAGAAAATTGGAGACGATGATCACACTGATCAGAATGTCATCCATGCCGCCCACCGAATCGATGGAGTGAGGGATGGCAGAATCCATGAGAAGAAACTGTCCCTTTTTCAGGGTGTAAGGACGGTTTTCCAATGTCATCCGGCAGGTGCCGGAATAAATATAGCTGATCTCAATGCCCGCATGAATGTGCGGGGGCATATTGGTGAAACGGTGGTTTTTATGGACGGATACGAATGGATGGGGACAGTGATGAAAGGTGTCAGACACAGCGTTTACCAGAAGCATATACTCCTGTCCGTTGATCGTCTTCCGGGGCAGGATGCTGTAGTCCGGATGGCGGATCACATGGCGGTATATAAGCTCTTCCTGCGGTTCCATTTTGCGAATCGCCGCATCCAGTTCCCTGTAAGTCATAAAATTCCTCCTTTTTAAAAAAATACAGAAAAAATTTTAACATAAAAGGAAAATAAATGCAAGTATTTGACAATTGGCGGACAACCGGAGCTGTCGTTCAGGCTTCCGTTGGATTGCGATGTGTAATATTGTAAGTGCAGCGTAATATTGGAGGACGAGGGCGATAAATGGAAGGGATCGCATCCTGCTGTGCTATTTTGGCACAGAAAAACAGTTAAAAGTTATTCAATAATTGGCAGCTGATAACGGGAAGATCCGTATGAGAACAGGGGGAAACGGAAACTGTCACCAAAAAATGATGATAATCATACCCCCATAAAATTATGTTTTTTTGTGGTAAATTACAGAAGTATGGAGGTAGATGGGAGTTTCAATATTGTATAAAATAAATATAAATTTCAGAGAAAACAAATAAAAACACTGAAAAATGCCGAATCCAAATGGAGATGTGATGCGGACGGCAGAAGGAGGAGAGAAAATGGCGAAAGGTCAGAACCATATCAGAAAACGGGATCTGGTAAGACGGTTGAAGAAGTATCGGGTATTGTATTTGATTCTGGGTGCGGGAATGCTCTATTATTTTGTATTTTTGTACATACCGATCTTTTGGGGTTTTCTTATCTCCTTTAAGGATATGAAGGTGGGAAGCACCATCAGCGGCGCCGAGTGGGTTGGGCTGGAAAACTACAGATATGTCCTTACCAATCCGGAAATGCTGAAGCTGATCAAAAATACGCTTGTTATCAGCTTTGCCCGTCTGATCTTTACCTTCTTTCCGCCGATCATCCTGACGGTGGCGATTTTCGATCTGCGGAGCAAGAAGTTCCAGAAGATCAGTCAGACACTGGTATATATTCCCCATTTCTTTTCCTGGGTGGTCATTTACGGAATCGTATATGCGTTTTTCTCAGGAAACGGGTTTGTGAACGGGATCATCAGTATGCTGGGAGGGGCGAAGGTGGATTTTATGACTTCCAGCAAGGCCTTTGTACCGCTTTTGATCGGTTCTCAGGTGTGGAAGGAGGCCGGATGGAATACGATCCTCTATTTCGCGGCACTGACCAGTGTGGATACGGAGCTTTACGAGGCTGCCAAGATCGACGGGGCAGGTCCCCTGCAGCGGATCAAGGCCGTGACCCTTCCGGCTATGCTGCCGGTTATCACATTTTCCCTGATCATGGCCATCGGCAATATCCTGAACAATGATTTTGAACAGATCCTTCTGTACTATAATTCCGCTGTTTACGATGTGGCCGATATTATCGATACCTGGGTTTACCGGGTGGGACTGGGACAGATGCAGTACGGCATCGGCTCCGCGGTGAGCATGATGAAGGCGGTGGTGAGTCTGCTGCTGATCGTTTCGGCCAACACGTTTTCCAAGAGGACCACGGGACGGGGTATGTTTTAACGGCAGGGAGGAATCGGAACATGAAGAAACAGAAACAACAGATACAATCAGTGAAGATAAAAATGTCAAAGGAAGAAATGATCTATCAGGCGGCTATTGCGCTCCTGGTAACCCTGGTGGTCCTGGTCTGTGTGATCCCATTTCTCTATGTAGTGGGAATGTCCTTTACCTCAGAGGGTGAGATGATAGCGAAAAATTATTTTGTTATCATTCCGGAGCAGCCTATTCTGGCCGCTTACAGGAATATCCTGTCTAATGCCAACTTCTGGACAGGTATGGGAATCACCATTGTCAGAACCCTTCTGGGAATCTGCACGGCGCTGATTCTGACGCTGCCGCTGGGTTATATTCTGGCTGTAAAGGATCTGCCTTTTAAAAGCGGGATCATGATCTACTTTATCATTACCATGATCCTCAACGGCGGACTGATCCCCACATATCTTCTGTACAGGGATCTGCATCTGCTGAACAGTTTCTGGGTATATATCGCGCCGTCACTGGCCAATACCTTTAATATTCTGGTGGTGAAGCTTTTCGTGGAGGGAATTCCCGAGGATCTGATGGAGGCGGCGGAGCTGGATGGAGCAGGTTCGCTGAAGAAATTTTTGTACATAATAATCCCGCTGCTGAAGCCTACCATCTGCGCACTGGGACTGTTTGCGGCGGTAACCCACTGGAATGCATGGATGGATGCCATGATTTATGTGCGGGACGCGAATCTCTGGCCTGTTCAGTATATCATCAGGAACCTGCTGGAACAGACCAATAATGCGGATCTGATGAGCAGCATCAGCTCATACGCCAAGATGACCGCGGAGTCCATGAAAATGGCAGGAGTTATCGTGGCCGTGCTGCCGATACTGTGTGTATATCCGTTCCTGCAGAAATACTTTGTTCACGGGATGTTTACCGGATCCGTCAAAGGATAAGGAGAACATAGAAAAAGAAAGAGAAAGGAAGGAACAAAATGATCAGAAAAAACCTGAAAAAAACCACTGCATTAACACTGGCTCTTCTGATGGCTGCCGGATCCTTTGCCGGCTGCGGCTCCGATGATACAGGCTCTTCATCGGATTCAGGAAGTGCCGAAGAGAGTCAGGATACCGCGGCCAATGAAGAGGAAGGTCAGGAGAGCGCCGCCGCGGATGCTTCCGTCCCGGCCTTTGAGGATATTGAATTTCCTGATTCCATGCCTGCCAATCCTACTTTGGCGGAGGAATCCTACTATGACTATGATGACATGAGCCAGCATTATGAGATCACTATGATGACGTACAACTACGGATACTCCCTGCCGGAGGATGATCCCATCAAAGCGTGGCTGGAGGAAAAGTATAACGTGACGCTGACCTTGGAAACGGTGGCCCAGTCGGATATGGAAACAGCCCTGTCCACCGCGTTTGCCAGCGGGGACGTATGGGATGTGATCACACTGCCTCTCACCAATGGAAAAGACTATGGATTTACGTTGGGTGAGCAGGGGCTGCTGGTGGATGCCTCCCAGCTGTATCCGTACATGCCTCAGACGTGTAAGTTTGTCACCAAGGATCTGCTGCAGTACAGTACCATGGAGGACGGAACGATCCCCTTTACCACCAAATATGCTGTACAGGACGGAGATATCTGGAATTACGCCATCCGTCAGGACTGGCTGGACGCTTTAGGTATGGATGTGCCTACCACTCAGGAAGAGCTGATGGAGTTTGCCCGCGCCTGCACCTTTGATGATCCGGACGGCAACGGTCAGGATGATACGTATTTCATGGTGGCGGCAGGAGCCGGAGCCAATATGGGTATGTTCACAGATATGAAAGGATGGTTCGGAAATCCTGCCATGACAGTGGATGATGACGGCGTTTTAAGTGTTCCCATGCTGAACGGCACCACCCGTTCTTACCTGGAGCTGCTGAACGCATTTTATGAGGAGGGCGTACTGCCCACCGACTGGTACTCCATAGATTGGGAGTCCTCCAAATCCTACTCCCTGAATGACAGGGTGGGTATGGTGCGTTATCCGGCGAAAAACCTTTTTGAGGAGTATGTAAATTATCAGAACGGTGATTACTCCAAGGTTTCTAACTGGACCTACCTGACCCAGCTTCCCATCGAGGGCGCAAAAGCGGCGGCCGGAGGAAATGCCGGAAACCTGTTTGCGGTGACGGCAGCCAATGTGGAAGGTGATCAGGGAAAACTGATGCGTATCTGCCATATCCTGGACGCCATGTGCTACGGCGGAGAGGCTTATTTCCAGACAGTCCAGGGCGGCGGACTGGATGTGTATCCGGATTACGACGGGGATGTGAGAGAGTATACGGATGACGGATATTCCATCTGTTATGTAAACCCCAACGAGCATCCCGGATATACAGAGTACGGCAGTGACAACCTGGCGCTTGCTCCCTGGCAGAACTTCGGCTACACCCTGAAATGGCAGAAGGAATACAGCGATGAGGAAGAAAAGCAGGGATACGTGGATGCCATCAACAACACCACTGAAGAAATGGCTACTCTGGACCGCTGGCCCAACAGCGCGCTTCTCTATACGAGTCCTTCTGATGTGACTGCAACACTCACCGAGTATGAAAACGCTCAGGAGTTCCAGTTTGTGGTAGGCGAGAGAAGCTTTGACGACTGGGATACTTATGTACAGGAATGGCTGGATCAGGGCGGACGCGAGACCATTATTTCGGTGGCTGAGCAGCTTGATGCGGAAGTTCCGGAAGGTGTGGAATAATTCTTGTCTTTAACAGGCGGGGCGATATAGCCGGCGGTTATATCGCCCTGTTTTGGCAAAAGTATGACAGCATATGAAGAAAACAGTAGGAAAAGGAGAAGAAGATGCACAGTGATTACAGACAACAGGGACACATTGCGCCTCTGTTCTGGCAGCATGGAGAAGATGAGGAAACCCTCAGACGGGAGATCGGAAAAATAGAGGAGAGCGGGATCGACAGTTTTATTGTGGAATCCAGACCTCATCCGGACTATCTCAGCTACGGATGGTGGCGTGATCTGGATATTATTCTGGATGAAGCCGGGAAGAGAAATATGCATGTCTGGATTTTTGACGACGGAGCCTTTCCCAGTGGTTACGGAGGCGGCAAACTGAAAACGCTGTATCCGGAGGCGCTGAAGGTTTACCTGAGACAAAGCCATATTGACGCCGTTGGTCCGGTGGCGGGAAGCACCTTCCGGATCCGGCCGTGGATCCGGGAGGGAGAAGAGCTGGTGCGCATCGTAGCCGCCCGCCGGAACCGGGAGGGGGATGACCTGGAGGACGGCAGCTTCCTGGATCTGACGGAATACTGCAGGGACGGGATCCTGTACTGGGAGGTCCCGGAAGGAGCCTGGAGGATCTTCCTGTTTCTGAAGACCAGAGAGGGAGGAGAGGAGTGGACCAAAGATTATGTAAACCCCATTGACGCCCGGGCTGTGGAAAAGTATATCCAGGTGATCTACGAGGAGCATTACCGGCGGTATCAGGAGCTGTTCGGCTCTCTGATCAGCGGTTTTTTTATTGATGAACCACGGTTTGGAAACGCGGCCTCCTACGACATGGAGCTGGGGATGAACTCTCCCTCCCGGGGGCTGATCACCGGGGTACTGCCTTACAGTGACCAGCTGCTGGATATCCTTGACAGGGAGATGGGGGAGGATTTTGGTCTCCTTCTTCCATATCTGTGGACAGGAAGATCATCCAGGGCCCAGGATGTGCGTTTTGCCTATATGAATGTGGTCACCAGACTGTTCGGCAGGAATTTCATCGGCCAGATCGGAGACTGGTGCAGGGCCCATGGAATCCGGGCCATCGGGCATGTGATCGAGGACAATGGCGCCCATGCCAGACTGGGGTATGGCTGCGGTCATTTTTTCCGGGCCATGGAGGGAATGGATATGTCCGGCCTGGATGTGGTGTATCAGATCTGGCCGGAATTTCTGGATGGAAGACACAGCACCCCCTTCGGATATCTGGATTCCAGATTCTATTACTGGGGAATGACCAGGATGGCTTCCTCCCTGGCTGCTCTGGATCCCAAGAAAAAAGGAATTACTGCCTGTGAAGTATTCGGGGCGTACGGCTGGCAGGAGGGTCTGAAGCTGATGAAATGGCTGACGGACCATATCTGTGTCAGAGGGGTGAATTTTGTGATCCCCCATGCCTTTTCGCCTAAAGAATATCCTGATCCGGACTGCCCGCCCCATTTTTACGCGGGAGGACGGAACCCTCAGTGGGAATATTTCCATATATGGGCCGGTTATGCCCAGCGGGTGTGCGGCCTGCTGTCCCAGGGAAGGGAAAAGGTGCGCATTGCGGTGCTGTATCATGCGGAGGCGGAATGGGGAGGGGCGTACGAACCCTTTGAAAAGGCAGTGGAAGCCTTGATGAGCCATCAGATCAGTTGTCATGTGGTCTCTCTGGATTATCTGTCGGAGGGTGTGCCAAAGGATGGAAAATTATGTATTCACAGCAATCAGTATGACACGCTGATCATCCCTTACGGAGAAGTGTGGCCGGAAGCGCTGTATCATCGTGTGGAGGAGATGAGCAGGGAGGGCGTCACCGTGATCTTCATGGAGAAAATGCCCAGCCGGTGCTATTTCCATAGCCCCCGCAAGCTGGACTGGGAAAAGGTAAGCCGTATGAATCATGTTTACATGACAGAGTATGAAAAGCTGCCGGGAATGCTGAAGGAAGCGGGAAAGACGGATCTGCAGAGCTCCGCTGCCTCTCCGTACCTGATCTTTGCCTCCAGGGAGAGGGAAGAGGGGGAGCTGTACTTTTTCGTGAATCAGAGCAGGAATCGGAGTATCCGTTCACGGATAACCGTAAGAGGCGAAAAAACGCTGAAGCTTTACGATGCCCTTGAGGACATTTCTTATGATCTGGATGTGGAATACGAAAACGGCTCCACCTCTTTTACCATAGAGCTGACACCGTACCAGTCTCTGTTTGTGCTGGGGGCAGAAGAACGGGCCGGAAAGAGGAGAGTGTGGGAAGATCCGGATGATCCGGGCACCGAGATCCCTGGCCCCTGGAAGATCACGGCCTGCGGCAGCCAGGCGGATGAAAAGCTGACCGGGCTGACCTCCCTGAAAAATATGGCGTCTCCGGATCTGCTTCCGGAATACTCCGGCACATTTTTCTATGAGACAGAGATCGCGGCGGATCCTGCCGGACGGGGAGAAAAGATCTGGCTGGATCTGGGAGAGGTGTACGAGACTGCGGAGGTAGTCCTCAACGGAAAAACACAGGGAGTCCGTATCTGTCCGCCCTACCGTGTGGAGCTTACTGATCTTGTGCAGGGAGAAAACCACTTATGCATCAAGGTGGCCAATACACTGGCAAAGGAGCAGGGGGACAATACCTTTGACAGAGCCATGCCTCAGGAGCCGTCCGGCCTTCTGGGCCCGGTGCGCCTGATCCGGAAAGATGGATAATTTCGGGATCCGTCATTCGACAGCAATTGACAAACGAAAAGCCAGATGGTATCATTTTTTGTAATAAAAATGTAAGAAATCACAGGAGGCTCATCGGATGTCAGACACAGAAAGCAGAAATACGCAGGAAGGATCAGATGCGGAGGAACCGGTAAAGAAAAAAAAGATGTCCAAAAAGAAAAAGCTGCTGATCGCTCTGGGGATCCTGGCGGCGATTCTGGTGATTCTGGCGGGAGCGGTGTACGTGTTGGGGCATCATTATTATGCCAAGACCAATTATTTGACTGACGAGGAAGCTGCTGCGCAGATCGAAGCCCAGAGAGCGGCCCGGGAAGCGGAGGAAGCTGCTGAAGAAGAGGAAGAAACCGATCCGGAGCTTCTGGCGATCCAGCAGAATCTGGAGCAGTACGCCTCCGACGAGCCGATTACTTCCGATGGAAATGTCTACAATGTGATGCTGGTGGGTCTGGATACCACTACCGAGGACTTTGTGGGAAATTCAGATTCCATGATCCTGGTTTCCATCAATTACCGTCTGGGACAGATCAGCATGATTTCTCTGATGAGGGATACCTATGTGGACATTCCTGGGGTGGGTTACCGGAAGCTGAACGCTACGTATCCCAATGGAGGCGGACCGCTGCTGTGCCAGACTGTTACGGAAAATTATAAGATTCAGGTGGATCGGTATGTGACAGTGGATTTTGGGGGCATGATCGACATCATTGATGAGATCGGAACCATTGAGATCACCTTTACGGAAAAAGAGGCGGAGAATGCCAACAAAAGCATCAAGCAGCAGTGCAGAATAAGGGGGGAGGATGCAGATGACTATCTGATCCCCGGGGAAGGCACTTATCAGTGCAATGGTATGCAGGCTGTGGCCTACGCCAGAATACGGAAGGTGGGAAATGCGGATTACCAGAGAACGGAGCGGCAGAGGGAAGTGCTGATGAAGCTTCTGGAAAAAGTAAAAGCCATGAGTCTGGACGATATAGACCGGCTGGCTAACCGTCTGCTTCCTATGCTGACTCACAATATTCCGGAGAGTGAGTTCTGGGGACTGCTGGCCAAAGTGCCGTCTCTTTTAACGTATGACATTGTGCAGGACCGGGTCCCCTATGATGGGATGTTCCAGAGCGTGAACGGCAATCTGGTACCGGAATGGGACAGTACCATACGCAGGCTGAAGACTACGATTTATGGAGAAGATGCGGTGGATGAGGAAGGAAATGTGATCATTACGCCGGAACCTTCCCAGGTTTCTGAATCCCAGGGGGCGCTTAAGGCCCAGACATACAGTGAGGAAAGCGGAAGGCTGACTGTGCGGGAGCAGCAGTGCCAGAAGATCCGGGAATCGCTGATACCGGAGAAAAAAGCAGCAGTGGTGGCAGATAATGTTCCCGGGGGTACTGTTGGGGAGAAATCGGAGAGCGCTTCTGGAGAAGGCGGGACGTCAAAGGAGATCACAAATCCTTATGTGGGAGAAACTTTTGTCCTGCAGGTACCGAATGCGCCGCTGGGAACCAGGGAAGGACTGATCAACGGTTCTTATGAGTGGGAACTGCCGGAGGTAGGTTCGGAACTGTTTGCGCAGGGAAACTGAGGATTGGAAACTGCAGAAACACTTCAGATTTGCATACTCCGGGTGGAAGAAAATGAAAAGACATATCAGAAAGCTGCGGAACAGCCGATTCAGTGAGCTGTTCCGCAGCTTTCTGCGTGATGTTGAGGCCCGCAGACGGCGGAGCATTTATTCCTGCGGGCAACGAGCCAAGCGGACATGCTTGCATGGCCATTTGGCGACTGCCGCGAGGGTCAAATACTCCGCAGCTCTGCCGCGCTGCAAGTTTGATGCTCCGTAGCTTGCTGCGGGGTATTTGACTCCTGCGGGGGATTTGGCTTTTTCCTTAAAATTTCCTTCAGATCCTCCGAAGGTGTGGTGGTCAGATGGATCTGGTAGTTCTTCACCAGAAATTCCGTCACACCGGGGGACAGAAAAGCCGGAAGGGTGGGCCCCAGATAGATATTTTTCAGACCCAGATGCAGCAGTGTCAGAAGAATGCAGACGGCTTTCTGTTCATACCAGGACAGCACCAGGGTGAGGGGAAGCTGATTCAGGCTGCAGCCGAAGGCGTCCGCCAGGGCGGCGGCTACCCGGATGGCGCTGTAGGCGTCGTTGCACTGGCCCATATCCATCAGGCGGGGAAGTCCCCCGATGGTGCCCAGGTCCAGATCGTTAAAGCGGTATTTTCCGCAGGCCAGGGTGAGGATCAGGGAATCTTTGGGAGCCTGCTTTACGAAATCTGTGTAATAGTTTCTTCCCGGTCTGGCGCCATCGCAGCCTCCCACCAGGAAAAAGTGACTGATCTGTCCCTGCTTCACCGCATCCACCACCTGTCCGGCGGCGGAGAGTACCGTGTCCCTGGCAAATCCGGTGGTCACCCGGGATCCGCCGTTGATGCCGGTAAAGTGCTGAGGCTTTGTATATCCGCCCAGTTCCAGAGCTTTCCGGATCACAGGAGTAAAATCTCTGTCCTCTCCGATATGGGTCATGCCGGGATAGGATGTCACGCCGGTGGTAAATACTCTGTCGCTGTAGGACGGTTTGGGAGGCATCAGACAGTTGGTGGTGAAAAGCACCGGGGCGGGAATCCCGTCAAATTCCTTCTGCTGATTCTGCCATGCGGTTCCGAAATTTCCCTTCAGATGGGAATATTTTCGGAGCTGAGGATAGGCGTGGGCAGGAAGCATTTCCCCGTGGGTATATACATGGATGCCTTTTCCTTCCGTCTGTTCCAGCAGAACCTTCAGATCCAGAAGATCATGGCCGGATACCACGATGAACGGACCTGCTTCCACGGTAAGGGGAACAGCGGCGGGGGAGGGAGTTCCCAGCGTCCGGGTGTTGGCTTCATCCAGAAGCTCCATGCAGCGAAGATTGATCTCCCCTGTTTTCAGCACCAGGGGAAGGAGTTGCTCCATGGAGGCATCTTCTCCCACCGCAGCCAGCCCCTGACAGAAGAAGCCATCCACAGTTTCATCGGTATATCCCATGACCCGGGCGTGGTAAGCGTAGGCTGCCATACCCTTCAGGCCGAAGAGGATCAGGGACTTCAGGGAACGGATGTCCTCATCAGCCTCCCACAGACGGTCCAGATCATAATCCTCATTATGGCCGCAGGGAGACTGGCAGGACAGGCAGCCCGGGGTCAGGCTGTTTTTGACGTCATGGATCTGCCGGATCTGCTGCCGGAGCTCTTCATCGTCAAAGCTGACATTGGTAAGGGTGGAGAAAAGTCCCCGGATCATCAGCTCCTGTATCTCAGGGGTGGTCCCATTTTGCTCTGCGGCCCTGGCCAGGCCGATCAGAGCGCCCACCAGCTCATCCTGCAGACGGGCGGTGGAGGATTTTTTCCCGCACACTCCCGCGTTTCCTGTACAGCCGGTACATCCGGCGGTCTGTTCACATTGAAAGCAAAACATGTTCTTTTTCTTTTCCATTGTCATATCTCCTTTTTTTGTTTCCAGGGACGGCGAGTCAGGCCGGATGCGCCTGCACGTCCATCTGCGGCCCTGATGCGCCCCGGGTCCTGTCGTTTATTTTCGCGGGCAACGATCCAGGCGGACATGCAGGCATGTCCGTCTGGCCGCTGCCGCGGGGGCACTGTGTGCCGGTGGTACACGGTCAGCGCTGACCGAAGCCAGGAAAAGACCAAATATCAGCTGCTTGGCAGCGCGTTTTTTGATCCGTCACAGTTCCTCCTGACGGATCAGAAGGCCTTTGGTGCTGATGGTGCACACCTTACAGGGAATTTCCTTCTGACTGGCGGCAATGGCGTTTTGGACAGCGCGCTGGATGCCGCCGCAGCAGGGAACCTCCATCCGGGCCACAGTAACGGAGCGGATGGGATTCTGACGGAAGATTTCCGTCAGCTTTTCCGTATAATCCACTGCGTCCAGCTTGGGACAGCCCACCAGGACCACCTTATCCTGGATGAAATCCCTGTGAAAGTTTCCATAGGAAAACGCAGTGCAGTCCGCGGCGATCAGAAGATCCGCATTGGCATAACAGGGAGCCGAAGGCGGCAGCAGTTTTATCTGTACCGGCCACTGGGTCAGCCTGCTTCCGGACTGATCTGCCAGTACTGCTTCCCGGTTATAGGCAGAAGCTTCCCGGACCTCAAAGCTGATGGCCCCCGCAGGACAGGCGGGAAGGCAGTCCCCCAGTCCGTCGCAGTAGTCCTCCCGCAGCAGGCGGGCTTTCCCGTTTACCATGCCGATGGCATGTTCATGACAGGCGGAGACGCACAGGCCGCAGCCATTGCATTTTTCGGAATCGATGTTGATAATTTTTCTCAGCATAACAACCTCCTGGCTTGTATTTGGATTCTGGACATACTATACTAAATACTTGAGAATAAGTATGTTGTAGAAACAACAAAAAGGAGAAAAAAATGAATATTGATTTTCTTTCCAGAACCGCTTTGTTCCAGGGAATCGAAAAGAAGGATCTGGAAGCCCTGCTGGGATGTCTTGACGCATCTGTCAGAAGCTATGAGAAGGGCCGCAGGATATTTCATCCGGGAGATCCGGTGGAAGAGCTGGGACTGGTGATGGAGGGCGTTGTACACATGGTAAGGACCGATATCTGGGGAAGGGAAACGATCATCGGGAGAGCGGGAGCCGGACAGGTTTTCGGGGAAACGTACGCCTGCAGGAAGGGGGAAGCCATCCCGCTGGAGGTGACGGCGGCCCGGGATTCCAGGATCCTGTTCCTGAATGTGTCCCGGGTGCTGGAAACATGTCCGGAAAGCTGCGGCTTCCATAACCGGATGGTGAAAAATCTGGTCTATGTGATGGCGGGAAAAAATCTGGCGCTCAGCAGAAAAATCGACTGCATCACGCCCCGGTCCATCCGGGAGCGGATCATGGAATATCTTTCCGGGCTGGCAATGCGCCAGGAACAGTACACAGTCGAGATCCCCTTCAGCCGCCAGCAGCTGGCGGATTATCTGTCAGTGGACCGGAGCGCCCTGTCCAATGAAATGTCCAGGATGCAGAGAGAAGGGCTGATTTCCTATAAGAAGAACACCGTGGAACTGAAGGGGACGTATGAAGAAGAAAGGAGGAACGATCCGTGAATCCTTCACAGATCACCGAATGGTGCCAGGCAGTCATCCGCTGGCAGGTACCGGAACATGGAATTTATGTGGACGCCACCATGGGAAATGGCCATGACACGCTGTTCCTCTGCCGTCTGGCCGGAGAACATGGAAAGGTATGGGCATTTGATATCCAGGACGCCGCACTGCGTTCTACGAAAAAACGTCTGGAGGACCATGGGCTTCTTCACAGAGCCTGCCTGATCCGGGACGGCCATGAACATATGGACAGATATCTGGCACCCCGGACGGCAGATGCGGTGTGCTTTAATTTGGGATATCTTCCGGGAGGAGATCATGATATCGCCACAGGCCCACAAACCAGCGTGGAGGCGATCCGGAAGGGCCTGGAGATCCTGAAATATGGAGGGCTGATGAGCCTGTGCGTCTACAGCGGAGGCGATACAGGATATGAGGAGAAGAATGCGGTTCTGGGTTATCTGAAGACATTGCCGAAAAAAGAGTATACCGTAATTGTAAACTCCTATTTTAACAGAGAGAATGATCCGCCCATGCCGGTGTTTGTTTTCAAAAGCCCAAAGCCTGTATAAATCTTATAAGGAAACTGAAAACCCAGGTCACAGCTCCAGGTAAGCCAGCAGTGCCGCCATCCGGTAGTTCAGCACCAGCTCCGCCGGAAAGCCCTCCTCCTCCAGCAGCCTGAGTCCCCGGGAAAAACCGCCCACGCCCGCAGGCCCGTGACTGTCACTGGAGAGTACGATGGGCTGGCGGTAGCTGCGGCACCAGCGCAGCATCTCCCTGTCATTTTCCAGGGTATCGCCCCGGTAGCCGCCGGGCATCAGGGAGGCCTCATTAAGCTCCAGAAGAACCCGGTGTTCTCTTGCGGCTGCTACCAGCCTGCGGTAGTCCACCGGATATTTTACATCGTCACAGTGTCCGATCAGTTTTACTCTTGGGTGTTCCATCGCCGCGATATATGCCTGGGTATTCTCGCTGCGGGACCCGGGCTTTCTGTTCTGGACGTGCATGCTGATGATGGCAAAATCCAGCCGGGACAGGATCTCGTCCTCCAGGTCCACCTGTCCGTTTTCGTCCAGGATGTTCAGCTCCGCTCCATACAGAAGCCGGATGCCGCACCGGTATCGGGGCGCGGAAAACAGACTGCGGAAATAGGAAGCGGTGCCTGCGCAGGGGGTGGCCGGACCATGATCGGAAATCCCCAGAAGGGACAGCCCTCTTGCCCGGGCCGCTCTGGCCATATCGGCAATGGTACAGCTGGTGCCATGGCCGCTGGCGATGGTATGGGTATGAATGTCAAACTGCATGAGATCACCTCGTTTTCCGCTGAGCAGCAGTTCAGCCATCGGCAGGTGCCATTGCCCTGCCCGTTCTGTCGTTTCGCGGATGGATGAACAGCTGCGCAGATAGATATAAGCTGTTTTCAGTATGGAGCCAGGAAAAATATTTGTCAATAGATAAAACAGAAAATCAGTCATAAAACCACATAATTATTAAAGAAAACAGGAGGAAAATCCAGTAAAGTATGTTGGATTTGTTGACTTCACCGGGACACAGCGGTATAATATCCAAAACAGAAAGTCAGCAGAAAAAGCGCGGCGGAAAGGCAGCGGCCGGACTGCCGCGGAGATGTCCGCCTGGCTCGTTGCCCGCGGGAGTCAAAGACCCCTCAGCAAGCTACGGGGCATCAAACTTGCAGCGCAGCAGAGCTGCGGGGTACTTGACCCTCGCGGCAGGTCTCCGTCCCACTTCGGTCGGCGCTAAACGTGTGCCATCGGCACACAGCGCCGCCAAATGGACATGCAAGCATGTCCGCTTGGCTCGTTGCCCGCGGGAATTAAGGAGGAAGGTCATGAGATACATGGAGGAAGCGCCGGAGTCGGCGAAACAGAGGATCATTCAGGAACAGGTGCCGGGAAAGCAGATTACGCTGGCACACATCATTGCCAATCCGGACAAGCTTCTTTATGAGAAGCTGGGACTGGATCCGGCGGTGGATTATTCCAAGTCTGCCATTGGTATACTGACAGTCACGCCGGCGGAAACAGCCATTATCATGGCGGATATTGCCATGAAGGCAGCCGCCATTGATCTGGGATTTGTGGACAGGTTTTCCGGAAGTCTGATCATCACGGGAACGGTATCGGAGGTGGAAGCCTCTGTCACGGCAATTCTGGAATATGTAAAGACGAAGCTGGGATTTGCCGTCTGCCCGGTGACCAGAACATGACAGGCGGTGTATGGGATGAAGAAGATTGTGCTGGTGGGCCGCAGCGAGGCGGGCAAGACAACCCTTACCCAGGCGCTGAAAGGGGAAAAGATCCATTATCACAAAACCCAGTATGTGAACCATTTTGATGTGATCATCGATACGCCGGGAGAATATGCCCAGACCAGGGGCCTGGGGCACGCGCTGGCCCTTTATACTTATGAAGCGGATGTGGTGGGGCTTCTGGCCTCAGCCACAGAGCCCTACTGTCTGTTCCCGCCCTGCTGCGCGGCGGTGGCCAACCGGGAGGTGATCGGCATCGTGACCAAGATCGACCATCCCCGGGCGAATCCCGAAAGAGCGGAACGCTGGCTGCGGCTGGCGGGATGCAGGAAGGTATTTTTTGTGAATTCCAAGGCCCAGGAGGGAATTCCGGAGATTCTGGAATATCTCAGGGAAGAGGGAGATGTGATGCCCTGGGAGGAAGAAGTCCGCGGGGAGCCGTCTTTAAAAGACAGGGCTGCCGGAGAAAAAAGCTGAAAAAAGCTGTCTGGGATTTTGTGGAAAACACAGGAAAAACCACATGAAAATCGGAAGATTTGCTGAAATTGAATGAAAACCACAAGAAACCACAAAAATCCAACAACTTTCTGTTGACTTACCGCTGCTGTGGGGCTATAATGTCCACAGAAACCAACAAAAGCCGGCTTTTTTGGGCATGGCGATCAGCCGCCCTCAGGCGGCGAAACACATTCTTATCTTAGGGAGGAAGAATATGATGCAGAACGAATATGAGATCAAAAAACTGATGTGCGACATCGGACGAAGAGTGTACAACCGGGGCATGGTTGCTGCCAATGATGGTAACTTTTCCGTAAAGCTGAACGATGATGAGTTCCTTTGCACCCCCACAGGAGTTTCCAAAGGATTTATGACACCGGAATATATCTGTAAGGTAAACAGCAAGGGAGAAGTGATCCAGGCCAACGGCAACTTCCGTCCCTCCTCTGAGATCAAGATGCATATGCGTGTGTATCAGAAGAGACCGGATGTAGGAGCTGTGGTACATGCACATCCCTCCTATGCCACCAGCTTCGCTATCGCAGGCATTCCGCTTACCCAGCCGATCATGCCGGAAGCAGTTATCGCTCTGGGATGCGTACCCATCGCTGAGTATGGTACACCGTCCACCAATGAGATTCCGGATCGTCTGGAGAAATATCTGCCCTACTATGACGCGGTCCTTCTGGAGAGCCATGGAGCCCTGACCTGGTCCACCGACCTGCTGGCTGCATATCTGAAGATGGAATCCGTGGAGTTTTACGCAGAGTTGCTGTACAAGTCCAAGATGCTGGGCGGACCCAAGGAGTTCGACAAGGAACAGATCGCAAAACTGTATGAGATCAGAAGAAAGATGGGACTTCCCGGAAAGCATCCGGCAAATCTGTGCGCAGAGCTGAACGGACCGGGACACGGCTGCCATGCATGCGACGGCAACTGCTCCTGCGGATCCTCCTCTGACAACAGCACAGAGCTGGTAGCGGAGATCACCAAAAAAGTTATGGAGCAGCTGGGACTGAACAAGTAATCAGGATTCCAGGTTCCAAGTAAGGGAGGTAATTCTCGTGCCGATTAGTGAGAATATGGTACAGGACATTGTGCAGGAGGTTCTGGCGAAGATGCAGATCCAGGATGCTCCCGCCGGAAAGCACGGCGTGTTTGCCGATATGAACCAGGCCATCGAGGCTGCCAAAGCGGCAGAGGCAGTGGTGCGGAAAATGTCCATGGACCAGAGAGAAAAAATTATTTCCGTGATCCGCAGAAAGATCAAGGAAAATGCGGAGATTCTGGCCCGGATGGGTGTGGATGAGACCGGAATGGGCAACGTGGGAGACAAGATCCTGAAGCATCATCTGGTGGCGGAGAAAACCCCGGGTACGGAGGATATCACCACCACCGCATGGTCGGGAGACCGGGGACTGACGCTGATTGAGATGGGACCTTTCGGAGTGATCGGCGCCATCACACCCTGCACCAATCCCAGCGAGACGGTGCTCTGCAATACCATCGGAATGCTGGCTGCCGGAAACACAGTGGTATTTAACCCCCATCCGGCTGCTGTCAAGACTTCCATCTATGCCATCAATCTGGTAAATGAAGCGTCTCTGGAGGCGGGAGGCCCGGACAACATCGCATGTACCGTGGAAATCCCCACGCTGGAGACCAGCAATATCATGATGAAGCACAAAGATATTCCGCTGATCGCCGCCACAGGAGGTCCGGGCGTGGTGACAGCAGTGCTTTCTTCCGGAAAAAGAGGCATCGGTGCCGGAGCAGGCAATCCACCGGCGGTGGTGGACGAGACAGCGGATATCCGGAAAGCGGCGCAGGATATTGTCAACGGATGTACCTTTGACAACAATCTGCCCTGTATCGCAGAGAAGGAGATCGTGGCTGTTTCCGGTATTGTGGATGAGCTGATGCATTACATGGTGACCGAGCAGGGCTGTTATCTGGCTTCCAAAGAAGAACAGGACGCGCTGACCGCTGTAGTCCTGAAAGATGGAAAACTGAACAGAAAGTGCGTTGGCCGGGATGCCAGGACACTTCTGAAGATGATCGGCGTGGACGCTCCGGCCAACATCCGCTGCATTACCTTTGAAGGCCCCAAGGAGCATCCGCTGATCACTACGGAACTGATGATGCCTATTCTGGGCGTGGTTCGGGCAAAGGATTTCGATGATGCCGTGGAGCAGGCTGTATGGCTGGAGCATGGCAACCGTCATTCCGCGCATATCCACTCCAAGAATATAGATAATATCACGAAATACGCAAAAGCCATTGATACGGCGATTCTGGTCAAGAACGCTCCGTCCTATGCGGCGCTGGGCTTCGGAGGAGAGGGTTACTGCACCTTTACCATTGCCAGCCGTACCGGAGAGGGCCTGACAAGCGCCAGCACCTTTACCAAGAGAAGACGCTGCGTAATGGCCGACAGCTTATGTATTCGTTGATCAGGAGGTAAATTATGGACGCAAATATCACGAATATTGAAGAAATTGTAAAACAGGTTCTGGCCGGAATGACCGGCAGCACCGCAGGAACGGCAGCTTCCGCGCCGGCGGCGCCTGCGTCTGCAGGGGACATTCCCAAGACTGCTCATGTGGCGGTCCTGACCGGACTGGAGCATTTTGACGTAAAAGAGTATCCCATGCCGGAGGTTGGAGACGATGACATTCTGGTAAGAGTGGAAGGATGCGGCGTCTGCGGTACGGATGCTCACGAGTTCAAGAGAGATCCCTTCGGCCTGATCCCGGTTGCTCTGGGTCACGAGGGAACCGGAGAGATCGTAAAGATGGGTAAGAATGTGAAAAAGGATTCCGCAGGAAAAGACCTGAAGCTGGGTGACAAGGTAGTGACCTGCATGATCTTTAAGGATAATCCGGACATCACCATGTTTGATCTGAACAAACAGAACGTGGGAGGCGCAGACGTGTACGGACTGCTTCCGGATGATGATATCCACCTGAATGGATGGTTTTCCGATTACATACTGATCCGCAAAGGCTCCACCGTATTTAACGTAAGCGATCTGGATCTGGATTCCCGTATCCTTATCGAGCCCTGTGCCGTTCTGGTCCATGCAGTGGAGAGAGCGAAAACCACAGGAATCCTTCGGTTCAACAGCCGGGTGGTGGTGCAGGGATGCGGCCCCATCGGCCTGATCTGCATCGCGGTTCTCCGGACTATGGGAATTGAGAATATTACTGCAGTGGACGGAAATGAGATGCGTCTGAGCTTTGCAAAGGAAATGGGAGCTTCCCAGACTGTAAACTTTATGGAGCATAAGGGTATCGAAGCACTGGCAGGAGCTGTAGAGGCCAGCTTCGGCGGACATCCGGCAGACTTTGCATTCCAGTGCACAGGATCTCCGGTGGCCCATTCCAATATTTACAAGTTTATCAGAAACGGCGGCGGACTTTGCGAACTGGGCTTCTTCATCAACGGCGGAGACGCTACGATCAACCCGCACTTTGATATCTGCTCTAAGGAAATCACCACAGTGGGATCCTGGGTATATACCCTGAGAGATTATGCTACTACTTTCGATTTCCTGAAGAGGGCCAAAGGTATCGGCCTTCCCATGGGAAAGCTGATCACCCACCGGTTTGCTCTGGAGGATATCAACGAGGCTCTTCAGACCAACCTGGCCATGAAGGGACTGAAGATCGCCATCGTCAATGATGCGAAAAACAGATAAACAGGAGATATAGGATATGGCAGAAGCTGTAGGAATTCTGGAAGTGTTCGGGCTGTCCACCGCATTTGTCGCAGGTGACGCGGGATGTAAGGCAGCCAACGTGCGGATGGAAGTGTTCGACAAAAACAAACCTGCCAATGCAGACAGCCTGCCAGTTCCGCTGCTGGTGACCATCAAGTACCGCGGCAGCGTGGCGGATGTCACGGCGGCAGTGGAGGCCGGGGAGACAGCGGCCAAGACTATGGGAGGCGTGGTAACCAAGTACGTTATCCCCAATCCGGAGCCGGGAACCGAAAAAATGCTGAAGATCAGCGCTCTGGACAAAGATTGATCCGCGGCGGCTGCAAAGACAGACGGCTGCTGCGATATGTAAAATATCAGGAGGATTAGAAAAATGGCAAAAGAAGCTTTGGGAATGGTAGAGACAAGAGGACTGACCGCAGCAATTGAGGCTGCCGATGCAATGACAAAAGCAGCAGAGGTTACCCTGGTAGGAACTGAGAAGATCGGATCCGGACTGGTAACCGTAATGGTCCGCGGCGATGTGGGCGCAGTGAATGCGGCTGTGGAAAGCGGAAGCAGCGCGGCTTCCAGACTGGGAGAGCTGGTAGCTACTCATGTGATCCCCAGACCTCATGATGATGTAGAGAAGATCCTTCCCACTCTGAAATAAACGGCAGGCTCCGCAGATAAGCGGAGATGCAGTCCGGTTTTGAACCGGAGTGCGGGCCGATATCCGGACAGGCCGCCGGCACAGTGAGCACCTGCGCAGCGGCGGACCTGACAGGAAGGGAAAGGAGTTTATCCATGGGAAACGCATACGGCTTTATTGAGATAACTGGAGTGGTTGCTGCTATAGATGCGTTGGACATCATGCTGAAAGCGGCGGATGTGAGGCTGGCAACCTGGGAGAGAAAACTGGGCGGACGGCTGGTGACCCTGGTGGTGGAAGGCGATGTGGCGGCAGTTACCGCAGCCGTGGATGCGGCGGTGGCGCAGGCGATTAAAAAGCCGGTGCTCCATGCAGTGATCGCCCGCCCCCATGAGGAGACCGTTAGAATCGTAAAGATGAGCGCCAAACGCTGGAAGACGCAGCAGGGGGAATGATTTGCTATGGCAGAGATAAAGAAGACAACATCGAAAGCTCCGGCGCCCAAGAGAACAGCCCCCAGAACGGCGGCTGCAAAAGCGGCGGCGGAAAAGAAAACAGCCGGAAACAGGCAGGAGGCGCCTGCTGCTCCGGCCGATGAGAATCAGGGAACAACTGGTGTATCCATTACAATCCAAAAGGAGGAAAAAAGAATGACACAGGAAGCTTTAGGAATGATCGAGACAAGAGGCCTTGTTGCTGCTGTTGAGGCAGCGGATGCTATGTGCAAGGCAGCCAACGTAACACTGGTGGGAACCGAGAAGATCGGATCCGGACTGGTAACCGTAATGGTTCGCGGCGATGTGGGAGCTGTAAAGTCCGCAGTTGAGAGTGGAAGCACAGCTGCATCCAGACTGGGAGAACTGGTAGCTACTCATGTGATCCCGAGACCGCATACCGATGTGGAGATGATCCTGCCGAAGCTGAAATAAGGTTATATTCAGCCTTTTGCTATCCCGCGAGGTGTTCCGCCGCATTTGCGGCGGAATCCCGAGAATTGCGGGCGCCAGGCTGCGGGAATCGCAGCCTGTGTGCATGCATTTGTGACAGTGAAGTCCTGAGACTGAACTGCCACAAATAAGAGGTGGATTCAGGGGCGGATGCCCGGGTGTCAGGCCCGGGCCTCCCTCCGTTGCCGGGACAGCCGTTGTCTTTTGCGCGTATGCTTGGAATGGGAGGAATCGTAACAGGGAAGCCGAAAGGCTGAACAGCTGCGATGATCCCCTCAGCCGTACAAAAAACAGCGGCTATCCCCTCAAAGTCGGAAAGTAGGTGTTGGAATGGAGACACAGAATATTGAAGTGATCACCAGACTGGTACTGGACAGTCTGCGGCAGCAGGAGGAGAAGCGGACAGGGAGCGGCTTTATGGTTCCCATTGGGGTTTCTGCCAGGCATGTGCATCTGACCCAGGAAGATCTGGAGATTTTGTTTGGACCGGGGTATCAGCTGACGAAAAAGAAGGAGCTGATGGGAGGACAGTTTGCCTCCAATGAGCTGGTAACCATCGTGGGGCTGAAGCTTCGGGCGATTGAGAATGTGAGGATCCTGGGACCGTGCAGATCGAAATCTCAGGTGGAGATTTCAGCTACGGATGCCATTAAGTTAGGTGTGAAGGCTCCCCTCCGGGAATCCGGAGACGTGGCCGGATCGGCGCCCATTGCGCTGGTGGGTCCGAAAGGAGCCCTTTATCTGAAAGAGGGCTGCATCGTGGCAGCCAGACATATCCATATGTCGCCGGCAGATGCCCGGGCGGCGGGAGTGCATGACGGGGATTATGTGTCGGTAAAGGCGGATAATGAGCGCGGCACAGTATTTAATCACGTGAAGATCCGTGTGGACGACAGCTTTACTCTGGAGATGCACATTGATACGGACGAGGCCAACGCCTCCGGGATCGCCAGCGGGGATACCGTGAGGATTGTGGGAGATTGAAACCGTCCGGAAAAGAGAAACAGCAGCCGGGAGGTAAGAAATGATTGTTGGTAAGGTTGTAGGAAGCATTGTATCTACAAGAAAGAATGACAATCTGGTTGGAAATAAGTTTATGATTGTAGAACCGGTGCACCACATGAAAGCCGAGGTCAATCAGATCGTTGCCATCGACAATATCGGAGCCGGTATTGGCGAATTTGTGCTGGTGGCGCAGGGAAGTGCGGCCAGGATCGGCTGCGGTATGGAGACTGCGCCAGTTGATGCGGCAATCGTGGGTATCATAGATGACGGTGCAGGATTGGAGTAGTTGCATGGATATCAAAGAATTACAGAAGATCATTCAGGAGAGCGGCGTGGTGGGCGCCGGCGGAGCCGGATTTCCCACATATGTGAAGATCGATCAGCGGGCCAATACCATTCTTATGAACTGTGCGGAGTGTGAACCCCTGCTGAAGCTGCACAGACAGCTTTTAAAGCTGCACGCCTATGAAATCATGAAAACATTCCAGATGATCGCGGAGACTGTGGGAGCGCAGGAAGCGATCATCGGGATCAAAAAGTCCTACAAGGATACGGTGGAGGAACTGAACCGGCATCTCGGGGAGTTCCCCAATATGCGGCTGGCCCTGCTGGATGAAGTATACCCCATGGGAGATGAGATCGTACTGATCTACGAGGCTACGGGAAGAGTGGTACGGCCCGGGGGACTTCCCATAGAGGAAGGCGTTGCGGTATTCAATGTGGAGACTGTTTACAATATCTATCAGGCAGTGGAAAAACAGCATCCGGTGACGGACAAGCTGGTGTCCGTGGTGGCTGAGGTGGAGCATCCGGTGACAGTTAGGGTTCCCCTGGGAACCAGGCTGGACCAGGTGGTGGCTTTAGCGGGAGCGGCCACGGTAAAGAATCCGGTATACTTTGTGGGAGGCCCCATGATGGGAAATATCGGAACAGGGAGCCAGCCGGTGACCAAGACCACCAATGCGGTGCTGGTACTGCCGGAGGATCATCTGATCGTACAGAAGAAGCTGAGAAAAGCTTCCATTGATATGAAGCGGGCGGCATCTATCTGCTGTCAGTGCCGTACCTGTACGGATCTCTGCCCCAGAAATAACCTGGGACATCCCATTGATCCGGCCTTGTTTATGCGGGCGGCGTCCAACAAAGATTTCCAGGATCTGAACCCGTACTTAAACGCCAACTTCTGCAGCTCCTGCGGAGTCTGCGAGATGTATTCCTGTCCCCAGAGCCTTGCTCCCAGGACTTTGCTGGCGGATATGAAGGCGGGACTGAAAAAAGCCGGCGTCCGTCCTCCACAGGGGGTACAGGCAGCGCCGGTGCAGAATTCCAGGGAATACAGAAAGGTTCCGGAGGAACGGCTGATGGCCCGGCTGGGACTGACCAGATACGACAAGGATGCTCCTTTGGACGATCAGGTAGTGCCGGTGAAAAAGGTGACCATCAATTTAAGCCAGCACATTGGTGCTCCGGCGCAGGCCATTGTAAAGATCGGAGATCAGGTGACTGCCGGACAGATGATCGCAAAGCCTGCCCAGGGACTGAGCGTGGGAATCCATGCTTCCATAACCGGAGTGGTGACGGGTGTCAGCGACCGGGCAGTGGAAATCGAAGCAAGGTAGAAAGGACGTGTACTGTATGAGTAAGGCAATCGGAATGGTTGAATTTAAAACCACGGCCACAGGTATCACCGCAGCGGATACCATGGTAAAAACTTCAGAGGTAGAGCTTATCGAGGCCCAGACAGTATGTCCTGGAAAGTATATTGCTATCATCTCTGGAGATTTAAGTGCCGTTAAGGCGGCGGTGGACGCGGCTTCCACCAAATATGAGGAACAGCTGATCGATAATTTCGTTCTGGGCAATCCCCACGAGTCTATTTTCCCGGCGATTTACGGGGCGGCTCAGGTGGAGGACGTAAGCGCTCTGGGAATCCTGGAGACGTACGACGCGGCTTCCATCATTGTGGCGGCGGATCTGGCGGCCAAGACAGCCATTGTGGATCTGATAGAGCTTCGGATCGCCAAGGGTATGTGCGGAAAATCCTATATGCTGATCACCGGAGAGGTGTCCGCGGTGGAGGCTTCCATCGAGAAGGCCAAGAACGCGGTGGGAGAGAAGGGAATGTTCCTGGATTCCTCCGTGATCGCGCATCCGGATCGGAAGATGATCGAAAAGATCCTGTAACAGCGAAGACGATATGCGTCACTGCTGCAGGATATCATAAGAACCCGCAGGGCGGGATGCATGGGAGGGACGGAGGAAACGCAGAGTTTTTCCGTCCTTCTTTTTCCAGATAAAAAATCGCGACTATAATCTGACAAGGAGGATACCGGATGCTGGCGCTTGAGAGAAGAAATCTGATTTTAGAGAAACTGCAGGAAGAAAAACGGGTAGTAGTCAGCGAACTGAGCCAGATATACAGGGTATCCGAGGAGACGATCCGGAGGGATCTGGATAAGCTGGAGGCAGAGGGGTATGCCATCAAAAGCTACGGCGGAGCGGTGGTCAATGAGAACAACAGCATTGATATGCCCTTCAATGTCCGGAAAAAACGGAACGTCACGGGAAAACAGAAGATCGCCGAGCTGGTGGCAGGAATGATCCAGGATGGAGACCAGATCATGCTGGATGCCAGCACCACGGCAGTATTTGTGGCAAAAGCCATCAAAGATAAGAAAAGAATGACAGTGATCACCAATTCCATCGAGATCATGATCGAGCTGTCGGATGTATCCGGCTGGAAGATCATTTCCACTGGAGGGACCATGAAGGAAGGTTATCTGGCGCTTCTGGGATCTCAGGCAGAGGACGCCATGAATACCTATTACGCGGACAAGGCTGTGGTATCCTGCAAAGCGCTGGATATGGAGAAGGGGATCATGGATTCCCAGGAGCTTTTCGCTCACGCGAAGAAGGTAATGATGAATTCGGCTCGGGAGAGTATCCTGGCGGCGGATCACAGTAAATTTGACAACACGGCATTTGTGCGGGTGGGAAATATCCGGAATCTCACCACGATCGTGACGGATGTGAAGCCGTCCGGGGAATGGCTGGAATATTTCCGGCGCCATAACCTGAAATGCTGTTATCCGGAATAGAAAGAGAAAGGCGGGAAGAGCCGTATGGAAAGTTTTGGGATTAAGACGCAGATCTATTTTGGCGAGGGAGCGCTGAACCGGTTAAAAGAGATTCCGTACCGCAGGGTGCTGATCATCACAGATCCCTTTGTGGTACAGAGCAAGATGGTGGATCTGATCACGGCGCCTCTGGCGGCGGGGGGAATCCAGTATGAGGTCTTCAGCGATGTGGTGCCGGACGCTCCGGTGGACAAGATCGCCGGCGGCGTGAAGAAGTTTATGGAATACCGGCCGGAAGCTATCGTGGCTGTAGGAGGCGGTTCCGCCATTGATTCTTCCAAAGCCATCCGGGAGTTTGCCAGGAAGCTGGACAACTTTGGGGATGTGGGACTGATCGCCATTCCCACCACCAGCGGGACCGGTTCCGAGGTGACCTCCTTCGCTGTGGTGAATGATACGGAGGCCAAGGTGAAATATCCCCTGGTGTCCGACAGCCTGACTGCCGAGGAGGCGATCCTGGATGCGGAGCTGGTAAAGAGCGTGCCCCCTTCCATCACAGCAGATACGGGAATGGATGTATTTACCCATGCGCTGGAGTCCTATGTGAGCACTGCTCACAACGAATTTTCCTCGGCTCTGGCGGAGAAAGCTATTGAAATCTGCGGAGTATTTCTTCTGAGGGCGTATCTGGACGGAAGCGATATGCACGCCCGGAAGAAGATGCATGTGGCTTCCTGTCTGGCGGGACTTTCCTTTAACTCGGCATCGCTGGGGATCACCCACAGCATGGCTCATCAGCTGGGGGCCATCTTCCATATTCCCCACGGACGGGCCAACGCCATGCTGCTGCCCCATATCGTGGAGTTTAATGCCAATATCAACAAGCATTCCAGAAGTCAGAAGGAATATCTTCCTTCGGTGAAGCGGTATTCCAATATCGCTCATATCCTGGGACTGAGCAATTACAACGAGGTAATGAGTGTCCGCTCTCTGGTGAACTGGATCCAGTTTATGCAGAAGGAGATGAACATTCCTCTGACCATTCAGGAACTGGGAACCATTACGCCGGACGCTTACTTTGCGGCGGTGGACAAGATGGCGGATGCGGCTCTGGCTGATACCTGTACAGCCACCAATCCCAGAGTTCCCCAGAAGGAAGACATTGTAAAGATCTATACCAAGCTGTGGTCCTTCTGATGTGATAGGGAAGCTGGACGGACGGCCGCCTTCTGACAGAGGATATACGGAAAAAAGAGATGGCAGACAGCCGAGGCGGTGATGCCTGAAGGCAAACTGCTGCGGCAGGTTTGAAAAGCGGAAACAGAATTTTCCGATAGAGAGGAACCGGAGTATGAAATCAAAACGCGCAGAGATACTGGACAATCGTCCGGTGAATAAAGACGGATATATTGACGAATGGCCGGAGATGGGGTTTGTGGCTATGAAAAGCCCCTATGATCCCCAGCCGTCCATCAGAATAGAAAACGGAATTATTACGGAGCTGGACGGCAAGTCCAGAGAAGAGTTCGATTTCCTGGATCAGTTCATTGCGGACTATGCCATCCGGGCAGACCGGGCGGAGGCCTCCATGGCAGTACCTTCCCTGGAGATCGCCAGAATGATCGTGGATATCCACGTATCCCGGAAGGAGATCCTGGAGCTGGTATCCGGCATTACCCCGGCCAAGATGGCAGAGGTGATCAATCACCTGAATGTGGTGGAAATGATGATGGGCATGCAGAAAATGCGGGCCAGAAAGGTACCCGGAAATCAGGCTCATATCACCAACCTGAAGGATGATCCGGTCCAGATCGCGGCGGATGCGGCGGAAGGGGCCCTTCGTGGATTCTCTGAGGAGGAGACCACAACAGGGGTAGCCAGATACGCCCCCTTTAACGCCATTGCCCTTCTGATCGGTTCCCAGGTGGGACGAAGAGGCGTGCTGACCCAGTGCGCGGTGGAAGAAGCGGTGGAGCTGGAGCTGGGAATCCGGGGACTGACCACTTATGCGGAAACTCTGTCTGTGTACGGAACGGAAAAGGTGTTTATCGATGGGGATGACACCCCCTATTCCAAGGCATTTCTGAACGCGGCTTACGCTTCCAGAGGACTGAAGGTGCGCTTTACCTCCGGGTCCGGATCCGAGGTGCTGATGGGAAGCAGCGAGAAAAAATCCATGCTGTACCTGGAATGCCGCTGTCTGTATGTGACCAAGGGAGCGGGCAGCCAGGGGATCCAGAACGGATCCGTGAGCTGTATCGGTGTGACAGCGTCTGTTCCCGCGGGTATTCGGGAAGTGATGGGAGAAAATCTGGTGGCGGCTCTTCTGGGACTGGAATGCGCCTCCTCCAACGATCAGAGCTTCACCCATTCCGATATGAGAAGGACAGCCAGGACCATGCTGCAGTTCCTTCCGGGAACAGATTTTATCTTCTCCGGTTACGCCGGGGAACCCAATTATGACAATATGTTCGCGGGATCCAATTTCGACGCGGAGGACTTCGATGATTACAATGTACTGCAGAGAGATATGCAGGTGGACGGCGGCCTTCGGCCTGTAACGGAGGAAGAAGTGATCAGAGTCCGCCGCACGGCGGGAAAAGCCGTACAGGCAGTGTTCAAATATCTGGGACTGACGGAAGTGACTGACGAGCAGGTGGAAGCCGTTACCTACGCCCACGGAAGCAAGGACACGCCCAGGCGTGACGTGGCTTCCGACCTGATGGCCGCGGATGATCTGATGAAGAGAAAGATCACCGGTATCGATGTGGTGAAAGCGCTGGCGGAGAGCGGATTTGAGGAGTTGGCGGAGAGCATCCTGAATATGCTGAAGCAGCGGGTGATCGGGGACTATATGCATACGGCGGCGATCCTGGATGAGAACTTCCAGGTAATGTCCGGGGTAAATACACCCAATGACTATATGGGACCCGGAACGGGATACCGGGTAGACGGGAAACGCTGGGAGGAGATCAAAGCGATCCCCCACCGGCTGAATGTGAATGAATTTTAAAGGAGGGCTGCGGATATGGTAGTGAACGAACAACTGGTTCGGGCCGTCACCCAGGCTGTGCTGGAACAGCTGGCGGGACAGCAGTCCGGAGAAAAGACAGCGGATACGGCGGGAAAAGCCGAAGGAACAAATAAAGGCCAGACTGCATCTCTGGCAGGAAAGACCAGGATGCGCCCCAGACATTCCTATGAGGGATACCGGCAGGCAAAGCCGGGGACAGATCCCAAGGAAGTGGTGATCGGTGTGGGAGCAGCCTTTCAGACAGAGATCACAAAAACCATTTCCGGGCTTCCTCTGGATGAGGTGCTGCAAAACCTTCAGGCCGGTATTGAGGAGGAGGGGATGACCTCCCGGGTGGTGAAAGTGCTGGATACCTCTGATGTGGCCTTTATGGCTCTGGAGTCGGCCAAGCTGTCCGGTTCCGGGATCGGGATCGGGATCCAGTCCAAGGGAACCACAGTGATCCATCAGAAGGATCTGTATCCTCTCACCAACCTGGAGCTGTTTCCCCAGGCGCCGCTGATCACCATGGAGATGTACCGGAAGATCGGGCAGAATGCGGCAAAGTATGTGAAGGGGGAAAAGGTTACCCCCATTGAGTGTACCAACGACCCCAACGTGAGGGCCAAATATCAGGTGAAAGCGGCTCTGATGCATATCATCGAGACAGAGCAGCTGGATCCGGAAAAGAAAATGATCGAGTGGGAGGGAAAGTGATGAGCAATTATCCATTGGGAGCAAATGAGGCGGATACCATCACCTCCAAGACAGGAAAGAAGCTTTCCCAGATCACCCTGGACGAGGTGAAACGGGGAAATGTCCAGGCCGATGATATCAAGATTTCCCAGGAAATGCTGAGACGGCAGGGACAGGTGGCCCGGGAAGCGGACAATCCGGCGATGGCCGGCAACTTTGAGAGAGCTTCCGAGCTGGTGAACGTGCCGGACGATGTGATCCTTGCCATGTACAATAAGCTCCGCCCCAACCGTTCCACCAAACTGGAGCTGGTGCAGATGGCGCAGGAGCTTCTGGAAAAATACCATGCCCCTCACTGCGCCAAGCTGGTGCTGGAGGCGGCCGGGATCTATGAGAAACGGGGGATCCTGAAGGAACAGTAAGAACGAAAAGCGTGCGGCGGCATGAATCTGTGAACTGCGGCACGCTTTCAGAGACGGTGCAAAAAGCGAGGAACAGACGGTGAGATTAGTAGCAGGCGTTGATATCGGAAATTCCACAACAGAGGTGTGCGTGGGAAACATAGAGGAGAATGGAAAGCTGACCTTTCTCTCCTCAGCTTCCCGTATGACCACAGGTACCAAAGGGACGCTTCCCAATGTGATGGGAGTAAAGGCTGCCCTGGAGGAAGCCATGGAGAAGATCGGCCGCCAGGTATCGGATCTGGATGAAGTGCGCCTGAACGAAGCGGCTCCTGTGATCGGCGACACCGCCATGGAGACCATTACGGAGACGGTGATCACAGAATCCTCCATGATCGGCCACAATCCTTCCACTCCGGCAGGAGCCGGACAGGCTGCAGGGGTGCTGATCGCTCTGGAACATCTGTACCAGGCCGACGGAGATACTCCTTATATCGTCACAGCTTCGGCAGAATTTTCCTATGAGACGGTGGCTGAAAAGCTGAACCAGTATATGCCGGGCAGGAAGATCATGGGACTGATCCTCCAGGCGGACGAGGCGGTGCTGGTGGAGAACCGGCTGGATCGGAAAATTCCCATCGTGGACGAGGTGCGTTATATCAGCAAGGTGCCGGAAGGAAAGATGGCGGCCATTGAGGTGGCTCTTCCCGGCACAGGGGTACGGATGCTGTCCAATCCTTACGGGATCGCCACGCTTCTGGGACTGGATCCGGAGGAGACCCGGCAGGTGACGCCCATTGCCAAGAGTCTGATCGGAAAGAGGAGCGCCGTGGTGATCCGTACTCCCCATGGAAATGTCCAGGAGCATGTGCTTCCCGCCGGAGAGATCTACATCGAAGGCAATGAGGGAGAGCCCAGACGGGGAACCGTCAGCATCGACGCAGGAGCGGAAGCCGTGATGAGAACGCTGGAATGGGCGGGAGATATCCGGGATATCCAGGGACAGCCGGATACCAATGTGGGCAATATGCTGGCGGGGATCCGGCAGGAGATGGCCCGGGTATCGGGAGAGGATCAGGAACGGATCCGGATCACGGATATCCTGGCTGTGGATACCATGGCGCCGGTGGTGATCTCCGGTTCCCTTGCCGGGGAAACCTGTATGGAAAAAGCAGTGGGAATCGCCGCCATGGTAAAGACACGGCACCTTCCCATGCAGCAGATTGCCGGACGGCTGGCCAGTGAACTTCATGTGGAGGCTTCCGTGGCGGGGGTGGAAGCGGTGATGGCATCGCTGGGAGCCATGACCACTCCGGGAACGCAGCTTCCGCTGGCTATCCTGGATATGGGAGGCGGTTCCACGGACGCAGCCCTTTTGGGAGCGGACGGGACGGTGCGCACCACTCACCGGGCGGGGGCAGGTGAGCTGGTTTCCATGCTGATCCAGACGGAACTGGGACTGAAGAGCCGGGTAACGGCGGAACAGATCAAAAAATACCCCATGGGAAAGGTGGAAAGCCTGTTCCATATGCGGCTGGAGAACGGAGCCATGGAATTTTTTCAGGAATCCATTGATCCCAGATATTACGGCCATGTGGTGCTGCTGGCTCCGGGGGAGCTTCTGAAGGTGGAGGAAGATATTCCCATGGAGAAGATACTGGATGTACGCCGGGAAGCCAAGCGGAAGGTATTTGTCACCAATGCTCTGCGAGCTCTGAAAAGCGTGGCGCCGGAGGGAGATCTGAAAAAAATCTCCAATGTGGTGCTGGTGGGGGGATCCGCCCAGGACTTTGAGATCCCCGAAATGCTGACGGAGGCACTGGCAGAGTACCGGATCGTCTGCGGCAGAGGCAATATACGGGGAAGCGAGGGTCCCAGAAACGCGGTGGCCACCGGTCTGCTGCTTTCCGCCCTTGGCCGGGAGGGATAAAGTATGGTAGTCAACAAGCCTGCGATTTTAATCTATGTCAGCCGGCCGGACGAGGATCTTCTCCGGGAGGTATGCGCAGGGATCGAGGAAGAGGGCGTCCTCTGGCAGATCCGCAGGATGGAGAATGGAGATCTGGACGAGCTGGCGTATGCGGCAGCCGGAGAGTCCATGCTGGGAAGCGGTATCGGGATCTGCGGCCAGCGGCTGGCCATGCAGATGCGCCGCCTTCCCAAAGGGCGGAATGTATTTGAACTGGATACTCCCCGCTTCTGGCAGTGCCGGAATCTGGGAGCCAACAGCGCCAGAGCCGTAAAGAGAATGCCCTTTAAAAAGATGTTCGGAGATGAGTCAGAATGAAGGTTTATACAAAGACAGGAGATGCAGGCACCACAAGCCTGGTCCATACGAAAAATATATCCAAATCCGATGACCGGGTGGAGGCGCTGGGAAGCATGGATGAGCTGACCAGCAATCTGGGGCTGGTGAAGACAAAGCTTTCCGATGCCGGACAGATCCAGGTGCTGGAACGGGTGCAGGAGACTCTGATGACCATTATGGCCGGAGTGGCAGACAGCTACAACACCAAGTATAAGCTGAAAGAGGATTCTGTGGCCTGTCTGGAACAGGAGATCGACCGGATGGAGGCCAGCTTTGAGAGACCCAGGCATTTTATCCTGCCGGGAGATAATCCCATTTCCGCACAGATTGATGTGGCCCGCACCGTTGCCCGCCGGGCAGAACGGAATCTGGCGGCAGTGGCGGTAAAGTTCGGCTGCGATCAGGGAGCCAAACGATACCTGAACCGGCTGGCGGATTATCTTTATGTGCTGGCCAGATACTACGATGCCAGATCGGCCGGGACTTCCCGGGAGGAAGCTGAGCCTGCTGCCCGGAAGGAGTATCAGATGGCCGGAGAGAATACGGGAACAGGAGAACAGTACATGAGCAGTGAAAAGAAACAGCAGCTGTCAGAAGAAGAGCTGATCCAGCAGGTACTGATGCGGATGGGACAGGGAAGGATGACGCTGGCCACCTCCAAACGCCTGATCGAACTGATCGAGGCGGAGGCTGTCCGCAGAGGCAAAAAGGCAGTCATTGCCGTGTGCGGACCGGATGGCAACCCCATCGCCGTCCATGTGATGGACGGGGCTTTTCTGGTAAGCTTTGATGTGGCCATGAAAAAGGCCTACACCTCCGTGGCTGTGAAAATGTCCACCATGGAGCTGGCAAAGCTGGCCCAGCCGGGGGAGACCTTCTTCGGGCTGGATAAGATGGGGGATGGAAAGATCGTGATCTTCGGAGGAGGCGTGCCTTTAAAATGCGGCGATACCATTATCGGCGGCCTGGGAATCTCCGGCGGGACCGGGGAGGAAGATCACAGTCTGGCGGAATACGGACTGTCGGTGCTGGCGGAAGCGCTGGGACAGAAATAGAGAAAGACGTAACAGTTGAAGGCTGAGCTGTTACATAAAAACAGCGGCGGCAAAGCCGTAAGGCCAGGCTGCTGTGAAAGATGAGAAGAGAGCCCGGGGCATCCCCTCCGGGCTCTCTTTTTACCCCCGGCTTTTCCCGGGGGTGATTCCTTTATACCGCTTGTACGTTTTGATGAAATAGCTGAGGTCATTAAACCCGCAGTTATAGGCCACCTCCGTCACCGAGGCATCCGTGGTGGCCAGCTGATAGCTGGCATGCTCCACCCGCTGGTAGTTGAGATAGTCGATGGGCGTCCGGTGAGTCATGTTATAGAAAAAACGGCAGAAATATTTGGGAGACATATGGACGGAAGCGGAAAGCTGCTCCAGTGTCAGGGGAGAGGCGTAATTGGCTTCCATGAAATCCAGTACATTTTTCAGCTGATGCACCTTTTTGTAATCTCTCCTGGTCTGGGGATCCTCCTCTGAATACAGGTGTCTGGCGAACACCTCTCCGAAAAAGTGATACAATTCTCCAAAAACCACCATTTCGTACCCTTCCGGGCGCTGTTCCATGGCATCGAATACATTCCACATGATCCTGTGCACCGCCGTATCCTCAGCGGTAAAATGACGGCGGACAAAGGCGGAGTGATCGGTGATCCGCTGGATGTATGTCCTGCACCTGGGGTTATGGGGAAGAAATGCGTTCAGATCAAAGACAATGCACTGGTATACACAGGCGTCCGGCTGTCCGGAATGGAGGGCGCCGCTGTTGATGAATACCACATCTCCCGGGCCGGCAGAAAAATCCTTCTCGTCAATGGTCATATGGAGGGAGCCTTCCAGGATCCGGATGATCTCGTATTCCACGTGCCAGTGGTAGTTCATCACATACCGGGGATGCTCGTGGGTGATATGATAAAATTCAAAAGGAAAATCAAAAGTTCCCCGCTGTTTGTTTTCGTTGTAAAAGTAATATTGCATAAAACTTCTGCCTCCTGATTAGCAAGATTTAACAAAAAACACAAAAAGGTGAATATTTTACTATTTTTGGCTATTATAGCACGAGAGGAAGGAAAAGAACAATAGTATAATACAGACAGAAAAGGAAAAGGCAACAGTTTGGCCTTTCGGCTTCGCTGCTGCCGGAAATGATTCTATTTTCGTTCAGGAGGTAATGTATTATGGCAGAGAGCAGATTAATCGGAGGATATCCGGTAATTGGTATCCGTCCCACCATCGATGGCCGCAGAGGCGCCCTGGATGTTCGCGGTTCCCTGGAGGACCAGACCATGAACATGGCAAAGTCCGCTGCGAAGCTGTTTGAAGAAAATCTGAGATATTCCAACGGAGAACCGGTAAAGGTAGTGATTGCTGACACCACCATCGGCCGTGTGGGCGAGTCCGCTGCATGCGCGGAAAAGTTCAGAAAAGCAGGCGTAGATATTACTCTGACCGTTACACCCTGCTGGTGCTACGGATCTGAGACAATGGATATGGATCCTCAGACCATCAAAGCCGTGTGGGGATTCAACGGAACAGAGAGACCGGGAGCCGTATATCTGGCATCCGTACTGGCAACCCACGCGCAGAAGGGACTGCCGGCATTCGGTATCTACGGACATGATGTCTGTGAGGCAGACGATACTTCCATTCCGGAGGATGTAAAGGAGAAACTGCTGCGGTTCGGACGCGCAGCCGTTGCTGCTGCTTCCATGAGAGGAAAATCCTATCTGCAGATCGGTTCCGTGACCATGGGTATCGGCGGATCCATCATTGATTCCGATTTCATCGAGTCCTATCTGGGCATGAGAGTAGAGTCCGTGGATGAGGTAGAGCTTATCCGCCGGATGAGTGAAGAGATTTATGACAAGGCAGAGTATGAGAAAGCTCTGGCCTGGGCAAAGAAGACCTGCAAGATCGGCTTTGACAAGAACCCGGAAGATCTGCAGGCTTCTGATGAGAAGAAGGAAGAGCAGTTTGAGTTTGTTGTAAAGATGGCAGTTATCATCAAAGACCTGATGTGCGGAAACAAGAACTTCCCGGCGAAGTTCTCTGAGGAAGCCATCGGACATAACGCCATTGCCGCAGGTTTCCAGGGACAGAGACAGTGGACAGACTTCTATCCCAACGGAGACTTTGCCGAGGCAGTTCTGAACACCTCCTTTGACTGGGAAGGCGCAAGAGAGCCCTACATCCTGGCTACAGAGAACGACGTGCTGAACGGCCTGGGAATGCTGTTCATGAAGCTTCTGACCAACCGCGCGCAGATCTTCGCAGATGTTCGTACATACTGGAGCCCGGAAGCTGTAAAGAGAGCCACCGGCTATGAACTGGAAGGAAAGGCCAAAGAGGCCGGCGGATTTATCCATCTGATCAACTCCGGAGCAGCCTGCCTGGATGCCTGCGGAGAGGCAAAGGATGAGAACGGCAATCCGGTGATGAAAGAGTGGTGGAATGTGACCGAGGAAGATCAGAAGGCAATCATGGATGCCACCACCTGGAACCCGGCTGACAACGGATACTTCCGTGGAGGCGGATTCTCCTCCAGATTCCTGACAAGAGCCGAGATGCCTGTAACCATGATCCGTCTGAATCTGGTGAAAGGACTGGGACCGGTTCTGCAGATCGCGGAAGGTTGGACCGTGAAGCTGCCTGAGGATGTGGCTGATAAGATCTGGAAACGTACAGACTATACATGGCCCTGCACTTACTTTGCACCCAGATGCACAGGCGAGGGCGCATTCAAGACCGCTTACGATGTAATGAACAACTGGGGAGCAAACCATGGCGCGATCTCCTACGGACATATCGGAGCGGATCTGATCACCATGTGCTCCATGCTGAGAATTCCGGTTTGCATGCACAACGTACCGGAAGAGAAGATCTTCCGTCCGGCTGCATGGAACGCTTTCGGAATGGACAAAGAGGGCGCAGATTACAGAGCCTGCAAGAACTACGGACCGCTGTACAAATAATCGCAGGGTAAGACATTAAGACATACAGAAAAAACTGACGGAAGGGAGACGCTTCGCAAAGAAGCTGTCTCCCTTCTTTTGTGCGATACGCCCGGCAAGCAGCCGCCATGCTTGCATGAGCGGATATTTGCCGGGCAACGGACAGCGAACGGCATTAGCCGTGAGCTGTCCGCAGTATCGCGAGTGCCGCCGGAACGCAGCGCCATTTGCCGGGCAACGGACAGCGGATGGATTTGCCGCCGGCTGCCCGCAGTATGGATTTTACATAGAATTTAGACTGCTGTGATAGATACCTTTACAGAACATAAGCTAAAATAAAAATGATCCCTTAAAATGGGTTGGTGCAAGTTTCTATATAAACCGTTTTCACGGGTAAAACAGGAGAGGGTCTGTCTATGAGATATATGAAACGTTTTGCCGTTTTGCTGCTGACGGTTTCCGTCATATTAACCGCATTCAGCGGCTGTAATTCCGGAGGAACAGGAGACAGCGGGGCGGATACGGTTTTAGGCAGCGGCAGCCGGGCGCTGCGCATCATTTCCGGCTCGGAGAATGCGGAGCTGGAGCCGATTCTGGAGGAGTTCGCAAAGCAGGAGAATATCCGTATCGAGATGACCTACCAGGGTTCCCTGGATATTATGCGTTTGCTGGAAGAAGAGGAAATCCCTTATGACGCCGTGTGGCCCGCCAGCAGCTTGTGGCTGTCGGTTGGCGATACGGGACACCGGATCAAACATGCGGAATCGATATCCATTACACCGGTGGTGTTCGGCATCCGGAAAAGCCTGGCGGAGGAGCTGGGGTTTGCAGGACGCGAAGTGTCGGTCAACGATCTGCTTCGGGCAATCCAAAGCGGAGAGCTTCGCTTCTGTATGACCAGCGCTACCCAGTCCAACTCCGGCGCCAGCGCGTACATCGGATTCCTGTACGCCCTTTTGGGAAATCCGGAAGTCATTACAGAGGCGGATCTGCAGAACGAGAGCCTGAAAACGCAGATGAAGGAACTGCTTTCCGGTGTGGACCGTTCCTCAGGCAGTTCCGACTGGCTCAAGGATATGTTTCTGGAAGGCAACTATGACGCCATGGTCAACTACGAGTGCCTGATCATCCAGGCCAACCGGGAACTGGAGGAACGCGGCCAGGAACCCTTGTATGCGGTGTACCCTTACGATGGGCTTTCAATCGCGGATTCCCCGCTGGGGTATGTGGATAAAGGCGATGACAACCAGGAAGAGCTGTTTTTGAAGCTGCAGGAATACCTGCTGTCAGAAGAAGCTCAGAATGAGATCCAGCAAACTGGCCGCCGCTCGGGCTATACCGGCGTTTCCCAGGAAAACAGGGATGTGTTCCGCTCCGATTGGGGGCTGCAGCCGGACCGGGTGCTGTCGCCGATGAAGATGCCGGCGGCAGATGTTCTGTTTGAGTGCCTGAATTTATACCAGACGGATTTCCGCAAGCCTTCCCTTACCGTCTACTGCCTGGACTATTCCGGCAGTATGAGCGGCGCGGGCAACCAACAGTTGGTTCAGGCGATGGAGCAGCTGCTGATTCAGGAGAACGCCCGGAAAAATTTTCTGCAGGCGTCGGAAAACGAAGTAAACATCCTGATCCCTTTTAACGATGGCGTGATCGATACTTATACGGCCGAAGGCAGCGGCGGCCAACTGGAAGCGCTCTATGATGAAGTGAAAAATCAGCCTGTGGGCGGCGGGACAGATATGTACACGGCCGCTGCCAAGGGAATTGAAATGCTTAAGGAATACGATCTGTCCCAGTACACTCCCGCTATGATCCTGTTGACCGACGGGCAGTCCGGCGGTTCCATCTATGATTTTGAATCTGCCTATGCAGAGCTGGGAACCGACATTCCGGTTTTCTCCATCATGTTCGGGGAGGCCGATGAGACCCAGCTGGAGGAGTTGGCACAGTATACTAACGCCCGGGTATTCGATGGCCGGGAGAACCTGACGGAAGCCTTCCGGAGTGTAAAGGGGTATAACTGATGAAAGATACTCTGCAAATGATAGTTTCTGCCCTGATTGCGGCTGCCCTGTTTTTATTATTCTTTCTGTTTCTTCGCTGGAACCTGGTTGTCTGCATCTTTCTGAGCGTGGGCGTCTACTTCGGGCTGTTCTTATTGCTGAAACCCAGCCGGAAGACCGCAGGTATTGATGTGAAATCCATGCCCGGCGGCCAGGAACTCCAGAAGCTTTTGGATGACGCCCAGGCGGACCTGGCAGACATTGATAAGGCGATAAAGTCCATCGCGGATTCCGCCGTACAGCGGGATGCCCGGGCTTTGTACGCTACCGGTGCAAAGATCCTTGCTTATCTGAAGGAAAACCCCAACAAAATCAGGCTGGCGCGCCATTTCTTTACTTACTATCTGGATACGGCCGCCAAGCTTCTGGAACGTTATGTGGATTTTCAAAATACGGGCCTCCAATCGGAGGAAATCACGGGAATCCTCCGAAAAACCGCCGAGTCCCTGCCGGTGCTGAACAAAGCCTTTGAAAAGCAGTTTACCCATCTTATGCAGGGCGAGCTGCTGGACGTGGAGGCGGATATTGAAATTTTGATGAGCACCTTGAAATTGGAGGGCGGGAAATGAAGACAAAACTCATTGGGTTAGGTATTTTAGCGGCGGTTATCATAGCTGCCGCCGCGTATGTATTCATAAGCAGCAAACAGGCCGTTACCGAAATCAACGGCTATGTGGGCGGTGAAAAGATCGGCTTGCTGGAGGATGAGGAAGTACAGGACATCCTTCGGGACAGATACAGGCTGGTCATCGACTATGCGAAGGCCGGTTCCATTGATATGCTTACCGCCGACGCCGCAGGACGGGATTTCCTGTTTCCCTCCAACCAGACGGCGCTGGAGCTGTACAAGCAGAACAACGGAGACCCGCTAAAAAGCGAAATCATCTTCAACACACCGATTGTCCTGTATACCCGCAGCGCCGTAGCGCAGGCGCTGGCAGACAACGGGATCGCCTCACGGAACGACGGTGTGTATACCGTGGATATGGTCAAACTGACCGAAGCCGTGGAAGACGGGACAGCCTGGGCGGATATCGGCCTGTCCCAGCTTTACGGCAGTATCACCGTGGGAACCACCGACCCCACCAAATCCAACTCCGGCAATATGTTTGCCGGACTTTTGGCCAATACCCTCTGCGGCGGCGTGGCGGATGAAAGCAGCCTGAATGAAATTCTGCCGCGCCTGCAGAACATTTTCCAGAAACTCGGGTACATGGAAAGCTCTTCCGCCGACCTGTTCGACCAGTTCCTGAAAACCGGTATGGGCGCCAAGCCCCTGATCGCCGGCTATGAAAACCAGCTGCTGGAATTTGCGGTGGAGAATCCGGATACCTGGGAACAGATAGAAGGGGATATTGTGATGATGTACCCAACTCCCACTGTCTGGTCTTCCCACGTATATATCGCGCTGGATGAGGCGGGGACCGCCGGGATTGACGCGCTGTTGGATGAGGATATTCAGCGGCTCGCATGGGAGAAGCACGGGTTCCGCACCGGCGTGTACGATACCCCGACAGATGCAGAGCATTTTGGCGTATCGGGTATTGCCAATGAGATTACCCAGGTGGCGCCGATGCCGGACGCGGGTACCATGGACCGGATCATTCAGGCGCTCTCATAACGGCCAACGCCGCCGATACGCTGCCCGCCGGAATGGGGAAGCGGAGCGAAGACCGCTGTGTGCCGGTGGCACACGGTTAGCGCCGACCGAAGCGGAGCGAAGACCAAATACCCCGCTGCACTGCAGCCACAGCAGGCTTGCTGCGGGGTTTTGACTATTGCGGAAAGATATAAAATTGTATATACTGTAGTCAGAGAAATGCTTCCCGGGAAGGCGGAAGGGAGCTTCCGCGCGACAGGAACACCGGGAGGGGAGGAAATCATGACGGCAGAGGAATTAAAGAAAAAAGGCGGCCTGTATTTTGAACGGATTCAGGATGGCTGGGCGAAATATGACTGGGAGAAGCGGTATATGTCCCAGTCCATGGCTGTGACATATTTTCGGGAGCTGATGGAAAAAAACGGACCGGAAAACTCTTTTGTGGACTGCTATTACCATTTTCTGGAGGAGGATTCCAGGAAAAAGATCCGGGAGGCGCTTTCCAGCCGGGAGGCGGAGTATCTGG
This sequence comes from uncultured Lachnospiraceae bacterium, assembly GCA_963929535.1. Classification (GTDB taxonomy): domain Bacteria; phylum Bacillota; class Clostridia; order Lachnospirales; family Lachnospiraceae; genus Pullilachnospira. The sequence goes on along the minus strand of CAWVIZ010000001.1, from coordinate 32,922 downwards.
ACAGGCTTTCCGAAACAGCGGAAGATCTGATCTTCCCTCTGGATGAGGAGCTGCTGGAGATCGCAACGAAGCTGAATGAGAAGGAGATGCTGTTTTTCACCTTCTATTTTACCCGTTTTCCCTGTACAGTCTGGGGAAATTACAAGCAGGAATATATTTGTTTCCGGGAAAGGGTTTCCGGAGAAAAGGAGGAATTATGAGAGTTTTTGCCCACCGGGGCTTCAGCGGGGTGTATCCGGAGAATACCATGCTGGCTTTTCAAAAAGCGTATGAGGCGGGCTGCGACGGTATCGAGCTGGATGTACAGCTGACCAGAGATGGGATTCCGGTGATCATGCATGATGAGACCATAGACAGGACCACCAGCGGAAAAGGAAATCTGAGAGACTATACTTACGAGGAACTGTGCCAGTTTGACTGTTACGGAAAATTTCCCGGGAAATATGGCTTTCAGAAGCTTCCCACACTCCAGGAATATCTGGAATGGGTGAAAGAGACAGGACTGATCACCGATATCGAATTGAAAAACAGTGTGTACTATTACCGGGGGCTGGAAGAAAAAGTGCTGGCGCTGGTGGATCACTACCATCTGAGAGGGCGGATCCTGTTCTCTTCCTTCAGCCATGTGTCTGTTCTGAAGTGTAAACAGCTGGCGCCTGAGATTCCCGCCGGATTTCTCCAGGAGGAGGAACTGGAAAATGTGGGATGGTATTCCAGAGATCATCAGGTGGAGTTCTATCATCCGGGAAAGAAGATCCTCACCAAGGAACAGGTAAAGGAATGCCATCGTCTGGGGGTAGGAGTCAATGTCTGGACCATCAACAAGAAAAAGGAAATCCGGAAAATGATCAAATGGCAGGTGGACGGGATCATCACCAATTATCCCGATCTGGTGAGAAAAGAACTGGTATAAGAATACCATCAAAATCGGAGACAAGATAACAGAAAAAGCTCTTCGGGGAATCAAAAGTTCCTGCGGAGAGCTTTTTCCATTTTTCCTGTCAGTCTGTCACAACGCCTTTCTGCAGCATGATATTGGCATACAGCGCTTTTTCGCTGGTGGTGATCACCGCATAAACGGTATGTGTCTCATCATAGAATGAGAAGCGCTCAATATGGCCGATGGCGTCCTTACCCCTTGGGTCATATTTGCCGATGATCTCCCCGTAAGTATCCCAGATGGGGGTTTCCACATTGTCACCCGGCATAAGCTCCATCAGGGTTACCGGATGCTCCACATAAGTATCCAGAGGAAATACCTGCAGAATGGCGTCCAGAAGTTCCGGTACACCGTGTCCGTCGCAGCGGACGATCTGAGTATTGGGGCTGATGGGCTCCGCCGGGAAATTGCCGTCAGCGATCACCAGACGGTCACCGTGTCCCATCTCGCATAATACCTTTAAAAGCTGAGGGGATAAGAGTTGAGGAATTCCTTTTAACATGATATTCTCCTTTCGGTATAGAATTTGGCCGGATGGCCAGGGCTGCTTATTATTCCTGCGGGCAGCGAGCGAAGCGGAGACCAAATCCCCCGCTGTTATGCAGCGCAGCAAATTTGATGCCCCGTATGCCTGAATCGTGGCCTTTGACTTATCTTACCTCTGCCGGAATCAGAATGCAATAGAAAAATGAGATATACAGAGATCTGTCAGGCAGAGGGGTATCGGCCTTTTCCGGCCGGCGGCATCTGCTGCAGCTTGCAGCAAAACTGCACAGATGCCGGAAGATTTACGATGTCTGTTCCGTGATGTTTTTCACCCATTTTCCCCGGCGGTAACGGAGCAGGACAATGGGAGTCTTGATGCATTCATCCAGCTTCAGGATCAGGAAAATGAGAAGCGGCGGAAAATCCAGGCGAAAAGCAAGGTACCCTGCAGCGATCAGAGACCACATGGTGATTCCGTCCAGAAACATTCCAAACCGGGTATCGCCCCCTGCCACAAAAACGCCGCAGAGCATACAGTAAGTGATGGCCGCAAAAATAACGTTGACAGCCAGAATGCAGTACATGACCGTCAGATAATATCTGGCAGTGTCCGTGAGCGACAGCAGACGGGTGACCGGCCATACCGACAGCAGCATAAGGATACAGCCGCAGATCCCGGCAATCAGTGCGGTGACAGTCAGCTGCCGGGAATGAGCTTGGGCCTCCGGAAAGGCATTTTTACCCAGATCATTTCCTAGGAGAATGGCGCCGGCGTCAGCGAGGCCGATACTGGCCACCCGGGCAATGCTCTGGATGGAGGAAGGCACTGAGTTGGCTGCCACCACATCGGAGCTCATATGTCCCATCAGAGCGGTCATGGCGGACATGCCGCCTCCCCATACCAATCCCTGAACAGTCAGGGGGAGCGAAATATGAGCGAAGGTTTTCCACAGACCGTGACCGGGGCGGAGATCGATCCGGATGTACCGGCACCGGCTCAGATCAATGGCGCAGAAGAGAAATTCGGCTGCCCGGGAGAGTAAAGTGGCCAGGGCAACCCCGGCTACTCCCATTTTTGGGGCTCCCAGAAGGCCAAAGATAAAAACCGCATTGAAAATCAGGTTGATCACCAGCGCGGCGGTGGAGATGGCCGTGCTTTTCCCAGGATGTTTCAATGTCTTCAGCAGGACCAGATAAGGCTGGGTGAAAGCCATAAACAGGTAGGAAAATCCCACGATCTGAAGATAGCGGCATCCGGTGCGGATCAGCAGATCGTCATCTGTGAGGATTCCCATGATCCCTTCCGGAAAAAGAAAAGCCAGTCCGCCAAAAAGGATACAGACGGCGGTAACTGCCCAGAGCGCCATGCCGAAAACATGGGGGAGCTGCTCCTTTTTTTGCTTTCCATATACTGAGCCAGCATGATCCCTGTTCCGCCCACAAGACCGGTAAAGAAGAGATTCAGAATGAAGCTCCACTGATTGGCCAGAGAGACGGCGGATAATTCCGTCTGTCCCACTGCGGACAGCATCAGAGTATCGGCAGTGCCGATGGCGGTGGACAGCAGGCTCTGGAGCATTATGGGAACTGCCAGATTTTTCAGGCTGGCAGAAAATTCTTTATCGAAGCTGATCATAGCTTACTCCTTCGGAAGGTCGGAGAACCGGTGATCCCGGTAATAATATTCTTTATCCCGTTCATCAAAGGGACGCAGCACCTTGCAGGGGGAACCCACCGCCAGAACATTGGCCGGAATGTCTCGGGTTACCACGCTTCCGGCGCCGATGACGGAATTCTTCCCGATGGTAACACCCGGCAGGATCACTGCATTGGCGCCGATCCACACGCCGTCCTCAATGGTAACCGGAAAACTGTACATTCCGTCTCCCCGGTGCTCAGGATCCAGCGGATGGCCGGTGGTGCAGATGGTCACGTTGGGGCCGAACATAACGGAATTCCCAATGGTGATGGTGTAATCGTCCACAAAGGTGGTCCCATAGTTCAGATAGCAGCCATCGCCGATGCTGATGGTAGTACCCCGGCACAGAGTAAGGGGCTGATTGATCCATACATTTTTTCCGCAGTGCCCGAACAGCTGCTGCATGATCTGACTGCGCCGTTCTGTCTCTGAGGGTCTGGAATGGTTAAATTCATACAGCAGCTCCTTTGCCACTCTCTGTTCTTCCAGGTACTGGTCGCAATCATTCCAAAGATAGCCGTTGGCCATTTTTTCAAGTTCTGTCATGTCTATATCCTCCATTCGCATCAAAATATGTATTCCTGGGGGCAGCCAGCCAGGCAGACATACCAGCATGTCCATTTGGCGGCCATGTGTGCCGGCGGCACCGCCCTGCAAATCCAGCATAAGGTTGAAGAAAGATAGGGCAGTATGGTATGATGGAAACATCAGCGCGGGATCCACCTGCGCAGAACGGTATCAGAAAAGACGGGATCCGATGGATAAAAATGTAAAGGAAACTGTAGGTGCGTATGATCCGGTCTATATTCCGGTGGACGGTGATCTGTATTCCACATTGAAGATCGGAACAGAAGACTTTCCCTTTTTTCTGTCTCTGGATAATCTGTCGGAGTACAGGGACGGATTTGCCAACTGGCACAAGCAAAAGGAGGTGGAGATCTCCTATGTGACCAGGGGAGCGGTGAGCGTGTATCTGACGGAAGATGAGAAAACCTTCCGGGAGGGGGAGGCTTTTGTGATCTTTCCGGATCATCTTCACGCGGTAAAGGGAGTTGCGGGGGAACCGGGACAGTATCGGACGATGATCTTCTCTCCCCGGCTTCTGTACGGTTATGAGAACAGTTATTGGGAAAAAAGTTTTTGGAATCCACTGACCGAGAAGCCGTTTTCACTGGTGGGGATTGAAAGAACAGGAGAAAATGCCAGGATACTGGGGCGGATACAGTCCATTGTCATGGAAGATGCAGAGTTTGGAACTCCGGTGGGAAAACAGCGGCTTCAGAGGAGGCTGCAGGATCTGTGGCTGGCCCTTTTCTTTGAAAGAGAGCTCCATCTGGAGACAGGGCACCCGGGGGAAGACGCCAGGGCGAAAAACATGCTCCGGTATCTTCACGAGCATTATCAGGAGAAATTTTCTCTCAGTAAAATGGCTGCGGCAATGAACCTCAGCCGGGGAGAGTGCAGCAGATATTTTCACCGCACGCTGGGAATGACCATCAGTGAGTATCTGCTCCAGTACCGGTTGGGGATCTCTATGCGGATGCTCAGGGAGGAGGCGCTGAGCATCACGGAAATTGCTCATGCGGTGGGATTTATCAGTCCCAGCAGCTATACGGAAAAATTTCGTATGCAGACCGGAATGACGCCCCGGCAGTACAGGAAACGGGGGTAAAACATCGTTACGGCTCGGCCTTCCCTGTCTCAAAAAATCAGGATTTTTATTGACAGCAATTAGGCTGTGATGTATGATGGAAACGAAAACAGAAACGTTTCGGTTTTGCAGCTTCGCAGTCACAGGCGATAGACCCTTTTGGAGGGAATCCTGAAGCTATGAGGACGGAATCAGTGAAGCCGATGATCTCAGGAGGATAAGGATATGTTGGTGACTTCAAAACAGATGCTTTTGGATGCGCAGAAAGGCGGATATGCTGTGGGCGCTTTTAACGCGGAAAATATGGAGATGGTAAAGGCGATCATCGCTGCGGCTCAGGAGCTGCGGGCGCCGGTTATGATACAGACTACGCCCTCCACTGTCAAGTACGGCGGACTGGAGACGTATGCGTCCATCGTTGCTGCGGAGGCCAGGAAAGCCACAGTTCCGGTGTGTCTGCATCTGGATCACGGCAGCAGTTTTGAACTGGCGGTACAGGCAATCAAGGCAGGCTATACTTCGGTGATGATCGACGGTTCCCATGAGGAATTTGAAGAAAACATTGCGGTAACGTCCCGGGTGGCAGAGGCGGCTCATCCGGTGGATATTCCTGTGGAAGCAGAGCTGGGGAAGGTTGGCGGAAAAGAGGATGATCTGGAGACGGAGATGGACACCAACACCGATCCCGCTCAGGCGGAGGAATTTGTCCGGCGTACCGGTGTGGATTCCCTGGCAGTGGCCATCGGAACCGCACATGGCTTTTATGTGGGAACTCCGGTACTGGACAAGGAGAGGCTGTCTCAGATCCGCCAGGTGGTGGATATCCCGCTGGTGCTTCACGGAGCGTCGGGTCTCAGTGACGAGGACGTGAAGGACTGCGTAAAGAGAGGAATCTGTAAAGTGAACTTTGCCACGGAATTGCGTGCGGCCTATACCGGGGCGGTGAAAAAGCTGCTGGCGGAAAAGCCGGAGACCTTTGATCCCAAGGCCCTGGGAAAGCAGGGATGGCGGCTGTGACGGAGCTGGTAAAGGAACGCATGAAGGTATGCGGCTGCGACGGGAAAGCACAGTGACCGGGATGCGGCGGCAGTTTTGCGCGGCGTAAAGGACGGGCAGGCTGTGACGGCCTGCGCAGTCCGGAACAGGGCTGCAGAGGAAACGCGTGATACAGATATGCCGCCAGGTATGCAGCCTGCAGGTAAACAGGAGAGAAGGAGGAAGCACATGGCAGCCACTATCAAGGATATTGCCCGGGCCACAGGGCTGGGTCTGGCAACCATTTCCTCGTATCTCAACGGGGGGAATGTCCGGGAGAAAAACAGGATAAAGATTCAGAAGGCCATAGAGGAGCTGCACTTTGAGGTGAACGAAACGGCCAGAGGACTGCGGACCAATCTCACCAGAACCGTGGGGGTGGTGATACCGGAACTCACCATGGTGTTCTGTGCGGAGATCATTACCGCTATGGAAGACATTCTGAGGAATCACGGCTATGCCACTATCGTCTGCGACTGCCGGACGGATGCGAAGCGGGAGCGGGAGGCTGTGGAATTTCTGGTCCACAAACGGGTGGACGGGCTGATCAATATGCCCGTGGACAAGACGGGAGAACATCTGGAGGCGTTCCGGCAGACCGGAAAGCCGCTGGTGCTGATCGACAGAAAGCTCCAGGGACGTTGCCTGCGACAGCATCCTGGTGGACAACCGGAACGCGGCGTATCAGGCCATCCGCCGTGCATGACAGAGCTGGGGCACAGGGAGATCGGCCTGGTGGTAGGGACCGCAGCACATCTATGCGGCCGGAGAGAGAAAGGCAGGTTATGAGCAGGCGCTGAGGGAGGCGGGGATCCCGCTGCGGGAAGAATATATCTGGTATGGAACCGATGACATGAACAGCGGAGTGGATGGGAATCCGGAAGTCTGCGCGGACCGAAAACCCCCGGATGACGGGGGCGTTTGTGGCAAATCACGCCATGACGATGGGGGCGGTGATCGGGCTGAACGAGTTGGGGATCCAGCTGGGAAGAGATTTCTCCCTGGTGGGATTCGACAACCGGCAGTTCGCCAGAGCCTGCAACCCCAGGCTGACCATTGTGGCGCAGCCCACGGACCGGATCGCGGAGCATGCCGCCGGAATGATGCTGGAGCGGCTGGCGGGAACGGACGGCCAGCCCAGGACAGTGGAAACCCTTCAGACGGAAATCCTTCCGGGAAAATCCGTAAGGAATCTTAAGAGCTGCTGACGGCAGAACGGGATAAAATCAGATCAGTTTCCGAAACGTTTCGGAGTAAAAGAAAAGGAAAATCCTCCAGAGGAAAGGAGATTAGCATATGAAACAATATCTGTTGGGGATCGATATCGGGACCAGCGCCTGCAAGGTGGCGGTATTCGGCCGGGAAGGACAGGTTATGGCATCGGCCAGCGGAGATTATCCGGTGTATTATCCCCATCCGGGATGGGCGGAACAGAATCCCCGGGAGTGGTGGGACGCTGTCTGCCGGGCTATCCGGGAGGCTCTGCAGAAGGGGGAGATTTTGCCGGAAGAGATCGCCGGAATCGGAATTGACGGCCAGAGCTGGTCGGCGATCCCCATTGACCGGGACGGCAAAGTACTGGCAAATACACCTATTTGGATGGACACCAGGGCACAGGAGATCTGTGAACGGTTAAAGGAGGATATCGGAGAAAATGAGATTTTTTCTCTTGTGGGGAATTCCCTGCAGCCTTCCTATACCACGGCAAAGATTCTCTGGTACAGGGAGAATCTTCCCCGGGTTTACGAGAAAATATGGAAAATCCTCCAGTCCAACAGTTATATTGTTTTCCGGCTGACAGGCCAGGTCAGCCAGGATTTGTCCCAGGGATATGGTCTGCACTGTTTCCGGATGCGGACCGGAGAATGGGATGCGGATATGTGCCGGAAGCTGGGGATCCCCATGGAGTTTCTGCCTCCGGTGATGGCCTGTGACGCTGTTGTGGGAACCGTAACCAGAATGGCAGCGCAGGAGACGGGGCTGGTTCCTGGAATTCCTGTGGTGGCGGGCGGTCTGGACGCGGCCTGCGGTACCCTGGGAGCCGGAGTGATCCATCCGGGACAGGCACAGGAGCAGGGAGGACAGGCGGGAGGGATGAGCATCTGTACCGATACCTGTCAGGCTGATCCGCGGCTGATCCTGGGATATCATGTGATCCCCGGAAAATGGCTGCTGCAGGGAGGCACTGTGGGAGGCGGCGGCGTGATGCGCTGGTTTGAGAAGGAGTTTGCCGGTTATGAACGGGAGGTGAGCCGCAGAACGGGAGAATCCTCCCTGGAGCAGCTGAACCGGCTGGCACAGGCAGTTTCCCCTGGCTGTGACGGTCTGGTATTCCTGCCCTATATGGCAGGTGAACGGTCCCCCATCTGGGACGCCAGGGCAAAAGGGGTATTTTACGGCCTGGATTTCTCCAAGACGAAGGGACATATGGTGAGAGCCTGCATGGAAGGGGTGGCGTATTCTCTTAAGCATAATCTGGAGGCCGCCAAAGAGGCGGGAGCCAGGGCGGAGGTACTGTGCGCAGTGGGAGGTTCGGCCAATTCCCGGCTGTGGACCCAGATAAAGGCGGATGTTACCGGGATGCCCATCGCGGTGCCCTCTTCCGATACCGCCACCACTCTGGGGGCTGTGCTTCTGGCAGGCGTTGCGGTGGGAATGTACCGGGATTATGAGGAAGCAGTGGCTGTTACGGTAAAAGAGACCCGGCGGCATGAGCCTGACCGGGAAAAAGCAGGGATTTATGAGGAAAATTACCGTATCTATCTGGAGCTCTACCGTTCCCTGAAGCATGTGATGGATGAAGACGGCAGATAGAAAAGGTCGGATGGATGACGATATAGGGAGCCCCAAATATGGGAGTCAAAGGAAACAGGAGGTAGTAAGAACATGAAAGCAGCAGTTGTAGTAGCGAACGAGGATGTGCGTTATAAGGAAGTGGAAGAACCGAAAACGCTTCCCGGAACCGTAAAGGTTCGGGTGGCCGCATCGGGAATCTGCGGTTCCGATATCCCCAGAGTCCTTCATAACGGAGTTCATTTTTACCCCATCGTGCTGGGACATGAATTTTCCGGCGATGTGGCAGAGGTGGGAGAAGGAGTGACTAAGGTGAAGGTGGGAGACAGAGTTTCCGGAGCCCCTCTTCTCCCCTGTATGAAATGCGATGACTGTCAGAATGGAAATTATTCCCTGTGCAGGCATTACAGCTTTATCGGATCCCGCCAGCAGGGAAGCAACGCAGATTATGTGGTGATACCGGAAAAAAATGTGGTACCCTTTGATCCATCCATCTCTTATGAGCAGGGAGCGATGTTTGAGCCATCCACGGTGGCCCTGCACGGAGTGCTTCAGAACAACTACCAGGGCGGCGGATATGTGGCCGTTCTGGGCGGAGGCACAGTGGGTATGTTTACCATGCAGTGGGCGCGGATCTTTGGAGCTGCCAGGGTGGCGGTATTTGATATCAGTCCCAAAAGACTGGAGCTGGCCAGGAGACTGGGAGCGGATTCGGTGATCGACACCACCGGGGAGCATTTTATGGAAGAAGCCATGGCCATTACGGGTGGAAAGGGATTTGACTACGTATTTGAGACGGCGGGACAGGTGCCCACCATGCACATGGCTTTTGAACTGGCGGCAAATAAGGCACATGTCTGCTTTATCGGAACTCCCCATGAGAACCTCACCTTTACTCCGGCCCAGTGGGAGAATATGAACCGGAAGGAATTCAGGCTGACGGGCTCCTGGATGTCCTACAGTTCCCCATTCCCGGGGAAAGAGTGGGAGCTGACCGCACATTACTATGCCACCGGCCAGCTGAAGTTCGATCCTGATTTTGTTTACAAAAAGATTCCCATGAGTCAGGCGCAGGAAGCCTTCCAGATGTTCAAAACACCGGGATTGGTGCAGGGAAAGATCCTGCTGGTAAACCAGGGATTTGGACTGTAAAAATGCATGTGCCTGTGACAGGGAAGCCGGCAGACCGAACTGTTGCTGGCGAAGGATCAGAAGGATAACCCCGTATGCGGGGAGAAATAAGGAGGATAACAGGAATGACAAAGATTCAACCGGAAAGTGTTCCCCAGAGAACACTGTACACAGGAGCAAAGATGCCGGCAGTAGGTATGGGAACCTTCGGGTCCGATCACGTATCGGCCCGGGAAGTGTCCCAGGCTGTGGCAGGGGCTATAGAAGCAGGCTACCGTTCCTTTGACTGCGCCGCATGCTATGGCAATGAGGCACAGATCGGAGAGGTTTTTTCTGAGGCAATGGAGAAGGGGACCGTGAAAAGGGAGGAACTTTTCATCGCGTCCAAGGTATGGAATGACATGCATGGGGACGGAGACGTGCTGATCGCCTGCGCCAAGACGCTGAAGGATCTGAAGCTGGATTATCTGGATATGTATTATGTGCACTGGCCGTTCCCCAATTATCATGCGCCGGGCTGTGATGTGGATTCCAGAAATCCGGATTCCAAGCCCTTCACCACAGAGCGTTTCATGAAAACCTGGAGACAGATGGAACGCCTGGTGGACATGGGACTTACCCGTCATATCGGTATGTCCAATATGACGATTCCAAAACTGGAGGCGGTGCTTCCGCTCTGCCGGATCAAACCTGCAGCCATCGAGATGGAGCTGCATCCCTGTTTCCAGCAGCCGGAGTTATTTGAGTACTGCCGGGCCAGGGGAATCGAGCCCGTGGGATTCTGTCCCATCGGTTCTCCGGCGAGACCGGAGAGGGATAAGACTCCGGAGGATATCACGGATATCGAAGTGCCCGAGATCCGGGAAATCGCCCGGGCGCATGGAGTGCATCCTGCAGTGATCTGCATAAAATGGGCAGTACAGCGGGGCCAGACGCCCATTCCCTTCTCCACAAAGGAGAAAAATTATACGGCCAACCTGCAGTGTGTGACGGAAGATCCCCTTACTGACCAGGAGATGGAGATCATCCGGGGGCTGGATAAAAACAATCGTCTGATCAAAGGTCAGGTATTCCTCTGGGAAGGAGCCAGGGGCTGGGAAGATCTGTGGGATCTGGACGGTACGATCACAAAGTGAAGATTCTTCTATATTTTCCAAAATATATACAAGCAATTCCCGGTAAAAAGAGGTATAATGAAACGAAACAGGCAACTATTCGGCCTTCCGGTGTCCCGCGGGGACGGTGTGCTGTCGGAAAACGCGGGGACCGGAATCCGGCATACAGAATGTCAAATAAGGACACTGTCCTTGGCAAATGAGGTTCTTTCTTTCCCGGGGAAAATACGATAAGATGAAGACAGTCGGAGAACTGCCGCTTCATCTTATCGCATTTTCCGGGAAATATGGTGTGCCGGGAACGTACAGCAGGAAAACCGGAAGGCCAGACTGTAATGGAAGACAGCTTCAGAAAAGCCCAAAGGCGAGGCTGCTGCGAAAATACGCGCTCCGGAAACCGGAGAACAGAAATCAGGAGGAAAAATCACATGAGAAATTACTATTTGGCAGTGGATATCGGCGCTTCCAGCGGACGTCACATCCTGGGATGGATGGAAAACGGGAAGATGCAGCTGGAGGAAGTTTACCGTTTTTCCAATGGAATGGTAAAAAAGGACGGTGAGCTTTGCTGGGAAACAGACCGTCTGTTCCAGGAAATCTTAAACGGTATGAAAAAGTGCAAGGAGCTGGGAAAGATTCCGGTGAGCATGGGTGTGGATACCTGGGGAGTGGATTTCGTCCTGCTGGATGAAAATGACCAGATGCTGGGGAATGCCGTAGGCTACCGGGACAAACGGAATAACGGCATGGACGAGAAGGTGTACGAGAAGATTTCTCTGGAGGATCTGTACGCCAGAACCGGAATTCAGAAGGCTGTGTTCAATACCATTTATCAGCTGATGGCTGTGAAGGAACAGCATCCGGAGTATATGGAAGCAGCCAGAACGCTGCTGTTTGTGCCGGATTATTTCCACTATCGCCTCACCGGCCAGAAGGTGAACGAGTATACGGAGGCTACCACCGGTCAGCTGGTGAGCCCTGTCACCAAGGACTGGGATTATGAGCTGATCGATCTGCTGGGCTACAACAAGGGGATGTTCCAGAAACTGGTGACTCCCGGAACCAATCTGGGCGGACTGACCGAGGAGGTTCAGAAAGAAGTGGGCTTTAACCTGAATGTGGTGGTGCCTGCTACCCATGATACGGGATCCGCTGTTCTGGCGGTTCCTGCCAACGATGATGATTTCATTTATATCAGCTCCGGAACATGGTCTCTGATGGGAATCGAGCGGATGGAGGCGGACTGTTCCAAGAGAAGCTGCGAACTGAATCTGACCAATGAGGGTGGTTACGGCTACCGTTTCCGCTATCTGAAAAATATTATGGGACTGTGGATGATCCAGTCGGTGCGTCATGAATTCGATGATGCCTATTCCTTTGCCCAGATCTGTGAGATGGCAGAGGAGAACAAAGACTTCCCCTCCAGGGTGGACGCCAACGATGAGCGCTTCCTGGCTCCTGAGAGCATGGTGGAGGAAGTAAAGAAAGCCTGCGCTGACAGCGGCCAGCCGGTGCCCCAGACCCTGGGAGAAATCGCTACGGTGATCTATGCCAGTCTTGCCGAGTGCTATGCCCGGACAGCGGGAGAGCTGGAGGAGATGGCAGGCAGAACCTTTGGAAGGATCCATATTGTAGGCGGAGGAGCCAATGCGGATTACCTCAACAAGCTCACCGCGAAAGCCACGAAGAAAGAGATTCATGCAGGCCCCACCGAGGCTACGGCTATCGGAAACCTGACGGCCCAGATGCTGGAGGCAAAGGAATTTGCCAGAGTGGAAGAGGCCAGGGATGTGATCCATGAATCCTTCGATATCAAAATTTACAATGCATAAGGCGGGAATCTGACGGGGAAGGTCCGGGTCCCGCCGGAAAGAGAGGGAAAGTATGACAATCACAGAGAGATACCAGCTTGCGAAGGAACAGTATGCGGGTGTTGGAGTGGATACGGACAAGGCCCTGGAGACCTTAAAGGGTGTGGCCATTTCCATGCACTGCTGGCAGGGGGATGACGTGATCGGTTTTGATCAGAAGGGCCCCCTGACAGGCGGGATCCAGGCTACGGGAGATTATCCCGGAAGAGCCAGGACACCTCAGGAACTGATGGACGATATTGATAAGGTGCTGAGCCTGGTACCGGGCAAACATCGTCTGAATCTCCATGCCAGCTATGCCATTTTTGAGGATGGAGAGTTTGCGGACAGAGATAAGATCGAGCCCAAACACTTTAAAAAATGGGTGGAATTTGCCAAGGCCAGGGGACTGGGCCTGGATTTTAATCCCACGTTCTTTTCCCACAGCATGGTGAAGGAAAACCTTACCCTCTCCAGTCCGGATGAGGAGGTGCGGCGGTTCTGGATCGATCATGGAAAAGCCTGCATCCGGATCTCCCAGTACTTTGCTGAGGAGCTGGGAACTTACTGTGCCATGAATATCTGGATCCCTGACGGCTACAAGGATGTGCCGGCAGACCGGCTGGGACCGAGAGCCCGTTTTAAGGATTCTCTGGACCAGATCCTGTCCATCGATTATGATAAAGAGAAGGTGCTGGTGTGCCTGGAGTCCAAGGTGTTCGGCATCGGTATGGAGTCCTACACGGTGGGATCCAGCGAATTTACCGTTAATTACGCGGCCAAGAATGGTATCTTAAGTCTGATGGATAACGGCCACTACCATCCCACGGAGGTGGTTTCCGATAAGATCCCTTCCATGCTGCTGTTTAACGACAGGATCGCTCTGCATGTGACCCGTCCGGTGCGCTGGGACAGCGATCATGTGGTGCTGCTGGATGATGAGACAAAAGAGATCGCCAAAGAGATCGTCCGCAATAACGCTCTGGACCGGGTGATCCTGGGGCTGGATTTCTTCGATGCCAGCATCAACCGAATTGCGGCCTGGACTGTAGGTATGAGGAATATGCAGAAAGCCCTGCTGTATGCCCTTCTCACTCCCAATGAAAGGCTGAAGGAACTGCAGGATCAGTCCAGATTCACGGAGCTGATGATGCAGCAGGAGGAGCTGAAGACGTATCCCTTTGGAGCTGTATGGGATTATTTCTGCGAAAGCTGCGGCGTTCCGGTTCGGGAGGACTGGTACAAAGAAGTGACGGCTTACGAGAAAGAAGTTCTGGCCAAACGAGTATAATGAAGTAATTGGAAAAAGAGCCTCCGCTGCCGGGAAGTTATCAGAAACTGCTGGCCGGAGGCTTTTTTCGTTCATATTTTTTTAAGATTTTGAATATTGTAACTTTTGTGCAAAATGGTGTATAATAAAAAATACAAATAAACAGTTCAGGACGATGGGAAACAGGTGCCAAAAAGGCGTTAAGTTTGCTTCTAAACGTGATTTGGCACCTGTTTTTGCATCGAATGGATACACAACGCTTCCTGCCCGGTTCCGGCCGGGCAGGAAAATGCGTCTCCTGAATAGTGTGACTATTATATTTGAGAAAAAAGGAGGTAATGCAGTATGGCTGGATTTAAACTGAAAGTGACCCCGGAGATGGAAGCGCTGACGGAGATCTGTGTGGCAAATGGTAAGATTGACAGCTCTCTGTATGCGAAGCATGAGGTGAAGCGGGGACTGCGTGATGTAAATGGAAAAGGGGTTCTGGCGGGATTAACGGAAATCTCGGCGATCATTTCCAGTGAGACTGTGGACGGGAAGACGGTTCCCTGTGACGGCAGACTGTATTACCGGGGATACGACATCCACGATCTTACGGAAGGATTCCTGAGGGAGAACAGGTACGGCTATGAGGAAGTGGCCTATCTGATCCTGTTCGGAGTGCTGCCGGATCATGATCAGCTGGAAGCGTTCAAAAAGATGCTGGCAGCCCAGCGTTCCCTTCCCACCAATTTCGTCAGGGATGTTATCATGAAGGCGCCCACAAAAGATATGATGAATACGCTGGCCAGAAGTGTACTGACTCTGTACGCTTATGACAGCTATGCGGAAGATATCAGCCTTCCCAATGTGCTCAGACAGTGCCTGACCCTGATCAGTACTTTCCCCATGATGTCTGTATACGGCTACCACGCATACAATCACTATATCAAAGGGAAGAGCCTTTATATCCACAATCCGGATCCGCATCTGTCCATGGCAGAGAATATCCTCCGGATGCTGCGCCCCGACATGAAATATACAAAGCTGGAGGCCACGATCCTGGATCTGGCGCTGGTACTGCATATGGAGCACGGCGGCGGCAACAACTCCACGTTTACCACCCATGTGGTGACCTCTTCCGGCACAGATACATACTCCGTGATCGCGGCGGCTCTGGGATCCCTGAAAGGACCGAAGCACGGCGGCGCCAATATCAAGGTGGTACAGATGTTTGCGGATATGAAGAAGCATGTCCGCAACTGGAAGGATGAGGAGGAAGTAGGAACCTATCTGAGAAAACTGCTGCACAAAGAAGCCTTCGACAAGAGGGGACTGATTTATGGAATGGGGCATGCGGTGTATTCTATTTCCGATCCCCGTGCAGAGATCTTCAAGCGTTTTGTGGAGAAGCTGGCGCATGAAAAGGGCCGGGATAAGGAATTCGGTCTGTACAGTATGGTAGAGAGGCTGGCTCCCCAGATCATCGGAGAGGAGCGTCATATCTACAAAGGCGTAAGCGCCAATGTGGATTTCTACAGCGGCTTTGTGTACAGCATGCTGGATCTTCCCACAGAATTGTTTACCCCCATGTTTGCCGTGGCCCGTATCGTGGGATGGAGCGCGCACCGGATGGAGGAGCTGATCAATACGGATAAGATCATCCGTCCCGCATATATGAACGTGAAGGAGTATGAGAAGTATGTGCCTCTGGAGGAGCGATAAGGGAAGGCTGACGCTGGACCTTCCGCTGTTTTGCCAGGGATGCGGGCATCTGACTGCGGTTTCCGCAGTTCGGACGCAGATATCAATGACAGGAAAACCAAAAAGCTGAACTGCCGCAGAAAAAAGCGGCAGCCGGGCTGTTGGATTTTCTGCCGCAAAAGAGGGCCGGGGCGGCTGCATTCCCTCAGGGAAGCGGCGGCCCCGGTTATAAAGTCAGCGTATCTGTGACAGGGAAGCCGGGAGTTGGACTGCTGCGGATATTTCCCCAGGCTGCGGGGGCGGGTCCATCGCGGTCCGGGGGAAACGTCTGACTGTGGGACACCGGGCCTTTGATCTTTGACCGGATGTCCCTGGAAAGGAAGAAAAGGAGGATGATTATGAAACAGGCAGGACTGGTTCTGGAGGGAGGCGCCAACAGGGGCATATTCACCGCCGGGGCGCTGGATTATCTGATGGAGCAGGGAATGTATTTTCCCTATGTGGTAGGCACTTCTGCCGGCGCCTGCAACGCGGCCAGCTACGTATCCAGGCAGCCGGGAAGAATGAAGAACTGCTGTATTGTTACTGACAAAGAAAATCGCTACGTGAGCATGAAGAATACACTGAAGACCCATACGCTTATGGATATGGATCTGATGTTTGAAAAGTTTCCGGAGGAGACCTTCCCCTTTGATTATGATACGTATTTTCAGTCGGATATCCAGTGTGAAATGGTGGTGACCAACTGTATCACGGGAAAGGCGGAATACCTGGGAGAGCATTCCAGCAAAAAGCGCCTTATGGATATCTGCAGGGCATCCAGCAGCATCCCCCTGGGAACGAAAATCGTCTATGTGGACGGGACACCCTATCTGGACGGGGGACTGGCGGATTCCGTGCCTGTGGTGCGGGCTCTGAAGACAGGGCATAAAAAGCCGGTGATCATCCTTACCAGAAACAAGGGTTACCGGAAAAAACCGGTGCGGCCCGGAAGAAATATTTACCGGCTGGCCTATGGAAAAACGTATCCCAATCTGGTAAGATCTATTGAGAACCGTGCCCGTGTGTACAACAAGACCATGGATTACATTGACAAATGGGAGAGGGAGGGCAGAGTGTTTGTCCTGCGCCCGCAGACGCCCACGGTGTCCAGACTGGAAAGAGATATGGAGAAGCTGGAGGCTTTTTATCAGCATGGATACGATCTGATGAAGGAGCAGTTTTCCAGGCTTGAACAGTTCCTGGAACGGTAATGGTCTGCTGGGCAGAAAAGAATGAATGGGAGATAAGGAATGCTGTTTGAACGATTTTTTCCTGATGCATGGGTGGATTCCACCTATCAGATTGATTTTGAACGGATGTATGAAGAGGGATACCGGGGGGTGATCTTTGATATCGATAATACTCTGGTGCCCCACGGCGCACCGGCGGACGAGAGGGCCAAAGCGCTTTTTGCGCACTTAAAGGAACTGGGATTTTCCTGCTGCCTGCTTTCCAACAACCAGATCCAGCGTGTGTCCATGTTCAACCGGGAGATACAGGTACATTTTATTGAGGACGCCCATAAGCCCTCCAGGAAGAATTATCTGAAAGCCTGTGAACTGATGGGTACGCAGCCTTCCAATACCCTTTTTGTAGGCGATCAGCTCTTCACAGACGTCTACGGAGCCAGACGGAGCGGTCTGGCCAATATTCTGGTGAAGCCGATCCATCCCCGGGAGGAGATTCAGATCGTGCTGAAACGGTATCTGGAAAAGATCGTCCTGTATTTTTATAAAAGAGACCGGAAAAAGAGGGGAATCCCCCTGGAAGAGGCGGGAGGGATTCCGGTCTGCCGCCGGCAGGAGCAGGTGGAGTGAGAAAAAGGAAAGTTCCTCCTGTCTGCGGGTCTGTTTTTCTCCTATTGGGGCCCGCTGCAAAAAAATTAGTTGAAAAATCCTGTCGGGTATTATAGAATATAGGGTAGTCAAGCTTATTGTAGAGATTTAAGGAGGAAGAAGATATGATTTCAGCAGGAGATTTCAGAAACGGCGTGACACTGGAAATTGACGGAAACGTTGTTCAGATCCTGGAGTTTCAGCACGTAAAGCCTGGAAAAGGAGCTGCTTTTGTTAGAACGAAACTGAAAAATGTGATCAGCGGCGGTGTGGTGGAGAAAACCTTCCGTCCCACTGAGAAGTTCCCCCAGGCGAGAATCGACAGAGTAGATATGCAGTACCTGTACAATGACGGTGATCTGTATTACTTTATGAATAATGAAACGTATGATCAGATCGCAATCAACCAGGAGACTCTGGGAGACGCCCTGAAGTTCGTAAAAGAGAACGAGATGGTGAAGGTATGTTCCTATAACGGCAATGTATTCGCTGTTGAGCCGCCTCTGTTCGTGGAGCTGGAGATCACAGAAACAGAGCCTGGCTTTAAGGGAGATACCGCACAGGGAGCTACCAAGCCCGCCATTGTGGAGACAGGAGCTCAGGTAAATGTTCCTCTGTTCGTGGAGCAGGGTGACAAGATCAAGATTGATACCAGAACGGGAGAGTATCTCTCCAGGGTATAAGAGGTTCCAGGGATTCGTGTGACTTACATGAGCCGCACGGATCCCTGAATTTTATTCCCGCGGGCAACGAGCCAAGCGGACATGCTTGCATGTCCATTTGGCGACTGCCGCGAGGGTCAAATGCCCCGCAGCTCTGCTGCACTGCAAGTTTGATGCCCCGTAGCTTGCTGCGGGGTATTTGACTTTATAAGGAACTGTGTCCCTGTGCGATAAAAACGTTCCGCCGGAGCGCAGGACGTCCGGAGGAGATCTGTTATGCGCTGACCGCGCTGCATTTGGGACCGGGAAGGCGGAACTGTCATATGATATCGAAAAATGACGAAAGATGTCGACGGAATTCTGTTGCGTTTTTCCATGTGATACCGTAAAATAATTCCTATAGAGCGGCGGCGCTGCCGTTTTTTAACAATTCTTATGTGCGTTCGCACGATATTCCCTTTGTTTTTATCTGTGTTGTTTGTTGTCTGTTTGGCTGAAGGTATGAGTCCGCGCGGCCTATGAAAAGGACGCAGGAAAGGAGGAAATTTGGATTACGGAGAATTTAAGGAAAAGATTGCAAAGCTTCTGAGGGAAAAACTGGATGATGATACCAGGATCTCCTGTGAGAAGATACCGAAAAATAACGGGATTGTGATGGACGGGATGGTATTTGCCTGCAAGGGAGCGGATACTCAGCCGATCCTTTATCTGGAAGAATACTATCGGCTGTGGATGCGGGGCGTCCCTCTGGAACAACTGGCGGAAAAGATGATATGGACATATACCAGGCATCGGGAAAGGATACAGGTTGGACGGGAACTGCTGGAAAATTATGAACAGGCGGAAAAGAACATCTTCTATCAGCTGATACACTATGAGAAGAACAGGGAGCGGCTGAAAGAGCTGCCCCACAGAAGAGTGCTGGATCTGGCAATGGTGTTTTATCTGCGGGTGATTCAGGAAAATGAGAGAGGAACGGTCCTTATCCGCAACGATATCCTGGAGCGGTGGGGAATCAGCCGGGATACGCTGGAAGAGAACGCCCGGAGAAGAAGCTGGGAGAAGCTTCCTGCTCAGCTCATCACTCTGGAAGAGATCCTGGGGCTGGGCGGGGAGGAGCTGGCTGCGGCAGATGGCAAGAATGTTCCCATGTATATTCTGACCAACCAGGCCAGATCCCTGGGGGCGGGAGTGATCCTGTATCCCGGGCTGCTGAAGGAGATTTCCCGGATTTTGGGAGAGGAATTCTATATTCTGCCCAGCAGTATCCACGAATGTATCCTGGTGCCTGAGAGTATGCATTATGATCAGAAAGAGCTGGCCCGGATGGTAAAGGATATCAACCGGGAGCATGTGTCTTTGCAGGAGGTGCTGTCGGACAGCGTGTACCGGTACCGGAGGGAAGAGGACAGGATTATCTGTTAGCCGGCCGCAGCAGTTCTGCCGGGCAGCGGATTTCAGATGGGCAGATTCCCGGACTTTCACTGCAAATATCTGATATTACATATAATAGTCTGAAATTAATTGTAATTGCACGTTTCTCTTTACAAAAAGAATTATTTGTGCTATAGTTACAAAGTGAGCTGAAAAGCTCCAATACGCATCTGTAGCTCAGAGGATAGAGCAATGGTTTCCGGTACCATGTGTCGGGGGTTCGACTCCCTCCAGATGCGTTTTGTACGTTATAGAGGAAACCATAGAGCGCACCTGACAGGGGAGAGGAACGTTATGGATAATTTTAGAGAATGGCTTTCAGATAATCTGAGGTATATTCTTCTGGGGCTGGCGATCTTATTGGTTTTGGCTGTGATCATTTTCGGTGTCTGGTTCGTGTCCGGCAGGCTTGGAGGAGGCAGTAAGGAACCGGCTGATGCCACCCCGCAGGTGGAGGATACAGGGAATGAGACGGATCAGACGAATGATCAGGATCAGGAACCTGAAGCTACACCGGAGGCTGAGAGTGAGCCGGAGGATGCTCTGGAGCAGAATGCCTATCCGAAGGTGAATGCTCTGGTGGAGAAGTATTACACCGCGTTGGGCGGCAGAGATACGGAGACACTGAAGACTCTTGTGGATAATCTGGACCCGTCGGAAGAGACGGCCATTGAGAATTCCAGATATATTGAATCCTACAGCGGAGTAGAAGCTTACACCAAGCCGGGAACGGCGGAGGGAAGCTATGTGGTGCTGGCAGTTTACGATCACAAATATACCGGTTATGACACGGTTCTTCCCGGAGTGAGCTGTATGTATGTGGATACAGGGGATGACGGTGAACTGTATATTGTATCGGAACCAACGGCAGAGCAGCAGGCCCGTATTGATGAAGTGACCAACTCGGAGGATGTACAGGCGCTGATCACGGAGAAGCAGCAGGAGTACGATGATACGGTTGCTTCCGACCCGGAGCTGGCCTCCTATCTGGCAGAACTGGGTGTGGAGATGTCTGCGGCTATGAGCGCGGAGGATGGAGCGACTATTACTGTGAAGTCCAACTGTAATGTGCGTTCCCAGCCTTCCACAGACGCGGAGAAGCTGGGTGAGCTGACGGCCGGTCAGCAGGTGACCAAGACCGGTTCCGAAGGGGACTGGATCCAGATTGATTTTGAGGGACAGACCGGCTACGTACGCGGCGATTTGTTTCAGTAGAAAACGGCCATTGGCTGATACATAGAAAGGAGTACTGCAGACTGGATGCAGTGCTCCTTTTTTACAGGGAGGATAAGGAGTTGGAGGAAGTTCGTCTGAACAAATATTTGAGTGAGGCAGGAGTATGCTCCCGCAGAGAAGCGGACCGGATGATCCAGCAGGGGCTGGTTACTGTGAACGGGAGAAAAGCAGTGACGGGAGAACGGATTTCGCAGGAGGACAGGGTGGAGGTTAATGGCAGGCCTGTAGAAAAACAGACTTCCAGAGTCCTGCTGGCGCTGTACAAGCCGGAAGGGATCGTCTGTACGGCGCAGAAGAGAGAAAAAAATAATGTGATAGACTATATCAGCTACCCTCAGCGGGTGTTTCCTGTGGGAAGGCTGGATAAGGATTCCACCGGTCTGCTGCTTCTGACCAACGACGGTGATCTGGTGAATAAAATCATGAGAGCCGGGAATTATCATGAGAAGGAGTATCTGGTACAGGTGGACCGTCCGATAACAGAGGAATTTCTCCGCCGGATGCGCAGCGGTGTGCCCATACTGGATACGGTTACCAGACCATGTACAGTGGAACGGACGGGAAAGAACAGCTTCCGGATCATCCTGACCCAGGGGCTGAACCGGCAGATCCGCAGGATGTGCCAGGCACTGGGGTTCCAGGTGACCAGTCTTTTGCGGGTGCGGATCATGAATATCAGGCTGGACGGTATGAAAAAAGGTCAGCTGCGCCAGGTGACCGGAGAGGAGCTGGCGCAGCTTCTGGAACTTTTAAAGGATTCCTCTTCCCTTTCCTGGGCACAGCAGAGAGAAAAAGGAAAATCGGAGAGAAGATAATGAGCAGAGAGGAGATAGGTATGCAGGACGCGTTGCAGAGAATGAAGGAGCTGGTGTCGCTTCTGAACCAGGCATCCAGGGCGTATTACCAGGAGGACCGGGAGATCATGAGCAACCTGGAGTACGACAGACTTTACGATGAGCTGTCCCGGCTGGAGGAGGAGACCGGAACAGTACTGGCGGGAAGTCCCACTGTTACAGTGGGATACGAGGCGGTGGATGAACTTCCCAAGGAGGCCCATGAAGCCCCCATGCTGTCTTTGGATAAGACCAAGGATCTGGAAGCTCTGCGAAGCTTTATCGGTCCCAGAAAGACTCTGCTTTCCTGGAAGCTGGACGGACTCACCATTGTACTCACATACCGGGACGGAGAACTGTTCAAGGCTGTCACCAGGGGAAACGGGATCATAGGGGAGGTGGTGACCAATAACGCCAGGGTATTTGACAACATTCCTCTGAAAATCCCCTACCGGGGCGAACTGATCCTGAGGGGGGAGGCCATTATCACCTACTCGGAATTTGAACGGATCAACAGTCAGATAGAGGAGGTGGATGCCCGCTATAAGAATCCCAGAAATCTGTGCAGCGGATCGGTGCGCCAGCTGAACAATCAGATCACAGCCAGGCGACATGTGCAGTTTTTCGCGTTTTTTCTGGTACGCGCGGATGACGTTGATTTTCAGAATTCCAGACAGAGGCAGATGGAATGGCTGAAGGAACAGGGATTTCAGGTGGTGGAGTACAGGATCGTGGATCAGGACAGCCTGGATCCGGCGATGGAATACTTTTCGGAACAGGCGGGGAAGAATGATTTCCCATCTGATGGACTGGTGGCTTTGTACGATGATATTGCCTATGGGGACTCTCTGGGAAGTACTGCGAAATTCCCCAGAAATTCCTATGCCTTTAAATGGGCGGACGAAATGGCGGAGACCACTCTGCTGGAGATCGAGTGGAGCCCCTCCAGGACAGGCCTGATCAATCCGGTGGCAGTCTTTGCGCCGGTGGAGCTGGAGGGCTCCACGGTGAGCCGGGCCAGCGTACACAATATCAGTATCATGCGGAAGCTGAAGCTGGGAGTGGGGGACAGGATCCGGGTATACAAAGCCAACATGATCATTCCGCAGATCGGTGAGAATCTTACCTGCAGCGGAGTGAGGGATATTCCCGCTGAATGTCCTTCCTGCGGCGGCCCCACAAACATTCAGGATCTGAACGGGGTGGAATCCCTGTACTGTACCAATCCGGACTGTCCGGCCAAGGCTATCAAGTCTTTTACCCTGTTCGTCAGCCGGGATGCCATGAATATCGACGGACTTTCGGAGGCCACTCTGGAAAAATTTATTGCCAGGGGATTTATCCACGATTTCGGGGATATCTTTGAGATCGGGAGATACCGGGAGGAGATCGTAAAAATGGAGGGATTTGGTGAAAAATCCTTTGCCAATCTGGAAGAGAGCCTGGAAAAAGCCAGAAAAACCCAGCTTCACAGAGTGATCTATGCGTTGGGGATCCCCAACATCGGTCTGGCAAATGCCAGGGTGATCTGCCGCCAGTTTGATTACGATGTGGAGAGGATCCGGCACCTGACCCAGGAGGAGCTGGCCCAGGTGGATGGAATCGGTCCTGTGATCGCCCAGAGCTTTGTGGACTATTTCGCAAAGGAGGGACGGCAGGGGAAGCTGGATCACCTGCTGGCCCATCTGGAACTGGAAAAGGAAGAGACCGGAGAACAGCCTCAGAGTTTTGCGGGGCTGAACTTTGTGATCACGGGAAATGTGGAACATTTTGCCAATCGGAATGAGGTAAAGAGCGTGATCGAATCCAGGGGGGGAAAGGTGACCGGAAGCGTTACCTCTAGGACCAGCTATCTGATCAACAACGATGTGCAGTCCTCGTCCTCCAAGAACAGGAAGGCCAGAGAACTGGGGATTCCGGTGATTTCCGAGGAGGAATTTCTGCGGATGCTGGGAGAAGAGGAGTAAGCTGCGCGTTATTGGCGGCAGTGAGGCCGGAAAGGGGAACTGCAGCCGGCAATCGCAACAGTTCAGCCTTCAACTGTCCCGCGAGGACGCTGTGTGTTGGAGAAGCCGGAAGGCCCAACTGTTACCGGCGATCGGCATCTCTCTTTGGGGAACATTGACATTCCGGCAGAATTTCGTTATCATAAGAAATATGTTGCAAGCGGCTGTGATACCGCTGTCGGCGGAAAGTTTCCGTGCAGATACGGCGGAAAGCTTTGGGGCAGGCTGTAAGGTATCGCGGAATCGGGCGGAATGATTTCTGCCTGATGGAACTAAAGAAAGAAGACAGGGGGACCAATGGGCAAGCTGCAGGATATCAAAGAATCGGAACGCGGGCACGAGATGGTGGAAAAAGGCCAGCAGATGGTGGAAAAGGGAAAAACCGGCATTTTACAGGTGATTTTTGGAAGAACCACCATTATTCTCCTGCTGCTGGTGCTGCAGGTGGCTGTGCTGTTTTTGATCAGCGGACTTCTCAGCGAATATATTGTATATGCTTACTGGGCTTACATACTGCTGACGGATATCACTGTGCTGGTCATCATCAATCGGGAGGGAAATCCCGCATTTAAGCTGGCATGGATGGTTCCCATCGTCCTGATGCCGGTCTTTGGCGTGTTTTTGTATATTTTTGTGGAAACGCAGATAGGTTCCCGGCTCATGAACCGGAAACTGTGGAACCGATTCCGGAAGATGAAGCATTATGCGGCTCAGGATCCGGAGATTACAGAAAATCTGGAACAGGAAAACCGACAGATGGCGAATCTTGCCAGATATGTATACAAAAGAGGCGGCTATCCGGTATATGAGAACTCCACTGCCGAATACTATCCCATTGGGGAAGAAAAGTTTGCTTCCCTGATAAATGAGCTGAAAAAGGCCCAAAAGTTCATATTTATGGAATATTTTATCGTGGCCAACGGCAGGATGTGGAGTACGGTCCTGGATATCCTGAAACAGAAGGCCAGGGAGGGCGTGGAGGTCCGGTTTATGTATGACGGAATGAACACGCTGGCCCGGCTTCCTTACGACTATCCCAAGCAGATGGAGGCCCTGGGGATCCAGTGCAAGGTATTTAATCCTGTCCGTCCCGCCCTGAGTACCTCTCAGAATAACCGGGATCACAGGAAAATCGTGGTGATCGACGGGCTGGTGGCATTTACCGGGGGCGTGAATCTGGCGGATGAATATATCAATGAGAAGGAACGGTTTGGTCACTGGAAGGATACCGCCATTATGATCAAGGGGGATGCGGTGCGCAGCTTTACCCTGATGTTTCTTCAGATGTGGGATCTGGGCGTCCGGATGGATCTGTATCAGCAGTATCTGAATGTGAAGCAGCCGAAGCTGGAAGCGGCGTCCGGTTATATACAGCCTTACGGAGACAGCCCTCTGGATAAGGAAAATGTGGGAGAGCTGGTCTATATGGATATCCTGAATACGGCAGAGGAATATGTACATATCATGACTCCCTATCTGATTCTGGATAATGAGATGATCACCGCGCTTACCTATGCGGCAAAACGGGGAGTGGATGTGAAGATCATCATGCCGGACATCCCTGACAAGCGATACGCCTTTGCGCTGGCAAAGACATATTATCCGGTACTTTTAAAGGCCGGGGTGAGGATCTTCCAGTACGTACCGGGCTTTGTACATGCCAAGGTATTTTCTTCAGACAATACCAAGGCGGTAGTGGGTACCATAAATCTGGACTACAGAAGCCTGTATCTGCATTTTGAGTGCGCGGTGCTGATGTACAAGGTGCCGGAGATTAAAAAGGTGGAGGAAGATTTCCAGGAGACCCTGAAAAAATGCCGGGAGATCACCATGGAGGATTACTGGAGAGAAAAGCTGATCACCCGGTTCTGCGGTCATGTGCTCCGGCTGTTTGCTCCTCTGATGTAGCAGTCGGGGACAGCGGTTTGACCGTTCAATGTCCGCCGGGGTTCTGCGGCAGGTATGTCCGCCCGGCTGGCTGCCCGGGGGAATAAAAAAAGAAAAAGCAGGTGAAAAATATGCCTATTAAAGTACAGAAGGATCTTCCCGCCCGGGAGATCCTGGAAAAAGAAAATATTTTCGTGATGGATGAAACCAGGGCACTGCACCAGGATATCCGTCCCATTCAGATCCTGATCCTGAATCTGATGCCTCTGAAGGAGGATACGGAACTGCAGCTTCTGCGTTCCCTGTCAAATACGCCTCTGCAGGTGGATGTGACCTTTATGGTGCCGGCCAGTCATGAATCCAAGAACACTTCCACCAGTCATCTGAACAAGTTCTATGTGGAATTTTCACAGGTAAAAAACCGGAAGTTTGATGGAATGATCATCACCGGAGCTCCGGTGGAGCACATGGAGTTTGAAGAGGTGGATTACTGGGAGGAATTGGTGACGATCATGGAGTGGACCAAGACCCATGTGACCTCCACCATGCATCTCTGCTGGGGAGCCCAGGCGGGGCTTTACTACCACTTCGGACTTCAGAAAAAACAGCTCTCCCACAAAATGTTCGGGCTGTTCTGGCATAAGGTGAACAACCGGAAGATTCCGCTGGTGAGAGGATTTGACGACATGTTTCTGGCTCCCCACTCCAGACATACCGAGGTTCCGATTCAGGATATCCGGGACTGCGGAAAGATCACGATCCTGGCAGAGTCGGAGGAGGCGGGATTTTTCCTGGGAATGGCCAGAGAGGGCCGTCAGATCTTTGTGATGGGCCATCCGGAGTATGACCGGGTGACGCTGGATACGGAGTATCGGAGAGATCTGGGAAAAGGATTGGATATCCAGCTTCCCAGGAATTATTACCGGGGAGATCAGCCGGAAGTCCGTCCGCTTTTGATGTGGAGAGCTCATGCCAATAATCTGTATACCAACTGGCTGAATTATTACGTGTACCAGACCACGCCGTATGACCTGGATGGAACGCCGTTTTAAAGAGTGGGGTCATTTATCATCGAAATGGCATAAATGGAGATTATGACGAATTGAGGATGTGGAGACTCTGATAGAATATATAAGAACAGGATATAGATCCCATAATCAGCAGACACATAGCGATGCGGGAGATGATCGCGTATTGCGGAATGGACAGTGAAGAGCGTGATGCGCATCCTCCAGCCATCAACAACCATCAGGCGTTAAGAAAGAGACAGCCTCCTGGAGAAACCGGGCATGAAAACCCGGATCCGGGGAGACTGTCTCTTTTTTGCAGCTTGGGCTGGAAACCGGTATGAACCGACAGCCCCTTTTTCTCTGGAGCTCTATATACGCGCGGATATTCAGTCGATATCGCACACATTTACCCATTTCATCAGAAGCTCCCGTTCATGGGGACGTTTTTTCACCAGCTGAGCGGCAGCTACGATGGGGATCCACTGCCGCACATAATTGGGATCGATACCGGTAATGCCGCAGAAGGTATCCAGATAATAATCGGCCTCCTCTTTATCAGACAGGGAGAGGATCAGATAGGTCCGGGCGGCATCTCCGCTGGCATTGCCGGCGGCCGCGTGGATCCAGTCCAGCACATACCAGCCGTCCTGACCGACAATGATATTCTCCGGGCAGAAATCTCCGTGGCAGAGCTTCTTGTGATTTTTCATGCCGTTCAGCTTGGTGAGGATTTCAAAGCGGTCCACATCGCTTAATTCCTCCACGCTCTGGATCTGGCGGGCCATCTTATCCTTCAGGCTGCCCAGTACCGGGGAATTTTTCCGGAAGATCTCCACCTGCAGGCGGGTCATCTGCTCCAGATATTCTTTCTTCTTCTCCGGCTCTTCCTCCATAAGCTGGGCCAGAGTCTTGCCCTCTATGTACTGGGAAACGATGGCCCACTGTCCGTCCGCTCTTTGGGTCACGGCCAGAACGGAGGGAACCAGGATCCCGCGTTCCTGAGCCAGGGACTGATGGACCGCTTCCCGCAGGACTTCAGCCTTGGGAAAGCCCTTGGCAAAAAGTTTTACTGCTTTGCCATCTTCCAGATAAACCTCATGAGCGCCTGATGCCAGAAGCCTTTTTTCACTCATACACCACTCCTCCTTTACTTTCGCACAGATATTGGATAATTATATTATAACACATTGTCTTTATTTTAACAATGAGAAGATGAGAAGGGATAAAATCACTATTTTTTGGCTGAAAAAATGGGATGGAGAAGGAAAACGAACTTTGCAGGACTGGAAAAAACAGGAAAATAGGTTCGCGAAAAGGAACGGAAACGCCTGTAGGATGGGAAAAGCAGTTCCTTCATTGACAAATGGGGGAGGGGATGATACTATGTGGAGCATAAACAAAAAAATATGGCTAAGTAATTATGAATTCTGTAAGTGACAATGACAGCAAGGGTAAATGAGGAGGGGCCAGATGGAGATCAGGGTGAACGATTATGAGGAACCGGAGCAGATTGTGGACTTTGACCGGGAACGCTACAGCGTATCCAGGACCTGCGGGTATGAACGGCTGTCCATGAGCCATATTCACAATACCTGCGAGGTTCTTCTGGTTGAGGCGGGAAAAGCTTCCTATGATATCGGGGGACGAACGTACCGGGTGGAAGCCGGAGATATTCTGGTGATCGGAGCTATGGAATTTTACCAGAGCAAAATAGAGGAACCGCCGTATCAGCGCTGCGGTCTGATGGTGAGTCCGGCTTATCTGAAAAGTTTTTTGATAGAGGAGGATCTGCAGGCAGTATTTGCCACGCCGGAGCCGGGACATTTTAATGCGAGACTGAAAAGCGCGGACCGGAGGGCGTTTCGGAGGATGGAGAAACTGATGGACAGACTGAGGTATGAAAGGGAGACAGACTTTCCCTTCAGTTCTCAGATGTGCCAGGTGATCCTGACGGAGCTGGCAGTGATCCTGTTCCGGCTTTCCGGGAGCGAACGGCAGTATGGGGAGATTACTGCGGCAGATGCCAGGATGAGAGACGTGCGGACTTATATCGATACACATTTCCGTGATAAGCTCAGCCTGGACAGTCTCAGCGGGCGGTTCTATCTTCATCCCTCTACCATCAGCAAGGAATTCAAACGGTACTGCGGCTATAATGTAAACCGGTATATCAATACGGTGCGGGTCTGCGAGGCGGCGAATCTTCTGGAATTCGGCTCTGACAGCGTAGCCCGGGTGGGAGCGCTGTGCGGATACGACAGTGAGAATACCTTTCTCCGTCAGTTCCGCACGGTGATGTCCATGTCTCCGCTCCAGTACAGAAAGGCAGCCCGGGCATGGGCGGGGCAGATCCTGGAGGCCGAAGAGCCGGAAATTTTCCGCGGTCCGGCAGGATATCCTGAAAGAGAGGAAATAGAAAGGGAAGATATGGGAGCGGAATGTTTTCAAAGTAAAGAACCGGGGGAGAAAGCGGTATGAATTACAGGATGGAGATCGCCTATGACGGCAGCCGGTATCAGGGATGGCAGCGGCAGAAGAGGACGGATCAGACAATCCAGGGGAAGATCGAAGAGGTGCTTTCCCGGTTGGCGGGATATCCTGTGGAGATCCATGGAGCGGGAAGAACAGATGCGGGTGTCCATGCCAGGGGACAGACAGCGAATGTCCATCTGGAGGGGGAAGTATCCTCCGGGGAGATGCTTTCGTATCTGAACCGTTATCTGCCGGAGGATATCGAAGTGCTTCAGGTAAGGGAAGCGCCCAAGCGGTTCCACAGCCGCCTGTCAGCGGTGGGAAAACGGTATATATACAGGATTGGGACCGATGGATATAAAAATGTATTTGAAAGAAAGTACAGATACCGTCTGGGAAAGGAACTGGATCAGGAGGCTATGGCATACGCGGCGGCAGCGCTTCTGGGAACCCATGACTTCAAAAGCTTCTGCGGGAATCCACGGATGAAAAAGTCCACAGTCCGGACCATTACCCGTCTGGACATCGTCAGAGTTCCCCATGAGATACAGCTGGTGTATGAAGGCGATGGATTCCTTCAGTATATGATACGGATCATAACGGGTACGCTGATAGAAGTAGGTCTTGGAGAACGGGGAGCAGATACCATGAGCGAACTGCTGGAAGCTCTGGACAGAAAAGCTGCGGGAGCGACGGCTCCTGCCTGCGGACTTTGCCTGGATCGGATTTTTTATCCGGGGGAGCTGTAAGGGAGCCTGTCGGTGTCATAAGCGCGCCGCCGGCATCCGGTGCCTCCAAATGGTCTGTGGGGATGACAGGTGCGCTGCCTGAAAAATGATACATATAAAGGAGAGGGCATCCAGGCGGAAAACGGAAAAGAGGGTCGGAAAATGGTATGAGCGAAAAAAACTCGGATGAAAGACAAGGAAACAGGAAAAAGGAGACTTCCGGCAGAGGACAATGGCTGCATCTGGTGATTCTGGGAGGCGGTCATGTGGGAAAGGCGCTGGCAGCCCTGGGAAGTGTGATGGGGTACCATATTACGGTGATGGATGACAGGGAGGAATTTGTCTCCCCCAGCCGTCACCCTCTGGCAGATGTACGGATATGCGCGCCCTTTGAGGAGCTGAAAAAGCGGATTCCGGAGTATGATAATGCGTATTATGTGATCGTCACCAGGGGCCATCAGGGAGATTATGTATGCGCGGACCAGATTCTGGAGAGACCGTTTTCCTATGTGGGGATGATCGGGAGCCGTTCCAAGGTGAAGACAACCAGGGAAAGACTTCTGGCTGCCGGACATGGCCAGGAGAGGGTGGATCAGATCCATATGCCGATCGGGATCAGACTGGGAGGCGGTGAGCCCCAGGAGATCGCGGTGAGTATCCTGGCGCAGATTGTTCAGGTAAAAAACGCGCAGGAGCCGGCAGGCATGTCTCAGGAGGTCTGCCGCGTGCTGGAAGCAGGAATACCGGGAGTACTGATGACAATTGTGGAAAAATCCGGTTCCGCTCCGCGGGGAGTGGGGACAGCCATGTATGTGGGGGATGACGGGAAACTGTACGGAACCATTGGCGGAGGAATGATGGAATACCAGGCCATCCGGGATGCGGGAGAGGTGGGAAAGGAGATCGTCCGAAAAAGGTACAATCTTTCCAACACAGAGGCTGGAAGTCTGGGAATGGTCTGCGGAGGAGAAATTTTGGTTCAGATGGAAAGAAAAGGATGACGGGGAAATCTGCCTGTCATCCTTTTCTGAATTTACCGGATTACTGGGGATATGTCAGCCTGTCCGGTGTAATATGCTCCAGAACCTGGGTCAGGAACCGGTCGGCCAGATAATTGGCCATGGGAAGGTTCATGTCCAGGTAATTTCCGCAGTCTTTCGCGCTGGCGCCGGGGATCTCACCGTGAAAATCCCGGATAAAGGAAAACATACCGGTGAGCAGAGGAAGAATGTCTTCTGACTGGTAATCTCCGGCCAGCAGCAGGTAAAAGCCTGTCCGGCAGCCCATAGGACCAAAATAGATGATTTTAGGGCCGAAGGTCTCGTGATTTCTCAGGTAGGTGGCTCCCAGATGTTCAATGGCATGAACCTCAGCGGTGTTCATCACCGGCTCGTCATTGGGAGATGTCATCCGGATATCGAAGGTGGTGATCAGGGAATCGCCCACCGGATCCTTGCGGGATACGTATACACCGGGCTTAAGCCGGATATGGTCTATTGTGAAGCTTGTGATCTTCTCCATGGAATAATCCTTCTTTCTATAAAATATGCTGGGTCTATTATATCATGATATGTGAAAAAAGAAAACGGGAAGTCTTCGGAGGGATAAACTGCAGATAAATCTGATTTCACAAAATAAACATATTTACATAACAATTTCACCACACTCTGATCCTATACTGAAGCTGTAAACGGAAAAGAGATAAAACATAAAGATTTTAATAGATCTTGGGAGGTAATTGTTATGGAAGATTATGGACGTTATGAATTTCAGCAGAGTCAGCAGAGTCAGTTTCAGCCGGCGCCGCCAAAGGAGCCGAAGAATCATGACAGAATGAAGAAAACGGCAAAAAGAATAGGTGCGATCGCGCTGAGTGCGGTGCTTTTCGGCGGTATTGCGGGAGGAACCATGGCAGGAATCAACTATATGGCAGGCAGTACCGTGAGTGCAGCAGCAGCTGAGACTGATAAAGGCAGCACCACTCAGAGGACTACGCTGCAGACCACTTCGGCCTCTTCTGACGGAACCGCCAGCCAGGGAAGCCTGGATGTATCGGATGTGGCTTCATCGGTACTGCCTTCGATCGTTTCCATAACCAATCAGTCGGTACAGGAAGTTCAGAACTATTACAGCATGTTTGGTATGGGAGGATCTCCCCAGATGGAAGAGGTTGAAAGCTGTGGATCAGGGATCATCATCGGCCAGAATGATACGGAGCTTTTGATCGTCAGCAACAATCATGTGGTTTCCAATGCCGATACGTTAACGGTAGGATTTGTGGACGGGCAGGCGTACGAAGCCAACATCAAAGGGACAGATCCCGACAATGATCTGGCAGTGATCGCGGTAAATCTTTCAGATATTTCAGAGGATACCATGTCCCAGATCAAGATCGCTACTGTGGGAGATTCCAATTCGCTGAAGGTTGGCGAACAGGTGGTGGCCATTGGAAATGCTCTGGGTTACGGACAGTCAGTGACAACGGGAATCGTAAGCGCTGTTGACCGGAAGCTGGATGAGGATGCGGATACAGGATACATCCAGACGGATGCGGCCATCAATCCCGGAAACAGCGGCGGAGCTCTGCTGAATATGGATGGAGAGCTGGTGGGGATCAATTCCGCAAAGACAGCGTCCACTGAGGTGGAGGGTATGGGATATGCGATTCCTACTTCCGCGGCGGAACCCATCATAGAAGAGCTGATGAATCAAACCACCAGAGAAAAAGTATCCGATGATCAGGCATCTGCCCTGAGCATTACAGGACAGACGGTTGGACAGCTCTGTGGCAGAAGCATATGGACTTCCTGAGGGTGTGTATGTGGCCCAGGTGACGGAAGGCGGCGCGGGCGGACAATGCCGGAATCACTGCCGGATGCGTGATCACAAAATTTGACGGGAACCAGTATTTCCACTATTGACGAGCTGAAACAGCGGCTTCAGTATTATGCAGCCGGAGAAACTGTAGAGGTGACCGATTCAGGTGGCAGACAACGGACAGTACGTGGAAAAAACGGTACAGGTAACGCTGGATAAAGCGGACAGCGGAGAGGAAAGCAGCCAGTCACAGGGGAATATGCAGGATTCCATCCTGCAGCAGCAGTACAACACGCGATCTAGT